>NZ_JAGGKE010000003.1 GCF_017873555.1 Halorubrum trapanicum | reverse complement strand
CGCCCCGCCCCCCCCGCCCCCCCCCCCGGGGGGGGGGCGCGGCGGGCCCCCGCGACTCCCTCGCGCGTGCGACTCGCGCCCTTCGGGCGCTCGTCGGCACGCGCCACCGCATCGTTTGCGGTGTTCGAGGTCGCGGTCGCGTCCCGGAGCCGAGGGTTCAAATTCGGGGCCGGCGAATCGGGGCGTATGTACGCGGTCGTCGGCTGCAACGAGTGCGCCAACATGTGGCTGGTCACGGACCCGGAGACGAGCGAGACGGCGAAATGCTCGCGGTGCGGCAAGACCCACAAGACGGCCAAGCTCAAGCGCTTCTTCGAGTCCGACGAGCGCGCGGCCGCACAGGAGGCGCGGTCGGCGCTGCTCGCGAAGAAACGCGGCGACAGCGCCGCGTTCGCCGAGGTCGACCACGTCTCTGAGCTGGAAGCCGCCGTCGAAGAGGCCGGCATCGACGACCGCGAGTACCTCGAATCAGCCGGAATCGACGCCGACGCGGTCGACGAGGCCGCCTCGCGCGCCGAGGGCGACGGAGGCGGGTCGCGGAGCCGAACCGAGGTCGTCCGCGACGCGGTCGACGCCGTCGACGACCCCACCGAGGCGGCGGTCGTGGAGCGCGCCGCGGCCGACGGCGTCCCCGCCGACGCGGCCCGCGAGATCCTGACCCGCCTCGTGCGTCGCGGGGAGGTCACCGAGTCGAACGGCCAGTATCGCGTCCTCTAAGATCGGTTCTGAGCGTCTCAGGTCCGCGTCTGGACAAAGCACTTATATTTCGCTTGAGAGGGGTCACACATGGACACCCGCACAGCCCTCCTGGCGGCGGCCGCCGCGCTCCTCGTCGTGAGCGCGGTCGGCGCTGTCGCCGCGCCGGACGCTATCAGCGACCCGCGCGAGACGAACGAACCGCCGGGCCGGATCGACATCGCCGGCGCGACCGTCGCGCCCGGCGAGGTCCGCGGCGAGACTGCCGAACTCCGGCTCGGCACCGACCTCCGACACCGCGGATCGACGGTCGAGAACGTCACCGTCCGTCACCGCGCGATCGGCAGCGAGTCCGGTCTCCTCGCGGACGAGACGACGGTCGACGTCGGCGACGTCGACTTCGAGGGGGAACGCACCGTCAACGGCACCGTGACCGTCGACCGCGAGGGGGGCTACCGCATCGAGACGGTCGTCTTCGCGGACGGCGAGCGCCGCGAGCAGCAGACCACCCGGGTCGCCGGCGTCGCGGCGCTCACGCCCGACTACGCGGACACGCAGGTCGGGTTCACCGACGGCTCCGTCTGGCCGACCGTCGCGGTGAGCGTCGTCGAGGCCGACAACGAGACGGCGACGCTGTCGACGTCGATCTCGGTGACGAACCGCGGCGACGAGCCGAGCGAGGACATCGACCTCCGACTGCTCCTGCGGCAGGCGGAGTCGAACGTGATCGCCGCAGAGGCGACCGAGACGGTCGGCACCGTCCGCCCCGGCCGCACCGACACCGTGACGGCGACCGTCGAGGTCCCCGACGGGTACAACTACTACGTCGACGCCGCGCTGTTCGACGACGACGTGCTCGTCGACGAGACGCAGGGCGTCGCGAACCTGAACCCGCGGGAAACGATCAGCGCGAACCAGACCGTCCGCGACGTGGAGTTCTCCGTCGAGGACTTCCAGCGCGGCGAGGACGGCGCAGCGGGCGACGACGCCGCCGACGGCGCCGCGCCGGACGGAAGCACCAGCGACGACTCGACGCCCGGATTCGGTCCCATCGTCGCGCTCGTCGCGCTCGTCGTCGCGGCGCTGACCGCGCGGAGGCGACAATGACGGACGAACCGCCCGCCGAGAGCGCGGCCGACGACGGTCCCCACGCGAGCGACGAACCCGCGACCGATCCGACTCACGACCCACAGCCCATGACCGACGACACCGACGCGACCGACCGCACAGAGACGGAGTCCGAAGGCACCGACACGAACAAATGGACGGAGCCGGTCGACTCCCCCGGCTTCGACCGCTTCTCGACCGACGACCTCCGCGGGCTGCTCGACCGCGTCGGACTGGCCGCGCTGTCGCTGCTCGCGGTCGTCGCCGGCTGGGGGTTCTACAGCCAGTCCGGGAACGCGATCCGCACCTGGTTCGACCCGGCCTACCAGTCCGTCGCGCTCGCCGTGTTCAACCTCGCGGTCCTGCTCGTCGCGCTTGCGGGCGTGACCCACCAGCTCCGCCGGATCCGGGCGACGGAACCCGACGACCCAGACTGAGCCACCGCGGGAAACCGAATCCCCTCTCTTTGCTACTCGTCAGGGATCTGGTCGGTGTCCGCCGGAATCTGCTCGACCTGTCCCGCGAGCGTCGCGGCGTCGCCGGCGACGGTAGAGGCGTCGACGCCGGCCTCGCCCGCGACCAGCCGGACGTGCGCGGCGAGCAGCGCGAGCGCCCGGAGCCCGGCGCCGTCGGGGTCGTCGTCGGTGCGCTGAGCGAACGTGGTGTCGACCTCGCCGTCGCGGACGACGCCGACGTGGACCGCGTCGATGTCGTCGCCGTCGAGGAGGTCACGGGCGCGGGCGAGTTCCGTCTCGAAGTCGTCGCTCGCGGACGCGTCGGCGTCCGCGGGGGTGTCGTCGCTCATACCGTGCCTCGGGCGAGCGGCGTGAAAAGCGCGGCGGCGATCCTGTGCGAGACAGATCGGCGAGACGAGAGAACGGCAGAAACGCAGCGGGTACGGACTTACTCCTCGGGGCGGGGCCGGGCGATGAACAGCGCTTCTTCGATGGTGAACGGGTCGTACGTCGACTGGTGGCAGACGCAGTACGTTCCGTCGCCGGCGTCGTAGCGGGCGGACTCCTCTAACACCTTGTACCCCGGGATACAACAGAAGTGCGTACAGACGTTGAGGTACGCCATGAACCCCTGATCGGTCGACGCCTGGAGCCACTCGTTGTTCTGGGCGGCCTCCTCGATCTCCGGTGAGCGGATGACGACCGCGTTGAGGTTGGTCTCGGCGTCCTCGGAGCGCCACGTGACCGACGCTGGCTTGCCGACGCCCTCGCTGCCGATCCCGTTGCCCCACTCCGTGTAGTCGTCGAAGTCGTCGATGTGGATCCGGTCGCCGCCCGAGTACGTGTTCGACTGCCAGTCGTACGGCGGGCCGCTCGCGGCGCGGAACAGGTTGTCGGACTCGAAGTTCGGCTGGACGTTCTCTTGGGACTCGACGCCGCAGTACTGGAACCACGCGCCGGTGTAGGTCTCCCCGCCGAGCTCCTCTTGAGCGACCTCGATCTCCTGTCCCTCCTGGGTGACGGTGGTCGTCTCGGGCCAAATCCCCTCGATGTAGCCGTCGTCGGTGACGCGGAGCGGGATCTGCGGAAGCCCGCGGGGCGCCGGGCCGCCGGTATGCGCGATGGTCTTCGCGATCGTCGACCCGCCCCCGACGCCACCGGAGGTCGTCAGGGTGTTCACGGTCGCCGACCCCATCGCGCCAACCCCCGCGAGGGCCGCGCCGCCGACGACGCCCTTCACGAAGCGTCGCCGCCCGGACTCTGACGGATACTTGTCGGACGCACTCATACTCGGTCGTCAGGGAGGATCGGTAAAAAGGGTGACGAACCCTCTACCGCGCCGAGAATCGGATCCCGGAGCGGTCGTCGCCGACACTCCGAACCCGACCGTCTCTGAGCCGAGTCGCTCGTCGAACGCGTCCCCGCGGACGAAGTCACACAGAAACGATCGTGAACGTATTTACTCGGTCCCGAGGCAAACCTTCGTCCGGACCGCGGTTTTTAACCGACCCCGACCGCAGTATCCGTGGTATGGAGCTGCACAATCGGGACGTGCGGACGGACGTTCGGGAGCTCGGGGCGCTGGTGGGAGACGTCCTCGCCGCGCAGGCCTCGACCGAGGCGTACGAGACGGTCGAGACGCTTCGGAACGCGGCGATCGCCTACCGACGGGGGGACGCCTCGAACCGCGACGACCTCCACGAGGCGGTCGACGGTCTCTCGACCACCCGCGAGGAGGTCGTCGCCCGCGCGTTCACGACCTACTTCGAGCTGATCAACCTCGCCGAGGAGCGCGAGCGGGTCCGCGCGGTCCGGAACGCCGACGACGGGACCGCCCTCCACGACTCCTTCGACGCGACGATAGCCGAGTTCGCCGAGAACGGCGTCGACGCCGCCGAGCTTGAGGAGCTGCTCGCGGACGTGCTCATCGAGCCGACGTTCACCGCCCACCCGACCGAGGCCCGACGGTCGACCGTGAAGTCCAAGCTCCGATCCATCGCGAACCACCTCGAGGAGCTGGACGAGCGCAACCTCACCGACCGCGAGCGGCGCGCCGTCTGGCGCGACGTCAGCGCCGAGGTGACCAGCCTGTGGGGCACCCGACAGGTCCGCCAGCGAGCGCCCGAGCCGGAAGACGAGGCGCGCAACGTCCAGTGGTACCTCGAGAACACGCTGTTCGACGTGGTCGGCGACGCCTACGAGGAGTTCGAGGAGACCATCTCGAAGGAGTACGACGACGTCGACTGCCCCAAGCTCTTCGAGTTCCGCTCGTGGGCCGGCTCCGACCGCGACGGCAACCCGTTCGTCACCCCCGAGGTGACCGACGAGACGCTGGAACGCCAGCGGGAGATCGCCGTCGAGAAGTACCGCGACCGCTGTAAGCGGCTCTCGGCCGTGCTGAGCCAGGACGGCGATCGGTACGCCGACGGCGACGCGCTGGCACGGTCGCTCGCGGCCGACGCCGAGCGGTTCCCGACGGTGGTCGAGGAGGCCCGCGAGCGCTACCCCGACGAGCCGTACCGCCAGAAGCTCCGGCTGATGCGCGAGCGGCTCGACCGCGTCAACGACGTTCGACCCGGGGAGTACCCCGACGGCGACGCCTTCCTCGGCGACCTCGACATCATCGCCGAGTCGCTGCGCGCCGACGGCCAGGAGTCGGTCCTCGAGTCGTTCGTCGAGCCGTTCCGCCGGCAGGTCGACACGTTCGGTCTCACGCTGGCGTCGCTCGACCTGCGGGACCACCGCGAGAACCACACCAAGGCCGTCGCCGAGGCGGTCGGCGTCGAGGGCGTCGACTACCGCGGGATGGACGAGTCGGAGCGCGTCGACTTCCTCACGGAGGCGATCCTTCAGGAGGACCCGGTCATCGACCTCGACGAACCGGGCGACGTCTCGGAGACGACCGAGCGCGTCCTCCAGCGGTTCGAGTCGTTCGCTGAGTGGCAGGAGGAGTACGGCCAGCAGGCGATAGACACCTACTGCATCTCGATGACGGAGGAGCCGAGCCACGTGCTGGAGGTGCTCTTCCTGTCCGACCAGGTCGGGGTCGTCTCCCTCCCCGACCACTGCGCGGTCGACGTGGTCCCGCTGCTCGAAACCGAGTCGGCGCTCAACGGCGCCGAGCGCATCCTCGGCACCCTCTTCGAGAACGAGGCGTACGCGGCCGCGCTCGAGACCCGCAACGAGGTACAGGAGGTCATGCTGGGCTACTCCGACTCCAACAAGGAGAACGGGTTCCTCGCGGCGAACTGGGACCTCTACGAGAACCAGCGGCGGATCGCCCGGTTCTGCCGCGAGGAGGAGGTCACCCTCCGGCTGTTCCACGGCCGCGGCGGCTCGATCTCGCGCGGCGGCGGCCCGATGAACGAGGCGCTGCTCGCGCTGCCGAACGAGACCGTCACCGGCCAGGTGAAGTTCACCGAGCAGGGCGAGGCCATCGCCGAGAAGTACGCCAACCCGCGGATCGCCGAGCGCGAGCTGGAACAGATGCTCGACGCGCAGATCCGCGCTCGGAAGGAAGCGAACGAGGAGCCGGTCGAGAACGTGCCCGACCGGTGGGTGGAGGCGATGGAGATCATGGCGCCCGCCGCCCGGGAGACGTACCGCGACCTGTTGAACACGGACGGGTTCGTCTCTTACTTCGAGCAGGCGACGCCGATCAGCGTCGTCGAGAACCTCAACCTCGGGTCGCGGCCCGCCTCTCGATCCGGCGAGCGCAGCGTCGAGGACCTGCGGGCGATCCCGTGGGTGTTCTCGTGGACCCAGACCCGGCTCATCCTGCCCGGCTGGTACGCGATCGCCTCCGGCATCGACGCCTACCTCGACGAGGTCGGCGAGGAGGAGGGGATGGAGGTCCTCCGCGAGATGTTCGACGAGTGGCCGTTCTTCCGGACCACGCTCGACAACGCCTCGCTGGCGCTCGCGCGCACCGAACCCGAGATCGCCGCCGAGTACGCCGACCTGGCCGACGACGACCTCCGCGAGCGCTTCTTCCCCGAACTCGTCGGCGAGTACGAGCGCGGCTGCGAACTCGTCTTGGCTATCAGCGGCCGTGACCAGCTGCTCCGCCGCGAGTGGCTCGAAGAGAGCCTCGACCGCCGGAACCCCTACGTCGACCCCCTGAACCTGCTCCAGGCGAACCTGCTCGGGCGCACCCACCGCACCGACGAGGAGGAGCGCACCCTGCGGCTCACCGTCAACGGCATCGCCGCCGGGATGAAGAACACGGGATAACTCGTTTCGCGACGCCCTCGCGCGTCGAGCCGTCGCCGGCGTCGACCTCGTGTTTCGGGTCGCCAGCGCGACCGAGTCTGCGACCCGATTCTCCCCCCATCCGACCGAGCTGGCGGCACGGCATTCGCACGAACGAGAGGCGACGGTCGTCGACAACCTCGGAGAATCGAAATCGAGACTGATCTCTCTTGGCGGCGTTGCGCTGGTTACGCTTCCGGAATATCCCAGACGTCGAGTTCTCCGTCCGACAAAACGTACGCCTTGAGGTGAATTTCAGTTTCGTCCGTTCGGACGCTCGATAGCTTCGGCGGCCTTGATTTCGTCTGTTTTCTCGACTTCAGCGAACAGTTCTCGGTATGCGTCGGGCTCGAAGAGGTTGTTCCGGTCGAACAGCTCGCGGGCGGCAGCGGTCAACTGAAAGAACCGGTACGGCTGGCCCCGTTTGAGTCCATCACGATCTCGTTCGATGGACTCGACCAGTCCCACTTCCTCCAGCCGGATGACGTGGTCGGTGAGCGTCGACGCTGCGATACTCGGATTGTAGTATTCGAGTTCCTTCTTTGAGGGCGCGCTTTTCGGATGACCGACGATCGTCCCGATGATATTCGCGCGGGTCGTGTCGTCGAGGACACTCAACGCTGCGATCGGATCGAGACCGTCCGAGTGCTCGGCTGGCGTGACCGGGGCGGCGTCAGGCCGGGACATTGTGTATGGTGTTTGTCCCTCGGTCGGAAAACCATTTCGGTGAAACTCGAAATGGTAGACAACGTGCTTGCGTATTCCACTTCCGGTCGTATGTACCGTTAGGTGGCGATGGTGAATGATGCCCAGTATGATCAACGACGACGCAACCCGTGTAGTGATTGACAAATTGGGTGACCAGCCGGGTGAGACGCTCACACCCGAACGGGTCGAGGCGATCCAGACTGCGATGCACGAGAACCTCGGACGGTTCATCAACAACACGTCCTATTTCGTTCTCGGTTCCTACGGTGAGGAGGAGCGGCTACGATTGGAAACTGTTCGCGACCAACTCGCGAGCGATGCCGCAGCCTTGAACTCCGATGACGGAGTCGACGCGTTCCTGATGGACGATATTCTGGATCTCTCAGAGTTCTTCACGTCGAAATTCAAACTGCTGGTCAGCTACGCGGATCGTATCGTGGGGGTGTACGAACATTCCCAAGGCGGGCACGCGTGGGAAGCGGGCTACATCGATCAGTCGACCTATCGGGATCGGACGCGGGCGTTTTACCGGACCTACGAGACTGAGGAGGAACAGTATGCGGCCTACGACGGGATGTTCGCACACTATCTCCTCTCGATGGGGCGGGTGGATCGTGTGTACACGTGGACGACGCCCGAGGAACTTCGTGATTGTGTGGCGGACGCCTACGCGCCCGATTAATGGCGATTCAATCCACGGACCTATCCTCCGAAACTCTGGGCGTCGACGCCGATCCGATTTTGATATAGCGATATTCAATATATACTGGCGATCGGCCGGATTTGGTAAACACCGGAGAGACACGAATATCGGCCGCAAAATCGGGCGTGCTGACGGTTCCGAGCGCGGCCGCAGCTAATCGATTACGGCGAAAACGGACAGAAGAGCCGAGTTACGCGTAGCGTTCGAGTTCCGGCCGGTCGAGGTCCTCGAAGACCTCGGTCGCGACCTCGGAGAGGAACGCCTCGCCCTCGTCGGAGACGCGGCGGCCCTCGCCGCTTGCGGTGGTGACGAGTCCCTCCGCTTCGAGCGCCTGGAGCGCCGAGCGGATGAGCTTGCGGGAGCCGCCCTCGTGCTCGCCGGGGCGGACGGAGTAGCGGTTCGAGCCGCGCTTCTTCGAGCCGTACTCGGTGGCGAGCCGCTCGATGCCGACCGGCTCGTTCTGCGCGACCTTCCGCAGGAGGCTCGCGGAGCGGACGTACCAGAAGTCGTCCTGCTCCGGGGGAAGCTCCTTGCCGGCGCCGCTCTTGGTGAACTCGACCCAGTCGGGCTCGTCGATCCGGTCCTCGAGTCGCGCGGCGACGGCCTCGATGAGGTCGTCGGCCGGCACGTCGTAGATGGTTACCATTGAGGTGAATTTCAGCCTAACGTCGTTTAAACCCATCGTATTCGAGAAGCGTCGTGTGACCTGTTTTCACGGGAGAGCGGACCCAAGAACGGAACCACGAGGGCGCGATCTCGCCGCCGACTCGCCGAGCAGCTACTCGACGTACTCGTACTTCCGCTCGTTCATCCGACCCCAGCCGGTGAAGACGAACTCCCCGTCGGGCTGGGTGAACTCCTCGATCTCGCGCTCGACGTCCATGTCGTACTCGTGGACGTCGTGGACGTCCTCGTACTCGTCCCACGTGAGGTCGTAGCGGGCGTCGAGCTGGTCGTCGATGTCCAGGCCCTCGATCTCCGCGCGCCACCCCTCGCGGATCGTCTCGGCGTGGATCTCGGCCTGCGCGCCGGAGCCGTAGGAGGCGACGAGCAGCGTGTCTCCGACGAACTCGCTGTCGCGGGTCAGCGCGTCTCGCAGGGCGCTCACGCGGGCGATGTGGACGGAGCTGGTGTACCAGTTACCGACCTCGCGCGAGAGTTCGAGCGTCGGCTCGACGGCGGTCTCGTACCACGTCTGGTACTGCTCGGTGGTCTTCAGGTCGTCCATGTACCCGCGGATCGCCTCCTCGTAGGCGTCGCGGTCGTCGTACTCGCTCTCCCGGGGTTGACGACCGATCTCGTCGGCGAGCGCGTCCTCGTGGGCGGTGTCGCGGATGACGTGGCGGTACGCCAACAGCGCCGCCTTCCGGACCATTCCGGGGAACGGCGTGTGGAAGGGGGCGTAGGTGAAGTCCTCCAGTTCGATGTCGTCCGTGACGGACTCGTAGTCCTCCAGGGCCTCGCGCATCCGGGAGAGGTACACCTGAACCGACCGCTTCCCGTCGACGCTGGGGAACTGCTGGTTCGGCTTGAGGAAGTCCGTCTCGTCTTTCGACCCGTACCCCTGATCGGTCGACAGCTCGACGACGGAGGGCTCTTCGTCGATCAGCATCGCGACGGCGCCGGCGCCCTGCGTCGCCTCGCCGGGGTCGCCACGGGCGTACAGCGCCGTGTCCGTGGTGATGACGATCGCGGGACGGTCGCGGTTCCGGCCGGCCCGGATCCAGTTGTACGCGTCGTCTATCGCCTGCGTGCCGGCGAGGCAGGCGAACTTACGCTCGCCCTTGTTCGCGTGGGTGAAGTCGCCGTCGTACACCTGTTCGAGGCAGCCGGCGATGTACGTCGACACCGGCTTCGAGTGGTCGAACGCGGACTCCGTGGCGACGTCGATCCGACCGACGTCCGCCGGCTCCAGCCCCTTGCGGTCCATCAGTCGCTTCGCGGCGTTCGCGCCCATCGTGACGATGTCCTCGTACACGTCCGGGAACGAGGAGTTGTTGAGTCCGAGCCCCTTCGTGTACTTCTCCGGGTCGTCGCCCTTCTCCGGCGCGAACGTGCCCGGGAGGTCGAGCTTGAGCTTGCCGGTCCAGATCTCGATGCCGTCGATCCCGACTGCGGTCATACACGGTCGTTCACGAGGACGGCATATGGCTTTGTCGATGGCGGGTACGTCGATCGTGGAAGAGTCCGCGGCGGCGACTCACTCCCGCTCGGGGGCGAACGACGCCCCGTCGGTCCGGACGGCTTCGCCGGCCGTGACCGATATCCGGCCGTCTCCGCGGCCGAACCAGCCTTCGGCGGTCGCGTCGAACGTCCCGTCGCGGAGGTCGGCGTCGCCGCCGGCCGTCAGTTCGATGTCGCCCGCGCTGGTCCAAGCGAACCTGCTCAGGGACTCCGCGGCGGTCGTCACCGTCGCGCCGCGAGCGTCGAGGGTCCCGCCGGCTCGGAGGACCACGTCGCCGGCGGTAGACCCAAAGACGCCCCACGACGACGTATCAACGGTGGAGCCGTCACCGACCCGCAGATCCCCGCTGGCCTCGATCGCGACCGCGTCGGCGTCGATCGCGACCCCGTCCCGGACCGTGACGCGGTCGGCCGTGGTCTCGACCGGAACCGCGACGTCGACGTCGTCGAACACGACGAGATGGCCGTCGACGGGACCGAGGAAAGCGAGTTCGACCGCGGTGTACGTCTCGTCCCGGACGCCGTCGCCGTCGCTGTCGACGTACGCGACCGCGTCGGTCGGGGCGTCGAGGACTTCGACGGTCGTCGTCGCGTCGTCGTCCCCGGTGTCGACGGTCAGCGTCTGCTCGCCGACGTCGGTCGGAAGCGTCTGCCAGCGCAGCGAGACCGTCCGGCGCTCTCCCGGGCGGAGCGTGACCTCGTCCGAGTCGACCTCCTCGTCGCCGACGCTGAGCGCGACCGTCCGCGTCCCGTTCTCATCGCCGACGTTCTCGACGGTCGCGTCGACGGTGAGCGGGTCGCCCGCGTCGACCGTCGCGTCGACGGCCCCGATTTCGACGTCGAACTCCGCGGGGCGGAGCGGGTCGAGCCGCAGGTCGACGGTCGTCGTCGCGTTCGGCTCGACGGTCGCCGTGGCCGCCGAGACGGCGAGTCCCGGCGCACTCGCGGACACCTCGTACTCTCCCGGATCGAGATCGTCGACCCGGTACGCGCCGCCGGGTCCGGTCGTTACCTCGGCGACGCGGCCGGCGCCGTCGACGGCGACGGTCGCGCCCGACAGGGGAACGACGGACCGCCGGATTCCCAGCGAGGCGCCGGAAGCGACCCGCATTGACGCCGTGTCGGGACCGACGACTGTCCCCTCGATCGACCCCGTTTCGGCGGTCGGATCGGGTTCCGGAGTCAGCGACGCCCGCTCGATCTCCTTCCCCGAGGGCTCGTGGTAGAGTCGGACCTCGTTGGACGCGTCCGCGACGAGCGCGTCCGAAACGGTGCGGCGGTCCCCGGGAGCGAACTCTCCCGATGGCGGCGCGAACGGATACCGAGTCGCGTTTCCGTTCGCCCTGACGACGACCGCGAGCTCGTCGTTCGGGAGGGCGTCGCCGCCGAGGTGGCTGACCCGGAGGTCGGTCCCGTCCGCGCTCAGGTCCGCGGAGACGACGACCTCGTCGCCGCCGGAGGCCACGTCCCCGATGTAGGCGACCCCGATGGCGCTCGCGCTCACGACGAAGACGCCGAGTAACAGTATGACCCCGACCGTCTCCGACTGGGCGCGATCGTTGTAGGAGGGGACCATTTGAACGGTACTGTCATAACGGCCTCGACAGGCACATATCAGTGTGTTGAGTTGAGTATTAGATACGATAATCAGGAAACCGTTGACGACCGCCAACAGTTCAAAACGGGCTTCGAGGTTGTGAGAGAGTTTCAGCGCTTACTCTACTAACCGCTGGAAATCGAGGTCAAGCGTATCGTCGCGTCGATTCGCAGCGTACTGAACCGAGATATCTTGTACGGAGGTCGTCGTGTCCAGCGGGACAGTCACCGTCGTTCCCTCGTCAGCCGCAGTGAGAGTAGTGCTTCCGAGGACGGTTCCGGACTCGTCGGTCACCGTGACATCGATCCCGCCGGAGTTCCCCTGTTGGTTGACGCCGACGACGCCGAGTTCCAGTGAATACGTTCCGCTGGGAACATTTTCAGTAGTCGTGGTAATATCGAAGGGGGGAGACTGTCCCGTGCCGGGCTGGCTTAGTGTTGTAACCTGAGCGTTCTCGTTCTGTAGGTTTCCGAAGTTATCGATCGTACCTGCCGTCACGGAGACTGCGTCGGGGTACAGCTCCGGGGACGCCACTGGGCTGAGCGCGAAGTCAACGTTTTCGACGCTTTCCTCGGGAGCGACATCGGTTAGCGTTGTCTCAGCAGAGTAGCCGTCCTCGCTCGCTTCCACGGTATACTGCCCGGGTTCAACGTTAATCGAGTACGAGCCATCAGCGGTAGTCGTCGTGGATCTGACTTCGTCGGCCGGATCGGTGCTATCGCCTTCGTAGACCGTGATCGCCGCACCGTCAAGCGGGCTTCCGGTTTCGGCATCAGTTACCGTCCCACCGATCGAACTGGGCGGGACGATCACGACAGGAATCCGATCGACGTCATCTCCGGCTGCGGCGTATAAATAAAACTCATCTCCGGCGTTCGCAGCGCTCGGATCGAACGTTACCGTCGTCAGCCCGTCTGAATCGGTTGGAGAGGCATCACCCACGTCCGGGACGCCAGGGTTGGCCGATTTCGGCCCGAACGACACGTCGACGTCCGCGTTTTCGATCGGATTACCGGAGTCTGTATCAGAAACACTGATTGACAGTGTCGGGCTGTTCCCCTGCTCTTCGACGCGGATTGGTGAGTCTTCCTCCCACTCGACATCGAAGGTTCGAGCGGATCCACCGCCACCGCCGTCGGTGACATCGAACGTCACCGATTCGTAGACGGGTCCCGCGGTTCCGTTGATCGTCGCCGTGAGCGACGTCCTGTTCGCCTCGAAGAACACGCGTCCGTCGCCGTTCGTCGTGTTTACTCGACCGTCTCCCGCGATCGACACGTCCGCGTCGGGCACCGGGTTGTTGTAGCGGTCGCGGACCTCGACGCCGACCCTCTCTCCGACGGCGGCAGTCTCGGACCCGACAGGCACGACGTAGGCCGGTTCGGTGTCTCCCGACGCGTCGAGCGACACCTCGGAGAGCGCCAGTCGGTACGGGTCCGAGCCGTTCGCCAGCGTCACCCGGATCGCCTCCCCGGTCGCGTTCGGCGTCGCCGTCGCGCTGGCCGGAAGCGCATCGGTCCAGCGGTCCGCGAGCAGGGAGGCGTTCTCGACCGCCGTCGGCAGTTCAAGCGTGACGTTGCCGCCCGTCGGCTCCAGCGGAACGGTGGTATCGCTCGCGGACACGGCCCGCGCGTCGACGCTGCGCGGCGTGATCCCGGTTTCGGACACCGATCCCCTCAGCGCCGTCAGCGAGATCCGGTCGTCCGAGACGACCGTCTGTCCCGACCTGAGCAGGACAGAATCGTCGAACTCGGCGGCGACGAGGGAGTGCTCGTAGGTGAGCCGCGGGGCGCCGTCGAACTCGTTGTAGCCCGCCTCGTAGCGGAGCGACCGCGTCGAAAACGCCGGGCTCGTGTTCCAGAACGCGGCGACGTTCGGATGTGAGCCGGCGCCGACGGTGGCGTTTCGGACCCGTATCGCGCCCGTCTCCTCGGTCTCGATCGACCCCGACACGGGCGGCGGGTTCACGAAGAACGTCCGGGCCGGATACCGCGTGCCGAGTCGGATCTGCGTCGAACCCGTCGACCCGGTCGACCCCGCTCGGAGGACGTCGTTCCGGAGGTCGCCGAAGTCGTCCTCGACGCTCTGGCTGTGTTCGAACTCGACGTCCGCGTTCTCCGTCGGGACGACCTGAACCTGATAGACCCCGAGCGCGACGATCAGGAAGCCGAACAGGATCACCGTCCCGACCACGACCGACTGGCCCCGACGGTCGCGACTGAATCGCATTGGACGATGTCGGCGCCGAATGGGTATAAAAGCCTCCGTCCGGCCTCTCAGTCGCAATAATCGCGCCCGTACGGTCGAGAATTTCGGGAAACGACCGGTTCAGTCGTCGTCCGCTCGCCGGTCCGTCAGCCACGCGGATGCCACGGCCACGACGGCAGCGAAACCGCCGAGAAGCACCGCCTGCGTCCAGTTAAAATCGAGCAGCGTCCCCGCGACGAGGGCGACGAGGAGGAAGGCCACCGTGAGGGCACCGAGCGTCGAGGCGAGGTCCGCGGAGGCGTCGGTCATACGCGGATCTCGAGCCTTCGGGCGATAAATCGGCCGATACGGCCGAAGCCGTCGGCCTCGTCGAGGGCGGATCGACGCCGTCTGGATCCCGACGTAAATCACATACCGCGATATCAAATGTCGATCGCGGCGTCACCCCCGCCCGCCGACCGGTCCGCTTTTGCGCGCGGCGGCTGTTGCCGCGCGTATGGCGAAACAGCCGCACCTGCTGGTCGAGGAGGGCGACGTACACGACATCGCGGTCATCCCCGGCGACCCGGGGCGCGTCGACCGGATCGCGGACCTCTGTGACGACAGCGAGGTCGTCGCGCAGAACCGCGAGTACAAGGTCGTCAACGCGAGCTACGAGGGCGTCGACCTCACGATCTGCTCGACCGGAATCGGCTGCCCGTCGGCCGCCATCGCGGTCGAGGAGCTCTCGCGGGTCGGCGTCGAGACGTTCGTCCGCTGTGGCACCTGCGGGGCGCTCCAGCCCGACATGGAGGTTGGCGACATGGTCGTCGCGACGGGCGCGGCCAAAGAGGAGGGGACGAGCAAGCGCTACGAGTCCGCGAACTACCCCGCGGTCCCGGACTACGACGTTCTTACCGGGCTGGTCGAGGCGGCCGAGGACAACGACGAGGAGATCCACGTCGGGCCGATCGTCTCCGACGACGCGTTCTACAACGAGGACGAGGAGTACGTCGCAGACTGGAACGACGCGAACCTGCTCGCGGTCGAGATGGAGGCCGCGACCGTCTTCTCGCTCGCGCGCCGCAAGGGGCTGGCCGCGGGCGCCATCTGCACCGTCGACGGTAACCTCGTCGCGGGGTCACAGAAGGGCGCGGACTCCGACGACGAGCTGCCGGAGAAGGCGAAGGACAACGTCGAGCGCGCGATCCGGATCACGCTGAACGCGGTCACGTCGCTGTAGACGGAACGGGCGGCGCGGCGGCCGGACTCACTCCTCCGCGCGGAACTCCACGAGCGTCAGGTCGCGGTCGAGCGCGCACGTCTCGTGGGGCGGATCGCCGAGCACCTGATCGATGACGCGCTCCTCGTCGAAGTCGGCGCCGTCGGGGACGCAGTAGCCGTGACTCGGGCACTCGGTGTGCGGGCAGGGACCCGCGAGCGACGCCTTGCTTCCGGCGTACGCGCGCTTCGAGGGGACGTTCGCCGGAACGGAGGCGGGTTCGACCTCGACCGCGCGGACGCCCGCGTCGTGGACCGCGCAGTCGAGCGTCTGGGCGTTCTCGCGGATGCCGGTCACCCGATACCGGGTGCCCTCCGAGAGGTTGAGACACTGGCCGCGGTAGGGACACCCCTCGCAGTCGGCCGATTCCCCCTCGTAGACGAACTCGCGGCCCACGTCCGCGAGCCGCGTCCCGATGAGCGTGACCGTGGTCATGCCCGGAGCGACGCGCCGAGCGTCCGTAAGCCTCCCGCCTTGGCGGGCGTCGCGGAGAGTAAGACACATCCCCGCGCCTCGGCAACGACGAGCGAAGATGATCGCGGGGGTCACGCGGCGGCTGCGCGGCGAGGCCGAGCGGGCGAACGAGCGTCGCGTCCTCGTGCTCGCGGGCGACCGCGACCGCGCTGTCGACGCCGCCTACGACGCGGTCGAATCGCTCGGGGTCGCCGACGGGTCGGTCTCTATCGTCTCGACGCGGGAGGGATTCCGGTTCGAGGAGCACCGCCCGCGGAACGCCGACGAACTGCTGGGCCGCACCCGCGATGCGGTCGTGCTCGACTGCCACGAGCGGTTCGTCCCGAACGCCCTCGGCCGGGCGGTCGGCGCGGTCGACGGCGGCGGGCTGCTGATCCTCCTGACGCCCGCGCTCGACGACTGGCCGGCGATTCGCGACCGCTTCGACGACTCGCTGGCGGTCCCCCCGTACGGGGTCGACGACGTGACTGGGCGGTTCCGCGAGCGCCTCGTTTCGACGCTCCGGACGCATCCCGGGATCGCGGTCGTCGCGCTCGGCGACGACGAGGCGGACGACGACGTCATCGAACGCGACGGACTCACGGGGAGCGCGGCCGGGGAACGCGACGAGGCGGGCGACCGGGACCCTCCGAGCGCGCCGCCGGACGCGACGTTCCCCGCAACTGCGTACAGAGCGTGTCTCACGGCCGATCAGGCACGGGCGCTGCGCGCGTTCGAGGCGCTCGCCGAGCCCGGCTCTGCCGTCGTCGTCGAGTCGGACCGGGGGCGCGGGAAATCGAGCGCGGCCGGGCTGGCGGCGGGCGCGCTCGCGCTCGGCGGCGCCGACGTGCTCGTCACCGCGCCGGCGTTCCGGAACGCCGCAGAGGTGTTCACGCGAGCGCGGGAGCTGATCGAGACCGAGGCGGAGACCGGGGGAGACGGCGAGGGAGTCGGCCGGAAGGGGGACGACCGCGACGACGACGCCGGGGGCGACGACCGCGACCTGCGGACCCCGGCCGGCGGTCGCGTTCGCTTCCTGTCGCCCGCGGCGGCCGCGGCGGCCGCCGCCGAGGCGGACGCGGCGATCGTCGACGAGGCCGCGGCGCTCCCGGTGCGGCTGCTCGAGGGGTTCCTCGACGCGCCGGCGGTCGCGTTCTGTACGACGGTCCACGGCTACGAGGGCGCGGGCCGCGGGTTCTCGGTCCGGTTCCGCGAGCGGCTGCTCGACTCGCAGTTCGCGGTCCGCGACGTGCGGCTCGACGAGCCGATCCGGTACGCGCGGAACGACCCGGTCGAGGCGTGGGCGTCGCGCGCGCTCCTGCTCGACGCCCGGCCCGCGGTCGACGCGGCGGTCGCGGACGCGGCCGTCGACGACGCTGCCTACCGCGCGCTCGACCCGGACGACCTGCTCGCGGACGAGACGCTGCTCGCGGAGGCGTTCGGGCTGCTCGTCGCCGCGCACTACCGGACCGAGCCGAACGACCTCGCGCGGCTGCTCGACGCGCCGAACCTCGTCGCGCGCGCGCTCGTCGCCGACGGGCGGGTCGTGGCGGTCGCGCTCCTCGCGCGCGAAGGCGGACTCGACGCCGCGACCCGACGCGGGATGTACGAGGGGGAGCGCGTCCGCGGCAACATGGTGCCGGACGTGCTCACGAGCCAGCTGCGCGACGAGGCGGCCGCCGCGCCGCGGGGCCTGCGGACGGTCCGGATCGCGACCCACCACGCGCTCCGGGACGCGGGGTTCGGCTCGCGGCTGCTCGACGAGGTCCACGCGGAGTTCGGCGGCGACCGCCCCGGAGACGAGGAGGGGCTCGACTACTTCTCCGTCGGCTACGGCACGACGCCGCGACTGCTCCGCTTTTGGATGCGGGCGGGCTACCGGATCGTCCACCTCTCGACGACCCGCAACGACGCCTCCGGCGAGTACTCCGCGATCATGCTGCGCCCCGAGACCGACGCCGGCGGCGACCTGCTCGACCGCCACGCGGTCGCCTTCCGAGACCGCGAGCGCGACGGGCTCTCGGACGCGCACCGCGACGTCGACCCGGATGTGGTCCGCGGCGCGCTCCGGGCGTGTTCCGGCCCGGTCTCGGTCGACCTCACCGACACCGAGTGGCGCTCCGTCGTCGGCGCGTCGGTCGGCCCGGGGATGTACGACACCGCGCCCGGGGCGTTCCGCGACCTCGCGCTCGCGGCGCTGATCGAGGGGGGCGAACTGGAGGAGCGACAAGAACGACTGCTCGTCCGGAAGGTGCTTCAGGGCCGGCCGTGGGAGGAGGTCGCCGACGAACTCGATTTCGTCTCCACGAGCGCGTGTATGCGCGCGATCGGGGACGCCTACGTCCCGATCGTCGAGCGGTACGGGACCGAGTTCGCGCTCGCTGAACGGGAGAGATTTATAAGCGACTGAGCGGAACGGTGATGACTATTTATAAACAGATCTGCGGTGGCGCGTGCCTGCGAGCGGCCGCCTTTGGCGGCCGCGAGGAGCACGCGTGAGGGAGTCGGCCGACTGGAGCGAAGCGGAGGGAGGCCGACGAGGCTGGGGAGGCGTGAGGTGCCGTGCGGTCGCGGTCGGGTGGGACTCAAAGGGGCAGCCGCGAGGCCGCCGTAGGCGACGTAAGCACCACAGCGAAGGAGCGGTAGCGACTGAGCGAGGAGCGCAGCGAGCGTACGGCGGCCTCGCGGCTGGGGCTTTGCGGTGTTCGCCGGCGAGATACAGTCGACCACTTATAAAAGAGCAACTCGGACGACGGAGACCGTCATCGCGTCGACAACGACTACTTAGATCCGGTTCTCGCGCCCGGGGTCGACGTCGATAGCGTCCACGGGACAGACGTCCACGCAGAGCATACAGTCGATACACTGGTCCTCGTCGGCGGGGTTCGCCTTGCGCTCGGACTCCGGGTGCCCGGGGGTGTCGACCCACTCGAACACGTCGACCGGACAGTCCTCCAGACAGGCGCCGTCGGCGAGACAGATGTCGAAGTCGACCGCGACGTGGGTCCCGCGGATCCCCTGCTTCTCCGGCGGTTCGACGGGTCCCCACACGGCGACGCCGTCCTCCTCGCCGACCCGCTCGCGGTTCACTTCGAAGTTCGAGTCGATGGCCATTGTTGCCCCCGCTTCGCCGGTCGCGGGTTTAAAGCCCGCGACGAACGGATTCGGTCGATCGAGTTGACAGAGTTCGGTTCACGGATGCGCGTAGTACGCCAGCAGATCCTCGGCGCCGTTCGGGCCGTCCGCCTCGTCGGTCGCCTCCGGGTCGAACGCGTCGATCCGGGCGAAGCCGACGCGGACGAACTGGACGACCGTGTCGGGGTCGACCCCCGCGAGCGCCGGCTCGGCGATACCCCGCACGTCGCCGGAGACGGTTCGGAGGAGGGTGTCGAGTCCCTCCTCGGCCGGCGCCCAGTGGACCACGTCCACGTCGCCCTCGCGGACCACCTCGATGTCGGCGTCGACGAAGACCAGCTCGTCGCCCTCGTGGCGGACGCAGCCGTACCCCTTCAGCCAGACGCGCTCGCCCTCTGGCGGGAGGTCCGGGGACTCGACGACGATCCGACCGGCGGGCACCTCGCGGTCGCCGCGGTCCGGGTGTTCGGGGTGGAGCGGCGGGTGGCCGGTCTCCGGCGCGGGCGCGGCGCCGTCGACGATCGGTAGCGCCACGGCGGGCGCGTCCTCGCGGTCGCGGACGAAGAAGTAGCGGTTCGCCTCGTCGTCGACCAGGTCGCGGTTGTTCGCGTAGACGGACGACATCGCGAGGTCCACGTCGGAGGTGGACATCCCGAGCTCGGTCATCGAGTCGACGAGCGCCTGTCCCCGGATGCCGCGGCGGCGCATCGACTGGATCGTCGGCGCGCGCGGGTCGTCCCAGCCCGTCAGCTCACCGGTCTCGATCAGCCCCTTGATCGTCGACGTCGACAGCTTCACGTCGTACTCGTCGACCTGGACGTGGCCCCAGTGGAGCACCTCGGGGTACTCCCAGTCGAAGTAGTCGTAAACGAACCGCTGGCGCTTCGCGGAGTCCTGGAGGTCGATGCCGCGGATGATGTGTGTGACCCCCGTGAGGTGGTCGTCGACGCCCGACTGGAAGTCGAGCATGGGCCAGCAGCGGTAGTCGGCCGCCGCCTCGCGCGGGTGCGGCGTGTCGATCAGCCGGAACGCGACCCAGTCGCGCAAGGCGGGGTTCTTGTGCTCGATGTCGGTCTTCACCCGCAAAACCATCTCGCCGGAGCCGTACTCGCCGTCGACCATCGCCGCGAACTCCTCGCGGACCGTCTCGCTATCCTTCTCGCGGTGGGGACACGCCTCGCCCGCGTTCTTCAGCTCCGAGAACGCCTCGCCGGAACACGAGCAGGTGTACGCGCCGCCGAGGTCGATCAGCTCGCGGGCGTGGTCGTAGTACGTCTCCAGCCGGTCCGAGGCGCGGAGCACGCGGTCCGGCTCGAAGCCGAGGTACTCGATGTCTTCGAGGATGGCGTCGTACGCGTCGAGGTCGGGGCGTTTCGTCTCCGGGTCGGTGTCGTCGAACCGGCAGATGAACTCGCCGTCGTAGCGCTCCTTGTACGTCCCGATGACGGCGGGCATCCGGGCGTGGCCGACGTGCCACGGGCCGTTGGGGTTCGGCGCGGCGCGCATCACGACTTCCCCGTCCTCGGCGTTCGGGAGGTCGGGGAGGACGCGGTCGTCGTCCTCGTCGTCGGCCTCCAGCTCCGCGAGCCGCTCGGGCGCGAGCTCGCCGAGCCGCTCCCGCCGCTCGGCCTCGTCCATCTCGCCGACCTCGTTCACTATCGGCGCGAGGACGCCCGGAATCTCGTCGCCGTGCGGGCGGAACTCGGGGTTCTCGCCCATGATCGGACCCATGATCGCGCCCACGTCCGGGTCGCTGCCGTGTTTGAGCGCGTTGAAGAGCGCCGCGGCCTCGCCGGCCGCCGCGACGCGCTCGCGGAGTTCGTCGTCCATGAGCGGGGCTTCGCGGGGTCGGGTCAAAAACGCCGCGAAACGGCGGGGAGGGGCGGGGTCCCGGGAGATCGCCGAGGCGGCGAGACACCGAGGCGGCGAGACGCCGCGGCGGCGGTCCGGGGCGGGTAGGGGCACTCGACATGAGCGGTCGAACGGGCTTAAACGACCCAGACCGTTCACGCCCGTAACGAGTCACTACCGAC
Source organism: Halorubrum trapanicum (assembly GCF_017873555.1). Taxonomy (GTDB): domain Archaea; phylum Halobacteriota; class Halobacteria; order Halobacteriales; family Haloferacaceae; genus Halorubrum; species Halorubrum trapanicum. Next base: position 333,524 of record NZ_JAGGKE010000003.1, on the reverse strand, counting down.
GTGAACGGTCGAGACGCTTTTGAACGAGCGGAACCCAGCAGGGCGATCGGTCGTCGCGCCGGGCCGTCACGCCGGGTCGTCGACGCCGAGGTGTTGACGCCGGACGAACCGGTTCGGTTCGTCGCCTTGATGGTCGCCGGGACCGTGGTGGGGGCATGAGCGCCGCGTCGGCCGTCGTCGAAACCGGATCGGGGGGATCGCGGTGGTAGGACCCATCTCCGAGGCGGAGCGGGAGTCCGGAAACCGGAAGATCAAGCTCGCGCTGCTCGCGATCGTCACGGTCTCGCCGCCGCTTATCGCCCTCCAGTTCGACCCGTCGCCGATTCAGCTGCTCGCCGCGCTCGGCGGCGGGTTCGGTCTCGGGCTGGTGGTCGTGTGGTACCTCGGCCGGCTCGCCGCGGAGTTCGCCGGTGGGCAGCGGCGCCCCCGCCGGCGACGCTGAGACCGGCGATCGGTGACGCCGCCGTTCTTAGTCGGCGCCGGTCTCTGCGCCGCGCGCCGGCTCGATGAGGTCGCCGGCCTCCTCGCCGGCGATCGCGCGCGAGCTCGACAGCGGCGAGACGCTCACCTCGCCCTCGACGGCGGCGCGCCGGTCCGAGCCGGGGTCGTCCGCGACGTCGCCACGGAGGAACTCCCGCCAGAAGCGGTCGCGTAGCTCCATCCCCATCTCGCCGCGACGCTCGCCGAACTCCCAGCCCTCGGGGACGTTCTCCTCGTCCGGACCTTCCTCGCCCGGTCGGAACTCGATCACGTCGAAGCCGCGGGCGGGTTCGGTCAGGCGGTACGTGGGATCCGCCGCCGCCTCGTCGTCCGCGGCCGGCACGTTGACGTTCAGCACGTCGGCGCCGAACGGGAGGTTCCCGTCGTCGATCCGGTCGAGCAGGTCGGCGACGACCGCGCCGGCGACCGCGAAGTCGCCGTTGTCGAGCGTCGGCGGCACGGGGAGATTGCCGCGGTCGTACAGCGAGACCGCGATCGCGGGCGTGCCGAGGAATGAGGCCTCCATCGCGGCGCCGACGGTCCCGGACTGCCCGAGGATGTGCGCGCCGATGTTCGGGCCGTGGTTACAGCCGGAGACGACGACGTCGGGGTCGAGTCCGAGCGCCACGTCCGCGACCGCGACACAGTCCGCGGGGGTCCCCTCGACCGCGTAGCCGCGGTCCGTCTCGGTGTAGTCGACCGTCGTCTCCCACCACGAGCGCGCGCCGCCGACGCCGGACTGGTTGCTCTCGGGCGCGACGACCGTCACGTCGTGGTCGCGCGAGAGCGCGTCCGCGAGCGCCCGGATCCCGACGGCGTCGATCCCGTCGTCGTTGGTGAGCAGGATCTCGGTTGGCATGCGTCACCGTGCGAGGGGACGGGAGAAAACGTCGCCGGTCCGCGGCGAGCGCGGAGGGGCGGGCGAAGACGGGCGTCGCGAATGTCGGCCGGGTGGTACTCCGAGTGGTCAGTCGGAGGGCGTCGGGAGCGGGGGAAAGCGGGACCGTCCGGGAGTCGGTCGGCGGGTGCGACCCTCAGTCGGCAAGTGCGACCCTCAGTCGGCGGCGACTCGACGCGACGAGGTCGCCAGGTCGAGCACCTCGTCGAAGAAGCCGAGCGAGTCGTGCGGACCGGGGTTCGCCTCGGGGTGGTACTGGCGGGTGATCACGTCGAGTTCGTCGCTGTCGAGGCCCTCGACGGTGTCGTCGTTGACGTTCACCTGCGTTACCTCGAGCGGGCCGGTGTCGTCGACCGTGTAGCCGTGGTTTTGGGTGGTCATCACGACCTTGTCCGTGCGGAGGTCCTTCACCGGCTGGTTGACGCCGCGGTGGCCGAACGCCATCTTCTCCGTCGAGCCGCCGAGCGCGCTGGTGATCACCTGCTGGCCGAGGCAGATGCCGGCCAGCGGCACCTCGCCCGCGAACTCGTCGACGACCTCCTGGGCGGCGACGAAGTTCTCCGGGTCGCCGGGACCGTTCGAGACGAACAGCACGTCGGGTTCCACGGCGGCCACGTCCTCGGGGGTCGCGTCGTACGGGAGGACGTGGACGTCCGCGCCGCGGTCGGTGAGCGAGGAGATGATGGATCCCTTCGCGCCGCAGTCGAGCAGGGCCACGTCGACGTCGACGCCGTCGGCGCCCTCGTGGACGGTCGGCTCGGTGACCGAGACCTGCGCGCCGATGTCGACGTGGTCGCTCATCGGCTTGCACGCCTCCATCTCCGCGACCGCGTCCTCGGCGGTCGCGTCCGGGCCGGCGGCGATCCCGCAGGCCATCGCGCCCTCCTCGCGGACGGTGGTGACGATCTCGCGGGTGTCGACGTGGTCGACCGCCGGTACGTCCTCGCCGGCGAGCCAGTCGGCGACGTCGTCGGTCAGCTCGCGGGCGATCGCCGCGCGCGGCTGGACCGACTCGGACTCGAACCGCTCGCTTCGGACGCCGTAGTTCCCGATGAGGGGGTACGAGAAGGTGAGGATCTGTTCGGCGTAGGAGGGGTCGGTGAGCGACTCCTCGTAGCCGGTGTACGCGGTCGTGAACACCAGTTCGCCGCGAGTGCGCCCCGGCGCACGGGCGCGCGCTTCGAGCACGCGTCCGTCGGCCAGCGCGATGTAGGCGTCCGACATTACGAGAAACGTACGCGTAAAGCGTAATAAATGCGTCGTTCGAAGGTTCGTTACGATATTCGTAACGGGTAAGGCGGCGGGGGAGAGAGGAATCGGTATGGACGACCTCGACCGACGGATCCTCTCGATCCTGCGACGGGACGCGCGGACCCCGTACACGGAGATCGCGGACCGAGTGGGGACCTCCGAGGGGACCGTGCGCAACCGCGTCGACCGGATGACCGAGGAGGGCGTGATCGAGCGGTTCACGGTCACGACCCGCACCGGTAACGTGAAGGCGATGATCGAGATCTCGGTGGAGATGAACGTCAACACCGACGCGGTCGGCCAGCGCATGGTGGAGTGGGAGGAGGTCGACTTCGTCTGGCAGGTCTCGGGCGAGGAGGACGTCGTCCTCGTCGTCGACGCGGTCGACACGCGCGCGGTCAACGAACTGATCACCAAGGCCCGCGAGATGGACGAGGTCAAGTCGACGAAGACGCGGCTCATCCTCGACGAGCGGCTGGGGTAGGCGAACCACGACTGCTTATAGCTGAATACCCGGTGGCGCGCCTGCGAGCGGCCGCCAACGGCGGCCGCGAGTCAGCCCGCGAGGGAGTCGGTGGTCCGGAGCGAAGCGGAGGACCACCGACGAGGCTGGGGAGGGTGAGGGGCGGGGCGGTGCTGGGCGGGGCGGGGCGGTGCTGGGCGGGGCGGGGCGGTGCTGGGCGGGGCGGGGCGGTGCTGGGCGGGGCGGGGCGGTGCTGGGCGGGGCGGGGCGGGACTCAAAGGGGCAGTCGGGAGGCGGGCGCAGGCGAAGTAAGGACCACAACGAGGGAGCGAACGAAGTGAGCGACCGAGTGAGGACCGAAGCGAGCGTGCGTCCGCCTCCCGACTGGGGCTTTGGAGGTGTTTGCCGCCGATCTGTGGCCTCTCGCGTACAGCCGAGCGACTGGGGCATTGGCGGTGTCGTTCACCGATCGGTGGTCGACAGGGGGTCACGCGTAAAGACGGCTCTCGTGCTCGCAATCGAAAAAAGAATAGGAGGAATCGTCGACCGCGACGTCGACGCCGCCAACCGAGCCTTACGCCAGTTCGTCGATCTGGTCGACGACGGCCTCGGCGAACTCGCTGGTCGCGAGCTTCTCGCCGCCCTCGATCTGCCGGTGGAGGTCGTAGGTGACCTTCCCCGAGGAGATGGTCTCCTCGACGGCCTCGCGCACGAGGTCCGCGGCGTCGTCCCAGCCGAGGTAATCGAGCATCTCGCGGCCGGAGAGGATCATCGCGGTGGGGTTCACCTTGTCCTCGCCGGCGTACTTGGGCGCGGAGCCGTGGACCGGCTCGGCCAGACAGCGGCCGTGGCCGCGATTAATTCCCGGCGCGATGCCGAGACCGCCGATCTGCGCGCCGGCGGCGTCGGACATGTAGTCGCCGTTGAGGTTCATCGTCGCGATGACGGAGTACTCGTCGGTGCGGGTCAGCAGCTGCTGGAGCATGTTGTCCGCGATGCGGTCCTTGACGACGAGGGTGCCCTCGGGGCGCTCGCCGTCGTGCTCCTCCCAGAGCTGGTCCTCGGTGATGACGTCGTCGCCGTACTCCTCCTCGGCGACCTCGTAGCCCCAGTCGCGGAACGCGCCCTCGGTGAACTTCATGATGTTCCCCTTGTGGACGAGCGTGACCGAGTCGCGGTCGTTCGCGAGCGCGTAGTCGACCGCCTCGCGGATGAGGCGCTTCGAACCGAACTCGGAGATGGGCTTGACGCCGATGCCGACCGGACCGTCGTGGATGACGTCCGGGACGTCCATGTCCTGCTCTAAGAAGTCGCGTACCTGCTCGGACTCGTCGGTGCCGGCCTCCCACTCGATGCCGGCGTAGACGTCCTCGGTGTTCTCCCGGAAGGTGACCATGTCCATCTCCTCGGGGTTCTTCACGGGCGACGGGACGCCGTCGATGTAGTAGGTCGGGCGGACGTTCGCGTAGAGGTCGAGCGTCTTGCGGAGCGCGACGTTGAGCGAGCGGAAGCCGGCGCCGACGGGGGTGGTCAGCGGGCCCTTGATCGCGACGCGGTGGTCGCGGATGGCGGAGACGGTGTCCTCGGGGAGGTTCTCGTCGTACATCTCACGGGCGGACGAGCCCGCGTAGACGCGCATCCACGCGATGGATCGGCCCGTGGCCTCGGCCGCGGCGTCGAGTACCTTCTGTGCGGCCGGTCCGACGTCGGTGCCGATTCCGTCGCCGTGGATGATCGGGATGATCGGGTTGGACGGAACGTTCAGCTCGCCGGTCTCCTCGTCGGCGAGCGTGATGGCTTCGCCGTCGTCGGGGACGTCGACCTTGTCGTAGCTCATGAACGTTCGAAGATTTTTGTGGCGCCCTAAAGTGCCTGCCGTTTTCGGCGGGAGCGTCGCGCTCGCAGCGTTTGCCGGTTTTCGACCCGATCTAATTCGGCGACGGCCCGCGCCGTCCCGGACTCAGACCGGTTCGACCGAGACGTCGAACATCGAGCGCCAGCGGTAGCGACGGCTGCCCCAGACGAAGGTCCGGCGGGCGAACGCGTACGCCATCAGCGGCGGCGCGATCAGCACGCCGGGCGCCGCGAGCAGGAGCGTCGCGCGTCGGATTCCGAAGCGGGCGTAGGCCGCGCCCGCGAGCGCCGTGACGAGCGTCACGCCCGCGATCGGCGCCAACAGACAGAGCGCGGCCATGACGACGCCGAAAGCGGCGTTGAACGCGGTCGCCCGCGGGGCGTGGTAGCGGGTGATCGTCAGGAAGCGGACGAACCGCTCCAGCGACCCGCGGAGCGAGCCGCCGGCCCGGACGTACCGCGTCCGGTCGACCGCGGTCACGTCGAGGTGCTCGGTGAGCGTCCCGTCGTCGCTGACGGTCCGCCGGAGGTCTCGAAGAAACGCCGCCTCCCCGTCGCGGAGGTCGTCGCGCTCGAATATCACCGCGCCGCCCCACGCGACGCCGGCGGCGAACACCGCGAGCGTCCCGCCGATCACGTACGCCGGCTCGAACAGCCGGGCGAGGGGGTCCTCGCCGACGAACACCGGGACCTCCGTGGTGGGACCCTGCCGCTCGTAGTCGGCGTCGAGCGTCGCCAGCCAGTCCGAGGGGTGGTGGAAGTCGTCGTCGGTCCACGCGATCCGGTCGTTCGCGGCGATCTCCATCCCGGCCGCTATCGCGTTCGCCTTCCCGGAACAGCCCTCGGGTTCGCCGGCGATCACGACCCGCGCCCGGGGCGGCAGGTCGCCGCGACGGTCCGCGACGGGGTCGTCCGGCGAGTCGCAGATCACGAGGAGTTCGTCGGCGGCGCGGTCGGCGGCAGCGGCACGGTCGGCGTCGTCACTGTCGCCGTCGTCGCCGTCGCCGCCGTCGCTCTCGCCCCCTGAGCCGTCGCCTCCCACGCCGCCCGCTCCCCCGCGAGCGAACGCCGCCGGCCCGCGGAGCTGGTCGACCACCTCGTCGCAGGCGTCGGTCCAGCGGACGGTCGGCAGCAGGACCGACACCGGCGTCGGACTCGTCGGCGACGCTGTCTGTTCCGAAGCGGTCACGCCGTGCGCTTCGGGCGGTCGACGGATAAACGCGGCCGTTCCGCCGGCCGAGATTCGGCGGTCACGACCCCGGACACGACCGCGACCCGAGTTCGTCGACCCGCGTCTCGCCGCGATAGACGTCGATGTCGACCGCCGAAACAGTGACGGACCGGATCGGACCGTCCTCGTCGTCAACGAACCCTGACGCGCGCTCGCAGAGGTGCGCGAGCAGCGGGTCGACGCGGTCCGGGTCGGGGTCGTCCGCGAGCAGCGTGAGGAGCTTGCGCCAGCGCGCGGTGGGGTACGCGCGAGCGTCGGAGGGGGGACGGTCGCGCGCGACGCGGTCGCCGTAGAGGGCGTCGATCCGGTCGCCGTCGGCGGTCGTCGCGGTCGCCAGCACGAGCGCGTCGGTCGAGGGCGGGTTCGGCGCGAACATGTCCCAGCCGCCCTCGGTCGGGTCCGACACCGACGCGACCGCCTCGGGCGTCTCGACGAACCCGAGCGCCATCCCGTTCCACGCGACGAGCGCGACGAGGAGGCCCGCGGCGACGACCGGGACCGCGGCCGCGCCCCACCGGCGGACGGCCCGGATCGGCCCGGCTCCGATCGGTGAGGTCGCCGACTCCGCGGGGGCGAATCGACCGACTGCGGTGCGCCGAAGCCGGCCTGCCGCGGGGGCGACCGCGCGTTCGACTCGATCCCAGACGAACGGGGGGAAGAACGGCAGCAGCGCGGTCGCGGAGATCGCCGAGAAGACGCCGATCTGGAGCGCGAACGCCATCGAGAGGTGCGCCGCGAGGAGCGTCCCCGCGAGCGCCGCCCGGACCCGACCGGCCGCCGCGATCAGCAGCGGCGAGGCGACGAGCAGCGCGAGCCAGCCGTAGGTGGCCGCCGAGAGCAGGGGCGACCACTCGGGGACGAGTCCGCCGAGCGGGCCGTGGAGGTAGGTGAGTCGGAAGACGCGCTCGACCGCCTCGCCCGCGGGCCACGCCGTCCCGCGGAGCTTCTCGACCGCGTTGGAGACGTACACCACGACCACGAGGCACAAGAGGAGCGCCGAGGCGGGACCGGCGACGCGGTCGGGTCCTCCTTCGCTCGGCGAACCCGCTGGTTCGACGCCGCGGTGCCGGACCGCGTCGACCGACCAGCGAGCGCCGAGCGGACACAGCAGTCCGGCGCCGAGCAGGTAGAGGAGGAGGGTGTCCCCGCCGTTGAGGACGAAGGGGTTCCGCGCCTGAAGCGACGCGAGCAGGACGAAGGAGACCGCGGCCGCGACGCGGGTCCGGTAGCCGAGCGCGAGCGCGGCGGCGGCGACGGCCGCGAGGAGGAACAGCGCCCCGACGACCCACGCGTCGCCGGAAACGGCGTGAAGCGAGAGGCGGGCGCCGAGCGGGTACGCGTCGGCGAGCGTCGAGCGCGGGAGGACGCCCGCGTCGGTGTAGAAGGCGGTCAGATTCCGCGCGCGGAGCGCGAGGTCCGCGAGGAGGACGACCCCGAGCGCGATCCGGAACGCGGCGAGCGCGCGCGGGTCGATCCCGAGCCGAGACCGGAGCGCGGCGCGAGCCCGAGGGAGAACGCCGGCGGCGTCGGCGGTCGTCACGATGCGCTCGGATCGCCCGCCGGCGGGAATAGGTCTTGCGGCGGCGCGGCGTCGAGCGCGCGGAGACCGACCGGCTCCCCGCGGTCGCCGCCGGCTTCCGGGCGCTTATGTGGCCGCCGCGGGAGCCTCCGGTATGCGAGTCATCGTCCACGGCGGCGCCGGCGGCGCCCCCGACGACCCGGAGCCGAGACAGGCGGTCCTCGACGAAGCGGCCGCGCGCGGCGCGGAGGGCGCGACGCCGCTCGACGCGGTGGAGTCCGCGGTCGGCGTCCTCGAGTCCGATCCGCGGTTCAACGCGGGCGTCGGCGGGGCGGTCCAGTCCGACGGCGTCGTCCGCACCGACGCGGGCGTGATGACCTCGGACCGCGAGGTCGGCGCGGCCTGCTCGATGCCCGGCGTCGAACACGCGGCGAGCGTCGCTCGCGTCGTTCGCTCGGAGACGCCGCACATTTTCGTCTCGGGCGAGCACGCGGTCGACCTCGCGGCGGAGTTCGGGGTCGAGACCGGCGTCGACCTGCTCACCGACGAGACGCGGGAGCGCTACGAGGCGGAGGACCCGACGCGGGGCGGTCCCCGCGAACACCTCGACTGGCTCGCCTCGCGGTTCGGCTCGGGCGACGACCAGGCGGGCGGGGAATCCGAAAGCGACGCTCCTGACCACGACACGGTCGGCGCGGTGGCGACGGACGGCGAGACGTTCGCAGCGGTGACCTCCACCGGCGGCCGGTCGTTCGCGCTCGCCGGGCGCGTCGGCGACGTGCCGCAGGTCGGATCGGGGTTCTTCTGTACCGAGGCGGGCGGCGCGAGCGCGACGGGCGCCGGAGAGGACATCGCGCGCGTGACGCTCTCGCGACGGGCCGTGAGGCACCTCGAAGACGGTGTCGGCGCCCAGCAGGCGGCGGACCGCGCGATCGACGAGTTCGCGGAGATCACCGGATCTGGCGCGGGCGTGATCGTCCTCGGCGGCGAGGAGGCCGGGAGCGCGTTCAACACGGACGGGATGCAGACGAGCGTCGTTCGCGGCGAGTGAGTCGGCCGACCCTCCTGAGAGTCTCAGCCGCTCCTCGCGGGGCGCTCAGCCGGCCCTCGGCGCGGTCGTCCCGAGCGTCAGCGCCGCGTCGACGACGACGATGACGGCGAGGACGGCTCCGGCGGCGAAGGTGACGAGCCCGCCGAGGAGGACCCCCGGATCGCCGACCCATCGGACAGCGACCGTCGCGGCGGCGACGAGCAGGCACGGAACGGCGAAGGCAGCGAGCGCGACGTCCGCCGGAGTCGGGTTCGCGACCCCGCGAGCGGCGGTCGCGAGCGCGAGCGCGGACGGAAGGCCGACCAACAGGAGCGACTCGACAGACGGTCCGGCGTCGGGAATCGCGGCGGCGAGCGGCGCGAGCCGATCCGCGACGGCGACCGCGAGCGCGGCGAAAAGCGGCGACACCGCGTCGAGGAGTCCGATCAGCGCGGCGGCGACGACGAGAACTATCGAGGCGAGCGCGACCGAGAGGGCGGCGGTGAGGTCTGCGGGGTCCATGCGAGGAGCACTCACCCAGAACTCACATTAATCCATCGCGTCTCGGGGGCCGACCGCGGGGGGCAAGAGGGAACGGACCGCGGAGTCGAGAGGGGACGGACCGCAGGGGGCGAAAGGGAACGGACCGCGGAGGCGAGGATACAAACCCGACCGCCGCCTTGCGCCGGTATGGTAACCTTCCTCGCCGGGGGGACGGGCACGCCGAAGCTCCTCGACGGCGCGGCCCGGGTGTTCGAGTCGGCCGAGACCGCGGTCGTCGCCAACACCGGCGACGACGTCGAGCTCGGCGGCCACCTCGTCTGCCCGGACGTCGACACCGTGCTGTTCGCGGGCAGCGGCGTCCTCGACCGCGAGACGTGGTGGGGGATCGACGGCGACACGACCGCGACCCACGAGGAGCTGCGCCGGCTCGCCGAGGAGGTCGGACTCGGGACCGCCCCGCGATATCTCGACGACGACGCGCAGACCGCGGGCCGCGAGATCGCCCGCTGGCGGCGCTTCTCTGGGGTCGGGGAGTTCATGGAGATCGGCGACCGCGACCGGGCGGTCCACCTCACGCGCACGGGCCTGCTCGACGAGGGGCACACGCTGACGGAGGCGATTCGGACCCTCGCGGACGCGTTCGAACTCGACGTCGACCTCCTCCCGATGTCCGACGACCCGGTCGCGACGCTGATCCACACCGAGGGCGGCGAGGCGCTCCACTTCCAGGAGTACTGGGTCGCGCGCCGCGGCGAGCCGGCCGTCGCCGACGTGGAGTTCCGGGGCGCCGCCGACGCCGAGCCGACCGACGCCGTGTTGGCTGCGCTCGCGGATCCGGTCGTGATCGGTCCCTCGAACCCCGTGACGAGCCTCGGGCCGATGCTGGCGCTCCCCGGATTCGAGCGCGCGCTCCGGGAGACGCCCGTGGTCGCCGTCTCGCCGTTCGTCGGCGACGAGGTGTTCTCCGGGCCGGCCGCGGACCTGATGGAGGGAGTCGGACGCGACCCCTCCACCGCGGGCGTGGCCGAGTCCTATCCCTTCGCGGACGCGTTCGTCCTCGACGACGCGGACCCGACGGAACTCGACCGCCACGTCGAGCGCACCGACACGCGGATCGACGACGCCGACGACGCGGAGCGCGTCGCCCGGGCCTGCGAGCGCGCGCTGGCGGCGGTCGACGACGACGCGGCGGCCGCGCGGCCGCCGCGGGAGGGCGCGGGGTGAATCGGAGCGCAGACGGGAGCGAAGCGCCCGCGGGCGACGCTCCGTTCCTCGTCGCCGCGAGCCTCAGCGGCGCCGCGGACGCCGAGTGGGCCCGCGCCGCGGCCGAGCACGTCGACGTCGCAATCCTCGGGGGCGTCGCGCTCGACCCGGCCAGCCGCGCCGCCGCCCGCGACCTCGTCGCCCGCGGGCGCGAGGAGTTCCTCCCGGCCGATCCGGTCGCGTTCGTCGCCGACCAGCTGGACGCGCTCGCGGACGCGCCGGTCCGACCCGGGATCAACGTCCGGAGCGCGACGCCGGAGGCGATCCGCGAGGTCGCCGAGGTCTGTGCCGACCGCGACGCGGTCTGCGAGGTCAACGCTCACTGCCGACAGCCGGAACTACGCGCGGTCGGCTGCGGGGAGTCCCTCCTCCGCGACCCGGACCGCCTCGCGAGCTACGTCGCCGCGGCGGCCGAGGCGGGCGCGACGACGAGCGTGAAGGGCCGCGCGGAGGTCCCCGGCGTCGACCTCGTCGCGGTCGCGGAGACCGCCGCGGCGGCCGGCGCGGACTGGCTCCACGTCGACGCGATGGACTCGGAGGCGGTGATCGCCGACATCGCGGCGGCCGTCGACGCGGCGCCCGCGAGCGGCGACGCGGGCGATCTCACCGACCTGACGATCGTCGCCAACAACGGCGTCCGGGGCCGGGAGACGGTCGCCGAGTACGCGGAACACGGCGCGGACGCGGTGAGCGTCGGGCGACCGACCGAGGACCCGCCGGTCCTCGCGCGCGTCGCGGACGCGATCGAGGAGTGGCGGATGGGAGCGCTGAGAGACCGCGACGGCGATGAAGTGGATCCCGAGCCGGAGGCGAAACCGTGAGCCGCGACGAGCGAGGGGAGGCGAACGCGGTCGGCGCGAGCGACGCCGTCGCGACCGATCCGGTCGACGACGCGACGCTCGCGCTTCTGGTGGAGGTCGCCGGCACGCCGAAGCCGGGGAACGTCGACCGCCGCCGCGACCTCGACGACCTGCGGTTCGAGTCGTTCCTCGGGGGCGCCGTCGGCGCCCGGGCGGGACTCGAACTGGCGGCGGAGACGGCCGCGGACGGGAACTCTGCGGACGGGAACCCCGCGGTCGGCGACGCCTTCGAACGCGCCGTCTCCGGGATGGCCTCGCGCGCCGGCACGAACACGCAGTTCGGCTGTCTGCTGCTGTTGGTCCCGCTGGTGCGGACGGCCGCCGATCCCGACCGCGAACTCGCTCCCGCCGGCGTCGACGCGGTGTGTCGGGCGACGACGGTCGACGACGCGGTCGCGTTCTACCGCGCGTTCGAGTCCGTCGACGTCGCGGTCGACGACCCGCCGCCGGGCGCGGACGCCCTCGACGTGCGACGCGGGAGCGACGCCGAGCCCGCGCTCCGCGACCGCGAGACGACCCTGGGCGACGTGCTGGCGCTGTCCGCGGCGCCGGCCGATTCGTCGGAGTCGGCCGCCTCCGCGAACGCGACCGGTTCGGCCGAACCGGACCGCGTCCCCGATCGAAACGCCGCGGAGTGGACCGAGGGCTTTCCGCGGACGTTCCGCGCGGCCGAGTGGATCCTGACCGACGAGGGACCGCTCGCGGACCGGGCCGCACGGGCGTTCCTGGGACTGCTCGCGGCAGAGCCGGACACCCTCGTCGCGTCGACGCGGGGGACCGAGACGGCCCGCGAGGCGAGCGCTCGGGCGAGAGAGATTCTGGAACCGGACGAGGGGGACGCGGCCGGACCCGTCGGGGACATCGACGCGATCGACGCGGACACCGTCCACGACGCCGACCTCGACGCCGCGGAGTCGCTGGCGGATGCGTTCGTCGCCGAAGGGGTAAACCCCGGGACGACCGCCGACCTCACCTGCGCGGCGCTGTTCGTCGCGCTCCGGCGCGGCGCGGAGGTGGCGCCGTGACCTCGGACCCTCCCGACGACGGAACCGCGGAGCGGACCGACCGGACCGACCCCGCATGCGTCGCACCCGACGGCTGGCCGGTGCCGCTCCGGGGCGTCACCGAGTCCGTCGTGACGACTCGCGGTCCGAACGACCGGTGGAACGTCGCGGCGCTGGGGCTTCACGCGCCGGACGACCCCGAGGGACCGGTCACCGCGCGCACCTACGGGCGAACCCGCACGTGGCGGAACTTCGCCGAGCGCGCGGGCGGCGTGGTCCAGTTCACCGTCGACCCACGGACGTTCGTGGACGCGGCGCTCACGGTTCGGGAGGTCGACGAACCGGTCCTGCCGAGCGCCGACGCGTGGGTCGAGGTGCGCGCCGAGGAGGTCGCGGCCGAGACAGAGGGGGACACCACGATTCGGACGTGGGAGCTGTCGCCGGTCGAGTGGGAGGTCGTGACCGAGCGCGTGCCGACGGTGAACCGGGGGTTCGGCGCGGTCGTCGACGCCACGGTGGCCGCCTCGCGACTGGACGTGCCGGCGTTCGACGCCGGGGAGCTGCTGGTGCGGCTGGAGTACTTCGCCGACGTGGTCGAGCGCTGCGGCGGGCCGGCCGAGCGCGAGGCGTTCGCGCGGATCGACGAGGCGACCGGCTGGCGGGAGCGCGACCGGTCCTGAGGGGCCGCCGCCGGATCTCGGCCGGGCCCGAGCCGCCGGGACCGCGCCTCGCGGCCGCTCGCGGCGGAACGAACCCTTTTAGTTCGGGCCGCCGGTACCGCTCGGTATGGCCATCAAACCCAAGTACATCAAACAGCTCGGGAACGCCCTGCTGGAGCGGTATCCCGACTCGTTCAACACCGACTTCGAGACGAACAAGGAGAGCGTCACGGCCCTGACGACCGTCGAGTCGAAGGGCGTCCGCAACCGGATCGCCGGCTACGTCACCCAGAAGAAGGCGCAGGCGGCACAGCACGCCTAACCGCTCGGATTCGAATCGGCGCTGGTTCTGCTGACCGCCGCGACCGCCCGACACGTTAAGTCCGGAGCCGCGGCCATCCCGCTTCGATGGACGCGCTCGTGCGGCCGGTGGTCGACCCGACGTTCGCCGCGGGCGCGCTCGCGTTCCTGCTCGGCGGGATCGCGCTCGGGACCGCGAGCGGGCTGGTCCCCGGACTCCACGCCAACAACTTCGCGCTGCTTCTGGCCGGGTTCGCCCCGTCGGTGCCGGCGGACCCGCTGTTCGTCGGCGTCGCGATGCTCGGCGCCGGCGTCGTCCACTCGTTCCTCGACATCGTCCCCGCGCTCGCGCTCGGCGTGCCGGACGCCGCGACGGCGGTCGCCGCGCTCCCGGGTCACCGGTTGGTGATCGCGGGGCGCGGCCGGGAGGCGGTCCGCCTCTCCGCGGTCGGCTCCGGGCTGGCGGTCGCGCTCGCGGTCCCGCTGGCGGTGCCGATCACCTGGCTCATGGTTCGGTGGTACCCCACGCTGCGGGCGCACCTGCCGCTGCTGCTCGGGGGCGTCGTCGCCCTGCTCGTGCTCACGGAGTCGTCGCGGCGGGCCGCCGTCGGCGGGCTGGTCGCGTTCCTCGCGAGCGCCGCGCTCGGGTTCGCGACGCTCGACGCCGACCCCGCGGCGCCGCTGTCGACCGGCGGCGTCCTCGCGCCGCTGTTCGCCGGGCTGTTCGGCGTCCCGGTCCTCGTCGACGCGCTCGGCGGCGATGGCGTCCCGCCACAGGCCGACCCGCGGATCGCGATGGACGCCCGCGACCTCGGGACGAGCGCGGGCGCCGGCTCGCTCGCCGGCGCGGTGGTAGGGTACGTGCCGGGCGTGTCGGCCGCCATCGCCGCCGTGGCCGCGATGCCCGCGGTGCCGCGCGCGTCGGCCGACCGCGGGTTCGTCGTGGCGACGAGCGGCGCGAGCACGGCGAACACGGTGTTCGCGCTGTTCGCGCTGGTCGCGCTCGGGACGCCGCGCACGGGCGTGACCGTCGCGATCGATCGGGCCGGCGTCCCGTTCGCGCTGCCGATACTGCTCGTCGCGGCCGCGACCGCCGCGTGCTTCGGGTTCGCGCTGGTCGTGCTGCTCGGCGACCCGTACCTTCGGATCGTCGGCAACGCCGACTACACCCGACTGTCGCTCGGCGTGTTGGGGCTGCTCGCGCTCCTCTCGTACGCGTTCGCCGGGGGGTTCGGCGTCGGCGTCCTCCTCGTCGCCGGCGCGTTGGGACTCGTCCCGCCGCGGGTCGGCGCGCGGCGCGTCCACCTGATGGGCGTGCTGATCGGACCGCTGATCGTCTGGTGAACGGAGGCCGCGGTGCCGCCGCCGACGGCCGGTCGCTCGCCCGCCGAGCGGTGCGGTATCGGGGCGCACGGGTCGTCCCGGCGGAAAGAACAACGGTTAAAAGTCGCGGCCGGTGAGTACGTGTATGAGCCAGAGCGACTCTCAAGGTACCCCGCAGTGCGTCTCCTGTGGGATCCAGGTGTCCGGCATGAACGCCGCGCAGTTCTCCTGTCCGGACTGCGGCGCCACTATCTACCGGTGTTCGAAGTGCCGGAAGCAGAGCAATCTCTACGAGTGCCACGACTGCGGGTTCCGGGGGCCGTAAGATGGGCGACGTCGCCGCCAAGATCAAGGTCATGCCGAACAGCCCCGACGTCGACCTCGACGACCTCCAGGACCGCCTCGAAGCGGTCCTCCCCGAGGGCGCGAAGATCCGCGGCTTCGAGCGCGACGACGTCGCGTTCGGGCTGGTCGCGCTCCTCCCGACGGTCATCGTTCCCGACGGCGCGGGCGGCACGGAGGCCGTCGAGGAGGCGTTCTCCCAGGTCGAAGCGGTCGAGTCCGTCGCGGTCGAGAACGTCGGTCGCCTGTAAGGCGTCGAGCTACCCACCGCGTCGCCGACGGCGACGCTCGCGGTCCGATTTTGCGGTTTCGTTCGTCTCGGAGAGCGGCCGCGCTGCGGCCCGCGGTGAGACTGTGTAAGGATCGACCGTATCGGCTGAGCGCGTCGGCTACCGGCCGGACTCGTAGAACTCCTCGCGGTAGACGCGCCCGAAGGCGTTGCGCCGGAGGGTGCTGGCGGCCGCGTCCGGCTCCTCTTGGTACGTCGCTGCGATCACGGTGTCCGCGAAGGGGACCGGGTGCCAGACGACGTTGTCGACGTTGTCGGAACCGATCCGCACCACGTCCTCGTCGTCGAACTCGCTGTCCGCGAGCCACGCGTCGAACTCGCCGTCCTCGCCGACGTGGACCGCGAGCAGCTCGGCGAACGTCGCGTCGCGGGCGGTCCGGATCACCTCGGGGGTGACGCGATCGTCGTACTCGTCGGCGTCGAACGACATCGCCTTCGTGGCCTCGCGGACGACCACCTGCGCGACCGGACCGACCTCCTCGTACCGTTCGAGCGCCTCGGCCCGCGTCTCGGGTGCGAACGTGCCTCTGGTCTCCATACCCGGGATTGTCTGGGGTCGGGGAAGGGCGTTCCGCTACGCGTCGCGGTCGGGATCGTCCGCTTCGGAGTCGGAGTCCTCGTCGCGGTCGGCGTCGTCGGCTTCCGGAGCGGCGTCGTCGCCTTCGGGACCGGCGTCGTCCCCGACCGCCTGCCGGGTCAGCTCGCGCGCCTCGCGGAGCGCCTCCGCGACGGCCGGGTCGTCGACCGCGTCGGGGTCCGGGACGCCGGCTCCGGTGGAAGACTCCGAGTCGGCGCCGTGGGCGTGATCGTGGCCGTGGCCAGCGCCGCCGTGGTCGTGGCCCGAGGACGTCCCTCCCGACCCCATCCCGACGTCCGGGCGCCCGCGGGCGACGGTGTCCTCGAACACCTCGTTATACTCGGCGTCGTCGGCGTGGGGCGTCACCTCGGCCGCGAGTTCCGCAGGTTCCCGGTCGCTCCAGTCGGGGACGCGGTCGTCGAGCCACGCCTCGTGGTCGTCGCCGTGAAGCATCGCCGTGAACGCGAGGTGGTGCGCGAGGTGTTCGCCGTCGCGCTGCGGGGTGTCGCAGACGGGGCACGCGTATCCCATGTTGGACGCGGGTTCGGCCGTGAGGCGTAAAGCCGCGTCGAAGGTGGATCACTCGAGATCGGTGGTTCGGCCGGAACTGCTTCCTCCGCGGAGGACACCTCCAAAGCCCCAGTCGCGAGGGCTCGGTGCGCTCGCTGCGCTCCTCGTTCGTTCGCTTCGCTCACTCACTGCGGTGCTTACGTCGCGCGCCTTCGCCCTCGCGACTGCCCCTTTGAGTCCACCCCGCACCGCACAGCAACCGCGCCTCACGCCTCCCCAGCCTCGTCAGTCGCCCTCGCTCCGCTTCGGGCGACTGACTCCCTCGCGCGTGCTGACTCGCGACCGCCTCCGGCGGCCGCTCGCAGGCACGCGCCACCGCACCGCATTGGGGGACCAAATGGTTCCTCGTCGGCTCGCTCGCGGACGTCTCTCGCGGCTATAACAGCAACTTTATCACTCGCACGGGGCGAAATTCGCACAAGACTACTCCGTTAGGAGGTCCAACAGTGACTGAAGCCAACACACAACCGGAGGTGAACATCGGTCTCGTCGGTCACGTCGACCACGGGAAGACCACGCTGGTACAGGCGTTGTCCGGCTCGTGGACCGACCAGCACAGCGAGGAGATGAAACGCGGTATCTCGATACGGCTGGGGTACGCGGACGCGACGTTCCGCCGCTGTCCCGGCGTCGACGAGCCGGAGTGTTACACCGTCGACGAGGAGTGCGAGGACGGCTCCGCGAGCGAGCCGGTCCGGACGGTGTCGTTCGTCGACGCGCCGGGCCACGAGACGCTGATGGCGACGATGCTCTCGGGCGCCTCGATCATGGACGGGGCGGTCCTCGTCGTGAGCGCGACCGAGGACGTCCCGCAGGCCCAGACGGAAGAGCACCTGATGGCGCTCGATCTCATCGGGATCGAGAACATCGTCATCGCGCAGAACAAGGTCGACCTCGTCGACCGCGACCGCGCCGTCGACAACTACCAGCAGATTCAGGAGTTCGTCGAGGGGACCGTCGCGGAGGACGCGCCGATCGTCCCCGTCTCGGCCCAACAGGAGGTCAACCTCGATCTCCTCATCGACGCCGTCGAGTCCGAGATCCCGACCCCGGAGCGCGACCCGGACGAGAGCGCCCGGATGTACGCGGCGCGCTCGTTCGACATCAACCGCCCGGGCGCGACCGCGGAGGACCTCAAGGGCGGCGTCGTCGGCGGCTCGCTGGTCCGCGGCGAGCTGTCGGTCGGCGACGGCCTGGAGATCCGCCCGGGCCGCGAGGTCGAGGAGGGGGGACAGACCGAGTGGCGCCCCCTCGAAACGTCCGTTCGGTCGCTTCAGGCCGGCAGCCACGACGTCGAGACCGCCCGTCCCGGCGGCCTCCTCGGCGTCGGCACCGGACTCGACCCCAGTCTGACGAAGGGCGACGCCCTCGCCGGACAGGTCGCCGGCGAGCCGGGGACGCTCCCGCCGACCCGCGAGGAGTTCGAGATGAAAGTCGACCTCCTCGACCGCGTCGTCGGCAAGGAGGACGACGAGAGCGGCGAGAGCGACATCGAGGAGATCAGCACCGGCGAGCCGCTGATGCTCACGGTCGGCACGGCGACGACGGTCGGCGCCGTGACGAGCGCGCGCGACGGCGAGTGCGAGGTGAGCCTCAAGCGGCCCGTCTGCGCCGAGGAGGGCGCCCAGATCGCGATCAACCGACGCGTCGGCGCGCGCTGGCGCCTCATCGGCGTCGGGACGCTCGCGTAGCGTGGCCGACGACGCCCGCGCGGACGGCCCGGAGTCGACCTCCGCGGGCGACGCGGAGCCGACCCCCGCGGGCGACGCCCGCAGCGGAGATCTCGCGGGGAACGGTCCGGACGGCGCTCCGGTCGTCGCGCTCGACGCGAGTGCCCTGATGGCGCCGGTCGAAGCGGACCTGCGGCTGTTCGAGGAGCTGGATCGGCTCCTCGGCGGCTACGAGACCGTGGTGCCGGCGGCGGTGGTCGCGGAGCTGGACGGCCTCCAGGGCGGGAACGGCGCGGAGGCGACCGCCGCGAGCGTCGGCGCGGACCTCGCGGAGCGGGCGGAGGCGGTGGAGACGGACGAATCGTACGCCGACGACGCGCTCGTCGCCCTGGCCGCGGCCGGCCGGGTCGACGCCGTCGTCACGGTCGACGGACCCCTCGCGAACCGGGTGCTGGAGGCGGGCGCACCAGTAATCGGTTTAAGGGGTCGGAACACACTGGCGATAACGGAACCATAGCGGCCGCGGACAACCAACAACATGTACAAACGAGTTCGACTCAAGGACACGGTCGAGGTCCCGCCGAAGCACCTGGCGGACGTCACCGACGAGCGGGTGAAAGCTCTGCTCCAAGACAAGCTGGAAGGACGAATGGACGAGGACGTCGGCAGCGTCGTGAGCGTCATCGAGGTTCACGACATCGGCGAGGGGGCGGTGTTACACAACCGACCCGGCGTCTACTACGAGGCGGAGTTCGACGCGCTCACCTACGACCCCGACATGCAGGAGGTCGCCGACGGCACCGTCGTCGAGACGGTGGAGTTCGGCGCGTTCGTCGGGATCGGTCCGGTGGACGGGCTGCTCCACGTCTCGCAGATCACCGACGAGTACCTCACGTTCGACGGCGCGAACCAGCAGCTCGCCTCGTCGGACTCGGACAAGACGCTCGGCGTCGACGACGCCGTGCGAGTCCGCGTCGTCACCAAGAGCATCGACGAGCGCAACCCCCGCGACTCGAAGATCGGACTCACGGCGAAACAGCCCGGTCTCGGCAAACACGACTGGCTCGAAGGCCAGCGGAAACACCGCGAACAGACCGGTGAGGAGGCCGACTGATGGCCGAGGACCGCCTGGCGTGTCGGGAGTGTCACCACGTCAACGACCCGGACGCCCAGACCTGCGCGCTCTGCGGGTCGTCGTCGCTGACGGAGGACTGGGCGGGCTACGTCATCATCACCAAGCCCGCGGACAGCCAGATCGCCGAAGAGATGAACGTCTCCGAGGCGGGCGCGTACGCGCTCAAGGTCCGGTAACCGTCCGCGTCGACACCGGAGGAGGAGGAAGATGACCGACGCATCCGACCCGCTTCTCACGCTGCCCGAATCGCTGCGCGACGCGTTCAAGGAGCCGCTGGGACCGGTGACGACGGACATCTCCGCTCTTCTGGAGGCCGTCGACGAGACCCGCGAGCGACACGGCTCGCCGGCGGAGCGGTCCCCACGACTGATCGCCGTCGGCGACGTGGTCACCTATCACCTCCGGGAGGCCGGCCGCGCGCCGGACGCCGCGCTGGTCGACGGGAAGACGGAGCGCGAGGCGGTCCGCGAGGAGATCGAGACCGCGCTCGCGGCGACCGAGGAGCGACGGATCGCGGTCGAGAACCCGGCGGCGGGGCTGTCGCGGGCGCTGCTCGACGCGCTCTCCGAGGCGCTCGCAGCGGACGAGTCGGTGACGATCGAGGTGACCGGCGAGGAGGACCTGGCGGCGCTGCCGGCGATGCTCGCGGCGCCGCTCGGGTCGACGGTCGTCTACGGCCAGCCGGGCGAGGGGATGGTCCGCGTCGCGGTCACGCCCGAGACCCGGCGGCGGGCGCGGGAGCTGTTCGAGGGGTTGGCGGGCGACACGGCGACCGCGTACGAGGTTCTCGGGATCGACCCCGACGAGACCGCCGGAGACGACTCGGCCGGATCGGAGTAGAGGTCACCGGCGGTCGCGACCGTTACCGGCGGTCGACGACGGCTGCTCCGAGGACGCCGAAGCCGACGGTCGACGGGAGTTCGGCGGCGACACCCCCGCTTCGAAATCCTTTTACAGCTTTCGAGGGGATATACGCCCAACTGAACCATGGACGTCGATATCATCTCCGAGGAGGAGAACCCGATGCTGCACCGCACGGACATCCGTTTCGAAACGACCCACGAGGAGGCCACCCCCTCGCGGCTGTCGGTCCGCGACTCGCTCGCGGCCAAGCTCGACAAGGACTCCGAGGAGGTCGTCGTCCACGAGCTGGACACGAAGTTCGGCATGCGCAAGACGGTCGGCTACGCGAAGGTGTACGACTCGGCCGCCGACGCGCTGGACGTCGAGCAGGACCACATGCTCGAACGCAACAAGATCGGCGACGAAGAGGCGGACGCCGAGGAAGCGTAACCCCGCCGGATGCGCGTTCTCGGCATCGAGGGTACCGCGTGGTGCGCGAGCGCCGCGTTGTACGACGCCGAGACTGACTCAGTTCTCATCGAATCCGACCCCTACGAGCCGGACAGCGGCGGCATTCACCCGCGCGAGGCCGCCGAACACATGTCGGAGGCGATCCCCGAGGTCGTCGACCGGGTGTTGACCGCGGCCGAGGCGGAACACGGTCCCGACGCGGTCGACGCGGTCGCCTTCTCCCGCGGGCCGGGACTCGGTCCCTGCCTCCGGATCGTCGGAACCGCCGCGCGGGCGCTCGCCGGGACGCTCGGCGTCCCCCTCGTCGGCGTCAACCACATGGTCGCGCACCTCGAGATCGGCCGCCACCGCTCCGGGTTCGACAATCCGGTGTGTCTGAACGCCTCGGGCGCGAACGCGCACCTGCTCGGCTACCACGACGGGCGCTACCGCGTCCTCGGCGAGACGATGGACGCGGGCGTGGGCAACGCCATCGACAAGTTCACGCGGCACGTCGGGTGGAGTCACCCCGGCGGGCCGAAGGTGGAGTCGGCGGCCGCGGAGTTCGCCGAGACCGGTTCCGGTGAGAGCGGGGCGGACTCGGTCGCCGACCTCCTTGATCTCCCCTACGTCGTCAAGGGGATGGACTTCTCGTTTTCCGGGATCAGCTCGGCCGCCAACGACGCCGCGGACGACGGCGTCCCCGTCGAGGAGATCTGCTTTTCGCTTCAGGAACACGTGTTCGCGATGCTCGCGGAGGTGTCCGAGCGTGCCTTGTCGCTGACGGGCGCCGACGAGCTGGTGTTGGGCGGCGGCGTCGCGCAGAACGACCGTCTGCGGGAGATGCTGGCCGCGATGTGCGAGGTCCGCGGCGCCGATTTCCACGCGCCGGAGCCGCGCTTCCTCCGGGACAACGCCGGGATGATCGCCGTGTTGGGCGCGAAGATGGCGGCCGCCGGCGACACCGTCGAGATTTCGGAGTCCGCGGTCGACCCGAGCTTCCGGCCGGACCAGGTGCCGGTGACGTGGCGGTCGGGGGAGTCGGTGGCGCGCGGACGCGCGGGTGGCGGACCGGGAACCGCGGGACGCGACTCGGAGGCGGACCGCCGCGGCGCGGAGGCGACCGTGACGGTCGAGGGGACCGGCGGCGACCGCCGCGTGATCAAGCGGCGCGAGGAGAAGTCGTACCGCCACCCCGAACTCGACCGGACGCTCAGGCGCGACCGGACCGTCGCGGAGGCCCGGCTGACGAGCGAGGCGCGGCGCGCGGGCGTCCCGACCCCCCTCGTGTACGACGTCGACCTCGCGAACACGACGCTGACGCTCCAGCACGTCGGCGAGCGCGACCTCGCGACGGCCCTCGACGAGCGCCGGACAGAAGCGGTCGGTCGCCACCTCGCGCGGCTTCACGACGCGGGGATCGTCCACGGCGACCCGACCACACGGAACGTGCGGGTGTCGCCCGACCGCGCGGCGGCGGCGCGAGGTGACGCCGAGGGTGCGGAGACGAGCGGGGAGTCGAGCGCGGCGCCGGAGACGTACCTCATCGACTTCGGACTCGGCTACCACACGGGTCACGTCGAGGACCACGCGATGGACCTCCACGTGTTCGAGGGGTCGGTCCGGGCGACCGCGACCGATCCGGAGCCGCTGATAGCGGCGCTCGAGTCGGGCTACGAGTCGGTCGGCGACGACGAGGTCCTCGACCGGCTTCGGGACGTGGCGGACCGCGGTCGGTATCGCTGACGGCGGCGGAGCGAACGACGGTCGGGTGGCGCGCCGCACGGCGCGACCGCAGGGCGGTTGCGCCACGATTTATGGTGCCGGCCGACAGAGGGACGCGTATGGCAGACAAACAGTCGTCGGGAGAGATTCTCGGCATCCCGTACAACTTCGAGCGCCCGAGCCTCGGACGGCTGCTCTCGTCGTACTGGCAGCCCGGCAAGGGGATGCTCGTCGAGAAGCCGTTCGGCATCGGCTACACGCTGAACCTCGCCAACTGGCGGTCGTGGGTCGTCCTCGCGGTCGCCGGCGGCCTGTACTACCAGCAGAAGCAGTCCGGCGGCTCCGCCGGTTCCGAGGGGGATCCGGTCGAAGACGACGACGGGCCCGTCGAAGTCATCGTCGACGACGACTGACGCCGACGCGGTCCCGACCCGAGACCGCCCGCCGCGGCGGCGCGACGGTCGGTTTTCGCCGTTGATTCCGTATCGGTTTCTTTTAAATACGAGAAGGACGGACGTAGGGCAATGAAAGTCCAGTTCGAGTGCTCGTGTTCGGAGGAGATATCCGAGTTCACCCGCGGCGAGACGAGCCGCGGGGTCCACGTCGAATGTGGGAACTGCGGCGCGGTGTACGCCGTGACGATCACCGAGCTGGAGTAAACGGCGGGACTCTCTCCTTGATTCAGGTGGCGGGCGGCGCCGCCGACTCGAACCGGAGTCGAACCGTGGTGCCGTCGTCGCTCGCGTCGAACTGGACGGAACCGCCCTGCGTCTCGCACATCCACTTGACGAGCCACAGCCCGATGCTGCTCGCGTGCGAGAGCGGTGTCTCCTCTTCGGCCTGTAACACCGCGCGCTCGTCCGGGGGGATCCCCGGTCCGTTGTCGGTAACCTCCAGGCAGGTGGTCGTCCCGTTCTCGCGGATCGTCGCCTCCACGCGTCGCGCCGCGCCGTCGTTGTGGGTGACCGCGTTCTCGAACACCTCGCGGATGGGGAACTCGACGGAGTCGTCCGCGCGGATCCACGCCTCCGAGGGGGTCTCGACGGTGACCGCGGCCCCGTCGGCGTCGACGACGCCGACCGCCTCGTGGACCGCGTCGACGAGGTCGACGCGACCGTCCGGCGGTTCGGGCGACGCGTCCTCGATCACCCGAAGCTTCTCGCTGATCGCGACGACGTCGTCGGTCGTCCGCCGGATCGTCTCCAGACACCGCTGGCTCCGGTCGTCGTCCACCCGGTCTGCCAAGAGGTCGGTGTACCCCTGGATCACGTTGAGGTCGTTGCGCACGTTGTGTCGGAACACCCGACTCAACACCTGTAGCTGCTGGTTGGAGGTTTCGAGGTCTCGGCGAGCGGTCTCCGCTCGTCGGCGATGGTACGTGACCGCGCCGTAGAGGATCCCGCCGGACCCGGCAACCAACAGCCAATCGCCGACGAGGCGGGTCGGCGTCCACCCGACCGCGGAGCCGCCCGCGGACGCGACCGCGAGGTCGACCGCGGCCGCGAACAGCGCCCCGACGCAGAGGTACGCCGCCGTGAGAGCGGTCGCCGACCAAGCGTAGATGGGTTCCGAATTACAGTTCATTTATATTTAATTTAGCACCCAATGAATCTCCCTCGCACGGAACACCTCGACGGCCGGTGTCTTAAGCTTTGACCGCCGGACGCCGGCGCGATCGCAGCGGTGACGGGATCACCACGAGGCGCAGTCCGCACAGACGAGGGCGTCGCCGTCGCGCCAGCGGCGCTCGGCCCGCTCACCGCACCGGTCGCACGCCGCGCCGTCGGCGTGCCACGTCGAGGTGGCGACCGCGGGTTCGACGCCGTCCGCGTCGTCCGAGCGGGCGGGGGACGAATCGCCGTCGGCTCCCCCGTCGTTCGCGGCGTCGGAGTCGGCGTCCGTCTCGTCCGGCGCGGCGAAGTCGTCGAGCGAACGGTCGTCGGCCATCTACGCCTCCCGCCGGAGTCGGCTGACGACGTAGTCGCGCTCCAGTTCGCCGAGGAACTCCCCGAGCCGCGGTCCCTGCGTGTCGTCGAAGAACAGGCGGTAGCCGGCAGCGAAGAAGTCGCTCACCTCGACGTCGTACTCGCGGGCCGTCTCGTACATCGCCCCCTGAATCTCCTCGCCGTCGTGGCCGGCCGCGACGAAGTCGGCGAGGTCGTCGAGCGCGGCCGCGACGTCCTCGTCGAATTCGACCGCCGGGAGGTCGGTCTGGAGTCGGTAGTCGTACTCGTTTTCGGTCCGCTCGGCCCAGTTCCGGGCCTGCTCCACGCGGGCGAGCGCGGCGTCGACCGCGTCGTCGTCGGCGTCGTCGGGGATGTGCCCCTCGTCGCGGGCGAGGCGCTCGCGGAAGTCGGGGTCGTCCACCATCCCGAGGACCGCCGCGAACGTGTACGGGAGCCGGATCGGCTTCTCCGCCGGCGGGTCGTCGGGCCGGCCGACGACGAACGGGTAGGCGCGCTCGGCGAAGGCGGTGAGGTCCTCGTCGTCGACCTCGCCGAAGTAGGCGCGCTCGAACCGGTCGAAGCGGTCGACCAGCTGGTCGAGCCGCTCGACGTTCAGGTCGCGGGCCTTCTTCGGGTGGAGCGCGAAGAAGTAGCGCAACACCTCGGGTTCGATCAGCTCAAGCAGCTCCTGGACCGTGACGACGTTGCCCTCGGAGGAGGAGAACGCCTCGCCGTTGAGCGTGAACCACTCGTACACCATCGGCACTGGCGGCTCCTCGCCGAAGACGTTCCGCGCGACGTCGACCCCGGAGGGCCACGACCCCTCGGCGTGGTCCTTCCCGAACGGCTCGAAGTCGACGCCGAGGACGCCCCACTGGGCGGGCCACTCCAGCCGCCACGGGAGCTTCCCCTCGCGGAACGTCGCGGTGCCCTCGTGGCCGCACCCCTCGATGGTGGTGCCGCCGGCGTCCATGTCGGTACAGACGTACTCGACGGTCTCGCTTTCGAGGTCTATCGCCGTCACCGTCTCCGTCACCTTGCCGCACTCCGAACAAACCGGGTTGAAGGGGACGTACTCGTCGTCGACCTTGTCCTGGTACGGCGAGAGCACCTCGCGGACGCGGTCGACGTCGGAGAGGACGGTCCGGATCGCGTCGTCGAACGCGCCGTCGGCGTACAGATCGGTGTTCGAGAGCATCTCGACGGGGACGTTCAGACGGTCGGCGTCGGCCTTCAGCAGGCCCGCGAAGTGGGCCGCGTACGACTCGCTCTCCCCGAACGGGTCCGGGATAGACGTGTACGGCTTCCCGAGGTTGCGGCCGAGCGCGCCCGCGTCGACCTCGCCCAGCCCGACGATCTCGCCGTCCGCGTTCGCCAGCTTGCGCGGGACCTTCCGGAGCGGATCCTTGTCGTCGGAGGTGAACACCTGCCGGACCTCGTGGCCGCGGTCGCGCAGCACCTCGGCGACGAAGTAGCCGCGCATGATCTCGTTGAAGTTGCCGAGGTGCGCGACCCCCGAGGGCGAGACGCCGCCCTTGATCACGATCGGCTCGTCGGGGTCTCGGGATTCGACCTCGTCGGCGACGACGTCGGCCCAGAAGGCGTGGAACGTCTCGTCCGCCTCGGCGGCGACGCCCTCCTCGTCGTCGAGCGCGGATCCCTCGGAGAGGATGTGCGGGGAGTCGGCGTCGGGAGCGGTGGACGCGTCTGCGGTCGCGGCGGACGCGTCGTCGCTCGCGGACCCGGTCGCCTCGTCGGGCGCGCCGTCCGCGTTCATCGCTCCTCCGTCCAGTAGCTCGGTTCGTCGCCGCCGACCGGAACCACGTCGGTCCCGGTGTGGTCGCCGCGCAACACGGCGTCGACGACGGCGGTCGGGTCGGTCCCGTCGAGCACGACCGACCGGATCCCGGCCCGGTCGATCAGCTTCGCGGCGAGCAGGTCAACGGGCGCGGACGCGCCCGCGTTCCGGCTCATCGGGAGGACGATATCGACGAGTTCGGCCGGGGACAGCGACGCGAACTGGGTCGCGTCGGCGTCGGCGTTGGGGTCGGCGTCGTACACGCCGTCGGCGCTCGTGGCGTACACGAGCAGGTCGGCGTCGACCGACTCGGCGAACGCGGCAGCGACCGCGTCCGTCGTCTGCCCCGGGGTGACGCCGCCCATCACCGCCACCTCGTTTCGGCGGAGCGCCGCGCCGGCATCCTCGTAGTCGGTCGCGGGCGCGAGGTTCGCGCGGTCGCCGAGCGCGGCGATCAGCAGCCGGGCGTTGAGCCGGGTGGTCCCGATGCCGAGCCGGTCGAGCTCCACCTCGTTGGCCCCGATCTCGCGGGCCGTCTCGATGTACTCGCGGGCGACGCCGCCGCCGCCGACGACGACCCCCACCTCGCAGCCGTCGGTGACCAGCCGTTCGATCGCCTCGGCGTACGCGGCCACGCGCTCGGGGTCGAGGTCCGGCGCGAGCACGCTCCCCCCGATAGAAACGACGACTCTCATTGCCGACGAGTACCCCTGTCGCGGTCTTAAGGATTGCCAAGCCCGGACGCGGCGGAGCCGGCCATCGGGACGCGGTTCGGAACCGACGGGTCGGCCGGGAAACGCCTAAGCCGGTCGCGTCCCGCTCTCCGGTATGCGACCGATATCGATCGTCGGCGACGGTGCCCCGGCGCTGGCGCGGCGGCTCGCGGCGCGGCTCGACGGCCGAGTCGCCGTCGTGGAGCGCGACGGCGACTCGGGCGGCGGACACCGGGGCGGACCGGAGCCGGACGAACCGGAACCGAGCGATCCGGCCGCCGACGGGGGGAGCGTCGACGTCGGGGTCGCCGACCCGGTACGGCGTCCCGACGCCGACACCGCGATCGCGTTCGACGCGGCCGGGAACTGGCGCGGTCGGGGGAGCGTCGACGGGTTCGACGACCTGCTCGACGGGATCGCCCCGGACCACGACTACCTGCTGGCGGTCGGCGAGTCGCGGCTGCGCGTGCCCGCGGTCCTCCTCGGCGAGGACCCGGACCCCGAGAGCGTTCCGGGGACGATTCTCGCGACCGCCGATTCCCCCGACACGATCGACCTCGACGGCCTCGTCGCCGACCTCGACGGGTCGGAGCCGTGGATCACTCGTGAGACGCTGGTGCGCCGCGTCGAGGCGTCGGCGGACGCGGAGCGGTCCGGCGCGATCGCCACGTTCACGGGTCGGGTCCGCGCCCGCGACAGCCCGGACGACGACCGGACGACGCACCTCGCGTTCGAGAAGTACGAGGGGGTCGCCGAAGAGCGGATGAACGCCGTCGCCGACGAGCTCGCGGAGCGCGACGGCGTCTTCGACGTGCGGATGCACCACCGGACCGGCGTGATCGAAGCGGGCGAGGACATCGTGTTCGTCGTCGTGCTCGCCGGTCACCGCCGAGAGGCGTTCCGGGCGGTCGAGGACGGGATCGACCGGCTGAAAGACGAGGTGCCGATATTCAAGAAGGAGGCGACGGAGTCGGAGACGTTCTGGGTCCACCGGCGCGACTGACGGTCCCCGGGGGCGGATCCGGGCGCTCGATCACAGTGCCGGACGGTCCGGGGAGGGACCGCGCGATGGGTCCGAGGGCGCTCCGACGCGTTCGAAACAAGATATTTTTACCGGTTATTTCGTCGAGCGGCGGAAAATCGGCCGACTCGCTTACCGAGTGGTTACCAGTAAGAAACGCCCTCAAAACAGATTATAAAACATCTAAGCCGTTTTAGAATCGTTATGAAGAGTCCGTCAGACACGTTTTAGCTCGGGCGGCCGGGTGAAACGCCCTGAAACCCCCTGAACGTCACCCAACGGTGTTACCTTTATAACACCCTCCGGCGGCAAGCGTGAGGTGTACCATGAGCGCGACTGCGAACCCCTCCACGAACGCGAGCGCGAACGACGACCGCAGCAAGGAAGAGCGGCTGAAGGAGTACCTGCTCGACCGCGCCCAGGACGGCGAGATGTACTTCAAAGGGAAGTTCATCTCGGAGGACGTCGACCTCTCCCCGAAGGAGATCGGTGCCCTGATGGTGAAGCTCCGCGACTCCGCGACGGAGCTAACGGTCGAGAAGTGGTCGTACACGGGCGCGACGACCTGGCGCGTCGAACCCGCCTGAGCGTCTCGCTCCGCCGAGAACACCGCAGCGTCGCACACGGCTCACGGCATCGCACCCGGCCGGCGGTTCGGTCCCCGCCCGCGCTTTTCGGACCGCAATGCGCGCCCGAGTTCACGTGAGTGGTCTCGCGACCGACCGGTTTTCGACTCCCGCGTCCGCCGACGCGGGGTTTATACTCGCCGACCGGTTACGACGTGGCGATGCCAGAACACGAGGACGCGGCGACGGCCGGCGACGGCGCGCCGCGTCCGGAGCCGCTCCGGACGTTCTTTCGGATCGACGAGGTCCGGCGCGAGGACGGTCGCGTGCGGTATCGCGGCGAGTCGTACGTCCCGGAGCGGACGCTGTTGCGGAAGCTGACCCCGCACTTCCGGGAGGCGGGCTACGAGGTCGACGTCGAGGTCGTCGACGGCGGCCACGTCGTCGTCGCGACCCCGTTCGACCGCGGGCGCGACGGGATCCCCTGGGTGAACGTCGCCATGTTCGCGGCGACCGTGCTGTCGACGCTGTTCGTCGGCGCGTACGGCTGGTACTACGTCCCGCTCGCGGAGATCCAGTCGAACCCGCTCTCGCTGCTTCAGGCGTGGCCGTTCACCGCCGCCGTCCTCGGCGTGCTGATGACCCACGAACTCGGGCACTACGCCGCCGGTCGGTACCACGGCGTCCCCGTCTCGCTGCCGTACGTCATCCCCTTCATCTTCCCGTTCGGCACGCTCGGCGCGGTGATCCGCATCCGCGGCCGGATGCCCTCGCGGAAGGTCCTCTTCGACATCGGCGCCGCCGGACCGATCGCGGGGCTGGTCGCGACGGTCGCCGTGACCGCGATCGGGCTCTCGCTCGACCCGATTCAGGTGCCGGCGGAGCTCGCGAGCTCGTCCAGCTCGGTGATCCGTTTCAACAACCCGCCGCTTTTGGACCTCATCGCCGGGATTCTCGGCCAGCCGACGAGCTACGGCGACCCGCGACTCACCGCCCATCCGGTGGTGATCGGCGGCTGGGTCGGGATGTTCTTCACGCTCCTGAACCTCCTCCCGGTCGGCCAGCTCGACGGCGGCCACATGGTCCGAGCGATGCTCGGCCCGCGACAGGAGACGGTGGCGGCGCTCGTCCCCGGCGCGCTGTTCGGAATCGCCGCCTACCTCCACTTCTGGCGGGGTCTGGGCCTGAACGAGTCGGTCGGGCTGTGGGCGTTCTGGGGCGTGTTCGCGGCGGTGATCGCGTTCAACGGTCCGGCGGACCCGACCGACGAGGGAGGGTTGGGGCTGCCGCGGCTCGCGGTCGGCGTCGCGACGTTCGCCGTCGGCGCGCTCTGTTTCCTCCTGGTCCCGATCCAGGTCATCGGAGCGTGACACCTCGACGGCCGGGACGGCGCGCGGAGGGCGTGCCGGGGATGCCGGGCGACCGGGGGTCGGGCGCGGGGGACGGAGTCAGTCGTCGCGGCGGTTCTTCATGCCCTGTCTGGTGAACTGGGGCGCCGCGCGGAGTCCGCGCTTCTTCCGGAACGACCGGTATAAGGCGATCGCGAGCGGCGCGGCCAACGCGAGGACGATCGCCGCGAGCCGCCAGTTCTCCGCGAACGAGTAGAGGATCGTCGCCGAGAGGACGCCGACCGCGAGCAGCACGGAGTAGGCGATCCGCATCGCGAGCTTCTCTAACACCTTCGTCTCGTCCTCCAAGACGACGTTGACGGTCAGGTCGTCGCGGTTGGCGCGGTCGAGGAACTCGTCGGCCTTCGGCGGGACCGTGAACAGCGCCTCGGTGGTCTTTTGCATCTGCCGGCCGGCGTCCTCGGCGAGGTCGCGGGCGGTCTGCTCGTAGTACCCCTCCTCGCGGAGGTAGTCGGTCGCCGTCGAGATGAAGTCGAACTCGGGGTCGAGCGTGACGCAGACCCCCTCGACGACGGTGGCGACCCGGAGGACCAACGCGAGGTTCGGCGGGAGCCGCAGCGGGAACTCGTAGATGGTCGACTCCACCTGTTCGATGATCTGGTTCACTTGGTACTGCTCGATGTCCTCGCCGCTGGCGTCGGCGATGGCCAGCTCCATCACGTTGCCCATCACCTCGCGGTCGGCCTCCGGCGAGAGCGTCCCCATCGAGATCAGCGTGTCGAGGATGGCGTCGATGTCCTGTCTGGCGACCGCGACGTAGAACTCGACGATCTTCTCCTGAACGAACGGGTCGACCCGGCCCGCCATCCCGAAGTCGTAGAATATCACGGTCCCGTCGTCCGCGACCGCGAGGTTCCCCGGGTGGGGGTCGGCGTGGAACACGCCGTCCTCGATGATCATCTGGAGGTACACCTCCTGAAGCGTCTCCGCGACCGCCGTCCGGTCGTGGCCCGCCTCGTCGAGGGCGTCGATGTCGCTGATCTTCGTGCCCGGGACGTACTCCATCGTGAGCACGCGCGGCCCGGAGACCGACTCGTACGTCTCCGGGATCCGGATCCGGTCCTCGCCGGCGAAGTTGCCGCGGATCTCCTCGAGCATCGTCCGCTCGCGGTCGTAGTCCATCTCCTCGCGGATCGTCTTCGCGAACTCGTCCGCGAGGTTCTCCAGCGAGAACGCCCGACCCGCGCCGGTGAACCGCTTGACGAGCGGGATCGACCAGCGGATCGTCCGGAGGTCGGCCTCGACGAGCGACTCGATCCCCGGGCGGCGCACCTTCACCGCGACCGGATTCCCCTCGTACTCCGCGGTGTACACCTGCCCGAGGCTCGCGCCGCTTATCGGGTCGCGGTCGAAGTCGTCGAACGTCTCGTCGACCGGGCCGAACTCGGATTCGAGGACGACCTTCGACTCCTCCCACGGCGCGGGCGGCACGTCGTCCTGGAGTCCCTCCAACACGTCGATGTACGCGGGCGGCAGGATGTCGGGCCGCGTCGAGAGGATCTGCCCGAGCTTGATGAACGTCGGGCCGAGGGTGAGCAGGATGTCGAGCAGCACCGCGGCGCGCTCGCGCTGGGTCTCGGCGTCGACCTCGCGGCTCCCGCCGAACAGGAAGTAGCGCCGGCTGTCACGCCAGTAGGCGACGATGAGCGGCGAGAACTGCCGCAGGACGACGAGGAACCGCCAGTAGGCGCGAAGGTTGACCAGCGTGACCACCCGTCAGGCGTCGCCCTCGTCGTCCGCGTCGTCGACGGGGATAGTCCGGGAGACGTCCCGATCTCGCTTCGGGAGGGCGATCTCGAGGACGCCGCGGTCGATCTCGGCGTCCGCGCCCGCGCCGTCGGCGTCGCTCGGGAGCGGGAGCTCCGCGTCGAGGAACAGCGGGCGGTCCTCGCGGACGTACTCGAACCCCTCGGGGACGGCCTTCTCGCGGCGCCCCTCGATGTCGATGCGCCCGTCCTCGACGAGGACCTCGGTGGTCTCGGCGGTCGCGCCCGGGAGGTCGACGACGAGGACGTACCCCTCGTCGGACTCGAGTAAGTCCGCAAACACCGCGTCCGGGAGGTCCCGGAGCGCGTCGCGTAGCGCTGACATGACCGTTGATACGGCCGCCGCGGCGAAAAAGCTGTGGAAAGGGCGGATCGGCCGCCCGGTCGCCGTCGGGGGAGAACCGACCGCTCAGTCGTCGTCGCCGATGTCGAGGTCGAACTTCCCGAGGTCCTCGCCCTGCGACTCGCCGGGGAGGATGTCGCCGAGTCCGGCGCCGAACGCGGCCGCGGCCCAGACGACCGCGATCCGGCCGACCCGTTCGATCGCGGTGGGATTCCCCTCGTGGAGCCGTCCCCAGAACAGCAGCATGAGCGACGACGTGACAAGCGACACGAAGAGGACGCCAGCGTACCGACGGGGAATGAACCCGAGGATCGGGTGTCTGATCGTGATCTGCCGGAAGTCGGCGAAGTAGAGCAGTCCGGCGGTCGCGAGGAAGATGAAGCCGACGTGGCCGATCAGGAGGACGGGGACGCCCGCCACCGTCACGGCCGCGAACCACGCCGCGATCTCGAAGACGCCGCCCTCGACGAGCAGGGGGAGCGCGAACAGCACCGCCCCGACGAACGACTCCGCGAGGTCTCGGGAGGTGTACTTCGTGATCCGCTCGGCGAGCGCGCCGGTCCCGGGCATCCGCTCGACGAGCGAGATGGTCTGTCTCACCTTCTCCCGCTCGTGCCCCTCGTCGACCGTGTCGCTCAGGGCGTCGAGCTTCGCGAGCAGGTCGTCGATGTCGGGGTCTGCGGGGGGGTTCGCGGGGTCGGCTCCCCCGCGGGGGCCGTCCGCGCGACCCGTGTTCGGATCCCGTTCGTCGCTGTCCACCATGTTCCCCCGCGACGCGCGAGCGACCTAAAAGGGTACCTTCGCCGTTCCGGCGGTCCGCCCGGTCGTCGACGCCCGCCCCGGGGGCTACGGCCGGTCGAGGAACGCCGAGAGCGCCTCGTTGAACGCGGCCGGTCGTTCGAGCATCGTGAGGTGGGCCGCGTCCGGGATCTCGGTCCACTCCGCCACCGGGATCCGGTCGGCGAGGTACTCGTGGTAGTTCGGGGGAGTGAGTTCGTCGTGCGCGCCCACGACCGCGAGCGCCGGGACGTCGATCGCGTCGAGCCGGTCGCGAACGTCGAACCGGTGGCAGGTCAGGAAGTCGCGTTCGGTGACCTCGCGTCCGCACGCGCGCATCGACGCTTTCGAGAGCTCGACATACTCGGGGGGCGCGTCGCGGAACAGCCGATTCGGCTCGTGGAGCAGCGAGACCGCCCGGTCGAAGTCGCTCGCGAGCGCCTCGCGGAGGGGGTCGGCCACCGCGAGCTTCGCGCCCGTGCCCGAGAGGACGAGACCGTCGAGCGCGAGGTCGCGCTCCAGCGCGATCCACAGCGCGACCGCGCCGCCGAGCGAGTTGCCGCAGATCACGGTCGCGTCCGTCGCCTCGGCGACAGCGACGACGTCGTCGACGTACGCGTCGAGCGTCTCGCGCCCCGCGGGCGTCGCGGCGTCGTCGCTGTCGCCGTGGCCGGAGAGGTCGACCGCGACGCCGGGGAACCGGTCCGCCAGCCGCGCCTGCGACTTCCAGACGTCCTTCGTGCCGCCGCTGCCGTGAACGAAACAGACGGTCGGCCCGTCGCCGCCGCGGTCGGAGCGCCGGTACGCGGTCTCGCGGCCGTCGTGGGTGACCCGTTCCATGTCGGTCCGGTTCAACGCCGGGGGACATAAACGCCGGAGGGAACCGACTCGCGGTCGGAACTGAGAGGGCGAAGCCGGAGGGAGTTCGACCCGAACCGCTACACTACCGATGCGAGAAAAAATACTCACGTCATGCGATTTTGAGCGATGAGTTTATATGTCTCCACGACTAACTCGTAGTTAGGATGAATCACATACAGACCCGATCGACCGGCGACGGCGCGCTGCTGCGTCGGTACGAGTACGACGACAGTTGGATCGTCGCCGCCGACTTGGGCGTCGACGACGAGACCGTCAGCGTCGACACCGTCGGCGGGACCGCGATCGTCGTCGTGGAGGGACCGGACGGGCCGGTCGAATCGGAGTTCGAGCTGCCCGGAACGGCCGCCGACGCGGTCGTGAACAACGGCGTGCTCACCGTGGAGGGCGAGCGATGAAGCTCACGGTCAAGCCGCTGAAACAGAAGGACGCCGGCCGCCGCCTCGCGGCGATCGACCGCGTCGCGGCCGACGAGCTGGGGCTTTCCGGCGGGGACATCGTCCGCGTCGAGGGGTCCGACGGGGCGGCGATCGCCCGCGTCTGGCCCGGCTACCCCGAGGACGACGGGACCGGCGTGATCCGCATCGACGGCCGCCTCCGCCAGGAGGCCGACGTGGGGATCGACGACCGCGTGACCGTCGAGGACGTCGACGTCTCGCGGGCGGACGCGGTCACGATCGCCTTCCCGAGCCAGCTGCGGGTGCGGGGACAGATCGCCCCGTTCATCCGCGACAAGCTCTCCGGGCAGCCGGTGACCGAGGGACAGACGATCCGCACGTCGCTCGGCTTCGGGCTGATGGGCGGCCAGTCGCAGGCGGTCCCGATGAAGATCGCCGAGACCAGCCCCGGCGGAACCGTCGTCATCACCGACGAGACGGATATCAGCATCTCCGAGATCTCCGCCGAGGAGATCGCCGACCGCGGCGAGGCCGCGGGCGGGACCGGCGAGGGTCCGGACGTCACCTACGAGGACATCGGCGGTCTCGACGACGAGCTGGAGCAGGTCCGCGAGATGATCGAGCTGCCGATGCGGCACCCGGAGCTGTTCAAGCGCCTCGGCATCGACCCGCCGAAGGGCGTCCTGCTCCACGGCCCGCCGGGCACGGGGAAGACGCTGATCGCGAAGGCGGTCGCCAACGAGATCGACGCCAACTTCCACACGATCTCCGGCCCGGAGATCATGTCGAAGTACTACGGCGAGAGCGAAGAGCAGCTCCGCGAGGTGTTCGAGGAGGCGTCGGAGGAGTCGCCCTCGATCATCTTCATGGACGAGCTGGACTCCATCGCGCCCAAGCGCGAGGAGGCCGGCGGCGACGTGGAGCGCCGCGTCGTGGCCCAGCTCCTCTCGCTGATGGACGGGCTGGAGGAGCGCGGCGAGGTCGTCGTCATCGGGGCGACGAACCGCGTCGACGCCATCGACCAGGCGCTCCGCCGGGGCGGCCGCTTCGACCGCGAGATAGAGGTCGGCGTCCCCGACCGCGACGGCCGCAAGGAGATCCTCCAGGTCCACACGCGGAACATGCCGCTGACCGAGGGGATCGACCTCGACGAGTACGCGGAGAACACCCACGGCTTCGTCGGGGCCGACCTCGAGTCGCTCGCGAAGGAGTCGGCGATGCACGCGCTGCGGCGCATCCGCCCCAAGCTCGACCTCGAAAGCGACGAGATCGACGCCGACGTGCTGAACTCCATCCAGGTCACGGAGTCCGACTTCAAGGAGGCGATGAAGGGGATCGAACCCTCCGCGCTCCGCGAGGTGTTCGTCGAGGTCCCCGACGTGAGCTGGGACCAGGTCGGCGGCTTGGGGGACACCAAAGAGCGGCTCCGCGAGACGATCCAGTGGCCGCTCGAGTACCCCGAGGTGTTCGAGGAGCTGGACATGCAGGCCGCCAAGGGCGTGCTGATGTACGGTCCGCCGGGCACGGGGAAGACCCTGCTCGCGAAGGCCGTCGCCAACGAGAGCGAGTCGAACTTCATCTCGATCAAGGGACCGGAGCTTTTGAACAAGTACGTGGGCGAGTCCGAGAAGGGCGTCCGCGAGGTGTTCAGCAAGGCCCGGGAGAACGCGCCGACGATCGTGTTCTTCGACGAGATCGACTCGATCGCGACCGAGCGCGGCGCGAACTCCGGCGACTCCGGCGTCGGCGAGCGCGTCGTCTCCCAGCTGCTGACGGAGCTCGACGGTCTCGAATCGCTCGAGGACGTGGTCGTCATCGCGACGACGAACCGCCCGGACCTCATCGACTCGGCGCTGCTGCGCCCCGGACGCCTGGACCGGCACGTCCACGTGCCCGTCCCCGACGAGACGGCGCGCCGCCGGATCTTCGAGGTCCACACGCGGAACAAGCCGCTGGCGGACGACGTCGACCTCGACGCGCTGGCGCGCAAGACCGAGGGGTACGTGGGCGCCGACATCGAGGCGGTCGCCCGCGAGGCGTCGATGAACGCCTCCCGGGAGTTCATCGGCAGCGTCACGCGCGAGGAGGTCCGCGAGTCCGTGGGCAACGTCCGCGTGACGATGGGGCACTTCGAGGACGCGCTGAGCGAGGTGAACCCGAGCGTCACCCCCGAGACGCGCGAGCGCTACGAGGAGATAGAAAAGCAGTTCAAGCGGTCGGAGGTCGACCGCAGCGAGGCGGAGCCGGGCGCCGCGTTCCAGTAAGTCGAACGCGCGTTTCGGCGGGCGAGTAGTTCTCGCCCGCGGTCGTTTTTCATACGACGCCCAGCGTCGACAGCAGGTAGAACGCGGCGACGACGACGATTCCGATCGTGATGAGCCGCCACGCGAGCTTCAACACGAACTTCCCGACGATGATAACGATCGCGACGGCGACGAGCGCGACGAGCAGTTGGCCGACCTGACTGCCGAGCAGCGCGGCCTGCGCCGGCGCGACGAGTCCCGCGAGCGCGAGCGACGTTGCGGTCATGTGCTGGGCCACGGCGACGCCGGGCATAAGCTTGTGGGACGACGCCGGCTCCTGTTATGGATTCTGATAGGTCTGGGACGAGAACTGCGCCGAATCCGGACGGAGCGCCGCCGTGCGGCGGCCGTATCGCCGACAACACGCGTCGTCATCGGCGGAAGCATCGCTGATCGACCCCCCTTCTGTTCCGGTGGGAAGCCGCTTCCTTCCTGCGTTTTGTTCGGCAGGAATTCAGTTTCACTCCGGTCTACCTACGCTTATGTGTCCGGAACCCGTTTTCTGCCGACGTACCGTATTTAGCGTCAGACGCGCCGCACGGACGTTACATACAGAACCAGACATGTAGAGCCGGCCCGGTCCGGACATCCGAACGTACAAGGGCCCGCCTCACCAGTACACCAACACTACAGATGATCCATATCACACGCCAACCGAGCGGGGTGGCCGCCGAATGAGCGGCGTCACCGCCGACAACCTCGAACTGCCGATCAAACGCACCACGGGCGACACGATGGAGGAGCGCCTCACCGCCAACGCCTACCACAACATCCTGCCCGCGCGGTACCTCCGGAAGAACGCGGACGGGGAGCCGATCGAAGACCCCGAGGAGCTGTTCGACCGCGTCGCGCGCAACGTCGCGCTCGCGGAGGCGGTCTTCGAGGCCGAAAAGCAGGGCGTCGAGATCACGGTCACGCCCGACCAGCTGAAGCCCGACCACCCGCGGCGCGACGAACTCGCCGAAGAGGTGTTCGGTGCCGGAACGACCGCCGAGGACGATACCGAAACGACGCTCACCGCGCACAACGTCAACAAGTTCGCGTACGACACCGTCGTCCCCGAACTCCCCGAGAGCGTGCGCGACCACGTCGAGGCGACCGCGGACCGGTTCCGCGACGGGATGGAGTCGCTATCCTTCATGCCGAACTCGCCGACGCTGATGAACGCGGGCGACGAGCTCCAGCAGCTCTCCGCCTGCTTCGTCGATTCGCCCGGCGACGACATCACGGACATCCACCAGACCGCCAAGGAGGCGGCCGAGGTGTTCCAGTCCGGCGGCGGCATGGGGTACGCGTTCTGGAAGCTCCGCCCCTACGGCGACTCCGTCGGCTCGACCGGCGGCATCGCCTCCGGGCCGATCAC
Organism: Halorubrum trapanicum; assembly: GCF_017873555.1. Lineage (GTDB taxonomy): Archaea > Halobacteriota > Halobacteria > Halobacteriales > Haloferacaceae > Halorubrum > Halorubrum trapanicum. Next base: position 296,002 of record NZ_JAGGKE010000003.1, on the reverse strand, counting down.
GTTCATGCGGACGTTCGACCAGATGTGCGAGACGATCGCACAGGGCGGCGCGCGCCGCGGCGCCCAGATGGGCGTCATGCGCGTCTCGCACCCGGACGTCATCCAGTTCATCCACTCGAAGAACAAAGACGTCTCCCTGGCGCACTCGCTGCGCCTGAACGACCCCGACGACTTCACGCACAACTCCTTCGCGGAGGCCTTAGAGGAGGCGCGCGACCTCATCGACGAGGACGGGAAGGTTCCGGAACACCTCCGGAACGCGGTCGAGGGCCACCTCTCGAACTTCAATATCAGCGTCGGCGTCACCGACGACTTCATGGAGGCGCTGTACAACGACGAGGAGTTCACCTTCACGAACCCGCGCACGGAGGAGCCGCACGTCGCGACGCCGGAGACGAAGGAGATCTACGACATGTTCGGTCTCGGCGAGTACGTCGAGGTCGGCGAAGAGCTGTCGATCCCGGCCCAAGAGCTGTGGGATGACATGATCGAGGGCGCCCACGAGAACGGCGAGCCGGGCGTCATCTACCTCGAACGGGTGAACAAGGAGCACTCCTTCGACGTCGAGGAGAACCCGGACCACCGGATCCTCGCGACGAACCCCTGCGGCGAGCAGCCGCTCGAAGAGTACGAGGCCTGTAACCTCGGGCACATCAACCTCTCGACGCTCGCGGCCCGGGACGCGCCGGACTGGCGGGTCTGGTCGGACGAACACGCCGACGAGTACGACTCGCAGGCCGCGGCGATCGACGCCTTCCTCGAGGAGGCGATCGACTTCGAGGAGTTCGACGAGCGGATCGACTACGGCACCCGCTTCCTCGAGAACGTGGTGACGATGTCGGACTTCCCGGTCGAGAAGATCGAGCAGAAGGTCCGCGACATGCGGAAGATCGGGCTGGGGGTCATGGGACTCGCGCAGCTGTACGTTCAGCTCGGGATCCAGTACGGCACCGAGCCGGGCAACGAGGTCGCCCGCCAGCTGATGACCCACATCAACCACGCGTCGAAACAGACCTCCCACGAGCTCGCGACGGAGCGCGGGACGTTCAACGACTGGGAGGACTCGAAGTACGCGAACCCCACCGAGTACCGCGACTGGTTCGAGCATTACACCGGTCTCGACGCCGACGAGTGGGAGGACGGCTTCCCGATCCGCAACCACAACACGACGACGATCGCGCCCACGGGCACGACGTCGATGATCGGGAACACCACCGGCGGCTGCGAGCCCATCTACAACGTCGCCTACTACAAGAACGTCTCCGACGACGTACAGGGCGACGAGATGCTCGTCGAGTTCGACGACTACTTCCTGCGCACGCTCGAGGAGAACGACGTCGACGTCGACGCCGTCAAGCGGGAGGCCCAAGAGCAGATGGCGGCGAACGAGTTCGACGGCGTGGACGGGCTGGAGACGGTGCCGGACGCGATCGGCGAGCTGTTCGTCGTCACCGGCGACCTCTCTGGCAAGCAGCACGCGGCGGTCCAGTGCGCCTGCCAGGAGGGCGTCGACTCCGCCATCTCGAAGACGTGTAACTTCCCAAACGACGCCACCGCCGAGGAGATGGAGGAGGTGTACCGCTACATCTACGACCACGGCGGGAAGGGCGTCACCGTCTACCGCGACGGAACCCGCTCGAAGCAGGTGCTCACCACCCGCGCGAAGAACACGGAGTTCGCCGACGAGAGCGAGGCGGCCGAGGCGATCGTCGAGCAGATCGGCGAGGTGTTCGGCGGGATCGAGGCGTTCCTCGACAACGAGGACGTCCAGGCCGCGATCGACGCGGAGATATCGGACCTGCTCGAAGCCAGCGAGCAGCCCCGGATCGATTACAGCGAGCGCAGCCCCCGCCCCGACTCCCTGAACGGCGTCACCCAGCGGGTCGAGACGGGCTACGGCAAGCTGTACGTCACCATCAACGAGGACGAGAACGGGCTGCCGTTCGAGCTGTTCGCGAACATCGGTCACTCCGGCGGCTACACGAACTCCTTCACGGAGGCGCTCGCGAAGGTCATCTCGACGGCGCTGCGCTCCGGCGTCGACCCCGAGGAGATCGTCGACGAGCTTCAGGGCACCCGGAGTCCGAAGGTCGCGTGGGACAAAGGCGAGCAGATCCAGTCGATCCCGGACGCCATCGGCACCGCGCTGCGGCGCTACCTCGACGACGACGTCGACAAGGGGATTCCCCAGCAGCAGAGCCTCGACGACGTCGAGGAGAGCGCGGCGAGCGCGAGCCGCCCGAGCCAGACCGACGGCGGCGCGGTCGACGCCGGCACGGCGACCGACGCCCCGAGTGCGGGCGCTCCCGAACCGGCGGCCGAGGACGACGCCGCCGGCGAGGACGACGCGATGCAGGAACTCATCGCCGCGGGCGAGTCGCCCGAATGCCCCGACTGCGGGAGCATGAACCTCTACTACTCCGAGGGATGCAAGACGTGCGAGTCGTGCGGCTGGTCGGAGTGTTAGGATAACACCCGCTCTCTCGACTTTTATGACGAATCGGTCTACGCCCGAACATCGGCACAGTTACCCCGATGTCGATTACGCAGTTCCCATCGAGTACGGACGTTCCCGGGTCAACGTAGAGATGGGTGTCTCCGACGGGGACGTCAATTGGTTCATCGTCCAACTGGAACAGACCGTTGGACAGACGTACGGAGAGCGAGACTGGCGACAGGTGGCTCGGTTCGATCACCATCCAGACGCAGCGTGGGGACACGACGTCGAGTCGGAACGTCTCCATCTCGATCTGTACCAAGACGGACGGAAAGTGGACGTTCAGCGTGGTTTCCCGTCAGTGACTGCGGAGAACGCGCCAGCATACTGCGAGCGGTTCTTAAAGAGCCGTGCCGAAGAACTCCTTGAGAAATACGGTCAGCGAGATCGATAGAGTCTACCGTTCCTCTTCCGGAACCGACTCCAGTTCGTCGAGTTCCGGAATCGGCTTCTCATCCGCAGAGAATTTTTCCACGGGTTCGCCTGTTACCTCGGCTAAGACGATATCCGCGGATTTCGTTTCGTGAGTAGGCATGGTCTCGTGTCTCGACGTTGTGTCCCTCAGACAAATAGCTTGGTACTGAAGTGTATGAAATTCGAAACGTACACCCTCGATTGTTCGTCCGGGTGGGATCGAAAGAACGACGGCCCGCGTTCAGTCGTCTTCGAGCGCCTGCGCGATGCGCTGGAGCTGGCGGGTCGCGTCGCGGACCTCGTCGCGGAGCTGACGCACCTCGCGGACGAGCTCCTCGTTGCCGCCGTCGTCGCCGCGGCCGCCCTGCTCGCCCTGCGCGCCGGGACCGCCGCCCATGCCCGGCGGGCCGCCAGCGCCGCCGGGACCGCCACCGCCACCCATCATGCCGGACATCATCTGCGCGAAGGGGTTGCCGCCGCCGCCACCGCCCATCCCGGGCGGGCCGCCGCCGCCCATCATCTCTTCGGGTTCGGGCCGGTCGCCCTCCTCGCGCTCCTGCTCGCGTCGCTCGCGGATCTCCTCGACGCGCTCGCGGAAGGACTTCTCCTCGCCGTCGCCGTCGGCGGCGTCGCCCTGTTCGCCGGTCTCGCCGTTCTCGGGGTCTGTGGCGTCGTCGTCTGCCATGCGCCACGGTTCGGTGGCGCCGCCGAAAAGGGTTGTCGTGGCGTCCGCGACGGTGTCCTTATAAGTCAGCGGCGAGCGCGCCGCGGTCCTCCCCGGTGACTCACTCGTGGCCGGAGACGCGGACCGGCTCGTAGGGCGCTTCGAGCCACTCGACGTCGGAGTCCGAGAGGTCGATATCGAGCGCCTCGACCGCGTCTTCGAGGTGTTCGACGCTCGTCGTACCGACGATGGGCGTGTCGACCGGCTCCTTGTGGAACAGCCACGCCAAGGCGATCTGCGCCATCTTCACGCCCTTCTCGGCGGCGAGCTCCTCGATTCGCTCGTTGATCTCCCGTCCGCCGCCCTCGCGGTACGGGTGCGCGTAGAGGTGCTCTTCGGTCTCGCCGCGGAGCGTCGCGTCCACGTCCTCGTACGGACGCGTCAGGTAGCCGCGCGCGAGCGGACTCCACGGCATCACGCCGATGTCTTCCGTCTCACAGAGCGGAAGCGTCTCGCGTTCCTCCTCGCGGTACGCGAGGTTGTAGTGGTTCTGCATCGTGGCGAACCGCTCGTACCCCTCACGGTCGCTCGCGTGAAGCGCCTCGGCGAACTGGTGGGCCCACATCGAGGAGGCGCCGATATACCGGACGTCGCCGCGCCGCACCGCGTCGTCGAGCGCGGCGAGCGTCTCCTCGATCGGCGTCTCGTAGTCCCACCGGTGGATCTGATAGAGGTCGATCGTGTCGGTACCGAGCCGGTCGAGCGAGTTTTCGAGCTCCTGTTCGATCGCCTTCCGCGAGAGCCCGCCGGAGTTCGGGTTCGACTCGTCCATCTGGAAGTACCCCTTCGTGGCGACGACGAACTCGTCGCGGTCGTACCCGTCGAGCGCCTCCCCGAGCACGCGCTCGCTCGCGCCGTTCGAGTACATGTTGGCGGTGTCGAAGAAGTTCACGCCGAGTTCGATCGCGCGCTCGATCAGCTCCCTGCCCGCCTCCTCGTCGAGGACCCACTCGCGCCAGTCGGGGTCCCCGAAGCTCATACAGCCGAGACAGATCTTCGAGACGGTCGTGCCGGTGTTCCCGAGCGTCGTGTACTCCATACGCCGGGGTAGTTCGAGCCGAGACAAAAAGCTACGCGCGGCGGCGAACGCGGGCTGGCGGCCGACGGGGAGCTGTGACCCCTCGGGGCTTGAGACCCTACTCGCCGCTCGCGAGCCGGCGCAGCCGCGGGATCGCCTGCTCGTAGCCGAGTCCGACGAGACCCACGTACAGCGCGATCAGTCCCATGCCGACGGCCCAGGCGCCGAGCACCAGGTCGCCGCCAGAGACCGCGGAGAGTCCGAACTGTTCGAGCACGACGCCGACCGCGGCGGCCGCGCCGGCGCCGACGGTGACGGCGAGGAGTTCGACGAGTTCGACCGCGACGGCGGGTACTTCGACCATACCCGAGGGGGGCGGTCGGCGATTATGAGTCTTTCGAGAGAACGGTGAACGTCGCGTTCGGCTCACTTCAGTCCGAACGAGCGCATGGCGGTGTCGACGAGCCCCTTCGCGATCAGCGCGAGGCCGGCGATGAGGAGCAGTACGGCGCCGGCGATGACGGGATCACGGACGGCGATGATACCGACGGCGACGAAGACGACGAGGACGCCGGCGATGCCTTCCAGCCCCAATGTGTCGCGCATGTCGTCGGGTGGCCGTCGGTCGCTCTTAAAACGGAGGGATCCCGACGCCGACGGAGAGCGGCCCTTTTATTTCCGCGAGCGCGTATCACCGCGTACGCATGAGCAACGGAGACGACGGCGGTCGGAACGACCTCCGGATGCCCGACGACGACGAGGTGTTCGCGGAGGTCGTCGAGATGCTCGGCGCGAACCGCGTCAAGGTCCGCTGTGCGGACGGGAAGCAGCGAACCGCGCGCATCCCCGGCCGGATGCAAAAGCGCGTGTGGATCCGCGAAGACGACATCGTCCTCGTCGAGCCGTGGGACTGGCAGGACGAGAAGGCCGACATCTCGTGGCGCTACGAGAAGAACGAGGCGGAGCAGCTCCGCGAGGAAGGCCACCTACAGTAGAACGGTGATCGCGGATCGACGCCGGACACCTCCAGAGCCCCGGCCGCGAGGCGCTGCGCGCCGCCGCCTATCGTAACGTGCTGTCGTCGCTGTCGTCGCACCGCTCGCGCGGTTTTTAAGTCCGAACGGGCCCCAACGAGCGTATGCTCCGGCTCGCGATGACCACCGACGCGGAGACGTTCGAACGCGTGCGCGGGCCGCTCGCGGACCGCGGCGTCGAGGTGGGTCACGTCCGAGCGAAAGAGCGGGCGCTCCGGGTTTCGAGCGGTGAAGCCGGCGGAGAGACGGCGGGCACCGCCGCGGTCGACCCGGACGAGTTCGACGGCTTCGACGTCGGTCTCGTCTACCCGACCCGACTCATGGAGGGTGCGGTCGTCGACGAGCGCCTCGGCGTCCCGTGGGTGAACGGCCGCGACGCGGTCGTGACCTCGCGGAACAAGGCCGGCGTGCTGGCGAGGCTGTCGGCCGCCGGGCTGCCGACGCCGAAGACGACGCTCGTGTCGAACCCGGTCGACGAGTCGGTCGTCGTCGACGCGGTCGCCGACTTCTCGTACCCCGTCGTCGTGAAGCCGAACTCCGCGACCCGCGGGGTCGGCGTCGCGACCGCGACCGACCTCGACTCGCTTCTCGGCGTCGTCGACTACCTGAACCTGATCCACGACTACCGCGCGACCGGCGACAAATCGTTCCTGATCCAGGAGTTCCTCCCGGACGCGCGCGACTACCGCGCGATGGTCGTCGACGGCGAGTACGCCGGGGCGGTGGAACGCGAACTCGACGACGACGCGCTCGCGGCCGGCCGGTGGAAACACAACGTCCACCGCGGCGCGACGGCCCGGGGCGTCGAACTCGACCCGCCCGCCCGCGGTCTCGCCGAGCGCGCGGCCGGGGCGCTCGGGATCGACTACCTCGGCGTCGACCTGCTCGCGACCGACGACCGACTCGTCGTCAACGAGACGAACGCGCGGCCGACCGTCGACGCCGCGACGAAGTACGAGGACGCCTTCTACGACCGGCTCGCGGCGCTGATCCGGCGGACCGCGAACCAGGAGTAAGAGCGGTTTCGAGGGGGGACCGCGGACTCAGACGAGATCGATCGACGCGCTGTCGTCGTCGCGGTCGAACGAGACCTCCAAGACGCCGTTGTTGAACGTCGCGTCCGCGGAGTGTTCGTCGACGGGCGCGGGGAGGTCGACGGTCTCGTCGTACTCGCGCCGGTCGGAGACCGCGGAGATAGTGAGCGCGTCGCCGTCACAGCGCAGCGAGAGCTCCTCCTTCGAGACGGCGGGGAGGTCGGCGACGAGACGCACCGACTCCTCGGTGGTGTAGGCGTCGACGTGGGTGTCGGAGCCGAACCCGGCGTCGTCGGCCGACGGGGGACTGCCGTTGGCCATCTCGTTCATCATCCGCTCGATCTCCTCGAAGAAGTCTCCGAACGGATCGTCGCGGTCGTCTCTGTCCATGTCTCCCGTGAAGTCGGTGACCCCGATAAGCCTTCTGTCGGTCACCGTATCGGCCGCTACCCGCCCCACGCGAGGTGGTTAGCGATCGGCAACGGCCCGCGGTGGTTCCGCTCTGACGCGGACGGCGTCCGTAACAAATTCGAACGATTATGACGATCTCGGGGCGACTGAGCCGGATTTAAGTAGTTGCGCCTCGCCTTTTTCGAACATGAGTAAATCGCAGCTTGCGGCCGGCGACGACGTGAGCGACGACGAGGTCGTTCGAGTGGGACTCAACGGCTTCGGTCGCATCGGGCGCAACGTGTTCCGCGCGGCCCTGGAGAGTCCGCGAATCGAACTCGTCGGGATCAACGACGTGATGGACTTCGACGACATGGGGTATCTCGCGAAGTACGACACCGTCATGGGCCGGCTCGACGGCGTCGAGCGCGACGGCGACGAGCTGACGGTCGGCGGCACCTCGGTCCCGCTGTTCAACGTCCAGGACCCCGCTGACCTCCCGTGGGACGAGCTCGACGTCGACGTCGCCCTGGAGTGTACGGGTATCTTCCGCACCCGCGACGACGCGAGCGCGCACCTCGACGGCGGCGCCGACACCGTGATCATCTCCGCCCCGCCGAAGGGCGAGAAGCCGGTCAAACAGCTCGTCTACGGCGTCAACCACGACGAGTACGAGGGCGACGACGTGATCTCGAACGCCTCCTGTACGACGAACTCCATCACGCCGGTCGCGAAGGTGCTCGACGCGGAGTTCGGCATCGACGCCGGCACCCTCACCACGGTTCACGCCTACACCGGCTCCCAGAGCCTCATCGACGGCCCGATGAGCAAGCGCCGCCGCGGGCGCGCGGCCGCCGAGAACATCGTCCCCACCTCGACCGGCGCCGCGGGCGCCGCCCAGGAGGTCCTCCCGCAGCTGGAGGGCAAAATCGACGGCATGGCGATGCGCGTCCCGGTCCCGACCGGCTCCATCACCGAGTTCGTCGTCAGCCTCGACGAGGACGTCACCGAGGAGGAGGTCAACGCCGCCTTCCGCGACGCGGCCGACTCCGGCCCGCTCGCGGGCGTGCTCGGCTACACCGACGACGAGGTCGTCTCCTCGGACATCGTCGGGCTGCCGTTCTCCAGCTACGTCGACCTCCAGTCGACGAACGTCATCGCCGGCGGGAAGCTCCTGAAGATCCTCACCTGGTACGACAACGAGTACGGCTTCTCGAACCGGATGCTCGACATGGCCGCCTACGTCCACGACGAGGCGTAAGCGGCAGATCGCGATTGACGAGCGAAGCCCAAACCCCCGGCGGCAACGTTCCCCCGGAGAACGACTCCTTAAATATCTCATCGACGACCACACACGTATGTCCGCGTTCGACACCATCGACGACCTCCCGGCCGACTCGCGCGTCCTCGTTCGACTCGACCTCAACTCGCCCATCGAGGACGGAGCACCGCAGGACAACCGCCGGTTCGAGCGCCACGCGGAGACGGTCCGCGAGCTGGCCGACGCCGGTCACCGCGTCGTCCTCATGGCCCATCAGGGCCGCCCCGGCCGCGACGACTTCACGTCGCTTTCGGGCCACGCGGAGATTCTCGCCGACCACGTCGACCGCGAGGTGGGCTTCGTCGCGGACACCTACGGCGACGAGGCGCTGGCGGCCATCGACGCGCTCGGCGCGGGCGAGGTGCTCCTCTTGGAGAACACCCGGATGTGCGACGACGAGCTGCCGGAGGAGTCGCCCGAGGAGAAGTCGGAGACGGAGTTCGTTCAGACCTTGGCGCCGAAGTTCGACGCGTACGTCAACGACGCCTACTCGGCGGCGCATCGGTTGCACGCCTCGCTGGTCGGCTTCCCGCTCGTCCTCCCCGCGTACGCGGGCCGCGTGATGGAGACGGAGTACGAGGCCAACACCGCCATCGCGACCCGCGAGTTCGACGGTCCCGTCACGATGGTCGTCGGCGGCACCAAGGCGACCGACGTGATCGGCGTGATGGACGCCCTCGACGACCGGGTCGACCGCTTCCTGCTCGGCGGCGTCGCGGGTGAGCTGTTCTTGCGCGCCGCGGGCCACCCCGTCGGTCACGACGTGGGCGAGATGGACCTGTTCGACGAGCAGTGGGAGCGGAACCGCGAGCTGATCGAATCGGTACTCGACGAGCGCGGCGACGAGATCCGCCTCGCGACCGACCTCGCGTACGAGGGTTCCGACGGCGACCGCGCGGAGGTCGCGGTCGACGACATCGACGAGAAGACGGCGGGGTACCTCGACGTCGGCTCCGCGACGGTCGCCGACTACGAGCCGGCGATCCGCGAGTCCGACGCGGTGTTCGTGAAGGGCGCGCTCGGCGTCTTCGAGGACGAGCGGTTCGCGGACGGCACCGTGGGCGTGCTCGAAGCCATCGCGGAGACCGACTGCTTCTCCGTGGTCGGCGGGGGCGACACCTCGCGGGCCATCGGGATGTACGGCCTGAGCGAGGGGGACTTCTCGCACGTCTCCATCGCGGGCGGCGCGTACATCCGCGCGCTGACCGGCGAGCCGCTCCCGGCGGTGGAGGTGCTGGAGGCGGCGGCGAAGCGGCGAAAGCGATAGGGGCGGCGCGACAGTCGACCGGACTACTCCTCGACGTCGAGGTCGAACTGCTCGTTTTCCGTGACCGCGTTCAGGACGACGCTCGTGTTCGACTCGCGGATGTCCGCGTCGGTGAGGATCGACTTGATCTGGTCGTTCATCCCGTCCGTGTCGGTGAACTTCCCGATGGCGATCACGTCGTAGTCGCCGGTGACCTCGTAGACGCTCACCATCTGTTTCTCCTGGCGCAGCTTCTCGGTGACGTCAGGCAGGGCGCTTCCCTCCACCTTGAGCTGGAGCACGGCCGTCACGTCGTAGCCGAGCTTGTCGTAGTCGACGACGGGTGTGTACCCGTCTATAACGCCCTCTTCTTCCAGATCGCGGAGATGATTCGAAACGGTCGTCACCGAGACGTCGAGCTCGTCGCCCAGACTCCGAAGGCTCGCACGTCCGTTGCTGAGCAGGGAGTTGATGAGCTTCGCGTCGAGGTTTTCGTACGTCATCACACCTAACCACGCTTCCGGGGGTTTAGAATTTTACGAACGTCCAGCAGTTTTGCCAGTCTGGCGGTTCATGCGCCAAGCGATAAGGCCTTTATACTGGCAGATAACGAATGAAGCGTCCAGAACATGACGGACGAACACGCGAAACCGGACGGCGGCCTCACGGCCGAGGAACAGGCGGTACTCGACGAAATCGAAGAGCAGAACGTCGACTTCTTGCGGCTCCAGTTCACCGACATCCTCGGCGTCGTGAAGAACGTCTCCGTCCCCGCCCACCAGGCGGAGAAGGCGTTTACCGAGGGCATCTACTTCGACGGCTCCTCCATCGAGGGGTTCGTGCGCATCCAGGAGTCGGACATGCGGCTCGTCCCCGACCCCGACACCTTCGCGGTGCTCCCGTGGCGCAGCGACGGCGAGGACGGCTCCGGCGCCGCGCGCCTCATCTGTGATATCGTCGACACCGACGGGGAGCCGTTCGTCGGCGGGCCGCGGCAGGTCCTGAAGTCGGTCCTCGCCGAGGCCGAGGAGATGGGGTATTCGGTCTCTATCGGTCCCGAGCCGGAGTTCTTCCTGTTCAAGACCGACGACGAGGGGAACGCGACGACGACCCCCCACGACAACGGCGGCTACTTCGATCTGGCGCCGAAGGACCTCGCCTCGGACGTGCGCAAGGAGATCATCTTCACCCTCGAGGAGATGGGCTTCGAGATCGAGGCCTCGCACCACGAGGTCGCCGAGGGCCAACACGAGATCAACTTCAAGTACGACGACGCGCTCACGACCGCGGACAACATCGCGACGTTCCGCGCCGTCGTCCGCGCGGTCGCCGCACAGCACGACCTCCACGCGACGTTCATGCCCAAGCCGATCGCCGACATCAACGGCTCGGGCATGCACAGCCACATCTCGCTGTTCGACGAGGACGGCAACGCGTTCGCCGACGACTCGGACGAGTTCAACCTGAGCGAGACGGCCTACCAGTTCATGGGCGGCATCCTGAACCACGCGCCCGCGTTCACGGCCGTCACCAACCCGACCGTGAACTCCTACAAGCGCCTGGTGCCCGGCTACGAGGCGCCCATCTACGTCGCGTGGTCCGACACGAACCGCTCGGCGCTCGTCCGCGTACCCGACGCCGCGGGCGTCTCCGCCCGGTTCGAGGTCCGCAGCCCCGACCCGTCCTGTAACCCCTACCTCGGCATGGCGTCGCTCATCGCCGCCGGTCTCGACGGGATCAAGACCGGCGCCGACCCCGGCGAACCGGTCCGCGAGGACATCTACGAGTTCGACGACGAGAAGCGCGAGGAGTACGGCATCGAGACGCTGCCGCCGAACCTCGGCGCCGCCGTCGAGGAGCTGGAGGAAGACGAGGTGCTCCAGGAGGCGCTCGGTCCGCACACCTCGGAGAAGTTCGCCGAGGCCAAGTCTCAGGAGTTCAGCGAGTACCTCACCCAGGTGTCGCAGTGGGAGGAGGACCGCTACCTGGAGACGTTCTGAGGCGGACCCGGAACCGACGCCGCGCGTTCGTATTTTTTCACGCCTCGCCCGACCCGCGGAGCGACGGCTCGACCCGTTCGGCCAGCGCCGGCAGCGCGACGACGGCGACCACGGCGGCGGTCGTCGCGACGAGCGTCACCGGCAGCGAGTCGGCGAGCGCGTACGCGCCCACCCAGAGCCCGCCGGTGACGGCGAGCGCTGGTACCGCGACCCGGACCGGGACCGCCGGCTCGTCGCCGTCGACGAACCGCCAGCCGATCGCGCCGCCGGCGCCGGTGGCGATCCCGATGCCGGCCTCGACGACCTCACCGGTGTGCCCGCCCGCGACGGCGACTGCCAGCGCGCCCGCGGAGACGACGGCGGCGAGCAGGAACGCGGGCGCGGGGTTGAGTCGCGCTGTCGGGCCGGCGGCCGCCGCCGCGCTCGCCGAGCGCCGGACCCGCGGATCGCCGGCGAGCCACAGCGCGACGGCGACGGTCCCCGCGCCGACGGCCAGCCCCGCGAGCACGTCGACGAGGTAGTGGACCTCGATGACGACCCGGGAGACCGCGACGGCGACGGCGACCGTCCCGGCGGCGAGGTAGCGGGCGCGGTCGGTCCAGAACCGATCGTACAGCAGCGCGAGGGCGAGGTACGCGGTCGCGCCGCCGGTGGCGTGGCCGCTCGGGAAGCCGAACCCGTCCGAGAGCACCTGCGCCTCGTACCAGCCGGACAGGAGCGCGGGGAGCCACGTCGGGACCTCGGCGGGTCCCATCGCGCCGAGCGGCCGGGGCACCGCGAACCACGCCTTACCGAGCGCCGTCGCGGCGTACGCGCAGGTGACGGCCGCGACCGCTGTCGCGCCGGCGCGGCGCGGCGACCCCGCGACCCCCTCGCTCGCGAACCAGTAACCGACCGCGAGCAGCGCGAAGAGGAACCACGGGTCCGCGAGGTGGGTGACCGCCGCGAAGGCGACGACGACGAACTCCGGGAGCGCGTCGACGAGACCGGTCTCACCGATCCCGCGCTCGGCCGCGACGAGTCCGGTCACGTGTCGATCACTCGATCAGTCATCGCCGCGGTTACGGGCGTAATCGAGGGCTTTTCCGGGCGTTTCGAGCAGGTTCAGGCCGATGCCGACGACGACGAAGATCGTGTACAGCCCGAGCGTCGACAGTCCGAGGACGACGATGGCGCCGACCGCGTAGATCCCCTGAAGCGACGTCAGCGCCGCGAGCGTCAGCACCGTTCCGTACAGCAACACGAGGTACGGACCCCAGCCGCGGGCGTGTCCGCGGCGCATCCGCGAGCGGACGTACCGTTTCAGCTCCGACTCGACCTCGGGCTTGTCGACCGTGCGGCGTTCCACGTCGTCTTCGAACTCGTCGAGCTGCGACCGCAGCTCCCGGACCTCCGCTTCGAGGGCGGCGACGTCCGGCGCGCCGCGCGGCCGTTCGCCGTCGCCCTCGGAGGCGTCCGACTCGCCGTTCATACCGGTGGGTCGGCCGCGGTCCTGTTGTAACTGCCGGTCCGCGGCGTCGTCCGAGGGACGGGCGGCGCCGGCGAACCCCTCGTTCCGGCTGGCGTCGGAGGCGTCGTCGGGACCGCCGACCCGTCCCGCGAGCACCACGTTGACCACGCCGCCGAGCACGACGACGACGGCCGCGAGGTAGAGCCACGTGACCAGAAGCAGGATACCGCCGATAACGCCGTACACCTGGTACTGCGCCGCGCTCGCGGCGTACACCTGAAAGCCGGCCTGAAGCAGCGTCCAGCAGACCGCCGCGAACGCCGCCCCGGGAAGCGCCTCGCGGACCGTGAGCGTCGGCTGCGGGAGGAGATAGTACATCGGGAGGAAGACGGCGGCGAGGAAGGCGGGCAACGCGAGGACGCTCGCCGCCTCGACCAGCGGGACCGCGTCCGCGGCCGCGACGAACGCGCCGACGACGACCATCACGCCGATGCCGACGCCGACGGCGACGACGACCGAGGCCGCGTCGACGACCTGCCTGAGGAACCCCGGGGTCCCGTCGCCGCCGTACAGGGAGACGAAGGCCGTGTCGAGCCCGCGAAACACCTTGAGCGTCGACCAGAGCAGCACGCCCAGCCCGAGCAGGCTCGCGCCGGTCCGGCCGCCGGCGGAGGAGACGGCGGCGACGACCGCCTCCTCGCCGGCCGGCGTGAGGAACTCGCCCGTCGACGCGACCAGCTCCGCGGCGATGGTCTCGCCGAAGACGGCGGTGGCGACGACGACGAGCAACAGCAGCGCGGGGACGAGCGAGACGAACGCGTAGTAGGCGATGGCGGCCGCGAGAAACGTCACCTGCCGGTCGATCGCGAGGTCGGCGACGCGCCGGGCCGTGCCGAACGCGGTGCGCGAGTGTCGGAACACGCTCCGGGTTTCGGCCGATGGCGACAAAAGCGAGAGGGTGCCGACCGCCGACGGATGCCCCGTCTGTCCGTGTCGTCGGAAACTTCCCGGCAGTCCGCGTCGTCGCCGGAAACTTCCCGTCAGTCCGTGTCGTCGCCGAGGACCGCCTCGCGCATCTCTGGAATCGACGCCGTGCTCTTCACCGCGGTCCCGCGGTAGTGCGCGCGGCTCGCCTCGTGGCCGGCCCCGCGCAGGCGCTCGACGAACTCGTCCATCCCGATCGCCGGCTCGCCCCACTGCTTGTACAGCCGGTGCTGGTCGTAGTGCGTCGGCGTGTCGAGTTCGCGCGCGACGGTGCCGAGCAGCCTGCGCGCGCGCTTCGCCTCGCCCATGTCGTCGGTCACCTCGCGGCGGACCGCGCGCGCGAAGTCGGCGTCCGCGACCGGACCGAGCCAGGTCGGACCGGCCGTGAGGACGCGGTCGCTCCCGCACTCCGGGCACGCGTCGACCGGGTCGGCGATTCGGCCGGGCGTCGCCGATCGCCACAGACAGTCCTCGCAGTGGTCGATGTGCCCGAGCGCTTCGAGGCAGTCGTCGGCCGCGCGGGCGCCCGACTCCAGTTCGAGGTAGGTCCGCGCGTAGTGGCGAGAGACGTGCGAGACGATGGGTCGCGCCGCCTTGTCGTAGCGCGCTGCGGTCCGGACGAGCGCCGATATCAGCGTCCGAAGCCCCATCTCCGGGTGGTAGTCGGTGTTGCGCGGGACCGCGCCGTACTTGCGGATCCCGCTGTTGAGGTGGGCGCCACACAGCGGCGCGGTGTCGGTCGCGGTGACGCAGACCAAGTTGCGGCCGTTCGCGAACGCCGCGTCCGCGAAGGGGATCGGTGTGCCGTAGGGATCGAGGTCAACGACGTCGAACGGTCCCTCGTCGTACAGCAGGGCGTTGACGTCGCGGTGGACCGCCTCGCCGTCCAATCCGTTTGCGTCGAGGTTCGCGGCGGCGAGGTCGACCGCGTCCGCGTCGACGTCGGCGCAGGTGACCTCGTACCCCTCGGCGGCGGCGCGGACGCCTCGGATCCCCGAGGCCGCCATCGCGTCGAGGTACGAGGCAACTCGCGGCTCGCGGTCGCGGTAGGCGCGCAGCGTCGCGACCGTCACGTCGCGGTTCAGCTCCTGCGTCGGGTTGAAGAAGACGCCGCCGCCGGTGCCCTCGCTGGCGCCGTCTCGCGCCTCCGGGACGGAGACGGTGAGTCCGCCCTCTTCGATGTCCATACCGTCGGTTCGGTTATCCGGGCTAAAAGGGCCGCGCTCCGTGGTGAGGGCGACCTCGAAAGCGGCGAACGCGACAGGAACCGGACGCGCAACGAGGGAGGCTTTTACGCCGGCGGCTCAGAATGTGGACGTATGAACGGAGACGCCACGCGACGGCGGCGGGACGCGGTCGACGGCGGAACGGAGGGACGAGGATGGTAAGCCCGGCGCGGGTGGACGCGATCACCGACATCGCGTACGGCGCGCTGATCGCTTTGTCGATCGTGCTCATCGCGACGCTTCCGGTGAACCGCGTTGCGATGGCGTTCGGGATCGGGGTGTTCGCCTCGTACGTGATCCACGTCGTCTGGAAGATGGCGCGCTTCGACCCGGACTGGATGACCCGCGAGGTCGCGGACCAGGTCGGCAAACAGGTCGAGGAGAGCGTCGGCGAGACCGTCGACAAGGAAGTCGAGAAAACGGTCGGCGAAACCGTCAACAAGGAGGTCGAAAAGACCGTCGGCGAAACGGTCAGCAAAGAAGTCGAGAAAACCGTCGAGGAGACCGTCGGCGAAAAGGTCGAAGAGACGGTGAGCAAGGAGGTCGAAAAAAGCGTCGGCGAAACCGTCAACAAGGAGGTCAGCGAGGTCGCCGACGACGTCAGCGACACCGTCAGCGAGGAAGTCACGGGGAAAGTCGAGGAGACCGTCGGCGAGACCGTAGAGAAGACTGTCGAGGAGAAGGTCGGCGAAACCGTCGAGGAGAAAGTCGGCGAAACCGTCGAGGAAACGGTCGAGAAAACCGTCGAAGAGACCGTCGAGGAAACAGTCGGCGAAAAGGTCGAGGAAACCGTCGAGAAGACCGTCGAAGAAACCGTCGGCGAAAAGGTCGAGGAAACCGTCGAGAAGACCGTCGAAGAAACCGTCGGCGAAAAGGTCGAAGAAGCCGCCGAGGAGGGCGACGACGGAGCCGACGAGGCGGCGAAGCGACGCGACGACTCGTAGCCGGCTCCGACGGGATCGATGGACAGGCCGGACGAGCGCGGCTAAAACCGATCGGCTCGGTCGGGAGACTGTGGATCCGAGTCCCACCCGTGTTGGTTTCGAGCGCACCACGCTGCGTCCCGGTGACGTGCCGCTCCGCGTCGGCAGAAGGACGCCCGCCACCGCTTCGAGGACCGACAACCGCTCCGTCCCCGGCCTGACCTACTCGAATCGAGAGTAGCGTTAAAATCAGACCGATGGGTATCCCGAGTAACTACTGCGACGAGAACGTTCGTGTCGAGGAGTACTCATAACCGTTCGCGGACGTCACGAACGGCTTCGACGGTGTCACCCCCGACATCGAGTCCCAGCTCTGAGAGTGCCTGTCCGAGCGGGACCGTCTCGTCATCAGCGGGATCCGAGGAAACGAACTCCTCGAAGTCGTCCGAAGTGAGACTCACACCTGACCTTGCCAACCAACTCGCAAAAGACTACTGGTGGTCCCGTGTCTGTGATGAGGCGATGAGCCTCCAGACCGTCGGTCCGGGTATGCGTCTCACCGCAGTATCGACACTGTGAGACGGTTCCCGCGTCGCATCCGCCCTCGTATCTCGTCGTAAACTGGGTCGACTCGTCAAGTTGGCCGAAAGCGTCGTCCGAGTCGGTCACTGCGACCACTCTCGGATAGGGCACAGCTGAGTACGGAGCGGTCGCTCAGAGTCGAGAAAAATGTAAAGAAGCGCTGATGTTCGTTACTCGTTACCGAACATCTGGCGCATCATCGGGTGCATCTCCATCAGCTGCTCTTCGGCGATCTCCTCGTACAGCTTGTACGTGATAGAGACCGCGAGCAGCAGCCCGGTCCCGGAGACCTGACCGATGGTGCCGAGCAGGTTCGCCATCACGGCGAGCAGCCCGACGAGGGCACCGCCGATGACGGTCACCTGTGGGATGTATCGCTCCATGACCTTCTCGACGACCTGTGGGTTCCGGCGGAACCCGGGAATCTGCATCCCGGAGTTCTGGATCTGTTTCGCGGTCGCCTCGGGTCCCATACCGGTGGTCTCGACCCAGAAGATCGCGAAGATGGCGCCGCCGACGATCATGAACGTGAGGTCGACTCCGAGTCGGACCGCGATCATCCACGGCTCGATGGATGCCGCCTCGAGCTCGCCGAGGAACCACATCCACTGGTTGCGGCTCTGGATCGGGTTCAGGTAGTAGAACAGGCCCGCGATGGGCTGCCCTTGGTCGCTGTAAACGCCGAGCGCCGCCGGCATCCCCGCCCACTGCGAGGAGAGCAGCTGGCCGAGGAACTGGATGTTCGCCTGTAGCGCGCGAACGAGGATCATCGGCAGAACGGACGCGTAGATGAGCTTCACCGGGAAGCGTCCGCGGGCGCCTTTCACGCGGGCGTGCGACAGCGGGATCTCGACGCGGACCGACTCCGCGTACACGACGATCCCGAAGATGAACACCGTGGTGAAAAGCGCCAGAATGTTCCCCGGATCGAACAGCAGGTTCTGGAGCCCCTCAGCCGTGAACGGCGACAGCGAGGCCGGCACGTCGCCGACGATGACGCCGTACCAGCTCGCGAAGAAGCCGGTGGCGCCGAGCGCGGAGAAGCTGAAGAAGCCGCCGACGATCTGCTGGCTCACCGACGCGATGATGAACAGCCCGACACCGGAGCCGACGCCCCACTTGCTCACGATTTCGTCCATGAACAGGATGAGGATGCCACCGACGAAGATCTGCGCGAATATCAGCCCCTGAACGCCGAACGTGCCGATCCCGAGCGCGTCACCGACGGCGCCGTCGACCGGAAGGAAGCCCCCGGTGAACACCATCGGCGCCGCCGTCAGGGCGGTGACGATGACCACGAGCAGCTTCTGGAGGCCCTGATAGAGGACCTGGTCACGCGGGTCGTTCTCCGTGTCGAGTCCGAGGAGGTTCGCACCGCCCAAAAGCTGGAGAACGATGGACGCCGTGACGATCGGTCCGATACCGACCTGTAACAGTGACCCGGACGAGCCGGCGAGCACCGACCGGAACTGCCCGAAGAAGTCGGAGCTCTGACCGACATCCAACCCGAACGGGTTGATGTTGGTCAGGAAGAAGTAGACGATCAGGATCCCTGCCGTCCACATGAGCTTCCGTCTGAACGGGACGTGTCCCGCGGGCCGCTCTACGACGGGCATCCGCGAGAGCACCGGTTCGGCGGCCTCCTTCCAGCTCATATTACGCCTCGTCGTTCTCGTCGTCGGAAGTGTTTTCCGGTTCGTCAGCGGCCTCCTCGGCGCGCTCGGAGAGGGTCGATTCGCCGCCGGCCTCCTCGATGAGCTCGACCGCACCGGCGGTGAACGCGTCCGCCGTGACGTGAAGCTCGCGGCGGACCTGTCCGCCACCGAGCACCTTCACGACGTCCGCCTCGTAGCCGTCCTCGACGACATCGCGCGCGTCGAAGACGTACGCGTCGCCGTCCTCCTCGGCGAGACCCTCGGCGGCGTACAGCGCCGCGTCCTCGTCGAGCTTCTGGATCTTCACTTCGAGGACCTCCGTCTGAGCGTCCTCGGGTCGCTTGAACCCGTGCTTGCCGAGCGGGCCGTAGTTGTGGTACTCGTGTTTCGCGCGACCGGCCGCGCCGCGGCCGCCGCGGTGACCGGCGCCGCGCCGGTTCTTGTGCGTGCCGCCGCCGTGCGTCCGAGAGCCGCGCTGTCGTCGTTTCTTACTCGTCATCGCATCGCCTCCAGGAGACTGTCGATCTCCTCGGTGGTGTGTTCCCCGAGTTCGCCGCCCTCGATCACGGGGTGTTTAATTCCCTCGTGACCGCCGCGGGGCGCGTGGAGTCGGAGCGTCGGCGAGAGACCCTGATCGCGCAGGGTCGTCTCCTCGTCGACGAGCGCCTCGGCCAGCGCCTCCAGGTCGGCGTACTCGGTGTTGTCGTCGATCCATTCGTCGTCGACGTCGGCAGAGCCTTCCAGCGGCTCGCCGCGCAACGCGATCGTCCTCGCGACGGCCTCGACGCTCGGTTCCCCGAACGCGACGACGTCGTTGACCTTCGTGATCATGCCGCGGTAGGAGTCCGTCTCGGGAATGAACGTCGCGTGGTTGACGCGCCCGACGTTCAGCATGTCGAGCGTGTCCTCGACGCCGTACTCGAGGTTGACATCGCCGCGGAGCTGTACGATCGCCTGCATCACTCGCTCACCTCGTCGTAGTGGACTTCGCGCGCGTGCTGGGGCGTGCGGGACTGCGCCGCGTTCTCCAAGGCGTTGAACGTCGCCTTCGCGAGGTTCACCGTCGTGCGCGTGTTGCCGTCGGAGTTCGTCCAGGCGTCTTCGACGCCGGCGAGTTCCAGAATGTTGCGGACCGTCTCCGCGGCCGCGAGGCCCAGCCCCTGCGGGGCGGGCTTGATCTCGACGGTGACGGAGCCGGCCTTCCCCTTCGCCGTCCGGGTCAGGGAGTTGGTGCCGCCGGGCTGGTCCTCCCAAGAACCGGAGCCGCGGTCGACCGAGATGATGTTGAGCTTCGCGACGTCGATCGCCTTCTGGATGGCGCCGCCGACCTGATCGTCTCGGGCCTGCGCGTAACCGAGGTAGCCGTCGCGGTTACCCACGGCGACCACGCAGCGGAACTTCACGCGGCGGCCCGAGTCGGTCATCCGCTGGACCATGTTGATGTCCAGCACCTCGTCTTCCAGCCCCGGAAGGAGCTGGTCGACGATCTCGGCCTCCTTCAGCGGGAGACCGGATTCGAGCGCCTGTTCCATCGACGTAACCTCACCGTCCTGTACCTTGCGGCCGAGTCGCGTCCGTGGTTCCCAGCCGTCGTTGTGTCTACTCATGGTCCTCCTGGATTGTCGCGAGCACGGAATCGAAGTGCTCGGGTAGCTCGCTGGCGTCGAACTCACCGCTGTACAGCGGCTCGTCGAGCTGCTCGGCGTAGTCGGCGATATGCTCGCCGCGCGTGCGCGACCAGTCGGCCAGCACGTCGTCGTTGTGCGGGATCTCGAGGCCCGCGTCGATCGCTCCTTCCTGTACCGCGAACGTCTTGTTGCCGGGCGTCGCCGTGTTGAGCCCGATGTCGAGGACGGCCTCGTCGAGGCCGGCGTCGACGGCGCGGGCGCCCGCGAGGAAGCCGGTGAGATACGCGCTGGGGAGGTTGCCCGTGGGGGCGTCCCAGCCGTACTCGCCGAGCTCCTCGCTGGAGGCGGCCGCGTGGGTCTCGTCACCGTCGGATCCGGGGGTCACCAGCTGCGCCCTGACGTGAGCGTTGCTCACCCGAGCGACCAGGCGAGGCTTGCCCGATTTCAGCAGGCGCAACCTCTGATGGTAATCCGTCCGGACCTCGCGGCGGCGCCGCATCGGCACCTTGTATCGTGGTCCTGTCGCCATTAGTCCGTCACCTCGTAACCGTACTGCGTCCGAATGTACGCCTCGAGACGGGCGACGTCCTCGAAGTCTCCCCCGCTCGCCTTGTTGTAGAGCGTGCGGTACTCGGAGGCGTCGAGCACGTCTTCCTCGTCGCGAAGCTCCTTCAGGCGGGCCCGCTGTGCGCGGATGCGCGCCTTCCAGTCGTCTTTCGTGTTCTGCCGCGCGCCGGATCGACCCTTCCGGGTACCGGCGCCCGACTGATGCCCGTAGGAGCGCTTGTCGGCGCGCTCCCGGGCGCGACCGCGCGAGTTCGTTTTCTCGTCCTTCGCGCGGATCGTTCCCTGTTCGATGAGCTCGCGGACGTCCTCTCGCGTGATGGCGTCCTCGATCTCCTCCTGTGCCTCGGGGTCGAGCCAGACGCGGCCCTTGCCGACGTCCATCTCGTCCGCTGCGAGCCGTTTCTGCGCCTTCAGGTCACTCATCGTCGACCTCCACTTCGACGTAGGTCGGGTTCAGCACGCGGATCTCGCGCTCCTCCGCCTCGTCTTCGATCAGTTCGCGCTTGCGACCGCCGACCTTCGAGGCGATACGCACCGCCTGCGTGTCGCCGTCGACGCCCTCGAGGTCGTCCGTGTTGTGAACGCGGACCTCCTCGAAGCCGCTCGGGTGTAGGTCGCGCGACGCCGTCGGCGAACGGAAGCCGGCCTCGACGACCGGTCCCTTCGACTTCATGCGGCGGCGCTGCTTGGAGAGCCCGCCGCGCGGCTTGCGCCACGACGTCGGGATCCGCTTTTTCTTGTGGTAGTCCTGCCGGTTGAACTGCGGTTTCCCCTCGCGGTGCTTCTGTGCGAGCGCGCGAGCGGTCTCGTCGTCCAGCTCCGGCGTCTTGTCGGCGTGCCCGCGGGGGCGAAGCTCCGTCTCGACGGAGTCGGTCTCGTCGGTCTCCTCGACCGACTCCTCCTCGTCCGTCTCGTCTTCGATCTCCGCGTCCGCCTCCTCGTCGACCTCCAGCCCGCCGACGTCGGCCTTGATACGCGCTGCGAGCGCGTTGCCGACGCCGTCGACCTCGGAGAGCTCCGACTGGGAGGCGGCCTTCACGTCCTCGACCGTCTCGTAGCCGGCCTCGCGAAGGGCGTCCGCCTTCGAGGGACCGACACCGCTGATGTCTTCCAGTTCGTCTGCCATCGGTTAGGCACCTCCGGTGGGTTTCTCGACGATGTACACGCCGTCTTGGAAGACGCGCGTGTCCTTGTCGGTCACCTTCGTCAGCTGTTCGATGTCGGCGGCGGTCTGCCCGACGGCCTCCTTGTCGGAGCCCGTCAGCGTGACCGTCTCGCCGTCGACCTGTACCTCAGTATCTCCGCGGATCGGGGTGCGCCGCGCGGCGCTCTCCCCGAGGAAGT
This sequence comes from Halorubrum trapanicum, assembly GCF_017873555.1. Classification (GTDB taxonomy): domain Archaea; phylum Halobacteriota; class Halobacteria; order Halobacteriales; family Haloferacaceae; genus Halorubrum; species Halorubrum trapanicum. Next base: position 273,965 of record NZ_JAGGKE010000003.1, on the reverse strand, counting down.
TCTCGATGACGACCTCGTCGCCCTCCACGGTCACCTGCATCGGGAAGTGGGCGTAGTACACTTCCATCGCGTACTCCCAGCCCTCGGTGACGCCGTGGATCATGTTGGCGACGTGGCTCTCGAAGGTGCCGACCGTGGCGTTGGTCTTCGCGTCCTCGTTTTCGGCGGTGATGACCACCGCGCCGTCCTCGACCGCAACGTCGACGTCGGGGTACCAGAGGCGTCGCGTGACGCTCCCGTTGGGTCCCTCGACGGTGAGTTCGAGGTGGTCGGTCTCGGCGGAGACGTCGTCCGGAATCTCGATTTCGACTCTGTTCATTGTTAGTAGACGTATGCGATCACTTGGCCGCCGATGCCCGCTTCGCGGGCCTCGTAGTGGCTCATGACGCCGTGGCTCGTCGTGACGATGAGCGTCCCGTAGTCACGGGCGGGGAGGTATCGCTTCTCCCACTTCTCGAACTCGTCCGCGCCCGCCGAGTAGCGGGGCTTGACGGCGCCACACTCGTTGATCGCGCCTTTCAGTTCGACCTCGAACTTCCCGGCCTTCCCGTCGTCGACGTACTCGAAGCCGTCGACGTACCCGCGGTCGTAGAGGACCTCGAGGACGGAGCCGATGATGTTCGAAGCGGGCTCTACCGTGTACGACAGGTGGCCAACGCTCTCGGCGTTGTCCATGCCGGCGAGCGCGTTGGTGAATGGATCGTTTCCCGTCATGATCAGCTGTACTTCTCGAATCCCATGTCTCGGGCGACCTCGCGGAAGCACTGCCGGCAGAGGTTGATGTCGTACTTGCCGACGAGTCCCTGCTCGCGGTCGCACCGCCGGCACGTGTGCCGGGAGTCGGTGCGCTTCGCGGCGTGCTCGCCCGTGTCGTTGTTCGCTTCGCTCATTCGGTTACCTCGACGTCGAAGTTCGTTTCGAGGAACGCGGCCGCGTCCTCGGCTGTCATCCGGTGGCGAGCGGGGATCGTCCCCGTCGCCTTGTCGCGTTTCGAGACGCGGTAGCCGGGACGGACGATGGTGGTCGTCACGTCGAGACCGTAGATCCCGGTGTTGGGATCGTACTCCTGGCTCGGGAAGTCGGTGTGGTCCTCGACCCCGAAGCTGAGGTTGCCCGTGTCGTCGAACTGGCTCCGGCCGACCTCGACCAGTTCCAGCGCGGTAGCGAGAAACGCGTGCGCGTCCTCGCCCCGCAGCGTCACCTTGACGCCGATCGGGTCGCCCTTGCGGATCCCGAACTCGGCGATGGTGCGCTTCGAGGTGGTCCGGACCGACTGCTGGCCCGTGATCTCCTCGATGATCTCCTCGGCGTCGGCGAGGGGTTCACCGCCCTGCCCGACGCCCATGTGGACGACGACCTTCTCGAGGTACGGCTCGCGCATCTCGTGGTCGGCGCTCTCGGCTTCACTCATCCGAATCACCCGCCTCGTCGGCGTCGTCGCCGGTGAAGTTCTCGTCGATGACGACGACGTACTCCTCGACCGTCTCGTAGCCGCCGTCCTCGCTGGCGACGGTCACGGTGTTGTCTCCGGAGCCGAGCGTCACGTCGATATCGTCGATATCGCCGATCTGGCCGGCGTGCTGGCCGGCGACGGCGGTGACCAGGGCACCCTCCTCGTACTCGAAGTGGGCGACGATCTCCTTCGTCTCGTTGTCGACGACGATCGAGTCGTTCGTCTCGTAGTCCGCGTCGTCGTCGACGCGGACGTTCGTCCCGTCGTGGAGCGTCAGCTGGACGGCTCCGCCGGGGACGACGGTCTTGTTCGTGATCTTCCCGAGCCGGCTGCCCGCGGCCTCCTCGTCGACGGAAGTCAGCGCGAGCCGACCGCCCTCGTCGGGGAAGACGCGGAAGAACTCCCCGCGCTCGGGGAACGCCAGGATGTCGAACATCCCGATCGGACGCTGCTCGTCCGAGATGGCGTCCCCGTTGACGAGGATCGAGTCGTGGTTCAGCGCGTAGCGCGCCTCCTTCGTCGAGTCGACGTAACCGAGCACGTCCCGCAGCAGGACGACGAGCGGAACGCCCGCCTCGCCGTGCGGGCCCGCGCCCGCCTTCACGGTGAACGTGTCCGTCTTGCGCTCGACCGGCCAGGAGTTCGGTACTGACAGTCGCTTCTGGTGTCGCGTCATTCGTTATCCTCCTGGAGCCGCGCCTCGCGGCGCTCGTCTTCGAGGTCCAGTTCGGTCACCCGGACGTTGCTCGCCGGGATGGGGCGGGGAACCTCCTCCCCGTCCGCCTTCTCGACGGTGACGTCCTCGACCGTGATCCGCTCGGCGGACAGGTCGACGGAGACGACCTCCGCCTCCGTGCCGGCCGCGTCGCCGCGAAGCACCTCGACGGTGTCGCCGGCGTTGACGCGGACATTCCGCTGCCCGTACTCCTCGCGGAGATCCTCGGTGAGGGTGGCCCGGACCTGATTCTGCCGCTCGTGGAGCGGCGCGGTCTCCGACCGTTTTCGTTGTTTGCGTGGCTGTTTCGTCATAGTTAGACGATCATCGTCGCGGTCGAGGCGATGCTCCCGAACCGTTCGGCGACCTCGCGGGCGACGGGGCCTTTGATCTCCGTGCCCCGCGGCTCCTCGAGGTCGTCGATGATGACGGCCGCGTTGTCCTCGAACTTCACGCGCGTGCCGTCCGGACGGCGGATCGGCTTGCGCTGGCGGACGACGACCGCCTCCAGCACCTGCCGCCGCATCTCCGGGGTCCCTTTGGTGACCGAGACGGTCACCTTGTCGCCGATCCCCGCCTTCGGGTGGCGGTTCTTCGTGCCGGAGTAGCCCGACACGGAGATGACCTTCAGCTCACGGGCGCCGGTGTTGTCGGCGCACGTGATCAGCGAGCCCTTCGAGAGCCCCTGCGTGACGTCGGCCTTGAGCGCCTCCATCACTGATCACCCAGGATCTCGACGACGACGTGGGACTTCGTCTTCGAGAGCGGTCGCGTCTCCGCGATTGTCACTTCGTCACCGACTTCGAGCGAGTCGAGCACGCCCGGCACGTGGGCCGGGATGCGCGAGCGACGCTTCATGTACCGGTCGTATTTCGGTACGAACACGTCGTACTCTCGCTCGACGATGACGGTCTTTTCCATATCCGTCGACACGACCGTTCCCTCGCGGGTCTGGCCGCGGACGGAGAGCTGCCCGTAGAACGGGCACTTCTCGTAGTCGTAATCCTCCGGGTTGTCTGGCTCCGGAGGCGTGGGTACGTCGATTCCTATCGCCATTGTGTGGCACCTCGTTCGGTGCGTTCGGCGGGTCGATATCGCAACCGATCGCCATCCACCGTCGCGTAGACCGCGTCTTTGCACTCGCCTCGTCGGCTCGCCGGACCCGCGCCGTCACCGTCGACGGCGCTTACGGATCCGGACGGGCCAGACTGACGGGGGCGGACCCCCGTAGTATCCGACCCGAGTTGGGACGCGGACCCCGGCGACTGCCCGTCGCCGGCGGCTTCATCTGTGCGAGCGGTCGGCGTCTCGACGACGCCGAACTCGAACGTCGCGCCCGACTTGGGCACGCGCTTGTCCCCCGACCCCGTCCGGACCACGAGGGTGCCGAACGTCTCGTCGAGCACGCGACCGGCGACGCCAACGTGGGCGTCGCTGTCGGCGTCGACCACCCGAACCGGGAGGCCGACGAGTTCGTGCCTGGCGAGGTTGTCGGGGGAGATCATCTTACTGTTCGTCCTCGTCGAAGTCGCCTTCTTCCGCCTGGATCGTCTTGATCCGCGCGATCGTCTTCTTCAGTTCGTTGACGCGGCCCGGGCTCTCCGGCATGCCGCCGGCCGCCCGCTGCGCCTTCGAGTTGAGCAGCTCGGTCTCGAGCTCCTCGAGTTCGACCTGCCGCTCCGCCGCGGTCATGTCGCGGATCTCGGCGGTGTAGAGAATCGCCATTTATTCGTCCTCCTCGTCTTCCTCGTCGGCCGCCTCCATCTCCGCGACGAGGTCGGCCGCCTCGGACTCGATCTCTTCGTCGAGCTCGTCCAGCTCGTCGGCCTCGACGTCGTCGCCGACCGGCTCCTCCGCCGCGACGTCGGTCGCCTCGGCCGCCGTCTCCTGCGTCTCCTCGACGACTTCCTCGACGACCTCCTCGTCGATGACCTCGGACGGGTCCTCGTCGGGGACGTCGACGTCCTCGTCGTCGCCCACATCGGGGACCTCCTCCGGCTCCTCTTCGAGGAGGGCCTCGACGCCCTCGTCGTCGCCCGCGGCCGCCGCCTGCTCGACCTCCGGCACGTCGGCGTCCTCGCGGACCTCGAAGTCGTCCGGGAGCGTCGCCCCCGGCGGGATGATCTTCACGTTGACGCCGATCGTCCCGAGCTTCATGACGGCGACGCCCTGGCCGTGGTCGACGACCTCCTCTGCGGGTTCGCCGTTGTGCTTGATGTAGCCGCGGTTGAACTTCTCGACGCGCGAGCGCGCGCCGGTGACCTTCCCGGACAGGACGATCTCGGCGCCCAGCGCGCCCGCGTCCATGATCCGGTCGATCGTCGTGTGACCGGCCTTCCGGAAGTACCAGCCGCGCTCGAGGGCGTTCGCGAGACGGTCCGCGACGATCTGGGCGTTCAGGTCCGGCTCGTCGACCTCCTGAACGTCGATCTGCGGGTCGTCCATGTCGAAGCGGTCCTCCAGCTCGGTGGTGATCTTGCGGATGTTCTTCCCGCCCTTCCCGATCACCATGCCGGGCTTTTCGGCCTTCAGGACGATCTGCGTGCCCATCGGCGTCTGGGCGACGTCCATCCCGCCGTAGCCGGCGCGGCCGAGCTCGTCCGCGAAGAACTCGTTGATCTGGGAACGGCGCAGGCCGTCCTCGATGAATTGGTGTTCGTCAGCCATTAGTTGTCAGCCTCCGGCTCCTCGATGATCAGTTCGACGTCCGCGAGAGTGGTGTTCCACTCCGTCGCGCCCGCGGCGCGGGGGTTCCGGCCGGGTCGCTCGCCGACCTTGTGGGGAGCGACGTGTTTGATAATCATCTCCTCGCCGTCGAACCCCTGTTCGTCGGCGTTGTTCTTGACGTTCTCCAAGAGCTTGAGGAAGTCCTTGGCGGCCTTCTCGGGGTACCGTCCCGCGTCCCAGCCGTCGATGTCGGAGCGGTGACCCGCGCCGGCGTTGTGCTGGCGCATCGGCACCGAGGTCTCCTCGTCGATGACCTCCTGGAGGAACGCCTCCGCGTCGGCGACCGTCTCGCCTTTGATCTCTCGGGAGATCTCCTTGCTGTCCTTCACGCTGATGGGCCGGTCGCGGAGCATCCCCTTGGCGGTGGTCTCCGGGTCGGCCTCGACGCTGTAGTTGATTCCCATGGGTTACTTGAGGGGCACGAACTTCGAGGACCGGGTCGCGCCGATGCCGGCCTGACCGTGTTCGACGGTGCTTCGCGTGAGGTGGAACTCACCGAGGTAGTGCCCGATCATCTCGGGCTCGACCTGAACGCGCTCGAAGCTGTGGCCATTGTACACGGCGAAGGTGACGCCGACGAACTCCGGCAGGACCGGCATGTCGCGCAGGTGCGTCCGGATCGGGTCGTCCGCCGTCGTCTCCTTGTCGCGGCTCCGGACCGTCTCCAGCAGCTTCTGCTGTTCGGTGCCGAGTCCGCGAACGATGCTTCGCCGCTGGCGTGCGGGGAGCAGTTCCGCGACCTCGTCTACGTCCATCTCCTGCAGCTCGTCGAGCGAGTGACCGCGGTAGGCGAACTCCTTGCCCTCGCGGCCGGTTCGGTAGTCTGAACTCATTTGTTGCTACCTCGTCCGGTGCGCTTGGATGCGATGTCACCGACCTTGCGTCCCGGCGGGGCGTCCCGCGAGACGGACTTCGGTTGGCCGGGATGTTGGCGACCACCGCCGCCGAAGGGGTGGTCGACGGCGTTCATCGCGACGCCGCGCACGCGCGGGTATTTGGTCCCGCGCGCTTTCATCTTGTGGTGTTTGTTGCCGGCTTTGACGAAGGGTTTCTCCGTCCGGCCGCCGCCCGCGACCACGCCGATCGTGGCGCGGCACTGCGGGTCGAGGCGCTTCACTTCGCCGCTGGGGAGCTGAACGACCGCGACGTCGCGGTCGTGGGTGAGAAGCGTCGCCGACACGCCGGAGGCGCGCGCGAACTTCCCGCCGTCCCCGCGGTTGCTCTCGACGTTACAGACCGGGACGCCCTCGGGGATCTCGGCCAGCGGGAGCGTGTTCCCGGGCTTGATCTCCGCCGAGACGCCGACCTGAATCGTCTCGCCCACGCGCACGCCTTCCGGCGCGAGCACGAGCCGACGGTCGTCGTCCTCGAACTCGACCTCCGCGAGCGGGGCCGAGCGGGCGGGGTCGTGTTCGATCCCGACGATCTCACCGGTGATCGTGTCCACGTCTTCGAGCTTCTTGTGCGACAGTTCCGCCTTGTAACGGTGGGAGGGGGCCCGGAACGTCGGGCCGCCGCGTCCGCGCCGTTGTCCTTGAATTCGTCGTCCCATCTCAGAACACCCCGATGCGCGAGGCGATTTCGGTCGCGTCGTCGTCTTCAGACAGGGTGACGATTGCCTTCTTCTCGCCCTGCGGTGTCACCTGCGTGTTCACGCCGACGACGCCCACGTCGTAGCGCTCGGCGACCTCGGACTTGATCTCCGGTTTGGTCGCGTCGACGTCGACGAGGAACAGCAGCTTGTTGTTGAAGTCCATCTCGTTCATCGCCTGCTCGGTGACGATCGGATGCTCGATGAGCGAGTTCATCGGTCGGCCACCTCCGAGACGGCGCTTTCGGTCCACAGCGTGAGTCGGCCCGGGTGCGCGCCCGGCGCGAGGTCTTCCGCGTTGACCTCGCCCGCGGTCGCGACGTCGACGCCCGCGAGGTTGCGGGCGGCGCGGGACGGCTCCTCGCTGGTGACGACGAGGACGGACTTCGGCTGGCGGTACTTGCGGCCGCGGGCCTTCCCCTGTCCGGCGCGGACGGAGCGGCCCTCCTCGGCGCGCTCGATGTCGGCGTCGACGCCGACGGCTTCGAGCACGCCCAGGGCCTCCTGCGTCTTCTCGAGGTCCTCGAACTCGTCGCTCACGACGAGCGGGAGGTCGAGATCCTCGTCGAACGCGTGACCGCGCTCGGCGACCAGCTCGGCGTCGGTCGTGGCCGCGATGGCCGACCGGATGGCGAGCTGTCGCTCCTTGTCGTTCAGTTTCTTCGTCTGGTCCTTCTCGGCCTTCGGCGGGTGCGCGGCGCGGCCCGACACGGCGTGCGGGACGCGACGGGCGACGTTCTCGGAACGCGGCACGTGCGCGAGCCCGCGGCCGGAGCCGAACGACTCGGCGGGCGTCCGCAGCCCGGCGAACTCGTCTGCCCCGTAGGCCTGCTTTCGGTTGGCCTGAGCGGCGCCGACCGCGCGACCGATGAGGTCCGGTCGGAACGCGGTGTCGAAGACGGCCGGCAGCTCGACGCTGCCCGCCTCGTCGCCGTCCAGGTCGTGTACTGTTGCGTTCATTGGTTATCCCTGGTTGGATTCGGTGGAAACGTACCGGACCTCGGGGTCGAGGCGCGGCTGGTCGTTCGGCCGGATGGCCGGGCGGAGTCGCAGCAGGCGCTGGTCCGGTCCGGGCAGCGAGCCCTTGATGAGCGCGTACTCGCCGTCGACCTCGCCGTAGTTGACGAAGCCGCCGTCGACGGAGGCGTCGTCGCCCTCGCCGAAGTCGATGAGGCGCTTGTTGAGCTCGGTGCGCTGGTGGTAGCCGGTCTGCCCCTGCTGGGGCACGGTGGAGCGCACGCGGGAGGGGTTCCACGGACCGAGGTTACCGATCCGGCGCCGCCATCCCTGGCGGGCGTGTTTGCCCTTCCGCTTTTGAACGCCCCAGCGCTTGACGGGACCCTGGGTCCCTTTCCCCTTCGTGATGCCGGAGACGTCGGTGTACTGGCCCGCGCGGAAGACGTCGCCGAACTCGTGGGCGCCGCCGTCCGCGACGAGGTCCAGCGCGAAGTCGGCGCGCTCCTCGAGGGAGCCGCCGCCGACGCGCGTTTCCATGACGTCGGGCTTCTTCTTGGGGACGTTCGAGAGGTCCGAGGGGGCCGTGTGCGTGATGACGCGCACGTCGTCGACGACGTCGTCGTCGAGCAGCGCGCGAAGCTCGTCGGCGTCCTCCTCGAATGTGTCTTCCGCCGGCAGGTCGAGCGCGCGGTCGAGCTCCTCGTGGAACTCGCCGCTCCAGACCTCCGCGACCGGCTTCTGTCCGTACGGCGTCTCTTCGTAGGCGCGCAGGGCGACGGCGTACATCTGCGGCGTCTCGACGACGGTGACGGGGACGGCCTCTTCCATCCCTTCACGCGGCGAGTTCGCCTCGTCGTTGACCATCATGACGTGGGTCATCCCGGCTTTGTAGCCGGCGAATCCCTGCAGCGCAGGGGCCCCATCGTCTTCTGGCCACGAACGGATGCGCGGCACCTCGCTGTCAGCGCGGGTGCGCGGGCCGTAGCCCAGCGAGCCTTTTCGTGGTCGGCTTGGTTGTGGCATGTGTTTACTCCGTGAGTGTGAGCGAGCCGAGGGTCGCGAACAGAGCCTCCTCCGTCCGGACGACCTCGCTCGCCTGTGCCGGGATCGTGTTCAGCCAGAGGTCGAACCCCGGATCGGGTTCGACCGAGCGGCCGTCGGCGACGGCCGCCCGAATGCGGTCGGGCGAAAGCCCGAGCATCTCCGGAAGCCCCCGCTCGGGCGCGCCGAAGGCGACGGTGTAACCGCCGGCCTCGCGGGCGTCCGAGACGAGGTCGCCGAGCCGCGAGACGGAGAGTGCTTCTCCGTGTCGCGACGTCGCGACGGACAGTCCGTCGCCGGCGAGCGCTTCCGACAGGTCCGCGGCCACGACCTGGAACCCCTCCTCGGGCTTCCCGGCGATGCGGGCGCGGACCGGTTCTCTCGAAGAGACCCTGATGGTGACGCGCTCCCCCTGCTCGACCTCCATTCCGGAGGGAACGAGCAGGGAGATCGGGTGTTCCCGCAGCGGGGAATTGACCCGGACGCGGCCTTCAGGTCCGACCTCGGTCACGAGTCCCTGTGTTTTCGACTCTCCCCCGCTTGGGGTCGAGCCGGTCCGCCACGGCACGCGGAGCGGGGGGAGTACGCCGACGTACCGGAGTTCGTCGCGCTGCCCCCAGAGGTCCTTCCGGAGCTCCGGCGGCGTCGCGGCGTACCCCAGTACGGTTCGGACGTACTCCCCGCCCCGTCGACCGTCGCCTTCCGCGTCGGGGAAGACGACGAGCCGATCCGCCCGGAACACCGCCGCCGCACGGGCGACGTAGCCGAGTTTGCGAGTCGCCTCGCGGTCGTCCTCGGCCTCCCGGACGACCGAAGACGGAACACAGATCGTGAGCCCGTCTTCGGTACGCATCGTGGCGAGACTGTACACCTCGATTTCGGACGGCACCGTAAAAGGATAGCGGTCCCGATTTCGGGCTGTGCCGCGTTCACACGGGGTTTGGCGGGGGATTCGGCGCCGAATATCGAGGGAGTCGATCACACGGGCGGGAGGCCCGGCCCGGGTGCGACCCGATCCGGATCAGGCCGGGACGGTCACAGGCTCGGACGAGTCAGGCCGGGACGATCCGAGCCACCGGCGCGTCGGCGTCGTCGACCGCGACGTAGACGTGTCCGGTGGCCGGCTCCACGGCGACCGCGCGCACCCGCCAGCCGCGGTCGTCGAGCAGCGGGTCGCGCTCGGTCACGGCCGCGTCGCGGCCGTCGCCGTCGACGGTGAACCGGCCAAGATACTGCGCCGCGAGCGTACCCGCGAGGAGGTCCCCCTGCCACTCGGGGAACGCCTCGCCCTCGTAGAAGACCGCGCCGCTCGGCGGGAAGCCGCCGGAGCCGCAGGGCCAGTAGTGGACCGGCGCGATGGCGTCGTCGCGCTCGTCGTGGCCCGGCGCGAGCGGCTCGTCGGTCCCGTAGCGGCACGCCTCGCTCGCGATCGGCCATCCGTAGTTGCCGCCGCGCTCGATCACGTTAATCTCGTCGCCGTCCTCCTCACCGTGCTCGCACTGCCAGATCCGGCCTGTCTCGGAGCGCACCGCCATCGCCTGCGGATTCCGGTGGCCGTAGCTGTAGAGCGCGTCGGCCGCGTCCGGGTCATCGACGAAGGGGTTGTCCGGGTGCGCGTCGCCGTCGGGCGTCAGCCGCAGCGTCGCGCCCAGCTCGTTCGAGCGGTCCTGCGAGACGTGGTCGGGTCCGAAGTCGGTGTCGCGCCGGTCGCCGACCGTGACGAACAGCGCCCCCTCGGGACCGAACGTCGCCCGCGATCCGAAGTGGTTCGCGGAGTCGCGGAACGGCTCGGCGACGCGGATCGGCTCGAAGCCGTCGAGCGCGGGCGCGTCCCCCCCGTCGAGCGCGAGTCGCCCGCTCCCGACGTGCGTCGCCGCCTCGCCCGCGTCGTTCGCCGCCGCGTAGGTGAGGTAGACGCGCGGGTCGTCCGGGTAGTCGGGGTGGACCGCGACGTCGAGCAGGCCGCCCTGCCCCTCGGCGAACACTTCGGGCGCGCTCGCGACCGCCTCGACGGTCCCGTCCGCGGGGTCGACGAGCGAGAGCCGTCCGGGACGCTCGGTGACCAGCAGGCGGCCGTCGTCCGGGAGGAAGGCGAGTCCCCACGGGTTCTCGAACCCCTCCGCGACGGTCTCGACCGCGTAGTCCACGTCGGCGCCGGCGTCCGGCGGGGCGTCGTCGCCGTCCGTTCCACCGGAGCCGTCGGAGTCGCCGTCGCTCCCGCCTCCGAGACAGCCCGAGAGCGTCGGGAGAGCGGTCGCTCCGGCGAGACCGCCGGCCGCGCGGAGGGCGGTGCGTCTGTCGATGCGGTCGGGGAGGTCGGTCATCGTTCGAGTACGGATGCGTGTGGGGACGCGGCACCGATGACCCTTCCGCCGACCGTCGTTCGGAACCCTTATATCTCCGACCCGGGCTACGATCGAATGCGAAGCACGCACCGGTAGTGTAGTGGTATCACGCAACCTTGCCATGGTTGCAACCCGAGTTCAAATCTCGGCCGGTGCACTCCTTTCAGTCGTGCCCCGGCCTGACTCCCGTTCGCTCCGCTCACGGGAGTCTCGGCCGGTACATTTTGCGAACGAAGCGAGGAAAATCTCCGAGAGGGATTTGTACGTAATCAGTCGTTTATAAGCGGACAACGGCTCGGCGGAGGACACGCCAAATCCCGGCCGCTCGTTTATAAATAATTGACTCGGATCGGCGGCGAACCCCTCCAAAGCCCCAGCCGCGAGGCGGGCGCACACTCGCTGTGCTCCTCGGTCGCTCGCTCCGCTCGCTCCCTGCGGTGCTTGCGTCGTCTGCGCCCGCCTCGCGGCTGCCCCTTTGAGTCCCGCCCCGCTCCGCACAGCACCTCACGCCTCCCCAGCCTCGTCGGTGGTCCTCCGCTTCGCTCCGGACCACCGACTCCCTCGCGCGTGCTGCCTCGCGGCCGCCAAGGGCGGCCGCTCGCAGGCACGCGCCACCCCCTTGTCATTTATAAGCGATCGGGAAACGGCGCCTGCGGTTTACATACCGCTACGCGGGCATCGAGAACCGCGACGGTGGCGGGTTCCCCGACCGGTACTTTCAATCGGCGATCCGCCGAACACCGTCGTGTGACCGTACCAACGAAGACGCTCCCGAGCGGCGCCGAGCTGCCGGCGCTCGGACTGGGCACGTACGACCTCAACGACGGCGAGACAGCCGACAGCGTGCGCGCGGCGCTCGACGCTGGGTACACGCACATCGACACCGCGGAGGGGTACCACAACGAGGAAGCCGTCGGCGAGGCGCTCGCGGCGAGCGACGTCGACCGCGACGACGTCTTCCTCACCTCGAAGGTGCTCGCGAAGAACCTCAACTACGAGTCGGTGATCGAGTCGTGCGAGGCGTCGCTCGACCGCCTCGGCACCGACTACCTCGATCTGTACCTCATCCACTGGCCCAATCCGGCCATCTCGCTGCGCGAGACGCTCCGGGCGATGGCGGCGCTGCGCGAGCGCGGGCTCGTCCGCGACGTCGGCGTCTCGAACTTCAGCGCGTACCAGCTGAGCTGCGCGCATCACGTCTCGGACGCCCCGATCGCGGTCAACCAGATCGAGTTCCACCCGTGGTTCCAGCGGCCGGATCTGGTCGACTACTGCCGCGAGTCCGACACCGTGATCGAGGCCGCGGCGCCGCTCGCGCGGACGGACGTGTTCGGCGACGAGGTCGTCGCCGAGCTGGCCGAGACGTACGACAAGCACCCCGCGCAGGTCGTGGTCCGGTGGGCGCTCGACCGCGGGGTCGTCCCGCTGCCGCGGTCGTCGACCCCGGAGCACGTCCGGGCCAACGCCGAGACGGACTGGGAGCTCGACGACGACGACCGGCGCCGCCTCGACGAGCGCGACCGCGACGCGCCGGTGTACGACACGCCCGCCCGCGACTGGACGAGCGACGTGTACGGGATCGAGCAGTAATCCGAAGCGGAATCAGTCGCCGCCGAGATCTACCGGGTCCCCCGTCTCGGCCGACTCGTAGACGCCGGCGAGCGCTTCCATGTCCGTCAGGGCGTGCTCGCCGTCCGCGTGGAACGGCTCGCCCGCGAGCAGGTGGTGGCCGAAGTACGCGAACTCCGCTTCGATCTGGTGGACCTGCTCGAAGTCCACGTCGACCCGCGTCCCGTCGCGGACGACGGCGAAGCCCCGGTCCTCGCGCTCGTAGAAGGCCGGGTCTAAGATTAGTCGGGCCTCGGTGCCGGTGACCTCCAGCCGGCTCGCGTGCTGGGCGTTCTGGCTCACCGTACAGAAGGCGTCGACGTCGCCCGGGAACGCGAGCCGGAACGAGGCGTGCTCGTCGATGTCGGCGAACGCCTCGTGCTCCGAGCGGGTCCGACCCGACACGCGCACCGGGTCCGCGCCGAGCACGAACCGGGTCGTGTTGAGCGGGTAGACGCCGAGATCCATCACCGCGCAGCCGCCGGAGAGCTGGGGGTCGAGCCGCCACTGGTCCGTGTCGCTCCCGAGCTCGCCGAGCATCGTCTGCGACATCGTCGCGTGGACGTGGACGATATCGCCGGCGACGCCCGCGTCGAGGAGGTCGCGGAGCCGCCGGACGGCGGGGTCGGTCTGCATCCGGTAGCCGACCATCAGCGGGACGTCCGCGTCGCGGCACGCCGCCACGAGCCGGCGGGCGCGCTCCGGCGTGACCTCCAGCGGTTTCTCGCAGAGGACGGCCTTCCCCTGGTCCGCGGCGGCCTCGACGTACTCCAGGTGGGTCGCATTCGGCGTGGCGATATAGACCGCGTCGTACTTGTCGGCGACGGCGCCGGAGCGGAACGCCTCTGGCGTCACGCCCGTCACGTCGCGTTCGGCCGCGACCGCGTCGACCGCGTCGGCGTCGACGTCGGTGACGACGGTCGCCTCGGTGTACGCCGAGCGCTCGATGCCGGGCAGCGCCCACTCGCGGGCGAACCAGCCGAGGCCGACGACCGCGATCCGGACGGGATCGGTGACCGCGTCCGGGTCGAGCGTCTCCCAGTCCCGGCGCGTGAACTCGTCGAGGTACTCCGCGAAGGCGGCTTCCATGTCGCTCCCTCGGCGCGGGGGCGTCAAATAACCACGGCGACGCCTGCGGCGGGCGCCGCGGGACGGGTCGTCGACCGCGGCGCCCCCACCACTCCGTCGCACCCTCACCACTCCCCGTCGTACGCCACCCGCGGGCGCTCGGCGTCGACGCCGAGGTCGCGCAGCGTCTCGGTCGCGCGCTGGACCGGGGCGGGGTCGGCGCGGTCGAGGGGGTCATCCGTCGCCGCCGCGAACCGGACCGTCCAGTCGCCGTCGATCACGAGCGTCGCGCGCCGTGGGATATCCGAGTGACCCTCCCACGAGTCCGCGAGCAGGTCGTAGGAGTCGGCGACGCCGCCGCGGAAGTCGGTGACGATCGGGAAGGGGAGGTCGAACCGGTCGGCGTACGCGAACCCCGCGTACAGCGAGTCGCCCGTCAGGGCGACGACGGCGAGGTCGTCGCGGGCGTGCCAGCCCGCGTCGCGGACCGCGACGAACGCGGCCGTACACGTGGGCACGAACGTCGCGGGCGCGGTACAGCAGACGACGGCGTCGTGCGCCTCGACGAGCCGGAACAGGGCCAGTTCGGTCGCGGCTCGGGTGCCGGTTCCGTCGCCGTCGGCCTCCGGGGCGACCGCGGGCGCGACGAAGTCTGGAGCCGTGGCGTCGGTGTCGATCACGTCACAGCACCGTCCCGTGCTTTTTGTCCGGGAGGTCCTTCCGAACGTCCTCGTAGAAGTCGAACCGCGCGGCCAGTTCGGCGCGGAGGTCGGAGGGGGGAACGATCTCGTCGATGACGACCTCGCTGGCCATCCGGTGGACGTCGATCCCCTCGCGGTACTCCTCGCGGAGCCGCTCCTCCTCGGCCGCGCGCTCCTCGGGGTCGTCGATCTCGGCGAGCTTCCGCGCGTAGACGGCGTTGATCGCGGCCTCCGGTCCCATGATACCGATCTCGCCGGACGGGAGCCCGATCACGCTCTCGGGGTCGTAGGCCGGCCCGCCCATCGCGTAGATCCCCGCGCCGTACGCCTTCCGGACGACGACGGTCTGTTTCGGGACCGTCGCCGAGGAGGTGGCGTAGATCATCTTCTTCCCCTTCTCTAAGATCGCGTCCTTCTCGACCCCCGACCCGGCCATGAAGCCGGGCGTGTCACAGAGGTACAGCAGGGGGATCTCGTAGGCGTCGCAGGTCCAGATGAACTCCGCGGCCTTCTCCGCCGCGTCCGGGAAGATGGCGCCCGAGCGGACCGCAGGGTCGTTGGCGACGACGCCGACGGGACGGCCGTCGATCCGGCAGAACGCCGTGACGATCTCCTCGCCGTACCCCTCCTTCAGCTCGAAGACGGACTCCGCGTCGGCGACCCGGTCGAGGAGGTCGCGGGCGTCGTACGCGCGGTTCGGCGACTCCGGGATCAGCTCGTCGATCCCCTCGGGCGAGAACTTCGGCGGCACCGTCTCGCGTCTCGGCGGCTTCTCGCCCGCCTGATCCGGGAGGTAGCCGATCAGGTCCGCGACCAGTTCGCGGGCGTGCTCCTCGTCGCGCGCGACGAGGTCGGCGGAGCCGGACTCCTCCGCGTGGACTCGCGGGCCGCCCAGCTCGTCCATCTCGATCTCCTCGCCGGTGACCATCTTCACCATCCGCGGCGAGGCGATCGCCATCGCCGACATCCCCTCGACCATCACAGTGAAGTCGGCGAAGACGGGGGTGTAGGCGGCGCCGGCGATACACGGCCCGTAGAGCACGCAGATCTGCGGCACCGCGCCGGAGAGCATCGAGTGGTTGTAGTAGTACTTCCCGATCCCCTCGCGGTTGGCGAAGAAGCCGGTCTGCTGGTCGATCCGCCCCCCCGAGGAGTCCATCAGGTAGAGGACCGGGTTCCCCGTCTTCAGGGCGCGCCCTTGCATCCGGAGGAACTTCTCGACGCCCTTCGACGCCATCGACCCCGCCTTCACCGTGAAGTCGTTGGCCATGAAGTGGACGTCGCGCCCCTCGAACTCGGCGGCGCCCGTCAGCAGGCCGTCGCCCGGGAGGCGGTCGCCGTCGCCCTCGTCGTTGTCCCCGTCTTCGTCCGCGTCGCCGCCGCGTCCGGGCGCGTTCGGGTGCCAGTCGTCGAACGCGGCGAACTTCCCGTCCTCGAACTTCACGCCCGCGGGGTCGCCGTCGGCCGCGCTCGCGTCGCCGGCGCCGCGGGTCCCGCCCTCGCCGCCGAACCAGAGGTCGAGGCGGTCCCGGACGAACAGCTTCTCCTGCGCTTCGAGCCGGTCGCGGTACTTCTCCGGCCCGCCCTGTCGGATGTCGTCGATCTCGGCCTGAAGGTCGCGCTCGCGCTCCGTGGGACCGAGGTCGTCGTCGAGCGGGTAGCTCGGCTCGGGCGGCTCGGCGCTCGCGGCCGCCGGCTCCTCGCCCTCGATGTGGACGTCGACGTCGACGCCGAGGTGTTCCGCGAGCGATTTCGCGATCGCCTCGGCCTCCTCGGGGGTCGCCGCCGCGCCGACGTGGACTTTCATGGACGCAAGATTTGCGGTGGATCCTAAACAGTTTTCCATGCGGGATCGACGCGCTCGCGTCGGGCGGCAGGCGAATCCACACTCGATCCGTGGCGCTGCCCGCCCTGATCCGTGGCGCTGCCCGCCCTGATCCGTGGCGCTGCCCGCCCTGATCCGTGGCACTGCCCGCCCTGATTCGCGACGCCGTTCTCCCTCAGTCCGCGTCGAGAGCCGCTTCCAGCCGCTCGATCAGCGCCTCGTTGCCGACGTACAGCGGCGTGCGCTGGTGGAGCGCCTCGGGTTCGACGTCGAGGAGCGACCCGGCGCCGTCGGAGGAGGCCCCGCCCGCGCGCTCGACGACGTAGGCGATCGGGTTCGCCTCGAACTGGAGCCGGAGCTTCCCCGCCGGCGCGCTCCGGAGCGCGGGGTACGCGAACACCCCGCCGTAGGTGAGCACCTGGTTCACGTCGCCGACCATCGCGCCGCCGTAGCGGAGCTTCAGCTCGTCTTCGACCGCCCGGGCGTACGCGCGGAAGTCGGCGGGCCAGTCCGGGACGCGGCCGCCGAAGCCGTAGACGGTCGGCGTGTCCGGCAGCGTCAGTTCGGTCTCGACGACCGATCGCTCGACCCCGTCGCCGTCGCGCTCGATCACCTCCTCGCGGACGCCCGCCTCGTCGGCGACGACCATCGTCGTGATCGGGCCGTAGAGGACGTAACCGGCGGCGACGAGGTCGCGGCCGCTCGCGGGCAGCGGGGCGTCGTACACCCCGACGACCGTCCCCATCGCGTTGTTCGACCGGAGGTTCGAGGAGCCGTCGAGGGGGTCGATCGCGACGGCGTAGGCGTCGTCCGCCCCGCTCCCGACTTCGCCGCCCGCGTCGACCGCCGCCTCGCGCTCCTCGCTGACGAAGGAGCCGACGCCGTCGATCGCGGTGATCGCCTCGCCGAGCAGCTCGTCGGCGTAGAGGTCCCCCGCCAGCACCGACTCGCCGGAGGCGTTCTCCGTCCCGCTCTCGACGCGGCGGCCGGGGAGCGCGGCGCGGATCTCGGGGGCCGTCGCCGCGACCGCGTCGAAGACGGCCGCGACGGTCGGATCGCCCTCGGCGGTGCCGCCGTCCGGGACGGCGCGGGCGTCCGGGGCGGAGTCGGGGTCGGCCATCAGTCGGCGCGCTCCGCGGTCGCGAGCGCCGCCTCGGGGTCCGCCTCCTCGAAGACGACCGCCTCCAGCGCGTCGAGGATGCGCTCGGGGTGGTCGCGCTGGAAGACGTTGCGGCCGACCGCGAGCCCGCGGGCGCCCGCGTCGATGGCGTCGGAGACGGTCCGGAGGAAGGCGACGTCGTCGCGCATCGTTCCCCCGGACATCACCACGTCGGTCGGTCCGGCCATGCGGACGGCCTCGCCCATCGCCTCGGCGGAGCCGGGGTACTTCACCTTCACGAGGTCCGCACCGAGTTCCAGCCCGAGCCGGGCCGCGTAGGAGATGGTGTCGGGGCTGGTGTCGTTTTTGACCCCCTGACCGCGCGGGTACGACCACATGACGACGCCCATCCCGTGTTCCCGGGCCGTCTCCTGTGCCTTCCGGAACTCCTCGGCCATCTCCACCTCGTGGTTCGACCCGCCGTAGAGGGTGAACCCGACCGCGTCGGCGCCGAGTCCCGCGGCGTACTCGGCCGAGCAGTTGACGGGGCTGTCCGGCTCGCCCATCCAGAGGTTCGAGGTGCCGTTCAGCTTCAACAGCAGGTTCACGTCGTCTTCGTAGTCGGGGTAGTACGCCTCGGCGACTCCCTTCTGGACCGCCAGCGCGGTGACCGCGTCGTGGGTGGCGAGCTCGAACAGCCGCTCGGGGTCGGCGGTGGCCGGGTTCGGCTCGAAGTCGACCGGCCCGTGTTCGAGCCCGTGGTCGTACGCGAGGATGAGCGACTTGCCGTCGCGCGAGATGTCGTCGGCGGCGTGAGGAAGCATCAGTTCGTAGTTCAGTTACATCCGTAAAAAGGACTACGGTGAACGGGGTAGTCGTAAAGAAACGAAACACACCGGAGAAAGTCGTTCGTGGCGAATATCTTGAGATCAGCTTCGACCACTCGTTACTACTCAGATTGTTAATTTCTCAGCCGGCGGTCGGCGTCGAGCGCGGGTTTCGCAATACTTACCACCCGCGGCGCGGCAGCGGTTCGCATGCGAGCACTCTCCGAGATCGGTGTCGTCGGCGTCGTCGGCGCCGGGACGATGGGCAACGGGATCGCGCAGGTCGCGGCGACGGCGGGCTACGACGTGGTGATGCGCGACGTCGAGACCGAGTACGTCGAGCGCGGCCTCGACAGCGTCGAGGACAGCCTCGACCGGCTGGCCGGGAAGGACGCGCTCGACGAGGAGCCGGGCGCGATCCGCGACCGAATCGCGGGGACGACCGAGCTCGACGACCTCGCGGCCGCCGACGTGGTGATCGAGGCCGTGGTCGAGGACCTCGACGTGAAACGCGAGGTGTTCGCCGACCTGGACCGCGTCACCGACGACGACGTCGTCCTCGCGACGAACACCTCCACGCTGTCTATCACGAGCGTCGCGAGCGCGACCGACCGCGCGAGCGACGTGGTCGGTCTCCACTTCATGAACCCCGTCCCGATCATGGACGGCGTCGAGGTCGTGGTCGGCGAGCGCACCGATCCCGCGGTCGTCGACTTCGCGCACGCGTTCGCCGCGGACCTCGGCAAGGAGACGTGGGAGGCCGACGACAAGCCCGGCTTCGTCACCAACCGCATTCTGATGCCGTGGATAAACGAGGGGATCCGCGCGTACGACGAGGGGGTCGCGGACAAGGCCGACATCGACCGCGGGATGAAACTCGGCACGAACGTCCCGATGGGACCGCTCGAACTGGCCGACCACATCGGGCTCGACGTGGCGCTCGACGCCAGCGAGACGCTCCACGAGGAGCTGGGCGACCGCTACAAGCCCGCCTACCTGCTCAAGCGCAAGGTCGAGGCCGGCGACCTCGGCAAGAAGACCGGTCGCGGCTTCTACGAGTACGACTGACCGCCTGCCGGCGCCCCGGGAAGGCGGCGACGAGCGGGCGGCGAGGCCGCGGGGTCAGGCCGCCTCCGCATCGCCGTCGCGGTCGTCGTCGGCCGTCCACCGGCGCGCGCCCGGCAGGAGTCCGACCAGCTTCGTCACGTAGCCGAACCGGAACAGCCCCAGCTGCGAGAGCGCCCCGAGGACGAACACCGCGAGGAAGGCGGGCGCCGAGAGGTCGAAGAGGAGGGGTTCGACGGTCGTCTCCGCGGCGGCCGCCTCGAAGTTCGCCGGCGTGAGCGACCGCGAGGCGAACGCCGCGCCGATGAGCGCGGACGCGATCACGAGCGTCGTCCGCGTGAGGACGAACCCGAACAGGGCACCGACCGCGACCCCCGCGAGCGTCGCGCCGACGAGCAGCGCCGTCCCCTCGATCCCCGCCGCGTCCGCCGCGTAGAAGGGGCCGACGGCGAACCGCCCGGCGAACCCGCCGACGACGCCGCCGATTCCCAGCACGGCGAACGAGAGGCCGGCGTACGCGAGGAACCCGCCGAGGAGGCCGCCGAGCGCGACCGCGCCGGCGGTGAGGACGGCCCCGTCGACCGCGACGAGACCGACGACGTTCGGCGCGAAGAGGTAGCCGGCGCCGGCGCCGACGAGCAGCCCCGTCAGCGTCACCGCGTAGACGGAGACCGCCGCGCCGACGAACGCGAGCGCCAGCCCCGCGAGGACCAAGCCGCCGGTGAGTGGGGTGAGCATGTCCGTATCGTGGCGGGCGCTCGCACTTAAATTGTCGCAGGCGAGACGACGCGAAAGGCGATCGCGGGGAGGCGAGCGGTCTCACCGCGCTCGACTCGCGGCCTGTCGGTCGATATATCGCGTGTAGCCGCCGACGGCCAGTCCGAAGCCGACGACGAGCAGGAGGAACCCGAGGAGGCGGGTCGTCCCGACGGTCATCACCGCGAGGACGACGCCGAACAGCAGCGCGAACACGCCGGCGACGACGACGCCCACGTCGAGCAGCGGCGAGGGCTGGATGGTCCGGCAGTGCGGGCAGATCCGCGCGTCGGCGGGGATCGGCTCACGACAGTCGACGCAGCGGAGGCGGTCGCTCGGCACGCGGGGCGCTTCGACCGCGACCGGTATGGCTCTGTTGACCGCGTGGCGGCTGCTGGGAAACAACCCGGGAACACAGAGAGGACAGTTATCGGCCGACCGCCGCCGGGCTTTTTTTCGATTGGACCGCACGGAGGACGGTATGGGAGACGATCCGACGATTCCCCTTGGGGACGTTCGACAGAGCGATCCGGGAAGCGACCGACAGGGGGCATTTAAACGAGGCTGGACTGCGGCTGTGAAAGACCTCAGCGACGACGCGGCGTCGTCGAAGTACTCCGAGGGGCCACCGCCGGAGACTCTCACGTGGGACAACCTCGGATATCGCCTCGGAAGCGTATTCGGCGAAACGGACGACGACCTGCGACAGGAGCTGTTCGACTGGTGTAAGCGGAAACAGAAACGAGAGCGGGAGTCCTGATCGAAGGCGTTCCGTGCTGTCGTCGGCTGAGGACGTCGACGGGGGGAACCGAAATAAAAGTGCGCCGGGCAGGGGTGGCCGCTCCTCTCTCAGTCCGCGCCCGCCGCGGCGGCCGGCTCGTCGTCGACGTCCAGCGTCTCCTCGACCTGCGTGAACACGGCGACGAGGGCGAGCGCGGCGGCCGCGGCCCCGACGGCGAAGGGGACGACGAAGCCGAAGCCGTAGAGCCAGCCGGACGCCAGCGGGCCGAGGGCGACGCCGAAGCCGAACCCCATCGTGAGCACGGAGAGCGTGGTCCCCGACTCGCCCTCGCGGGCGAGGTCGCCGGCGAGCGCGAGCGACGGCGCGAACACGCACGCGACCGCGACCCCCTGTCCGAGCCGGACGAGCATCATCAGCGCCGGCTCCGTCACGACCCCCTGAAGGAACGTCGTCGGGATGAGGAGGACGAACCCGGCGAGCAGGAAGGGGCGGCGGCCGATCCGGTCGCTGGCGCGGCCCACCGGGACCTGGAAGATCACGTTGGCGATCGTCACGGCCGCGAACTGCGCGCCGAACCACACGGGCGGCTGGTCGAGCCGGACGTTCACCTGGTTCTGGAGCGTCGCGAACAGCGCGATACACGCGCCCATCGCGACGGTGGCGAGTCCCAGCGTGAACACCGGGTCGAGCAGGCGGTCCTCGCCGCGGACCCGGATCGAGACGTCGTCGCCCGCCTCGGCCGTGTCGTCGGCGTCGTGAACGAGCAGGAAGACGAGGGCGAAGCTGAGGTACGCCCCCGCGCAGGCCGCGACGAAGGCGGCGTCGAACCCGTCGAGGACCGGGAGTCCGACGGCCGAGAGGTCGTACGGCCCGCCCTCGACGACGGCGCCCGCGACGACCGGCCCGAACCCGAACCCGATGAGCCTGAACGTGTTGTACACGCCGAAGTTCCCGCCGCGGTCGGTGTCGCTCGCGGCGTATTCGTTGACGAGGGCGACCGTCGCGGGGATGATGAGCGCCGCGCCCAGCCCCTGGATCGCGCGCAGCGCGACCAACGCCGGGTAGCTCGTCGCGACCGTGTACAGGCCGCTCGCGGTGCCGAGGAGGAGGATCCCGGCGAGCACGAAGGGACGCCGCGCGCCGACGCGGTCGGACAGTCTCCCCGTGAACGGCTGCGAGAGGCTGTTGAGGAAGCCGAAAAGCGAGAGGACGATCCCGATGAGCAGCGGTTCGGTGAGCGTGACCGCGGCCGCACCCACCCCGACCTCGGCGCCGAGCAGCCCCTCGATGTCGACCACGTCGCTGGTGATGTACAGCGGGAGGACGACGATGAGAAAGGAGTTCCCGGCCGCGCCGACCATCCGCGCGAGCGCCAACACGATCACGCGCCGGTCGGTGTCGGTGACGCCGGAGAGAAGTCCCATTCACTCGACGTTCGGAACGAAAGATAAAGGCGTTTATGAACGAAGGGAGTCGATCCGGTTTCGGGCGAAAACCCCGGTTATCGGCGGATTCGGGGCGCTCAGCGGGTCGCCGTCGCGTGCCTGTCGACGCCGCGGACCTCGAACCGCGCGCCGCCCTCCTCGCCGGCCGTCGCCTCGACGGTCCAGCCGTGCGCGGTGGCGATTTCCTGGACGATCGCGAGCCCGAATCCGGTGTTGCCGGCGGCCCCGCTCTCGCCGGGTTCGAAGAGGGAGTCGGCGACCGCGGGGTCGATCCCCGGGCCGTCGTCCTCGACGAAGAACCCGTCCGGGAGGTCGCCGACGCGGAGCGAGACGTCCTCGCCCGCGTGGTCGACCGCGTTGCGCATCAGGTTCTCGAAGAGGTTCCGGAGCCGGTCCGGGTCGGCGAGCACCTCGTGCTCGGTCTCGACGGAGAGCGTCGCGCTCGCGGTGTCGGCGGTCGACCAGCTGTCGTCGACGATCTCGGCGAGGTCGACGCGCTCCGGGTCGCCGACCGTCTCGCCCTCTCGGGCGAGCGCGAGCGTGCGCTCGACGATCGACTCCATCCGGTCGAGCGCGTCGAGGGCGGCGTCGAGGTTCTCCGCGTCGTCCGACGCCTCGCGCGCCAGCTGGACGCGCCCCTGCGCGACGTTGAGGGGATTCCGCAGGTCGTGCGAGACGATGCTGGCGAAGGAGTCGAGCCGGTCGTTCTGCCGTTCGAGGGCGGTCTCCCGCTCTTTGAACGCCGTGATGTCCTCCTGGAAGCCGACCCACTGCGTGACGGTGGCGTCCGCGTCGCGGATCGGGGCGACACTCACCCGGTTCCAGAACTCCGTCCCGTCCTTCCGGTAGTTCAACAGCTCGACGCTCGTCGGCTCCCGGGCGTCGATCGCCTCGCGGAGCTGCTGGACCGACGCCTCCTCGGTGTCGGGTCCCTGAAGGAACCGACAGTTGACGCCGATCGACTCCTCCCGGTTGTACCCCGTCATCTCGACGAACCGGTCGTTGACGTACACCATCGGGTTGTCGTCCTGTTCGGGGTCCGTGATGGTGATCCCGACCGGCGCCTCGTCGAGCGCGCGGGTCTTCGTCTCCAGCTCCTCGCGCCGCTCGCACTCGTCGGAGACGTCGCGGAGGATGCCGACGCTGCCGTCGAAGGTGTCGCCCTCGTACGGCAGCGCGGCCATGTGGTCCCGACAGGGGATCGGGTCGCCCTCCCTCGGGACGATGTCGACCGCGAAGTGCTGGACGTCGGGTTCCCCGTCCGAGAGGATCGTCCCGAGTCGGTCTTCGGCCTCCGCGACGGCGGTGTCGTCTTTGATGAACGCGGGCGTCCGGCCGACGATCTCCTCGCGGTCGTAGCCGATGAGTTCGGCGAACGGCTCGTTGACGAACCGGAAGGCGCCGGTCTCGTCGACGACGTAGACGGGGTAGCCGAGCGCCTCGATGACCGTCGAGTAGCGCTCGGCGATCTCCTTGGTCCGGTACTCGTCGACGGCCTGGTCGACGCGGTTCGCGAGCCGGCGGAGCTGCTCGGGACCGCCCTTCTGGAAGTAGCCGGTGACGCCGGCGTTGAGCGCCTGGCTCGCGATCTCTTCGGACCCCTTGCCGGTGTACAGCACGAAGGGGAGCTTCCGGTGGCGCTCGCGGAGGGCGTCGAAGAACTCCAGCCCGTCCGTCGCGGGCATGTCGTAGTCGCTGACGACGCAGTCGAAGGCGCCCTCGTCGAGTCGATCCAGCGCGGTCTCCGGGTCGGTCACGCTCGTCACCGTCACCGAGTCCAGCTCCCGCTCGAAGTACGCCTCCGTGAGATCGAGGACCGACGGATCGTCGTCGACGTGTAACACGTCGATCGCTGCGGGCATGGGGTGACTGACGGGCGCACGGATTGACATCCTCCTCCGGCTAAAGCCGGCGGAATCCCGAGCGTTGGGATATTACGGTTTACAGTCTTCTCGTTCTCTCGGTGTGAACCGTCCGCTCTCGCGGTCGAACAGGAAGACTCTGGGCTGTGCCAACCAGCCGTTACTCATATCCCCTGTCGGGGGACTCTGAGTTATCTTTCGGCGGATGTTTACTGCACCGTTTACGTCTGCGTTTATCGTCGTCTCGCACGACGAACAGACGTACAGACCACGCTCCACTCGGTTGCTGTCACGAATCTGTCCGCAACACGAACACGTCTTACTCGTGTTCTCCTCGTCTACACGGTCAACGAGGATACCGTCTTCCTCGGCTTTGTATTCGAGGAGATGAGCGAATCGGTCGAACTCCCAACCGTGGAGTTTCTTGTTCCCCGACGCACCCCAGTTCCGCGAATCGCCGTTTTCATCCTCGCGGATGTCGCTGAGGTCGCCAACCAGAATCTTCCCCACTCCTTCTTCGACACAGCGTTCAACGATGTGTTTCGAGAGTGTGTGAAGGAAGTGGTCTGTACGCCGGGAGAGTTTCTGCCGGGCTTTCCTCGCACGCTTGCTTGGGCCGTTCTCGCCTTCGGTCTGGTACTCCTCGCGGGTGAAGTAGTGCTTGTCCTCTTTCAGCACGTTCCCCGGATACAGTTCACTCGCCCCGTCTTCGTAGTCGATGGCGAGATAGTTGCTAATGCCGAGATCGATACCTGCCGTGTTGTCGCCGGGTGCGTCTTTGACGGGTATCTCTTTCTTACAGACGAGGTGGAGTTCCCACTCGTCGCCGTTCCAGACGGCACGCACCTGCTGGATGTTCTCGACTTCTACGTCGGGGCGCGTTTCGTACTCTGCGAGGATGAAGTCAGACCGCGACTCTTTCAGGTTGAAGCCTTTCGAGAGGCGAAGTTGACCGTGTTTCGTGTCGTGCTTGATGGCTCGTTTTTTCCACGTGACGGTGGAGCGCGGGTGGTCGTCGCCACGTTTCCGGTAGCCGGGTGGGTTGTTGCCGTCGTCGGAGTTGTACCAGCCCGTGAACGCCTCAGCAAGCTCTTCGAGAACTCGCTGACTTGACTGCGAATGGAGGTCACTGTAGCGTTCGTGGTCTTTCAACTCCGACTTCAATTCGGCTTCGTCAGGTATCTCACCGGTTTTGTCCCATCGTTGTTGGATGTAGTAGCGTCCGACGTTCCACAGTTTGGATGTAGAGAACCCACATTGATCGAGGTCATCACGAACCTGTTGGTGGTTCGTGATGCGTGCGACATAGGTGCGGGTCGTCTCTAACATCGTACTGACTTCATAACACGTTATGTAACAATATAGGTTAAAACTACCGACTGGACGTGGAATATCCGGCTGGGGTGTCGTCGTGGATTGGCGGTCAGAGTGTCGGATTCATCCCGCGCCTAAAGGCGCGGGTATTCTCCTTGCTCTATATAAACGACTACCGACCCGGCTATCGGATCTGGATCTGAGCTGGCGACGATCTGCGCCATCCGCGCCGAAGGCCGCCGAAATCGGAGTCTGGGGAGACCCGCGTTCCACTTCCGGCGCGCGTGGCCGGTTCTTAAGGCCGCGGAGCGCGGAGCCGAACGCGATGAACGGCGGGACGCCAGTCTCCGGGGAGACGCTCCCCGGCGCCGGCGACGAGGACGGCGACGCCCCCGACCGCGTCGTCTGTCACGTCGATATGGACTGCTTTTACGCCTCCTGCGAGCGGCTGCGTCACCCCGACCTCGCGGGCGAACCCGTCGTGGTCGGGATGGGGTACGAGCCGGGCGAGTCGATCGGGGCGGTCGCGACCGCGAGCTACGAGGCCCGCGAGTTCGGCGTCGAGAGCGCGATGCCGATCTCGAAGGCGCTGGAGCTGCTCCCCCGCCGCGTCGACGCGGACCCCGACGACCCGGACGCGCCGGCCCCCGAGGAGACGGGGCGGTACCTCCCCGTCGACCTCGACTTCTACGAGGAGGTGGCGGGCGAGGTGAAGGCGGTCCTGCGCGACTGCGCCGACACCCGCCGCGAGGTGAGCATCGACGAGGCGTACCTCGACGTCACCGACCGGACCTCGTGGGCGGTCGCGGGGGGCGGCGGCGGGACGGCGGACGGTGGCGACGACGATCGGAGCGACACCGACGCCCCGGACCCGCCGCCGAGCGGCGCGGCGGGGCCCGCCGAGGCGCGGACGCTCGCCGAGGGGTACGCTCGCCACGTGAAAGACCGGATCGAGCGGGAGGCCGGCGTGCCGGCGAGCGTCGGCGTCGCGCCGAACATGTCGGCCGCGAAGGTCGCCAGCGACGCCGACAAGCCCGACGGGCTGGTCGTCGTGCCGCCGGGGTCGGTCGCGGAGTTCCTCGCGCCGCTGCCGACCGCCGACGTCCACGGGGTCGGTCCCGTGACCGAGGAGACCCTCGCGGAGCTGGGGATCGAGACCGCGGGCGACCTCGCCGCCGCCGACCGCGACCGACTCGTCGAGGAACTGGGCGAGCGCGGGCCGGAGCTCTCGCGGCGCGCCGCGGGCGACGACGACCGCGAGGTAACGCCGACCGGCCTCCCGAAGAGCCTCTCGCGGGAGTCGGCGCTACCGACGACCGCCGACGAGTCGACGAAGCGGGAGACGGTGTCGGCGCTCGCCGTCGACGTGGCCCGCCGCGCCCGTGATCGGGGCTGCCTGTATCAGACCATCGGGATCAAGGCGGTGGAGCCGCCGTTCGACGTCAACACCCGCGCCCGGAGCCTCCCCGGTCCCGTCGACGACCCGGACCTCGTCGAGGAGGTGGCGCTGGACTTACTCGCCGAGTTCGACGAGACGCGGGTCCGCAAGCTCGGCGTGCGCGTCTCCAAGCTCGACTTCGCCGAGACCGACCAGGCGACGCTCGGCGGGTTCGACGCCGCCGCCGACGCCGCCGACGGCGACCGAGCGCACGGCGGAAACCGAGAGGCACGGAACGAGAGCGGCGACGGCGGCAAGCTCACCGACTGGGTCGACGGGCCGCCGGACCGCGAGGGCGACGAGTCCGGATCGGGGGCGGACCGCGAGCGACGGGGAACCGACGAGGGGCAGGCGTCGCTCGGCGACTGGTCGTGAGCCGCGCTGACGCGTAGATTCAATACGCGGTCGAAACGACTCGCGGGTATGTCCCTCGCTCGCCGCGTCCTCCTCGGCTCGAACCCGAACGGCTCGCCGCGTCGGCATCGACTCCTCGTCCCGCCGCTGTGCTTTCTCGTCTCCTTCGCCGCCTACGCGCTGGGAGTCTTCGCTCACGCCGGCGGGGTCGTGTTCCTCGCGGTCGACGCCGCGGCCCTCGGCGTCCTCGCGGCCGCGGTCCTCGCCTACCGGCGGGCCGGGATCGCGCTCGCGTGGGTCGCCGTCTACGGGGCGCTGCTCGGGAGCAACGCCGACCACTACCTGCTGGGTCTCCCGGGTCGACCCCTCGGGGAGCGCGTCGCCGCGCTCGTCGAACTCGACGGACTCGTCTTCGTCGGCGTCGAGGCCCTCGCGTTGGGGACGGTCGCGTGGGTCGTCGGGACGGCCGCGAGCCGGGCGGTCGACGAGGCCCGAGACCGGCGACGGGACGCTCCCGCCGAGTAGCGCCCCCGCGGAGTGCGGGGATTTAGGTGCCCGAGCGCCGACCCGGACGCATGGACGACCTCTCGTGGGAGACGCTCGACTCGGCCGTCGACTACGCCTGCCCCGGCTTCGACGTGCGCCGGGACGAGGTGCGATTTCCGGACGGCGAGACTGACGGGTTCCACTACGTCGACGAGCCGCCGGCGGTCGTGGTGCTCCCACTGACCCCCGACGGCGACGTCGTCGTCATCGACGAGTGGCGGCAGGCGGTCGGCCGGGTGAACCGCGGGATCCCCGCGGGGACGATGGAGCCGGAGGACGGGGAACCGAAGGACAGCGACTCGGAGAACGGCGATCCCGAGACCACGGACGCTATCGAGCGCGCCGCGGCCCGCGAGCTCGCCGAGGAGACGGGGTACGAGGCGGCCGCCTTCGAGCGGTTGACGACCGTCGAGCCGACGAACGGGATGGCGAACTCGGTCCACCACCACGTGCTGGCGACCGGCTGCGAGCCGACCGCCGAGCGCGAGCTGGACCACAACGAGTCGATCGCGGTCGAGACGGTGCCGTACGACGACCTGCTCGCCGCGGTCGTCGACGACGGCCTGCGCGACGGGCGGGCGGTCACCGCGGTGCTGTGGTACGAACTGCTCCACCGGTAGTCCGGCGGTGCGGGTCGCGGCGGCGTCGTCACCGCGGTCCTCGGAGACGCGCCGGCTTCCGACACGGACAACCATTTTGCCGGGCGGGTCCTACCCGAGGCAATGACAGATCCCTCCAGCGGCGACCTGACCCCGGACGGCGGGGTTCGCGACGAGTTCGACGACATCGACTCGGACCCCGTCTCCGACGACGCCGACGGTCCGGGACGGGGCGGCGGGTCGCCCGGTATCGCGGTCGCGACCGCGCTGGTCCTCGGCGTGCTCGGACCGCTGATCGCGCTCGCGAGCGGGGTCGCGGTCTTCGCGATCGACGCGCTGACCGGCGGCCTCTCCCTGACCGCGAACGTCGCACTCACGCTGTTTTTCGGCCAGTACGTCGCCTTCGGCGGGCTGGCGGTCGGCTACCTCGCGTGGCGCGGCTTCGACCGCGAGGGGATCGTCTCGTACCTCGGCGTCCGGGTGCCGAGCCTCAAGGAGATCGGGATCGTGCTCGGCAGCTGGGTCGTGATCCTCATCCTGATCCTCGCGGTCTCGACGATCGTTCAGCTGCTCGGCACGGAGACCGCGGCGAATCAGAGCGCGGAGCTGGCGATGGGAAACCCGTCGATCATCCCGCTTCTCATCGCCGCGTCGTTCCTCGTCATCGGTCCCTGCGAGGAGATCCTCTACCGCGGCGTCGTCCAGGGACGGCTCCGGGAGTCGCTGCCGGCGGTCCCGTCGATCCTGCTTTCGGCCGCCATCTTCGCGACCATCCACGTGATGGCGCTGACCGGCGGTCTCTCCGCGCGGCTGACGACCGTCTCCATCCTGTTCGTGCCGAGCCTCGTGTTCGGCGCGGTGTACGAGTACACCGAGAACCTCGTCGTCCCCGCGCTGCTCCACGGGCTTCACAACGCCGTGCTGTTCACCGCCCTCTACGTCACGGTGACGCGGGTGGACCCGAGCGACCTCCCGGCGGTTCTCGGGGTCCTCCCGGTCTGAGTCGCGTCCGAGTCGGCCATCGCGCGTGACGCGATCGGCGCGGATCAGTACAGGTCGTCCAGGTCCTCCTCGACGTGCGAGTGCTCCGCGGCCGGGAACTCGCCGCTCGTCACCGCCTCCCGGTACGCCACGACGGCGTCGACCATCTCCCCGCGCACGTCGCCGAACCGCTTCGCGAACGGCGGCGACCACTCGCCCAGCCCGACCGCGTCGTTGATCACCAGCACCTGTCCGTCGCAGTCCGGTCCCGCCCCGATACCGATCGTCGGGATCTCCAGCGCCTCGGTCACCGCGCCCGCGAGGTTCGCCGGCACGTGTTCCAACACGAGCGCGAACGCGCCGGCGTCGGCGTGCGCCCCCGCCAGGTCGATTATCTCCTCGGCGGCGTCCTGCTCGGTCCCCTGTCTGGTGTAGCCGCCGAGCCGGTTCACGTGCTGGGGGGTCAAGCCGAGGTGCGCCATCACCGGGATCCCGACCTCGGTCATGCGCCGGGTCGTCTCGACGGTGTGCGGGCCGCTCTCGATCTTCACCGCGTCCGCGTTCGCCTCCTTCAGCAGGCGCCCCGCGTTGCGCACGGACTCGGCCTCGTCGACGCCGAACGAGAGGAACGGCATGTCGGCGACGACGAGCGCGTCCTCGGTCGCGCGGGCGACCGCCGCGGTCCGGCTCGCGACCTCGTCGAACGTCACGGGGAGGGTGGAGTCGTAGCCGAGGGCGGCGTTGCCCATGCTGTCGCCGACGAGGACCACGTCGATCCCGGCCTCGTCGACGACCGCCGCCGTCGGGGCGTCGTAGGCGGTGAGCATGGTGATCGGATCGTCGCCCTCCCGGAGTCCCCGCGTCGTGGTCATGCCTCGGAGTCACCCCCGCGACGCCGTAAAATCGTCGGGAACCGGAAAGGCGGCGCGGCGGTTCCCCGGACGCACTCGACGATCCGGCGGCGACCGCCCCGGATCGCCGACCGCCACCGATTTGCCGCTCGCCCCCCGAGTCCGTCGCGTGCAACCAGTCGAGCGGGCCGAGTACGAGGGGGTCGACTACGCGTGGGTGATGCAGACGACGTTCGTCGTCACCATCCTCGTCGGCGCCCCCGCCGTGGCCCTGCTGTCGACGCTCGTGACGCTGGAGTCGTGGGGGGCGCGCGCCGCGTTCGCGGTCCGGGTCGGCGCCCCGATATGGTTCGTCACCGCGGTCGCCGTCGCGCTGTACGCGAGACGGACCGAGGCGGGCGACGGCGGGGCGGGCGAGGACGGGGCGGGCGAGGACGGGGCGGGCGAGGGCGACTCGGACGGTGGCGACTCGGACGAGGCCGACGGCGCCGGCGGAGACGACACAGACGCCGAAGCGGAAAGAGACGATTGAGCGCGGGCGCCGGCCCTCCCTTCTCGGCGCGCGCTACTCGGCGAGGAGATCCGAGACCCACGCGAAGTCGACGCCGCCGCGCTCGGCGGTGACCGCGTCGCTCCGCGAGTCGCCGACGAACAGGGCGTCCTCGGGCGCCGCGCCGAGTCGATCGATCGCCGCGAGCAGCGACTCCGGGTCCGGCTTGTAGCTCTCGACCGTGTCTCGACCGACGATCGCGTCCGAGACGACGGCCTCGTCGAGTCCGTGGGTCTCGACCGCGATCCGGCAGGCCTCCTCGCAGTTGAGCGAGCAGACGCCCGCGGGGGGATGCGGACCGCCGCCGTCCGCGGTTTCGCTCAGTCGATCCCCGAGCGGGAGCCGCGCGGACTCGCGAGCGCCAGGGCGCTCGTGGAGCGCGATCGCCTCCTCGACCTCGGCGCGGATCCCGTACTCGTCGGCCGCGCCGAGCAGCTTCCACAGCTCCTCAGTCGGCGGAATGAGCGCGCGCTCGGCGTACACGTCGAGGACCGCGTCCGCGACGGCGTCCCAGTCGACCGCGAGTTCGACGAGGGTGCCGTCGAGGTCGTAGACGACCGCGTCGTACCCGGCGAGCGGCGAGTCGGAGACGACAGGTTCCTCGTCGAATCCGGGGGTCACTCGCCGAACACCCCCCGGGCGATGATCGTCTTCTGGATCTCGGTCGTCCCCTCGTAGATCTCCGTGATCTTCGCGTCGCGGTAGAGGCGCTCGACGTCGAACTCGGTCGTGTAGCCGTAGCCGCCGTGGATCTGGACCGCCTCGTTCGTCACCGAGGTGGCGGCCTCGCTGGCGCGGTACTTCGCCTTCGAGGCCGCGACGCGGTAGTCCTCGCCCGCCTCCGCCTGCCGGCAGGCCTCGCGGACGAGCAGCCGCGCGGCCGATACGTCCGTCGACATCTCCGCGACCTTGTGCCGGATCGTCTGGATGTCCGCGATCGGCCGGTCGAACTGCTCGCGCTCCGTCGCGTACGACTCCGCCTCGTCGAGCGCGGCCTGCGCGACGCCGACCGCCTGCGCCGCGATGCCGATCCGGCCCTCGGTGAGCGTCCGGAAGGCCGCCGAAAGCCCCTTCCCCGGCTCGGTGAGCCGGTTCTCGGCGGGGACCCGGCAGTCGTCGAACGTGATCCCGGTCGTGTCCGACGCGCGCAGCCCGAGCTTCTCCTCCTTCTTACCGACCTCGAAGCCGTCCGTGTCCGCCGGGACGAGGAACTGGGTGATCGCGTCGTCGGTCTCGTCGGGACCGCCGTCGCCGTCCTCGCGCGCGACCTTCGCGAAGACGATGGCCACGCCGCCCCGCCGCCCGTTCGTGATCCACTGCTTCTCGCCGTTCAGGACATACTCGTCGGTATCGGCGTCGTAGGTCGCGGTCGTCGACATCTCCGCCGGGTTCGAGCCGGCGTGCGGCTCGGAGAGACAGAACATGCCGACCGGCCGGCCCGTCTCCGCCATCTCCGGGAGCCACGTCTCGCGCTGTTCGTCCGTGCCGAACTCGGCGAGACAGGAGGTCGCGAGGCAGTGGACGGAGAGCGCGGTGGCGACCGCGAGCGACCCGTGAGCCAGCGCCTCGTTGACGACCGCGTAGGTCGTCTCGTCGGCGCCGAACCCGCCGTGCTCCTCGGGGACCGTCAGCCCCGTCAGGCCGAGTTCCGCCAGCCCGTCCCACACGTCCTCCGGGAACGTCTCCGTCTCGTCCGCCGCCGCGGCCGTCGGTCGGACCTCCTCGGCCGCGAACTCCTCGACGAGGTCGCGGATCGCCGCCTGCTCGTCGGTGAGCGCCGACCCGACGCGTGCTCCGGTCATGTCACCGACTTCGCTCCCTCACCGAAAAAGGTGAGCGATCGGAAGGGGATTGCGGCGTCGACTCGCCTTACTCCCCCGCCTCGCGCGCCTCCCAGAGCGGGTACAGTTCGTCCCGGGGCGGCCCCGCGAGCGGCTCCCCGTCGATCCGGACGGTCCCCGCCGCCCCATCGCCGCTCTCGCCGCCCTCGGCGGACTCGACGACGCCGATCGCCGCCCCCTCGATCCCGGCCGCGTCGAGCGCGCCGAGCGCGTCCTCGACCCGCTCCGGCGGGACGGCCGCCAGCAGCGCGCCGGAGCCGAACGTCGCGAGGGGGTCGACGCCGAGCGCGTCACAGCAGGCCCGGGTCTCGGGCCGGACCGGGACGGCGTCGCGCTCGACGGCGAGAACGGTCTCGCTCGCGGACGCCATCTCGAGGAGCGCGGTCGCCACGCCGCCCTCGGTCGGGTCGTGGAGCGCGGTCGCGGCGTCGCGGACCGCGGCCGCGTCGGGGACGACGCTCACCTCCTCGAGGAACCCGGCGGCGGCGTCGAGCGTCGCGGCCGGGACGCCCGCCTCGCGACACTCCTCGCGGAAGTCGGTCGCGAGGATCGCCGTCGCCTCGATCGCCGCCCCCTTGGTGAGCAGGAGCCGGTCGCCCGGCTCCGTGCCGCCGCTCGACACGAAGCGGTCCGTCGTCCCCAGCGCCGTCATCGAGCAGAGGGGACGGTCGAGCGCGTCGAGCACCTCGGTGTGGCCCCCGACGACCGCGACGCCGAGGTCGCGCGCGGTCGCGTCGACCTGATCGGCGACGGTCCGGAGCCGGGCGGGGTCGTCGTCGGGGAGGAACAGGGTGTGCGTGAGCCATCGCGGGTCGGCGCCGCTGGCCGCGACGTCGTTACAGGCGACGTGGACCGCGAGCGTTCCGACCGACTCCGCGGCCAGCGAGAGGGGGTCGGCCGCGACGACCAAGGTCTCCCCGGCGCCGGTCAGGTCGATCGCGGCCGCGTCCTCGCCGTAGGCCGGTCCCTGCGTCACCGCGCCGTCGGCCGCGCCGGTCGCCGCGAGCGCCGCCGCGAGCGCGTCGGGACCGAGCTTGCCGGTCATCGCTCGCGGAGCCACGCCGCGACGGCCTCGGGGTCGGCGTCGAGCCCGCCGCCCTGCGCGAACGTCGGGCCTCCCCCGCCGCCGCCGCCGAACTCGTCGGTGACCGCGTCCACGGCGTCGCCGGCGTCGATTTCAGTGTCGGCGTCGATCGCGTCGCCGTCGACCGCGACCACGACGAACGGAGCGTCGCCGGTGCCGACCGCGGCGAGGGCGTCGAGGTCGTCGTCGCCCCCGACCGCCGAGGTCGCCGGCTCTCGGAGCTCGTTCGGGTCGGCGTCGTCGACGGTCCCGATCGCCCAGCGCGCGCCGTCGACCTCGGCGGTCGGGAACTCGCGCAGGCGGGCGGCGAGCAGCTCCTCGCGGGCGTCTCGCAGGGCCGCCTCAAGTCGGTCGGTCTCCTCGCGGAGCCGAGAAACGGCGTCCGGGAGGTCGCCGACGCGCGCGTCGAGCGTCGTCGCGGCGTCGAGCGCGGCGCCGTGGACCGCGCCGATCTGGTCTATCGCGGTCGGGCCGACCGCGAACTCGACGCGGGTCACGCCCTCTCCGGGGTTCGACCGGTCCAGCACCGTTATCGGGCCGATCTCCGCGGTGTTCTCGACGTGGGTGCCGCCGCAGGCGGCGACGTCCCAGGGGTCGGCGTCCGGGTCCGCCGCCGCGTCGCCCCCGGCGGCCACGTCGCTCCCGGCCGCCGCGTCGCTCCCGGCCGCCGCGTCGCTCCCGACCGTTACGACGCGGACCGCGTCGCCGCGCATCGCGCCCTCCTCGGTCTTGGTGTTGAACGCGATCCCGTCGATCGCGCGGGCCTCGTCGGCCGAGTGGGTCGCCCACGAGACGGGCAGCGAGTCCCAGACGGCGCGGTTGGCGAGTCGCTCCAGCTCGATCAGGTCGCCGTCGTCCAGCGGCTCGGCGGTCGTGAGGTCGACGCGGACCTTCGTCTCGGAGATGTCGAAGCCGGCGTAGCCGAGGTCGTCGGCGATCCGGCGCGCGGCGCCGTACAGCACGTGCGAGGCGGTGTGCGCCCGGGCGCAGTAGGTGCGAAAGGCGTCGTCGACGAGGCCCGTGACCTCGTCGCCCGGTACGAGATCGATATCGGCGTCGGGGTCGAGGGCGTGGACGACCTCCCCCGCCCGCTCGACCACGTCGTCGACGAGGTGGCCGTCGAGCGTCCCCCTGTCGGCCGGCTGGCCGCCGGACTCGGGGTAGAAGTACGTCTCGTCGAGGACGACCTCGCGGCCGTCGACGCGGTCGACCGTCGCTTCGAACTCCCGGACCGTCGGCTCGGCCGGCGCGCGTGAAGCGGTCATTGCCGGGTCGTAGGCGCGGTCGGGTAAATAGGTGGCCGCCGTGGTATCGTTTATAAATGAACGAGGCGGTGCGGTGGCGCGTGCCTGCGAGGCCGCTCTGCGGCCGAGCAGCACGCGCGAGGGACGCGGTGAGAGAGGGGCGACCGGAGGGAGCCCCGAGCGAACCGCGAGGCTGGGGAGGCACGAGGTGTGGTTGCTGGGCGGGGCGGGAATCGAAGGGGCAGCCGGGAGGACGAAGCACACCGACGTAAGGACCGCAAGGAGCGAGCAACGCGAGCGACTGAGGACCGCAGCGAGGTGCGCGAGTCCTCCCGGCTGGGGCTTCGGGAGTGTTCGCCGTGGCCACAGAGACGGATGACTGGACGGTCGCGGTGTGCGCTATCGCCTACAAACGATCAAAAACCGCGTTCCGCTCAGCCTTCGAGTTCGAACGCGACCTCGACTTCGGCCTGATACTCGCGGTCGGCGTCCCCCTGAAGCTCGACCCCGAACTCCTCGACCTCCGCCCAGTAGACGTTCTCCAGCGTGTCCTCGGCGCGGTCAATGGCCTCGTCGGCCGCGGCGTCGAAGCTCTCGTCGCTCGTCCCGATCAGCGTTATCTTCTTGAATACCATGTCGCGTGCTGGTAGGGAACACGGGGGGATAAAAATACGCGTCCTCGGACGCGCCGAGACGCGACACGGCCGGGAGCGGACCTATCAGCGTTAAATACGGATCACACAGGCAGATAGTAAGTATTTGAATGCCGACTATTTTTAAAATATATCAGTACACGAATCTCAAGATCGCGCTCAGACAACCATTAAACCCGTCTTAGGACCGATTTAGTTCGAATAGGCGTATAAGTTTCAGACGTATGTAATTATAATCGTAGCAATATATGTGGGCTTGCGTAGGCTTAATAACGCAGTTCTATCAGATGATCGTGATGTCTGTTGAAGAAGACGTTAACGAGATACAGTGGAAGCTCGGCTGGAATCCCAAGATAACGATCATCGCCGTGACGGTCCTGTTCACGATCGTCGGGGCCGCGATCGACGCCGTCGGGACGTTCTTCGTGCTCGGGATACTGGCCGGCGGCGCGGTCTACGTCTGGGGTACCCGGACGATCAACGACAACTACGACTCGTTCCTGTCGCGGTTCATCTCCGAGTCCGAGCGGAAAGGGGCCCGCGGGATCGAGGTCGACTCCGCGAACACGTACAGCCTCACCTACGGGATGGGCGACTCGCCGCCGCTCGTGGAGCCGTCGAAGACGTACAAGACGAACACGCTCGTCGTCACGGACGCGTCGGTGAACGTCAACAAGGGCGCGGAGTTCGACATGAAATCCCGGGAGAGCGTCGCCGGCGGGAGCAACCGCGAGCTGTACTACGACCAGATCTCGGCGGTGGAGTCCCACCAGGACGGGCGCCGCAGCGTGTTGGAGATCCGGACCTCCGGCGGCGACACGATCGGCGTCGGCTCCACGAACACGGACACGGTCGACGCGGCGATGAGCGACGTCCGCAAGCGCGTCAGAGAAGCCAAGCGCTGAGCGGCGTCGAGACGGAGAGGCCGCGCGTCGCACGAGCGTTCACGAAACCGGTCGCTCGAAGGACGGGCGGCGGTCAGTCAACAGACGGGCGGCGGAGACGCGGGGTCGCCGTCCCCGATTACGGGCTTCCCGGCGCGCCTTCCATCACGGCGAAGTCCTCGCCGTCGCGGTCGATGCCGATGACCGCCCAGTCGTAGGGGGGTTTCGCGGAGACGAGCCGTTCCTGGAGGTCGGCCGCGCGGTCGCGCCACGTGACGAAACACCGGAGCCGCGGTGTGTCACCGCCGTCCGCGAGATACGGATCGAGGTCGTCGTCGTCCAGACACAGCACCGTCACGAGCACGCGCCGCCACTTGCGTTCCGCGACGAACTCTCGTCCGCCCTCGGAGACGGTGTATCCCAGTTCGCGGAAGACGTCTCTGGCCTCGGTCGTCGGGGGGATGCTCGCGGTGGCCATCTACGCCGAGATTCGGCGCCAACCGTGATAAACTTTCTCACGATTTCGGTCGCGGAGAATTAGAGCACCGGCCGGAACGCCTGGGAGAGCCGCGGACACCTCACTCGTGGGCGGCGTCCCACTCGTCCGGCTTCCGGAGGTTTCCGCACTCGGTACACTGGATCCGTCCCATCGTGTCCATCGCGGTGTCGAACGACTCGCAGTTGCCACAGCGGAACCCCCAGCGGGACTCGCCCGCCTCGTCCTCGAACACGAGGTAGAAGGGACCGTCCGCCCCGCGCTCGGTTCGCGACCGGTCGGTGTACACCCGCTCCCCGCTCGGCGTCGTCGACGCTTCCAGACTCATGGCTCCCGCTACCCGGCGGAGCGACTTAAGCGGCGGACTCACGACTCGCGGAGCAGGAAGGGAAACGAAACCCGGGCCGCAGGCGAAACCGCTACGTCCGGAACGACTCGCCGCAGCCGCACTCGGAGACGACGTTCGGGTTCTCGACCTCGAAGCCGGCCGCCTGAAGCCCGTGTTCGTAGTCGAGCGTGCTCCCGCCGATGTAGTTCTTGCTCGCGGGGTCGACGAACACCCGAAGCCCGTGGTGTTCCACGACGAGGTCGTCGTCCTCCGGCTCGGTGTCGAATCGCATGCCGTACGACAGCCCCGCGCAGCCGCCCTGCTGGACGAACAGCCGCAGTCCGGCGATGTCGGTGTCGAGGCCCTCGCCTTCCAGAAGCGAGAGCGCCTCCTCGGCGGCGTCCGGGGTCACCTCGATCGCCGGGTCGTTCCCCTCGCTCCCGGTGTCGGCCGGTTCGGTACTCATGCGAACGCGTTCGGCGCGGACACTCAAAACCCTGCCGGCGGGAGCAGTTCGGACGACCGAGACGGTCGGAGGAAACCGGCGAACCGCGGTCCCAGTTTCAGGACCTCTCGCTTTCGGGACCGATCGCCCCGGAATCGACGAGATCGACGAGTTCCCGGAGGCTCCCGATCTCCACGGTCGGTTCCACGTCGAGGGCGCGGCCCGCGTTGTGGTCGCGCCTGAGGAACGCGCTGTCGAGTCCCGCGCGCTCGGCGGCGATAACGTCGGTCGCGCGGTCGCCGACGTATATCCCGCCGGTCGCGTCCAGCGCGTCGAGCGCCTCGTTCAGGTAGTGCGGGTCGGGCTTCCGCCGCCGGAACCCGTCGGGACCGAGGTCGCGGCCGCGGACGAACGCGAACGCGTCGAGCCGGAAGTGGTCGACGACGAACTCGACGGTCGGGTGGTAGTTGTTGCTCACGAGACCGATCGGCGCGCGGTCGGCCAGCGCGTCGAGCGCGTCCGCGTCGCGGTGGAGGCGTCGCATCCCGGCCGACAGGCGCTCGACGGCTCGTTTCGCGGTCCGCTCTTCGCGCGCCCGGAAGAACCTCGGAGGGTCGACGCCGAGCTCCTCGCAGGCGGCCCGGAACTCGTCGTCGTAGGCGGCGCGCTCCAAGGGCCGCCGGAGCGACGCCGAGGCGGTTAGCCCGCGGTCGTCGAGCGCGTCGTCGAGCGCGCGCGAGCGGACCGCGGGGTCGGTCTCCCTGCCTTCGAGGACCACGCCGTCCATGTCGAAGAGGACGACCGCCCCGTCGCCGAGCGCGGTCATCTCGTCATCCTCCGTGCGGACGCCGAGAGTCCCTCGCTGGCGAGGACGACGCCGAGGATCACGATCAGGATCATCGAGACGGACTGCCAGGCGAAGGCGTTGACCGCGCGGAACAGCTGGACGCCGATCCCGCCGGCGCCGACGAACCCGAGGATCGTCGAGTCGCGGACGTTGATGTCCCACCGGTAGACGCTGAGACCGACGAGCGCGGGCTTCACCTGCGGGAGGATGCCGTACAGCAGCACCTGCGTCGAGGAGGCGCCGGCGGCGCGGACCGCCTCCACCTGCCCGAAGTCGATCTCCTCTATCTCCTCGCCCAGCAGCTTCCCGAGGAAGCCGACGGACCGGAACGCGATGGCGACCGCGCCCGCGAGGGGACCGCTGCCGAACACGACGACGAAGATCAGCGCCCAGACGATCGTGTTCACCGACCGGCTCACGGTGACGACCAGCTTCCCGAGCCAGTAGGTGACCGCGTTCGGCGTCGTGTTCTCCGCCGCGAGCAGCGCGACCGGGACCGCGAGCACCAAGGCGCCGAGCGTGCCGAGCGCCGCGATGTGGAGCGTCTCGACGAGCGGGTCGACGATCTCCGGCGCGTACGCCACGTCCGGCGGGTACATCCGCGTGAGGAGGTCGCGGATCTCCCGCGGGACGGTCTCGACGTTCGTGATCCCGGTGTCGAGGAAGCGCCACGAGGCGACGAAGACGGAGAGCGCGGCGAGCACCCCGACGAATCGGCCGATCCGGCGGCGCCGGTCGAACCGCCGCCACGAGCGCGCGGCGTCGACCTCGCTCATTGGTACCTCCGTCTGACGGCCGCGCTGACTCCCTCGGCGACGAGGACGACCGCGATGATCGCCACGAGGATAGCGGAGACGTACTGGAAGGAGTAGCGGTTGAACGCGGTGAGCAGCACGGAGCCGATCCCCCCCGCGCCGACGATGCCGACGACCGTCGAGGTCCGGATGTTGATGTCCCAGCGGTACACCGACAGGCCCGCAAATCTGGGGATTATCTGCGGGACGACGCCGTACACGAGCGTCTGGACCGGGGACGCGCCCGTCGCCCGCACGGCGTCGACGCTCCCCATGTCGATGTCCTCTAAGTCCTCCGCGAGCAGCTTCGCGAAGAAGCCGACCGTCTTGAAGGTGATCGTGATGATCCCGGCGAGCGGACCGAGTCCGACCGCCTTCACGACGAGGATTGCGACGATGATCGCGTTGAGCGCGCGCGACAGCGAGATGAACCCGCGGTTGAGGTAGTACAGCGGCTTCGGCGAGAGGTTCTCCGCGGCCATGAACGCGACCGGGACGCTGATCGCGATCCCCGTCACCGTCGATATCATCGCCATGGCGACGCTCTCGACCATCTTGTCGACGATCCGCTGCGCCTGTCGCGGGGTCGCCTCCGGCGGGAGGAAGTCGCCGAGCAGCGTCAGCCCGCGGCCGAACCCGCGGGCGATCCGCGCCGGATCGGCGCCGATCCCCCACGCCGACCAGAGGAAGAAGCCGACGACCGCGAGGTACGCCGCCCACTTGAACTCCCGCCGGCCGAACGCCGTCGGTCGCCGCCAACTGCGCCGTTCGGTCGCCATCTCAGGACCCACCCGAGGTCGACCGGTCCGGGGCGCGACCGTCCGCCGAGACGACGCCGTCCCGGACGACCGAGTCGTTCGCGGCGCCGTCCTCAATCACCGCCTCGGACTCGGACGCGGTCGGCTCGCGCGATTCCGGGGGGTCGCCGCCGCGGTACACGCGGTCGAGCGCGTCGTCGCCCAGATCGTCCGCCGACCCCTCGAAGACGACCTCGCCGTCGTGGAGTCCGACGATGCGGTCGGCGTGGTCGACCGCGAGGTCGACCTCGTGGATGTTGATCAGCACGGGCACCTCCCGCTCGGCGGCGATCTCCGTGAGCAGCCGCATCACCGTGTTCGACGTCTCGGGGTCGAGGCTGGAGGTCGGCTCGTCGACGAGCAGGATCTTCGGCTGCTGGACGACGGCGCGGGCGATGCCGACGCGCTGGCGCTGCCCGCCCGACAGCTCGTCGACGCGCTTGTTCTCCATGTCCGCGAGACCGACGCGCTCTAACACCTCGTAGGCGCGTTCGACGTCCTCCGGCGGGAAGTTCCGGCGGAACGCGCGCCACGCGGAGACGTAGCCGAGCCGCCCGGTGAGCACGTTCTCCATCACGGTGAGCCGCTCGACGAGGTTGTACTCCTGAAATATCATTCCGATGTCGCGGCGCGCCGCGCGGAGGCCGTCGTCGTCGAGCGCGGTGAGGTCGGTCCCGTCGAGTTCGACCGTCCCCGCGGTCGGCTCGGTGAGCCGGTTGACGCACCTGATGAAGGTGCTCTTCCCGGCGCCGCTCGGGCCGATCATCGCGGTCGTCTCGCTGCCGTCGACGGTGAGGTCGACGCCCTTCAGCGCCTCGTCGCCGCTCTCGTAGGTCTTCCGCAGACCGGTGACGTCCAGCGTCATCCGCGTCTCACTCGCTCAGCGCGCCCTGCGTGTACTCGACGTCGTTGTACCGCTGGATGACCATGATATCGTACCAGTGGCGCCGGTACTCGATCGGGACGTACTCCTCGTACCCGGTGCGCTCGGCGTACGCCGTCCCGGCGAAGTCGGAGTCGAGCCACGCGTTCCGGATCCCCTCCTGGATGTCGGGGTGGAGGTTGTAGCGGTACGCGACCGGCCCGTTGGGGAACGGGTTCGACGCCCAGACGACCTTGAACTCGTCGAAGCTCAGGTTGCTGTCGGCCTCGACGGTGTCGAGGAAGCAGGTCGAGCAGATCGGCCCGGCGTCGTAGTCGCCGGCGGCGATGCCGCGCGTGGTCTGCGAGTGGCCGCCGGAGAAGTTGATCTCGTAGTCCTCGCCGGCGGTCACGTCGAAGTACTGGTCGAACAGCGCCGACGGCGCCTGGTGGCCTGAGTTCGAGGCCGGCTCCGCGTGGGCCATCCGCACGTCGTCGTTCGCGAAGTCCTCGACGCTCTGGATCCCGTCTGCGTCGGCCCGCGTCGTCGCGAACAGCCGGTAGCCGAACGAGCCGTCCGGCGCGATGCCGGCCGTGAACGGGACCGCCCCGGCGAGGTTCACCGCGAAGCACGTCGTCCCCGTCGAGAAGTTCGCGATGTGGGCCCGCTCGGAGCGCATCGCCTCCACGGAGGCGGCGTAGCTGTTGACGCGGTTGTACTCGACCGGGAGACCGGTCTCCTCCTCGATACGGTCGAAGACCGCCTGGAAGTCCTCCTCGTAGCGCCCCTGGACGTCCTCGCTCGGGCTCTCGGTGAAGACGAGCGTGTCGGGTTCGAGCCACTCGCTCTCGTCGTCGGGAGTTTCCTGAACCGGCTCGCCGTGCGGGACCTCGTCGACCTCGCGGCTCCCCATGCTCTCTAAGTCGGTGCGGCTCCCGCGCTCGTAGCCCGCGTCGATGAGGGGGGTCGAGAGGTAGTTGTTCTCCTCCCAGTTCGGACTCTCGGGGTCGAACTCGCTCGCGTCCGCCAGCAGCGGGTCGCCCGACTCCCCGGAGCCGCCGTCGCCCGAGGCGGAGTTCGTACTGCTGGAGGCGCCGTCTCCGCCGGAGCCGCCGTCGCCGCCGGTGCTTCCCGAGCCGCCGGAACACCCGGCGAGTCCGGTGATCGCCGCCGCGCCCCCGGCCAGAAGGAACCGCCGCCTGGAACTCGATTCGTGCCGTCTCCCGGTGTGGTCCACCATTACGGATTGATAGCCCGTTTTTCGGGGCAAGAAGGCTGCTATGAGCCGAATATGGCGTGTCGTACCGGTTCGTGACGGTCCAAACCGGAACGTACCGATCGGACCGCTACGAGTGGAAAAGTGTCGTATAACTCGGTATATATCGCTCCGGAGACGAGGCGGCGGACGAAGACGCGGCTCGGTGGGCGAAGGCGGCTCGGCGGACGGAGAAGGAGGCTCGGTAGACGGCGAACGGCCGGCCGACCTACTCGAACCGCTTCCGGACGCTCTCGGCGTGGGCCTCGAGTCCCTCGGCGTCCGCGAGCGACGTGATCGTCTCGGAGAGGTCGTCGAGGGCGTCGCGATCGAGCCGCTGGACCGTCGACGACCGGAGGAAGGTGTCGACTGAGAGCCCGCCGTACCGCTTCGCGCCGCCGTTCGTCGGCAGCACGTGGTTCGTCCCGGCCGCGTAATCCCCGGCGGCGACGGGCGAGTACGGGCCGAGGAAGACGGAACCGGCGTTCGTGATCCGGTCTAACAGCGCCTCGTCGTCGTCGGCCACGATCGAGAGGTGCTCGGCGGCGTACTCCTCGGCGAACAGCACGGCCTCGGGCATCGATCGCGCGTGGAGGACGCCGGAGGCGTCGTTGTCGAGGGCGGCCCGGATCGTCTCCTCGCGCTCGCGCTCGGCGGCCTGCGCGTCGACCGCGTCGGCGACCGCGTCGGCGAGGTCGGCGTCTGCGGTGACCGCGACCACGGAGGCGTTCGGGTCGTGTTCGGCCTGCGCGACCAGATCGGCCGCGACCAGTTCGGGGTCGGCCGTCTCGTCGGCGAGGACGAGCACCTCGCTCGGCCCGGCGAGGAAGTCGATCTCGACGTCGCCCTGCACGATCGACTTGGCGGCGGTGACCCACTTGTTGCCCGGGCCGACCACCTTCTGTGCCCGCGTCACCGTCTCCGTCC
Source organism: Halorubrum trapanicum (assembly GCF_017873555.1). Classification (GTDB taxonomy): domain Archaea; phylum Halobacteriota; class Halobacteria; order Halobacteriales; family Haloferacaceae; genus Halorubrum; species Halorubrum trapanicum. Next base: position 231,048 of record NZ_JAGGKE010000003.1, on the reverse strand, counting down.
CGTACGCGAGCGCGGCGATAGCCTGCGCGCCGCCGACCTGGTACACCGCGTCCGCGCCCGCCTCGTGGATCGCCGCGAGGGTGACCGGGTTGAGTTCGTCGGCCGGCGGGGTCGCGACCGCGACGTGGTCGACGCCCGCGACGACCGCGGGGATGACGCCCATCAGCGCGCTGGAGGGGTACGCGGCCGCGCCGCCGGGCACGTACACCCCGACGCGGTCGATGGGGCGGAAGCGCCGCCCCAGCTCCCGGCCGCCGAAGTCGTCGCGCCAGTCCTCGGGGCGCTGACGCTCGTGGAACTCGCGGATGTTCGCGGCCGCCTCCCGGACCGCGTCGAGGATCGGGTCGTCCGCGTCGGCCAGCTCGTCGTGCGCCCGCTCCGCTTCGTCCGTCACGTCGACGTTGCCGACGGCGACGCCGTCGAACTCCTCGGCGAACTCGCGGACCGCGACGTCACCCTCCTCGCGGACCCGCTCGACGATGCCTCGCACGTCCTCGCGGACCCCCTCGACGCCGGCGTCGCGCTGGAAGAAGGCGCGCCGCTCGGCCGGCGAGAGGTCCGCGACGGTTCGTACGTCCATACGAGTACACGGAGTCGGTGGGGCAAGGGCGTTCCGACTCGGTCAAGTCGGTGTCGTCGACCGAGCGGGCGTCGCGCCGGGCGGAATCGGGCCGCCGGGTCACCCCAGCGGGCGGATCCCGGTCACGTCGAGGAGGGCGAGGACGAAGAGACCGGCCAACAGCGCGGCCGCCGCGAGGAAGACGGGCGCCGACACGGCGACGGCGACCTCGTAGGGCGCCACCAGCCTGGTCATACCGCGGAGGAGGAAGGAGACGAACACGAGTCCGAACGCGGCGACCGCGAGGGCGACGAACCGGGATCGGTCCATGTGGGGCGTTCAGTCCGTCTGCGGGACGCCCGCGCCGTGGGGACCGTGGCCGTGGCGGCGGTCCCGGCTGGGCTCGAAGTCGGTACACATGTCGTAGAACACCGCCTCGGGGTCCCTGTTCCACTGCCACTTCCAGCGGGTGCGGACGAGCAGCGATAGCTTCCGGGCGAACGACAGCTCCGGGGTGGCCGACACCGTGTCGTAGCCGCGATTACGGATGAGGCGGTGGTGGTCGACGTACAGCACCGCCGCGAGCAGCACCGCGAGCTGGCAGTCCTCGGGGAGGTACTTGATCCCTGCGACCCCCTCCTCGTAGAGGCGCTCGGTGCGAGTCATCTCCTCGCGGATCGCGGCCGCGATGCCCTCGTCGAACTCCAACTCGAGCAGCTGTCCCTCGCTCACGCCGTGGCGGCGGAGCGTCTCCAGCGGGAGGTAGATCCGGTCGCGCTCGACGACGTCCTCGCGCACGTCCCGGAGGAAGTTCGTCATCTGGAACGCCTCGCCGAGCTTCGTGGCGTAGGGGAGCGCCTCGGCTTCGATCTCCGGGTCGAGGTCCATGATCGCCGTCATCATCCGCCCGACGGCGGCCGCGGAGCCGTCCATGTACGCCTCCAGGTCCGCGTAGGTCTCGTACCGGTCGGTGTCGATGTCGCTTGCCATCGCGTCCACGAACGAGTGGACGTCCTCGTCGCGGATCCCATTGCGGTCGCACACCTCGGCGAACGCCTCCAACACCGGGTCGTCGGTCGGCTCCTCGCCGAGCGCGGCCGCCCGGAGTCGGTCGAGTTCGGCCCGCTGTCCGGCCGGCGGCGCGGTGTCCTCGGCGTCGACGACCTCGTCGGCGATCCGGAAGAACCCGTACAGCACGTACGTCGGATGGCGAATCCGCTGCGGCAGCAGCCGGGTGGCGACGTGGAACGTCTTCCCGGTGCGGCGCTGGATCCGCTTGCTCCGGACAACCTGCTTTTGCTCTACCATGCTGACCTCGGAAGGTCGGCGTGGAGGGTCTCATACGGGTCGCCCATCATAAAAGAAAAATCGGCCTCCAAGAACATAACAGTTCGCACGACCCAGTCTGGTTCTCCGTCACCCCTGATAATTCCGGCGACTCTCGGGTGCGCGACGCGAGGTCGAGATTAGTAGAACGTGTCGCTACAGTCGTACACGACGCCGTGAGACGGGCAGACGTACTTACAGTGTCGATGGTACATCGGCGTCTCGCAGACCGGGCACGGGCGGCCGCCGTCCTCCGCGGTTCCGTCGGTCATGGCGGAGACACGGGCCGCAGGATCAAAACACTGTCCGACGACCCGCACCGCATCCGACGGCATCCGCCCCGTGGACCCTGACCAGTCAGCCGCTTCGGTCGGTCCGGCGACCAATCACTCGTCGTCGGCCAGTCGGTCGTACACGGACCGGGCGACCGACTCCTCACCGAACGGGAGCGTCAGCACGCCTTCCCACTCGGAGCCGGTAAGCTCGTCGACCGTCTCCCGGTTGAGTTCGACGCGTCGGACTTCGGTCCCATCGAGCGACATCGACACCACGAACGCCGCCGGGTCGTCGGTCGCGCCCGCGTCTTCGAGACGGCTTCGGAACGACTCGACGCCCGCGTCGGAGAGCACAACCTGAACGAGGTACTCGCCGTCCTGGGAGAAGACGCCCTTGACGCGGTCAAGGTCGCTCGCGTCGAACAGCAGCGTGTCGGTCCCGTCGTCGCCGCTGAGCCGGGCCACGAACGGCGCGTCGGGAGCGACGGCGGCCGACGACGGCCGGTCGTCACCGCTTTCGCCGGCGGCGTTGCCGTCCGCCGGTCCCGGGCCGTCGCCGCCGACGCCGTCGAGCGCCTCGCCGTCCGTCACCTGCGTCGCGCCCGCGAAGCCGACGGCGCCGACCGCACAGACCGCGCCGAGACCGCCGAGTACGCCGCGCCGAGAGATGTCCATGCTTCGCGGTTCCGGCGAGCGGTGAAAAGAGTTACACGCCGGTTGTCGCGCGTGATAATCGAGGTTCGGGTCCTACTCGGACGCGAAGCCGACCTCGTCGCGGGTTGTCGTCTCGCCGAACAGCCAGTCGGCGTGGTCGACGGCGTACTCGCGGTGCTCCTCGGTGATGTAGCCGAGCGCGTCCTCGACGACGACCGGACGGTAGTCGCGGAGTCCCGCGCTGCCCGCGGTGTGGAGGACGCAGACGTTCGCGAGCGTGCCGCAGATCAGGAGATCGCGGATCCCGTGCGCGTCGAGGAACCCCTCCAGATCGGTCCGATAGAAGGCGTCGTAGGTGTGCTTCTCGACGACGCGGTCGTCGTCGCGCACGTCGAGGTCGGCGACGAGTTCGGCGTCCCACGACCCCTCGACGACGTGTTCGCCCCACCGGTCGAACTCGTCGTAGTAGTGGGTGTCGTCGAACTGGTCCGGCGGGTGTACGTCGCGGGTGTAGACGACGGACGCGCCGGCGTCGCGGGCGCGCTCAACGAGCGCCGTCACCGGCTCGATCGCCGCCTCGCTCGCCTCGGCGTAGAGGCTCCCGTCCGGGTGACAGAACCCGTTTTGCATGTCGACGACGACCACCGCGGTCTTGGTCGGATCGAACGCCATACCGGGGGTTAGAGCGCGCTCCTCAAAAACCGTCGTCCCGGTCCCCGATCACGTCGGCGGCGGTCCGTCGCGGAGGGCCGAACCGGACCGAAAAATCCGCCGGCCGCGACGCCGAAGGAACCGACAAACTACTTACCGGGGCGTCCGATACGACTCGTATGCGACGGGTCCTCACCCTCTCGACCGCGGCCGCCGCCGTCGCCGCGGTCGCCGTCCTGTGTGTCGCGTTCACCGCCGGCGCCGCCGCGGCCCCGGACGCCGGCTCGGTCTCCGCCGCGTCCGGCGGCGGGCCGGCAGCGCCGGGCGAAACGCCCTCCGCGTCCGCCGACGAGTGCGGGCCGGGGGACGGAACCGATCTCGTCGGCTGCTGGAACGGGACCCACTACGAGGAGTCGGTCGACTTCGAGGAGACGGACGGCCTCAACGAGACGCAGTTGGAGGCCCTGACGGACCTGACGATGGCGCGCGTCGAACACGTCCGGCAGCGCCCCTTCCGCGAGGACGTGCCGGTCGAGACGGTCTCGCGGAGCGAGTACGCCGACGACACCGCGAGCGGGGGGAACAGCTCCGAGGCGTTCCGGCGCTGGAACGACCAGGTGTGGCGGGCGCTGTTCGTCGTCGGCGACGAGACGAACGCCAACGACGAGATCGACTCGGTGTTCGGCGGCGCGGTCTCCGGCTTCTACTCGCCCGCCGAAGACCGGATCGTCATCGTCGTCCCCGACGGCGAGTCCCCGGACATCGATCCCTCGACGCTCGCCCACGAGCTGCTCCACGCGATGCAAGACCAGTACCACGACCTCACCGACCCGCGCTACGTCGGCGTCACCCAGGACGGGGACCTCGCGGTCGACGGGATCGTCGAGGGGGAGGCGGTCCACGTCGAGGAGCGGTACGCGGCCCGCTGTGCGGACAACTGGACCTGCGCCGAGGCGCCCGAGGGCGGCGGCGGTGGCGGCTCGACGAGCTACAACGTCGGTATCCTCCAGACCGTCCTCCAGCCGTACGGTGACGGCGCGCTCTACGTCCGCGAACTCGTCGACGAGGGCGGGTGGGCGGCCGTCAACGAGACGATGAACGACCCGCCGGGGTCGACGGCGGAGGTCATCCACCGGGACCCCGACTACCGGACGAGCAACGTCAGCTTCGAGGACGCCGCGACCGACGGGTGGGAGACGTACCCGGACCAGGGTGTCGACGGCGCGGAGACCGCGGGCGAGGCGTCGATGTTCGTGATGTTCTGGTATCAGAGCGCTGGAGTACAGTTCGATGGCGGATACGAGTACTCGATTCTCGATCCCGAGCGATCCGTCGCACAGAATTACAACATCCACCTCCAAACTGACGCACAGCTCCAAACCCGGGCGACCTACAACTACGCGCACCCCGTGACCGACGGGTGGGCGGGCGACGAGCTGTACCCCTACCGGAACGGGGACCGCGACGGCTACGTCTGGGCGACGGAGTGGCAGACCGAGGCGGACGCCGCCGCGTTCCGCGACGCCTACGTCCGGATGTTGACGGCCCACGGCGACGGCGACTACGCGGACGAGACCGTGTACACCATCGGCGACGACAGCGACTTCCCCGGCGCGTACGGCGTCGAGCGCGACGGGACGAGCGTGACGATAACCCACGCGCCGTCCCCCGAGGGCGTCCTCGAACTCCGGCCGGACGCCGACCTCGCGCTCCCAGACACCGACGGGGCAGACGGGAGCGACGGCGGTGACGGGGGCGACGACGGCGACGGGAGCGGCGACGGCGGTGACGGGAGCGACGCCGACGGCGGTGAAAACGAAAGCGACGGCGGTGACGGGAGCGACGACGGGGACGACGGCGACGACAACAGCACCGGCAACAGCGCGCCCGGGTTCGGCGTCGGGGCGGCGCTCGTCGCCCTCGTGGCCGCGCTGGGGCTGTCCGCGCGCAGGGCGACGTAAGCCGCCGGTTCCCGGAGCGGGGTCGTCGCGGGTCCGCCGCGACACGGGTGGCTTTTCGTTCCCGCGGCCGAACCGTCGGGCATGAGCGAGTTCGACATCGTCGACGCGGCCGCGGTCCGAGAGGGACGCGCGACCGACGCGTACTTCGAGCGGACCGAGACGGCGCTGGAGGCGGCGGGCCGGAACCCCCGCGTCGTCGCCGAGGTGACCGCGGACCAGTTCCCCGACGGGGAGTTCGAGCTGTTCGCCGGGCTGGGCAACGCCGTCGAGCTGCTGTCCGGCCGCGGCGTCGACGTGGACGCGATCCCGGAGGGACGGCTGTTCGACGGCGGCCCGGTGATGCGGATCGAGGGACCGTACCTCGCGTTCGCGCGGCTGGAGACGTCGCTTCTCGGGTTCCTCTCGCACGCGTCCGGGATGGCGACGGCGGCGCTCGACTGCCGGGTCGCCGCGCCGGAGTCGCAGATCCTCTCGTTCGGCGCGCGCCACGTCCACCCCGCGATGACCGCGGCGGTCGAGCGGTCGGCGCTCCTCGGCGGGTTCGACGGCTTCTCGCACGTCGCCGCCGGCGACCTGATCGGCCGCGAGGCGTCCGGGACGATGCCGCACGCGCTCGCCATCTGCTTCGGGCGCGGCGCACAGGAGGCCGCGTGGCGCGCCTACGACGAGGGCGTCCCGGAGGACGCGCCCCGGATCGCGCTGTGTGACACCTACTCCGACGAGGTCGACGAGGTGCTCCGCGCGGTCGAGACGCTCGGCGACGACCTCGACGGCGTCCGCCTCGACACGACGGGATCCCGGCGCGGCGACTTCCGTCACATCGTCCGAGAGGTCCAGTGGGAACTCGACGCGCGCGGCCACGAGGACGTCGACGTGTACGTCTCCGGCGGACTCGGTCCCGCGGATCTCCGCGCGCTGCGCGACGTCGTCGACGGGTTCGGCGTGGGCGGCTACGTCTCCAACGCGGACCCCGTCGACTTCGCGCTCGACCTCGTGGCCGTCGACGGCGAGCCGGCGGCCAAGCGGGGCAAGCTCTCGGGCGCGAAAGCGGTCTACCGCACCGCCGACGGCGCCCACGCGGTCGGACTCGCGGACCGCTCGGGACCCGAGGGCGCGGAGCCGCTCACGGAGCCGGTGATCCGCGACGGCGAGGTCGTCGACGGCGACGCGTTCGACCTGTCGGCGGCGACGGAGCGGGCGCTCGCCGACGCGGAGGCGGTCGGATACGGGAGCGATCGGTAGTTTCAAACAACATACCTTTTCGGCCGGATCGCACCGTATAGCCCCCATCACCGCCATACAATCGAGTTTTAGGCGACACGAAAAGCTGTTTGTTTATTGATAAGATATAAGTCGAGGGAGCGCGTGGTTCGAGACGTAATGAGCACCCAGAAGTCCACTCGCCAGCGGGCCGGGACCGTCGACGAGAACGCGCTGCGGCTCGACACCGAGAAGGCGGAACAGATAATCGAGGCGCTGAACGGCGACCTCGCGAACGCGTACGTCCTCTACCACCAGCTCCACAAACACCACTGGAACGTCGAGGGCGCCGAGTTCCTCGAGGTCCACGTGTTCCTCCAGGAGGTGTACGAGGACGTCGAGGCCGCGGCCGACGAGCTGGCGGAGCGGCTCCAGGCGCTCGGCGGCGTGCCGCACGCGAGCATGACGACGCTCGCCGACGAGGCGACCGTGGAGCCGGAAGACGAGGACGTGTACGACGTGCGGACGTCGCTCGCGAACGACCTTGAGATGATGGGCGACATCATCGAGAGCTACCGCGAACACGTCGCGCTCGCCGACGGCCTGGGCGACTACGCGACCAGCGAGATGCTCCGCGAGCAGCTGGAGACGCTCGAAGAGCACGCCCACCACATCGAGCACTACCTCGAAGACGACTCGCTCGTCGTCGACTCCGCGACGAACTGAGCGAGGGAGTCGGCTCGTCGACCGCGCCCAGGAGCCGTCGACCGCGCGACGATCGAATCTTTTCAGTCCGCGTCCGACCGCGGGAGCGACAGCGCTCCGGGGTCCGGCGGCTCGCCGGGCACGTCGTCGAGCAGCAGTTCGACGAGCCGGTCGGCGACCGTCGGACTCACCAGCCCCGCCATCTCCATCGCCTCGCGCTCGTGGGCGTCGAGTCCCAGCGCGTCGCGGAAGAACCACGAGAGCGCGACGTACGTCTCGTGGAGGTCGGCGGCGCGCTCTTTCCCCGCGTCGGTGAGCGCGGCGCCGTCGTACGGCTCGCGGGTCACGAGCCCGCGGTCGTCGAGCCGCTGGAGCATCTCCGTCGTCGCCGCCGGCGAGCGCCCGACCGCGTCCGCGATCCGTCCCGGCGAGACCGGCGGCGACGACCGGTGTTCCGCGATGTACAACGCGAGCAGGTACTCCGTCTCGCGCGTCATTCCGGGATGGTCGAGTCGTCGTGCCGCGCCTCGTCGTCGCTCGTCCCGTCGTTCGGTGAGTCGGCGCTCTCGTCGCCGGGACCGAACAGGGCGAGGCAGGCCCACGCCCAGCCGTCCGCTCGGGCGCGGCGCGGCGAGTCCGACACGGTCACGCCCTCCGCGTCAGGTGGTCGCGGACCGCTCGCTGGCACTCGGAGAGCGTCTCGACGAGGCGCGCGACCGTCGAGAGGACCGGGTGCGACACCGGGAAGTCGGCGTACAGGTACGCGGTCACCGACCGGTGTCGGATCCCGACCGCGGCGCCGCGGCTGGCGGTCCGGTCGAGGTCCGCCTGCCGCTCCGCCAGCAGCGACTCGCAGGTCTCGATCCGCTCGGCGAGCGCCCCGTGGCGGCGGCACAGATCGTCGAACCCGAGCGTCGAGAGGGGCGTCTCGTCCGCGGTCGCCAGCCAGTCGGTGATCTCCCGGATCGCCTCGTGGGCCGACCGGAGCGACGCCGCCTCGCGCTCCAGCGTCCGGTCGAACACCGCGAGCTCCGCGATGCGGTCGTCGACGGCCGAACCGATCGCGGACGCGACCCGCGGGGTGAACTCGTGGTCGGTCTTCGGCGAGAGCGCGACCGCGACGGCGTCGCCCAGCTCCTCGCGGATCGTGGCCAATAACGGCTCGTCGGCGTCGAGGTCGGCGACGCTGTGGGACCGCACCGTCTCGGCGAACGCCTCGCGGACCCGGCGACAGCCGTCGGTCGACGAGGCGTTCCGTCCCCCGACGGCCGCGCGAACGCCGCCGGCGCTCGGTCCCGCGCCGACTCCTGTTCCGGTGCCGATTCCAGTTCCCGAACCGATTTCTGTTCCCGCGCCGACGCCCGTCTCCTCGTCGGAAGCCGTCGGATCGGATGCCGTGGGAATCGATGCGACGGCCGACCCGAACCGCTCGTAGGCCCGTCGCTCGTCCGCGGCGGCGTCGCGCTCGGCGGCCACTCGGTCGCGAGCGCGGTCGACGTGGGTCTCGACGGTCACCGCGGATCACCGCCGGCGGGCCGAACGAGTGCGTTGACCGCGTGTCTCATACGGATTAGGCTAACCTAAAACATCAAAAAGCCACCGGTTTTTAGGACGGCCTAAGAACTCGACGGGCGCGAGGAGCCGGGTCGAGAGAGGTAAAACGGGGAGCGGATCGGAGGCGCGAGCGGGGGAGAATCCGTGTTCGGACCGTCGGAACGCGGGACCGGAGAGGACTGCTGGACCGCTACAGCTCCTCGACGGCGCCGCCGTCGGCGCGCTCTCGGAACACCTGCCCCTCGATGAGCGTCACCATCGTGTCCTCCTCCTGCCAGGCGGTGGGCGAGAGCTTCGCCTTCCGGCAGGCGCGCTCTCGGAACACCTGCCCCTCGATGAGCGTCACCATCGTGTCCTCCTCCTGCCAGGCGGTGGGCGAGAGCTTCGCCTTCCGGCAGGCGCGCGAGAGGAACTCGGCGCCGGACCAGCCGTTCTCGACGGGGACCGTCGGGTAGAGCCAGCCGTGGGCGTTGCCGCTGTCGACGGCGACGCCGTGGGTGCCGATTTCGAGGTCTTCGAGCGGGTCGTTCGTGAGGACGGTGTTCGAGACGACGAACACGGAGACGGTGATGTTGTCCAGCTCCTTCGGCTCCACCTCGGAGCCGCAGGAGTCGTCGGACGCCGCCTTGATGGCGGCCTCGACGATGGCGTGGCCGAGCTGGTCGGAGGTCTCCCACGCGCCGGCGCAGCCGCGGAGGCGGCCGCGTCCGCGGGTCGACTGGAGGCGAACGAAGGCGCCGGTGCGGGCGTAGAACGCCTCGCGCATGCTTCCGGGTTGTTCGCGTTGTCCGTGTTGGACGAACGACTCGACCGCTTCCCGCGCGAGTTCGACCGCTCGTGCACCGTCGTCGTACGACAGCTGAACGGTCTGAGCCTCGGACATGGAAGTCTATTACGCTGCTGACGACTTGAACGCTTCCCTTGTGGCACCGCTCTCGCGGCGTTCGCGGCGTCTGCGGAGAAAGTCGGCCGACCGAACCGCTTATTCGCCGGCGGGCGAAAGGCCGAAACGGACAGAGGGAGCCCGACTCCCGTGCCTCTGGCATGAGGAAAGTCCCCCCACCGGCCGGACAGGCGACCGGGCACACGCCCGGAGTCGGAGACGGCTGGCTCTGGAACAGCAACGACACCCCCCGCCCCGACCGATGATTCGCGCGAACCGACCCGCAAGGGAAGGGAGCTAACCCGAGGAGGGCCGACGGGCGGGAACGGATGGAACGGCGAATCCTCGCCGGTGCAAGTCCGCGCCACAAGGTAGTCCGGCCACGGCGCGGACGCTCAGCCGAATGTCGGGACGAACCGAAGGGGGCTTACTCCCCTCAGTCCGCTCACACCGACCAGCGGCGCGACTCCCCCGCGATTACTTATAAATGAACGAGGCGGTGGCGCGTGCCTGTGAGGCCGCCCCGCGGCCGAGCAGCACGCGCGAGGGAGTCGGCGGTCCGGAGCGAAGCGGAGGACCGTCGACGAGGTTGGGGAGGCGTGAGGTGCGGTCGCTCTGCGGGGCGGGACTCGAAGGGGCAGTCGCGAGGGCGGCGCAGGCGACGTAAGCACCGCAACGAGGGAGTGAACGGAGTGAGCGACCGAGTGAGGAGCGCAGCGAGCGTGCGCCGCCCTCGCGGCTGGGGCTTCGGAGGTGTTCATCGTCGAGCCGCAATCAACGACTTATAAATGATCGACTGGGGATTCGACGGTGTTCGTCGTCAAGCCATACTCAACGACTTATAAACAACCGACTAAAAACTCCAATTCAAGTCCGTATCAGGCCGTCTCCATCTCCTTTTCCAGCTCGCGGAGCCGCTCGATGCGGTTCTCCGTCGACGGGTGGGTCGAGGCGATCTTCCCGACGAAGCCGGCCTTGATCGGGATGATGAAAAACGCGTTCATCTCCGCCTCCTCGCGGAGGTCCTCCTTGGGCACCTTGTCCATCCGGCCGTCGATCGTCATCAGCGCCGAGGCGAGCGCGCCGGGCTTCCCGGTGATCAGCGCCGCGCCGCGGTCCGCGGAGTACTCGCGGTAGCGCGAGAGCGCCCGGATGAGCAGGAACGAGACCACCCACACCACGAGCGACACGAGGATCGCGACGATGACGGGCGCACCCTGTCGGTTGTCGCCGCTGAACAGCCACCCCCACCGCACGATGAAGAAGGCGATAGTCGAGAGGAACGAGGCGATGGTCATCACCATCACGTCGCGGTTCTTCACGTGGGCGAGCTCGTGGGCGAGCACGCCGTCCAGCTCGTCCTCGTCGAGGCTCTCCAGCAGGCCGGTCGTCACCGCGACGGTGGCGTTCTTCTTGTTCCGGCCGGTCGCGAACGCGTTCGGCACCTGCGTGTTCGCGACCGCGACCGTCGGCTTCGGCAGGTCGGCCTGCTGGCTCAGCCGCTCGATCCGCCGGTGGAGGTCGGGGTACTCGTCGGGGTCGACCTCGCGGGCGCCCATGCTCTTCAGCGCGAGCTTGTCGCTGAAGAAGTACTGGGCGAGCGAGAACCCGCCGAGCATGAGTAGTATCGTCATGTTACCCACGTCGAGGAACGTCACGAGGGCGCCGACAAACACGACGTAGAGGGCGAATAGGAGGAACATCGTGAACGCCATCCGTCCACGCAACCCCCAATCTGTCTTCCAGTCCATACCCGGGAATTACCGCTCGGTGCGTTAAAGCCTGCCGGAGCCGCGGACGGTCGATCTGACCCGTCCGCAGCGGTGCGATTTCCGCCGCAACGGCGCGCTTTTGCCGCGCAGCGGCGACGCCGACTTCACGCTTTAGATCGACAGGATCGCGTTGACGAGCGTCCGCGTCGCGATGGCCGTGCCCGCGCCGAGCCACGTCAGGAGGACGAAGTGGATGTAGCCGTTCGCGGGGTTGCCGCCGTCGATCCGGCGGATCATCTGCGAGGAGAGCGCCGCGTTGAACAGCACGACGGTCAACAGGAGGTACTCGATGAGCGGGATGTCGTAGGCGCCCGGGTAGACGATCTGGCCGATATCCATCTCCTCCAGCCCGAAGTCGGCGGTGAGGTCGGCTAAGATCGCGACGATCTCCAGCCCGATGAAGAAGGCGAACGTCGCCGCCGCCGTGATCCCGTACAGCAGCCCGATGAACGTCATCGCCGCCTGCCGGCGCTGCTCGCGCAGCTGGTTGACCGCGTTCATGTTCTTCGAGATCAGCTCGCCGAGCATCTTCGGGTCCCCGCCCATCCGCCGACCGACGAGGTACATCTCGGAGAACTTCTGGATGAGATACGAGCGCGTGTCGCGCGTGAACGCTCGCCACGCGCCCTCGGTGCTGATCCGCATGTTGAGCCGGCGGTAGAGCCGCTCGATGGCGGCGGAGAGCTCGCCGAAGTTCTTGTCGCGCAGCGTCGTGAGCACGTCGGTGGTCGTCGACTGCTTCGCGCTCTCGGTCGCGCCGAGCGCGCGCACGAACGACGGGAACTCACCGTCCCGGGCCGTGATCGCCTGCTCTTCGCTCCGGAGGATCACCCCGGTGATGATGAGCGGCGAGATGGGAACCGAGAGGTACAGCGGCAGCCGGACGTCGTCGAGGAAAAAGAGGAGTCCGGGCAGCCCGGGACCGTGCCCGAACATCCCGGCGGCCGTGATCCCGATGAGCAGGAACGAGAGGGCGCCGCCGCCGATCAGCGAGCCCCACAGCTTGAGGTCGCCCGGCGCCCGCTCGTCCGGGTGGTACCAGATCGGGTCGTACGGCGACGTCGCGCGGATCATCGCGTAGAAGCCGAGCTGGACGAAGACGAACAGCACGATGACGGCCGCGACCGTCGCGGTCGGGTCGTTGCCGGTGAGGATCGGGAGGACGACCGCGAACACCAGCGCGAACGTCATCGAGAGGATCATCGACATGTACAGGTCCTTCATCACCTCCAGGTTCGAGAGCGCGGACTCGTAGCGGGTCTCGTACTGCGCGAGCATCACGTCCTGCTCGGAGACGAGGAACTCCTCCAGCGACTGCCCCGCGCCCATCGTGTAGCCGAGGCGGTCGAAGAAGTCGGCCATCGCGTCGGAGGGGACCTCCTGTGCCCGACGGCGACACGCGTCGTCGAGGCTCTGATTCCACGTGTCGACGAGGTGGACGACGCGGCCGATCTCCTCGGCGGCGACGCCGTACTCCTCCTCTTTCGCCAGCGTCCGGAACACCTCCATCCGGTCGATGTTCGTCGTCGACAGCACCGTCATGTGCGTCATCACGAGATGCAGCTGGTTGTCGATCTTCGTCTCCAAACTGGAGAGGTAGATCTTCGGATAGATGACGGCCGCGAACAGCACGAGCGCGCCGAACATCGGGATCGGCACCCGGGCGGCGATCGGGAGCGGGAGCGCGACCAGCCCGACGACGCTCGCGAGGAAGATGAGCACGGCCGGAATCAGCACCAGCCCCACGTACTTCCGCTTGGAGATGTCGAGCTGGTCGTACGACTCCATGACCTCGGAGGTCAGCTTGGCGGCGGTCGCGAGCCCGTTGCCCATCTCCTTTACCGCCATCGTTAGCGCACCCCCGTCGCTTTGCTCGCTTCTGTCGCCTTGCTCGCCCTCATCGTCGCTACCTCGTGTTCCGGTGCATGTCGAAGGGAAGTCCCTCGACGCCGTCGCGCTGGAAGGAGTTGATCGCGTCGTTCACCTCGTGGTAGCCGAGGATACCCTCCTGGATCATGCGCTCGATCAGCTCCGCCCGGAAGTCCAGGTCGTCGTAGATGTCGCGGGTGTCGGCGTAGCCCAACAGCGTCGCGATCTGCTCTTCGAGCACGTAGGAGTTGTTCATCCCCTGGAAGACGATCTCGTCTTCGACGGGGTCCCAGCTGAACACCTCGCGGGTGACGACTCCCTCCATCTCCTTCGAGTACCCCTCGATCTCCTGGACGCTCGTCACCCGCCGTAAGACCTGATCGCCCTGTTTCACGCGGTTCTGGAACAGCGCCACGTCGGCGTTGTCCATGAACGTCTCCGGGACGTTGATCGGCTCGGAGGTGAACCGCTGGATCATCGAGACGATGTCGGACGCGTGGAACGTCAGCATCACCGGGTGTCCCGTCTGGGCCGCCTGGAACGCCATGCGTCCCTCGGCGCCCCGGACCTCCCCCACGATGATGTAGTCGGGGCGCGACCGCAGCGCGGCGGCGACCAGGTCGAACATGTCGACGTCCGAGGATCCCTCGCCGCCGCCCTCGCGGGTCAACAGCTGCTGCCAGGTGCTGTGCGGCGGGATGACCTCGGCCGTGTCCTCCGCGGTGTATATCTTCGAGTCGTCCGGGATGTACGAGAGGATGGCGTTCAGCGTCGTCGTCTTCCCGGACGCCGTCTCCCCGACGACGAACACCGTCTGCTCGTTCTCCAGACAGAGCCAGAGGTACGCCGCCAGCTCGGGCGAGAGCGTCCCCCAGTTGGTGATCTGGTTGATCGACAGCGGCACCTCCTCGCCCTGTCGGATCGTGAGCGAGGACCCCTTCAGCGACACGTCGTCGGAGTAGATGATGTTGATACGCGACCCGTCCGGCAGCGTGGAGTCGACGATGGGGTCGGAGTCGGAGAGGGGGTCGCCGATCCGCTCGCCCATGTTGCGCAGCCAGTTGTCGAACTCCTGGGGCGTGCCGAAGTCGACGGTCGTCTCCAGCATCCCGAAGGTGCCGTGGTCGACGTGACACTCCTTGGGACCGATGACGTGAATGTCCTCGTTGGCCGGGTCGCGCATCACCGGTTCGAGGGGACCAAGCCCGACGATGTCCCGGTTGAGTCGGTACCGGATGTTCTCGTAGGTCTCCTCGGTGACCGACAGCTTCCCGAAGTTGCGGATCTTCGAGAGCCCGCGGCGCCAGCCGGAGGCGGTGTCGTCGACGTGGGTCACCTCCTCGAGGAGCTCCTCGATGAGGTCGTCGTACTCCGCCTCGTTGTCGGGGGCGGTGTGCTGGCCGCTGGCCGTGAGCAGCCGGTTTTTCACCTCGTTGAGTACTTCCACCTGCGGGCCGGTGACCTCCGGCTCGATGGCGTAGTACTTCGTGTCCTGGCCGAGGTCGCCGTAGATGTGGCTGTAGATGGGACCGCCGACGGGGTAGATGACGTTCGGGCGCGCGGACTCGTACTCGTCTTTCGGCTCATCGATGAACTGCGGGAACTCCCCGGTGATCTGTTTGAACTCGCGGAGGTGCTCCCGGAGGTGGGGCCGCCGCATGGCGGCCTTTCGGAGCTCTTCGGACGGTTTGGCGGTCCCGTGTTCGGTCATCTCCCACGCCCCGTCGTCGCGGTGGTCGCGGTCCGGTCGCCCGGACCGACTGTGCGTCCCCGGCTCATGTGTTAGGCGACGCTGCGGCTCTCTATCACGATACCGGTTCCGGAACGAACCGAGAACCCGATCGTGTCGCCGACCTGTTCGCCCATGCCCGCGAACCGCTTCACGTTGATCTGCCGCCGGATGTCGTTGCCGACCTCGATCATCTCGAGCTGGAGGAAGACGTCGGCGATAGAGCGGAACGGACCGATCGCGTCGTCGTCGACCGCGGAGGGGTCGACGGTGAGCACCACCACCTTCCCCTGCGAGATGATCTCGCGGAAGAAGGAGATGATCTCCAGAGCCGCCTGTCGCTCCTCGTTCTTCCGGACGAGCGCTTCGAAGGTGGGGTCGTTCCGGAAGATGGCGTCGAACGTGTCGAGGAACACCACGTCGGAGTTCCACATCGCCTCGGCGTCCATCAGCCGCTTGAGCAGCTCCTTGCGCTCGCCGTCGCCGTCGGAGAACGCGCCGCCGGAGTCGAAGTCAGCGTGCAAGAAGAGCAGCTCCTCCTGGAGGAGCGGCTTCACCATGTCGTACTCCAGCGAGTGCATCTGGTCGATGAAGCCGCGGACGGTGAGCTCCGTCGACATCATCGTCACCGAGGCGCCCTCCTGGACCAGCCCGTAGGCGAACCGCTGGGAGATGGCGCTTTTGCCGGCCCCGTAGTCGCCCTCCATGAGGACGATGCTCCCGCGCGGGATGCCGCCGCCCAGCTCCTTGTTCAGTCGGTCGCGGTCGCCGAGTCCCAGAGAGAGGAGGTTGTCGTGAGGCATCTCAGCTCCCCCCCTCCACGCGGAACTGGAACAGCTCCTCGTCGCCGTTCACCGAGAGGAACACCCGGTGGTCGCCGTCGGCGAGCTCGCCGTTCGACCCCTCGATCTGGTCCACGTTGATCGTGAGCCGGAGCACGTCGCCGCGGCCCCACGCGTTCGCGCCGTCCGCGGAGACCAACGTCCCGGAGGTCGCGCCCGGCCCGACGTACGCGCCGTCGAAGACGACGTCGAGGTCCGACCCGTCCGGCGCCAACCGATAGGTGCCGGTGTTTTTGATCAGCAGCGTCACGTTGTCGTCGCCGCTCGCGTTGTACACCCCGGCGCTGGGGTCCGAGATGACCGTCACGTCGGTCCGGAGCTGTTCGGTCGCGTCGAGACCGGCGTCGTCGACCGCCGCGCTCACGCGGTCGACGCCGGTGGTGATCGTGCCGACGACGCCGGCGGCGATCACCAGGCTCGCGATGAACAGGATGAGGTGCGAGACGGGAACGCTGGCCATCTATGCGCTCACCTCCGTCACGGTCGCGGCGTCGCGGACGCCCGACTCGACGACGAGGACGACGCGCGTGCCGTCCCCGATATCCGTCGCCGTGTCGGTGACCGTCACCGAGAGCGTCTCGTCGCCGAGCCAGAGCGCGGTGTCGCCGTCGCCGTCGACGGTCGTAGAGGCGTTCGGCCCGCCGACGTCGACGTACTCGTTGCCGACGACGAGCGTCGCGTCGTCGGCGACGAGACCGACCGACCCCTCGTTGGTGGCGTTGACCGTGAGGGTCTCGGTGTCGGCGTCGAAAGTGGCGTTCGTCACCGCGAAGTCCGTGTTCTGCCGTTCGAGCGCGCGCTCGTTGATGCCGTGTTGGGCGTCGGAGACGCGGTCGAGCCCGTTGGCCGCCACGGGGTAGAACGTCGTGAACGCGAAGAACAGCCCCGCGACGATGATGGCCGTGGACGCGGAGACG
Organism: Halorubrum trapanicum; assembly: GCF_017873555.1. Lineage (GTDB taxonomy): Archaea > Halobacteriota > Halobacteria > Halobacteriales > Haloferacaceae > Halorubrum > Halorubrum trapanicum. Next base: position 214,151 of record NZ_JAGGKE010000003.1, on the reverse strand, counting down.
CTAACGCCCATCTCCCCACCCTCCGTCGGCCGGATCGGCGCGGTCGGAACGGGGATTCGGGTCGTTCATCGGCCGGGTGGAACCGTTCCGGTCGCGCCGGTCGTCGCGGTGACCGTCGCGGCGGTCCGCGTCGGCCTCGGGTCGCGCGTCGCCGCGATCCGCCGCGTCGTCGGCGTGGTCCGCGCCGTTCGCGCGTCGCTCGCGGGCGTCGGGCGCGTCGCTGCGCCCGGACGCGTCGTGGCCGTTCCGGTCCGCAGGCGGCCGCTCGTTGCGGTCGGTGCGGCCGTCGCGGCCGTTGCGGTTGTTGCGCTCGTTGCGGTTGTTACGCCCGTTGCGTCCGGAATTGTCCCGCCCGCCGCGACGACCGCCGACGGGGCCGCCGACGAGCGATCCGCCGGCTAGGTCGTCCCAGCGGTCCAAGAGCACCGTATGGCTGCTGGTGCCGTTGAGCTGGGTCACGTACCGGAGGCTGCGGGTGTGGTGCTCGCGGACGAGCCGGTCGGTGCCCGGCCGATCGACGAGGTTGCGGTCGATCGTGCCGAACCCGGAGAGGAAGTCCCGGAGCCGCGCCGCGGCGTCGGGACCGATCCACTCGATCCGCTCGTAGTAGTTGATCGCACGCACCGCGTCGGTGACGTCGCTCTCGGAGACGAGGAACTCCAGCCACTCCATCACGAGGAGGTCGCCGACGTAGTCGCCCGGGAGTTCGGTGAGGTACGGCTTGCCGCGGCCGCTCCCGCCCGAGAGGTCGTCCTCGCCGACGTACTCGAAGCCGCCGGACGCCTCGGCGGGGTCGCCGCCGGGCCGTCGGTCGGGCGCGGGGTCGGGTGCGCCCGCCGGTTCGGGGTCGGCCGCCGGCTCGGGGTCCGCCGGTTCGTCGAAGCCGTCGTCCTCGACGCCGCCCCCGAGGTCGTCGCCCCCGAAGCCGTCGTCGGCGGTCTCGTCGTCGAACGAGCCCGTTTCGTCGCCGGGGTCGGCGAACGAGTCGTCCCCGTCCTCGAACGGGTCGTCGTCCGCGTCGTCGCCCTCCTCGGCCCAGTCGGCCTCCCCGGAGTCGTACTCTTCTTTCAGTTCGCTGAAGCTCTTTCCATCGTCGTTCATGTCGTCTCCGTCGTCCGCCGTTTCGGTCTCGGACGCGGCGTCGTCCGTGCTGTCGTCGTCCAGTTCCTCGAAGTCGTCGTCGAGGTCATCGAACTCGTCGTCGTCGAGGTCGTCGAACTCGTCGTCGCCGTCGAGATCATCGTCGAGGTCGTCGAACTCGTCGTCCGCTTCGTCGTCGAAACCGTCCGCCTCCTCCTCGTCGAGGAGGTCGTCGTCGAAGAACCCGTCCGCGTCCGCGTTCGCGACGTCCTCGTCGAGGTCCTCCTCCTCGCCGCCCTCGTCGTCGTCGAAGATGCCGAACGACCCCTCGCCGCCGCCCTCGACGCTGTCGAAGCCGCCGCCGTCGTCGACGAAGGGATTGATGCCGCGGGTGACCATCTCGTAGATGTCGAGGAGGTTACGGACGTCCTCCTCGATGTCGTCGACCGCGGCGGAGATCTCCTCGTTTTCCGACCGGACCGTCGAGACGGTCGAAGAGAGCGAGGCGACCTCGTTTTCCAGCTCGTCGAGCCGGTTTTCCAGCTCGTCGGTGGCGGCACCGCCGCCACCGCCGCCGCCGCCCTCGTCGAACTCGTCGTCCCACTCGTCCATCCCGTCGAAGTCGTCGAAACCGTCGCCGCCGCCACCTCCCATCCCGCCGCCGCCACCGCCGCCACCGCCCATCCCTCCGCCGCCCATGTCGCCGCCGAAGGGGTCGTCGTCGCCACCCATACCACCGGAACCGTCGTCGTCGGATCCGTCGTCGTCGAGGAACCTGTCGAGGACGCTCGCACCGACGAGCCCCAGCGTGGCGACTGCCCAGGCGGCGGTTGGAGCTCCCCACACCGGTAGTTCGAGGCCCATTATCGTCTACGACCCGCAGAAGCTACTTCAATTCACCCCTCAAAATATCAACCGTGAGAAAGCACGTCACGAGGTGAGTATCGCTCGTTGTCCGGCCCGGAACGAGGGAGATCGGGAGGAGAGGGAATCCGGATCGGCGACCGAACCGCGGTCAGATAGCCCGCTCGAACCCGTCCGCGGCCCGAATGACGAGGCGGCCGTTCGGGCCGAACCGGACCGTCCGGCCCACCGCGTCGCCGACGTCGCTGGCGACGATAGGAACGCCCGCCGCGTCGAGCACCTCGCCGACCCGTTCGACGTTCCGCGGGCCGACAGCGTCGGTGAGATCGAGCATCTCGGCGCCGCCGGCGACCCGCGCCTCCAGTCGTCGGGGGTCGGCGCCGGCGTCGTCGAGCGCCGCGATCAGCGAGTCGATCCCGGTGTCGACGTACTTCGCGGGCCGCGAGACCGCGGTGGTCCGCCCGTCGCCCGCGGGCAGCATGGCGTGGAGGAGTCCGCGGACCCCGGCCCGCTCGTCGGCGAGCGCGACCGCGACGCAGGAACCGAGCCCGCTGGTCGTCAGGATCGCGTCGTCGCTCGTGACCGCGAGCTCGCCCACGCCGACCTTGATCCGGCCGGGATCGTCGGCCGCCGCCCCGCCGGTGACGGCGGCGGGCTCCGCGTCGGCGACCGCGTCGCCGTCGCTCCCCGTGTTCCCCGCCGGATCGTCCGGCCGATCGTCGGAGAGCGAGCGGGTCACGACTCCGAGAGCCGGTCGAGCGCCCGGGCCAGTTCGCGCTCGTCGGGGAGCGCGTACACGTCGCACCGCGCCTGAATCCCTTCCGTCCGGATCGCGGTGTCGATCACGAACCCGTAGTCCTGTCGCTCGCTCAGCTTCGCGACGAGCGGGCTGATCGTCGACGCGCCGATGTCGTGGACGAACTCCGGCGGCGAGTGGGTGATCGTCGTGCCGAGCACGTTCGCCCACCCGTCGATGAACCCGCTCGTCATCACGTTTCCCAGCTCGCAGAGCGCGTTCTCTGCCATGTCGCCGAGGGGCTCGTTGGGGTCCATCGGGAGCATCGCGTCCGCGACGGCCGCCGCCGAGGACTCCTCGAAGAGGATCGCGAGGTAGCCGCTCGGCTCCCCCTGAAGCTCGAACACCGTGCCCGCGTGCGGCTCGGTGCCGACCTCCGCGGGCACGTCCGCGAGCGGGACGAACCGGAGCCGGCTGACGTCGACGCTCGTCTCCAGCCCAGTCATCATCGCGATGTTGTCGGCGGCGTTCGCCGACCCCTCCTTCGCCAGCGACGAGAACGTCGACAGCGACTCGTAGGGCACCGCCGTGCTCGTCGTGCCGCCGTTCGCCTCGCCGCCGGCCGTCGCCGCGGGCGCGGTCTTCCCGACGATGAGGTCGCGGAACGGTCCCGAGTCGGGCAGCATGTAGATGGAGAAGTCGAGGTCGGTCGTCGTCGCGTCCAGGCGGCTCTCGAAGAGGAACACGCCGTCGCCCGCGAGCGCGCCGTCCGGCAGCACCGCCGCGCCGTCCGCCTCGAAGTACCGCGGCGGCGTCATGTCGATCGCCTTCCCGAGGTAGTTCGCCCAGCCGTCGAGGAAGCCGCCCAGCGCGATGTTGCCGACCTCCGTCACCGCGCTCCGCTCCATCGACCCCCCGCCGGGCAGAAGCGAGAGCAGGGCGTCCGCGTTGACGGCGTCGAACGCGAGGACCGCCTCGCCGTCCAGCCCGCCGCGGAGACCGACGCTCACGCCGATGGACTCCCGGCCCGCGAACGACTCAGCGAGGTCCTCGCCGCTGGCGACGCTCGCGCCCGTCACCTCCACCGCGAGGTCGGTCCCGGTGAGATCCGAGAGCGCGCCGGCGGCCTGCTTCGCCCCCTGCTCCGCGAGGCGGTTACAGGCGCCGAGCGCGCGGACGTCGACCCGCATTATACCGCCGAACCGATGGCGTCGAGCACGTTCGGCTTCTGGAACGGCTTCGTGATGTACCCCTCCGCGCCCGCCTTGATCGCCGCCTTCATCTTCTCCTCCTGCCCGACGCTGGTACACATGATCACCGTCGCGTCGGGGTTGTCTTCGAGGATCTCCGTGGTCGCCTCGATCCCGTCGCGGATCGGCATCACGATGTCCATCATCACGAGGTCCGGGCCGTGCTCTTCGTACATGTTGACCGCCTCCACGCCGTTTTCCGCCTCCCCGACGATATCGAACTCGCCTTCGAGGATCTCCCGGAGGAGGTTCCGCATGAACTCCGAGTCGTCGGCGATGAGTACCCGCGTAGCCATTGTTGTCTGAAGCGGGGCAGGGCGACCACTTAATCGCTCCCCCGCGGTTCTCATCGATGAGAATAGACGGGAGAGACGGAGAAGCGGCGAACGGTCGAAACGGGCCCTCACCCGACAGTGGTGGTCGCAGACGAGAACATCAGTAATCAGAGACGTTGGAAGTTACACCCAGTGGCCGAGGATGTGAATCACACCGACGACGACCGTGCCGACGAACGTCTCCCGGGTGCCGATCCCGAACGGGAGGAAGGTCGGCGACTCGTCCTCGCCGTCGCGACCGCCGGAGTCACCGACCGGGTCCGACGAGTTCCCGTCGGGGTTTGTGGACCCCGTTGAGTCAGCGTCAGTAGAGTTCTGGTCAGCGTCAGTAGAGTTCGGGTCGGTGTCTGTGGAGTTCTGGTCGGTATTTGAAGAATCCGCCGAGCCGTCGGTGTCGCTTCCGTCGCCCTCGCCGTCATCGTCGTCGATCGTCGTCCTGGCTGGGTTCTCCGCGACGATCAGCGTTCCGTTCCGACGGTCCTCGTCGAGCGTGACCGTGAAGGGGTACTCACCGGGGTCGAGACGGGTGGTCGCAGACGGGAAGCCGAGGGTGCGCGACTCGTTCGACGACAGCGTCAGTTCGCGAGCGGTCGTCAGGTTCCCGTCGTCGACATCGAGCGCGAGCGTTCCCTCTCCTTCCAGTCCGCCGGCGTTGCGGACTTCGATCCCGAGCGCGGAGAGGTTCCCACCCTTCGCGACGGTGACGTTCTCGGGGACGCTCTCGATCGCGAGCCGATCCGGGTTGTCGGTGTCGTCAACGACGACCACTGTGCGGCTGTCGCGGAGCGTCGTCCCCTCGTACAGCTCGTAGTTCAGACGGGTCCCCGGATCGGCGTCCCCGAGATCGGCGCCGATAGAGAAGTTCCCGTCGGAGACCTCCAACTGCGACTCCGACCGGAACTGCTCGTCGCGCTTGTCGTCGACGAAGGTGGCGGACATTTCGATCGGCGGTAGTATCGTTGTCGTCCCGGTCACCTCTCCGCCCGAGGCCTCGACGAGGAGCTCGCCGTCGTCGGTGACGTGGTCGTACTCGAAGTACCGCTCCTGGATCGAAAACGACGCCTCCGCGCTCACGGTTCCGTCGGCGGTCTCCCAGTACGGGAACTGTTCGGGCGCTTCGTGTTTCGGTTCGAACGCCGCTGGCGGCTCCCCGCTGTCGTCGGCGAACGCGTACCGTTGTCCCTCAGTACCCTCCAAGGCAAACTCGACGGCGTACTCGTCGCCCGGTTCCGGAGCCTCGGTGAACGCCCCTCCGTCGCTCGTGTCCAAGACGAGGTAGAACCGCCCCGGCGCCGAGTCACCGGTCTCCAGTTCCTCCGCGTCGGCGAGGAGAAGAGTGACATCCTCGGGGTCGGCGTCGGCGAGGTCGAGTATCGACCGTGGCTCGTTCATGCCCGGGTTCGTCTGTCGAACTCGGAGGGTGACACCTTCTTTAGCATCTAAAATGTTTGTCAGGACGGAGTGGTTGACCTCTTGACCGGCCTGAATCGTATCTTCGCCTTCTTCGTCGGCGAAGTGCGACAGCGCCCCCCAGATACCGGTCGATTCGAAGCCGAGGACGACGCGGTCACCTTTCGTCACCGCAGTGCGGTCGAGGCCGTTCTGTTCGAGGGCACTAAGGGATTCGCCGCCGCCTCCGCCTTCGAGATCATCCGGGTCAGCAGTGGTGAACACCTCAATTTCGTCGTGGAACGTCGGTTTCGTCAACAGGAGGTCCGACGAGGCGGCAGTCTCGACCGGGGTCACGACTCCCGGATCCTCGACGACGAAGGTCCCGTTGGTGATCGCGAGTCGGTATCGTTGGGGGACGAGCGGGCGAGCGAGGCCACCGGCACTGGTCGCGCTCCGAAGCGAGTCGAGATCGTCTCCAAGGAGATTACCGTCCTCGTCGCGGAACTCGAGGTCACAGTCGGCCTCGCGGCAACTGGCGGCGGTCCCCTCGTCGGTTCCGAGAAGTCGAGTGTTGATCGTTCCGTCAAAATCTCCGTCCAGTTTCACGACGTCGGTGTACCCGATAGACTGTCCCGTGTCGGTAAGTCGATTCCCACCGATCAACAGGTACGCGCTTCCGTTGGAGTTGCTGGCCGTGTACCTGATATCAACGGGGTCACCCGCGATACCGGTGTACGTCGGACGGGAGAACGAACCGCTGAGTTCGTGGCGATCCGCCGGACCGGTCCGATCCGTCAGATCGGCGGTGACGGCGGTGGTCCCTCGGGCGTTGTCCGACGACGCGGAGTCACCCATCGAGAATCCCGCTGCCGGACCAGCGGCCGCGACAGCGAACAAGACGAAGAGGACGGAGACGATAGTCAGTCCAACCCGGACGGTTCCGGCCCGTCGAGGGCGAAAGGAAAGGATTCCGTCGGCACTTTCTGCGGCGGGTTCACCGCTGTCTGCGGCCGCCGTTGACCGCTCGGGCCGGTCCGTATTGTCGTCGGATTTAGATGTCATCGTGGCGTGGAGAGTGTTTGGCCCCGCAGAGGTAACGGAGCGTATCAGTTGTTCATCGCTCCGACGTTCACCGACTAAAGCGTACCCACCCGATTATCACATCTGTGAACAGAGCGGGCGGGAAAAGACCGAACAACCCACAGAACGACCGACTGCGTCGGGGGAAGTCGTTCGACCGTTCCCCGAAGAATTAAGCCCGGCCGGCGTACGCTTTCGATCAGGATGCCATCGTGTCCCCGATGTGAAGCGTCGATAGCCGAAGAGGCCCGGTACTGCGCACAGTGTGGCGCCCCACAGACGGAGGACGCGGCCGAGGAGCTGGACGAGTACGTTCAGCGACAGGCAGAGCAGGTCTCCGGAGGCGGCGGCGATACCGGCGACTCCGACGGATTCGCGGACATGGCCGATCTCAGCGACCGCGAGCAGCTCTGGCGGCGCGGCTGTTACGTCGTCGGGTACGGAACCGTCGTCGTCGCGCTCACCCTCGTCCCGGCGATCGGCGCCTTCCCGTTGATCCTCGCCGGGATCGCGATCCTCCCGCCGATCCGGCGGCTCACCGCCGAGCCGCTCGGTAGCTCACTGAAACGCGAAGTGATGGTCGGGATATACGCGATATTCGCACTGATCGGCGCCGCACTGCTGTTCCTGCTGTAGGGCTTCCCGTTCCCCGGCTCAGTCGATCCTGAACCCGCCCTCCTCCTCGGCGGCGCGAACCAGGTCACCGATGCTGTCGCTCGCGGAGAGCCCCTGACTCGCCGCGAACCGCTTTATCATCACCGGCGGAATATCCACCGTCGTCTCGGAGGCCGCGAGCAGCAGCCCGATCGCCTCCGGCGTCGGCGAACTCGGGCCGGCGTTCGACGCGAACCACGAAATGAGCGTGTCGAACGTCGCCGTCACGTCGTTCGACACCATCCGCTGGCGGGTGGTGTCGCCGTTCGCGTAGAGCGTCGCGTCGATGCCGTAGTCGAACCCGTCGCCGTCGAAGGAGTCCGCTAGCCACCGGCTCACCGCCTGTCGGTCGATCGCGTCGTCACCCGCCGCGGACCGGTTTCGGCGCTGCCCCTGCGCGGCGTTCGGCGGCGGCTGTCCGTCACCGGCCGGTTGCCCGTCGGAGGGTTGGCCGCCACGCTGACCACCGGCTGGTTGTCCGGAACCGGACTGCCCACCGGCGGGCTGGCCGCGCTCGCCGACGCCGGGACCGGCCGCGCTCGCCCGCGGGTCGTCGCCCGCTGGCCGACGTTCGTCGGGGTTCGCCGGATCGGCCGTCGTGAACCCCGAGTCGTCGTCGGGCGGCGCGCGGCGCTGCCCCCGCGAGCGGCCGACGTTGGGGCGGCCGTTCGTCCCGACGACGTAGCGGCCCTCCCCGATCTCGACGACGTTCTCGTCGTCGGTGAAGTCGAGTTCCTCGGGGTCGGCCGGGAGCGCGTCGTCGTCACTCATGAGTTGTGGTAGCGCGCGCCGTAAAATAGGTGTTGCGGCGGGTTCCCGCCGCGGAGCCGGTCTCCGCGGAAGAAGCAGTTGGTTGTCTGTGCGGCTGCGCTTAGAGGCGAACTGCTTCGCCCTCCTCGCTGAAGAGGTCGGGCGCGGTCAGTTCGACCTGCGTCGTCGCGCCGGCAGGCGAGACGATGTCGAGTGTCGCGTCGTCGCCCTCTCCGAAGGCGCCGTCAGTGTCATCGAAGGCTCCGGATGACGGATTCAGCAGAATCGTGTACTGGTTCTCTCCGTCGAGAACGGGATCCGAAACAAAGGAACCATCAGATCCGACAGCAAACTCATTGGGACCGAGTTTGCTGATATCCTGCCTGTTAGGTACAATATCGATATCGCTCGGCTCAGTGAGGGTAGTTCCACCAGTGATACTCGTTGTAATGGCTGCAGACCCAGTCGTCGATGTGTCTAGCTCGCTAATGTCGAGAGTGAACGTACTGTCTGCCTCAGTAGACGTAATCTCTTTCGTGACTGTGCTAGAACCATCGGTTAATTCTAGAGTCTCACCACTACCACCGTAGTTAGTGAAGGTGCCCACTCCGACCTCAACAGTCTGTTGCCCTTCAGCAATTTCGCTTGAAACCACAACGGTGTCAGAACTAGGCACCGAGACTGAACGGTCAGGAGTAGTGCTTACAATATCGATATCGCTCGGCTCAGTGAGGGTAGTTCCACCAGTGATACTCGTTGTAATGGCTGCAGACCCAGTCGTCGACGTGTCTAGCTCACTAATGTCGAGAGTGAACGTACTGTCTGCCTCAGTAGACGTAATCTCTTTTGTGACTGTATTAGAACCATCAGTTAATTCTAGAGTCTCACCACTACCACTGTAACTACTGAAGCTGCCCACTCCGACCTCAACGGTCTGTTGCCCCTCAGCAATTTGGGTTGAAACCACGACGGTGTCAGCACTGGGAACTGAGACACTGTCGTCAACAGTATTGTCAGTAAACACGAGATTCTCTTGCCCACCAGGCCCAACAGCCTGAATCGTCGTGTCAGTCAAATCAATGTCATCCGCACCGGGTGCGCCGACTGCCGTCACACGAACCTCGCTCAACGTGGATGGACTATCGGCAGCACCGCTAGGGCCAACGATACCGACGGAGCTCGTCACTTCGATCCGCTCGGACACAAGGTCCGTACTCTCTTGACCGGTTGATTCCGCCTGTGACTGGAGGAATCCAGCCGTGTTGATCAGGACGCCTGCGGCGATGGCGGCGACCAGCACCATCGCGATGAACACGATGAGCGTGCCGATACCGACCTGGCCGCGGTCGTCGTTAGTGATGAATTCGAACATTGTTATAGCCTCACCGAATCGCCGTTATCACCGACCAGCGTGGTCGGAACGCGGACTTCGGTCGTCGTCGACGCGCCGGCCGAAGTCGTGAACGTCACCGTGAGGGAATCACCCTCGGTGAGCGCGTAGGGTATCGATTCAAGATCGACCGTGACCTCAGCACGATCGCTATTATCTGTCAGAACGTTGCTGTCACCAGCCTTGGTGAATATCTCATTAGTCGCCGGCGGACTCTCGTCGAGCTGGAACGTTTCTTGCCCGGAGGTTCCGACTAGTTCGACCGTCACCTCGTCGAGATCGACGTTGCCCGCACCGGCCGCTGATGCGACGACAAACTCAAGGGATCCGATACCTTTCTCACCGGAACCTGCGGCGTCATCGGAGACAACTCCGGATTGGCTGATGACATTCAGCCGCTCGCTCACCTGCGCTGTACTTTCTTCGCCCGTTGCTTCCGCCTGCGTCTGGAGGAACCCGGCAGTGTTGATCAGGACGCCGGCGGCGATCGCCGCCACCAGCACCATCGCGATGAACACGATGAGGGTCCCGATCCCCACTTGACCGCGCTCTTCCTCGTCCAGTATGGTTTCGAACATTGGTTGTGTTGCGTCGGCCCCCGGCCTGCCCGGTGGGCGTTATCGATAGCGATGGGGATTTCCTACTTAAGATCACGTCCCCGGTTATCCGAGTTGATAAACAACTCACGTCATGCGGTTTTCGTGTTTATTTGGTTCTGATAATTACAGAATCAAATAACGAAATCGAAGCGGAGTTCTCAGCGCTGGATCTGGCGGGAACGCGGCTGCCACCCAGAATGACGGGCGGAATCACGAACTCGGGAAACAGTGTGACGATCGAGGGCAACGAGGAAAGAACCAAACAGAGGAACGACGACCGCGACCGAGGTGTAGAGGCGGCGTCCTGCGCTTCGCGTTTTCTTCTTACCTGTCGCGCAGCCGCGACAGCTCCGATTCGGGGATCACGAACTCCTGGGTTCCCGGCTCGTAGACCGCGAGGCTCCCGGCGACGAGGGCCATCGACGCCGCCAGCAGGCCGGTGTTGACCAAGAGCAGCGCCTCGGCGTTGCCGAATTCCGTGCGAAATGCGGCCGCGGGCGTGCCGACCGCCGCGAGGACGACGAGTCCGAAGCCGACCGCCAGGTACGCCATCGCCGTGCGGCCGGACGACCGGTACGCCGCGACCGCGAACGCGACGAGCGTCGCGCTCGCGCCGGCCAGCACGGTGGTCGTCATCAGGTACAACCCCTCGATGAGCTCCATACTCGTCCTGCTCGAACGCGGATAATAAACCCACGGTGGCGGGTATCAGTGGCGATAACATCCCTGTCGTGGGGAAGACAGCCGAGGGGGTTGCGGGCGACGGAAACGGACGATACCGCGAGAAAACGCACAACGAGAGATATGACGCGCGTCTGACGCCCACCGGTATCCTTTTACCACCCGGAAATCAATCTCGATAACGTGAATGGTGGGGGACGATCTGATCACCGTACTCGGTAACAAATACAACACGGACATCCTGACGGCGACGGGCGACGCGAAGTCGGCGCAGGACCTCAGCGACCAGCTCGACGTGCCGATAGCGACGTGTTACCGACGGATAAACGAGCTGGAGGAAGCGGACCTCCTCGAGCTACACGACCGGCCGCTCTCGGACGAACACCGGCGCGTGAAGGTGTACCGCCGGAAGGTCGACGGGGTCGAGGTGGACTTCCGCGACGGACTCACCGTCGAGGTCGAGGAGCGGTCGGCGGTGAAGAACCGCCTCGACGACGTCTGGCGCGACCTCTCGTCGAGAGAGTAACGAGGTGGCCGGCCCCCGAACCGTCAGAACGACGGCTGGTCGTCGGACCGGCCCATCATCGAGAAGCCGCCCGCGCGCTCGTGGACCGTGATCCCGCCCTGTCCGATTTCCATGGGGAAGATGTCGGTGTCGATGTCCTGTTTCCGCATCTTCGCCACCCAGACGTAGCGGTTGACGCCGGAGTCGGTCGGCGTCTGGATGAAGTAGATGTTCCCGTCGGTGAGGAAGTTCTCCAAGCCGACCTCGGTGTCGGGGAAGACCGCGCCCTGCTCGTTGATGAGCAGCGAGGTGAGTCCGTTCGCCTTGAGAATGTCCGAGAACTTCAGCAGGTACGTGCGCTTCTCCTGTTCGGCGTCGAAGAAGAGCTGGAACATCGACAGCGAGTCGAGGACGAGCCGGTCGAAGTCGCCGTCCTCGACGGTGTCGAGCAGGCGGTCGACCGCGGTCGAGAAGTCGGTCTCGCGTAGCATCTCGCGTTTGTCGAGGATGACGATGTCGCCGTCGTCGACCATCTCGTCGAACCCCTCGAAGCCGACGGACTCGGCCGCGCCGCGGATGTCGGCCTCGTCCTCCTCGAAGGAGACGTACACGCCGCGTTCGCCGTGTTCGGAGACGCCGTGATGGAGGTACTGGATTCCGAAGATGCTCTTGCCGGTGCCCGGGTTCCCGGAGACGAGGACCGTCGACCGCTCGGTGATGCCGCCGGTGAGAATGGAGTCGAGCCCCTCGACCCCGGTGGAGACGAGTTCTGACATTCGTCTCCCCTTTGGCGGCCGGAGTATATAAAAGACGGTTCAGCGCATCGGCCGAGCGGACGGCGACAGTTTTATCTCTCGACATGCCGCTCGTTCGTGTATGCCCGGTGAAGCGTGTCTCGTCGCTCCCGGCGGTGGTCGACGGTGAGCGACCCGTCGATACTCGTCGTAGAGGACGAGCCCGACATCGCGGCGCTGTACGCCGGCTTCCTCGAAGAGCGGTACGCCGTCGACGTCGCCGAGACCGCCGCCGAGGCGATCGACCGAGTCGACGCCGCCGTCGACGTGGTGCTCCTCGACCGGCGCCTCCCGGACGGGAGCGGCGACGACGTCTTGGAACACATCCGCGAGGAGGGGTACGACTGTCGCGTGGCGATGGTCACCGCGGTCGAACCCGACTTCGACATCATCGACATGGGGTTCGATCTGTACCTCACCAAGCCGGTGAGTCGCTCGAAGCTACTCACGGCCATCGACACGCTCCTGACGCGCAGCGAGTACGACGACCTCGTTCGGGAGGCCGCCGCGCTCGCCAGCAAGCGCGCCGTGTTGAGTTCGCAGAAGCCGGCCGCCCAGCGCGAGGGGAACGAGGCGTACGCCGAACTCGTCGAGCGGCTGGAGGATTTAGACGCCGACATCGACGACCTCGGCGAGTCGCTGTCGACCGACGACTACCGCGCGATGTTTCGCGACCTCGGCGAGGCCTGAGCGTCTCGTCGGTGTCTCACCGCCTCGACGGCGTCTGACACCGCAGCCCGACGCGCGCTTCGCGAACCGTTCGCCGTTCCGTTTTCGCTATCCCAGCTGTTCGCCGACCAGCTCGTCGGCCGCCGCGAGGAACGCGTCGCGCTCGGTCGTCGGGATGGTCGCGCCCGCGGCCACGTCGTGTCCCCCGCCGTCGCCGCCGACGGACTGGCTCGCCTCGCGCATCACCGTCGAGAGGTCGAGTCCCTGGCGGACGAGCGCGTGCGAGCCGCGCGATGACACCTTCAGTTCCGCGGCGCTCTCCTCGGCGAAGGCGATCACCGGCTTCGAGCGGTCGACCGCGGGCGAGCCGACCGCCATGCCGGCGACGATGCCGACGATGGTCTCGCGGATGCGGGACCCCGCGTCGAACCACTGGAGGTGCTCCTCGTGGGTGACGCCCTCGGTTTTGACCCACTGAAGCCCCTCGGAGAGGTTCTTCCGGTGGGTGCGGAGCAGCCGGCGGGCCTCCGCGAGCGCGTCGCCGCGGTCGCCGAGACACACCGCGAGGCCGACGTCGCCGCGCTCGTAGCGCGCGGTCGCGTTGAGCAGCGTGGAGAACTCGCTGACGTCCCGCAGTTCGGTGCCGGGCTCCTCGTCGACCAGCGTGTAGGCGGTGCCGACGAGCGACTCGATCCGGTCGGACGGGACGCCGGAGGCGACCGCGCGGCGCATGAGCGCGGAGGCGACCCGCTGGCGCTCCGCGGCGCCGAGATCGACCCAGCGGCGCCACTCGCCGTCGCGTTTCGCGTCCACGTCGAGATCGGTGAGAAAGGAGATGACCCCCGCCTCGTCGTTGGTGATGCCCGGGATCTTCACGTCGGAGGCGTACTCCAGCAGCTTCGGGAGCGGCCGGGTCTGTCTGCCGTACAGGTCGAGGTCGGTCCGGGCGTCGAGGACGCCGGCGTCGACGCCGTCGGCGACGATGGCCTCGTTGGCGCCGACGAGACCGTCCGCCGAGTCCTGCATGTCGCCGACCGCGCCGACGACCGCCAGCGCGGCGAGGTCGCGGTTGTCGCCGTCGGGTCCCTCCAGCGCGCGGGCGAGGAGGTAGCTCGCGCCGGCGCCCGACAGCTCGCTCGCGCCGTCGATCCCTTCGAGCAGCGGGTTGAGGTGGTACCGCGTGTCGCGGTCGGCGGGCTGGTGGTGGTCGGCGATGACGGGGACGAAGTCGCCGCGCTCCTCGTGGTCGGCGATCACGTCGAGCTGGCCGGAGCCGAAGTCGGTGAAGCAGACGACGTCGAACTCGCGGGCGGCGATCCCGGCGATCGAGTCGGCGTCCAGCTGCTTCTCGAAGACGACCTCGTGGTCGATCCCGGCCCGCGCGAGCGCGGTGGACGCGATCGCGGCGCTCGTGATCCCGTCGGCATCGATGTGCGACGCGAGCAGCACCCGGCCGGCCTCGCGCAGTCGGTCGGCGCAGTCGGTCGCGCGGTCGGCGAGGTCGGGGACTGGGGCGGCGACTGCCATTACCACCGGTTGGCGCCCGATCGGTCATAAACGCACGCTTCGGCGGGCTGAATCGAGGCGGCGTGGCGCGCTCGGCGGAACGACGCGGGCGTCGCGCCGAAGGGGGCATCAATTGCCGTAACTGACGGTTATAGAAGTGCGCGACCGTATGAGCAACAAACATGACACGTGGGTTTTCCACCCGGAGTCTCCACGCCGGCGCCGAGCCCGATCCGGCCACCGGCGCCCGCGCCACGCCGATCCACCAGACCACGTCGTACGTCTTCGACGACGCGGACACGGCGGCGGAGATGTACGCGCTCCGGGCGGAGGGGCACATCTACTCCCGGCTCTCGAACCCGACGGTGAACGTCTTAGAAGAGCGGCTCGCGGACCTCTCCGGCGGGTCGGACGCGATCGCGACCGGCTCGGGGATGGCCGCGTTCGACGCGATCGCGACCGTTCTCGCGAGCGCGGGCGACAACGTCGTCGCCAGCTCGGAGATGTACGGCGGCACGGCCGCGTACCTCACCAGCATCGCGGACCGCCGCGGGATCGAGGCGCGGCTCGTCGACACGCTCGACTACGACGCGTACGGGGACGCGATCGACGACGACACCGCGTTCGTCCACGTCGAGACGATCGCGAACCCCTCGCTCGTCACGCCCGACTTCGAGCGGCTCGCCGGGATCGCCCACGAGCACGCGGTCCCGCTAGTCGTCGACAACACCTTCGCGACGCCGTACTGCTGTCGCCCGATCGAACACGGCGCCGACATCGTCTGGGAGTCGACGACGAAGTGGATCACGGGCAACGGCACCACGGTCGGCGGGGTCGTCGTCGACGGCGGGCAGTTCCCGTGGGACCACCCCGACGCCGACTACGACGAACTCGACGGCGAGTCGCCCGCGTTCCCGATCGACTTCGTCGAGCAGTTCGGCGACGCGGCCTTCGCCAACGTCGTCCGCCAGCGCGGCGTGCGCCCCACCGGCGGCCAGCAGTCCCCCTTCGACGCGTGGCAGACGATTCAGGGACTGAACACGCTCCCGCTGCGGATGGAGCGCCACTGCGGGAACGCGCGGCGGGTGGCCGAGTTCCTCCGCGAGGACGACCGCGTCGACTGGGTGAGCTACCCCGGGTTCGAGGACCACCAGAGCCACGGCAACGCCGCCGAGTACCTCGACGGCTTCGGCGGGATGGTCACCTTCGGCGTCGACGGCGGCTACGAGGCCGCCAAGACCTTCTGCGAGGCGGTCGAGCTGACCAGCTTCCTCGCGAACATCGGCGACGCGAAGACGCTCGTCATCCACCCGGCCTCCACGACGCACGCGCAGATGGACGCCGAGGAACAGCGGGCCGCCGGCGTCTACCCGGAGATGCTCCGCCTCTCGGTGGGTATCGAGGACTCCGAGGACGTGATCGCCGACCTCGACGCGGGGCTGGCCGCGGGCGAGCAAGCCGCGAGCGACTCGGAGGTGTAAGCCGGTGAGCACCGCACCGACCGACCACGGGGTCGCCTCGCTCGGCGAGTTCACCTTCGAGTGCGGGCAGTCGGTCCCGGACTTCGAGGTGGCCTACGAGACCCACGGCGAGTTCGACGGCGACAACGTCGTGTTGATCTGCCACGCACTCACCGGGAGCCAGAACGTCGCGCGGTCGCCCGATCCGGAGCGCGACGCCGAGACCACCGGGGCCGGACAGGCCGGGCAGGCCCGCGCGTGGTGGGACGACGTCGTCGGGCCGGGGAAGGCGATCGACACGACGGAGCACTACGTCGTCTGCGCGAACGTCCCCGGCTCCTGTTACGGGACGACGGGACCGGCCAGCGAGCGGCCCGCCGACCTCGACCTGCGCGAGGAGCCCGACCACGACCGGTGGGGAACGGCGTTCCCGCCGGTCCAGGTCGAAGACTGGGCGCGCGCGCAGCGGCGGCTACTCGACCACCTCGGCGTGGGGCGGCTGCGGGCGGTCGTGGGCGGGAGCGTCGGCGGGATGAACGCCCTGGAGTGGGCGAAGCGGTACCCGGACGACGTCGACCGCGTGGTGGCCATCGCGACCGCCGGGCGCCTCGACGCGCAGTGTCTCGCGCTCGACGCGGTCGCGCGCCGCGCCATCCGCGCGGACGCGGACTGGAACGGCGGCGACTACTACGGCGACGACCGACCCGCCCCGACCGAGGGACTCGCCATCGCCCGCCAGATCGGGCACATCATGTACCTCTCGAAGGCGTCGATGGAACGGAAATTCGGGCGGCGGTCGGCCGGCCGCGACTCGCTGACGCGCGAGGACGGCGACCTCGGGCTGCCGCCGGAGCCGACGGCCGGCTTCTTCCCGTACCGCGAGGTGGAGTCGTACCTCGACTACCAGGCCGAGGGGTTCGGCGACCGCTTCGACGCGAACAGCTACCTCTACCTCACGCGCGCGATGGACGAGTACGACCTCGCCGCGGGCCACGGCACCGACGCCGACGCGCTCGCCGCCTTCGAGGGCGAGGCCCTGTTGCTGAGCTTCACCGCCGACTGGCACTTCACCGTCGAGCAGTCCGCCTCCCTCGCCGACGCCTTCCGCGAGTCCGGGATCCCGGTCGCGCACCACGTGGTGGACTCCGACCACGGCCACGACGCGTTCCTCGTCGAACCCGAACACGTCGGTCCGCCGGTCCGCGACTTCCTCGCCGACGGCGTCGAGGGGCGCGCCGTCTCCGACGAGGGCGGCGACGACGGCGACGACCCCCGACCCGACTCCGACCACGCACCCGTCCACGCGAGCCTGTTTCGGGGATAATCGCCCGAACCAGTCCTTTTGAAGCCAGTTATGTGCGGTGGCGCGTGCCTCCGAGCGCCCGACAGGGCGCGAGGAGCACGCGCGAGGGAGTCGCGAGCGGTGCGAGGTGCGAGCGAAGCGAGCACCTCGATTGCGAGCGGTGAAACCGCGAGCAGCGAGCGACGAGGCTGGGGAGGTGTGAGGTGCGGTGCCGTGCGGGGCGGGACTCGAAGGGGCGTTCATGTCGAGCGTCTATTTATAAGAGCCACCATCGTACGGCCGAGCGGCTGGGGCTTCGGCGGTGTTCGACATCGATCCGCAATCAACCACTTATAAACGACCTGTCGAGGCGGGACGAGCATTCCCGGATTGGCCACGAACACCATGATCAATCATGATAACGTTCATAGTTCCCGACTCCGTGGTGTGTGAGGTATGCCAGGCGGACACGCGCAGACCCTACGACCGTTCATGTGGCGCGCCGAACGACTGTACCCGGACACCGAGATCGTCTCGCGCACCCACGAGGGGCGCACGCGACACACCTACGCCGAGTACGCTGACCGGACGGCCCAACTCGCCAATGCCTTGGACGACTACGGGATCGGGCGCGGCGACCGCGTCGCGACGTTCTGCTGGAACCACACCCGCCACTTCGAGACGTACTTCGGCGTCCCGAACACCGGGGCACAGCTCCACACGATCAACCCGCTGCTGCCCGACGAACACATCCAGTACATCGTCGACGACGCCGACGACGAGATCGTCTTCGTCGACCCGTCGCTCGCCGAGAAGATCGCGGGCGCAGCGGAGGGCGCCGCGGAGTTCGACGGCGTCGACTTCGTCGCGATGGGGTCGGAGGGGATCGACGCGCTCGACGCGCCCGCCTACGAGGAGTTCATCGGCGACTACTCGACCGAGTACGACTGGCCCGACCTCGACGGCGACCAGCCCGCCGGTCTCTGTTACACCTCCGGCACGACGGGGAAGCCGAAGGGCGTCGAGTACACCCAGTCGATGCTGTGGAGCCACACGATGGCCTCCCAGACGCCGCAGGGGATCCCGATGGAGGACTCCGACGTGGTGATGCCCGTCGTCCCCATGTTCCACGTGAACGCGTGGGGGATGCCGTTCACCGCGGCCGCCGCGGGCGCGAAGCACGTCTACCCCGGTCCCTCGCCGGATCCCGTGGACCTCGCGGCGCTGATCGAGGAGGAGGGCGTGACGGTCTCCGCGGGCGTGCCGACGGTGTGGCTCGGCCTCCGCGAGTACGTCGAGGGGGGAAACGAGGTCGACCTCTCGACGCTCGACACCGTGATCATCGGCGGCGCGGCCGCGCCGAAGGCGCTGATCGAGTGGTACGACGAGCGCGACGTCGAGGTGCTCCACGCGTGGGGGATGACGGAGCTGTCGCCGATCGGCACCGTCTCACACCTCAAGAGCGACCTGCGCGACGCCGACTACGAGACGCAGGTGAACAAGCGCTCGAAGCAGGGGCTCGTCGCGCCCGGACTGGAGTTCGAGGTGATAGACGAGAACGGCGAGGAGGTCCCGTGGAACGGCGAGGACTTCGGCGAGCTGCGGATCCGCGGCCCGTGGGTCACGAAAGAGTACTTCAAGCGCCCGGAGGCGAGCGAGGCGGAGTTCGTCGACGGCTGGCTGAAGACCGGCGACGTGGTCACCGTCGACGAGGACGGCTACATGCAGCTCGTCGACCGCACGAAAGACGTGATCAAGTCGGGCGGTGAGTGGATCTCAAGCGTCGAGCTGGAGAACGCGATCATGGCCTACGACGGCGTCAGCGAGGCGGCTGTGGTCGGCGTGCCCCACGAGCGCTGGCAGGAGCGTCCCGTCGCCTTCGTCGTCGTGGCCGACGGCATCGACCGCGAGGAACTCGTCGACCGGATCGAGACCGGCCTCCGCGAGGAGTACCCCAAGTGGTGGGTGCCGGACGCGGTGGAGTTCATCGACGAGGTGCCGAAGACCGCGACCGGGAAGTTCTCGAAGAAGGACCTCCGCGAGCGGTACGGCGATCAGTCGCTCGTCGAGGGCGCGGTACCGGAAGACGACGCGCCCGGAGAGGAGTAGCGCCGAACTGAGCGCGGCCGCCGCGCGGTTACTCGTCTTTCAGTCGTCGCGCTCGCTGCCGATCTTATAGAAAATCAAGGAGAATACCTGCGCGTTTAGGCGCAGGATGAATCCGACAGTACGTTCAACAGCCTCCGTTTGACGACAGTTCGGAGTTTCCAATCCGTACTTTTACTCACTAGTGCATCGTCCATACCGGTAGGGTCAGGTCGGAACGGAGCGATTCCGAACGACCTTTGGAGGCGGTCTCCCCGCCACTAATGAGACAATATCCGAAACGCCAACACGGTGAACACGAATGCTAGACGCGTTCGTCTCGTGCCTGTTGGTTGAGCAAGCCTCACGATAACTCTGAGTCCGCCGACGTGTCAGCGACTCCCTGCTGGCAAAAACAACAGATGGAAGTCACCGATACTGAGGATAGGAGTATCGGCGGTTTGGCACCGCCAGACAGCCACTGACTACGACGACTGGGTTAAACGGGTTCCCGCAAAGTGGCAGAAAACATGGTTGCAAACCTGAAACTCCCACCGCTCGGGATTCCTCCGCCTGAAGGCGGAGGAGGATGTCAATCGTCATCGCGCTCGCCGATGACCCACTTGTGCGAGTAGCTCTCGCCGCAGGTACAGTGAGCGTACGCGTGGACCACGTCGCCCTCGGCGTAGAGACCGCCGACCTCCTCGTTTTGCGCCTCCGCGAACGCGAAGACGAACCGGATCTCGTGGTCCTCTCCGGAATCCCTCTCCGCGAACGGGCACGCCCCGTCGTCGAGCGAGCGCGCGATCTCGCCCTCCGCGTCCATCGCCGTCTTCGCGAACTCCATCGCGCCCATGCCCGTGCCGGCCTGGAACGCGGACCGCCCGGTCTCGCCGTCGAGGATCAGGCGCACGCCGCCGTCCGTCTCGGACCCGACCTCCCGGAGTCGGGAGTCGTCGTCGAGGTACGCGTCGCTCACGTAGAAGACCACGTCGTCGAGCCGCTCGCCCGCGAGGAACTCGTCGAGGTTGCTCATGCCTGTCCGAGACGCGTGAGCGGTAAAAGGAGTGCGAGTCGGTCCGAGCGGAATCGACGCGCGTCGCGGGCGGGACAAACCGGTGCGTGTCGCGGCCGGGCGAGAGACGGACCCGACCCAACCCATGGCAAATCGTGTAGAATCGGAGAAACTGTTAAGGTGTACCACGGAGATCCGTCGCGTGATGAGTACGCAGACCAGATCCGGCGACCGGCTCGCGGAGTGGGCGCAGCTGGTCGACGAGGACGTGCCGGAGGAGCTCCGAGAGGAGCGGTCCGGCGACCGATAACTTTCACCCCGCTTCGCGAAGTCTTTAGGCCGGTGCCGGTCAAGAGCCGTCGATGGCGACCGAGGCCGCCGGCATCGATAGACCCCTGCTCGTCGACGACTTCCTCCAGGAGCGCCGTTACCAGCTCCAGCTGGCGGCGTCCGCCGCCGACGAACACACGCTCGTCTGTCTCCCGACCGGTCTCGGCAAGACGACGGTCAGCCTGCTCGTCACCGCCGAGCGGCTCAACGAGGTAGGTGGAAAGGCCCTCTTCTTAGCTCCCACCAAACCCCTCGTCCAGCAGCACGCGGACTTCTACCGCGAGGCGCTCTCGATTCCGGACGAGGAGATCGTCGTGTTCACCGGCGACGTGAATCCCGACGACCGCGCCGCGCTCTGGGAGGACGCCCGGATCGTGATCGCGACCCCGCAGGTCGTCGAGAACGACCTCGTCGGCAACCGGATCTCGCTTTCCGACGTGACCCACCTCACCTTCGACGAGTGCCACCGCGCGACCGGCGACTACGCGTACGTCTACATCGCGGAGCGCTACCACGCCGACGCGGCCGACCCGCTCGTCACCGGCATGTCCGCCTCGCCCGGCGGCGACACCGAGGAGATCGAGACGGTCTGTGAGAACCTCGGGCTGGTGAACGTCGAGGTGATGACCGAGGCGGACGCCGACGTCGACGAGTACACCCACGACACCGACGTCCAGTGGGAGCAGGTGACGCTCCCCGACGAGGTCTTGGAGATCCGCGACGCGCTCAACGAGGTGATCACGGACCGGTTGGAGAAGCTGAAGCAACTCGGCGTGACGAACACGGCGAACCCCGACCTCTCGCAGAAGGACCTCAACAAGATGCGGGGGAAGCTGAAGCAGATGATGGACAACGACCAGTCGGACGGGTACAAGGGAATGAGCACCCACGCCGAGGTGATGAAGCTCCGGCGCGCGACCGAGCTGGTCGAGACGCAGTCGGTCGAGTCCGTCCGGCGCTACTTCGAGCGCCAGCGCGAGGCCGCGCGCTCGTCGGGCGCCTCGAAGGCGAGCCAGCGCATGGTCGCCGACCCAAAAGTGAGAGAAGCGATGCGGAAGGCGGAGTCGTTCGACGGGCTTCACCCGAAGTTCTCGAAGGCCCGGATCCTCTTGGCCGAGACGCTCGGGATCGACGGCGGCGAGCGCGCCATCCTGTTCACGGAGTCCCGCGACACCGCCGAGGCGCTCGTGGAGTTCCTCTCCGCGAGCTTCGACACCCGCAAGTTCGTCGGCCAGGGCGACAAGGACGGCTCCGACGGGATGAGCCAGAAACAACAGCAGGAGACGCTCGACGAGTTCAAGGCCGGCGAGTTCGAGGTGCTCGTCTCCACCTCGGTCGCCGAGGAGGGACTCGACGTGCCCGAGGTCGACCTCGTCTGCTTCTACGAGCCCGTCCCGACCGCGATCCGCTCGATCCAGCGCAAGGGTCGGACCGGGCGACAGGCTGAGGGGAAGGTGGTCGTCCTGATGGCCGAGGACACCCGCGACGAGGCGTTCTTCTGGATCTCCCGCCGCCGCGAGAAGAAGATGGCCAGCCAGCTCGCCGAGCTGAAGGAGGCCACCGACGACATCGAGGACTCCGTCGGCGACGACGGGCAGGCCGGCCTCGACGCGTTCGGCGGGGGGTCCGGGAGCGAGGGCGGCGACGCGGGCACCGAAGTCGACGAGAGCGCGGGCGGGGGCGACGAGTCGGGCGACGCGGACGGCGGAGACGCTGAGGACGCCGACGCCGGACTCACCGACTTCGCGGCGGAGGCGAGCGAGAGTGAAGACGAGGAGGACGACGAGAGCGGGGAGAGCGACGAGGCCGTCGCGACCGACGAGGATGCGGCGGCCGACGAGGACGGCGTCGTTGCCACCGCCGGCGTCGACGAGGGGGTCGAGGTCGTCGTCGATCAGCGCGAGCTCGACTCCTCGATCGCGAAGGACCTCTCGACGCGAGACGGCCTGGTCACTCGGCTGGAGACGCTCGCGGTCGGCGACTACGTGCTCTCCGACCGCGTCGCGGTCGAGCGCAAGTCGGCGGCCGACTTCGTCGACTCGATGCTCGATTCCGACCGCTCGATGTTCGAGCAGGTGGGCGAGCTCTCGCGGGCGTACGCCCGCCCCGTGATGGTCGTCGAGGGGACGAACCTCTACGGCCAGCGCGACATCGACCCGAACGCGATCCGCGGCGCGCTCGCGTCGCTCGCGGTCGACTTCGACGTGAGCGTGCTCCGCACCGAAGACGAGGAGGACACCACCGAACTGCTCGCGACGGTCGCCAAGCGGGAGCAGGAAACGCGCGACCGAGAGGTGAGCGTCCACGGCGAGAAGACGACGAAGACCCGGGCGGAACAGCAGGAGTACGTCGTCTCCGCCATCGCAGACATCGGCCCGGTCACGGCGCGGACCCTGCTGGAACACTTCGGCACCGTCGAGGCCGTGATGACCGCGCCCGAGGACGACCTGCTGGAGGTCGACGGCGTCGGCCCGGTGACCGCGGAGCGCATCCGCGAGGTCGTCGGGAGCGAGTACGAGTAACCGGGCGCTCCGCGGTCGTGAACGTGGCCGCCGCTCACTCGAACCCGCTCACCAGCGTCACGGCCCACTGCCCGAGGTCGTACTCGGAGCGGACCTCCACGCGCGTCACCCACTTCACCCACTGGAACCCCCGCCGATCGGGCGCGACCAGCCGCGCGGGCGCACCGTGCCCGTGGCTCAGTTGCTCGCCGCCGACGCGGGTCGCGAGCAGGGCCTCTTCGGCCTCGTCGATCGGGAGGCTCCAGCGGTACCCCGTCACGGAGGTGAACCGGACGTAGGCCGCGTCGGCGTCAAGTTCTCCGGCCGCGTCGAGCAGGTCGCCGACGCGGATCCCGCCCCACTCTTGCACCGTGTACCAGCCGCTCGTACAGTCGAGCAGGGCCTCCATCTCGTGGCCGGCGGCGAGGTCTGCGGCGGTCAGTTCGACGGGGTCGCTCACGAGGCCGTCCACTCGGAGCCGGTAGTCGTCGCGGTCGATCGGGTCGGGGTCGTCCGCGACCCACGAGGTGATCGGGAAGGCGGCGTTCCCCGCGCCCTCGCGGGGCTGCGATCCGGTGAACCGGCGGTCGGCGCCGGCGGTGTCGAGCGCGTCGTTGACTCCCTGCTGGAGCCGATAGGTCGCCCCGCCCGCGGCCAGCAGCGCGAAGTAGCGGACGGCGGTCCGCCGGCGCTCGAAGTCGACGCGGCGGGGGAGCCGGAACCGGGTGGCGGCGTGCGCGGCCACGAGCGGGACCAAGGCGAGGCCGAAGCCGACGTGGACCGAGAGGAGCGTCCAGTAGGAGAGCCGCACGTCGAGACCGAACACCCACGCGACGCCGGTTCCGAGCGCGCCGAGCGCGGCGACGAGCGTCAGGACGGAGAGCGCGGTCGACCGCCGCCAGAGGGCCGGGTCGGTGAGTCTGCGGCGGACGCGCGCGAGCTTCCACGCGAGCAGCGCGACGATCCCGGCCCCGAGCGCGCGGTGGAGCCAGAACAGCGGCCACCCCTCGGGGACGCCGACGGTAAAGGAGATCAGCCCGGTGGCCGCCTCGGCGACGACGAAGGCGAACAGCGACCAGTCGACCGCGCGCGGCGGCGGCTCCAGGCGGTCGAGCGCGTCGCGGACTCGCTCGCCGACGCCGCGTCTCGGTCCCATCTCGACCGTGCTACGTGCCAGCGAGGCAAAAGCCTACAGCTCGTACACCTCCCCGTCGACCGCCAGCGGCTCTTCGAACGCCTCGTCGGCGGGGTAGTAGTGCGCGAGGTGGACGAGCCGCGTCCGGTCGGCGTCGAGGTCCGCCGCGAGCGCGAGCGCGCCCTCGCGGGTCATGTGTTTCGTCCCGAAGGTACGCGGAACGCCGTCGGGACCCTCGTGACGCCCGCCGATCGGGTGGTGTTCGCAGAGGGACGCGGGCACGATGGCGTCGGCGAGCAGCAGGTCGGCGTCGGACAGCTCCTCGCGGGAGGATTCGGGCACGTCGTAGCTGGTATCGCCGGTGAGCGAGAGCTTCGCGCCCGTCTCGGGGTCCTCTATCGCGACGCCGTAACACAAGAGCGGCGGGTGGTCGACGGGGACGAACCGCACCTCGAACCCGCAGGTCTCGAACGGCTCGAACGGGTCGCGGGCGTGGACGCCGATCCGGTCTTCGAGGTAGTCGTACTTGTCGCGGATCGTCTCCGCGACGCTCTCGTCGGTCGCCGGGTCGGTCTCCGCGGGCGCGTGGACCGGCAGCCCGTCGACGAGCCGGTAGACGTTCCCCAGCCCGTCGAGGTGGTCGAAGTGGATGTGCGTCACCAGCCCGGCGTCGGGAAGGGGAACGTCGGCCGCGAGGAACTGCTGTCTGAAGTCGGGGCTGAAGTCGACGAGCAGCGACTCGCCGGTGCGCTCGTTGGCGACGTGGACGGAGAAGCGCGACCGCGACACCCCGCGCTCGCGGGCCGCCTCGCAGGTGTCGCAGTCGCAGCCGACGGTCGGCGTCCCCGTCGTGTCGCCCGTCCCGAGGAGGGTGACCCGCATGGGACGGGATGCGCGGGCCACGGCCTTAGCGTCCGCGGTCCCGACGGCCGAGGGACCGAGAGCGCCGTGAAACCGAGAGCGCCGCGACCGCTCCGCGCCCGCACCCCCGACGTATAACCCCGAGCCGTCCCGAGTCGGGCGCATGCACACCAGTCGCAGCCTCACCCTCGCGCGGCTCCCGTCGGGCGTACCGATCCGGACGACCGTCCACGCCTACGGCGAGGGCGAACTCGTCGACGGCGACGACGGTCCCGAACTCGACGCGCCCGGCGACGCGCCCGTGGTGTACGCGCAGGCGGCCCAGCACGGCCGGGAGGTGAACGGCGCCGCGGTCCTCCGGCGGCTCCACGACCGGCTCGTCGGCGACGCGGCCGAAGCCGGGGGCGGAGACGGACCGACCGCCGCCGACCTCGCCGGGACGCTCGTGACGGTCCCCGTGGCCGACCCGCTCACCTTCGACCGCGTCTCGTACACGACCCCGGAGTCGCTCGACTCGCGGCAGCCGAACATGAACCGCTGCTGGCCCGGGGACGCCGAGGGGTCGCTCCACGAGCGGATGGCGGCCCGGCTCTGGGCGTTCGCGAGCGAGGCGGACGCGATCGTCGATCTCCACACCGGCTCGCCGTCGATGGCGACGCATACGGTGTACATGCGCGGCGACGAGGCCTGTCGCGGGCTGGCTGAGGCGTTCGGCACCGACCTGCTGCTCGCGGAGGCGGCCGGCGATGACGCCGACACCGAGTGGGACGAGCGGGGGTTCGCCGGGAAGCTCAGAGTCGCGGCCACGCGCGAGGACATTCCGACGATCACGCCGGAACTCGCCCACAGCAAGGAGGTCGTCTCGGCGGCGGTCGAGACCGGCGTTCGGGGGATGTTCGGCGTCCTCAGGCGCGAAGGGCTGCTCGACGGCGACCCCGATCCGTGGGACGGCGTCGTCGCGCGCAACCACCTCGGACGGGTGATCGCCGAGGATTCGGGGCTGTTCGTCCCCGAACCCGACCTCGCCGTCGGCGACCGGGTGACGGAGGGAGATCGCGTCGGCGAGGTGTTCGACCCGACGACGTTCGAGACGCTCCAGGTCGCGTGCGCCGACCGCGACGGGATCGCGTACTCGGTCGCCCGTGAGGCGACCGTCACCGCGGGCGCGACGCTGGTCGGCGTCGCGGAACGGATCGACGGCGAGTAAGGAGCCGATGAAGCGGCCGGGCGGTCGGCGCTACGGCCGTCGGACCCGGATCTGTCCGTCCGCCGCGACCGTGACGAACAGCCGGCGACGGACCTCGCGGCCGCGGACCGCGTCGCCCGCGCGGTCGCCGATCGCCCGCATCAGTTCGGGCGCTGTCTGGTTCACCTTCACGCCGGCTTCGTCGCAGGCGTCGTACACGCGCTTCGGCGCGTCGTAGAGGTCGGTCCCGGTCTCGATTTCGACGCGGACCGGGGCCGACAGCGCCTCCGCGAACGCGACCGTCTCGCGGGCGCGCTCGACGTTGTCGCGGGCGCTGGCCTCGACGCTGGAGACGTTCGCGCGCGAGGTGCCGAGCCGGTCCGCGATGTCGGACTGCCGAAGCCCGCGCTCGCGGAGCGCCAGCACCTCCGCCTGCCGGCGGGTGAGCACGCTCTCGTCGGCGTCGAACCCGGCTCGCTCCAGGATCGAGTCGGCGTCGACGTCCGCCGGGTCCGGCCGCTCGTCGTCTGCCACCATAGGCTCACCGACGGGCCGGGCGGTCAAAAAACGGCGGTTTCGCGCGGCGGGCGCGGGTGGGGGAAGCGCGGATCGGGCGGGAATCGACGGCGTCCGGACTGTCCGTGGGGCGGGGCTGCCCCGGGAGCCGTCACTTGCCCCAGAAGTTCTCGCGGCTGCCGAGCCGTTCGCGGTCCGTGCGGTCGCGGCGGCTACGCTCCTCGTCGTCCGCGTCGGCGTCGGCGTCCGCGGTCTCGTCGTCGGACTCCTCCGCGTCCGGGTCGTCGGGGAGGCGCTCGATCACGTTCTCCGCCGTCGCGTGGCTGGATTTCACCCGGTGGATCTTGACCTCGGCGCGCGCCGGGGGGAGGAGGCCGTCGACGAGGACGATGAACCCGTCGTCGGTGCGCCCGACGCCGGCGCCGCTCTCGTGGATGTCGTCGACCTCGACGACGACCACCTCGCCGGGTTGGACCGGCTGCTGTTTCAGCTCGTAGATCGGCATGTCGTAGTGGTTACACCACTCCGCGCCGCCTTTGTTGCCGTAGTGTTGGCACCCCATCCCCTCGATCCGTTCGTCGAAGCTGGGGCAGTCGTCGGCGAGTGGACAGTCCGCCATACCGTAGGGGAGACCGGCCGCCGTTGTAAACGTTTTCGACTCTCTGACCGAGATTCGTGAAAACAGGCGATTCACGCGGCCGAGCGGCGGCTGATTCGATGCGGGGATTCGCGACGCGGCGGCTCACGGGCGGGAGGACAGCGTCACAGGAACTCGCGGACCTCGGAGTACCACATGTCGTGGTGGTCGACGGCGTCGATCGCGTCCGCGATATCGACCGCGATGGCGTGCCAGCAGCGCTCGTCCGGGTCGTCGGGGTCGAGGTTGTACGTCGCGTCCGCGCAGGTACACTCGCCGTCCTCGATCACGTACTCGTCCTCGTGACCGACGACGACGGTGAAATCGCGGTACTCCTTCACCCGCCCCTCGCCGACGGCCTCGATCGCGCGCTGCCCGCGGTCGCCGTGGGCCTCGACGATGGCCGCGGCGATCGGGCCGGTCAGCTCCCCGGCCTCCGCGATCGCCGCGCGCCAGTCGTCGACCGGCTCCATGCCGATTCCTTCTCGGGCGGTCGGTTAAATCCCGTCGGTCGATCAGCGCGGCTCGGCGACGGGCGGCGACGAAATCGGCCGCCCCGGCTACTCCAAGACGATCAGCACGTCGCCCATGTCGACGCTGTCGCCCTCGTCGACGTGGACGCTCGCGACGGTGCCGCCGCGCTCGGCGACCACGTCGTTCTCCATCTTCATCGCCTCGAGCACGCAGACCACGTCGCCGGCGGCGACCTCGTCGCCCTTGGCCACGTCGACCGAGAGAATCGTTCCCTGCATCTCCGCGTCGATGGCCTCGCCGCCCTCCGCGACGTCGACGCCGCCGTCGTCGCCGTCGTCGGATTTCGCCTGCGGCGGGCGCTGCTGGCCGCCACCGCCGCCCCCGGCGTCGCCCTCCGGCACCGGGATGGCGGGCGCGCCGCGTTCCTCCAGTTCGACCTCGAAGCGCTTGCCGTTCACCTCGACAGTGAACTCGCGCTCGGTCACCGCCTCGTCGTCGCCGTCGCTCGCGGCGGCGGACTCCGTCCCCCACTTCTCCTGCGCGTCGGCGACGCGGTCGGCGTCCAGCTCCTCGTCGAGGTACTTCGTCGTGTGCGTGCCGTCGACGAAGCGCCGGTCGTCGAGCATGAGCCGGTGGAAGGGGACGATCGTGACGACGCCCTCCAGATCGTACTCCGTGAGCGCGCGCTTCGAGCGGGCGAGACACTCCTCGCGGTCGCCGGCCCACACGATCAGCTTCGCGATCATCGAGTCGTAGTCGGTGACCAGCTCGTCGCCCTGCCGGAGCGCGTCGTCGACGCGCACGCCGATCCCGCCCGGCGGGTCGTACGTCTCAAGGGACCCCTCGTTGGCGGGCTGGAAGTCGTTCGCGGCGTCCTCGGCGTTGATCCGGAACTCGATGGCGTGGCCCTCCAGCTCCACGTCGTCCTGCGAGACGGAGAGGCCCTCGCCGCTCGCGACCCGGAGCTGTTCCTTGACGATGTCGATCCCCGTCAGCTCCTCCGTGACGGTGTGTTCGACCTGGATCCGGGTGTTGACTTCGAGGAAGTAGAACGGCGTGTCGGGACCGAGCGGTTCGTCCGGGTCGCGGTCGGGGTCCTCCTCGACGAGGAACTCCACCGTCCCGGCGTTGGTGTAGTCGGCGGCGGCGACGCCGCGGCGGGCGGCCTCCCCGATCTTCTCGCGCAGCTCGTCGGAGAGGGCGGGAGAGGGACCCTCCTCGATCACCTTCTGGTGGCGGCGCTGGAGCGAGCAGTCGCGCTCGCCGAGGTGGACCACGTCGGTCTCCGTCACCGAGGCGTCAGCGTCGCCGCTCGCGTCGCCGGACCCCGCGGCCGGGTCGTCCGCGACGACCTGAACCTCAACGTGGCGGGGGGTCTGGAGGTATCGCTCGAGATAGACGGAGTCGTTCGAGAAGTACGCCTCGCCCTCGCGCTTGGCGGATTCGAGCGCCTCTGCGGCCTCGTCAGCGCTCTCGACGACCTTCATCCCGCGGCCGCCGCCGCCCCCCTCGGCCTTGATCGCGACGGGGTAGCCGTGCTCGTCGCCGAACTCCGTGACGGCCTCGACCTCGGTGACCGGCTCCGTCGTCCCGGGGACGATCGGCACGTCGGCGTCGTCCATCACGCGACGGGCGTGGGTCTTCTCGCCGAGCCGCTCCATCGCGTCGCTCGCGGGACCGACCCACGTGATCCCGGCGGCGGCCTCGACGCGCGCGGCGAAGTCGGCGTTCTCCGCGAGGAAGCCGTAGCCGGGGTGAATCGCGTCGGCGCCGGCCGACCGCGCCGCCTCGACGACGGCCTCGCCGTCGAGGTACGAGTCGGCCGCGCGGGCGGGCCCGACGTTGTACGCCTCGTCCGCGTACCGGACGTGGCCGCCGTGCTTGTCGGCGTCGCTGTAGACGGCGACGGTGTCGACGCCCAGCTCCGCACAGGCCCGCATCACCCGGACCGCGATCTCGCCGCGGTTCGCCACGAGAACCTTATCGAACATTCCTGTCGGTTCTTCCACGAACTGCTACCAAACTCTGTCGGTCCGTGCCGAGGCCGTTAAGGGGACCGCGGGCGCCACGATGAGGTATGCTCGACGCGGGAAACCCGTACGTGTTGCCGTCGGTCCTCGTCGGCGCCGCCGTCTACCTCGGACTCACGGTGGCCACCGACGCATCGCTGCCGATCCGGATCGGCGCGCTCCTCGCCTTCGTGGTCGTCGTCCCGGCCGTACTCAACCGCCTGTTCGGCGGCCGGGGCAGACCGACGAGCCTCGGCGACGAGCGAGAGTCGACCAGCGAGACCGCGGGCGACGAGAGATCTGCTAACGAGTCGTCCGGCAACGAAGGCCCCCGCTGAACGACCGCCCGCGAGACTCTTTACCACAGATATATATGTCAGTGGACGTATCTACGAACGCGCCCTGATTCAGGGCCGGGTCGACGGCGCGACGGGTTGACGCCGCGCTGTCGGGGGAATGCGCGCGGCCGGACGTCTCTGCGTCCGGCAGTTCCGTTCGACGTGTCAGGAAATGTATTATTGTCGGGTCGCTCGATCGGGTCCGCAGACGTAGTGTGGCCGACCGCTCAGAACCGGTCGCTCCGACGGGCCGCCGTCCACGGATCCGTCGGCGCGTCGGCGGGAACGCGCACTCGGCGGCGGTGGAGCCGATCGATCCGGGCGGCGAGTCCCCACCGGTCCTCGTCGCGGCCGTCGTCCGCGTCGGCCGCGGCGGCCGCGGCAGCGAGTTCGCCGTCTCTGAGGTGCGCGGCGACCGCCGCGGCGATGGCGGCCGTCTCGTCGTCGCCGGCGTCGTCGGGGATCGACAGGCCGGCGAGCGCGGCCGTTTCCGGAGCCGTCCGTTCGCCGACGGCCGCCTCGCCGTCGGCCGCCTCGTCGTCGGCCGCCATCAGATCGGGATGTTGCCGTGTTTCTTCGCGGGCTGATCCGAGCTCTTCCCCTTCAGCATCTTCAGGTCCTGAACGAGGCGGGCGCGCGTCTCGGTCGGCTCGATCACGTCGTCGACGAAGCCGCGGTCGGCGGCGGTGTAGGGGTTCGCGAACTCCTCGCGGTACTCGTCGATGAGCTCCTGTCTGCGCGCGTCGGGGTCGTCCGCCTCGGCCAGCTCCTCGCGGTAGAGGACGTTGACGGCGCCCTTCGGTCCCATCACCGCGATCTCCGCGGTGGGCCACGCGTAGTTGACGTCGCCGCCGATGTGTTTCGACGACATCACGCAGTAGGCGCCGCCGTACGCCTTCCGGGTGATGACGGTGAGGAGCGGGACGGTCGCCTCCGAGAAGGCGTACAGCAGCTTCGCGCCGTGGCGGATGATCCCGTTGTGCTCCTGATCGGTTCCGGGCATGAACCCGGGCACGTCCTCGAAGGTGACGATGGGGATGTTGAACGCGTCACAGAACCGGACGAACCGCGCGCCCTTCTGGCTCGCCTCGATGTCCAGCGTGCCGGCGTTCACGCGGGGGTTGTTCGCGACGACGCCGACGGAGTGGCCGTCGAGGCGGGCGAAGCCGACGACGACGTTCTTCGCGAAGTTCTCGTGGACCTCGAAGAACGAACCCTCGTCAGTGACGCTGCCGATCACGTCCTTCATGTCGTACGGTTTCCGGGGCGCGTCGGGGACGATTTCCGCGAGCTCGTCGTCCGCGCGCTCGGGGTCGTCCCACGGCTCGACGCGCGGCGGGTCCGCCACGTTGTTCGCGGGAAGGTACGACAGCAGGCGTGCGATGTCGTCGAGCGCCTCCTCCTCGCTCTACTCGGCGAAGTGCGCGACGCCGGAGGTCGACGAGTGGGTCACCGCGCCGCCCAGCTCCTCGAAGCTCACCTCCTCGCCGGTGACCGTCTCGATGACGTCCGGCCCGGTGATGAACATGTGGGAGGTGTCTTTCACCATGAACGTGAAGTCCGTGATGGCGGGCGAGTACACCGCGCCGCCCGCGCACGGCCCCATGATCGCCGATATCTGCGGGATCACGCCCGAGGCCTCCGTGTTGCGCCGGAATATCTCCGCGAAGCCGCCGAGGGAGGCGACCCCCTCCTGGATCCGGGCGCCTGCGGAGTCGTTGAGACCGACGACGGGCGCGCCCACGTCCATCGCCTTGTCCATCACCTTGCACACCTTCTCGGCGAACACCTCGCCGAGCGACCCGCCGAAGACGGTGAAGTCGTGCGCGAACACGAACGTCTTCCGGCCGTTCACCTCGCCGTAGCCGGTCACCACGCCGTCGCCCGGGATCTGCTTTTCCTCCATCCCGAACGTGTGGTTGCGGTGGGTGCGGAACCGGTCGAACTCGTGGAAGGTGCCGTCGTCGAGGAAGTAGTCGATCCGCTCGCGGGCGGTCATCTTCCCCTTGTCGTGTTGGGACTGGATCCGGTCTTCGCCCCCGCCCTTCGCCGCCCGCTCGCGGCGCTCGCGGAGGTCCTCGATACGGTCGTCCATCGTCACGGCGGACCACCCTGCGTCATTACCTCGTGGGTCGGCGAGCGCCGTCAAAAGGGTTCCCCTATCCGACGTTTTCGGCTTCGACGAGCGTCGAACCCGATCCGCGACGGCGACGGCGGCGGGCGGGACGCCGAGGCGGCGGCCGCGAACGATGGCACCGGGGTCGACCGCGCGACCGCCGCGGAGCGGCCCTGTCGCCGGTTCACACGGAGACAGGCAGTTCGACGCTTTTAACCCTCCGATGAACCATTCTCCGTTGAGACAGGCTTCGCCTGTTTCACTGACCCGTAGGAGCGACCTGCGTACTACGGAGGTGAAAATGGCAGACACAATACAAGAGGCCGTAACCCTCGCACTCGACGATGCGCCCGAGCGGAACTTCCGCGAGACCGTGGACATCGCGATCAACCTGCGAGACCTCGACCTCAACGATCCGTCGAACCGTATCGACGAGTCCGTCGTGCTGCCGGCTGGAACGGGGCAGGAGACACAGATCGTCGTCTTCGCGGAGGGCGAAACCGCCGTCCGCGCAGAGGAGGTCGCTGACGAAGTGCTCGACAGCGACGACCTCGAAGACCTCGGAGACGACGACGACCGCGCAAAGGATCTGGCCGACGATACCGACTTCTTCGTCGCGGAAGCCAGCCTGATGCAGGACATCGGTCGGTACCTCGGTACCGTCCTCGGTCCGCGCGGGAAGATGCCTACCCCACTGCAGCCGGACGACGACGTCGTCGACACAGTCAACCGGATGAAGAACACGGTGCAGCTCCGGTCGCGCGACCGGCGCACGTTCCACACCCGCGTCGGCGCCGAGGACATGGGCGCCGACGCGATCTCGGACAACATCGACGTTATCATCCGGCGACTCGAAGCAGACCTCGAGAAGGGACCGCTCAACATCGACGGGATCTACGTGAAGACCACGATGGGTCCCGCGAAGGAGGTGCCCGTATGAGCTCGGTCCGCAAGACCGAGACGATCCCCGAGTGGAAACGCGAGGAGGTCGGCGAACTCGTCGAGTTCATCGACTCCTACCAGTCCATCGGGATCGTCGGCGTGGCCGGCATTCCGAGCCGGCAGCTCCAGGCCATGCGCCGGGAGCTTCACGGCTCGGCGGCCGTCCGCATGAGCCGCAACACGCTCACGAACCGAGCGCTCGAGGAGGTCGACGACGGGGTCGAGGCGCTGACGGAGTACGTCAGCGGTCAGGTGGCGCTCGTCGGCACCAACGACAACCCGTTCGGTCTCTTCAAGCAGCTCGAAGCCTCGAAGACCCCCGCCCCGATCAACGCGGGCGAGGTGGCCCCCAACGACATCGTGATCCCCGAGGGCGACACCGGCGTCGACCCGGGACCGTTCGTCGGCGAGCTTCAGACCGTGGGCGCGGCCGCCCGCATCCAGGACGGCTCGATCAAGGTGACCGAGGACTCGACCGTGCTGGAGGAGGGCGAGGTCGTCGACGACGACCTCGCGAACGTCCTCGTCGAGCTCGGCATCGAGCCGAAGGAGGTCGGTCTCGACCTGCGCGCCGTCTACTCCGAGGGCGTCTTATTCGAGCCGGACGAGCTCGAACTCGACGTCGACGAGTACCGCGCGGACATCCAGTCCGCCGCGGCCGCCGCGCGCAACCTCTCGGTCAACGCCGCGTACCCGACGGCCGCCACCGCCGGCATCCTTCTCGCGAAGGCGTCCGGCGAGGCGAAGTCCGTCGGCCTGTTCGCGGAGATCGAGAGCCCGGACGTCGTGCCCGACCTGATCGGGAAGGCCGACGCCCAGCTGCGCGCGCTCGCGACGCAGATCGACGACGAGGAGGCGCTCCCCGAGGAGCTTCAGGGCGTCGAGACCGCGCCGGCGACGGAGCCGGCCGACGACGACGCCGACGAGGAGGAGGAACAGGCGGACGAAGCAACGGAAGACGCCGAGGAGACCGACGACGACGCCGACGACGACGGCGGCGACGGCGGCGACGGACTCGGCGCGATGTTCGGATAACACGAGGTACACACAAATGGAATACGTTTACGCTGCGCTCATCCTGAACGAGACTGGCGAAGAGATCAACGAAGACAACGTCACCGGCGTGCTCGAAGCCGCCGGCGTCGACGTCGAGGAGTCCCGCGTCAAGGCGCTCGTCGCCGCGCTGGAGGACGTCGACATCGAGGACGCCATCGAGACGGCCGCCGCGGCCCCCGCCGCCGCCGGCGCCGCTTCGGGCGGCTCCGCCGACGGCGACGCGTCCGCCGACGAGGCCGACGACGACGACGAGGCCGACGAGGCCGACGCCGCCGAGGAAGCGGCCGACGACGACGAGGAAGACGGCGACGGCGGCGAGGGTCTCGGCGAGCTCTTCGGCTAACGCCGGAGGACCGCCGACCCCCGACGCGTCGACCGACTCCCGACCACCCGATTTTTATCGGACTCGATATCCGGAGTGATAACGCCGTCCGCGAGTTTATATACCGATCTCGGAAACGGAGAGCTGATGAAGATCGTCGACGGCGACAAGGCGGAGTGCGATCGGTGCGAGTCGGTGTTCCCGCTCGCGGACGTCTCCCTGTTGGAGAAGGAGACCAACCGCGACTACGAGCGGGTGTTGTGCGGCGACTGTCTCAAAATCGTCGGCGTGCCGCGCGGGTACAGCCTGCGGCGGGACATCACTCACCTGGCGAACTGAACGGGACGGGCGGAGCGCCCATCGAAGTCCTTTTTTAGCGGCGACGGGAAGCCGCAGCCATGGAAATCGACGCGGAGCTCCGTCGGCAGATCACCGTTTCGCTGGCGGCGGCCGCGGTGTTCATCGCCGGGCTGGTCGGTATCGGGGTTACCTTCGGCGGATCGAGCGCTCTCCCGGAGGCGGGAGCGCTCGCGCTCGTCGCGCTTCTGGCCGGGTTCGTCCTGCTGATGGCCGGCGTCGGAACGTACCTGATGCGCACGGGCGACGAGTCGTAGGGACGCCGGGCCGTCGTCCGCTCCTTCTCCGCCCTCCTCGGGCGGCGTATCGGATTTACGCCTCGCTCGGTTCGTCCGTCTCGCGACCGGCCCGCCAGTCGGTCACCTCGTCGGTCGCGCCCACCCGTTTCTCGTAGTACGAGAGGGGATCGGCCGCGACCTGCATGTGGTCGTCCTCGTTGTGACAGATGCCGTAGTTCGCGAGCGTCTCGCAGGTCGGCGGCGGGTACTGGGTCCCCCGCTCGTCGGTCAGGTACTCGGTCTGGTAGCGGATCCCCTCCGCGTCGAGGCTCGTGTCCGCGCAGAAGGCGACGACTTCGTCGGGCGTCATCCCGATGCCGACGAGGAACGCCATCAGCGCGAACGACTCGGCCGAAGAGAGGGCGGCGTCGCGCTCCGCCTTCTCGATCAGGTTCGTCATACACGGCGGGAACAGCGCGGGCGCGACGACGTCCGGCGGCTCCGCGTACGTCCGCTCGGAGAGCAGCCGGCGGAGGTCGGCGACGCGCGACTCCAGCGCCGCGGCGATCCCCTCGTCGGCCGCCAGCTCGAAGGGCAGCCCATCGGCGACGCGGTCTTCCACGGCGGCCTCCAGCGCCGCGAGCAGCTCGTCGCGAGAGACGCGCACTGTCCCGTCTGCGAGCGCGCGGTTGACGAGCCGCCACGAGTCGCCCCACTCGGGCGAGGTGAGCCGGAGGTACGGACCGACGGCGATCCGGTAGTGGTCCGAGTCGCGGCCGGCGCCGCTCCCGACCGTCGCCGCGCCGCTGCCGGCCCCCGAACCTCCGCCGACCGCGCCGCCGCGGACCCCGGCCGGGGAGCCCGGGTCGGGACGCACGGCGCCCGCGAGGTCGAACTCGGCGAGCAGGTCGTCGAGCGCGACCGTCGCGGACGACACCGACCGCAGCTCGTCGTCGGTGTCGAGGTCGCGGCGGATCCGCTCCATCGCGGTCGCCGCCTCCGCGGCGGCGTACTTCTCGATGGCGGGGGCGGAGTCGAGCAGGGAGACGAGGATCCGCGCGATGGGGTACGAGAGCAGCTCCGCCTGCGTGTCGTACGCCGACTCGCCCGGAAACGCGCCGCTCTCGGAGGCGACCGTCCCTTCGAGGAGGGCGCGCTCGACGCGCTCGCGGGCGCGTTCGACGGCCGGCGCGTCGGCCGCGACGAGCTCCGGCAGCGACACCGCGGCCTCCGCGACCGCCTCGCGGGCGCTCGCGAAGAACGGGTACTTGGCGTCGAGCGCGTCCATGTCGGCCCGAGATAGTGAGGGCCGGCGAATAAGCGGTGCGGTCCGCGGTCGTGGAGACCGCCGCGAGCGGGAGTGCGGCCGCCGACGGCTACTCGTCGGTCTCCTCGACGGCCGCGCCGGGCGCGTTCGACTTGACGCTTCGAAGCCCCTGTTTCGCCTTCTGCTTCGAGGCGTACCCCTGTCCGCCGTCGGCGATGACGTTGCCGTTGTCGTGGACGAGCCGCCAACGGTACTCGTCGGCGCTGTCGCGGAACAGCTCGAAGGTGGCGTCGCTGCCGCCCTCGTCGGGCGCCTCCTCGTCGCGGGACACGTCGATCACGTGCGCGCCCGGCGCGTTCCGCTGGACGCTCTCGATCCCCGACCCCGCGTCGCGCTTGTCGGCGTACCCCTCGCCGCCGTCCGCGATGATGTTCCCGTTGTCGTGGCGGAGCCGCCAGCGGTACTCGTCGGCGCTGTCGGCGTACAGCTCGAACGTCGCCTTGCTCGCGGCCGCGTCCTCGTCGACGGCCGCCGCCTCGTCGGGCCACTCCATCTCGACCTCGAAGTGAACCGTTCCCTCCTGACGTTCGAGTTCGACCTCGACGTCGCCGGTCGCGGCCGCGTCGACCGTCACCGTGCCGGCCTCGTCGACCGGCACCGGATCGCCCCGGCCCAGCGCCCGGGCGATCCGCCGGAGGTACGTGGCCAGCCCCTGTCGCGTCCGCGACCGCCTCGACTCGTGGATGGTCTCGTCTGACATACGCGGGAAACGTCACCGCCGCGAAACAAAAGCGTATGCCCGAACCGGGGCGTCGCTCGCGCGCGATCCGTTATCCGAGATCCGACGCCGCGCCCGGCCGCTCCGCGATGATCGTCTCGCCCGCGCGGACGCTGTCGCCCTCGGTGACGAGCAGATCCTCGCGGGTCACGTCCGCCGGCAACACCACGTCCGCGCGCGAGCCGAACGAGACGTGACCGACGCGGTCGCCGCGCTCGACGCGGTCGCCCGGCTCCACCGACGGGTGGATCCGGCGGGCGAACCAGCCCGCGATGACGAGCAGTTCGTACTCCCCGAAATCGACCGCGACCTGCTCGTTGCGGTCCGACTCCTTGTCGAACGCCGGGCGGTTCGCGCCGGGGCGGTGGCGGACCTCGCGGACCTCGCCCGCGAGCGGCGCGCGGTTGACGTGGACGTCGGTGACGTTCATGAACACGCCGACGCGGAGCCGCGACCCCTCCTCGCGCACCACCGAGACGGTGCCGTCGGCCGGGGAGAGTACCGTTTCCTCGCCCGTCGGCGGGTCGCGCTCCGGGTCGCGGTGGAACCAGAGGACGCCGAGCGCGAGCGCGACGAGCGCGACCCCGACCGGCGGGAGGACGGGCAGCGCGACGGCGCCCGCGAGCGCCGGGACGAGCGCCAGGTCCCACGCGGCGTCGACCACCGGAAACGGGAGGAACCGGGCGAGCGGCGGCGTTCGGGTCACGGACCGACCTCCGCGTCCCGCAGCGCGGGCGAGAGCTCGGTCCGCCCCGCGGCCCACGCCGCGAGCAGGTGGACGAGGTGGGTCGTGTCGTCCAGCCCATCGGACATGTCGAGGTCGGCCTCGCCCGCGAGCGCGTGGAGCCGGGCGAGGTCGTCGCCGCCGTACTCGGAGCCGGCGCGGGCGACCCGGAGGGTCTCGCGGAGCAGCTCCCCCCCGTCGTACCCCTCGTCGAGGAGGTCGTCGAGCGTCGAGCGCGCGTCCTTCAGCTCGCCGGCGCGGGCGTCGGCGAGCGCCTCGCGGAGCGCGTCGTCGTCGCCGACCTCGCCCAGCGTCTCGTAGGCGGTCGACATGGTGATCTCGTCGCCCTCGACCGCGGTCGCCTGCGCCGAGAGGATCGCCTCCCGGAGGTCGCCGCCGGCCGCGCTGGCGACGAACTCCAGTCCGTCGCCGTCGTAGTCGACATCCTCGCGGTCGCAGATCGTTTCGAGGACGTCGATCGTCTCGTCGGTCGTCGGGGAGCGCACGCGGACCGGGAAACAGCGCGACCGGATCGGCGCGATGAGCTTCGAGGGCTGGCGGGTGGCGATCACGAACTGGGTGGTCCGGTGGTGCTTCTCCATCACGCGGCGCAGCGCCTGCTGGAAGTCCTCGCGGATCGCCTCCGCGTTGTCCAGCAGGACCGTCTTGTACTCGCCGGACATCGGCGCGTACGACGCCGACTCCTTCAGCACGCGGTTTATCATGTCGCGTTTCGCCATACCGCTCCGCCCTTCGAGGAACCCCTCGAACCGCGGGTCCGTCCGGATCTCCTTTTTCGTCCGGCCGAAGAAGTCGGCGACGTTGATCTCGATCAGGTCGGCGTCCGGGTCGGCGTGGGAGGCGTCGGCGAGCGCCCGCGCCGCCGCCGTCTTCCCGACCCCCGGCGGTCCCTGGACGACGAGGTTCATCGGCTCGTCGACGGCCCGGCGCAGGCGGTCGCGGGCCTCGTCCTGCCGGATCTCGTCGAGGGCGGGCGCGTGCGTGTCTATCCACAGCGGTCCCTGCATTACCGTCGAGTGGGGGCCGCGCGGTCAAGAATCGGTCGGTCGGCGCGCCGAGACGGGGCGCGCTCTCGACGGCAGCGCCGAGAGCGCGCCCCGAACCGGAGTCGGCCGTCAATTCGTTACGATCGCCCCCATGCGAATCGTTTAAAATTAGGGTGTCGGTGACGGTCCGACAGTCGTTTTCACCGCCGCAAACGGACTTATAGGACTCTTTCGGCGCTTTGAATTGGCCTGTGTTTTTTAATAGTACACCGAGTAAATGAACATCAATCGTTAAGTATGGTCCATCCGAACGAGTGGGTACATGTCACGTGACAACAGCGCAGATTCGGAGAACGGACTCACCCGTCGCCACTACGTAGCTGGCGCGGGAAGCCTCGCAACCGTGGGGATCGCCGGCTGTTCCGGCGGCGACGGGGGGGACGGCAGCGGTGACCCGGTCGAGGTGCTTCACGGGTGGACCGGCGGCGACGGGGCCGCGGCGGCCGAGGCGCTCGAGGAGGCGTTCAACGAGGCGCACCCCGACACCGGTCTCGATATGAACCCCATCGGGGGCGGCGGTAACCAGAACCTCGACGCCGTGGTCGCGAACCGGCTCCAGAGCGACGACCCGCCGGGAGCGTTCGCCGGCTGGCCCGGCCCGAACCTGCTCCGTTACCAGGGCGTCCTCGGCAGCGTCGACGACGTCTGGGAGGAGAACGACTTCGAGGACGTGATGGTCGAGGAGGCCACGGAACTCCACCAGCAGGACGGCAGCTACCGCGCCGTGCCGCTCGGTTCGCACCGGCTGAACTGCCTCTTCTACAACGTCTCCGTCGTCGAGGAC
Source organism: Halorubrum trapanicum (assembly GCF_017873555.1). Lineage (GTDB taxonomy): Archaea > Halobacteriota > Halobacteria > Halobacteriales > Haloferacaceae > Halorubrum > Halorubrum trapanicum. The sequence continues at coordinate 174,406 of NZ_JAGGKE010000003.1, read as the reverse complement.
GCGGGGGTCGACGTCGGCTCGCTCGACAGCCCCTCGGCGCTCATCGACGCGTTGGAGACGGTCTCGAACGAGACCGACGCGATCCCGATGACCCACGCGATGGCGGGCACCTGGACGACCACCCAGCTGTGGGGCGCCGTGTTGCTCGGCGAGAGCGGCTACCAGCCGTACATGGACTTCCTCGAGGGCAACGGCGACGAGGAGGCCGTCCGGTCGGCGTTCGAGACGACGGCGGAGATCCTGGAGAACTACATCAGCGACGACGCGTCCTCGATCGCGTTGACCGAGTCGAACCAGAACATCATCAACGGCGACGCCGCCTTCATCCACCAGGGTAACTGGGCGGCGGGCGCGTTCCGGAACGCCGAGGACTTCGACTACGAGGACGACTGGGGCTTCAAGACGTTCCCCGGCACGGAGGGGATGTACACGCTCCACTTCGACTCGTTCATCTACCCGGCGAACAACCCGACGCCCGAGGCCTCGAAGACCTGGGCGGCGTTCGCCGGCAGTCCGGAGGCCCAGATCGCGTTCAACCAGTACAAGGGTTCGATCCCGACCCGGACCGACGTGAGCATGGACGAGTTCGGTCCGTACCTCCAGGAGACGGCCGAGGACTTCGCGAACGCGGAGTACCGGCCGCCGAACCTCCAGCACGGACTCGGCGTTCCCTCCGAGACGATGACGGCGCTCAACGACGTCATCTCCTCGGAGTTCACCGGCCCGTACAACGTCGACGCGGCGACGACCGGCTTCCTGGACGCGGTGTCGAACTGAGCACGACCAGATGCTCGATTTTTACCGTCGACTGTACCGGACGATCAGGCCCTCCTTGGGGGACGACGAGGATGCGGTCCGCACGGACGGCGGCGTCGTGAACGACGGCGCCGCCGGGTCCGCGCCCGAACCGGACCGGGACTTCCGGACTCGTGTCGAAGCGGCGCTGGACCGGCACTTCGGGAGCGACTTCATCGAGTCGTCTATCTTCTGGCTGCCGCCGTTCCTGCTGATGGGACTGTTCGTCTACGGTGCGGTCATCTGGAACCTGCTGATCTCGCTGACCGACTACCAGCGCTTCGAGAACGCGCCGGACTACTCGAATCTCGACCTCGAGATGTACACCCGGGCGCTCGCGGACTCCGGGTTCGTCGACGCCGCGATCAACACGCTCATTCTGCTCGTCGCGTTCACCGCGGGGACGCTCGTGGTCGGTCTCCTGTTGGCGATCCTGATAGACAGGGGGATCCGGTTCGAGAACACGTTCCGGACGATCTACCTCCTGCCGATGAGCCTCTCGTTCGTGGTGACGGCGCAGTTCTGGCTGTGGATCTACAACTACAACAACGGGATCGCCAACAGCGTCATCGGCACCGTCGGACTCGGCCCGGTGAGTTGGCTCGGCAACCAGAACATCGTCCTCTACGCGGTCATCTTCGCGTTGATGTGGCAGTTCTCGGGGTACGCGATGGTCGTGTACCTCGCCGGGCTTCGAGCCATTCCGAGCGAACACTACGAGGCCGCCAAGGTCGACGGCGCGTCGACCCTGAAGATGTACTGGCGCGTGATCATTCCCCAGCTGAAGGGCGCGACCATCAGCGCCGCCGTGGTGCTGATGGTGTTCGGCATGAAGGCCTTCGACTTCCTCTACTCGCTGTCGGGGGGGTACCGGCCACCGAACGGCGCCGACATCCTCGCGACGAAGATGGTGCGTGAGGCGTACGCGAACCTCAACTGGGCGTACGGGTCGGCGATCGCCATCGTCCTGTTCGCGATGGCGCTCGGCGTCATCGGCCCCTACCTCGTGTACGAGTACCGGAGGGACAACCTATGAGTGACGGAGAACTTCGAACTGACGGCGGTGCGACGACAGATGTCCGCTGGAATCTCGAGGGAGTGACGATCGAGGACGCCGCGCTGTACATCGTGTTGCTGCTGGCGGCGGCCTTCTACCTCGTCCCCATCGAGTCCGGGCTGGTGACCTCGTTCAAGACCGGCACGGCGATCGTCGAGACGGCGCCGTTCGCTCCGCCGGGAGCGTCGGGACTCACCTTCGAGAAGTGGGGGTCGGCGATCGACGCCCTGCTTCGCGGAATGGGGAACAGCCTGCTGTACGCCGTGCCCGCGACGGTTATCTCGGCGTTCGTCGGGAGCATCACCGCGTACGGACTGACGATCCCGACGTGGAAGAAGTCGTACAAGGCGGTGGTGCTGATGTTGATCATCGCCGGGATATTCATCCCGTACCAGGCCGTGCTGGTCCCGCTGACCCAGTTCTGGTCGCAGTGGGTCCAGCTCGGCGAGGCGCTCTCGTTCGTCTGGGCGCTCGGCATTCCGAACGATTACGCCGGCATCATCGAACTGGTGATCACCCACGTCGCCTACGGGATCCCGATCTGTACGCTCCTGTTCCGGACGTACTACAAGACGATGAGCGAGGAGATGATCGAGTCGGCCCGCCTCGACGGGGCGACGCTCCGCCGGGTGTACCGGCGGATCGTCCTCCCGCTGTCGGGACCGATGTTCGCGGTCGTCCTCATCTATCAGTTCACCCAGATCTGGAACGACCTCCTCTTCACGCTGGTGATCGTCTCGACGGAATCGAGCCCCGCGGCGCCCGTCGTGTTGATCCTGGCGGGTCTCGGGACCTCGCTGGAGGGGCAGGACTTCGCGCTCCGGATGGCCGGGGCGTTCTTCGCGGCGCTGCCGACGCTTGCGGTGTACATCCTGTTCGGCGAGGAGTTCGCCGAGGGGGTGGCGGCGTGACCCGCACGCCAAACTCGTCCGGCGACGGGCATCGCCCGAGACGGGGGCGTGCGGACTGCGGCGCGGCGCGGCGCGAAAACGACTACACGACACCGACCACAACTCAAAGATATGGCAACGCTTGAACTCGACTCGATAACGAAGACGTTCCAGGACGGAGACGAGGAGATCGTCGCGGTCGACGACGTCTCGATGTCGATCGACGACGGCGAGTTCCTCGTCGTCGTCGGTCCGTCCGGCTGCGGGAAGTCCACGACGCTCCGGATGATCGCCGGCTTGGAGACGATCACCGCCGGCACGCTCAGCATCGACGACCGCGTCGTCAACGACGTGAAATCACAGAACCGGAACATCGCGATGGTGTTCCAGTCGTACGCGCTCTACCCGCACATGAGCGTCCGGCAGAACATGTCGTTCGGTCTCGAGGAGTCGACCGACCTCCCGGACGACGAGATCAACCAGATGGTGTCCGAGACGGGCGAGATGCTCGGCATCTCGGAGCTGCTCGACCGAAAGCCGACCGACCTCTCCGGCGGCCAGCAGCAGCGCGTCGCGCTCGGTCGCGCCATCGTCCGCGATCCCGAGGTCTTCCTGATGGACGAGCCGCTCAGCAACCTCGACGCGAAGCTCCGCGCGGAGATGCGGACCGAGCTTCAGCGGCTCCAGAACAACCTCGGCGTGACCACGGTGTACGTCACCCACGACCAGACGGAGGCGATGACGATGGGCGATCGGATCGCCATCCTCGACGCGGGCGAGCTCCAGCAGGTCGCGACGCCGCTGGAGTGTTACCACGAGCCGGCCAACCAGTTCGTCGCGAGCTTCCTCGGCGAGCCGTCGATGAACTTCTTCGACGTGACGCTGGAGGGCGACCGGCTGGTGGCCGACGTTTTCGAGTACCCGATCGACGAGGACGTCCGGTCGGATCTCGGTGACGTGACCGACCTCGTCTTGGGGATCCGCCCCGAGGCCGTCGAGCTCGTCGACGAGGCGGGCGACCATGAGTTCGAGACCACCGTCGACGTCGTCGAACCGATGGGCGACGAGAACACGGTGTACCTCCACTTCGACCCCGACGCCGACCCCGAGCACGCGGAGGCGCTCGTCGCGACGATAGACGGGTTCAACCGTGTCAGCGAGGGGAACACGGTGACCGCGCGGATCCCGGAGGACGCGGTCCACCTCTTCGACCGCGCCACGGGCGAGGCGCTCCACAACCGGTCGATGGAGGACGCGGCCGAGCAGATCGATCTCTGACCGGCGTCACGCGTCGACGCGGTTTTTTTCGAACGGTTCGCTCGTCCCGGTCACCAGTACTTGGTCCGGCCGACCCCCTCGGTGAGCAGCGCCGCGGCGGCGACGTGGGCGTACGCGCTCCACGCGAGCGCGACGAGCGCGGCGACGCTCCGCGTGGCCGTCGTCGCGAGCGCGGTCCACGCGACGACCACGAGGACCGTCGCGCCGACCCACGCGAGGAAGTACGAACTGGAGGCGGTCCCGCGGAGAGCGTCCCGTCGGAGGCCGGCGCGGAGTCCCTCGCGAACGCTCACGGCCGCCGCCGACGGGAAGAGGTACGCGCAGACGACCGTGACGAGGAGCGCGACGGTCGCGAGCGTCGCGAGTCCCACGCCGCTCAGCGCGCTCGGGATCGTCCCGGTCGCGACGACGTAGCCGACGCCGACGACGGTGACGACCGCGGGGGTGAGATAGACGGCGGCGACGCCGAAGAGCCGTCCGGCGAGTCGCGCCGTGGTCCCCGTCGCGACCGACGGGAACCCGTCCCCCGCGAGCACGCCCCCGACGAGACCGAGGAACGCGGCGAGCGGGCCGACGGCCAGCAGCAGCGGCGCCAGCAGCGCCCAGTCCGGCCAGAGGCTCGCCGCGATCCGGAGCAGCGCCCCGCCGAGGAGCAGCGCCGCGAGGCACTTCGCGGTGCCGTCCAGCCGCGCTCGGTCGGCGACCGGGTAGCGGAGGGCTTCGGGGAACATCTCACGCACCTCTCGGCCGCGCTGCGGCGCCGCGTGTCGGCCAACCGTCGGTCGGTTCGAACACGTTCGACCGGGTCGCAGTCGGTCCGCAAAACGGTGTCGGTCGCACCCGCGGCGGGGAACGTCGATCGGTCACTCCCGGATCCGCTCCATCTCCCGGCGGATGCCGCCTCGGACACGGTCGGCGACGTCGCCGTCGGCCGAATCGTCGACCGTCTCGGCGTCCTCGGTCTCCAGCAGGCGGTCGAGTTTGCGCTCGAACTCCCGCTCGTCGATTTCGCCGTTGGCGTACCGCTCGCGGAGCGCGTCGAGCGCGGGGTCGCCGGTCGCGTCCTCGCGGTCGTCGGGGTCGGCGTCCGGGACCGGCTTCGTCAGAGTGTGGAGGACGGGGAGGGCGATGCCGAGACCGAAGAACCACACGATCGGGAGGGTCCACCAGAGGTTGGTGAGGAGAGGAGCGGCGACACCGACGCCGACGACGCAGAGCGCGAAGATCCGCCGCCAGCGGTGGCGGAGGTTCCATGCGGCCCGGCGGGCGAGTCCGGTCATACTCGCAGCGACGCCTGCGAGGCTGAAAGCGGTTTCGTCGGTGGACCGCCCCGGCCGAGCGGCGGCCTCACGACCGGTCGATCACCAGTCGGTCGCCCCGGTCGACCCCGTGACGGTCGCTCCACCCGCGCGGCACTTCGAGGACGTATCGCCCGGTCCCCTCGTAGCGGGTGAGCGGCCGCGACTCCGGCGCCGCCTCGTGGATCGTCGTGACGGTCCCGTTCGCGTCGGCGAAGACGATGTCGAGCGCGAACACCATGTCGCGCATCACGTAGGCGCGCTCCGCGGAGTCGGCGTGGACGAACAACATCCCCTCGCGCTCGCCGAGTTCCTCGGTCGCGGAGAGCCCGACGTACCGCTTCACGAAGCCGTCCGCGACCCGGGCGTCGACGGTCGCGAGCGACTCGCCGGTGTCGCCGTCGACGGCCTCGACCGTGGCGGTGTCGTAGCCGGTGATCAGGAGGGCCGGGGTCGTCGCGGCGACGGCGGCTCCGGCGAGGGCGATCAGCGCGAGGGCGGCCGGGACCCCGATAAGGCGGCGGTTCACGGTCGAGGTTCGCGTCGCGGAAGGAAATCGTTTTCCGCTCTCGGAGGGTTGTTTCGGTGAGGGCTCGTGGTCTAGCTGGTTATGACGCGGCCTTTACAAGGCTGAGATCGGCGGTTCGAACCCGCCCGAGCCCACTATTGCTGTCGCGAGCAACTCCGCGAGCGACAGCAACGTGCGTGTTCGAGGGCGGGTTCGAAGCAGGGAGCGGGAGGTGAGCGAGCGGCGAAGCCGCGAGCAGCGAGCGAACGGGAGCGACCGAGGTTCGAACCCGCCCGAGCCCACTTCCTGCGGCGAGCAACTCGCGAGCCGCAGGTGTGGAGGGGCGCGGTTCGAACTCTTTGGGGGAAACTACTGGAACTGACTTCCGAGGGTTGCCTGTCCCTGATCTCCCGATCCTGAGGCGATTGACTCGGATTCGTTGTACGGTGTGTGCGTTACGGTGTATCCGTCCGCCGTCTGCTCGACGTCGTCGATCGTGTAGAGTTGGAGCAGCTTCTCTTGTTTCGTCGTGACCGGGAAGTCGTAGTTTTCGGCGTCGTATTTGAACTCCTTGCCGTCTTCCAAGCGTTGCTCGACGAACTCCTCGTGGTCTCGAATTCGTTTCGACACCGTGGCGTGAGCGAGCTCCGCAACCTCGGAAACAGCGGCGTCGAAGACCTCCGTGAACTCTTCTCGGAGTTCGTAGCCGACGGAGTTCCGGCCGGCGATCATCGCCGCCAGAGAGGTCGTTCCGGTTCCCCAGAACGGGTCGAGAACGGTGTCACCGTAGACGCTGTACATGTTGATGAGCCGATACGGGATTTCCAACGGGTACGCGGCCGAACGGTCCCTGAGTTCGGTATCGGCGTCCGCTAGCTCCTGAGACGTTCCGCGAACGTCTTCCCAGACGTCTGAGAACCACTCGTTACGCTCTTCCCAGAAGTACGCCGACTCGTATCGGACGTCGTTCCCGGACGGGAACTCTCGGCTCTGTTTCCCATTCCGGAAGACGAGCAGGTACTCGTGTTCGAGCGTCGCGTACGCGTTCGGCGGCATCATCCCCGATCCCATGAACTTCGCCGCCGAGTTGGCGGGTTTTCGCCAGAGGATGTCCGGGAGGGGTTCGAACCCCATGTCGTCGAAGTACTCGGTGATACGCGCGTGGTTCTGGTAGACTCTGAAACTGTCGTCCACCTTCCGAGTCGCGTCTCCGATATTAATACACGCAATGCCGCCGTCAACGAGGACCCGTTCGACTTCGTCCCACGTCTTGGCGAGTTCCTCGTGCATCAGGTCGAAGGCCCGCCGACCGTCACCGTCGTCGAGAGACGTTTCGATGTCTGCGTTCAGCGAGAAGAAGAGGTCGTCCCACATCTCGATCATCGGGTACGGCGGAGAAGTCACGACGAGTTCGACACCGTCGTCCTCTATCTCTGACAGCGAGTGCGAGTTCCCGATGAAAATATCGTGGGCAGTTTCCATGCGTACAAGCTACTCATGCGGGTGTTTGTAGTTATTGGTGGAGTTCGGGATCAGTCATCCTCGTCTCCGCTTTCGCTGTACATCTCCTCGCTTAATTCGGACGCGTTGACCGTCATCGCTTTGTTCGATTTGTTCTCGTCATAGGTGACGATCGGGACATCGATTCCCTCCTGAAGGTCGTCCGGGTATGTGACTGGTTTAATTTGAACAGGCTGGTCACCGATGTAGCCGTCAATACCTTTGCTTTCGTCCTCAGCGGTCGCACGAGTCACATCTTCATCGTACATCTCGCCCAGTTTCCTCAGTACCGTTTCCTGAACGTCGAAGCCCTCGTAGGTTTTGAACAGGACCAGATCACGAAGAAAGTCATGTGTCATATCCTCGTTAATCTGCTCGAACGCAGCTCGCATTTTTTCAACCATCGGGTACGCGATCTCGGTGGCTTCCGCAAGTCGATCGTCTCCGTCGTACTCCTCTTTGTAGTAGTTCACCCAGTCTTCAAACGTCCCATCAGGGTGTTTCTGCCGGAACTCCTCGATAATATCACTCATTTGTCCGACTACCTTCGGACGGTTAGACTGTGAGAGGTTGACCGCGGGTCTCAACAGGTACGTCGTGTATTTCGGATTGTCGACCGGGAACCCCTCAACCTCCTCTGCAACTAATCGGTCACGCTCATCCTCAGATATCCTGAACTCGTCTTCTCCGGACATAATTCTCCATACATATTAAGATGTGAAAAATATCTAGGCTACGAACTCAGAAAATAAAAACGGGTGTCGGCCGTGCTCGCGTATTTCGACAGATCCTTCCGAACTGTCGCGATCCGAGAAGGGTGGATCGCTTACAGATCGTCCGCGTCGAACTTCAGGAGTCCCGCGAGCGGCGGCGCGAGCGTCCAGAAAACGAGCATCGCGGCCGCCGAGAGCTGCTGGTTCGCGGTCTCGCCGCTGAACAGCTGTTGGCCGAGGAAGGCGTTCGATAACGCCTCCACCGCGGTCGTGGGATTCGACACCTGAAGGAACACCCGGAGCTGCGTCGCCGACACCGGGAGCGCGTCGACGAGGGGGCTGGCGGCCCCGACCAGCCGGCCGGTGAGCGTGCTCCACAGGATGACGAAGAGGACGTAGATCGCGACGCCGCCGATGAGCGTCCGGCGCTGGGTCGACGACGCCGCCGAACAGCCGACGGAGATGGCGACGAACACGACGCCGAGCGCGGCCGCGAACACGGTGTATCCGAGGAACGCGCCGGCGTTGAACACGACGGGAGCGACCATCAACACCAGCGCGGGGAGCAGGAAGCCGGCGAACACCGCGAGGGCGAGCGCCGCGCCGCGGCCGACGACCTTGCCGAAGACGACGTCGGCCCGCGAGTGCGGCAGCGACAGGAGGAGCTTCAGCGAGCCGGACTCGCGCTCGCCGCTGACCGCGTTGTAGCCGACGACGACGCCGACGAGCGGCACGAGCGTCGTCACGAGAACGGGACCGATGAAGACGCTCAACAGCACCTCGGTGGCGAACTGCTCGTTCCCGCCCGTCGGCCGCACGGCGTACGCGAACGCCGCGACGAGCAGCGAGAACAGCGCCACGAGAGCGATCATGCCGCGCGACCGGACCGTCTCCTGGAAGTCCTTCCGGGCGATCGCGGCGAGGCTCATCGGTCCACCTCCTCGGTCACCGGATCGTCGTCCGCCGCGTCAGGTGCGGAATCGGGGACGCCGCCGTCGCGCTCCGCCGCGTCGCCTTCCGTGTACGCCAAGAAGAGGTCCTCCAGCGACGCCTCGCGGGTGTGGAAGTCGTCGACCGCGACGCCGGCGTCCTCCAGGGCGGCGATCACGTCGGTCTTCGCGTCGCTGGCGCAGTTCACCACCAGATCGTCGCCATCGCGGGTGACGCCGGAGACGCCGGCGAGCGCGCGGACCGCCGCGACCGCGTCGTCGTCGGCGCCCGCGGCCGCGACCTCCAGCGTCTCCTCGCCGCCGACCGCCTCGCGGAGGCCCTCGACGGAGTCCTCGGCGACCAGCTCGCCGTCGCGGAGGATGCCGACGCGGTCGCAGACGGCGTCGACCTGCCCGAGGAGGTGCGACGAGAAGAAGACGGTGGCGCCGCGGTCGGCCTCCGTCCGGACGATTTCGCGCATCTCCTTCGCCCCGGCGGGGTCGAGACCGGAGGAGGGCTCGTCGAGGATCAGCAGGTCGGGGTCGCCGACGAGCGCCATCGCGAGGGCGAGCCGCTGGCGCATCCCCTTCGAGTACTCGCCGGCGGAGCGGTCGCCGTCGCCGTCGAGACCGACGCGGTCGAGCAGCGCGTCCGGGTCGTCGTCCGCGTCCTTCGACTCGACGGCGAACTCGACGTGTTTTCGCCCGGAAAGCCGGTTGTACACCGAGAAGCCGTCCGGGAGCACACCGGTCCGCCGGCGGATCTCGACCCCGTCGGCCGCGACGTCGGCCCCGAGGACGCGGACCGTCCCCGTAGTGGGGCGGACGAGGTCGAGGAGCATGTCGATCGTCGTGGACTTGCCGGCGCCGTTCGGCCCGAGGAACCCGTACACCTCGCCGTCTTCGACGGTGAGGTCGAGGTCATGAACGGCCGTGACGTCGGCGAACGCCTTCGTCACACTCCGCAGTTCGATCGCGGTCATGCCTTCCGGTTCCGGCGTGAGTTGATAAAGGGTTGCGGGTCGAGACGCGCAACGCCCGTTCACTCGAGAACTATGTCGGAGAACACACCAGTCTGCCGCCGTCGGAAGTGTTTGCTCAAAAGTAATAAAGATCAATTCGTAGTTCTCTGACTGCTTTTCGCCAAGCGAGACGAACCGGTAGGCGGGAGAAAGAGAACAGATTTTGGGCGTTTTAACGCTTATGAACGGAGATCTGTCCTCGTGGAAAAATTTAAATGATAATATCATACATACCTCATCGGTATGGTTCCGATACCACTTCAGGCAGCTGTCGAGTTTGCGCACAGTCCGCTACTAACGTTCATAATTGGCCTGATAATTGTGGTGGCCCTACTGGTGTGGCTGGACCTCCCGGCGTTCATCGGGCTGATCATCTCGGCGTTCCTGGTCGGCGTAGTGAACACGATCTTCGTCGCCGACTTCACAGCCGCCGACGCCGGCAGCCAAGTCGCGACGGCGTTCGGCAACGGTATGGCGGGGATCGGGATACCGATCCTGATGGCCGCGATAATCGGGAAAGGGATGTTAGAGAGCGGCGCGGCACAGCGGATCGTCCGCGGGTTCCAAGGCGTACTCGGCGAGAGCAACTCGGACATCGCGCTGCTCGGGAGCAGTTCGGTGCTCGCGATTCCGGTGTTCTTCGACAGCGTGTTCTACCTCATGGCACCGCTCGCCCGGTCGATGCGCGCCCGCGTCGGTCGGGACTACACGCTGTTCATCGTCGTCGTCGGCGCGGGGGCCGCGACGACGCACGTGTTCGTCCCGCCCACGCCCGGCCCGCTCGCGGTCGCCGATCAGGTCGGGAGCAACCTGTTCACGACCATCGTCGTCGGACTGGTGGTCGCCATCCCGGCAGCGATCGTCTCCGGACTCGTCTACGGACGCTGGATCAACAACCGGCTCGACATTCCGCTGCGAGACACGATGTCGACCTCGACGGACGAGCTACAGGAGGTCGCGGACCGGCCGACCAGCGAGCTTCCGGGAGTGATCGAGTCGCTGGCGCCGATCCTGCTTGCGGTCCTGCTGATCGCGTCCTCGACGTTCGTCAACACGTTCCAAGACCTGTTTCCGGTCCTGACCTCGGTACAACCGGTCACGGACTTCATCGGGAACAAGAACGTCGCGCTGACGATCGCCGCGCTCGCGGCCGCGTACACGTTCTACCGCTTCGAAGACATGAGTCAGAGCGAGTGGAGCGACGAACTCACCGAAGCGCTCCAGAGCGGCGGGAACATCGCCGCGATCACGGCGGCCGGCGGGGCGTTCGGCGCGCTGCTCGCCGCCTCCGGGATCGGTGACTACCTGGCCAACGCGCTCCAGGAAGTGGGTATCGGCCTGCTGATCACGGCCTGGCTCATCGCCGCGATCGTGCGCGTCGCACAGGGGTCGGCCACGGCCGCGATGCTGACCGCCGCGGGGATCATGGCGCCGCTCACCGGCCAGCTGACCGTCCACCCGGCCTACCTCGTGATGGTCATCGGCGCCGGCGGGAACATCTTCTCGTGGTTCAACGACTCCGGCTTCTGGCTCGTCAGCGAGATCGGAGGACTCACCAAGCGGGAGACGCTCCAGACGTGGACCGCCCTCACGACGATCATCTCGGTGACCGGGCTCGTGACCGTGCTGATCGTCTCCAGGATCGTTCCGCTCGTCTGACTCCGGTCGGGTCGTTTCACCGACTCGTCCGGACAGTTTTTCTCGAACGGCTCCGCCGAGAATCGACTCGCCGCTACTCGTCGCCCTCGGGCGGCCAGTCGACGCCGCGCGCTTCGAGCAGGTCGGCAAATTCGGCCTCGTCGACGACCGGCACGTCCTCGGCGGCCGCGTCGTCGCGCTTCGACCGCCCCGGACTCTCGCCGGCGACGAGGTAGTCGGTGTTCCCGGAGACGCTCGACGTCGCCGACGCGCCGTGCGCCTCGACGTGCGTCTGCGCCTCGCTCCGCGGGACGGAGAGCGAACCGGTGAACACGAAGGTGAGTCCGTCGAGCGCGTCGGTCGGTCCGTCGGCCGCGTCGGTCTCGAACGGCTCGGGGTCGACGCCGCGCTCGCGGAGTCCGTCGATCGCCGCGCGGTTCTCCTCGCGGTCGAGGAAGGTCCGGATCGACGCGGCCACCTCGGGACCGACATCGTCGACCTCGCGGAGGGCCGCCTCGTCCGCGTCGAGGAGGGCGTCGAGCGTCCCGAAGTGCGCGGCGAGCGCCCGGGCCGTCGTCGCGCCCACGTCGGGGATCCCCAGCCCGGCGAGGAAGTCGTCGAGCGGCGGGTCTCGGGTCGCATCGAGTTCGGCGATCAGGTTCTCGGCGCTCGTCTCGCCCCACCCCTCCAGCTCGGCGAGCGCCGCGGCGGTCAGGTCGTAGAGGTCCGGCAGCGACTCGACGAGGCCGGTCTCGCGGAGCTGTTCGACCCGCTCCGGACCCAGCCCCTCAACGTCGAGCGCGTCGCGGCGCGCCCAGTGTTCGACCGCCCGCTCCAGCTGGGCGGAGCAGCCCAGTCCGCCGGTACAGAACGCGAGCGGGCCGTCCCGCTCGACGTCGGCCCCGCAGACGGGGCACGCGTCGGGGAACGCGTAGGTCCCCTCGGAGCGCTTCTCGACGACCTCCGGGACGTAGGGGATCACGTCGCCCGCGCGGTAGATCCGGACGCGGTCGCCGACGTTCACGCCGAGCGCCTCGATCTCGGCGGGGTTGTGGAGGGTCGCGCGCGAGACGGTGACGCCGCCGACGTCGACGGGGTCCAGTTCGGCGACGGGCGTGAGCCGCCCGGTGCGGCCCACCTGAACCGTGACGCCCTCAACGGTCGTCGTCGCGGTCCGCGGCGGGAACTTGTGGGCGAACGCCCAGCGCGGCGCGCGCGACGTGGTCCCGAGCGCCGCACGGTGCGCGAGGGCGTCGACCTTGATCACGACGCCGTCGACCGCGTAGTTCAGGTCCTCGCGGGCGGCCAGTATCTCGTCGCGGTAGTCGATCGCGGCCTCGATACTGTCGACGACCGCGACTCGGTCGTTCCGGCGGAGACCGAGCGACTCGAAGGCGTCGAGCGCATCGCGGTGGCGCGCGGGCCGCTCGGGACCGTCATCGTCCGCCTCCCACGCGAGCACGTCGAAGAAGAAGACGTCGAGGGGGCGCTCGGCGACGACCGCGGGGTCCAGTTGGCGGAGCGTGCCGGCCGCGGCGTTGCGCGGGTTCGCGAACGGCTCCTCGCCGCGCTCCATCAGCGCCTCGTTGTACGTCTCGAAGGCGTCGCGGGGCATGTAGGCCTCGCCGCGGACCGCGAGCCGGTCGGGGTGGTCGTCGCCGCGCAGGCGGCCGGGGACCGAACGGATCGTGCGGACCTGCTCGGTGACATCGTCGCCCTCGCGGCCGTCGCCGCGGGTGGCCGCGCGGACGTACTCGCCGTCCTCGTACACCACCTCGATCGAGAGACCGTCGAACTTCGGCTCGCAGACGTACGCGAGGTCGTCGGGGCCGAACCCGGAGAGGTCGCCCGACTCGGCCGCGTCCGCCAGCCCCTCGCGGACGCGCTCGTCGAACTCGCGGACCGCCGCGGCGTCGGTCGCGTTGTCGATGGAGAGCATCGGCGCGACGTGCTCGACCGTCTCCAGCGCGTCGAGCGGCTCGCCGCCGACCTGGCCGGTCGGCGAGTTCTCGGTCGGGAGGTCGAACGCGTCTTCGAGGTCCCGCAGCCGGGCGAACAGCCGGTCGTACGCCTCGTCGGAGATCAGGGGGGCGGCCTCGACGTAGTACCGATGGTCGTGCTCGCGGACCGCGGCGCGGAGCAGGTCGGCCTGCTCGGCGGCCTCGTCTTCGGAGAGGTCGTCGACCGGGTCGAAGTCGGTCGGCGGGTCCTCGACGTAGGGGTTCTCGTCCGGGTCCGCGTGCCGGGTCGACGAGGTCGTCATCGGCGGAAGGTGGGGCGGCGCGGGGTAAAAATAACCGTTTCGAGCGGCGCGGGGTGGTCCGAGAAGTCGCGGTTCGACCGCCGTCAGGCGACGCGTTCGCCGCGCGCGAACACCGCCTCCGGCTCCTGCCACGCTTCGACGTCTTCGGTCGGGTCGGCGTCGAGGACGACGAGATCGGCCTGGTACCCCTCCTCGACGCGCCCGACGTCGTCGAGTCCGAGCAGGTCCGCGGCGTTGACGGTGGCCGCCTCCAGCGCCCGCTCCGGCGAGAGACCGTACTCGACCATGTGCGCCAGCTCCTGGGGAATGTCCTCGAAGAAGTTGAACGGGGTGCCCGCGTCGGTCCCCATCGCGATGGGGACGCCCGCGTCGAGCGCGTGGTCCCACGCGTCGTCGAAGCGGTTCGCCGCGTCTTCCGCCTTCGCGACGGCGTCCTCGGGGATACCGGCCTCGACGCCGTGCTCGACGATGCCGCGGAGCGCGCTCGCGGTCGGCACCCAGTAGGTGCCGCGCTCGGCCATCATCTCGGCGGCCTCCCGATCCATGAACGTCCCGTGTTCGATACTGGAGATGCCGGCCTCGACGGCGTTTTTGATCCCCTCCTCGCCGTGGGCGTGGGCCGCGGTCGGCGTGTCGGTCGGCGCGGCCGCGTCGGTGAACGCCGCAAGCTCCTCGGGGGTGAGTTCGGGGGCGCCCGTCACCGCGCCCTCGGTGAGGACGCCGCCGGTGGCCATGCACTTGAGCACGTCCGCGCCCGCCTTCAGCTGCTCGCGGGCCGCCTTCCGCACCTCCGCGGGACCGTCGGCCTCGCGACCGAACCAGTTGCCGTGGCCGCCGGTCATGATCACGTTGCGGCCGCACGCGAGGACGCGCGGGCCGTCGATGTCGCCGGCGGCGACCGCCTCCGCGGCGTCGAGCGCGAGCGTCTCGCGGCTCCCGAGGTCGCGCACCGTCGTGACGCCCGCTTCGACCGCCGCCTCCAGGTTGCTCGCGGTCCGGTAGCTCGCCGTGTAGTCGCTGTCCGAGACCGCGGTCGAGACGTCCGGCCGCCCGTCCATCATGGCGTGGACGTGCGCGTCGATCAGCCCGGGCGCGACGACCTTCCCGTCGGCGTCGACCTCGGGTGGCTCCCCGTCGTCGTGCGCTTCGACCGCGTCGTCGACCGCTTCCGGGTCGCCGACCGCGACGATTTCCCCGTCCGCGACCGCCACGTCGGCCTCGCGGGTCCCCGCGGCGTCCGCCACGCGACCGCCTCGCAGTACGTACATACCACCACGAGGGAGCGTCTCCGTGGTAAACGCTCGGGTCGCGGTAGTCGGGGAGTCCCGCGTCGGACCGCCCTATCCTCCCCTACTTATAACCGGGTAGCCGGAGTTGTCCTTGAATATGGGAACTGATAACAAATCAGATCAGGCCGGCGGACTGTACGAACGTCGGATCGGGACGCCGACGACGAACGACGAGGTGAACGGCTACTGGCTGTTCGGGTTCGGGATGCTGCTCGGGCTGGCCGGCGTCGCGCTGTTCTTCCTCACCGGCTCGGAGTCGACGACGCGGGGGATCGCGTACGCGCTCGCGGCGCTGGCGCCGCCCTTCGTCATGCTCGGGGCGGTCATCCGCTTCCCGCTCCGGCGAGCCGGAACCTACCTCGGCTACCTGGGGACGGCCGTCAGCGTCCTCGGCGTCGTGTGGTTCGTAAACATTTTCCCCGACGGGTGGTTCACCGCGACCGGCGACCCGACCGTGATCACGGTGTACGGCGTCGGACTGCTGCTGATCGGTCTCGCCGGGACGGTCGTCCCGCTGCTCTCCGATCCGGTGTACGAAGACTACGAGCGGCTGCGGGGCGAGGCGGCCGCGGCGACCGAGGCGGCCAAGGAGACGACCGCGGAGCTGGACGCGACCGAGTCGGAGTTGGAAACGACCCGCGAGGAGCTGTCGGAGACGGAGTCGGCGCTCGAATCGGCCCGGACGGAGACCGCGGCGCTGCGCGAGAGCAAGGCCCGGTTCGAGCTGTTCGAGGACGCGGGCGGGAAGCCCCGCTGGCGGCTCCGCCACCGCAACGGCAACGTCATCGCCTCGTCCGGACAGGGGTACAGCAGCCGCGGGAAGGCCCAGCAGGGCCTCCACAGCGTCCGGCGGAACGCGCTCGGCGCGGGGCTCCTCCGGATCGAGACCCCGGTCGCGGAGGCGGAGGCGGTCGCCGACGACGACGGCCCGGAGCCGGCCGACGCCGCGAAGCCGGACGTCGCCATCCCGGACGACGACGACGCACCGGAGAGCCAAGCGACCTTCGAGCTGTACGCGGACGCCGCCGACGAGTGGCGCTTCCGACTCCGCCACGACAACGGTAACGTCGTCGGCGACTCCGGCGAGGGGTACGCCTCCCGGTCGAACGCGAAGCGCGCGCTCTCGAAGCTGCGCGACCACGTCGCGGCCGCGGACTACCTCCGGATCGACCCCGCGGCGTTCGAGGTGTTCCGCGACGCCGCCGGCGAGTACCGCTGGCGGCTCGTCCACGAGAACGGCAACGTCCTCGCCGACTCCGGCGAGGGGTACGCCTCCCGACAGAAGGCCCAGCAGGGACTCGACAGCGTCAGGTCGAACGCGGGCGGCGCGGGCCTCGAATTCCCCGACGACGAGGACGCGGAGGGACGAGCGGGCGACGGCGAGAGCAAGGCGACGTTCGAGACCTACGAGGACAGGGGCGGATCGTGGCGCTGGCGGCTCGTCCACGACAACGGGAACGTCATCGCCGACTCCGGCGAGGGGTACGCCTCCCGGTCGAACGCCGTCGAAGCCGTCGAGCGCGTGAGCGAGTACGCGCCCGACGCGAGCGCCCTCGCGGCTGGCAGCGCGGCGTTCGAGATCTACGAGGACGCCGCCGAGGAGTGGCGCTGGCGGCTCCGCCACCGCAACGGCAACGTCCTCGCCGACTCCGGCGAGGGGTACGCCTCCCGGTCGAACGCCGTCGAGGCCGTGACGCGCGTGAAGGCGAACGCCCCCGGCGCGGAGACGGTCGAGAAGCAGGAGTAGCAGGAAGCGGTCCGTCGCGGTCGGTCGCGGCGTTTTCCGAGTCAGGTCGCCGCCAACAGCTTCAAGCGCAGCTCGCGCTCGTCGACCTCGTACTTGAACGCCGGGTGGCCGTCGACGAGCACGTACGGGACGCGCTCGCCGTACTCTTCGGCCAGCTCCGGGTCCGTGTCGACGTCGACCTCGTCGAGCGCGACCGTCACGCCGTCGAGGTCGGCCGCGACCGACTCGATCGTCTCGCGGGCGACGACGCACAGCGAGCAGTCCTCGCGGGTGTAGAGGGTGACCGGGAGGGCCGTGGCGTCGTCGTCGGTCGACCCGTCGCTCGCGGCTGCCTCGCCGTCCCTTCCGCCGTCCGTCGGCTCGCCGTCCCCGGTCACGCTTCCGAGTCGTCGCCCGTCAGCTCCTCGGCGACCGTCGCGGCGTCCAGCAGGTCGGGGTCGACCGCGAGGTCGGCGACCGTCGCGACGAACTCCGGCAGCGACCGGCTCGCGTAGGTGACGACCCGGACGTTCGGGTTCAGCTCCTTCGCGACCGGGATCCCGGTCGCCTCCTCGACGTCGGTGAGGACGAAGTAGGCGGCGTCGGCGATCCCGGTTCCCTCGAGTTTCGTCGCCGTGACGAGACCGTCGATGCGGCGGATCTCGACGCCGAGCGCGGCGAGCTCCTCGCCGAGACCGTTCTGGTCGGACCCGGCGACGACGGCGATCGGTCCCGCGGCGCGACCGCCGTCGGGCCGGGCGTGGGTCCCCGCCATCACTCGTACTCGATCGTCGCGGGCGGCTTGTGGGTCACGTCGTACACCACGCGCGCCACGTTCTCGTTCTCGCCGGTGATCCGGCTCTGGATCCGCTGGAGCGTGCTCCAGTCCAGCTCCTGCGCGCGGGCGGTCATCCCGTCGCGGCTCTCGACGGAGCGCACCGCGACCACCCAGCCGTGGACGCGGTTGTCGCCCTTGACGCCCGTCGCCTTCCCGAGGACCGCGGCGAACGCCTGCCACGGGTCGTACTCCGCCAGTTCCTCCTCGACGACGTGGGTCGCCTCGCGGGCGACGGCCGCCTTCTCCGGCGTCACCTCGCCGACGATCCGGACGGCGAGCCCGGGACCGGGGAACGGCATCCGCTCGGAGATGATCTCCTCTAAGCCGAGCGCGCGGGCGACCTCGCGGACCTCGTCCTTGTAGAGGTCGCGGACCGGCTCGACGATCCCCTCGAAGTCGACGACCTCGGGGAGCCCGCCGACGTTGTGGTGCGACTTGATGTTCCCCTCCGACTCGATCCGGTCGGGGTAGATCGTCCCCTGAACGAGGTAGTCGGCGTCGACGTCGCGCGCGACCGTCTCGAACTCGTCGATGAACCCCTCGCCGATGACGTGGCGCTTCTCCTCGGGGTCGGTGACGCCTTCGAGGCGGTCGAAGAACCGGTCTTGCGCCTCGATCACCCGCAGCGACTCCATGAACGAGAAGGTGTCGCGGATCTCTTCGGTCTCCCCCTTCCGCATCAGCCCCGTGTCGACGTAGACGGGGGTGAGCTGGTCGCCGACCGCCTCGTACGCGAGCGTCGCCGCGACCGAGGAGTCGACGCCGCCCGAGAGGGCGATCACGGCGTTCGCGTCGCCGATCGCCTCCCGGATCTCCGCTTTCGCCTCCGCGATGAATTCCTCCGTCTCGACCATCTATAGCCTCACGTCCGCGTTCCGCTCGGTTGTGTCCGTCGATTCCAGCGCCGCCTCGACGAGAGAGACGAACGGGGGACTCGCGCGGTCCGGCCGCGACCGGAACTCGGGGTGCGCCTGCGTCCCGAAGAAGAACGGGTGGGCCGGGCGCTCTAAGATCTCCATCCGGTTGTCGGCGCGCCCGGAGAAGACGAGGCCGTCGGCCTCCAGCGCGTCGATGTACTCGGGGTTCACCTCGTAGCGGTGGCGGTGGCGCTCGGTACAGGCGTCGGCGCCGTACACCCGCGCCGCGAGCGTGCCCGGCTCGATGTCGGTCTCGTGGGCACCGAGCCGCATCGTCCCGCCCATGTCCTCCGTCTCGTACTGGTCGGGGAGCAGGTCGATGACCGGGTGGGGCGTGTCGGGGTCGATCTCCGCGGAATGGGCGTCAGAGAGACCGAGGACGTTGCGCGCGTGCTCGACGACCGCCATCTGGAAGCCCAGGCAGAGCCCGAGGAACGGCACGTCGTTCTCGCGGGCGTAGCGGATCGCCTCGATCTTCCCGTCGGTCCCCCGGGAGCCGAAGCCGCCGGGGACGACGACGGCGTCCGCCTCGGCGAGGCGCTTCTCGTGTTCCGCGCTGGTCTCGTCGGCGTCGACCCACAGCACGTTCACCTCGGTCTCGGTCTGGATCCCTGCGTGTTTCAGCGCCTCGTGGATCGACATGTACGCGTCTTCGAGGGCGTACTTCCCGACGAGCGCCACGTCGATCTCGCGGTCGCGGTCGCGCGTGACCAGGTCGCGCCACTCGGTCGAGCGGTCCGCCTTCGGGAGCGCCTCGTCGACGAGACCGAGCCGCTCCATCACGTACTCGTCTAACCCCTCGTCTTCGACCATCAGCGGGACGTGGTAGATGTCCTCGACGTCCGGGTTCGAGAAGACGGCGTCCGTGGGCACGTCGCAGAATAAGGCGATCTTCTCTTTCGTCTCCGGGTCCAGCCGGTCCTCGGATCGCCCGACGAGGATGTCCGGCTGAAGCCCGATCGAGCGCAGTTCCTTCACGGAGTGCTGGGTGGGCTTCGTCTTCTGCTCGCCGTTCTTCGAGTAGGGGACGAGCGTGACGTGGGTGAAGAGGATGTCCTCGTCGTCCTCCTCGTGGGCGAACTGGCGGAGCGCTTCGAGGAACGGCATCGACTCGATGTCGCCGACCGTCCCGCCGATCTCGACGAGACAGACGTCCGACCCCTCGGCGGCCTCGCGGATCCGGCGCTTGATGTCGTCGGTGACGTGGGGGATGATCTGGACGGTCTTGCCGAGGTAGTCGCCGGCGCGCTCGCGCTCGATGACGTGCTCGTACGTCTTCCCCGTGGTGACGTTGTGATCGAACGTCATGTCGGTGCCGAGGAAGCGCTCGTAGTTGCCCAGATCGAGGTCGACCTCGCCGCCGTCCTTGAGGACGTACACCTCGCCGTGCTCGTACGGGTTCATCGTCCCGGCGTCGACGTTGAGGTAGGGGTCCACCTTGACCGCGGTGACGTCGAAGCCCGCGTTGGCGAGAAGGCGCCCGGTGCTGGCGGCGGTGATGCCCTTGCCCAGCCCGGACATCACACCGCCCGTGACGAACACGAACTTCCGACCCAGCGAGGGGTCGTACCCCGTGTCGGGATCTGCTGGCATATCGACCGTCCGGCAGGCCGGGTCAAAACCGTTTCGGACCCCGGACTTTGCTGGACGTTCGTGTCGTTTTCGGACGTGTCAATACGCTGTTGAGCGGTTGGTCGTGGCGGCGTGAGAGATGCCTGCGTCGTGCCGGGGGGTTATCTACAAATCGTTGGGCGGGGAGCCCGCGAACGTCTCCAAGGCCTCTGCCGCTCGCTTATAAATGAGTGCTGGCGGATCGGCGGCAACACCGCCAAAGCCCCAGCCGCGAGGACTCGCGCGGCTTGCTGCGCTCCTCAGTCGCTCGTTCTACTCGCTCCCTGCGGTGCTTACTGCGCCGGGCTTCGTCCTCACGGCTGCCCCTTTGAGTCCCGCCCCGCACAGCAACCGCACCTCACGCCTCCCCAGCCTCGTCGGTGGTCCTCCGCTTCGCTCCGGACCACCGACTCCCTCGCGCGTGCTCCTCGCGCCTACAGGGCGCTCGGAGGCACGCGCCACCGCAGGAATTTGAGATAGCAGTCGCTCGCGGCGTTCGAATGAAGTTTTGCGAGGGAAGAGCGCTCCGAGAGCGTCTTCCGCATCACGGGGGGTGGACCCCGGCGATGCGAGGGGAGGGATTTGAACCCACGGACCTCTACAGGAGCGGATCTTGAGTCCGCCGCCGTTTCCGGGCTTGGCTACCCTCGCACGCACTCGGGACAAATACCCTGATGAAGGTTTAAGCCTCCGATTCGGGTTCGTAGACCCTGTGCGCGAGTTCCGAAACGCGGCCGGAAACCGCCAGGAGAATCAGGTAAACGACGGACTGTCTCGTGCGTTGTCGGGCGTATACGTTCCACAAGACTTCGTTACTCGTCTTGCGAGAGCAGATCGAGCAACTGACGCCCGTCATCGGTGAGGGTGTACTCCGTTCGAGTTCGCGTGTCGCCGTCGACGGAGTGCGGTTCGATCATCCCCGCCGCTTCAAGCTCGTTGAGGTGCTGGTAGACGGTCGACGTGGTGACGCCGATTTCCTTGTGTATCTTGTACCCGTGAGACGGGGCGTCATCGAGAAGACGCAGTATCCGAAGTTTGGTTTCGCCGATGAGAGACACGACGTCTGTCTGGTTCGGTTGTATCCGTTATTTACATTATATCGGTTACAGACGACATAGTCAGTCGATGGAATCGACTAACTCCGTGAACGCCCTCTTGTTCGACTGGTTCGCTCGCATGTCGTTCAGGAACTCACCGACCGCCTCGAGGAAGGAGAGCCGATCGGCGTCGTCGACGAGCTTCAGCGTCCCCAGAAGCTCTTCGGGAGTAATAAAAATGAGTTCGATGGGCGCGTCTTCGGCCGCTTGCCGCGCGTCACGCTCCTCGCCGGAGCGAAACCCGGCACCCAGAACGAACAGATACTCCCCGAGCTCGTTCAGCCGGCCCTTCTCGACGGCGTGTTGAACGGAGCTTCGAGTGGCCGGCTTGTCCTTGACCTCAATCGCTTTGTGTAACGCATCACCGCGGAAGATTTCAACGTCGCCCGCCGCGTTCGAGAACTCGTCGGAGACGTTGGCGTGCTCGCAGTCCACCCGCCAGTCCTCCCCTCCCGCGTGGTCGTAGTACGTCCGGACGATGCCCGCGACGACGGCGGGAAGCCGCTCGCCGTTTCCGGATTCGGTTATGTACCGCTCTATTTTGTCCGCGATTAGCTCGTACGGCGCGGCAGACGGGGACTCGAACTCGACCGTCTTCGATTCCAACTCGGAAACCGCTTGTAAGGTCTCCCGGAGGACGTCGGTGGGTTCGAGGGCGCCCTGCGCGACTTTGTCCTCCAGCCGCTGTAAGAGGTTGTAGAGCCGCTCCTGTTTCCGACTGGAGCGGGCGCGGTTGCCGGTGTCGACCTCGGGATGGCGAGCGGGATTGTTCACGAAGGGCTCCGGACTGCCGCCGAGCCGCTCGCCGTGATCTTTTTCCCACGGAACGAGGGCCTTGTGTGCGACGGAGCGGGCGTCGTACGCCCCGTCGAGCGAGGAGCCCGCCTGTAGCGCCCGATAGTGGATCTCGGGATTCGCCGCCTTCGAGAGGGCGGCGTTCACCAGTATGTACCGATACGTCTTGCTCGAATCGGTTAACACGTCGCGTACGTTCGACTGGACGAACGAGTCGTCGACGTACTCGGTCGCGTCGTCGGACAGAACATGCTTCCACTCGCGGTTCAGGATCTCCGAGGCCGCTTCAGGACTGACATTTTCTTCCGCCAAATCAGACACCGGCTCATGGTTCCGATATGGCGCAGAAATAACAAATGTCGGCTAAAACCGATACAAAGGAAGAAGAGAGGTATCTACTCGTCCGACGCTTCGAGCAGGGTTTGCTGGTCGGCGTCCTTGTCGAGACCGGGGTCGACATCGCGGTTCGGCGGCTCGTAGTTCAACCAGAGGCTCTCCTGCCGCTGGTCTTTCGTCGTGTGCATCGTCTTCTCCTCGGCGTCGACCCGGTTCCACCCGTACTCCTCGAACACCTCTTCGTACAGGTCGCATTTGTACCCCGACACGGCGACCTTCCCCTCCGCGTTCCGGAGGACCTCGGCTAACTCTCGGTGGTCGTCGTCCGTCATCTCGTGACCGTACGAGTTGGTGTCGCCTCTCGTCTCGTGCGGGTACGGCGGGTCGCAGTAGAAGAGGGTCTCTTCGTCGTCGTGACGCTCGATGACCTCGATGGCGGGCTTGTTCTCGATCTGAACCCGACGAAGCCGGTCCGCAACATCGTACAGCTGTTCGAGCCGCCCGTGCCAGCGGGAGACCGCTCCGGACATGTCCCGACGCGAGGTGGATTTACAGTACGCCCATCGCCCTGGAGTGGCTTCCTGAGCCAACCCGGACCGGGTCTGTCCCGCCCGGACGAAGAACAACCGGGCCTGCTCCATGTCGCTCAACTCATCGTTGTTTTGTTGTTCGACGGCGTGTGCGAGTTCCTCCCGGCTGAACGGCGTCAGCGCGATGTTTTCCAGGAGCTCGTCTCTGTTCTCGCGGAGAACCTTGAAGAACGTCACCACGTCCCCGTCGAGGTCGTTGTACGTCTCGACCGGGCTCGGCTCCCGGTTGATGAGGACTGCGGCGCTTCCGCCGAACGGCTCCACGTACTGGTGCGTCTGCGGAAGCTGTGAGAGTATAAAATCGAGGTGGCTGTATTTACCGCCGTACCAGCGAAATGGAAGCGCCTTGGCCATACGTGGTTTGAGTTGGTTCGCTATCGGTTATAAGGATTCCCGATGTCGGTACCAGTTCGCGGAACGGGCTCGTCGCTCTCGGTTCATGTCGTCGGTTCCGCGACGACGACCGCCTCGCCGCGCTCGATGGGACTCAGCCGCGTCTCCTCATCCCGCGCCTCACCACCCCGCGTGCCCCCCCTATCCCGCGATCATCGCGACGCCGACGACCGCGAGGACGGCCGCGGCGAGCCGGATCCGGAAGTGGCGCTCGCCGAGCAGCACGCCCCCGAGGACGACCGCGACGATCGCCTGCGTGTTGATCACGGGAGAGGCGACGCTCGCGGGCAGCGCCGCGAACGCGACCGTCGTCAGGTGCTCGCCCAGCGCGACGAGCGCGCCGACCGCGAGGAACTTCGGGACGTCCCGCCGGGTCGCGTCGATCGGGCTTCGGACCGCCGCGGGGAGCAGTACGACCGCGACGCCGACGAGCAGCAGCGGGACCCACAGCGTCCCGGGGATCGCGAGCTCCTGAAGCGCGACACGCTTGCCCACGTCGGCGACCGCGTAGCAGGCCGCGCTCGCGAGCGCCAGCTGCGCGGGTCGCGAGCGGGCGGCCCGCGCGAGCGGCGCGAAGAAGTCCCCCGGCTCGTAGTTCGCGACGTACACCGCGAGCGTGGTGACGACGACACCGGCGACCTGGATCGGCGCTAACACCTGTCCGAGCAGCCCGACCTCCAGCGGGAGGACGAACATCGGGACGATCTTGTTGATCGGCGCGACGTACGACACCGCTCCGTCCTCGATGGCGCGCAAGAAGAGGACGAAGGCCGCCGCCGTCCCGAGGCTCGTGACGGCGACGACGGCGAACCGTCGGGGGGCGACGAGTCCGGTCAATCCGGCCGCGGCGTCGCCGAATCCGACCGTGAGTCCGGTCCCCGCGAGGAACCAGCCGACCGCAGCGACGTTGATCGCCACCGTCAGCGCGGCGGGCGGGTAGCCGGAGAAGGCCCGCTTCAGGGCGAAGAGGTACACGCCCCAGACGACGGCGGCGGCGAGCGCGAAGAGGAGTCCGGCGTCCATTCGGTTGACGTGAGCGCGACCGGAGGAAAGAAGGGTTCGATCCGTCCGCGAACCGGCGCCGTCTCCCGCGCCGCGAACCGGTTTTGTCCCCCTCACCGCGAAACGGTTAGGTCGCTCCCGCGCGAACGGCGCGCACATGGACGACCACACCCGCGACCCGGGCGTCGCCCCGCCGCTCGGGAACCCGACCGGGTGGCACGCGGGCGACGGTCCCGCCGCGGCGACGGACGAGTCGTCTGCGAGGCCCGACACACGCGTGATCGGCGGTTACTGGGAACACGCGACGCTGCGGCGCGCGACCGAACACGGGGTGCGGCTGTTCAACGACGGCGCCTACCACGAGAGCCACGACTGCTTCGAAAGCGAGTGGTACAACTACGGGAGCGGCACGGCCGAGAGCGCCTTCCTCCACGGGATGGTCCAGGTCGCGGCCGGCGCGTACAAGCGCGTCGACTTCGAGAACGACGCCGGGATGCGGTCGCTGTTCGAGACCGCGCTCCAGTACCTCGACGGCGTCCCGAGCGACTTCTACGGCGTCGACGTCGACGACGTGCGGGAGACGCTCCGGGCCGCGCTCGACGACCCGACCGCGGTCGACGACTGGCGGATCGCCCTCGACGACGCGCGTCCTCCGGCGTACCCCGCCGACTACGAGTACGCGGAGCGGGTCGACGAGGGGCACTGAGGTGACGAGTCGGCGCGGGCAGGACGGAACGGCGACCGCCGCCGACCGAACGCCACTTATCCGCCGCGCACCTGTACCTCGTATGGAAGTCCACGATCTGGGCGACGGGGAGCCGGAGGTCGCCGTCGTCGGCGCGATCCACGGCGACGAGCCCTGCGGCGCCCGCGCCGTCGAGCGCCTGCTCGACGCCGACCTCGACCCCGAGCGGCCGGTGCGGCTGATCGTCGCCAACGAGGCGGCGCTCGACGCCGGGGAGCGGTACCTCGACGCCGACCTCAACCGTGTGTTCCCGGGGAATCCCGACGGAGAGGCCCACGAGGTGCGGCTCGCGGTCGAGCTGCTCGACGCGCTGGCCGGGTGTACGACCCTCGCGATCCACTCGACGCAGTCGTACGCCGAGCCGTTCGCCGTCATCGACTCGATGGACGAGGTGACCCGCGCGGTCGCGCCGCACCTCCCGGTCGACGCCGTGATCCAGACCGACGCGTTCACCGAGGGACGGCTCATCGAACATCCCCACACCCTCGAAGTGGAGGCCGGCCTCCAAGGCTCCGAGACCGCCGCGGACAACGCCTACTGGCTGGCCCGCGCGTTCCTCGCCGCGACCGGCGCCATCTCCGCGCCCGGCGCCGACGACGTCCTCGACGCCGGCGGCCGCGAGGACGTTGCGGTGTTCCGGCTCCGCGAGCGGATCCCGAAGCCCGCCGCCGACACCTACGAGGTGTTCGCGCGCAACTTCGAGCGCGTCGAGTCCGGCGAGCGGTTCGCGGCCGCCGACGGCGAACCCCTGCTCGCGGACGAGCCGTTCTACCCCGTGCTGCTGTCGCCGAACGGCTACCGCGACCAGTTCGGCTACGTCGCCGACCGCGTCGGCACGCTGGAGTAGTCGGCCCCTCCTGGCCGCGGCGCGCGGGCGACCGCCCGCCGCCTACTCGACGAGTTCGATACGGTCGTCGCCGTTCGGCACCGCGCAGATGAACGCGCCGGGCTCGTCACCCTCGTTTCGGTACCAGTGTTCGACGCCGGCGGGGACCAACAGGGCGTCGCCGGGCGAAACGGCGTGTTCCTCCTCACCGATTCCGACGACGTAGTTGCCGGCGAGGACGTACTGCTCGTGTTCGACCGCGTTGGTGTGCCGGGGGACTGCGGCGCCCGGCGCGAGTTCGAACCGGCGCATCGCGAAGTTCGGGGCGCCGTCGGACTCGTCGAGGAGGACGCCCTTCGAGAGGCCCTCGGCGGCCTCGACGGGTTCGTACGAGACCTCGTCGCCGCGCTTCACGACCGAGTCGGGATCGCCTGCGTCGCTCATGGCGTCCGTGACGCGGGGCGGGTATTTAACGGCTCACTGAGTGGCCCCCGTGACTCAATCGATCACCGAGCGGACCCCGTGACTTAACCGGTCACCGACCGAACCCGGTGGCATGCGTGGAATCAAGATCGGGACCGCGTTCGGGATTCCGATCAGGCTCAATTGGACGTTTCTGCTCGTCTTACCGCTGTTCGCGTACCTCATCGGCGGCGAGGTCGACACCATCGCCGAGGTGATGAACGAGGCCGCCGGACTCGGGATCGACACCGCCGCGGTCGCGGCCGGCAACACCCCGTGGATCCTCGGGCTGTCGGCCGCGGTCGGGCTGTTCGTCGGGGTGCTGCTCCACGAGTTCGGCCACTCGCTGGTCGCCATGCGCTACGGCTACGAGATCGAGTCGATCACGCTGTGGCTGCTCGGCGGGCTCGCCAGCTTCGCCGAGTTCCCCGAGGACTGGAAACACGAATTCTGGATCGCGATCGCCGGCCCGCTGGTCAGCGTCGTGGTCGGGGTCGCCTGCTACGGGGTCGTGCTCGTCGCGCCCGGCGGCGCCGACGCGGTCCTCTTCGTGTTCGGCTACCTCGCGCTGTTGAACGTCGTCCTCGCCGTGTTCAACATGCTCCCCGCGTTCCCGATGGACGGCGGGCGGGTCCTCCGGGCGCTGCTCGCGCGGAACCAGCCGCACGCGCAGGCGACCCAGCGGGCCGCCGCCGTGGGGAAGGTGTTCGCGTTCCTGATGGGAATCATCGGCCTGTTCTCCTTCCAGCTGCTGCTCATCGTGCTCGCCTTCTTCGTCTACATCGCCGCCTCGGGCGAGGCCCAGCAGACGACGCTGAAGGCCGCCTTCGAGGACGTCACCGTCGCCGACGTGATGACGCGCCGCGAGGACCTCCACACGGTGACGGAGGACACCTCGGTCGCCGACCTGATGAATCGGATGTTCGAGGAGCGCCACACGGGCTACCCCGTCCTCGACGGCGACGCACTCGTCGGGATGGTCACCCTGGAGGACGCCCGGTCGGTCCGCGAGGTCGAGCGCGACGCCTACCGCGTCGACGACGTGATGGCGACCGACCTCGTCGCGGCCGACCCGAGCGCCGACGCCCTGACCGCGCTCCAGACGATGCAGGAACACGGCGTGGGGCGGCTTCCCGTCGTCGACGCCGACGGCGAACTCGTCGGTCTCATCTCGCGGTCGGACCTGATGACCGCGTTCAACATCATCCAGACCGGCGGGACGCCGCGGGTCATCGGCGGCCGCGGGTCGATCGAGGACGAACCGGGAGTCTTCTGAGGCGCCGCGCGCTCGATACTCGCCGCGCCCTCCCCCGGCGTGGGGTATATACGCGGCAACGACCTACCTCGGTCCGTGACAACCCGGACCATCCGCGCCCGCGACCGGCCGGTGTTCGGCGTCGACGTCCACAGCGGCGACGTCCGCGGCGACAGCCCCTCCTACGCCCTCGTTGTCCTCGACCCGGTCGACGAGGACGACCCGGACGCCCCGGACGCCGACGGGCCGATGGCGCGAGTCACCCGCGACGTGGTCTCCTTCCGGAAGCTCTGCCGCCTGATCGACGACCGCGAACCCCTCTACGTCGCCACCGATAACGCCTACGAGCTGGCGGCGGACAAGGGTGAGCTGGTGGGGTTCCTCCGGTCGCTACCGGACGGGACTCGGCTCGTCCAGGTGACCGGCGCGGAGCGCCCGGAACCCCTCTCCCGGGTCGCCTCCCGACACGGGATCCCCTACGGGAAGGAGCCGATGAAGGAGGCGGAGGCGGCCGCGCGGCTCGCCGCGGCCAACGTCGGCCACGAGGTGACCGCGTTCACCGACGAGACGACCGTGAAGGTGTCCCGCGGTCGCTCGACCGGAAAGGGCGGGTGGAGCCAGGACCGCTACACCCGCCGAATCCACGGCAACGTCCGGAAGCGGACGCGACAGGTCCAGTCGAAGCTGAAGGAGACGAACCTCGACTTCGAGCGCGACGTGACCGAGAAGTACGGCGGCTACGCGAACGCGACGTTCACGGTGGAGGCCCGTCCGGAGGACATCCCCGTCTCGAACTCGCGGGCGGGCGACGTGCGCGTCGAGGTCGAGCGCGAGCGCCGCGACGGCATCGAGTACGAGCCCCTGGTGAAGCGGCGCGACCGCGTCATCGTCGGGATCGACCCCGGCACCACCACCGCGGCCGCGGTCGTCGGACTCGACGGCACCGTCCACGCGTTATACTCCTCGCGGACCGGCGACACCGCCGAGGTGACCGAGTGGATCGTCGAGCAGGGCCAGCCGATCATCGTCGCCGCCGACGTGGAGCCGATGCCGGAGACCGTCGAGAAGTTCCGGCGCTCGTTCGACGCCGCGGGGTGGCAGCCCACGACCGACCTCCCGGTCGACGAGAAGCTCCACCGCACCCGCGAGGCGAGCTACGCGAACGACCACGAGCGCGACGCGCTGGCGGCCGCGCTGTACGCCTTCGACGACCACGCAGACCAGTTCGAGCGGATCGCGGCGAAGACGCCGCCCAGACTCGACCGCGGGGCGGTGGTCGCCGGGGTCGTCGCGGGCGGCTCGTCGGTGGAGTCCGTCATCGAGGAGCTGAGCGAGGACGACGGCGGCGGCGGAAACGGCGACGGAGAGGACGACGAAGAGACCGACCCAACGGAGCCGGAGCGCACCGAGGAGGAGGAGACGATCCGGCGGCTCCGCGAGCGCGTCGACCGGCTGGAGTCGCACGCCGAGTCGCTGGAGGACGACCTCGACGAGCGCGACGAGCGGATCGCGGAGCTGGAGTCGGAGCTGGAGGACGCGAAACGCGAGGAGCGCATCGAGGCGCGCACCCGGCGGGCGGTCTCGCGGCTCGAACGCGAGACGGACCGGCTGGAGCGCGAGCGCGACGAGGCACAGGAGCGCGTCGCCGACCTCGAACGGAAGGTGGAGACGTTAAAGGAGCTGTGGCGGCTCGACCACTCGAACTTCGGCGACGTGGCGCAGGGGCAGGGGCTGGTGAGCGTGAAGGTGGTCGAGCAGTTCACGCTCGACGCGCTCGACGCCGCCGACGAGGCGTACGGGCTGGTCGCCGGCGACGTGGTGTACCTCCGCGACGCGTCCGGGGCGGGCCGCCGGACCGCGGAGCGGCTCGCCGAGACGGAGCCGCGGGCGGTGATCCGCGGCGACGGGCGGATCTCGGACGTGGCCGACGAGGTGCTGTTCGAGCGCGCGGTTCCGGTGGTGCCCGCCGACGCGGTGCCGGTCCGCGAGGTGGACGAGCTGGCGGTCGCGAGCGAGGAGGACCTGGCCGCCGCCGTCGACGACTGGGAGGAGCGCGCCGAGGAGCGCCGCCGCGACGAGAAGGCCGAGCGGATCGACCGGATCATCTCCGAACACCGCGCGGGGCGGACGCTCCCGGAGACCGAGGAGTGAGCGGCCGACGGCCGCACTGGCGGCGCTCCGCGCGATCCGTCGACACGCATCCAGAAGTCATATGTCCGGGAACGCACAGTCGGACGTATGGACGCTCACGAGCTGATCACCCGGAACGCGGCCGAGGTGGTCACCGAAGAGGAGATCGAGGCGCTGGCCGACGACCCCGAGGGCAAGCGGGCGTACGTCGGCTACGAGCCCTCGGGCGTGCTCCACATCGGTCACATGCTCACCGCGAACAAGCTCATCGACCTCCAGGAGGCCGGGTTCGAGGTGACCGTGCTGTTGGCCGACGTACACGCATACCTCAACGACAAGGGGTCGTTCGAGGAGATCCGCCACACCGCAGAGCGGATGCGCGACCAGTTCATCGCCTACGGGCTCGACGAGTCGAACACGCAGTTCGTCCTCGGCTCCGACTTCCAGCTCGACGACGACTACACCCTCGACCTCCACGCCTTGGAGCTTGAGACCACCCTCGCTCGGGCCGAGCGCGCGATGGCCGAGATCACCTCCGGCGACTCCGTGAAGGTGTCCCAGGCCGTCTACCCGCTGATGCAGGCGCTCGACATCCCGTACCTCGGCGTCGACATCGCGGTCGGCGGGATGGAACAGCGGAAGGTCCACATGCTCGCGCGCGACGTGCTCCCGAGCATCGACCGCGAGCCGCCGACGAGCCTCCACACGCCGCTCATCGCGGACCTCGGCACCGGCCGCGGGAAGATGTCCTCCAGCGAGGGCGTCACCATCTCGATGGAGGACTCCCGCGAGGATATCGAGTCGAAGGTGAACGACGCCTACTGCCCGCCGACGGCCGACCCCGAGCCGACCGACGACGGCGCCGAGCGCGACAACCCCGTCCTCCAGGTGTTCGAGTACCACGTGTTCCCGCGGTTCGACGCGGTGACCGTCGAGCGCCCCGAGGAGTACGGCGGGAACCTGGAGTACGACGCCTACGACGACCTGGAGGCCGACCTAGAGTCGGGCGAACTCCACCCCGCGGACGCGAAGGGCGCGCTCGCGGAGTACCTCGACCGCCTCATCGCGCCGGGCCGCCAGCAGCTCGCGGAGTAGGCCGGCCGCTACTCAGACTTCGCCTTTTTACTCGCCGTATGGCCGCCGACCGCGCAGGTCCCGTCCAGACAGCCGAGTCCGGCCGCCGTCTCGAAGACGGGCAGCCCGCAGTCGCACTCGTCGACAACGACGCCGGCGGGAAACGAGAAGGTGGTCTCGCAGTCGGGGTAGTTCTCGCAGCCGAGGTAGACGCGGCCGGGGGCGGAGCGGACGCGGAGGTCGCCCTCGCAGTCGGGACAGTCCCACGCTCGGTCGAACCGGTCGCTGACGGCGTCCTCCATCGGGTCGCAGGCGGGGTCGAGACAGAGGTGGAACGGCTCCCCGCGCTCGACGCGGATCTTCGGCAGGCCGCAGTCGTCGCAGGTCGCGTCCGTCACGCTCGCGCCCGCCGGCAGCCCCCAGCGGGTCTCGCAGTCGAGACAGACCACGTCGCCGCGCGAGCGCACGAGCGGCCCGCCGTCGTCGGGGCAGGCGCCGACCGGGACGCCCGCCTCGGTGACGGGGAGCGCCCGGCACGCGGTCGCTTCCTCGGCGACCACCCGGAGCCGCCGGGAGCCGTCGCGGGCGGTGACGGTGAACCCGTCGCCGTCGCCCTCGACGACCACGCTCTCGGGCCGGGTGAGCCACGCGACCGGCTGGTAGCCGTCGGCGTCGTGGACGAGCGTCGTGTCGTCCGGTTTGATCAGGACGACGACGCGCCCGCGGTGCGTGCGGGTGCGGTCGCCGCGGTCGGTCACCTGACAGTCGCCTGCGAGCACACGGAGTCGTTGCGGCATGGGGCGGGTGGCCGCGGGATGGGTGAAAAGCGGTCGTTGATGGAGTTTATTGGGGATGTAGAGCGGGTGGCGACGAATACTGCTGATGCGACGAGGTGGCAGATTTCGCGAACCCCCCGGACGCCCGGTTATAATCGAACGCTCGCGGAACGACAGAGAACACTTCCAAAGCCCCAGCGCGAGGACTCGCGACTGCCCCTTTGAGTCCCGCCCGCACCGCACAGCGACCGCACCTCACGCCTCCCCAGCCTCGTCGCGGGCGCCGCCGGCGCCAGCGACTCCCTCGCGCGTGCGACTCGCGCCCTTCGGGCGCTCACCGGCACGCGCCACAGCCCCGCAGGTGTCCCTACGCCACCCGAACCGTCCGCGTCGCCGTGACAGGCAGCAGCGGGAGGTCCGGGAAGACGACCTCGACGACGAACTCCAGTTCGTCGGCGTCGGGCGTGCCGAACACGCCGACCGGGACCGTCGCCTCGCCGTCGAGGTACGTCGTCGTCGCGGTCATCTCCACGTCGTTGACGGTGACGCGGATCCCGGCGCGAGCGCTCCCCGAGACGGCGGTCACGGCGACCTCGCACATCTCGTTTTCCCCGACCGCGATGGCCTCGGGGAAGTCGCCCCAGTCGACGTCGATCCGGGGGCAGTCGCGCGCGGCGTCGACGATCCGCTCCGCGACGGAGTCGCTCATGCCGGCGTGTTCGAGTTCGCTCGCGCCGGCGTCGACCACGTCGGCGGGCGAGGTGAGACCGGCGTCCGCGAGGCGCTCGGCGCGGCCGGAGCCGACGCCCTCGATGGCGGTGAGCGCGACGGCCTCGCGGGAGACGCCGTGTTCGACGCGGGCCTCCACGCGGCGCGCGAGATTGGCGGCGCGGGGACCGGCGAAGCGGTCGAGGAACTCCGCGAGCGCGGCGAGCAGGCGGAGCGCGTTCTGCCGGATCACCCACGCGTCGGAGCGGAGGTCCGAGGGGATCGAGTCGGCCATCCCGGCGAGCAGGATGGCGAACACCTTCCGGTGGCCGTCCTCCAGGTCGGTGTCGCGGCCGTCGAGGATGCGGTCGATCGCGTCCGACTCGGCCGAGCGCGCCGAGACGGAGTCGAACTCGCCGGCCGACGCGACCGTCTCCAGCACGGAGTCGACCGTCAGGGTCTCGCGGTCGGCGAGGCGCCGGAAGCGGCGGGCGGTGTCGAGTCGGAGGTAGTACTTCGAGGCGAGCCGGCCCAGCCCGGTCGGCTCGATCGCGAGGTCGTCGTCGGCCGCGACGAACCCGTCGTCGACGAGCGATTCGAGCGTGTCGCGCACGCGGTCGCGGAGCGTCGGGAAGTCGTACGCGTCCGGCTCCGACCGCGCCCGGACGTAGTAGAAGGTGGTCTCCAACCACGCCATCACGTCCTCTAACCCCCGGATCGTCCCCATCGCGATCTCGGCGTTGAGATGGGATTCGAGGTCGGCCGCGAGCCGCGACTCGATCTCCTTGCCGTCGCGCAGCAGCTTCCGGTACTTGTCGGCGTCGGCGCGGTCGCAGACCACCCAGCCGTACCCCACGTCGTCGTACTCCGGGCGGCCGGCGCGCCCGAGCATCTGGAGCACGTCCAGCGGCGAGATGTCGGTCTCCCCCTCAAGCGGGTCGTGGTACTTCGTGTCGCGGATGACGACGCAGCGCGCGGGGAGGTTCACCCCCCACGCGAGCGTCGACGTCGAGAAGAGGAACTTGATCTTCCCCTGCTTGAACCACTCCTCGACGCGGTCGCGGTCGTCTTTCCCCAGTCCGGCGTGGTGGAAGCCGACGCCGTCGGTGACCGACTGGCGGAGCGTGTCGTTGGTCAGCTCCTTCGCCTCGTTGTGGAAGTCGTAGTCGTCCCGCGAGTCGATCGGGATGTCGCGCTCGGTGATCTCGTCGCGCGCCTTCTTGGCCGCCTGGACCGTGTCCTGTCGCGAGGAGACGAACACGAGCGCCTGCCCGTCCTCGCGGACGTGCGGCTCGGCCAGGTCGAGCGCGCGGTAGAGCCGGCGGTACTTGTCGGCGAACGCGTTCGACCCGTGCGAGTACGTCTTCACGCCGGTCTCGAGGTCGACCGGGCGGTACTCGTCGCCGAAGGCGTAGGTCGTCTCCGCGGGCGCGTCCAGCCACTCCGCGACGTCGTCGATGTTCGGCATCGTCGCCGAGAGCGCGACCACACGGGGGTCCTGGAGCCGGCGGAGCCGCGAGACGGTAACTTCGAGTACGGCACCGCGCTTCTCGGAGTCGAGCAGGTGGACCTCGTCGATGACGACGCAGTCCACGTCGGTGATGAACGAGTAGCGCGCGGAGTCGTGCTTCCGGGTCGCGCTGTCGGCCTTCTCGGGGGTCGTCACCAGCACGTCGGCGCGCTCGGCGCGGCGCGGGTTCAGGTCGCGCTCGCCGGAGACGACGTACACGGAGTAGCCCAGCTCCTCGAAGCGCTCCCACTCACTCTCCTTCTCGTTCGTGAGCGCGCGCAGCGGGGCGATAAAGAGGGCGGTGCCGCCCGCCGCGAGCGTCTTACAGATGGCGAGTTCGGCGAGCGCCGTCTTCCCGGAGGCCGTCGGCGCCGACGCGACCACGTTGTGGTCGGTCTCCAGAATGCCCGGGAGCGCCTCCCGTTGCATCCGGTTGAACTCGTCGAACCCGAAGGCGTCGGCGAACTCCGGCACCGCGTCCGCGACCTTCACGGCACACCACACCCGTGCGCGAGTCGTCGGGAACCGCGGCTGTGTCGCATCGGATCGAGAGGGGGGCTTCGAGGGCAAAGGCGTTTCTCATACGGGCGCGACGGATCGAGTCGGTCCCGAGGTCGCGTTCGCGGTCCCGGCCGGCGGTCGGAGCGTCGCCGCCGCGGACCCACATCGTTTAGGTGACCGCGGCCGACCGCACGGGTATGATCCCCTCGTCGCCGGTCGTGATCGGTCTCGCCGTCGCGGTCGCGCTGCTCGCGCTGTTCGTGCTCGTCCGCCGCCTCCGCGCTCCGTCCGCCGAGGCGCGCGAGTCGAAACGCGCCCACGAGGCGGCTCAGGAGCGCGACGCGCCCGTCGAGATCGGGGAGACCTACGAGTTCGGCGTGACGGAGCTGACCGACCACCACTCCGGCTCGGAGGTCGCCGTCGGGAAGGTCGAGGGGTTCGTCGTCTTCACCGAGGACATCCCCGGCGGACTCGAACCCGGCGACGTGATCCGCGCGAAGGTGCTCTCGTTTAACGAGGGGCGCACCTCCGCGGACGCGACGTTCGTCGGACGCGCATAGCCGAGCGACCGACCCGCCCGCCCTACTCGACTACCCCCTCGCCCAACGGACCACGTCCGCCCCGAACCGGAGGTTCATACGTGATGGCGACGAAGTGGCGTCGCAATGGCACAGGCCGGAACCCAGGACCTCACGGAGCGGTTCATTCAGTTCTATCGCAACTACTACCGCGAGGAGATCGGACAGCTCGCGCAGCGGTACCCCAACGAGCAGCGCTCGCTGTACGTCTCCTACGACGACCTCTTCCAGTTCGACCGCGACCTCGCCGAGGACTTCCTGAACAAGCCCGAGCAGATGCGCGAGTACGCCGAGGAGGCGCTGCGGCTCTACGACCTCCCCGCCGACGTCAGTCTCGGTCGCGCGCACGTCCGGATCGAAGATCTCCCCGAGAGCGTCGACATCCGCGGGATCCGCGTCCACGACGACCACATCGGCAAGCTCGTTTCTATTCAGGGCATCGTCCGGAAGGCGACCGACGTGCGCCCGAAGGTGACCGAGGCCGCCTTCGAGTGCCAGCGCTGCGGCACGATGACGTACATCCCGCAGTCCGACGGCGGCTTCCAGGAACCCCACGAGTGTCAGGGCTGCGAGCGACAGGGTCCGTTCCGCGTCAACTTCGACCAGTCCGAGTTCGTCGACTCCCAGAAGCTCCGCATCCAGGAGTCGCCAGAGGGGCTGCGCGGCGGCGAGACCCCCCAGTCGCTCGACGTCGACATCGTCGACGACATCACCGGCGAGGTGAGTCCCGGCGACCACGTCACCTGCGTCGGCGTCCTCCACATCGAGCAGGTCGAGCAGGGCAACGAGAAGTCCGCCATCTTCGACCTGTACATGGACGGCGTCTCCATCTCCATCGAGGACGAGGAGTTCGAGGACATGGACATCACCGAGGCGGACAAACGCGACATCATCGAGCTCTCCGAGCGCGACGACATCTACGAGGCGATGGTCGGCTCCATCGCGCCCGCCATCTACGGCTACGAGGAGGA
This sequence comes from Halorubrum trapanicum, assembly GCF_017873555.1. Taxonomy (GTDB): domain Archaea; phylum Halobacteriota; class Halobacteria; order Halobacteriales; family Haloferacaceae; genus Halorubrum; species Halorubrum trapanicum. Next base: position 138,385 of record NZ_JAGGKE010000003.1, on the reverse strand, counting down.
GAAGCTCGCGATGATCCTCCAGCTGTTCTCCGGCGTCACCAAACACCTCCCCGACGGCTCGCGGATCCGCGGCGACCTCCACATGCTCCTGATCGGGGATCCGGGTACGGGAAAGTGTCAAAAATTCGATACTAGGATAACACTTGCCGACGGGACAGAACGGGCCATCGGAGAGATAGTTGAGTCAAGCCTCGAAGATCCGATAGAGGTCGACGACGGGGTATACGAGCCGGTGAATATCGGTGTTCAAACAGTAACGGAATCGGGAGGCGTCGAGACTGGGACCGCGACAAAAGTCTGGAAACGAGAAGCGCCGAATAGGATGTACCGAATTTCGATGGCATCGGGGCGCGAGGTGGAGGTAACACCGTCGCACCCGCTGTTCAAGCAGTTGAACAGAGGGTTGTCTCCCCGGCGGGCTGACCAGTTGACGGAAGGTGATCTCATTGCTGTCCCCGGAAACATCGATGCGGATTGGGATGATTCGCTTGACGTTTCGTTCCAGCGGGTCGAAGCCTACAACGCGAATTCGTTCACGCCGCCCACTCGAATCGATCCCGCTCTGGCACGACTCCTCGGTTATATCATCGCCGAGGGTCATACCTATCTCTCGGGATCGAGTGCCGCTACCGAGGTTACGAACGTCGACGAAGAGATACTGACAGACGTGGAAAACTGCTTCCGCGAGTTGGGCGTTCGGTGGTCCCGCCTAGAGAAATGGGATCACGAGACTGCCGAAATCGTCCGCTGTTCCTCGTTGGAGTTCGTCCGGTTCCTCAGAGAACTCGAACCGGCGATCCTCAAAAACTCGGAGGATCAACTCGTCCCCGATTGTCTCAAACGGGCGAGTCCGGAGAACAAGAAGCCGTTCCTACAGGCGTACGTTGACAGCGAGGGGACGGTCTCACCCAAAGAACGCGAGATCACGGTTTCCTCGATGAGCAGAGAACTGCTGACCGGAGTACAGACGTTACTCCTCGCGTTCGGGATCCAGAGCCATCTTCGGAGACGACACAACGACAGCTATCGACTGCGCATCAGTGGACGGGATTTCGTCAAATACGTCGACGAGATCGGGTTCGTCACCGATCGCAAAGCGACGGCCTCGAAAGCGTTCGACGACGTTCCAGAGAACACAAACACGGACGTAATTCCCGGACTGAGTGACGACCTCCGGCGGATCCGCGAGGCGCTCGCGCTGTCGCAGTTCGATATCGGGCTGCCGCGTCCGACGTATCAACACTACGAACGTGGCGACAGAAACCCGAGTAAATCGAGTCTGAGAGCCGTTGTCGACACGTTCGAAACTCGGTTGGACTGGCTTCGCGAGAAGCGCGGAGAGCTGCTGGACGGCGATTGGCAGGCAGTCGAGACACTGCGGGAGGAACTGAATATCTCTCAGAAGATGCTCTCGGAGGGTATGGACGTCTCTCAAACCGCGATCAGCTACTACGAGCGGAACGATGTCGCTCCCGACGGTGGACAGACCGCGGACGCAAAGGACGTGATTTTGGGTCGTCTCGATGAGGCCTTATCCGTCGTCCAAGATGTCTCCGAACTCGATCGTCTGTGTGCGAACGACGTTCACTGGGACCAGATCGAGTCGATCGAATCGGTCGATCCGGATTACGAGTGGGTCTACGATCTGGAGGTCGCAGACACGCATACGTATCTCGGAAACGGCGTCGTCTCGCATAACTCCCAGATGATCTCGTACGTCGAGAACATCGCACCGCGGTCCGTCTACACGTCCGGTAAAGGTAGCTCTGCGGCCGGCCTCACCGCTGCAGCCGTAAGAGACGACTTCGGCGACGGCCAGCAGTGGTCGCTCGAAGCCGGCGCGCTCGTCCTCGCGGACAAGGGGATAGCCGCGGTCGACGAGCTGGACAAGATGGACTGCGTCACCGGCGACACGCTGGTCTCGCTCGCGGACGGGCGCGTCGAGCGCATCGACGAGCTCGCGCGACAGGCCGCCGCGGACGGCGAAATCGAGGAACTCTCGAACGGCCGCCGCGTCCGCGACGTCGACCTCGACGTCTGGTCGATGGACGAGGACGGGAACCTCGTCGAGCGGCCGGTCTCCGCGGTCCACGAGTACGACGCGCCGTCGGCGCTGACCCGGGTGACGACGGCGACCGGGGAATCGCTGACCGCGACGGCCGATCACCCGTTCTTCGTCCTCGACGACGGGGAGCGCGTCGAGCGCGAGGCGGCCGCGCTCGACGACGGCGACTGGGTGTACGTCCCCCGAGAGATCCCGACGAAGGCGGCTGACGGCGGCGCGGCGGCCGCGAACGGCGGAACGGCGACCGTGAACGGCGGAGATCGGTCGGACGCTGCCCCCGTCGACGGCGACGGAATCGATGCGGCGATGGCGAGCGTTCTCGGATACCTCTCCGGGGACGGAAACGTCTACTACGACCGCGGCGAGGGCGTCTACGGTGTCCGGTTCACCAACGCCGATGAGGAGCTACTCGCCGACTTCGAGCGCGCGGCGCGCGAGGCGTTCGACGCGGAGCCGACCCGTCCGCCGAGCGAGAAGCGCGACGACGGCACCGAAACGGTCCGCGTCACCGGAAAGGAACACGCCGATGCCGTCCTCGACGCGGGGATGAACCTCGGCCGGTACGACGAGAAGTGCTTCCCGGCCCCCGTTTCGACCGGAAGCCGCGCGGCGAAGGCCGCGTTCGTCCGCGCGCTCGCCGACAGCGAGGGGCACGTCGACGAGTCGGCCGGCAACGTTCGGATAGCGTCTGCGAGCCGAGATCTGCTGGATGGCACGCGGAACCTCCTCTTAGGGTTCGGCGTGTCGAGCCAGCTCCAGCACCGCGAACGAGACGGCGGCCGCGACGTGTACTACCTCACGGTGACCGACGCGGAGTCGCTCGCGGCGTTACGGCGGTACGTCGGGTTCACGGCCACGCGGAAGGCCGAGGCGCTCGACCGCGTCGTCGATTCGGCCGACGGCAACCGCACGATCCTCGACGTTGTCCCCGAGATCGACAGCGTGCTCGCGCGGTGTCGCGAGTCGCTCCGACTTCACCAGCGCGAGTGCGAACTCGACGCGGTCACGTACCACGACTTCGAGAGCGGGACCGCAAACGTCTCGCTCCACCGCGCTCGGCGGGTGCTCGCGGCGTTCGAGGACAGACTCGAGACGGCCACCGAGGACCGGCGCCGACTCGACGAGGAACCGACGTGGGAGACGCTCGCGGATCTCCGAAGTCGGTACCACGTCTCGCAGTCCGAACTCGCGGGCGGAACCGCGTTGTCCCAACAGCGGATCTCCCGCGAGTGGGGCGACAGCGACGAGGTCCGCCGGACGGTGACCGATCGACTCCGGGAGATCCTCACCGAGGTTACGGAGACTGACCTCGACGACCTGCGAGAGTTCGTCCGCGGCGACGTGAAGTGGCGCCGCGTCGAGTCCGTCGAAACCGTTCCGCCGGAGTCGACCGAACACCGCGGCGAGGTGCTCCGACAGCGTCTCGCAGACGTTATCGAGGGACCGGGGGAGACGGCCGAAAAGCGCGCTCGCGAGCTTCTGGATCGCGGTCCGGTCGGCAAGACGCGGGCGGAGCTGTCGGCGGCAGTCGACGTGTACGGCATCAGTCAATCCGACGTGGCGTCTCGGCTCGATGTGACTCAGGCGACCGTGTCGCGGTGGCTGTCCGGCGCCGTCGAAACGGACCGGCTCGGGGATCTGGGCGAGGCCGTCGCGGAAGAGGTCGACGCCGTCAAGGCGGAACTGCGGTCGATACTGGCGCGGATCGAGGACGGACGGCAGCCGAAAGTGTACGACCTGACCGTCGAGGAGACGCACAACTTCGTCGCGAACGGGCTGGTCGTCCACAACTCCTCTGACCGCTCCGCGATGCACGAGGGGCTCGAACAACAGAATATCTCGGTCTCGAAGGCCGGGATCAACGCCACTCTCAAGGCGCGGTGTTCGCTGCTCGGCGCCGCGAACCCCAAGTACGGCCGGTTCGACCAGTACGAGCCGATCGGCGAACAGATCGACCTCGAACCCGCGCTCATCTCGCGGTTCGACCTCATCTTCACCGTGACGGACAGCCCCGACCCGGAACACGACTCCCGGCTGGCGCAACACATCATCAAGACGAACTACGCCGGCGAGCTCAACACCCAGCGCGAGGAGCTGGCGAGCTCGGAGTTCACGTCGGAACAGGTGGCCGAGGTGACCGAGGAGGTCGCGCCGGAGATCGACGCGGAGCTGCTCCGAAAGTACGTCGCCCACGCGAAGCGCTCCTGTTACCCGACGATGACGGAGGAGGCGAAGGAACTCATCGAGGAGTTCTACGTCGACCTCCGCTCGAAGGGCGCCGACGAGGACGCGCCGGTGCCGGTCACCGCCCGGAAGCTGGAGGCGATGGTTCGGCTCTCAGAGGCGAGCGCGCGGGTCCGGCTCTCGGACACCGTCGAGCGCGAGGACGCCGACCGCGCGACGGACATCGTCGAGTCGTGTCTCAAGGACATCGGCGTCGACCCGGAGACGGGGCAGTTCGACGCCGACGTAGTCGAGACGGGCACCTCGAAGAGCCAGCGCGACCGCATCAAGAACATCAAGGGCCTCATCGCTGACATCGAAGAGGAGTATCAGGAGGGCGCGCCCGTCGACGAGGTGCTCGATCGCGCCGGCGAGATCGGGATGGACCCGGGGAAGGCCGAACAGGAGATCGAGAAGCTCCGGACGAAAGGCGAGGTGTACGAACCCCAGCAGGGCCACCTGCGGACGACGTAGATGGACCGGATTTCCGCGATACGGAACGTCGAGGACGCGCTCCGCGAGTTCGAGAACGGCGAGACCGACCTCGCGGCCACCGAGCGGCGCGTCGCGGCCGTGCTTCGGACGTACGCCACCGAGTTCGACGGCGACGACGACGTGTTCCGGGCCGTCGGCGACGACCCCGTCGACGGGACCGTGGTCGTCGCGCCATCCGAGCCGGCCGCACGCGAGCGCGTCCTCGCGGTGAGTGACGGCGACACCGATCCGGACGACGGCGATCGGCCCGCATTCGAGGTCGAGCGGTTCTAACTTCTGATCGCTGGATCGAGAGAACGCGGCCGGAACGCGGTCGCTGAAGCCGGCTGAAACGTTCCGGTTCGGAACGAATAAATTCCAAAATCGACCAACGGCGGCCGTGTTGTTGGTCGTGACGTATTCGGCGGCCGCCCGAACCGGCCTCCGAAACCTGTGTCGCCGCCACGAATCGGTCGTCGCCCGCCGGTTCGGGCGGGCCGCGCTGCTCGACGAGACGGTGTACGCCGCGTTCCTCGCGCTGCGGCTGCGGGAATCACACGGCGGGGACGTCCAGATAGAACGCACCGAGCCGTTCAACGAGTTCGTCGCCGTCGACGAGCCGGTGCGGGAGGCCGCCGCGGCCTACGCGGATCGGTCCGCGAAGGCGACGCCGTACGCCGCCTTCGCCGCGGGGACGGAGCATCCGGACCCGGACGCCATGCGCGGCCGAGAGCTGTGACCGGAGCAGGGCCGACACCGTCGGAGCCGGACCGCGAAGACCGCGAAAACGAATCCGCCGGATCGGACGGGAAAAACGAGTCTGCCACCGTCGAAGCCCGTCCGAAGCCGAGCGCGGTACTCGGACGGGTACCCACCGATGCGGGACTCCGACGCCAGCTCGCGGCGGCCGCGCGCTCTCGGGGGCGGACCGCGGCGACCGCGGACGAGATCGACGAGATCGAAGCCGAACTCGCGGCGATAGAGGTCGAACCGGTCGACCTGACCGCGGCGCGGCGACGGGTCGCGGAGACGACCGGTGAGATCGAGCGGCTGAAAGAGCGGGTCGCCGCGCTCCGCGGCGACGCTCGGGCGCGCCGCGCGGTCGACGCCGACGCGGACGAGGCGCTCAACGACCTCGAGGCGGCGGCCGCGGAGCTATCGGCCGCACAGACCGAAGCGATCGCGGCCGAGCAGGCGCTCGAACGCGCGCGAGCCGAGGCGACCCGCGCCCGCGACGAGCGACGGCGACGGCTACGGCTCCGCGATCGGCTTCGGAACCGACGGCGCGAAGCCCGTCGCGAGCTCGCCGAGTCGATGTATCCGGAGTTCCGGCGGGCGCTCGCGGTCGTTCCGGCCGGCGACCCGAGCGCGGCCGGTGAGGGACCGGACGCGTACGACGGGGACCCGATAACGGCGTCGCTCGCGGCGGTCAGGATCGCGGCGCTCGACGCCCCGGTCGAACTGCGCGGCGACGCGGCGCGGGCGGTCGCCGCGTCCGAGCGGAGCGCGCGGTCGCTGCTCCGAACCAGGGACGTTCGTATGGGAGGAACGTTCGCTGCGTCAGGTGCGTCAGGAACGTCCAACGCGTCCGGCAGCGCCTGCGGCTCCGACGGAGCGGACGAACGCTGAACTCGGGCAGCGTCTTGGGCCGCCCCGACGCTTAAATACGATTCCGCGGGATCCGGCGCATGGAACTCGACTGGTCCGTCGACCGCGAGGGGGACGCGTCGCTCGTCGGATTCCGGGTGCGCAACGACGGGGCGGTCCCGCGACGGGTCCGGATCGAGAGTCGGCTGAAGGGTCCGGTTCTCCCGCCGCGGCGGGGCGGCGTCGCTGAGACCGGGTGGGACGCCGCGGGCGTGACGGCGGTTGTCGGCCCCGGCGAGCGCGAGACGTTCGGGTTCGCGGCGCTCGCGGACGCGGTCGAGCCGCCGGTTGAGATCGCGAGCGTCGAGTCCGTCGATCCGGGCGAGAAAGACACTCGTGCGGCGGACGAAACCGGATCCGACCTCGCGCGGGCGGCGGTACGGGACCTCGAAGCCCATCGCCCGCCGCGGCGAGCGGTCACGGGAGCGATCGACCCCGATGACCGCGGAGAAGCCGGGCGAGGCGCGGGAGAGACCGCCCGGAACGGAAACTCAGTCGATCGGAGAGGGGGCGAAGCCGGCGGCGGCGCAGAGGCGGTCGAGTCGACGGTCGGAAGCGACTCGGGCCGGGCGGCGACCGCGGAATCGACATCACGGACGGCGACGGCCGACGAGATAGACGCGTGGTTCGCGAGCGTCGAGACCCGGATCGATCGGGCGGAGCGGCTGACCGACGCCGACCTCGCGACGGCGACGGCGGTCGTCGAGGAGGCCGGCGGTCTCGACGCGGTCGACGGACTCGACGAGCGCGTCGCGGCCGACGCTGAGCGCCTGAAGGCGATCCGCGACCGCGCAGCGACGCTAGCGGAGCGCGCCGAGGAGAGCGAGGTGCCGACGGAGGCGCTGGAGGCGCTGGCGTGATCCTCGCGGTGGCCGGCGGGAAGGGCGGAGTCGGGAAGACGACGCTGGCGTACAACGTCGCCGCCGAACTCGACGGGGTCGTCGTCGACGCGGACCTCGGCATGGCGGACCTCCCGGACGGCCGCGGCCCGGACCTCCACGACGTGCTGGCCGGCACGGCCGATCCGATGGAGACGGTCCGCCCCGGGCCGGTGGACATCGTCCCGTGCGGGCGGACGCTGGCCGGCGCGCGCGCCGCGGACCTGACGCGACTGAAGGGAGCAGTCGCCGCGGTCGAGCGCGAGTTCGGGACCGTCGTCCTCGACTGTCCCGCGGGGCGCCGCGCCGACGCCGGCGTGCCGCTGGCGGTCGCGGACGCCTGCCTGCTCGTCGTCTCGCCGCGGGCGTTCGCGCTCGCCGACGCGATCCGGACCCGCGAACTGGCGCGCGAGCTCGACGCCGGGCTGGTCGGGTGCGCGGTCAACCGCGTGACCGAGCCGCCGCCGGTCGACCCGATCGGCGACGCGCTCGGCGCGCCGGTCGAGGTGGTCCCGGCCGATCCGCGCGTCGGGCGGTCCGTCGCTGCGGAGCGACCGGTCGCGGACGCCGCACCCGACAGCGAGGCCGCGGCGGCGGTCCGGGCGCTCGCGCGACGCGTCCCGGAGTGAGGAGGGATGAGGGCAAAGCGGGAGATACGCCGCGACACCGGGCCTTTTTACTCCGGCCGCCCCGTCGTCGAGAGCGATGATCAGCGTCGCGCTCCTCGTCGGCGTCGCCGTCGTCGCCGCGCTCGCGGTCTCGGTTGGACCGCTGTACGCGGCAGACCGCTTTCGGGACCTGCGGGAGCCGACGGAGGCGGAGCGCGAACAGATCGCGGCGCTGGCGGAGGCCGGCGGACTCGACGTCGACCGGATCGCGATCGAATCCGTCGACGGGGACGGCGCGAGCGGAGGCGGAGCGGTCGGCGACGACGACTCGGCCGTCGGTCCCGCAGAGGTGGGCGTTCGGGGGCCGCCCCGCCGACGGGTGCTGTTCCTCACCGAGGACGTGCTGACGGACCTCGACGAGAACGTCGTAGTCGGGCTGTTCGCGGCGGAGGCCGGTCGGGTGACGACGTACTACGCCGAGTTCCGCGCCGTCGCCGTCGGGGGCGTGCTGGCGCTGCTGACAGCGGTCGTCACGACGCTCGTCCCGTTCGGGTCCGGCTTCGCCGCCGTCGTCGCCGTCGGACTCGTCTCCTTCTGGGCCGGCCGTCGGGTCCAGTACGCGGCGGACGCCCGCGCCGCGGACGCCGTCGGCGCCGACCGCGTCGCGGACGCGTTCGAGCGCGTCGCGGAGCGCCGCGGGATCGAGCCGGAGACCGGCGACTGGTCGACGTGGTTCGAGGTCCAACCGCCGCTCGGCGACCGGATCGCGCGGCTCCGCGAACGATCGACCGAATCGGAGTAGCGGGCGGAAACGGTCCGAGTCGGGTCCGCGCCTCAGTTCCGCGACCGCCGGGCGACGGCGGACTCGGGGCCGACGCGCACGTCGTAGCCCGCAACGGTGAGCGAGACGTCGATGTCGTCGCCGGACCCGCCGGAGACGAGCGCGTCGGGGTCGACGTGCTCGTACAGCACGGCGCCATCCTCGTGTAGGTCACCGGGATCGACGCCGGCGAGGTCGGCGATCGCTTCGACGACGGCGAGGCTGGGACTCGGTCCGTCGCCGCCGTGGGGGACGCGAGTCGTCTCGGGTACCGAATCGGAATCGTTCGGTTCGGTCGGGACGCTGCGCATATCCTCCCTCTCAGTGAATCGGCATATAACTCAGACGTTCAATATATCAGAAACGATGTTGGCGTGGCGTCTCGGTCCCGGAACCGTTACCAACCAGCCGCACGCGTGTAAGGACAACTCGAATGCGACTCCCGGAACGACAGCTCGCGGTCCTCGAGGCCGCGAGCGCGACGGACGAACGAACGGTGGCGGAGATAGCCGCGGAGACCGACCTGAAGCCGGAGACGGTCGCGGGCGCGGCCTTCGACCTGGCGGAGGAGGGCCTCGTCGAGGTCGGGTCGGTGACCGACGAGACGCTCGAACTCACCGACGAGGGACGGGCCTACGTCGAGGCGGGGCTGCCCGAGACGCGGCTCTACCGGGCCGGTCTCGACGCCGGCGCCGACGCCGAGCCGGTCTCGATGGGCGCGGTCATCGGCGGGGCCGACCTGGACGGACCCGAGGTCGACATCGCCTTGGCGAACTTCGCGCGGAAGGGATTCGGGAGCGTCGACGACGGCGAACTTTCGGTCGACCCCGATGCCGACCCCGACGCCGATCCGGAGGCGACGGCGCTCGCGGCACTCGCGGACGCCGACGGTGAGAGTCGCAGCGCGGCTGATATCGCCGTCGACGACGCGGTGATCGACCGGCTCGACTCGCGCGGACTGATCGCGGTCGCGGAGTCGGTCACCCGGACGGTGACGCTCACCGACGACGGCGTCGACGCGCTGATGACGGGCGTCGAAGCGACCGAGACGGTGGGCGCGCTCACGCCCGAGCTGCTCGCCAGCGGCGAGTGGCGCGACGCGGAGTTCGCCGAGTACAACGTCGAGGCCGAGGCGGAGACGGCCCGCGGCGGCCGCAAGCACGTGCTCCGTCGGACCGCCGACCGCGTGAAGGACGTGCTCGTCGGCATGGGCTTTTCGGAGATGGAGGGTCCCCACGCCGACGCCGACTTCTGGATCAACGACTGCCTGTTCATGCCGCAGGACCACCCGGCGCGGACCCACTGGGACCGGTTCGCGCTCGACGTGGACCCGATGGAGGAGATTCCCGACGAGCTGATGACCCGCGTCGAATCGGCCCACCGCGACGGCTGGGGCGAGGACGGCGACGGCTACCACTCGCCGTGGTCCGAGGAGTTCGCCCGCGAGGTCGCGCTGCGGGGGCACACCACGTCGCTGTCGATGCGCTACCTCTCCGGGGTCGCGGGCGCGGAGCTTGAGCCGCCGCAGCGCTACTTCTCGGTCGAGAAGGTGTACCGCAACGACACGCTCGACCCGACGCACCTGCTCGAGTTCTTCCAGATCGAGGGGTGGGTGATGGCCGAGGACCTGTCGGTCCGCGACCTGATGGGGACCTTCGAGGAGTTCTACCGCCAGTTCGGGATCACGGACATCCGGTTCAAGCCGCACTACAACCCCTACACCGAGCCGTCCTTCGAGCTGTTCGGCGAGCACCCGGAGACGGGCGAGGAGATCGAGATCGGCAACTCCGGCGTCTTCCGCGAGGAGGTCACCGGCCCGCTCGGCGTCGACTGCGACGTGATGGCGTGGGGGCTCGCCTTGGAGCGACTGGCGATGCTGACGACGGGCGCGGAGGACATCCGCGACCTCCACGGGACGCTCGCCGACATCGACTTCCTGCGGAACGCGGAGGTGAGCTACTGATGCCCGTCGTCGACGTCGACCCCGACGAACTCCGCGAGCTGACCGGCCACGAGGAGAAAGAGGACGAGGAACTCAAGGCGGACCTGTTCGGTCTCGGCCTGGAGTTCGAGGGCGAGACCGACGACGGCGAGTTCCAGTTCGAGTTCGCGCCCGACCGACTCGACCGGCTCTCCGTCGAGGGGGTCGCCCGATCGCTGCGCTACCACTACGGCGACGCGCGCGGCGTCTACGTCCCGAACACGAACGATCCGGAGTGGACCATCGAGGTCGACGAGTCGGTCCCGGACGAGCGCCCGTACGTCACCGGCGCCGTGGTCCGCGGCCTCGACCTCGACGAGGGGGCGCTGGAGTCGCTGATCCAGCTCCAAGAGAAGCTCCACGCGACGATGGGCCGCGGCCGCGCGAAGGGCGCCATCGGAGTCCACGACCTCGCGATGGTGAAGGGCGCGCCGCTCCAGGAGGGCGCGGAGCCGTCGATCACCTACCGCGGCGTCGACCCCGACGGGGACACGTTCGTCCCGCTCGACGCCAACGACGAGCTGACTCCCGCCGAGGTCTTGGAGAAACACGACACGGGGACGACCTACGCCGACCTTGTCGCGGATCTGGACCGCTACCCGGCGATCTACGACGATCTCGGCCTGTTCTCGTTCCCGCCCGTCATCAACGGGAAGCGCACCGAGGTGACGACCGGCTCCCGCGAGCTGTTCGTCGAGCTGACCGGCACCGACCAGTGGACGATCGACCGGATGTGTACGATTATCTGTTACGCGCTGTCGGCCCGCGGCGCGACGATCGAGGCGGTCGAGGTGAACTACGCCGACGGCGCGACACATCCGAGCGAGTACGGTCCCGAACTCGTCCGTCCGAACCTCGACGTCGACGAGAAGACCGTCTCGCACGACCGGATCGAGACGCTGCTCGGCGTCGACTTCGAGCCGGAGGAGGTCGTCGACTGCTTCGAGCGCGCCGGGCTGGACGCTTCCTACACGCTCGGCGAGGACGTGAGCTACGAGGTCGAGATTCCGCCGTACCGCGTCGACGTGCTCCACCCGCTCGACCTCGTCGACGACGTGGGGCGCGCCTACGGCTTCGACAACTTGGAGCCGCGCTACCCCGACGTGGGCACCGTCGGCGGGCGCCACGAGCGCTCGCGGCTGGAGGACGCGGTCCGGACGAGCCTCGTCGGGCTGGGCTTCGAGGACCTGCTGAACTTCCACATGACGAGTGGGACTGAGAACTACGACCGGATGCGGATCGAGCCGGGCACCGGCGGCGCCGCGGTCGCCGACGCGGACGAGCCGAACGCGAGCGCCGGCGTCTTCGGCGGGGGCGACCCGATCGCGATCACGGAGCCGTACAGCGAGGAGTACACCCAACTCCGGACGTGGGCGCTCCCGTCGCTCGTGATGCTGTTGGAGCGGAACACCCACAACGCCTACCCGCAGGACGTCGCCGAGGTCGGCTTCGTCGCCGAGCGCGACGCCGACGCGGACACGGGCGTCGCCGAATCGCGGCACGTCGCCGGTGCGGTCGCCCGCCGCGACGCCTCCTACGAGGCCGCGAAAGGGCGGCTCCAGGCGATCTGTGACGACTTCGACGCCGACCTGGCGACGCCGCGGACCGAACACCCCTCGTTCATCGAGGGGCGCGCCGCCGACGTCGTCGTCGACGGCGAGCGCGTCGGCGTGATCGGCGAGCTCCACCCCGCGGTGCTCGTCGAACACGACCTCGAAGTGCCGGTCGCCGCCTTCGAGTTCGACCTCGACGCCCTGCGGTAACGGACGTCGAGCGAGCGGCGGCGTCCAGCGCGGCGGTCGGCGGGCCGAGCGGGGGCGGCGTCAGCAGTCGACGGGACCGCCGGCGGCGGCGCTCTCGGCGAGCGCGTCGATGACCCGCATGTTCGCGATCGCCGCTTCGCCGTCGGTTAGGGGAGCGTGTCCGTCGGCGACGCGGTCCGCGAAGTGCTCGACCTGAAGCCGGTACTGGTCGACGGCGGGGAACGTCTCGACGCCGCGTCGGCCGTCGATCTCGTACGCCAGCTCCACCGCCTCGTCGGTCGGCGCGTCGAACGCCCGCTCGACCTCGACCCAGCCGTTCGTCGCCTCGATCCGGTAGCGCTGGACGAGCTGCGTGTCGAACCCGGCGGCGACCCGCGCCGACCGGCCGTCGTCGTAGGCCAGCACGCCCGCGAACTCGGTGTCGACGCCGGCGTCCCGGGTGTCGCCGGCGTGGGCGTACGCCCGGTCGGGGGTCCCGAGCACCGTCCGGGCCAGCGAGACGGGGTAGCAGCCGACGTCCATCAGCGACCCGCCGGCGAGATCTGGGTCGAGGCGCACGTCGTTCGGGCGGTCGTACAGCGGGAAGCGGAACGTCGCCGTCACCGTACGAACGTCGTCGAGTTCGCTCGCCGCGAGCGCGAGGGCGCGCTCGGTGCGCGGGTGATACCGGTACATGAACCCCTCCATCAGCGTGACGCCCCGCTCGTCGCAGTGGTCGACAACCTCCCGCGCCTCGTCGGCGTCCGCAGCCAACGGCTTCTCACAGAGGACGTCCAACCCGGCGTCCGCGGCGCGTTTGGTCCACTCCGCGTGGCGGCCGTTGGGGAGCGGGACGTACACCGCGTCGAGCGCGTCGTCTCCGAGCAGCGCCTCGTAGGAGCCGTAGCTGCGGGGGATCGAGTTCTCGGTCGCGAACGACTCCGCGCGGTCGGCGTCCCGGGACGCCACCGCGCCGACCGCGTGGTCGCTCGCGGCGATCGCGGGGATCACCGCCTTGCGGGCGATGCCCGCGGTGCCGAGGACGCCGAATTCGAGTCGGTCCGAGTTGGTCGCCGGAGTACTCATAAACTGGGCGACGCGCCCCCCGGTCAAGTGGTTTGTGTCCGGCAGGTGGCGTCGGTCGATTCCGGCCGCTGGGTCGCCGGCCCCCGCCGAACCGGTCGCCCGGTTCTTCGGCTCGGACACCGGGAATTATAGTTCGGTCGGCCGATCCGAGCGTATGGCACTCGCGGCTCCAGACCTCTCGGGTTCGACGGCGTTCATCACGGGAACGACTCGCGGTATCGGCAAGCAGATCGCGCTCGCGCTGGCCGACCAGGGCTGTAACGTCGTCTCGACGGGGAAGACGACGGACGACGACGACTCCGAGCTGGAGGGATCGATCGAGCAGACGGCCCGCGAGGTGCGCGACCGCGGGGTGGAGGCGCTCGCGCTCGAACTCGACCTCCGCGACGAGGATCGCGTCGAGGCGGTCGCCGAGGAGGCGATCGATCGTTTCGGCGAGGTCGACATCGTGGTCAACAACGCGAGCGCGATCCAGCTGGCGAACGTCGCCGACCTGCCCGCCGACCGGTTCGACCTCCTGACCGACGTGAACGTCCGCGGCAGCCACCTCGTCGCGCACGCGTTCGCCAACCACCTCGCGGAACAGGACGGGGCGTGGCTGCTGTCGAACTCGCCGCCGGTCGTGACCGACCGCTCGCCCGGGAAGGCGCCGTACGCGTGGTCGAAGCTCGGCATGTCGTTCATCACGCTCTCGCTCGCCGAGGAGCTGGCGGGCGACGACGTCGGCTGTAACACGTTCTGGCCGGTGACGACGATCGACACGCGTGCGACCCGTTACTTCGGACTCGGGACCGAAGACGACTGGCGCACCCCGGAGGTCGTCTCCGACGCGGTCCTCGAGATCCTCTCGCGCGACCCGGCCGAGTGTACGGGCAACAGCTTCTACGACGAGGAGCTGCTCCGCGAGGCGGGCGTCGCCGACTTCTCGGCGTACAACCTCACCGAGGGCGATCCGGCGCCGATGTCGGCGCGGCTGTTCGACCCGGAGTTCGAGCGCGAGGCCTGATCGAGTCGATCGAGCGGCCCGGCAGCGGCGCGTTCCGTTCGCGGCGGCGTGGCCGCGTTCAAGTGGCCGCGGACCGAAACGAAGCCGTGACGAACGACTCCTCTCTCGACGACGGAACCGAGGCACCGACCGTCTCGTGTGCGCGCTGCGACCGCGAGTGGGATCTCGACCGCGAACTCGACGAACTCCAGGCGGGGGGACACGCGAGAGAGCAGTTCGCGCTCGACCACGAGCGTCACACGGGCCACTACCCGGACGACGTGACGCCGTGGGTCGTTCGGTGTCGACGCTGCCCGGACGGCGAGCGGTTCCTCTCGGAGCGCCCCGCGCGGCGCTGGGCGCGGACCCACGCGCGACACACGCGCCACACCGTCGATATCGAGGCGCCGAGGGGCGACGACGACGTGGTCTCCGCGTCCGACGAGTGACCGCGAGCGGACGGACCCTTCACGAGTATCGTCTCTGGTAGCGTTGCGAGAAGAGAGATCCCGCGCGAGCCACGGAGAAGACCCAGATGGACAGGATTCGCGTCTTCGTGAAATGGCTCGAGAGCATCGACGCCGTCGTCGGCGAGCTCCACACGATGGTGCGGTCGCCCGTGTTGCGAGACGGGCAGAACGTCCGCGACGTGATGCTCGACTCCGATCGTGCTGAAGAGATTCTCGATCCCTCTCGAAGAGGTTGTGGAGCAAACGGACTTCGATACCAATGAAGCGTGACCTCAAACCGCGGTCGATAACAGCGCTCGTAACGGGCATAGCGATTATCCTGGCATTCGGCCTCGTATTCGTGTTGCCCGAGCGATTGTATTCGCCACCGTGGGGTATGCTCCCGCCTGAAATAGCGATACTCTTCCAGATTAAGGTATTTATCACGACACTCAATTTCCTCCTCCTCCTCACTCTCACGGCTATTTACATCACCCTCTATCGTGATCTGCCGAACAAGTACACGCGGAGTCTCCTTCTGCTTAGCCTCACGCTTTTGCTCTATGCATTTACGTCGAACCCTGTCGTACAGGTGGTGTTTGGGTTCAGTCCTCGTCCGGATATCGGCGTGTTTGGCTTCCTTCCGGACTTGTTCATCGGGATTGCGATCGTGGTATTGTTATACCAGAGTCAAACCTGATCTGTAGACCGGATCGCCGATAGATCACTCCTCGAAGAGCGTCGGATCAAATGGCGTCGCGTGCTCCCAGTAGTCCGAAAACGTCTCTGCGGCCCAGTCGCGAACCGCCGAGTCGTCGGTGTGGATCGCCGCGCGGAGGATCCCACCCTCGTCGCGAACGAGGAGGTACACCGTGTTGTCGGCGATCGTGACTGAAAGCGGTACGTTCCCGTCGGCGACTCGAATCGCTGCGTCGTCGTGGTCGGCGAGCGCTCGCACCTGCGCCCAAAGCTGATCCTCGGCTGCGAGGGCCTCGAGCGTGCTTGACGAGAGCACGGCCTCGAATGTTTGGTGGCCCGCGGTGACGCCACTATGGGCTGTCGCGAGGCTCTGCTCGTTTAGTGTATGCGAGACCGCACGCACGGTCCTCGCACCGTCCATTCCCTCAAGAACGCGCTGAAGGGGGGCGCTTGGTCGAGTCCGACTCGGTACTGTGACCGTCGCGTCGGCGAGATGACGGAGGTCGAATCCGAATTCTGCTGTGGGAAGATACGCGACCACATCACGGAGTTTGCCCTCAGTCTCCAGTACGGCGACGAGGTCGTCGATCCCGTCTGCCACCAGCTCTCCCGTAGCGGTTGCGACGTGTTTCCCTCCCTCTCGCGTGACCCACGACCGCTCAGCGAAGTCTTCGAGGATGCGACCGAGCGTCGCCTGTGACGCCCCGGTCGTCGCCGCGAGTTCTCCTCGAGTATGGGGCCGGGTCGCCAGCAGCCGGAGTACCTCAACGCGGTTACTCGAGCGCGCGAGAAACTCGATCTCTTCGAGCGGCGCCTCCATACAAGCTTCTATCACCTCGCGGATAAACCGGCTTCGCTCCCCGCGTGGGTTTCACGTCATGAAATGCTGTCACTATGGGCGGACGTTTCTCAACACCGAATATTTTCTGAGTTTCGTTATATGTCTGGGAGACTTTCGTTGAATTGTGACTGATATGCTGCCTCCAATTGTCCGCTCGCGTGACAGCAAGACTGAGGTGTTACGGTAACGTGTTCACTCGACGGTCTGCTTTGCTGTTTGTCGTCTCTGCGCTGTTGTTCGGCGGGACGTTCGTTGCGGCGAAGACCGGCCTCGCACACCTGCCACCGCTGTTCTTCGTCGCCGTTCGATTCGATATCGGGGCCGTCGTCCTCGTCGTGTTCGCGATGACGCACCTCTCGCGTGCGGAACTCCGTCCGCGGACCGTCGGCGACATCGCCGGAATACTCGCGACCGGCGGGCTGGTGATCGGACTGACGAACGCGCTGCTATTCGTCGGCCAACAGTACGTGACGAGCGGAGTGGCAGCCGTCATCTTCAGCCTGAATCCGATCTTGACACCGGTGTTTGCCGGCCTCCTGCTTACGAATAGTCGACTCTCCCGCCGCGCTGTCGTCGGGATGGGGGTTGGACTGCTCGGTGTCATCCTTGTGGCGAATCCGTCGCCGTCGGCGATACTCGGTGGTGGGTTGGGTGTCCCGCTCCTCTTTGCGGCCGCGGTGACGAGTGCGTTCGGTGCGGTGGCGATTCGCCGTGCCGATGCGACGTTGTCGAGTACCGCCCGCACCGTCTGGGGGGTTCCGCTGGCTGCTATCCTCTCGCACGTCCTCAGTGTCGGCGCTGGTGAGTCTGTGGCCTCGCTCTCGGTGCCGCCTGTCGCGGTCGCCGCATTACTGTACGTTGGTGTGTTTTCGGGCGCCATCGCGTACCTCGCGTACTTTGCGTTACTCGACGAGACCGATGCGACCCGAGCGAACCTGTTGTTCTACTTCGTTCCGATCGTATCCGCAGTGGGCGGATGGGCAGTGCTCGGAGAGACCCTCTCCGTGCTGTCGCTCGCAGGATTCGGTGTGATTTTCGTTGGCTTCCTGCTTGTCAGTGGTCTCTCTGTTCGGGTGTCGACGATCATCCGCTCGGTGGCCCCGAAACGGTTCGTCGAGGATAGATCCGCTTGACCGGTTTCTCTCATCGATGGCAACA
Source organism: Halorubrum trapanicum (assembly GCF_017873555.1). Classification (GTDB taxonomy): domain Archaea; phylum Halobacteriota; class Halobacteria; order Halobacteriales; family Haloferacaceae; genus Halorubrum; species Halorubrum trapanicum. The sequence continues at coordinate 120,729 of NZ_JAGGKE010000003.1, read as the reverse complement.
GCTACACGAAGACGACGTCGGCGCGAGTACCCCGACACTCCCGCCGGGGTCGTCCGGTACGGGGTCGACCAGTTGACCGGCGATTCGACGGACTCGAACGATTAACGGCCTGCGAAGCGTCCGTTCAGGCATGGCTACCGAAGAAGGCGCAGAAACGACCTCCCCGCTTGACAACGTGATGGAGGACACCCGGCGGGAACTGGTTCGGCGGGTCGCGGCGGACGACCGCGATGCGAACCGAGACATCTACGACGCTCTCGAAGACGAATCGCGAAAGCGGTTCGAAGCACCTTTCGTCGTTGGCGGCGACCTCCGCGTGGATGAGTCGCTCCCGGACGGCCGGCCGCTTTGTGTTGTTGTGTGCAGTTTGGGGGACGGCGTTCATGGCGACGGACGTCGGTCTCGTGGACCTCCCCGCGGTCCCGTTCGCCGCCGTGCGCTTTGACGTCGCTGCCGGACTGCTGTTCGCCGCCGTGCTCGTCGCCGGCGTGGACATCCGCCCCCGGACTCGGGATGACTACGTCTACGTGCTCGTCGGTGGCGCGCTCATCATCGGCGCCCATCACGCGTTTCTCTTCGCCGGCCAGCAGTACGTCACGGGCGGCGTCGCCGCGGTGCTGTTGGGTCTCGTCCCGGTGGTGACCCCCGCGCTCACGCGGCTCGTCGCCACCGACGAGGAGTTCACCGCCGCCACCGCGCTCGGCGTCTCCCTTGGGTTCGTCGGCGTTGTCATCATCGCCAACCCCGACCCGGCAAACCTCGCGGACAGCGTCTTCGGTGTCGCGCTCGTGCTCGCCGCCGCGCTCGCGTTCGCCGTCGCCGCGGTCGTCACCCACAGCCGCTCGCCGTCGATGCCGTTCCTCTCCACGCAGGCGTGGATGATGGCCGTCGGCGCGGTCGTCCTTCACGCCGCCGTGCTCGTCCTCCCTGGCCAGTCGTTCGCGACCGCCACGTGGACGCCGTCCGCGCTCGGCGCACTCGCGTACCTCTCCGCGGTCGCCGGCGTCGGCGGCTTCCTGCTGTACTTCACGCTCCTCGAGGATCTCGGTCCCATCGAGGTGAGCTTCATCGAGTACGTGATTCCCGTGTTCGCGGCGCTGGCGGGCTGGCTCGTGCTCGGGCAGGAAGTGACGCCCGCAACTGTCGTCGGATTCGTGTTCATCCTCGCGGGGTTCGTCGCCGCGAAGTGGCGGGCGCTACGTGGGACTTAGTTGGTCTCGATGATTTCGACGTCGAACGTCAGCGTCTCCCCGGCGAGCGGCGGGTTGAAATCCGCGCGGATGACGTCCTCGTCGACGTGGATGATTTCGCCTTGGCTGCCGTCTTGGGCCTCGAGATAGGCTCCCTCCTCGGGGAGCTGTCCACCGAGCATCTCTCGGAGCTCATCAGTCTCAAACTCCTCAATATTCTCCTCGCTGGGCTGCCCGTAGGCCTTCTCCGGCGGGATGGTCAGCGTCTCTGTCTCGCCAGCTTCCAATCCGAGTAGCCCTTCCTCCATCCCCTCGATCACTTGTCCGCCACCGATTTCGACCGTCAGCGGTGTATACTCGCGGTCGGGCTGCGCTTCGGCGAGGCCGGCTTCCTCGGCGACTGACTCCTTGGAGGTGTCGAACACGGTCCCATCGTCTAGTTTGCCAGTGTACTCAAGCGTCACAGAATCGCCAGTAGCTATCGACATACGAACACGAGACGTGCCACACGGAAAGGCTGTGGCATCTGTGGACAGCAGGTACCCCACGCAAATCGAGAACCAGCGGGCTTACCCAGACGCCGAGGGCTCTTCGACCAGCGCGACATCGTGTCCGGCGGCGTAGCCGTTCAGCGTGGCGGTGATCAGCGACCCACGCAGTGCTTCGTCGTCGTAGTCCGCCGCGTCGAACGCGTCCATGAGCGAGGAGACGGCCCGGAGCTTGTACTTGTGATGGTAGTCTTCCGCCGGGGAGAACCGCGAGAGCTGTTCGATACGTGTGCCGATGCCATCGGCTGTAAAGCCCTGTGAGAGAAGGAACTCTTCGAGGGTCGCTTGCTGGGCTCCTGTCGCCGTGAGGACGACATTTTGGCACTGCGTGTTTCTGGTCTGATGGTGTGGGGTGTGCGACTCAAAGACCAGGTTCAGCAGATCCCGGTACGTGATAGTGTCGGGATCGAACTCGACTTGGAACACTTCGGTGTGATCTCCTAAGGAGTGATACGTTGGGTCGCGTGTCGTGCCGCCAGCGTACCCACGCGAGTGCGGACCACGCCGTCGATGGCGCCGAACCGCGCATCTGGACCCCAGAAGCACCCGAGTCCGAACGTCGCCGTCTCGGTCTCGTTTCTCTCTATCGCACGACGGTCGTACTCTCTGATTTGGGGTTCTGTGAGGTCCATGGGGAGTAGTTGCCTGTCGAGTCGTCGCAGAGCGGGTCGTGGATCGGACCGCATCTACGCTTAGTCAGGCTCCCAGACGGATATGTTGAATGTTGGTGTATCTCGTAGCCAGGTGGCGTGTAGATAAGACACACGGTCGTTCAATCTGGCCCCGTCGACTTTGGATCTGCTTCGCAACGAACTAGCATACTTGTAAATCGACTCGAGGTCACGGTGGATGTGATGCGCTGTTCAATCGATCTAAATCCTCATTCTCGTACGCTGCTCGCCACATCGCATGGACGGCACGCGTCACGAGTGACACCTCGGTCACATCGATACAGGATGGTTCGGTGGCCGTCGTCGCGGCGTCAGGTGGAGGGTGGAAATGACTCTCGGGTGAGTGTGTATTGGGGTGGCGATCGAATCGCTAGTTGACATCGTTGGCATCGACGTAGTGAAACGAATACATCTCCTGGTCGCTCCACTGGATGTCGATCCGAGCGCTGTCGACATCGGCGCCGTAGAGGCTTCGACCCCACAAGGGTCCGTCTGAAACACATGGTCGCGCCGACTTGGATGCGGCCGCGCTTTCGGCTTCGACCCCACAAGGGTCCGTGGCTCCGATCGACCCCAAAGCTTTCGAGAGGTTTACTTACTTCACGAAGCGACATACCAGCCAAGTGACGGCGAATCCCTACTTCAATCGTCCACTCCCAGTCGCGTTTTTTGTAAAGAAAACTCGATCCCCTCTGTGATCAATCAGCGACCCACAATTTCAGTCAAAAATAGATCTAAAGAAGAGGAGGTCAATAGAGACAGATAATTGATATATAGTCATATATGCTGCCGTGGATGTTTCATATCAATAAGTAGAAATATTATAATCATTCAAATAGGTGTCCAGTATGCGTTCCGGTGTAGTATGAGCACACTGTCGGCAGATACGGAGAACTTGTTCTCGTTCGACAAACAGGACATGATGGTGTTCATTCTCGTCATGTCTCTTACTGGGTTACAGAACGCCTTCACGGAGATTATGCCCGAGTTCACCGTCGGCCCGGTGGAACTGGGCGTGGGCGGGTTTATCTTCATCCCGATAGTCTTGGTGCTGCTCTTCAGAACGTACTGGGCCGCACTGGCTGTCCCAGTCGGCGAAATCGTGTTCGGTGAAATACTGCTCGGAGAGTTCGACGGACTGGGAGCGATGGAAGGACTGCTTCTAATTCCGGTCTGTTATTACTTCGCGGCGAAACTGCTCCAGGATCCGGAAAACACCACACAGTTGGCAATTGTCGTGTTCCTGGCTGAGGCGCTGGAAGAACTCTTCGCCACGTTCATCGACATCGGGAAGGTGTACGTCGGCGTCGAGGAATTAGAAGCCGTGCCCGGTCTCCCCGAGAGTATCATCGTTCTCGAAGGCGTCGACTTCATCACCCAGATGCTTATCACCGGCATCATTTTCGGAGTGATTCCGGCGCTGTACCTCTATCCCAAACTCCACGGCAAAGTTGAACCGCTGCTCGGCATGGAACCGTTCAAAGGCGAACGTGGAGCGTCGATGCTGAGTGGCTTCTCGTTCAAGGCGCTGGCGGCGGTGCTCATCGCGTTCCCCATCGCCTTCATCGCTGAGGCTGCCAGCGAAGTCGGTGGGGCGATCAACGTGGTTTGGGAGCCGGAGTTCCTAGCAATGTACGGACAGAGCTACATTGCGGTCCCGATCGTCGTTTCCGCCATCGTTGCGGTCGCCATCTGGTACCGCGCGACCAAACCGGCCTGAGACGATGACAGCCACACACAACTCTCGTATCGATGTTGAGAAGTTACAGTTCCGGTATCCTGGGACTGATGAAGCCGTGTTGGACGGCGCAGATCTGGCGATTGAGCCAGGCGAGTTCGTCGCCGTTATCGGGGGAAACGGCTCGGGTAAGACAACGCTGTGTAAGGCGTTCAATGGGATTATCCCCCATTTTTACGAGGGTGACATGCAAGGACAGGTTACTGTCGCGGGGCATGATGTCTCTGAGAGCTCTGTCTCGGAACTCTCCCAGCACGTTGGCTACGTGTTTCAGGAATTCGACAACCAGCTCGTCAGCCCCACGGTGTTCGAGGAAGTCGCATTCGCTCCGATGAACTACGGACACGAGGACTACCGCGAACGCGTCCATCGTACACTAGATCTGCTCGACCTAGACGGGCTCGAAGACCGTTTCGTCTGGGAGCTCTCCGGTGGGCAAAAGCACTTGATTGCGCTGGCAGCAGCATTATCACTTGATCCAGACATCCTCGTCGTCGACGAACCAGCAGCCCAACTTGACCCGGTCAATGCTCGTGAAACCTACGACCGTCTCGCCACCCTCAACGAAGACCACGGGAAGACAGTCGTCACGATCGAGCATCAGACGGAGTTCATCGCGGAGTACTGTGATAGCGTGGTCCTCGTGGAAGACGGCGTTGTCAGCTGGAAGTTACCTGTGGAGACAGCGCTCAACCAGTTAGAAGACCTCAGAGCTCAGGACGTTCATCCGCCACAGGTCACGCGAATCGCTGAGCGTGTCCTCGGTGATGATGGCCCGCTACCGGTGACACTCGCGGACGGTCTCGCTCAATTCATCGATCGCTCCGTCGACGGTGGGGTGCGAACTGATGGCGCACCGGAAACAAACCCGACGGGAGAGCCTGTCATCTCCTTCGATAACGTGTCGCATTCGTACGACACACTTAGAAGCGGGACGAAAGATGTCCTCGATAACCTTTCAGTAGACCTGTACCCGGACGAACGGGTGGTGCTCGTCGGCAGCAACGGTGCTGGGAAATCCACGCTCATACAACTGGTTACCGGCTTGGAGACGCCCGACGAAGGCACTGTGACTGTGGATGGAACAGACACTACAGGTGTACTCCCGGAACAACTGGCCGAGGAAGTGGTCTATGTCAAGCAGAATCCGGAGGAGATGTTCATCGACGATAGTGTCCGCGCTGATGTCGCTCACTATCTCGCTGACAGAAGCTACCCGAATGTTGAGCAACGCGTCGACGACGTGATCGAATTTCTCGACTTGGAAGACCTACAGACGCGGGATGGCCGACTGCTCAGTGTTGGCCAACAGCGACGGGCGTCGCTGGCAATTGGACTTGCGACGAACCCGTCGATCGTTTTGCTCGACGAACCAACGGGGAGTCTCGACCTCGCAAGCCGTGAAGAGGTCGGTCGTACCATCAACAGGGCCGGCGAGCGGGTCGAGACGGTCGTGATTGCAACCCACGACCTTGAACTCGCAGCGTCATGGGCGACGCGTATGGTAGTGCTTGACGGCGGTGAGGTCATCGCTGACGGCCCGCCAGGCGACGTGTTTGCGGACCTCGGTGTGCTCGAACAAGCAAATCTTCGCCCACCGCAGGTCGTTCGTTTGGGGACGGAACTCGGTCTCGACCCTGCGCCACTTACGGTTGAGGCGTTCGTAAACCGATTCGGTACCACAGGTTCGTCGGCAACGGAAACGACAAAGCCGATCGTGGGAGAGCAGTGATGCCGGCACTCGACAAGCTCCGTGATGCGACGTCCGTTGAGACGATTAAGGCTGACCTGCTCCGGACGGCCTACGAAAACGAGGGGTCGTTTCTCCACCGCTTGGACCCCAGAGTCCTGTTGCTCTGGTACGTCGTCTTCCTGTTCGTGCCGTGGCTGTTCTACGACACAGCAGTTCTCCTCGGACTCTTAGCATTTGTGTCGGTGCTCGCAGTACTTTCACGCGTCAGTCTGTTTCTCGTCGGGTTGATGGCGTTTACTGTCGCATCGACGTTGGCGTCGTACGCCGTGGTGACCGTCTTCACGGGTGACCCAGTCGCGGCAGTTCGAGCGCTAGTTCCGTTCACGCTGAAGTTGACGATCATCTCTGTGTCGAGTTTGGCAGTCTTCTCAAGTATGGGTCCGAAGACCCTCTCCCAAGGGCTTCGAAGTCTCGGGATTCCACGGCAGTTCACGTTCCTCATCACCTACGGCTACCGGATGCTTCCGGTGCTGTTCGAAGAATACCACGACTTAGTGAACTCCTTTCGACTACGGAGTACAGCCCCTAACTCACCGGGATGGTTCCGCTGGCGGCACTATGCGTATCTGCTGAAACTCTCAATGCGAGCGTTCTATCCCATGATATTCAACGTCGCCAAGCGAAGTCGCGTCACTGTCGAGGCGATGGAGGCTCGCGGGTTCTCACACTCGCTGAATGACGAGGCGAGCACAAAGCTTCGATTGGCAGAGATGCAGCTCCGACCCATCGATGTCGGGTTCTTCGTCGGCTCCCTCCTCGTCGTGGCCGGGCTCGCACGCTTCCTCTGACGCGTTTCAGTAGACGGTCCTGTAGTTGCGGATCTATTGAGCGATATATACCGAGTATATCGGGTGTATAGCACTCTTAGCGGTCTTTTTACGACGATGGTCAGAGTTGAAAGACATGAGTTTGGTTACCGGCGACCCGTTCGAATCGAAGCTGCTGGAGACGGTGATTCTGGGGCGATCGAAGATTCCGGACGACCCCGATCCCGGGAACTATGTCGTCGTCGATGTCGCGCAGTTCTCAACAACGGTCCCGGAACTGTTTGCGAACGGTACAGCGTACATCTACATCACTGAGGAGCGGGGGAACGAACCGGCGTTCAAGGCTGACCATCCGGACGCCAAAATTGGTGGAAGTTCCGGTCCAAACTATCAGGGTGAGGAGGGCTACGACTTCTTCAATTCGCCGAGTTTCGTTCAAGACGTCGATGTTGATGGGCGGCCGACAGCGATGACATCGACAAACGGTGGGAATGCAGTCACGGACCTTCGCTTAGCCGGCGGTGACGACATCGACATCTACGTCGGCGGCCTAACAAACGGGAAGGCAGTGGCCAACCACCTCGCAGACAGTGATCGTGAGACGTACTTCGTCGCTGCCGGGTCGAAAGGCAAACCGTCACCGGAGGACCTCGTTGGCGCGCTGTATATCGCTCGACAATTACACGACGAGCCGCTTACGCCCGAACAGCGCGACATCTACCGGGAAGTCGTCCAGTTCGGGAAGGGACCAAAGTACGAGGAGAAACCACAGATCAAGCGCACGGATCTGTATGAATACACGCTCGCGTTTGACAGTCGGAATGTCGTGCCAAAATTGGATGGGCAGCGACTCTATGATGTCAGCGACGAGGCACCGAACTGATGCAGACCGATGTCCACACGCACACAGCGTACTCGGACGGGGCAGATCTTGATGAGATGATTACGGCGGCCGAGCAGGCTGGCTTGACTGCGCTCGGATTGACGGATCACTGTATTGTGACCAACGACAATTTTGGCCGCCGAGCGAAATACGATCTGGTCGAAACGTATCAACAGCGCCGAGAGGATATTACTGCCGCCAGAGACTCGACCGACCTCCGGCTGTACGATGCTGCCGAGGTAAGCTATGTGGAGGGGACCGAATCACGGATTGCGGCGTTTCTGGAGACGGCCGACTTCGCGTACACGATCGGGAGCGTCCACTTCGCCGGCAAGTACAACTACACGAGCGCGACGCAGTACGCGACTACAGAGACAACTCAGCGTCGAGCCGCCGTCGAACGATACTATGATGCGGTCGTTGCGCTCATCGAATCTGAGCTCTTCGACGTGGTTGGACATCTCGATCTTCCGGAACGAATTCCAGCGTTACGACGACACACTACCCGAGCGGACTACGACCGGGTCGCGCGAGCGCTCACCGAGTCTGAGACGATTCCCGAAGTGAATGCTGGCCGTGTTCATCGCTCACTTGGTCGCGTACATCCTGACCCAGCGATGCTCGATTTGTTCACCGAATACGGCATCCAATTCGTTCTCGGATCGGACAGTCACACGCCTTCGGAACTCTCACAGCGAGTGCCCATCCTCCGAACGCTGACCGAAACACGCGACCTGTCCCCCGTTGTTAGCGAACTTCGTGACAGACACCCTCAAAGTTCTCCGTGAGCTACCCAGTCCGGCACACCCGCGGCTCGCTATGCGGATGAAACGCGGTGACCCTCGAAGCGACCAGTTACTGATCTCGCCGTTCAGTGAGCGACTCCTCTAACTCCGTCGCTGCGCGCTCGAAGTGCTCGCTGAGCAACTGCGACCCGGATGTCGCCCGGTCCTCAAGGAACGCGACCGCATCGGCGGCCTCGTCAGTGTCGATATCTCCGGCCGCCACGCAGTCGACGTACTCGTCGAGCGCTCGCGTGAACGCCTGCGAGAAGTGGTCGTACGCCCCATCGACGCGCTCCATGTTGTCGTCGAGCGATTCGACGAGGGCACGATACACTGTCGCCGCCGACGCGTACCGTCCCTGATCGCGATACTCGCTCGCGAGGTCGAACAACCCCGAGAAGTCGATCGGCTCAAAGACGACGAAGTAGTCAGGGTTCGTCTCCTCGAACTTCCGGTCGATCGCCGCGCGCAGATCGTCGACCGACCGCGTCGTCGACTCGCCGAACCGGGCGAAAAAGCGGTCGCGGACGGCAGCGTCGGTCGCCAACGTCTCTCGGAGGAAATTCTGGAGGTCGTCGGCGTCGGCAGCCTCAAGTGCGGCGTCAAGCCGATCGCCCTCGTCTGGGGGACAGTCGTCGGCACATCGAAGCAACACGGCGACGACGTGCTTACACGCCTCCGGTCCGTCGTACGGACAGTCACACCACGGGTCGAACCCATCGGCTTCGAGGTCGACACGCACGTCGTACTGACGACTGCCGCTCACGACGGCGGCCACGGTAGTATCAACGCGATGAATATCGAGGATGCGGTCCTCAGCAAGGTACCGCTCGCCGCGTTCGAAAACCGCGTCAGTACAGATCTTTCGAACTGTTCCCTCCGTCACGTCCATGGGTGTGAGCAGTATTCTGCCGCGGTCCAAAAAAAGTCGAGACATGAATTTCGCTTTCGTTCCAAATCGTAACGCCCTCTTTCTGAAGGAAGTCACTACCCCGTCGCTGTCATGCGATTAGAACGATACGGGCGCGACGGGCGCTGGTTCGACTGTCGAACGGATCGACCTTTCAGGCGTGAGACGGTCGAAATCGGCGTCCTGAAAAAAGCGATTTCTGACATCACTCTCCCGTCTCATCATAGCAACATCTACACTGGTGTAGTATCGAGATTGGAGCAAATGGCCGACTCGTTGTGGTACCCGTCCGTCGAAGACGTCGTCACCATCCACGACGACGTCGTCGCGGAGTACCCCGACACTCCCGCCGGTGTTCGGAACCGTGGTGACATCGAGTTCGCGTTGAACTACATCAAAGAGGGCAGTTTCGGTTCCACACCGAACACCATCCACGAGAAAGCGTATCACCTCCTCCGTCTCCTCGTCGCTAACCACCCCTTCGTCGATGCGAACAAACGAACTGCACTCAACGTGACGGTCGTCTTCTACTTCCTCAACGGGTATCGGTTCGAGTACGACAGCGAAGTGAGGACGATACTGAAAGCGTTCGGCACCGACGAAGCGGCCGTCGATGAGGAGGAAACCACCGACTATCTCCGATCCCACACCGAAGCACTCGATCTGGCCGGTGAGATCGAAGCGTGGCGAGACGAACTCGTCCGGTACGGGCTAGACCGGCTGACCGGCGATTCATCGGACCCGAACGATTAACGGCCTTCGAAGCGTCCGTTCAGATATGGCCACCGAGGAAGAGACGGAAACAGTATCTCCGCTTGACAACGTGATGGAGGATATCCGCCAGGAACTGGTTCGACGGGTCGCAGCCGACGACCGAGATTTGAACCGGGACATCTACGACGCTCTCGAAGACGAATAACCGGAAGTGTACCGTACCCGTCACAGGACCGAAAAACGAGATCACCTCGAACATATCGGTGAGTCAGACGATACGCGGAGACGGATTCAGAGATTACCGTGACTCAGATAATAGCCCTTGCTTGTGGACAGTTCGAGATGACATCGGCTCTGAAACCGGTTGATTACGACTGTTCACTTTTTGAATGCTTTCTCTGTTGGCCCTGCTATCGGGACGGGTTCAAGAAGGCAAAACCAGAATACAGAGGAAAAAGACTGAATCCGTTGAGTATCTGAACTCTCATACATTACGAGCCAGTCGTTGGAGTTCAGTGTAGGGATTAGCACCTTGTTGTTTCCAAGTCTTAATTAGGGAGAGGAAAGTCTCGTGCAATCGCATTCCTTTTTGATTTTGGAGTGTTCGGATTATTCTTCGCATCGCTATTGGTTCACGCAATATAGCCTCAGCCGTGTTATTCGTCGGTTCGACATCTGGATGAACGACGAACGTGAGCCAGTGTCCGATACCATTCTCAAGCATCGTCAGAACGTCATTAGCGTCCTCTGATTGAACTTCAGTCCTCGCCAACCTTCTCAGTTCTTCACGTGCATTACTTTGAACAACAAGACGCTGAACTGGTGTGGGATCAGTCTGTAAAAAAGCTTTCAGACCTTCGAAAATCTCAAACAGACGATTATAGATTGACCACGCCTCAGTGTCATTATCAGACAGTTTATCAGTCCCACGAAGCAGGTGAGTCCAGCATCTTTGTAACCACGAGTGATACGCAGGATATGAGCGATGACCGTCACAGACGATCACACCAGTGAAGGCGTCTCCAAGAACGTCTTCCAGAACTTCGCTCCCACGACTATCTCTGAAGGCGTAAAAGGTTCTATTATCGGTTGTGAATACCCACAGCCAACTTTTTGACCCATCGACTAAGTGAGGAGTTTCATCAGCAAAGAGTACATCAGCAGACTGTATCCGTTTTTGGATATCCTCATATTCGGAACGAGCGGTAGTTGCCATCCGTTCACAGAGTTGTAGCACACCTGCTTCACTGATGCTACAGCCGTACAGCTGTTCAAATAAGTTTGAGACCTTTCGGTACGGAATCCGGTACTCGTACCGGAAGAGAACAGCTTGGGCAAGGAGATTAGCACCGTATCTGCCCTTCGAAGGGAGATATTCTTTTTCAGCAACCACCTCTTCATCGCAGCTATCACATTCATAGTAGTAGCGACTGTGTCGAACAATCGGGGGATCAGGTACATCTCTGACACCGACAGCTATCTTGAACCCTCCTTCTAATGAACTACCACAATTATCACACTTATCTTGTGTAATCTTGATTGGCTGGTCAGAAAGGAGAGGAGATATACGGTTATATTCGAACTCATCTTCTGCTTTTGTGACGGTTTCGACACGTACTTTTTCCACATTAGCTCTTGTGACACTATCTCCGAGCCACTCTGGGTCATCTTGAGTTGTTATCTCCTGCCAGGCCCACGCCTCATACACGTGAATCTTGATAGTTCCGTGTTCTCGGAGGCGTATTCGCTCCGAACTTGTCATGGCCTCCTCCTCAGTTTTTGCTGGGTCAAGTCGTCGAGCAGCTTTTAATGCCGCCTGTCTCGGAGTATTTCCTCTGAAAACACTGGCTTCTTCGCCATCCTCTCTGAGAGCAAATTGCTGTCTGTTGTCAGCCATAGGTTGTTCTCTCGTCAACTAATGACACACCAGATAATCAAACTCGGTTTGTGTTCACGCGGGTTAACGAATTTAAACAACCATCGCCAGAGACTAGTACAAAAAACCACGACGTGTGCGGTTTGTTCCTCGCTGCGCTTATACGACCATATGACGCCGATTACCCCATTACGACTGACGTTGATTTTCGGCAATCTTTGTGAGAGTGAAGATCTAAAATGCGTTAATCTAGTCCCAGCTGAGAAACGCGAGAAACCAACACTGATCGATGGATAGCCGGTCTACAATACATGTCCGACTGTACTGAGTAATCGTTAGTCAAATCCGTTTAGAGAGGTCAATCAGCGATTGATTTTCTCTACCCAGTCTAGTTTGGCTGTACGTGAATCCCACTGAACCCGCGGGCAGTCACTCGTCGAACGAAAGCACGCGCCTTGGAGTATTCCGGTGTCTACCCCGCCGGAGTCATGCGATTAGAACGATACGGGCGCGACGGGATTTGAACCCGCGGCATCTTGGTCCGGAACCAAGTGCTCTGTCCGCTGAGCTACGCGCCCTCACGACCGGATATCCCCGGCGCGCCTTTAAGTTTTGCGAGGCTAAGTTCTCATTTCAAGGAGCAACGCAGTGAGCCAAGCGACCGGGTAGCGTTAACGAGAGCGAAGCTCTCGTTCGCACATCAGAACGCTCCGCGTTCTGAGGACGCAGTAGGGCGGGGATACAGCCGACACGAAATTAGGCTATCTAAGAAACCGTATAACCCAAGTAAAGAATCATATGACTGTAGCCCGATAGTAGAATTGAACCCAATGGAACACGACCTCAATACGGGAGCGCACTCGACATACTCCCTACACTACCACCTCGTCCTCGTCGTGAAATACCGACGCGAGGTGTTCAACGAAGAACTCCGAGATTTCTTCCGCGAGGTCGTGAGTGGGTTCGCTGACAACTACGGTGTCGAAATCACAAACCTCGAAGCCGACCGCGACCACGTTCACCTCCTGTTCAAAGCCACGCCCACGACCGACCTTGCCAAATTCATCAACGTCCTCAAAGGCGCGTCTGCTCGACGCATCCGCAACGAATATGCCGACCACATCGAGGACAAACTGTGGGGCGACTCGTTTTGGACAGACTCGTACTGCCTCATCAGCACGGGACAAGTATCGCTGGACGTACTGAAAGAATACGTCGAGACCCAACGGGAGCGTGACGACGAATGAAACAGACTGCCGAGAAGACGGTCGTGGCGAAAATCCTCACCGACGACCTTACGCAGTCGAAACTCGACGCCATCAACCACGAGTACGAAGCGTTCCAACGATACATTCGTGGCGACGAGGACGCCGACCTCTACTCGGCCACGAAACAATGCGCCGACGCCTACGTGGACACCGACAACCTGCGCGACGACCACGACTACCCGTGGTTTATCCGCAACGACGTGTTCGACGTTGGCGTGGATGTGGAACAGCACGACACCGACCTGACGGACTGGTGGCTGAAACTCCCCGTCTCACAGGTCTGGGGTGGCGTGAACGTCCCGATTCAACCGCACGATGAGATCCCCGACGAGGCCGACGTGAAGGACTCGAAAATCGTTCGAGAGGGTGGCGACTACTACGCGCACCTGACGGTTCGGCAAGAGGTGGAAGTTAGCGAGGAGTACGACGGTGTTATCGGCGTGGATTTCGGTATTCGATGGGTGGCAACGTCGGTGGCGTTGCCTTCCCGTAACACCGAGTTCTACGGTCGGGAGATTCGCCGTATCCGCCGTCACCATCACAATCTTCGCACTCGTCTACAAGAGAAGGGAGCCTACGACACGCTCCAGTCGGTCAGGGCGAAAGAGCATCGCCGAGTGAACGACCGCCTCCACAAGATTTCCCGCGCTATCGTGGAGGAAGCTAAAGAGCGCAACGCGCTCATCGTGGTCGGGAACCTCGAAGGAATCCAGAATCAAGACCTCGGAGCGGAGATGAATCGTCGGCTCCATTCGATGCCACACCATACGCTCAAGAACTACATCGGGTATAAGGCGACGTTCGCGGGTATCGCGGTGAAGTCCGTGAACGAGTATATGACGAGTCAAACGTGTTGGCGGTGTGGCGAACAAGACACGACTACTCGGAAGGGACAGGGACGACACCTGTGCCATGAGTGCGGGTTGGACGACAATGCGGACAAGAACGGTGCGACGAACATCGCAAAGAAAGGACTGGGTAAGGACATCGCGTGCCCGCTATCCAGTCTCGGCGCAGTTTGTGAACCTGTGCTCGAACCGAGCGGTGCTGACCGAGCCTCTACAACGGTACGCTTGCGAGCCGACTTGGAAGCCCCTGCCTCAACGAAGCGAACCGTCAGGCGAGCGAAGTAGGCAGGGGTAGTTCACCGCTTCTGACTCAGTCATCGTCGTCCCGCGGTTTGGGATCGCTCTGCCACTCGAAGGCGTCGGCGTCGGCCCCGTCGGCGGCGCCCGACTCGTCCGTTCCGCCGTCGGTCCGCGGCCGCTCGGTCGCGTCGCGACCGTCGTCGACGTCGATAGCACCGGCGGCGTCGAGGAAGCGGCCGACGAACAGCAGTCCGGGGCGGCGCTCGACGACGGCGACCCAGACGACGAGCGCCGGGGGTAAGACGATGAGCGACGCCAGGTACGCGAGCGTGATGCTGGCGGCCGTGAGCAGCCCGAACTGGCCGAGGATCGGGGTGATAGCGAGGACGAGGACGCCCGTGCCGAGCGCGGTCGTCGCCCACGTGCCGGTGAGCGCGCCGCCGGTCCCGCGGAGCGTGGTGACCACCGCGGCCTCGACATCGCCGCCGTGAGCGTACTCGTCGTGGAAGCGGTGCGCGACGTGGACGGTGTAGTCCACCCCGAGTCCGATGGTGATCGCGAGGATCGTCGCGGTGATCGCGTTGAAGGGGATGCCGACGAGCCGCATCGTGGCGGTGAGCGTCGCGACGGCGACCGTCACCGGGACGAGCGTGACGAGCCCGAGCGTCGGGCTGCCGAGCAGCAGCCAGAACAAGATCACGAGGAACACCGCGGAGAGCCCGAGCGCGGCCGCCAGCGAGACGATCGCGGACTCGAAGATCGTGTCGGCGACCGCCTGGAACACGACGATCTGGCCGGTCGCGGTCGCGTCCCCGCGGTAGCGGTCGGCCACCTGTCGGGCGTCGGCGGTGATCGCGGCGTCGCTGGCGTCGGACTCGACGGCGTACACGATCCGGGTCGAGCGGTCGTCGTCCGCGAGGTACTCGCCGGTGAAGTCGTCGTACGGCGAGCTCCGCAGCTCGGCGTAGATCCGGTCGAGGTTGCGGTTCGGGCGGCCGTCGTCGAGCGCGGACTCGTCGACGAGCTGGGCGAACTCGGGGTCCTCCGCGGCGTAGCCGTCGATCGCGCTCTGGACGCTGTCGGTGCTGGCGCGGCCGTCGACGGTGACGAACGTGTCGGGGGGGTCGCGCTCGGCGCGTGCGAGGCTGCGCAGGGCCGCGTCGCTGGTCATGCGCCGCTCGACGTATATCGTGACGGTGTCGTCCTCGCTCGTGGCGAAGTTGTCGGAGAGGAAGTTGATCGTCTCCGTCGCGGTGTACTCGCCGGGCTGGAGCGGCCCGGGGAAGTAGTCGACGTAGGCCGGCTGCTCGCTCGGCGGGAGGAAGTCGTCGTCCTCGAAGGTCGTGTCGACGCCCGCGCCGTAGCCCGCGGCGCCCGCGGAGATCAGGAGGACGACGAGGAGGAAGACGACGGGCGCGGGCCGCGAGATCGCGGACAGTCGGGGGAGGAACCGGCCGAGCGTCGACTCCTCGGAGCCGAGCGGGCGCGATCCGAACTCAGGCAACGAGCGCTCGGCGCGCCAGCGGTCGACGACCAGCTTGGCGGCCGGGAGGAAGCCGACGAAGATGACGAGCGTGAAACAGATCCCCAGTCCGGCGACGACGCCGAACTCCCGGAGCGGGGCCAGCGAGCTGGTGAGGTTCGCGAGGAAACCGATGATCGTCGTCCCGGCGATGATCGAGTACGCCACCACGAGCTGTCCGAGGGCGCCGCGCATGGCCGTCTCCGGCGGCGCGCCCGCGGCGCGGTCCTCGCGGTAGCGGTTCACCGTGTGGATCCCGAAGTCGATCCCGATCGCGAGGAGGAGGACGGGCACCGCGATCAGCACCTCCGAGAAGGCGATCCCGGCGTAGCCGGTGAAGCCGAACGTCCACACGACCGTCATCAAAAGCGCGATCCCGCCGAGCACGAAGTCGAAGGGGTCGCGGTAGGCGTACGCCAACAGCCCGAGGATGACGGCGAGCGCCGCGGGCACGACGATGGCGAGCGAGTCGAAGATGACGCGCTCGAACTCGCCGTCGACGATGCCGCCGCCGAACGCGGTGACGTCGCCCGGAGCCTCCTCGGCGATCGTCTGCGCCTCGCGCTGGATCGACTGCGTGTCGGCCGAGGCCGGGAACGAGTGGCTGACGACGCCGAGCGCCGCCGAGGCGGTCCCGGACTCGCGGTTGAAGTCGTCGGCGAGCAGCGTCGCGAACCCGGGGTCCTCGGCCGCGTCGTCGACCGCGTCGTCGATCTCGCCGTCGCTGGCGCGCTCGATCGCGTCGCGGGCCGCCGCCGGGGTGTCGGCGTCCTCGTCGAGTTCGGCCGCGACGTCCATCGCTGGCGCGGAGACGTCCGTCACCCGCAACCCGTCGCGGTCCGAGAGCCGTTCGGCGGTCGCCAGCATGTCGAGGAGGCCGCGGCGGTCGAGCACGTTGACGTCGCGCTGGATCAGCTGCGTCGTCGGCTCATCGCCGCCGAACGCCGGCTCGAACCGCTCGTTCACGCGGTCGAGCGCGTCCGCCTCGTCGAGCCCGTCGGTGAACTGGTCGCTGCCCGCGCTCGCCTCCAACAGCGCCATGCCGGGCGCGAACAGGGCGGTGACGACGAGACAGGCGATCACGACCCGGCGCGGCTGCTCGATGACCCGGTCGGTGATCGCGCCGAACAGCCGGGTGACGGGGTCCATCTATCGGTCGCGGAGCCGACGGCGGAAGTCGGATATCGCCCGGCTCACCCGACCGCGCTGCCAGACCAAGGCGCCGCCGACCGCGACGGCGCCGAGCAGGGCGACGATCCCGAGCGGCGACGAGAGCGCCCCGCCCTCGTCGTCTTCGACCACCTCGACAGGCAGCCGGTAGGTGTCCGAGAGCTGTTCGTCGCCGTCGGCGTCGTCGTAGCGGAAGTCGACCGCGGCCGCGTACGTCTTCGGCGTCGCGCCGCCGTCGACCGCGACCTCGAAGGTGACCGTCGTCTCCTCGCCCGGGTCGAGCGAGGTGACGAACGCCTCGTCGTCGGACGAGGAGAGCGGCGAGTCGACGAACAGCTTCGCCTGAACGTCCGAGATCGGCTCGGGACCGGTGTTGCGGACGACCGCGTCGTACCGGACCGTCGACCCCGGCGTGACCGTCGACGGGTCGGTGGCGTTCGGCTCCGCCGGCGACACCGCGAAGGTGTCCGCCTCGGGCGCGACGTCGACGACGACGTCGAGCGTGTCGGAGACGATGACGTCGCCGGCCGACCCCGTCGACACGAGCGAGACGGTGCCGTCGTCGCCCTTGCTCGCGCTCACGCCCTCGTCGGTGCCGAGTCCGCGGTAGCGGACCGCCACGTTGACCGTCCGCTCGCCGGGGTTCGCGTCCGTGCGGAGACCGGCGTCGAACGTGGCGGTGGCCGTCTCGCCGACCGCGAGGTCGCCGACCGTGTCCCGCGTCGAGCGGGGGACGATGTTCGGGTCCGACTGGACCGTCTCCTGCCCGACCCCGTCGGGGGCGGGCGCCTCGTTGCTGAACACGACGACCGCGTTCTCGACGTCGCGGGGACCGCGGTTGCGCACCTCGACGGTGAACGAGCCGTCCTCGCCGACGCGCAGCGTGCTGTTCAGCCCCGCCGCGGAGAACGCCTGTTGGGAGAGCGGCGTCACGCCCGTCCGGACCGTCCGGGCGGCCGCGTTGGCGCGCGCGGCGTCGCGGTAGTCGACCTCGAACTCCAGCGTCGACGCCCGCGCGGTGGCCTCGCCCGCGGCCGCGAACCGGTAGGTGAACGTCCGGTTCTCGCCCGGCGCCCACGACTCGACGTACGTCTCGGTCGTGCCCGCGTCGGTGGCGAAGGAGAGATCGGGGTCGACCGGGTTCGCGGCGACGGAGGCCTCGCGGGCGGTCTCGTTCTGGACGTTCCGCATCGTCACGTCGACGAGACCGTTGTCGCCGGCCTGAACGACGCCGTCGACGTCGACGACCGCGAACTGCGCGCGGTCGGTGATCTCCACCGAGACGGTCACCGTCTCGGCCGTGATCTCCTCGTCGCGGACGGTGTTGCCGTTGTCGACCTCGGCGCTCTCCACGTTCCGGTACTCCAGCCGGATCGGGACGCGGTAAACGCCCGGCTCGGCGTCCTCGTCGGGGACGACCGTGAACTCGATCGGCCCGGTGACGCCGCGCGCGACGTCGCCGACCGTCTGCTCGCCGGTGCGCACGTCGAAGGGGACCTGCCGGTTCGTCGCGTCGCCGGTGAGGATCCGCGCCGTCGTTTCGTGGGCGGTCACCACCTCGCTCTCGAGGTTGTCGGCCCCCTGTTCATCGATGTTGCCGCGGTTGTTCAGGTTCACCTGGAGCGTCGACTCCTCGCCGGGGACGAACGCGGTCTCCGGCGCGAACGCCTCGATGTCGGGGTCGCCGCGCACCGTGTCGTTGGCCTGCTGCGCGACGACCGTTCCGGTCGCGAGAAGGGACGCGACGAGAAGGAGGACGGCGACGGTCCGGATTCGACTCATGTTGGTTGCGTCCGCGTACGGGACTGCGACGTAATACCCTTCGGGAACCCGTGACAACAATGTATCCGTTTTCGGAGAGTATCTGTCGGCGGAAGAGATGTGTGCGGGACGGACGAACACGGTTATTCGTCGGATACAGGCGGCGTTACCGGAATTCGAGACGAAACCCGTCACCGGACACCGCGGGCGATCGACGAAACGGTCGGGCGTTGTCGCTCCGTCCTTTTATATAGATCGGCGACATCGAGCGCCGACGCTTTGTGGGGGCCGCGCCTACGGAGGGCATGGAGTCGCTTCGCGATCTGGGGCTGTCGAGCTACGAGGACCGGGCGTACCGCGCGCTGCTCGCGCTGGGCACCGGGACCGCCGCGGCGGTCGCCGACGAGAGCGAGGTGCCGAAGGGGCGCATCTACGACGCGCTCGGCGGCCTCGAATCGCGCGGACTGGTCCGCGTCCAGACCGACCGGGAGCCAAAGCGGTACGCGCCCGTCGAGCCGGCGGTCGCCGTCGACCGCCTTGTCGAGGCGAAGCGGCGGGAGCTACGACAGCGGATCGAGACGTACGAGTCGGGCAAGTCGGAGCTGATCGACCGACTGGCCGACGCCGAGACGACCGACGACCAGTTCTGGACCGCCGCGGTCGGCGCCGACGACTCCCTCGACCTGCTCTTCGAGCGGATCGACGCCGCCGAGGAGTCGATCGTCGTCGTCGCCACCGACGTCTCCGCGCAGTTCGACGTCGACCGCGAGGGACCGGAGCTGCTCGACCGGCTCCTCGGCGTCGTCCGGAGCGGCGTCGACGTCTCCGTGCTGCTCTCGCCGGACGTGTTCGACGACGCGCGCGCCGCGGTCGACGAGGACCGCGCGACGCTGACGATCGCGCAGGGGCCCTTCGAACTGCGTATCACGGACGACGCGTACGGGAACTTCTACCTCATCGACGGCGAGGAGGTGTGTCTTGAGGTCGCCGACCCGCTCGCGCCCGACCGGCTGTTCGGCATGCTCGACTTGCGCGACCGCGGGTTCGCGACCCGCGTGAGCGACGGGTTCGAGGCCGCGTGGGCCGAGGGAACCGTCGTCGACGAAGTGTGAGGGTTCGCGGCGGTCGAGATCCGATCGACGTGCGCGTTCGCGGCACGTGAGAAAGCCGCGGGGAACGACGGCTCCCCCTCACCCGTATCCGCCGGTCGACCGCCGTTAGTTATCAGTTCTGAGACCCTCGGCGCGCAGCTTTATCATCCCGCGTCCGTACCGTCGGTAGAACTGACCGTGACCCTCCGTCCATCCGACACGTCGACGCGCGGCCGCGACGCCGACGAGGGGGAGTCCCCCGACACCGACGACCGATCCGCGGTCGACGCGCCGAGCGGCGCCAGAGACGGAGCGGCCCGCCCGGAGGACCGCGCCGAGTCCGGGTCGGCGTCGGCGGGGACGCTCGACGCCGACCGGGCCTCGGGGGACGTCGACGTAACGCCCGCGAAAGGCGCGTCGCGCCCGCTCGAGGCCGATCGCTTCCTCCTCGCGGTCGCCGTGGACGGCGAGGTGCTGTTCGCCGGGCCGTCGGTGCCGGACGTCGTCGGCGTCGAGCGCGACGCGCTCGTCGGGAGCGACCTCCTCGACCGCGTCCACCCGAGCGACCGCGAGCCGGTGGCGGACGCGCTGTCGGCGGTCGCGACGAGCCGGACGGTCACCCACCGGATCCGGCGCGCGAGCGGCGGCTACGCGTGGGTCGAGTCCGTCGTCGACGAGGAGCTGGCCCCGGAGTTCGGCGGGCGGATCGTCACCGTCCGGCAGATCGACACCGACCGCACCTTCCCGGAGCGCTACCGCGCCTTCTTGGAGTACGGCAGCGATCTGGTCACCGTCGTCGACGACGACGGGCTGGTCGTCTACGAGAGCCCGTCCGTCGCGGAGGTGCTCGGCTACGAGCAGGGGTCGACGGTCGGCCGCTCCCCGCTCGGCTACGTCCACCCGGACGACCGCGAGCGCGTGACGGAGCGGTTCTACCGCGCGCTCACCGAGCCGGACGCCTCCCCCACCCTTGAGTACCGCTACCGCACCGCCGACGGCGACTGGGTCTGGCTGGAGTCGCGGACCCGGTCGCTGCCGGCCGACAGTCCCGTCGGCAAACTGCTCATCAACTCCCGGGACGTCAGCGAGCGGAAGGCGCGCGAGCGGCGACTCACCGACCGCAACGAGCGGCTCGACCGCTTCGCGAGCATCGTCTCGCACGACCTCCGGAACCCGCTGTCCGTGATCCGCGGCTCCATCGAGATGGCGCGGCTGCGCGGCGAGACGGAGCCGCTCGAACGCGGCGAGCGCGCCGTCGACCGGATCGACCAGCTCGTCTCGGAGCTGCTCACCCTCGCGCGACAGGGGACGGGGATGGACGAGCCGACCGAGTTCGCGCTCGCGAGCGTCGCCCGCGACGCGTGGGAGACCGCCGCCGAGGGCGACGACGACGCGGAGCTGGTCGTCGCCCGCGACGCGCAGGTGTGCGGCGACCGCGGCCGGGTGCGGCAGGCCCTCGAGAACCTGTTCCGCAACGCGACCGAACACGCGAAGCCGGACGGCTCGGCGGCCGAGCTCCCCGACGGCGGCCCGGAAGCGATCGACGAGGGCGAGACCGGTCCGACCGGCGGTGAAGCCGATCCGACCGGCGGCGGCGAACCCGACCCGACCGACGACGCGCTCACCGTCCTCGTCACCGCCACCGACGGGGGGTTCCTCGTCGCCGACGACGGCACCGGGGTCGACCCCGAGGACCGGGAGTCGGTGTTCGACTCGGGGTTCACCACCCGGGCGGACGGGACCGGGTACGGGCTGGACATCGTCCGCGAAGTGGTCGAGTCGCACGGCTGGAGCGTCGAGCTTCGCTGCGAGTCCGAGGGTCCCGTCGGTCTCCCGGACGGGCGGC
Organism: Halorubrum trapanicum; assembly: GCF_017873555.1. Taxonomy (GTDB): domain Archaea; phylum Halobacteriota; class Halobacteria; order Halobacteriales; family Haloferacaceae; genus Halorubrum; species Halorubrum trapanicum. Next base: position 99,148 of record NZ_JAGGKE010000003.1, on the reverse strand, counting down.
GGCTCCGACCGCCCGAGGGCGCGTGCTTCGAGGTGTGCGCCCCCGGTCCGGCGGAGGCCGACCCGGACGAACCCTGGATCGACGGGTGAGAGACCGGCCGGCGCACCGCCGCCGCGGTTCCGACCCGGCGCGTTTATTCCCCGCGACCGTCAACCCGGTCCGTGAGCGTCGCCGACGTGACGATCCGACGGGCCGAGCGCGCCGACCTCCTCGCGGTGGTCCGGATCGAGCGCGCCTGCTTCTCGGACCCGTGGCCGCACGACGCCTTCGAGCGGCTGCTGGAGGAGCCGGCGTTCCTCGTCGCCGAACGGGCGGGCGCGGTCGTCGGGTTCGTCGTCGCGGACCGGACGCCGAACCACGGCCGCGACATCGGCCACGTCAAGGACCTCGCCGTCCACCCCGACGCCCGCGGCGAAGGGATCGGGCGGACCCTCCTCCGGTCGGCGCTGGCCCGGCTCCGCGCGACCGGGGTGGCCGTCGCGCGGCTGGAGGTGCGCGAAGGAAACGACCCCGCTCGGTCGCTGTACGCCGACGAGGGGTTCGACCCGATCCGGCGGGTGGGCGGCTACTACCCCGACGGCGAGGACGCGCTCGTGCTCGTCGTCGACCTCGCGGCGTGGGCCGACGGAGATGTCGGGTAGTGGGAGGCGTCGGATAGTGAGAGGCGTCGGACGGCGGGCGGTGACGCGCTGAGCGGGGCGTGTTGACACGCCGCGTTTGTCGGTGGATCCCACGCCTATCGGCTCGTTGCGCGGGGTTTGACAAGGCTTAGTGTGCGGGGGACCGACTCGATGGGTATGAGTTCGGTTCCCGAGCGGTCCGAGATCGACGCCGAGTACAAGTGGGACCTCGACGGCATCTACGCCGACGACGAGGCGTGGGAGGCGGCCCGCGAGACGGTCGAAGCCCGGATCGACGAGCTGCGCGACTACGAGGGGCGCGTCACCGAGGACGCCGCGACCCTGCTCGAACTGCTCGAACTGCGCGAGGAGATCTTCCGCGAGCTACAGCAGGTGACCACGTACGCCCGGCTGCGAAGCGCCGAAGACACGCGGAACCAGGAGTACCAGGCGATGTCCGCGCGGGCGTCGTCGCTCGGCTCGGAGGCGTCGAGCGCGATCTCCTATCTCGAACCGGAGCTCCAGACGCTCACGGAGTCCGACGTCGAGGCGTTCGTCGACGACGAGCTGGCCCTCGCCGAGTACGAGCACTACCTCGACGACGTCCTGCGGAAGAAGCCGCACACGCGGTCGAGCGAGGTCGAGGAGGTGCTCGCGGACCTCTCGGAGGTCACCGACGCGCCGAGCGAGATCTACTCGATGCTGACGAACGCCGACATGACCTACGGCGTCGTCGAGGACCCCGACGGCGAGGACGTCGAGATCACGCAGGCGAACTTCACGAAGCTCCAGACGAACCCGGACCGCGAGTTCCGCGAGCGCGTCCACGAGACGTTCTACGACGAGTGGGAAGGCGTCCGCAACACGGTCGGCACGTCGCTGGAGAAGGCCGTCCGCGAACACGTGACAAGCGCCGAGATCCGCGACTACGACTCCGCGCGCGCCGCCGCGCTCGACGGCTCGAACGTCCCCGTCGAGGTGTACGACACCCTCGTCGACTCCGTCGACGACAACCTCGACGTGCTCCACCGCCATGCGGAGCTGAAGGAGGCGGCGCTCGGCGTCGACCAGCTCCAGAGCCACGACCTCTACATGTCGCTGACGGGGGATCAGGGTCCCGACGTGGAGTACGAGCAGGCCCGCGAGTGGGTGATCGAGGCGGTCGCGCCGCTGGGCGACGCCTACCAGGAGCGGCTGGCCGAGGGGCTCGACTCGCGGTGGGTCGACGTGTACGAGAACCGCGGGAAGCGCTCGGGCGCGTTCTCGTCGGGCACGTACGACACCCAGCCGTACATCATGATGAACTACCAGGACGACATCGCCTCGATGTACACGCTGGCCCACGAGCTCGGGCACTCGATGCACTCGGAGCTGGCGGGCGACGCCCAGCCGTGGCACGACGCCAGCTACGAGATCTTCGTCGCGGAGATCGCCTCCACGGTCAACGAGACCCTGCTCACCCACCACCTGCTCGACACCGCCGAGGACGACGAGCTCCGGACGCACGTCCTCGACGAGTACCTCGAACGCTTCCGTTCCACTCTGTTCCGCCAGACGATGTTCGCCGCCTTCGAACAGCGGATCCACGAGCGCGTGGAGACCGGCGACGCGCTCACTCCCGACGCCTTCGACGAGATGTACGCCGACCTCAAGGGCGACTACTACGCGCCCGCCGAACTGACCGGCGGCATCGAGCGCGAGTGGCAGCGGATCCCGCACTTCTACTACGACTTCTACGTCTACCAGTACGCGACCGGTATCTCCGCCGCGGCCGCTATCGTCGAACGCGTCCTCGACGAGGGCGAGTCCGCGGCCGCCGACTACCGCGAGATGCTGAAGGCGGGCGGCTCCGACTACCCCCTCGACGTGGTCGAACTCGCCGGCATCGACATGGCGTCGCCCGACCCGATCGAGTCCGCCGTCGGCGTCTACGACGAGTACCTCGACGAGATCGCGACGCTGCTCGACCTGGAGTAGTTCGTTCGGCCACGATCTGACGGACGTTTCTCTTTTATAAGTGAGCCTACGGTGGCGCGTGCCTGCGAGGCCGCTTCGCGGCCGAGCAGCACCGCGCGAGGGAGTCGGTCGCCGAGCGAAGCGACGGCGACCGACGAGGCTGGGGAGGTGTGAGGTGCGGTCGCTGTGCGGTCGGGTGGGACTCAAAGGGGCAGCCGTGAGGGCGGCGCAGGCGACGTAAGCACCGCAGCGAGCAACGCGAGCAAGGAGCGCAGCGAGCGTGCGCCGCCCTCACGGCTGGGGCTTTGGAGGTGTTCACCGCTGATCGCCTGTCAACTATTTATAAGCGAGCGGCTGGGGCTTTAGCGGTCTTCACCGATGAACTGCCGTCAGTATTTAAAAGACGGCGTTTTTGAGAAACTTCGGCCTAACAGAGCCTAAGCATCTCTCCCCCGTACGGAACATTACGATGGCGACGAATCACTCGCAGCCCGCCGGCGCAGGATTCCCGGAGGACCCCGAAGACCTGCTGCCCGAGGACAGCGTCCTCAGCCTCGACGAGTACCTGGCGATGCACGCGACGGTCGGACACCGCACCAGGTACGAAATCCTCTACCGACTCGTCCACGGCGACGACATGAGCCCCAAAGAACTGGAGGACGCGATCGAGGTCGACGACAGCACCCTCCACTACCACCTCAACAAACTCGTCGACGTCGGCCTCGTTGAAAAGCGCCAACAGACCGAGCGAGGAGCGGACGGCCTCTACACGTACTACCGAGCGACAGTGTTCGGTGGAGTAACCCTCACGAGTGGCGTCGACGAACTGATCCGCGGCGAAGCGGAGTTCGAAGCGATGTACGACAGTTCGGTTGAGGAGTGACTCCCGAGACGCCTAAACGGGACTCGCCGTCCCGGCACCGATTTACCGTTTCCCCGCCACACACCGGATAATGGACGAACGCGTACGCGAGCACGCCGCGGTGCTCGTCGACTGGAGCGCGCGGGTCGAGACCGGCGACGACGTCGTCGTCAGCGTCGCGGAGGACGCCCACGAACTGGGCGTCGCGGTCGCCGAGGCGCTCGGCGAGCGCGGGGCGAACGTCACGACGCTGTACGGCTCCGACGAACTCTCCCGGGCCTACCTGAAGGGCGTCGAGGCGAGGGTCTCCGGCGAGGGCGACGGCTGCGACGAGAACGACGACGACGCCGCGGTCGACGCCGCCGACTTCGACTCGGACCCGGCGGTCGACCGCGCGATCTTCGAGGCCGCCGACGCCTACCTCCGGATCGGCGGCGGGCGCAACACCACCGCGACCGCGGACGTCGACCGCCCGACGCGGCAGGCGTACGCGAAGGCCCGGCAGGGCGTCCGCGAGGCGCGGATGGACACCGACTGGGTGTCGACGGTCCACCCCACGCGGAGCCTCGCCCAGCAGGCGGGAATGGCCTACGAGGAGTACCAAGAGTTCGTCTACGACGCCGTCCTCCGCGACTGGGAGGCGCTCGCCGACGAGATGGCGCGGATGAAGGAGATCCTCGATTCCGGCGACGAAGTCCGGATCGTCACCGAGCGCGACGACGCGCCCGACACCGACGTTCAGATGTCGATCGCGGGTCGCACCGCGGTCAACTCCGCCGCCTCCGTCGCGTATGATTCCCACAACCTCCCCTCGGGCGAGGTGTTCACCGCCCCCTACGACACGGCGGGCGAGGTGTTCTTCGACGTGCCGATGACGATCGACGCGACGCGCGTCCGGAACGTCCGCCTCGTCTTCGAGGGCGGCGAAGTCGTCGACTTCGCGGCGGAGGCGGGCGAGGACGCACTCGCGGACATCCTCGACACCGACGACGGCGCGCGGCGGCTGGGGGAACTCGGTATCGGGATGAACCGTGGAATCGACCGCTTCACCGACTCGATCCTCTTCGACGAGAAGATGGGCGACACCGTCCACCTCGCGGTCGGCCGCGCCTACGACGCCTGCCTACCCGAGGGCGAGTCCGGCAACGACAGCGCGGTCCACGTCGACATGATCTCGGACGTGAGTGCGGACTCCCGGATGGAAGTCGACGACGAGGTCGTCCAGCGGGACGGGACGTTCCGGTGGGAAGAGGGGTTCGAACAGTAGAACCCGAAACGCGTCCGCGACGGCTCCGGCGTCGCGACTACTCCGTCGCCGCCTCGATGGCGGCCTCCAGGTCGGCGACGATGTCCGCGGGGTCCTCGATGCCGACCGACAGGCGCACCATGTCGTCGGTGACGCCGGCGGCCTCTTTCTCCTCGTCCGTCAGCTGCTGGTGGGTCGTCGACGCCGGGTGGATGACGAGCGTCTTCGAGTCGCCGACGTTCGCGAGCAGCGAGGCGAGGTCCGCCTCCTCGACGGTCGCCCGCGCGGCCTCGTAGCCCGCCTCCAGCCCGAAGGTGAGCATCCCGCCGTAGCCGCCCTCCAAGTACTCGCTGGCCTCCGCGTGGGTCTCGTGGCTCGCTAAGCCGGGGTAGTTCACCCACGCCACGTCGTCGTGGTCTTGGAGGTACTCCGCGACGACGCCCGCGTTCTCGCAGTGGCGGTCCATCCGCAGCGGGAGCGACTCCGTCTGCTGGAGCGTGTTCCACGCGTCGAACGGCGACTGCTGGTCGCCCAGGTCGCGCAGGCCGCGGGTGACCGCCGCGAACGTGAACGCCGCGTCGCCGAACCGCTCGGCGAAGTTGATCCCGTGGTACGCGGGATTGTCCTGCGCGATCTCCGGGTACTTCTCGGCGTGCTCCGCCCACGGGAACGAGCCGCCGTCGACGACGACCCCGCCCACCGTGGTGCCGTTGCCGGTGAGCCACTTCGTCGTCGACTCCCAGACGAGGTCCGCGCCGTGGTCGAGCGGCCGGCAGAGGTACGGCGTCGCGAACGTGTTGTCGACGAACAGCGGGACGCCGTGGTCGTGTGCGATCTCCGCGATCCGCTCGATGTCGGGCGTGACCAGCGCCGGGTTCCCGATCGTTTCGAGGTGGACGTAGGCGGTGTCCTCGTCGATGGCCTCGGCGTACCCCTCGTAGTCGAGCGGGTCGACGAACCGGGTCGAGATCCCGCGGCGCTCGACGGAGTGGGTGAGGTAGGTGTAGGTGCCGCCGTACAGCGCCGACGACGAGACGATGTTGTCGCCCGCCGAGGCGAGCAGGAACGTGGTCACGTCGAGCGCGGCCATGCCCGAGGCGGTCGCGACCGCGCCGACGCCGCCCTCCAGCGAGGCGATCCGCTCTTCGAGGGCGGCGTTGGTCGGGTTCATCAGCCGGGAGTAAACGTTTCCGGCCTCCTCTAAGGCGAAGAGGTCCGCGGCGTGGTCGGCGTCGTCGAACTGGTAGGCGGTCGTCTGGTAGATGGGCGTCGCGCGGGCGCCCGTGGTCGGGTCCGGGTCCGACCCGGCGTGAACGCTTCGCGTGCTGAACCGGCGGCCGTCGTCCCCGTCGTCGGATGGCATGGCTCCGTGTTCCGCCGCTGCGTAGTTAAAGACGACCGGCCTGTGCGGGCGTTTCCGGTACCTCAGACGGCGCCGAACCGATTCGGGTGGCGGACGCGGAGGGTCGGCGACGCGTCGCCGGAGGTGAGATCGGCGGGCGCGACGCGGTCGAGACCGCGACTCGTGCCAACCGTTAACAGCGTCGGGCCGTAACGCCGCGTATGGGAACACAAGGTCCGCGCGGCGAGTCCGCCGAGATGGAGGAGCTGTTAGCGGAGATCCCGGACGGGGTCTGGCAGTACCTCGCGCTCGGCGTCGCCCTCCTCGTCGGGGTCGCCCTCCTCGGGCAGAGCCTCGTCTACGGTGTCGCGGCGCTCGCGGTGTTGCTCGCGGCCGTCACGGTCGTCAGCGCCGTCGAGATCGTCGACGCCTACGACAAGGAAGCGCTCACGGTGTTCGGCGAGTACCGCGAGCTGCTCGAACCGGGCGTCCACCTCATTCCGCCGTTCGTCTCGCGGACGTACGCGTTCGACATGCGAACCCAGACGATCGACGTGCCGAGCCAGTCGGCGATCACGCGGGACAACTCCCCGGTGACCGCCGACGCCGTCGTCTACATCAAGGTGATGGACGCGAAGAAGGCCTTCCTCGAGGTCGACGACTACAAGAACGCCGTCTCGAACCTCGCGCAGACCACCCTCCGGGCCGTCATCGGCGACATGGAGCTCGACGACACGCTCTCGCAGCGGGAGCTGATCAACAACCGGATCAACGAGGAGCTGGACGAACCCACCGACGAGTGGGGGATCCGCGTCGAGGCCGTCGAGGTCCGCGAGGTCAGTCCCTCACAGGAGGTCCAGCGCGCGATGGAGCAACAGACCGGCGCGGAGCGCCGCCGTCGCGCGATGATCCTCGAAGCGCAGGGGGAACGCCGCTCCGCGGTCGAGCAGGCGGAGGGCGACAAGCAGTCGAACATCATCCGCGCGCAGGGGGAGAAACAGAGCCAGATCCTCGAAGCGCAGGGGGACGCCATCTCGACCGTGCTGCGGGCGCGCTCCGCCGAGTCGATGGGCGAGCGCGCCATCATCGAGCGCGGCATGGAGACCTTAGAAGAGATCGGCAAGGGCGAGTCGACCACCTTCGTCCTCCCGCAGGAACTCACCAGCCTCGTCGGCCGCTACGGCAAGGCGCTCTCCGGCTCCGACGTTCAGGAGATGGAGGGGCTGGAGGGCAAAGAGTTCGACGAGGAGACGGAGAAGCTGCTCGGGCTGGAGGACATCGAGAGCGCCCTCGAACAGCTCGACACCGTGGCCGACAGCGACCTCCGGACCGACGAGACGCGGGACGCGGACACGGCGCGCGACGTCGACCTCGCCCGGCAGGAGGCGGAGACCCGCGAGGCCGACCGCGACATCGAACTGGAGACCGAAAGCGAGCGACCGGGAACGTAAGCCCGACTCACGGCCGCCACGCGTCGTCGACGGAGGTGATCAGCGCCACCGCGGTCGCGCCGCCGGCGCCGCACGGATCGCTGACGTTCCCGGGCCCGAAGCCGTCGATCCCGAGGCGGACCGGGACATCGGTCTGGAGTCGGAGACGGAGTCCGAGACGCGAGGCGAGCCGGCTACGGGTAGCGATCAGCTCTCACAGGCTCTACACTCGAGAATGTCTCGACTGAATTTCTGTGCGGCGTTCACGCTGTGCTGATAGTAGAGGCTCTTGACGCCCTTCTTCCACGCTTCGATGTAGAGCTGATTGATCTCCTTGACGCTCACTTCGCTCGGGTCGATCGAGACGTTCAGGCTCTGTGCTTGGTCGATGTGTTTCTGTCTCTGTGCCGCCTGATTGATGATCGCCATCTGCGGTATCTCGGCGAACGTCTTGAACACATCTTTCTCTTCGTCCGTCAGACACTCGAGATGTTGAACGCTCCCGTCTCTGTTCGCGATGCTGTCCCAGACTTCTCGGGTGTCTTTGCCCTTTTCCGCCAGTATCGCCTGAAGGAATCTGTTCTTCTGCGTCGACTTCAGCTTCGCACCGTCTCGGACGAAGTAGTTCGATTTCAGCGGCTCGATGCTGGGACTGACCTGGCCCAGAATGACGCTGCTCGATTTCGTCGGCGCCACGCTCATCGTCGTCGTGTTCCGCCTGCCGTACCCCTCGAGAACCTCCGGCTCGCCGAACTCGTCGGCGAGCGCTTCGCTCGCCTCGTAACTCCGCTCTTTGATCGTCCGGAACAGCTCCCCGTTCTTCTCCATCGCCTCCATGCTGTCGAAGGGGATCATGTTGCTCTGGAGGTAGCTGTGCCACCCGAGGACGCCGATCCCTATCGCTCTGTGTCGCTTCGCAAACCGCACGGCCCGGTCCATGAACTGTACTCCCTCCGTGCGCTGGATGAACTCCTCCATCACCGCGTCCAGGAACCGGGTCAGCGTCTCCACCGCGTCGGTGTCCTTCCATTCGTCGTAGTGGAGCGCGTTCATACTCGAGAGACAGCAGACGAAGCTCTCGTCTGCCGTGGCCGGCAACGCGATCTCGGTACACAGGTTGGACGCGTTTATCTGGTAGCCCTTGTCCTTGTACACCTGCGGCTTTCCCTCGTTCATGTTCCCCCGGAAGATGATATACGGAACGCCGATGTTGATCCGGGTCTCGATGATGTCTGCCCAGGTCTCTCGCTTCGCTTCGTCGCCGTCGACCATCGCCTGAAACCAGTCGTCACCGATGATGACGCCGTAGTAGATGTCCTGTACCGGGTCTCCCTCGGTTTTGATGTTAAGCCACTCGTCCAGGTCGTCGTGTTCGACATCGATGTAGCCGGCGAACTGCCCCCGCCGGGTTTCGCCCTGACTGATGACGTTGATGATCGTGTCGAACAGCTCCGTGAAGCTGTAACTCCCGTTGCTCTTGCCGTTGTTCGTTATCGGACTGCCCCGCGGCCGCAGCTCACCGAAGTACCCGCTCGTGCCGCCGCCCTGCTTGGTCATCTCGCCCACCTCGGCCTGGGTGTGGAGGATGCTCTCGATGGAATCCTCCATGTGGCTGCCGAAGCAGCTGATAGGAAGTCCTCTGTCCAGGCCGAAGTTGGACCATATCGGGCTGGCGAGACTGTAGAAGCCGCGGCTCATGTACTCGTAGAACCTGTCCGCGAACCCCTCCTCACCCAGGATCTCTTCGGCGCGCTCGGCTATCTGCCTGACTCTCTCTTCCGCTTCGACGCCCTCAAGCAGGTAGCCCTCTCTGAGGAACTCCCTGCTGTCCTCGTTCAGCCAGTAGAACGGTTCGGTGTGCTGTTGCGCGACGCTTTCGAGTTCAGTTTGTGCCATCGTTAGAACATGTCCTCGGCGGTAACGCTCTGCGTGTGTTTGTTGTACGTGGTCGACCGCTTGCTGAAGAAGTCGTTATCCTTCGTCATCATGATGTCCTCGTCGAACCAGCGCGTCTCCTCGAGCAGGTCGTCGTCCGTCTCGAATATCGGTTCCACGCCGACGTTTTCGAGGCTCTGATTGAACCGGTCCCGCAGGAACGCGTCGACGTGCGCCCTGGGAAGGAACGCCAGCTCGCCGTCACCGAATATCCAGTCCAGAATCTCCGTCTCTGCCTCGTAGGCCTGCTGACACGCTTCTTGGACGTCTTCCTCGAACTCCTCGTCGAAGAGGTCCGGGTACTCCTCGCTGATCGTCTCCACCAACTCGACTCCGAACAGCCCGTGAATCTGCTCCTCTTTGCTGGTCGCTTCGACGGCGTTCGCTATCCCCGTGAACTTCTTTTCGTGCTTGTCGAAGCTCGTCATGATGAGGAACTGGCTGAACAGCGAGACGTGTTCGACGAACGTACTGAACAGCAGGATGCTCATCACGTACTCTCGTTCGTCGTCGCTCTCGCTCTTCTCCAGATACTCGTCGAGGTACTCGATCCGCTTTTTCATCGCCGGCTCCGCAGTCACCTGCTCGAAGTCGTCCGTGATTCCTAAGACGTCGAGGAGGTGACTGTAGGCGTCCATGTGCCGCACCTCGCTTTCCGCGAAGGTCATCCCCACGTTCCCGACCTCGGCTTTGGGCATCTCCTCGTAGATGTCCGACCAGAACGTCTTCACCTGCACCTCGATCTGCGCGATAGCCAACATCGTCCGCTTGATAACGGTCTGCTCGGCGGGAGTCGTGTTGACCTTGAAGTCTTGGACGTCGCCGTCGAAATTGAACTCCGTGTGTACCCAGTAGCTGTTCCGGATCGCCTCGACGTAGTCGAGGAACTCGCTGTACTCGTAGGGTTTCAGCTGTGTTCGCTCCGAGAAGATGTCCGTCTCTGTCTCCGTGCCTGTACCGGCGTTCGTGTTTGCGTTTTCGCGTTCACTCATCGTTGGCCATCTCAAACGTGACCGATTGCGTTGGGTTGCCGCTGCCACTGTCTACATCAGTCCGGTGAGTCCGACCGCAGTCGTGTCGCTCGGGAGACGGTCTTACAGCGTAACCTGCGGGTAGCCGTGTGAACCGTATCGGACCACACAGACTCCACTGGTATAAGCATTACCAACGAAATTGTAGTACAACAAGTTAACTTTCATAAGAGGGGAGCGGAGCCGCTCCTCCGATCCACGAACGGGCGGTGCCGAGACGGGGACTGAGCGGTGATCCCCGGTTACGGGTGGTCGCTACGGTGCCCAACTGGCGGCGTCAAGCCCCACGCTAGTCCAGTTACGAGGGCGTCGCCGAGCAGTTCGGCGAGAAGCGCGAACCAGGAGCCGGGCGCGAGCGAGAGACCGACGAAACGTGAGACCCGGACAACGTCGACCTCGCCGAGCAGGAGGCGGCGACGCGCGAGGCCGACCGCGACAGCGAGCTGGAGACCGAACGCGAGCGGCCGGGCGACCGATCGGCTGGCAGCGCGGTCGACGCGGCGGGAGGCGAGCGAGGGCAGCCCCGGCTCACGGCCGCCAGCGCTCGGGGTCGACCGCCCAGAGGAGCGCGACGGCGACCGCGCCGCCGACGCCGCCGCCGACCAGCGAGAGGGGGTCGGACGCCCCCGCCGCGAGCGCCGCGAGCAGCAGGACCGACCCGACGAGGAGGGCGGCGGTGTCCTCCGTGGTGGTCGCGCGGACGACCGGCGCGACCGTCGCCCCGGCGACGGTACCGAGCGCAATCTCGCCGCGCCGCCCGGTGATCGCGGCCGAGAGCGTCTCCGGGTCGACGAGCGCGGGGAGGACCGCCGCGGGCGCGGCGAGGGCGCCGGCGACGACCGCGAAGGCGGCCATCCCGCCGAAGACGGGTGCGAGAAGCGTCGCGCGCGCCGAGAGGTCGACGCCCGCGAGCGCGGCGACGCCGCCGACCAGAAGCACCGACCCGACCGCGAGGAGGGGCGGCGTGGCGATGAAGGAGTACGGCGTTGGGGCGATGAGCGATACGGAGTCGGTCGCCGATTCGGGAGGAACCGTGGGCGCGACGGAAACGGTAGCCGCGAACACGGCCACAGCGGCGACGAGGAGGGCCGATCCGAGGAGGCGACTGCGGAGTGACATGGACGGTCAGACGCGTTCCGACCACAAAACGATCGCGGGACGGAGCCGCGTCCGGGGTCGCGCTCGACGCGCTGGAGAAGCCCCGCCCGTCACACCGTGACGCCGGCGCGCTCGTCGCCGATGGAGACGATCACCCGCTCCGGCGGCCCGCGCTCGTCGATGAGTCGTATCAGAAGCGTCTTGACGACCGGATCCTCGGTCTCGACCTCACCGCGGACGCCGCCCTGGTCGACGGCGATCCGGAGAGAGTGATCGCCCGTGCGGCTGATCCCGCCGAGTCGGAGTTTGGCCTCGGGCACCGTGAGCCGCTGGGCGATCACGAGGATCGCGTCGCCGCCGTCGCCGACGAACTCCGTGCGCTCGACGAACTCCTGCGACTCGGTCGCGTCGGGCTTGAGGACGCCCCGAACCGCCGAGGCGGACCGGAACGAGGCCGCGTGCGTCAACAGCTCCTCGGGCCGGGCGAGGACGCTGCGGCTGTCGACCATCGGGTTGCCGTCGACGTACCGGCTCCGCACGCCGAGGTCGCGGGGGGTCGAGGCGGCGACGTCGTGGAGGCGATCGACGCACCCGGCAGTAGCGAGGGAGAGTGCGCCGGCGACGACCGCGCGACGATACATGTGCCCGACTGTGACGCAGCGAGGTAAAAACCCCGCCCCCACAGTGACGCGGACTGAGAATCGGATCGGGGTCGGGGCGACGTGGGGGAGCGTCGGCCAGATATGTCTCGAACGCCCGCTCGTGCGGCCGATTTCGACCGTTACTCGTCCATCGCCGGCGCCGGGACGCCCTCGTCGCCCGCGTCGAGCTCGAAGGCACGCCGCAGCTCCGCGATCCGGTCGCGGATGTCGGCCGCCAGCTCGAACTCCAGGTTGCTCGCGGCCTCGTCCATCCGGTCTTCGAGCGCCTCGATCTGCGCTTTCGCCTCCTCGGCGCTCTCCACGTCGCCGACGCTCACGTTCGAGGTGTCCGTCTTCGAGCCGGGGAGGTTCGTCTCGCTGACCGGCTTGTCGATGGTGGTCGCCTCGTAACCGTGCTCTTCGTTGTACTCCAGTTGGATCTCGCGGCGGCGCTGGGTCTCCTCGATGGCTTCTTCCATCGAGTCGGTCACCTCGTCGGCGTAGAGGACGACCTCGCCGTTGACGTTGCGGGCGGCCCGCCCCATCGTCTGGACGAGCGTCGTGGTGGAGCGGAGGAACCCCTCCTGGTCGGCGTCGAGGATGGCGACGAGGCTCACCTCCGGGATGTCGAGTCCCTCCCGGAGCAGGTTGATGCCGACGAGCACGTCGATGTTGCCCAGCCGGAGGTCGCGGATGATCTCGTGGCGTTCGAGGGTGTCCGTCTCGTCGTGCATGTACGCCACGTCGACGCCGGCCTCCTCGAGGTACTCGGTGAGGTCCTCGGCCATCCGCTTGGTGAGCGTGGTGACGAGCACGCGCTCGTCGCGCTCGATCCGCTCGTCGACGCGTTCGAGGAGGTCGTCGACCTGTCCCGTCGCCCCCGTCACCTCCACTTTCGGGTCGACGAGGTGCGTCGGGCGGACGATCTGCTCGACGATCCGGTCGGAGGTCTCGCGCTCGTAGTCGCTCGGCGTCGCCGAGACGTAGAGGGTTCGGTCCGTCTTCTCCTCGAACTCCTCGAAGGTGAGCGGGCGGTTGTCGTAGGCGGTCGGGAGCCGGAACCCGTTCTCGACCAGCGAGTCCTTCCGCGACTTGTCGCCCTCGTACTGGCCTTTGATCTGGGGGATCGTCTGGTGGGACTCGTCGACCACGGTGAGGAAGTCGTCGGGGAAGTAGTCGAGCAGGGTGTAGGGGGCGTCGCCGGACTCGCGGTCGTCCATGTGGACCGAGTAGTTCTCGATCCCGGAGCAGTAGCCCGCCTCGCGGAGCATCTCCAGGTCGAAGGTGGTGCGCTCCTCGATGCGCTGGGCCGCCACGAGGTCGCCCTGCCGCTCGAAGTAGCTGACCCGCTTTTCCATCAGGTCCTCGATCTCCGCGACCGCCTGTTCGAGCTGATCGTCCGGGATCGAGTAGTGCTCGGCGGGGTGGAGCATGACCGCCGGCTCCTCCGAGACGACCTCGCCGTGCATCGGGTCGACCTTGATCATCCGATCGATCTCGTCGCCCCACAGCTCAACTCTGACCGCGTACCGCCCGTACATCGGATAGATCTCGACAGTGTCGCCGCGCACCCGAAACGTGCCCTGCGTGAAGTCCACGTCGTTGCGCTCGTAGTTCAGGTCGACGAGCCGGGCGAGCAGCTCCTCGCGACCGATCTCCTCGCCGACCTCCAATCGCAGGGCCATGTCGCGGTAGTTCTGCGGGTCGCCCAGCCCGTAGATGGCCGAGACGGAGGCGACGACGATCACGTCGTCGCGGGTGAGCAGCGAGCGCGTCGCGGAGTGGCGCAGGCGGTCGATCTCCTCGTTTATCGACATCTCCTTGTCGATGAACGTGTCCGTCTGCTCGACGTACGCCTCCGGCTGGTAGTAGTCGTAGTACGAGACGAAGTACTCGACGGCGTTGTCCGGGAACAGCTCGCGGAACTCCTCGTACAGCTGGGCCGCGAGCGTCTTGTTGTGGGCGAGCACGAGGGTCGGCTGGTCTAACTCCTCGGCGACCCACGAGACGGTGTTCGTCTTCCCGGAGCCCGTCACGCCGAGCAGCGTCTGCTTTTTCGCGCCCGACTCGAACCCCTCGACCAGCCCTTCGATCGCCTCCGGCTGGTCGCCCGCCGGCTCGAACGGGGCGTCGACGCGGAGGGGGCGGTCGACGGTCGGGCGGTCCTCGGAGAGGGGGGAGTCGGCGTCGCTCACGATACGCGTCGTTGGGCGGCGAGACACTTGAGCGGCGCGGCCGCGCAAGTGGCGGCGACGAAACCGGTCCCGCGGGGACGGTTCCGCTCGGGGGAAGACCGATTACGGATCGGGCTGAACGCCCACCCGTGTCCCTCCTCACACCCGCCGTCGCGTTCGGTGCCGCCCTCGTTCTGTTCGTCTGGCTCGCGTCCGGCGTCTGGGTCAACTCCGACGCGCACGCTCGCGGAAGCGATCATCCGGCCGTTTGGGGCGTCTTCGCGCCGCTCTCGGGAATTGTGCTGTTCTACTATCTCCTCTGGTGGCGTCGCGGACGCCCTCGCGAGTACCCGCCGTCTCGGTTGGAGCGAGCCACCGCCGTCGTCGTCCTCGCCGGTCTCGGTGGACTGGTCGCCGGGGGCCTCGTCTCCCCGCCCGATCCGGTCTCGCAGTTGACCACGTGGCCGGTCGCGTTCGCCTGCTGTCTCCCCGTCGCGTACTGGGTGGTTAAAAGGAGATTCGACGCCCCCGGAGGAGAGGGCGCCGGTCGCTGAACGAGAGAGCCACGCCGCTCGTTCGGCGGTGGATTTAGTAATACAGAAATTTCAGGTACAACTAAGAATGGCGAGTAGTACAAACGAACCAACGGTAGTACGCGTCTCGCAGAAGGGACAGGCCACGATCCCGAAGGGGCTTCGCGAGAAGTTCGGGATCGAGACGCCCGGCGAGGTGTTCATCTACGAGGCGGAGGGGCGGATCGTCGTCGAGCCGGTCCCCTCGCCGGACGAACTCCACGGGATCCACGCCGAGGGGCACGAGCGCGGGGAGGCGTTGGAACGGGTTCGCGAGTTGAAAGCCGAGGAGAAGCGTCGGGAAGCGGAGCGGACCGACCGGCTTCGCCCCTCCGAGGACGAATGAGCGGCGGCTACGTCTTCGACACCGAGGCCGTCGTCGCCTACCTCTACGGGGAACCCGGTCACGAGGCGGTCGCCCGGCTCCTCGACGAGGTGTTCGCCGGCGAGTCAGCGGGCTCGCTCGCCGAGACGAACGCCGGCGAGGCGTTCTACCTCGTCTCGCGGTTCGAGGGGATCGACGACGCCCCGACGGACGCCTCGCTTCGGGAGGCCGATCGGGACCTCCGCGCGCTTGAGCGGCGAGGGCTGGAGATTGAGTCGGCCGACTGGCGGCTGGCGGCCGAGGTGAAGGCCCACGGGAGCATCTCGCTCGCCGACGCGTACGCCGTCGCGCTCGCGAGCGAGCGGGACGCGACGCTCGTCGCCGGTGCGGACGACGACTTCGACGAACTGCCCGTCGAGGTCGACGTTCGTCGGTTCCGGGACCGAGGCGTGTGACCCGGATAGCCCACCACCGAGCGCTGTTGTCCGGGGTCGTGTGAGCCGACCGTGTTCCCCGCGTCAGCGCTCGCGGACCGGTTCCGTCTCGACCGCGTCGTCGCGCTCGTCCAGGAGGTGGTCGCGGGCCGCGGACCGGTCCTCGGTTTCGAGGAGTCGCTCGACGCGGCGCTCGAACTCGTCTTCCGTCAGCTCGCCGCGCGCGTAGCGGTCTCGAAGCGACTCCAGCGGGTCCGGTTCGGCGTCGGTCGCGGTCTCGTCTTCCTCGTCGTCGATCCGATCGGCGAGGACGAACGACACCGCGATCGTGCCGACGATGAGTCCGGTGAGGACCGCGCCGGAGACGGTGCCGGACAGGAGGAGAGCGCCGGCGATCGGGACGCCGATAGCGAGCGAGAGGAGGGCTGCTCCCGTTTCCTCGTCCATGCGTACGGGCGGAGCACCGAGGACGAAAACGTTTCCCCCTGTCCCCGCGACGCTACGGGTATGCGCATCGCCGTCCCCAACAAGGGCCGCCTACACGAGCCGACGCTCTCGCTCCTCGAGCGCGCGGGACTCCACGTCGAGGAGACCGCCGACCGCCAGCTGTACGCCGACACCGTCGACGAGGACGTGACGGTGCTGTTCGCGCGGGCGGCCGACATCCCCGAGTACGTCCGCGACGGCGCGGCCGACCTCGGCGTCACCGGTCTCGACCAGGCGGCCGAGTCGGGCGGCGTCGTCGACGACGCGGCCGCGGCGGCCGAGGGCGACCTCGTCGACCTGCTCGACCTGGGGTACGGCTCCTGTCGGCTCGTCCTCGCGGCCCCCGAGGACGGCGACGTGTCGGCCGTCGAGGATCTGGCTGACAGGACGGTCGCAACGGAGTTCCCGAACGTCACCCGCGCGTACCTCGACCGCGTGGGCGTCGACGCCGACGTGGTCACCGTGACGGGCGCGACGGAGCTGACCCCCCACGTCGACATGGCCGACGCCATCGTCGACATCACCTCCACGGGGACGACGCTGAAGGTCAACCGGCTGGCGGTGATCGACGACGTGCTCGACTCCTCCGTCCGACTGTTCGCCCGCCCGGACGTGGTCGACGACGCGAAGGTCGAGCAGGTCGTGACCGCCTTCGAGTCCGTGCTCGCGGCGGACGGCCGGCGTTACCTGATGATGAACGCCCCGAAAGACCGGCTCGACGAGGTGAAGGAAGTGATCCCCGGGCTGGGCGGCCCGACCGTGATGGACGTGGAGGCCGACGAGAACGGCAACGGGATGGTGGCGGTCCACGCGGTCGTCGACGAGCGCGACGTGTTCGAGACCATCTCGGAGCTTCGGGCCGTCGGCGCGACCGGCATCCTCGTCACCGAGATCGAACGGCTCGTGGAGTGAGGCGGCGCGAGGCGGTCACTCCCTCTCAATACCGTCGCCCTCGCCGATCAGCCGCTCCTTCTCCGCCCGCGACAGCGACTTGATGGCGTACTCCCGCGACATCGCGGCCGACTTCGAGTCGAACGACTCGACGTGGCGCAGGGTGACGGGCGTCCGCCCGCGGGTGTACTTCGCCCCCTCCCCGGCGTCGTGTTCGGCGACGCGGCGCTCGACGTCGGTCGTGTACCCGGTGTAGAGGGTGCCGTCGGCGCACTCGATCACGTACACGTGGTGGTCGGCCACGGGACGCCGTGCGAGCGCGAGCGCAAAGTGTGTGCGGATGTGCCCGAACCGGAGGCAGACGGAGCCGTCGCTCTCGGTGCGCTCGGTCTTCGGCCGGCGTTCGACCGGTCAGTCCCCGGTTCGCGTCCGCTCGCGAGACACCTCGGCGATGCCCGCGTTCGCGGAGCACTTCGGGCACGCGTTCAGGTCGCCGTGCTCGTCCGCGAAGACGCGAGCGAAGCGGTCCGAGACGTGCGACCCGCAGTGGTCACAGCGTGGCATGTGATGCCGACGTACGTCGGCAACTACCATACGGACTCGACGAACAAATACCCTTTTTCGACCCCGTCGGCTGCCGGTGTTCGCTCGGTCGCCCGGATCCGAATTCCGGCCGGATCGACGAAGTACCGACCCGCTCACTCGGCCCGCGCCGCGTCGACCGCGCGGGCGATCAGCCCGGCCTGCGCGCCGGCGACGAACCCGGCGTCGACGTTGACGGTCGTGAGCACGGAACACGACTGGAGGGCGCCCTCCAAGGCCGCGACCCCCTCGCCGCCGACGCCGTACCCGGTCGAGACGGGGAGCGCGATCACGGGGGCGTCGACGAGTCCGGCGACGACGGTCGGGAGCGCGCCCTCGCGACCGGCCGCGACGACGACGGCGTCGGCCTCGCGAACCCGATCGACCTGGTCTAAGATCCGGTCGAGGTTGGCGACGCCCACGTCGTCGACCCGGTCGACCGTCGCCCCGATTTCGCGGGCGACGACCGCCGCCTCGCCGGCGACGGGCGCGTCCGCGGTGCCGGCGGCCACGACCGCGACCGCGGCGTCGAGCGACGGCGGCTCGAAGTCGGCGGCGTGCGCGACGACGGTTCCCGTCCGGTCGTCGCGGTCGACCGTCGCGTCCGCGTCGCCGTCGCCGACCGTAGACGCGACCGCCGCCGCGGTCGCCTCGTCCGCGCGCGTCACCAGCGCTCTGCCGGTGGTTTCGAGCGCGGTCGTCGCCAGCGCGGCGACCTCCGCCGGCGTCTTCCCCTCGGCGAGGATCGCCTCCGGGATCCCGCGCCGTCGCTCGCGGGCGGCGTCGAACCGCCCCGCGTCCGTGGTCGCGTAGCCCGCGAGCCGCGACTCCGCCTCCTCGACGCCGATCTCGCCCGCTTCGAGCGCCGCTAACGTCTCTCGCATGGGCGACTGTGGGAGGCGGACCCGGTCGAACCTGTCGGTTCGACGCCCGTCGGTCGGGCGCGCGATGCGGTCGAGCCGAGTTCGGGGCGGGTTCGGGTCGCGTTCGGGGCGGATTCGAGTCGGTGCGGAGATAGGAATCTCACAAGATTTATAAGGGGTTGTGTTCGCGCACCCCCGCGAACCGGCGGCACGGCGCCCCTCGCGGTCGAATTCAGGAACTCTTATTAACCATCACCGGGTAGAGCCGGACGCATGGCAGACCTTATTGTCAAAGCGGCCGTCAAGGAAGCCCTGGACGACAAGAACGTCGCTTCGGACTTCTACGACGCGCTGGACGACGAAGTGGACGAGCTGCTCGAAGACGCCGCGCGCCGCGCCGAGGCCAACGACCGGAAGACGGTCCAGCCGCGCGACCTCTAAGACGGAACTCGTTTCCGTTTCACTTTATTTGGACGCCGACCGCCGAGCGGCCGCGCTGTCGGTCGTGTCGTCGTTTTTCGGCAGGGTCACACCTCGTCGACCCGGACGCCGGAGTCCGTGCCGACGTGGATTTCGTCCGCCAGCCCGACGAACAGTCCGTGTTCGACGACGCCCGGAGTCGCCGACAGCGTCGCCGACAGCGCGGCCGGATCGGCGAGCTCGCCGAACGCGCAGTCGAGCACGAGGTTCCCGTTGTCCGTGACGACCGGGCCGTCCTTCCGCTCCGCGCGCCGCAGCGTCGGTTCGCCGCCCGCCTCCCGAACCGCGGCGGCGACCGCGGTGCGCCCCGCGGGCAACACCTCGACCGGAACCGAGCGGTCCAGCCGCGGCGACTCCTTCGAGGGGTCGGCGACGACCAGAAACCGGTCGGCCGCGGCGTCGACGAGCTTCTCGCGGGCGTGGGCCGCGCCGCCGCCCTTTATCAGCGCCCCGCCGGTCTCGGAGATTTCGGATCCCTCGCCGCCGGTCGCCACCTGATCGGCGCCGTCGATCGCGAGGTCGATCCCCGGACCGTCGGGACCGATCGCCTCGTCGAGGTCGATCAGGGGAATCCCGCGGTCGGTCGCGAGTTCGCGGCTCGCGAAGGAGGTCGGGACGCCGCGCGCGTCGAGACCGGCGTCGACCCGGTCGCCGAGCCGCCGGATCGCGTGGGCCGCCGTCGACCCGGTCCCCAAGCCGACCACGTCGCCGTCGGTCACCCTCTCGGCCGCCGACTCCCCGGCGCGTCGCTTCATCGCGTCGCTCCCGCCGCTCGTCTTCATACGCTCGGGTGCGGGCGGGGTCGTTGAAAAGGCGTCGGCGACGTGCGGACGGGCGGGACGCGGCCCACCGGAACGGGACGAGACCGCTCACTCCAGCCGGTCTAACACCGCCTCCGCGTCATACGCGAGCGAGAGCTCGCGGGAGCGGCCGCGGCCGTCGACGTCGGCGTACTCCGCGTCGATCACGCCGAGCTGGTCGAGCTTGTTGATGATCTCGGAGTAGCGGGTGTAGCCGAGGTCGGTCTCGTCGTTGAACGCGTCGTACACCGCGCCGGCGCGCTCGCCGTCGTTGGCGGCGAGGACGCGGACGAGGTCGCGCTCGGACTCCGAGAGACCACGGAGCGACCGCGAGAGGTGGACGTGCTTCGACTTGTCGTACGCCTCCTCGACGTCCTCCTCCGAGATCGTCTTCGAGGCGCGCATCTCGGCGTTGAGTCCGGCCCGGCGCAGGAGGTCGATCCCGACCCGGAGGTCGCCGCTGTCTGCGGTGAGGTCGGCGACGCGCTCCAGTTCGGCGTCGCCGATGACCCCCTCGTGGAAGCCGCGCTTGGCGCGCTCGGCGAGGATGTCGTAGATCTCGGTCGCGTCGTAGACGGGGAAGTACACCTCCTCGGGGCGGAAGACCGACTGGACCCGGGTGTCGAGGTCGTCGATCACGTCGAGACCGAGGTCCGAGGAGACGACGATCACGCCGATCTTCGCGCCGGAGTGGGCCTCGTGGGCGCGGAGTAGCGAGTAGAGCGTGTCGGACGCCTCGTTCTCGTAGAAGAGGTAGTTCACGTCGTCGAGGGCGACGACCAAGACCTCGTCCTCCTCGACGAGGCGGTCGGTGATCTGGCCGAACAGCTTCTTGAAGGAGATGCCCGAGGAGGGGGGTTCGTACTCGAAGATCCCCTCGAACAGCCGGGAGAACACCGCGTAGCGCGTCGAGTCGACCTGACAGTTGACCCGCACCGTCCGCACCTCGGTCCGGGCGCCCAGCTCGCCGAACAGCTTCTGGACCGCGGTGGTCTTGCCGGTCCCGGGCGGCCCGCGGACCATCGTGTTGAGCGGGCGGGAGCCGCGCACCGCGGGGCGGAGCGCGTACTTCAGGTTCTCCAGCTGGCTCTCGCGGTGACGGAACGTCTCGGGGACGTGGTCGATCTCGAACACCGACTCGTCGCGGAACACCGACTCGTCCCACGAGAGCATGTCCCCGGCGTCCCCGGTCATGCGAGTACCACGAGAGGCCGCGCACTTAACCGTTGCCCGGCGGCGGGGCGAAACTGAAACTTGTCGCGCGAGCGCCCGATCGGAGCGATTCCGCCGATCGCTCGTTCACTCTCGGTCCGGCCGGGTCTCGGTTCCCTCCGCCCGGATCGCGGTCTCGGTCGCCGTAACCCCGCTCGCGTCCCCGCGGCGCAACACCAGCACGTGGCGCGTCAGCGACCGGTGAACCCGGCGCTCGAACGCCGCGTCGACGGTCCAGCCGGCCTCGCGGGCGGGACCGCGCCAGTCGCGGTCGGCGACGATCACCGCGCGCGGCGCGACCCGGGCGGCCTCGTCGAGCGCGCCCGCGACGAGGTCCGCGAGCTCGTGACGGGCGATCTTCGACTGCCGGCCGTAGGGGGCGTCGAAGGCGACGCCGTCGACCGCGTCGTCCGGGACGGGGAGCGCGGTCGCGTCGCCGCGCGCGACGTGCCAGTCGGGGGATCGCTCGGCGTCGTCGGTCGCGCCCGCGTCGGGGGCGCCGTCGCCGCCCAGGTACTCGCGGAAGTTCTCCCGCGCGCCGCGGACCATCTTCGCCTGCGCGTCGCAGGCGACGGCGTCCGCGCCGACGAGGCCGGCCTCCAGCGGGAGACCGCCGGTGCCGCACATCGGGTCGAGCAGGGTCCGCCCGGGGGCGGCGCCCGCGAGGTTGGCGTAGGCGCGGGCGTCCGCCGGGGCCATGCTCCCCGGCTGGAAGAAGGGCCGGTCGGTGGGCTTCGGCGCGAAGTCGCGGGCGGCCTCGACCGCGACCCACCCGAGCGCGCAGAGATCCGCGTCGCCGCCGTCGGCGCCGGCTATCGCGTCGTGTTCGGCGCGCGCGCCGGCCGAAAAGAGCGCGCGGAGGACGTGGTCGGGGTCGTCGAGGTCGACGTCGAACCCGCGGTCGACGAGGACGCCGCCGAGTTCGCGCTCGGCCGCCTCGGTGGAAATTCCGGACGTTCCCCGGACGTTCCGGGCGCGGACCGCGACGCTGCCGGACCGGTCGAGCGACGCCGCCCGGAGCGCGGCGGCCGCGGCGTCGACGTCGGCGTCCGTGCGGGCGACCGCCTCGTGCGCGGCGCGGGTGTACGCGAGCCGGCGAGCGTGGGAACGGTCGATACCGCCGGTCCGCGCGATCCCCGGCGCGAGGAGGTCGACGCCCGTCGCGGCGGTCGCGGCCTCGCGGGCGGCGAAGGCGTCGGTCTCGCCGGCGAGTTCGAGCCAGTACACGCCGACGTCTCCGCGCGGCGACGGCAATAGCGTGGCGGTTCCGACCAGCCACCTTTTTACGGCGTTCGGGCGAGAAAGAAGGTAATGACGGCCGATCCGAAGGAGACGATCACCGTAGAGAACGTCGTTGCCTCCACGGGGATCGGACAAGAGCTCGATCTCCAGAGCGTCGCGATGGACCTCGAAGGCGCCGACTACGACCCCGAGCAGTTCCCCGGACTCGTCTACCGCACCACCGACCCGAAGTCGGCCGCGCTGATCTTCCGGTCGGGGAAGATCGTCTGTACCGGCGCGAACTCGATCGAGGCGGTCCACGAGAGCCTCGACATCGTGTTCGAGGAGCTTCGCGCCCTCCAGATCCCGATCGAGGATCCGGAGATAACGGTCCAGAACATCGTCACGTCGGCCGATCTGGGCGAGAGCCTGAACCTGAACGCGATCGCGATCGGGCTGGGCTTGGAACACATCGAGTACGAGCCGGAGCAGTTCCCCGGGCTCGTCTACCGGCTCGACGAGCCGGAGGTCGTCGCGCTGCTGTTCGGCAGCGGCAAGGTCGTCGTCACGGGCGGGACGAGTCCCGAAGACGCCGCGGCCGCCGTCGACGTGATAGTCGAGGAGCTGAACGGGCTGGGCCTGCTGGACTGACGCCGCGGACCCGAAACGACGGCGACGAGAACTCGAAGCGACGGCGACACGGCTTCGAAACGGCGGCGCCGCGGACGCGTTCCGCGGCCACTTTTACCCCTCGCCCCGTAGGTCGCCCATGCTCTTACAGACGGTGACGCCGGTCTCCGTGCTCGGGACGACCGTCCTGTTGGCGCTGTTCCTCTCCATCACCGCGCACGTCGCGGCCCGGAACGTCCTCGGCGACGTCGACCCGCGGCGCGCCCTCTACATCGGCCCGCTGCCCGCGGTGATAAGCGTCGTCGGGAACGCGCTCGAACTCCCCGCGGGACTCATCCTCCTCGCCGCGCTCCTCGTGGACGGAACGATGTTCTGGTGGAGCTACGAGCAGCCGCGGCGGCTCGTGGCCGCGATGACGCTGATCCACGCCGTGGTCACGACGCTGCTCATCGGCGTGCTGCTCCTGGTCTCGATCCTGCTCGCGTCGATGCCGGGGTGAGGTCGCGGCGAGTGGTCCCGCGCGACCGCCTCACGGCGACGGCGGCGGCCCGTCGTACGCGTCGTGGTCCTGATAGAAGTTCAGGGTCGCGAACTTCAGCTTCTCGGGGTCGACGTCGAGCAGCTCCTCGCGCTCCTCCGGGGGAAACGCCGACCGGACCGAGTACTTCCCCATGTCGGCGGTCGTGTAGCGGCGGTCGGCGAGGATCCGGACGCCGAAGTCCTCCGGCCCGCGGATCACCCGGCCGAGTGCCTGTCGCGTCTTGCGGATCGTCGGGATCTCGACCGCGTACGTCCACCCCGGATCGCGGGAGCGGTCGCGGTCGGCGAACGCCCGGTCGTAGGCGTCTTGGACCGCCTCGGTGCGGTCCGAGAGGTGCGGGTACGGGACGCCGACCACGACGACCGTGCGGGCGTCGTCGCCGTCGAAGCTCACCCCCTCGCCGAGCGTTCCCCACAGCGAGGTGAACAGCGCGGCGCCGTCGCTCTCGACGAACTTGCGACGGATCCGCTCCTCGTCCTCGCCGGGACCGTCGAGGTGGATCGGGCCGAGGTCGGCGTCTTCGCCTCCGGTCGGCCCGCCGCTCGCGTCGCTCCCGCCGCCCGGGCCGCCTCCCAGACTCCCGCCGGTGAGGCGCTCGTGGTAGCGCTCCGCCTCCGCGTACGACGGGAAGAAGGCGAGCGTGTTGCCGGGCGTAAACCGGATCGCGTCGCGGAGCAGCGACGCCACCGCCTCCTGGGTCTCCGGGTCGTTGCGGTCGGAGGCGAAAAGCGGCGGCACGTCGGCGGCGAACGTCCGGCGGTTCTCCTCGGGGTAGCCCATCTCGTAGGCCATCGACGCGACGTCCTCCAGTCCCAGCACGTCCTCGGTCACGTCGAACGGGCGCAGCGTCGCGCTCATCAGGACCGAGGCGGCCACCTCGTCGAACAGCTCGCTGGTGACGCTCCGCGGGATACAGGTGTACAGCTCCGCCCGACCGTAAGCCTCGTCGGTGCCGGCGTCCCGGCGGACGGAGACCACCGGGTACTGCCCGAACTCCGCCCCCTCGTCCATCCACGTCGAGACGAAGCGGGCGGCCTGAAGCGTCTGCGACTCCGACCGCGTCGTCGCCTCCCCGTCGCGGTAGCGGCGCTCGTACTCCTCGTCTATCGCCTGCCCGAGCTGTACGGCGAGCTCGGTCTCGGCGTCGATTCCGTTCCCCTCGTAGTTGCGGAGGAACGCCAGCGTGAGGTCGTCGCGGCGATCGTCGTTGGCGATGGAGACGTCCTCCCAGTTCTCGTCGACCCCGCCGAACCCGAGCGCGTCCTCGTACGTCTCGGCGAGGGCGTCGCGGAACGCCCGGAGGACGTTCTCGGCCGGCGCCGCGCGGGAGTCGTCGCTGTCGGCCAGCTCGTCGAGCGCGGCGTCGAGGGTGTTCTCCGTCAGCGTCCGGGTGGCGTGGTCGCGGGCGGCGTCCTCGATGTTGTGCGCCTCGTCGAAGACGGTGATTATCT
This sequence comes from Halorubrum trapanicum, assembly GCF_017873555.1. Lineage (GTDB taxonomy): Archaea > Halobacteriota > Halobacteria > Halobacteriales > Haloferacaceae > Halorubrum > Halorubrum trapanicum. The sequence continues at coordinate 74,325 of NZ_JAGGKE010000003.1, read as the reverse complement.
CGCTCGGGTCGCGGTCGATCCAGCGGAAGAACTGCTCGCGGATGTTCGGGTCGAGCAGGTGGTGGTAGTTACAGACGACCAGGTCGACGCCCTCCATCCCCTCCTTTAACAGCTCGTAGCCGCACAGCTCGCGCTCGTCGGCGTACTCGTACACGTCGTCGGGAGTCCGGACGTCCTCGAAGAGCCACCCGAAGAACTCCTCGGTGTCGCGGGTGAGGTTGTTGCGGTAGTGTTCGCAGACGTTCGCGGCCTCGAACTCGTCGACCTCGGCCTCCAGCTCGTCGAGTTCGTCCATGATCGCCTCGCGGGCCTCGGCGGCGCTCGCGTCGCCCTCGCGGCTCTCGGCCAGCAGCTCGCGCTGCCGCGACTCCAGCTCGCGGACCTCGTTTTCCGTCTCCACCATCTCGCGGGTGGTGTCGCGGAGGGTCTGACACTCCTGGTAGTCGACGTCGATGTGACACATCGACGACTTCCCCTTGAAGACGACCGCGCGGATCGGCTCCTCGCGGGTGATCGCGCGGGCGTCCTCGACGAACTGCCGCATCTGCTGGTGGACGTTGGTCGTGATGACGACCGTGCGGTCGTGCTCGCGGGCGTGTTCGAGCGCGGGCACGAGCGCGGAGAGGGTCTTCCCCGTCCCGGGCGCGCCCTCGAACAGCACGTCCTGTCCGCGGTCCAGCGCGTTGGCGACCCTGTCCATCGCCTCGCGCTGGTTCGGGTACGGCTCCTCGTACGGGAAGAACCGCAGGTGCGGCGACTCTGACACGGGGTGGGGTTCGTCGCCACCGGCCAAAAGGGGTCGGGTGGCGGAGCGGAAGTGGTCGCGTCGCCGCGGTCGATCCGCCGTCGCCCTCGCTGCCCGTACCGCCCGACCACCGGCGACGCACCCGCCAATTTAACAGCGCGCGGCGAGCATCGGGAGACGAATGTTCGACGAGATCCTCGAGAAGTTCGAGGGATCACCCAGCCAGCAGGCGGTGATCCGGCTGTTCTTGGAGCGCGGCTTCTCGGTCAACGAGGAGGGGCGGGTCGTCTCCGGCGGGATCGAGATCCCGTACACCGGCATCGCGCGCGAACTCGACGTCGACCGGCGCGTCGTGGACTCGACGACGGACGCGATCCTCGCCGACCCCGAACTGAAGCGTATCTTCACCAACATCTCGTCGATCCCGAGCCTGATGGATCTCGCCCCGGTGTTGGATCTCACGGTGCTCACCATCGAGGTCGCGGCCGCCGACGAGGCCGGGATCGTCGCCGAGGTGACCTCGATCCTGGCCGACCGCGACGTCTCGATCCGGCAGGTGTTGAGCGAGGACCCCGAGTTCACCGACGACCCGAAGCTGTACGTGATCACCGACGCCGAGCTGCCGGGCGACCTGCTCGTTGAGATCCGCGACCTCGACTACGTCCGCCGCGTGGGGTTTTGACAGTCGAGGACCGTTTTCGGGACCGCCGACCAGTTTCACCGCCCGGTGGGCCGAGTCGCCCCGGCGAGCGCTTTTGAGAGAGAGAGCCGCGACCGAGGGACGGCGCCTCTCGAATTTCACTTTCACTGGGGTGTAAACCAGCCTTTATACCCGATGGCGAACAAGGGTCGTGTACATGCCTGAAGACGAACTCGAGGACCTCCCCGGCGTCGGCCCGGCGACCGCGGACAAGCTCGTGGACAACGGATTCGAGAGCTACCAGTCGATCGCGGTCGCCAGCCCCGGCGAGATGTCGAACACCGCCGACATCGGCGAGTCGTCCGCCAGCGACATCATCAACGCCGCCCGCGAGGCCGCCGACGTCGGCGGCTTCGAGACGGGCGCGACCGTGCTCGAACGCCGGCAGGAGATCGGCAAGCTCTCCTGGCAGATCGACGAGGTCGACGACCTGCTCGGCGGCGGCATCGAGACCCAGTCGATCACGGAAGTGTACGGCGAGTTCGGCTCCGGGAAGTCGCAGGTCACCCACCAGATGGCCGTCAACGTCCAGCTCTCGAAGGAGAACGGCGGACTGGAGGGCGGGTGTATCTTCGTCGACTCCGAGGACACGTTCCGCCCGGAGCGGATCGACGACATGGTCCGCGGACTCGACGACGAGATCCTCGCCGACGAGATGGAGCGCCGCGAGATCGAGGGCACCCCGAGCGACGAGGAGGCCCTGGAGGACCTGGTCGACGCGTTCTTAGACCAGATCCACGTCGCGAAGGCGTTCAACTCCAACCACCAGATCCTGCTCGCCGAGAAGGCGAAGGAGCTGGCCGGCGAACACGAGGAGACGGAGTGGCCGATCCGGATCGTCTGCGTCGACTCGCTCACCGCGCACTTCCGCGCGGAGTACGTCGGCCGGGGCGAACTCGCGGAGCGACAGCAGAAGCTCAACAAACACCTCCACGACCTGATGCGACTCGGCGACCTGTACAACACCGCCATCCTCGTCACGAACCAGGTGGCGTCGAACCCGGACTCCTACTTCGGTGACCCGACACAGGCGATCGGCGGCAACATCCTGGGCCACGCCTCCACGTTCCGGATCTACCTCCGGAAGTCGAAGGGCGACAAGCGGATCGTCCGCCTCGTCGACGCGCCGAACCTCGCAGACGGCGAGGCCGTGATGCGCGTCCAGAACGAGGGTCTGAAGCCCGAATAGCCGGGTTTCCCCGGAATCGGTCGGCGGTGTCGCGTCGAACCCGCCGTCGATCGATCGATCCGATCGGTCGAGCGAGAGACTGGTTGACAAACGTTAATTTCTGTCGACGAGGTCCGTATCGCCCGAATTCGAGACGGACAGTCCGTACCGCGTCCGATCGCGGGACAGCGCTGTGGCAATACTCGCCAGAAGGGGCCGCGCACGGTCCGGAAACGGCCGTCGAGGGGGGATCGCAACAGAACAGTTAGTCATCTTACACAACGATCGTTGGCTTCGAGCGCAATGATTGCCACGAAACACCCGAGGAAACGTCCTTATATTCCATAGCTATATCCTTATATCGGACGGGCGCAGTATTATCAAGCAGATTTTTTGTGAAACCCAACTCGAACGTTTATATATAGCCGTTCCCGGGAGTGGAAACGTGATTCAACACATGAATCCGAGCGAAGTGCGGTTTGAACCGAACGAGCGTTCAGTAGAGGTGACCGACACGTGACGGGCGGCGTGCTCGCCTCGATCGATCCGAGCGTCCTCGCGGAGGGCGTGAACCTGATGTGGGTCGCGGTGGTCTGTTTCCTCATCTTCTTCATGCACGCCGGCTTCGCGATGCTCGAAGCGGGGCAGGTGCGCGCGAAGAACGTCGCGAACCAGCTCACGAAGAACCTCCTCACCTGGGGGGTCGGCGTCCTGGTGTACTTCCTGATCGGGTTCGGCGTCGAGGGACTCGCCTCCGGAGGCGGCTTCTCTCCGGCGACGGCCCTCAGCGACGGCGGGTGGGTCAACAGCTGGCTGTTCGGCGCCGTCTTCGCGATGACGGCGGCGACGATCGTCTCCGGCGCGGTCGCCGGACGGGCGAAGCTCCGCGCGTACGTGGCGTACACGGTCGCCATCTCCGCGGTCATCTACCCGGTCGTGGCGGGCATCACCTGGGGCGGCGGCTTCCTCGGCGGTGCCGGGCTCGGCTTCACCGACTTCGCGGGCGGGATGATCGTCCACGGCGTCGGCGGCATCGCCGGCCTCACCGCGGCGTACATGCTCGGACCGCGCATGGACCGCTACGCCGAGGACGGCTCCACGAACGTCATCCCCGGTCACTCGATGACGTTCGCGGTGCTCGGGACCCTCGTCCTGGCGTTCGGCTGGTACGGGTTCAACGTCGGGACGACCGCGACCGTCTTCTCGGTCACGGAGTCCGGCGAACTCGCGCTCGGCGGCTACGCCGCGGTCGGCCGCGTCTCCCTGACGACGACGCTCGGCATGGGTGCCGGGGCGGTCGGTGCGGCGCTCGGCTCGATGTACCTCACGAAGAAGGTCGACACCCTGTACGTCGCCAACGGCGTGCTGGCGGGACTCGTCGCCGTCACCGGCACCGCCAACGCGATCACCTGGTGGGGCGCCATCGCGGTCGCGCTGATCTGCGGTCTCCAGCTCCCGCTCGTGTTCGAGTTCGTCTCGGACAAGATGAAGATCGACGACGTGTGCGCGGTCTTCCCGGTTCACGGCTCCGCGGGCGTCATCGGCGTCCTCGCGCTGCCGTTCATCCACGTCGACGGCTTCTCGATGGACCTGCTCGTCTCGCAGGTCATCGGCGTCGTCGTCATCACCGCGTGGACGGTCGTCGCGACCGCCCTTGTCTTCGGCGCGTTCAAGGCCGTCGGGCAGGCCCGCGTCACCCCCGACCACGAGCGCGACGGGCTCGACGTCAGCGAGCACGGCGTCGAGACGTACCCCGAGTTCGGGAAGACGAACGTCGCGACCGACGGCGGTGCCTCCGTCGTCGACACGACCGACGAGTCCCCGCGCGCCGACGGCGGCGAGGAGACTGGCTCGGAGATCAAGATGGTCACCGCGGTCGTCCGTCCCGACAAGCTCGGGGCCATCAAGCAGTCGCTCGCGGAGGTTAACGCCCCCTCGCTCACCGTAACGAACGTCTCCGGCCGCGGCTCTCAGCCCGCGAAGAAGGGCCAGTGGCGCGGCGAGGAGTTCACCGTCGACCTCCACCAGAAGGTGAAAGTCGAGGTCGTCGTCGCCGACATCCCGGCCGATGAGGTCGCGGAGGCGATCGCCGGCGCAGCGAAGACCGGCGAGCCGGGAGACGGCAAGGTGTTCATCCTCCCGGTCGAGGACGCGCTCCAGGTCCGCACGGGCGCGAGCGGTCCGGAGGCGGTGTAAGCGGACAGCGCGCGACCAGCGGAGGCGACACGAACAACGGAGACGCTTTTTCGCGGGCCGAACCGGACGACGGTTCGGCAACTACTTTCAGCCCGACGCTCCAACCGGTCGGTATGAACCACGAGCGCTCGCGCGGGCTGTACGACCGCGCGCTGTCGGTGATGCCGGGCGGGGTCAACTCCTCGGTCCGGGCGACGATGCCGCACCCGTTCTTCGTCGAGCGCGGCGACGGCGGCCACGTGATCGACGCCGACGGCAACCGCTACGTCGACTGGGTGATGGGGTACGGCCCGCTGCTGTACGGCCACGACCTGCCGGACCCGGTCGAGGCGGCGATCCAGTCGCACGTCGCGGAGGGACCGATGTACGGCGCGCCGACGGAGATCGAGGTCGAACACGCCGAGTTCGTGGCGCGACACGTCCCGAGCGTGGAGTCGATCCGCTTCGTCAACTCCGGGACGGAGGCGACCGTCTCGGCGGTGCGACTGGCCCGCGGCCACACCGACCGCGACAAGATCGTCGTGATGCAGGGCGGCTACCACGGCGCACAGGAGTCGACGCTGGTGGAGGGGTCGCCGGACGATCACCACCCGTCGACGACGGGGATCCCGGAGGAGTTCGCGCAGCACACCCTCCCGATCCCCTTTAACGACCCGCAGGCCGCCAAGGAGGTGTTCGCGGAACACGGCGACGATATCGCGGCCGTCCTCGTCGAGCCGATCTTAGCCAACACCGGGATCGTCACCCCGGTCGCCGGCTACCACGAGACGCTCCGAGACCTCTGTGACGACTACGGCTCGCTGTTGGTTTTCGACGAGGTGATCACCGGGTTCCGGGTCGGCGGTCTCGGCTGCGCGCAGTCGAAGTTCGGCGTCACTCCCGACGTGACGACGTTCGGCAAGATCATCGGCGGCGGTTTCCCGGTCGGCGCGATCGGCGGGAAAGCGGAGATCGTCGAGGAGTTCACGCCCGCGGGCGACGTGTTCCAGTCCGGAACGTTCTCCGGCCACCCCGTGACGATGGCGGCGGGGAAGGCCACCTTGGAGTACGCGGCCGAAAACGACGTGTACGAACACGTCAACCGGCTCGGCCGAAAGCTCCGCGAGGGGATCGCGGAGATCTGCGCGGAGCGCGCCCCCGAGTACACCGTCGTCGGCACCGACTCGATGTTCAAGACGGTGTTCACCCGCGAGGCGCCCGACGACCCGGACGACTGCTGTGCGGGCGGCTGCCGGCAGGACCCCGACTGCGACCGCTACGACTCCTGTCCGAAGAACGGCGCCGACGTGGCCGCGGCCGCGACCGACCGCTGGGAGCGCGTGTTCTGGCAGGAGATGAAAGAGCAGGGGGTGTTCCTCACGGCGAACCAGTTCGAGTGCCAGTTCACCTCCTACGCGCACACGGAGGCGGACGTCGAGAAGACGCTGGAGGCGTACCGAGAGGCGATCTGAGTCGGCGCCGTCGCGCGCTCGGAGGCCCGCGAGTTGTACCCCGAGGCGCGCGACCGCGCCACCGCGCGGGCACGAGAGACGACGGGGAGCGGCGCTGCTACCGCGGACGCGACCGCGTGACGCTGCCGTCGTCCGCGTCCGGCTCCGACCGTCGAGGCGGGGACGCGGACGACGGGGCCTCGCAAATCCGCGCGATCCGCCAGCCGTCACCTCGGCAGCGGACCGGCTCCAAGACGGCCTCGACCACGTCTCCGGAGCGAAGCCCGTCCAGCCGCCCGCGGACGCCTTCGGCCGCGTCGATGACCTGATATATCCGGCCGCCGGACCCGTACAGCGTGACGGCCCCGTCGCGGCGCGGTTCCGTCACGACTCGACACCGCCGTCTGACCCTGTCGTTTGCCCCCATGAGATCGGGTTATGCCCGAGAGAGACGTAAAACGAACTATGAACCCGGTGTACGGCGACAGAGAGCTATGGACCGGTACCGAGACGACGGCGAACGCGTGCGGCACGGACGCGGCCGCCCGACCACGCGCCGCGTTCTGACGTGAGTTACGGAATTTTTTTATACCCGAATACGCCTATCTCCACGAGATGACCGCAGCGGCTCGTCTCGACGCCGCCCTTCTCCGAGACCGACGAGTCCTGCGACCGCGACGAGGCGTCCGACCGCCGCGACCGGCTTCCGGCGCGGCGCGACGACGGCCCCTCTCGGGCCAGTAATCTCTATCCCTCGTCGCGTCCGCGCCGTTTCGTTCCGGAGAGTCTCGACTCTCGTCGCCGTGAGCGACCGCTCCACCAATTTCTTCCAAAACTAAAACCACTGAATTTAAGAGTGTAGACCGGGTGTACACTGGTAATGGCAACCGTTGCACTCGCGTTCAGTGGGGGACTCGACACGACCGTCTGCGTACCGCTGCTGAAAGAGGAGTACGGCTACGACGAGGTCATCGGCGTCAACGTCGACGTCGGCCAGCCGACCGAGGAGTTCGACGAGGCCGAGGAGACCGCCGAGGCGCTCGGACTCGACATCCACGTCGTCGACGCGAAAGCGGAGTTCGCGGACCTCTGTTTCGACGCGGTGAAATCCAACGCCAGCTATCAGGGCTACCCGCTCGGCACCGCCCTCGCGCGCCCGGTCATCGCCGAGGCGATCCTCGGCGTCGCCGAGGAGCAGGGCTGTGACGCCATCGCCCACGGCTGTACGGGCAAGGGCAACGACCAGCTCCGGTTCGAGGCCGTCTGGCGCGGCTCCGACCTCGAAGTGATCGCCCCCGTGCGCGAGCTCGGTCTCACCCGCGAGTGGGAGATCGACTACGCCGCGGAGAAGGACCTGCCCGTCGAGGCCGGCGACGGCGGCGTCTGGTCCATCGACGAGAACATCTGGTCGCGCGCGGTCGAGGGCGGGAAGCTGGAGAACCCGGACTACGAGCCGCCGGAGGACATCTACGAGTGGACCGCGGAGCCGGAAGGGGAGACCACCATCGAGGTCACCTTCGAGGGGGGCGTCCCGGTCGCGGTCGACGGCGAGGCGATGGACCCGGTCCCGCTCATCCAGCACCTCAACGAGTACGCCGGCGGCTACGGCGTCGGCCGCACCGACGTGATGGAGGACCGCATGCTCGGGCTGAAGGTGCGCGAGAACTACGAACATCCGGCCGCGACCGTCCTCCTGACGGCCCATCAGGCGCTCGAAGACCTCGTCTTGACGAAGAACGAGCGCTCGTTCAAGAAGGGGATCGAACAGGAGTGGTCCGAGAAGGCCTACGAGGGCCTCGTCTTCGCGCCCGTCGTCGACGCGCTGAACGCCTTCGTCGACGAGACGCAGGACGTGGTGACCGGCACGGCGACCGTGAAGGTCTCCGGCGGCGACTGCCGCGTCGTCGCGCGCGACTCCGAGTACGCCGTCTACTCCGAGGAGATGGCCTCGTTCAACACCGAGGACGTGGCCGGTATCGCCCAGTCGGACGCGACGGGCGTCGCGAAGTACCACGGGCTCCAGGAGCGCCTCGCCAACGACGTGAAGGCGAGCGTCTCGAAGCCCGAGCTCGCGACGGACGGCTCCGGCAAGGAAAACGAGACCGACGAGATCGACGATCAGAGCTAAGATGACCGACGACGATCCCGACGCCGCGACGGACGCCGATGCGGGAGCGAGCGGCGCCGACGAGGGCGACACCGCCGTCCGCCGCGACCGCTTCAGCGGCGGTCCGGCCCGCGAGTTCATGTCGAGCCTCGACGCCGACGAGCGCATCTTCACGGCCGACCTCGCGGTCGACCGCGCGCACACGGTGATGCTCGCGGAACAGGGGATCGTCGATAGCGCGGTCGCGGGCGAGATACTCGCCGCGCTCGACGACGTGGAGACCGCCGGCCACGGCGCGCTCCCGGACGGCGAGGACGTTCACGAAGCGATCGAGACCGCCGTCATCGACCGGATCGGTCCCGACGGCGGCCGGATGCACACCGCCCGCTCGCGCAACGACGAGGTGGCGACCTGTATCCGCTACCGCCTGCGCGAGGACCTGCTGGACGCGGTCGAGGCGACCGTCGCCGCCCGCGAGGCGCTCGTCGAGGTCGCGAGCGAACACGCGGAGACGGTGATGCCGGGGTACACGCACCTCCAGCCGGCCCAGCCGACGACCGTCGCGCACTACCTGCTCTCCTACGAGGGAGCGGTGGCCCGCGACACCGAACGCCTGCTCGACGCGTACGACCGGGTCAACCGGTCGCCGCTCGGCGCGGCCGCCTTCGCGGGGACGCCGTTCGAGATCGACCGCGACCGCACCGCCGAGCTGCTTGGGTTCGACGGGACTGTCCGGAACTCGATGGACGCCTCGGCCGGACGCGACTTTCTCGTGGAGACGACGGCGACGCTCGCGACGCACGCGACGACGCTCTCGGGGATCGCGGAAGACCTGATCATCTACGCGAACAGGGGGCTCGTGGAGCTGTCGGACGACTACTCGTCGACGTCATCGATCATGCCCCAGAAGAAGAACCCGGACCCGGTCGAGCTGGTCCGTGCCACGGCCGGCACCGCGACCGGAGAGGTGACCGGGTTGCTGACGACGCTGAAGGGGTTGCCGCGCGCGTACAACCTCGACTTACAGGAGGCGACGCCGCACGCGTGGACCGCGGTCGATTCCGTGAGCGACGCGACGGAAGTCGTCGCGGGCGCGGTCGCGACCGCCGACTGGGACGAGGCCGCCCTCGCGGCCGCGGCGGGCGAGGGGTTCTCGACGGCGACGGGCGTCGCCGACCTGCTCGCGATGGGCGGGATGCCCTTCCGCACGGCCCACGAGATCGTCGCGGCGGCCGCGGAGGCGGTCGACGACGGCGACTCGCCGGACGCGGCGGCCGCAAAAGTTGACGAGGCCACTCGAAAGGTGACCGGCGAGCCCCTCTCCGCGTACGTGAGTCGCGAGGACGTGGAGTCTGCGCTCGACCCGGCCGAAAGCGTCGCGAGCCGCGACTCCGCCGGGGGACCGGCCCCCGAGGCGGTCGACGACGAACTCGCCGCCGCCGGCTCCCGGATCGAAGACGACGAGGCCGCGCTGACGGCCGAGCGCGACGCGCTCGACGCCGCGAGCGAGGCGCTGGACGCGGAGGTCGATCGCTATGTCTGAGCCGCGACGGCCGCGAGGCCACCGTCGGCTCGGTCGGCGCCGATCCGACCGACGCCGGCGACCGTCCCCGTAGGGGGACACAGTTACTACCGAGATCTGACATCCGATCTCGATACGGCACGATTTCGTCGAACTGCTCCCGTTAGCGTCCGATCCGTTTTATGTAAACTATCCAATAAGTTCGAAGCCTTTATGCCTATTCGAGGACGAGTGTCTGCCACGATGACGAGCGACACCGACACGCTGACCGCGGAGGACCCGATCACGGGCGAGGAAATCGAGATCCCGGCCGACGTCGAGGTCGGCGAGATCATCGACAGTCCGGTCACCGGGACCGAGCTTGAGGTCATCTCGCTCGATCCGGTCGTCTTGGAGGAGGCGCCCGAACTGGAGGAGGACTGGGGCGAGTAATGGCGACGACCGCCACGGCCGCGACACGCGAGTGGTCGATATGCGTATAGGGATCCTCTACTCGCGGATCCGGAAGGACGAGAAGCTCCTGCTCGGCGAGCTCCGCGACCGCGGCCACGAGGTCGAGAAGATCGACGTCCGCAAGGAGCGGTTCGGGCTGGAGTCGACCACGGCCGACGTCGACGACCTCGATATCGTCGTCGACCGGTGCCTGTCGACGAGCCGGTCGCTGTACGCGACCAAGTTCCTCGACAGCTACGGCGTTCCCGTGATCAACTCCCCGGAGACGGGCGACGTCTGCGCCGACAAGGCGAAGAACTCGCTCGCGCTCGCGGCGGCCGATATTCCGACCCCGGCGACGGAGGTCGCGTTCACGAAGGACGCCGCGCTGGAGGCGATCGAGTCGTTCGGCTACCCCTGCGTCCTCAAGCCGGTCACCGGCTCGTGGGGGCGGCTGATGGCGAAGATCGACTCGCGCAACGCCGCCGAGGCCATCCTCGAACACAAGGAGACGCTCGGCCACTACGAGCACAAGGTGTTCTACGTCCAGGAGTTCGTCGACAAGCCCGGCCGCGACGTCCGCGTGCTGGCGGTCGACGGCGAGCCGATCGCCGCGATGACGCGCTCGTCGGACCACTGGCTCACGAACGCCGCGAAGGGCGGTGAGACGAAGTCGTTCGACCTCGACGAGCGCGCGACCGAACTTGTCGAGCGCGCCTCCGAGGCGGTCGGCGGCGGGATGCTCGGCGTCGACCTGATGGAGGTGGGAGTCGAGGCGGACGCGGACCCCGCCGAGATCGGCGGCCCCGGCGAGTACACCGTCCACGAGGTGAACCACACCGTCGAGTTCAAGGCGCTCGATTCGGCCACCGAGGTCGACGTCCCCGCGCGGGTCGTCGACTGGCTGGAGGCGAAGGCGGTCGAGCTGGCCGACGGAGGGGTTTCGGAGGTGGACGCGTGACCGCGGACGCCGAGACCGACGAAGCGGCCGCGGAGACGTACACCGCGAGCGTCGTCGGCGGGACGGGATTCACCGGCGGCGAGCTGCTGCGGCTCCTCGCCGGCCACCCGAACTTCGAGGTCGTTCAGGCCACCTCGCGGTCGGCCGACAACATGACCGTCGGGCGCTCGCACCCGAACCTGCGCGGGCTGGACCTGCGCTTCTCGGACCCCGACGACTTAGAGTCGGTCGACGTGCTGTTCGCGGCGACGCCCCACGGCGTCTCGATGGGCCGGATCGACGAGTTCTTCGACGCGGCCGACACCGTCGTCGACCTCTCGGCGGACTTCCGGCTGCCGGAGGCCGACGCCTACGACGAGTGGTACGACGGCCACGAGTCGCCCGAGTACCTGGAGCGCGCCGAGTACGCGCTCCCCGAGATCAACCGCGAGAACCTCCCCGGCGCCGACCTGATCGCCGGCGGCGGCTGCAACGCGACCGCGACGATCCTCGGGCTGAAGCCGCTCGTCGACGCGGGCGCGCTCGGCCCGGAGACCGGCGAGGTCGTCGTCGACGTGAAGGTCGGGTCCTCGGAGGGGGGTGCCGGCGGCGGCGCGGCCTCCTCGCACCCGGAGCGCTCGGGCGTCGTGCGCCCGTACGCGCCGACGGGCCACCGCCACGAGGCGGAGATCGAGGCGTACCTCGGCCTCTCCGTCTCCTTCACCGTCCACGCGGTCGACATGGTCCGCGGCGCGAGCGCGACCTGTCACGTCTTCCCCGACGGGCCGGTCTCGAAGGGGGACCTGTGGGGCGCGTACCGCGACGCCTACGCCGACGAGCCGTTCATGCGGATCGTCTCGGGCGGGGGCGGCGTCTACCGCTACCCCGAGCCGAAGTCGGTCGCGGGGACGAACCACGGCGAGGTCGGCTTCGAACTCGACCCCGGCAACCGGCGCGTCGTCGTCTTCTCGGCGATCGACAACATGACCAAGGGGTCGGCGGGGCAGGCGGTCCACGCGGCGAACGTCGCGCTCGGGCTGCCCGAGACCGCCGGCCTGGAGTTCGACGGGCTTCACCCGGTGGGATCGCCATGAGCGGTGGAGAGAACGAGACGGTCGACGAGCCGCCGGTCGTTGTCAAGGTCGGCGGCGCGAAGGCGGTCGACCCCGCCGGCGCGGTCGGCGACGTCGCCCACCTCGCCGCCAACGGGCGCGCGGTCGTCGTCGTCCACGGCGGCTCGACGGTGGTCGACGAGACGCTCGAACGGCTCGGCATCGAGCCGGAGTACGTCGAGTCCGCCTCCGGCGTCACGGGGCGGTTCACCGACGCGGAGACGATGGAGGCGTTCGCGATGGCGATGGCGGGCAAGCTCAACACCGAGCTGACGGCGGAGTTCCGCTCGGCCGGGGTCGACGCGGTCGGTCTCTCCGGCGTCGACGGCGGGCTCCTCGCGGGCCCGCGCAAGTCGGCCGTCCGCGTCGTCGAGGACGGGACGCGGAAGATCCGGCGCGGCGACCACTCGGGGACGATCGAGTCGGTGAACGCCGACCTCCTCGATGACCTCCTCGCGGACGGCTACACGCCGGTCGTCTCGCCGCCGATGGCGGGCGACGAGGGGGACGGCGAGGTGACCCCGGTCAACGCCGACGCCGACCGCGCGGCCGCGGCGGTCGCGGGCGCGCTCGGCGCCGACCTCGTCCTGCTGACCGACGTCTCCGGCGTGTACGCCGACCCGGACGACCCCGAGACGCGCATCGACGCGGCCGCGACGCCCGACGAACTGGCGGCGGTCGAGGAGGCCGCCGAGGGGTTCATGGGCAAGAAGGTGATGGCCGCGACGGAGGCGCTCGAAGGCGGCTCCGGCCGCGTCGTGATCGCGGACGCCAACGTCCGCGACCCGGTTGTCGCCGCGCTCGGCGGCGAGGGAACGGTCATCGAGCGGTCGGCGCTCGGCGGCGGCGACACCGACGGCGACGCCGCGGACGAAGGCGACGCCGAGGGGGACGCCGCGGACGAAGGCGACGCCGAGGGGGACGACGCCGAAACCGAAGGAGGTGAGACCGCGTGAGCGGTTTCGTCTTCTCCGAGAAGCCGATCGAGATCGCCTCGGGCGACGGGGTGTATCTCACCGACACGAGCGGGACCGAGTACCTCGATTTCGGCGCCAGCTACGCCTGTACGCCGGTCGGCCACTGTCACCCCGAGGTCGTCGACGCCGCGACGAGCCAGCTGGAGGACCTGATGTACGTCCAGGCGTCGTACCCGCACGCGGCGCGGACGGCGCTGTACGAGCGGCTGGCCGAGGTCGCGCCCGGCGACGTGGACGACGTCTGGCTCTGTAACTCCGGGACCGAGGCGAACGAGGCCGCGCTGAAGTTCGCCCGGCACGCGACGGGCCGCGAGAAGATACTCGCGACCACACAGGGGTTCCACGGCCGGACGATGGGGACGCTCGCGACGACGTGGAAAGAGAAGTACAAGGAGGGGTTCGGCCCGCTCGCGGGCGGCGTGGAGTTCGTCGAGTACGGCGACGCCGACGCGATGCGCGAGGCCGTCGACGAGGACACCGCGGCGGTGATCTTAGAGCCGCTCCAAGGCGAGGGCGGGATCAACCCCGCCTCGACCGAGTACCTCCGGGCCGTTCGGGACGCGACCGCAACGGCGGGCGCCGCGATGATCCTCGACGAGATCCAGACCGGACTCGGCCGGACCGGCTCGATGTGGGCGGCGGAGCGACACGACGTGGTCCCCGATATCCTCACGACCGCGAAGGGACTCGGCAGCGGGCTGCCGGTCGGCGCGACGCTGTGTCGCGACTGGATCGCCGCGGACTCGGGCGACCACGGCTCGACGTTCTCCGGCGGCCCGGTGGTGTCGGCCGCGGCGGGCGCCACCCTCGACGTGATCGAGCGCGAGGAGCTGCCCGCGCACGCCGACGAGATGGGGAGCTACCTCCGCGGCGAGCTCCGCGACCGCCTCGGCGACGACATCCGCGACGTGCGCGGCGACGGACTGATGATCGGCGTCGAGGTTCGCCGCGGGTCGAACCGCCTGCTGCGCGACCTTGCCATCGAGCACCAGGTCCTCGCGCTTCCCGCGGGACGGACCGTGTTGCGGCTGCTGCCGCCGCTGACGATAGAGCGCGAACACGCCGACGCCGTCGTCGACGCGATAGCCGAGGTGATCGGCTGATGGCGGCCGGCAAGGAGCGCGACGCGGAGAGCGAGGAGTCGGCCGCGGCCGCCGGCACCGACGTCGTCGCGGGCGGCGGCTACCCCGCGGCCTGCGACACGGCGGCCCGGAAGCTGCTGTACGACATGGTCTCGATCCCCTCGCCGTCGGGCGAGGAGGAGCGGGCGGCCGAGCGCCTCGTCGACTTCTTCGAGGCGAACGGCCGGGAGGCGTGGATCGACGAGGTCGGCAACGTCCGCGCGCCGGCGGACGACGCCGTCCTCCTCACCTCGCACGTCGACACCGTTCCCGGCGACATCCCGGTCGAGGTGCGGCCGGCGCCGCCGGAGGGCGAACTGCCGGAGCCGTCCGACGTCCGCGCCGGCGAGCCGGGCGATCCCGTGCTGTGGGGCCGCGGCGCGGTCGACGCGACGGGACCGCTGGTCGCGATGGCGGTCGCGGCGGTGAAGACCGGGGTCTCCTTCGTCGGCGTCGTCCGCGAGGAGGTCGACTCCGGCGGCGCGCGCGCCCTCATCGAGGATCGCGACGCCCCGGAGGCGGTAATCAACGGCGAGCCGTCGGGCTGGCAGGGGATCACCCTCGGCTACCGCGGCCTGCTGGAGGGGACGTACGTGAACACCAGCGAGTCGGGCCACTCCTCGCGGCCGGAGCCGAACGCGATCCAGCACGCGATCGACTGGTGGCACGGCGTCGAGGAGACGTTCACGCCGGAGGACTCCGAGACCGCCGTCTTCGACCAGGTGACGACCAAACCCATCTCGATCGACGGCGGGCTGAGCGACGACGGACTCGCCGTGGAGACGACGATGGAGGTTCAGCTGCGGATCCCGCCCTCGCGCCCGGTCGACGAGATCCACGAGCTGGCGGAGGCGGAGCTGTCGACCGGGTCGGTCCAGTGGGGCGAGCCGATGCCGCCCGTGATGGAGAGCCCGCGGACCGACCTCGCGCGGGCGTTCCGCGTCGCGATCCGGTCGACGGGCGGCGACGTGCGCCTGCTCCGGAAGACCGGCACGAGCGACATGAACCTCTTCGCGGCCGCGTGGGACTGCCCGATGGTCACGTACGGCCCGGGCAACTCCGACCTGGACCACGCGCCGGACGAGCGGCTGCCGCTCCCGGACCTCGACCGCGCCGTGCGCGTGCTGACCGAGGTCTGTCGCGAGCGACTGTAACCCGCCGCAGCCTCCGAAACCGACCGTTTTCGAACGACACCACGCCACGACCCACACCACACCAACGATGCCACTCGCCACCGACGACTTCCTCGACATCGACGACGTGACGCCAGCCGAACTGGACGCCCTGCTCGACCGCGCCGCCGCGATGAAGGCGGGCGAGACCGACCCGCGACTGGCGGACGCGACGCTCGGGATGATCTTCGAGAAGCCCTCGACGCGCACCCGCGTCTCCTTCGAGACGGGGATGACCCGCCTCGGCGGTCACGCGATGTTCCTCGGTCCCGACGACATCCAGCTGGGCCACGGCGAGCCGCTGAAGGACACCGCGCGCGTGCTCGGGCGGTACGTCGACGGCGTGATGGCGAGACTGTTCGACCACGAGGACGTCGAAGTGCTCGCCGAGTACGCCGACTGCCCCGTGATCAACGGACTCACCGACGAGGCGCACCCCTGCCAGACGCTCGCGGACCTCCTGACGATCCGGGAGAGGGTCGGCGAGGACGCGACCGTCGCGTGGGTCGGCGACGGCAACAACGTCGGGCAGTCGTTCGTCGTCGGCGCGGCGATGGCCGGGATCGACGTCTCCGTCGCCACGCCCGCCGACTACGGGATGGACCCCGCAGTCTTCGACCGCGCCGCCGCGTTCGGGCTGGATGTGGAGCCGACGACCGACCCCGAGGCGGCGATCGAGGGCGCCGACGCCGTCTACACCGACGTGTGGATCTCGATGGGCCAGGAGGACCAACGCGAGGAGAAGCTCGCCGCCTTCGACGGGTTCCAGGTGAACGCCGACCTGCTCGCCGGCACCGACGCGAAGGTGATGCACTGCCTCCCGGCACACCGCGGCGAGGAGGTCACCGACGACGTGCTCGAATCCGACCGCGCCCTCGTCTGGGACCAGGCGGAGAACCGGATGCACGCCCAGAACGCGCTGCTCGTCGAACTGCTCGGCGGGGCGTGAGGTCCGGTGCGGCCCGGAGGGGCGATCCGCCGGGCGCGGTCGTGGCGCCCGCAGCTACCGCGGCGTCACGGGCGTTGCGGCGGGTCGCGGTCGTCCGTGAGGAAGACGCTGTCCTGGTTCGGATCGAAGTAGACCTCCAGCGCGCGGAGGGCGCCCACGTACGCCGCGATCGCGACGAACACGAACGCGACCGCGGCCGGAACGACGACAGTGAGGACCATACCGGACCGATCGCTTCGCCGCGGACAAATGCGTATCGACGAGCGGCGGCGCGTGCCGACGGCCAGCGGTGACACAGCGGGAGCGGCCGACACTCCGAGACTACAAGGACGACTTGTACCATCGACCGTTTTTTTATGCGGCGTTGAAACGTCCGCGTATGGTACGTCCCTCCCGGCGGCGCTTCCTCGGAGGAAGCGCCCTGACGCTCGCAGCGCTGACAGGTGTTCTCACCCCCGAGACCGACGCGCGCGTGTCCGGCCGACCGACCGACCTCGACATCGACATTTCGGCCCCGTTCGCCGACGCGTTCCGCCCCGTTCCGGCGGGCGACGCGCTGTCGACGACGTACGCGACGGTCATCGCGGACCGCGTCGACGCCGACGCGGCGGAGGAACTGAGCTACCGCGCCCGCCCCGCGACCGAGCGGCTCGACGTCGACGCCGCCGAGCTGTCCGCGACGGTCGTGGTCAATGCGTCCGACCGTGGGATCCAGTTGCTGACGGCGGCCGGCGGCTTCGACCGACTCGACCGCGGTGAGACGGTCGCCGTCGGCGAGGGAGGCGGTGAGACCGGCGGGGAGTCGGGCGACGACGCCCCCGCGGACGTCGAGACGACGGACGAACTCCCGGCCGGCTGGCGGCTCGCCGACGACGATGAGACCGCGTTCGTCACCGGCGACGGCGTGGCGGCCGTCGCGACCGGCGGTGGGTATTCCCCGACTCCCCGCGGTCGTTCGGACTCGTCGGAAGGCGACGCGAGCGACCGGCGGATCGAAGCCGCTCGCGCCGCCGGCCGCGCGGCCGCCGACGAGGCCGACCGCCTCGCCGAATCGCCGCTGGGCGCGGCCGCCCTCCCGCAGCTGGGCGGGTTCGAAACGGTGCTTTTGGTCCCGGACGCCGCCGGCGGTCCGTTTCCGCTCGCGGTCTCCGGCGACGTCGACGCGTTCGCCGCCGGCTTCGAGACCGCCCCTGAAGACCTCAGGGACCTCGACGGAACGGCGGAGAACGCGTACGTGATCCGCCCGGCCGCCGATGCCGACGGGCTGGACGACGGGTCCGTCGAGAAACTCGTGCGGACCGTCGATCCCGCCGTTCCGGTCGAGACGGAGATCACCCGAACCGACGGGGTCGTGCTCGTCGACGCCGTCGTCGAGGCCCCGCCGGAACTCGACCGCGAGGCGTCGCCGGACGCCCGCGTCCGGTCGCGGTTCGACCGCGCTGCGGGAACGGTGACCTTCGAGCACGTCGAGGGCGAGGCGGTACCGGTCGACGAGCTGGAGGTGTGGCACGACGGCGAGGAGGTGAGCGGCGCGGTCTTCGACGGCGAGGAATTCACGGCGGGCGACGAGGTCACCGTCGAGACCGGACTGATCGCGACCGTCACGCTGCGGTGGTTCGACCCGGACGCGAACGTCTACGACACGTACGCCAGCGAACGGGTCGACCGCGAGGCGTTCGCCTTTGACTACGATATGAACGCCGAGACGGTGGAACTCGTCTACGAAGCTGACCGCCCCGCCGACGCGAGCGATCTCCGGCTAGTCCACCGGAGTGAGGACGGCGTCCAAACGGTCGGCGACGAATTCACCGACGGCACGCTCGAACCCGGCGACGCAGTCACCGTCACGGACGTGTCGATCGGCGACAGCGTGCAGTTGGAGTTCGACGTCGAGCAACCGGTGGGCGGCGGCTCGCTCGTCCATTACCGCGCCCGCCCCCCGCGAGTTTGGATCCACTCGCACGGCGAAGAAGGAACCACCGTCAGGTACGACGGAGAGGAGTCTCGGCCTGCCGACGCGTTCGTGACGCTGAACGACGGCGAGCCTACCGACGAGCAGTTCGCCGACGAACACGACACCCTCTCTGGCGACGAGGAGCTGGTTCTCGGCGAACTCCCGCTGGGGAGTACGGTCGCAGTCGAGTGGCGCGAGCCGGACGAGCCGGTCGTCATCGCCGAAGAAGAGGTCGTTCCGAACACGCGTGCGTCCATCGAGTACGACCCGGACGCCGGCGAGATCACGGTCCGACACCGGGCCGGCCGGGCGCTTCCCGCGTCGGAGTTGGAGCTTCAGGTCGGTCGCACCCCGGCCGACGTCCAGCCCGCGGACGAACTCGACGAGTTCGGTCCCGACGACTCGTTCACCGCTCCGGTGCCGCCGCTCTCGCGGATCCGACTCGTGTGGACCGGCGGCGACCGCGAACACCACCTCGGCGGCACGACCACGGCGCGCGACGCGGTCGCGGCGACCTACGACGTCGACGCCGAGGCCATGACGATCGAGTACGTCGGCGAGCAGCCCGCCGATCCCGAGCGGCTGCGCGTGTCGGTGAACGGTGCCGGCGAACTGGGGGGACGGGAACGCGATCAGGAGTCGGCGTTCGCGGCCGAGCACGACGAACTGACGGCGGGGGACGCGATCACGGTCGACGACGTCGGACTCGACGACACCGTGGTCGTCAGCGTCCACACCGAGTTCGAGAACGGGTCGGCGACCAGTTCCGTCGGTCACTTCTCGGCGGCACCCCGCCGCGGATTCGTCGTCGATGACGGAAATGGGGGCGACAGCGACGGGTCGGGGACGACGCTCCGCTACGTCGGCGAGGTACGCCGCAGCGCCGATGCCTTCGAGGTTCTGATCGACGGCGAGCCAGCACCGGCCCAGCCCGCCGATGAGACGGACCGACTGACTGGCGGGGAGACGCTGTCGCTCGGCGATCTGTCCGCCGGCACGACGGTCGCCGTCGAGTGGACTGCCGGCGACGAGACCCGAACCGTGACGGAGCACGTGATCCCCCCGCAGGCGACGTTCGAGGTCGCGTATGAACCGGCTGACGACGATGAGGGGGGCGTCGTGACGTTCTCCCACGTCGGCGGTGACGCGCTTGACGCCGACCGCGTCGACGTGGTCGTGGAACCCGCGACCGAGGGACTGCGCCCGTGGGATTCCGACACCGACGAGGTGACCGCCGGCGACGAGACGAGCGTCGCTGTCGACACGGAGCCGAGACTGGCCGCCGTCGTCTTCAGCGAGGGCGAGGTACTCCACCGCGAACCGCTCAATCAGGACGGGTAGAGAGTCGTAACTCGGTCCGCCTCGTTCGAAGGAGCGAGTACCGGGGGCTAGTTCCCGGTCCAGCGCAGTATCGCGAGCGTCCCCTCGAAGAGGGCGATCATGGTGAGCGTCACGATGATCGGTGCCATCCCGGTGAGGTCGGGGTTGAACAGGAAGGCGATCCCGAGGAACGACCCCCAGAAGATCAGCCGCTTCGCCTCCAGCCACTCCCGGGTGACGAGGTTCATCATGATCGCGAGCATGATGAAAAGCGGGATCTGGAAGACGAACGCCATCAGCGCGAGCATCACGACGATCAGGCTGAACGTCTCCGCGAGCCCGAATGCGATGGTCGCCGCGTCGGAGGTGTAGGTGGTGAAGTACGAGAACATCGCGGGCAACACGAGGAAGTGCGCGAACGCGATTCCGACCCCGCCGAGGACCAGACTGGTCGGCACCGCCGCGAGGTAGTAGCGCCGCTCCGTCTGGTACAGCCCCGGCCGCATGAACCGATACGTCTCGTAGACGAACGCCGGGAGTCCGACCACGACGCCCGCGAGTCCGGCCACCTTCAACCGGGTGAGCGGGAGTTCGAGCGGGCCGTACAGCCGCGGCCGGTTCTCCATCGGCGCCGGGATGTGATAGCTCCAGAAGTAGTTGATGAGCTCCGTCGACTCGGTGACGACGACGAGCGTCGCCAGCCCGCCGACGAGGAAGACGACGGCGAGCCGGCGCATCATCTCCTCGATGTGGGCCGCCAACGGCATCTCCTCGTCCGTCTCCGGTCCCTCGATGCCCTCGAACGGCTCGTCCTCGACGGCCGTCTCGGCGGCGGCCGGTGTGTCTGCGGCCGTCGCCGGCGTGCCGCCGTCGCCGAGACTCTCGGCGTCGTCCGTGGTCTCGGCGTCGTCCGTGGTCTCGGCGTCGTCCGTGGTCTCGGCGTCGTCCGTGGTCTCGGCGTCGTCCGTGGTCTCGGCGGAGTCGGCGTCCGCGTCCGCGGAGTCGGCGGAGTCGGCGTCACTGAGGGCGTCGGACCGCTCCGCGTCCTCGGCTTCGACGACCGCTTCCGAGCCCGAAAACGCGTCCGCCGCATCGTCGTCGGATGACTCGGTGTCGCTCCCCGATGTCTCGACCTCGGATTCGACCTCGGACTCGACTTCGGACTCGACGCTCTCGGACCCCCCGACGGCGCCGTCGCTTTCGGGTTTGCCCTCGTCGGCCGACCCGTCAGCGGCGGCCGAGTCGTCGTCGCGCGACCGGTCCGAGTCGTCCATTCAGTTTCCCTACGCGACCGGGCGGTTATCAACCTTTTCGGATGGCGGCGTCCCGCGCGACCGATGGGGAGTCGTGGAGTTCGAAGTGGCGACCGGCGAACCGTCCGCGGGAATTGCCCGCGGTCGAAAAGGTTGATAACGGCGACGGCCTTCGCCCTCCGTATGGCGAGCGCCCTCGACGATGACACCCAGCGGTCGATCGCGGAGGGCCGCGACACGGCGAAGGCGTTCCTTCGGTCGATTCAGAAGGACCTCCAGAAGGTGTTCCTCGTCTTCTTGGCCGGCTTTATCCTGACGTTCTGGGCGCTCCGCGTGTACATCTGGGACTGGCTCCGCGACGTCACGGAGTCGAACATGAGCCCTGCGGTCGCCGCGGAGGCGGACATCATCGCGACGACGCCGTTCGAGGTGATCCTCCTCCAAGCGAAGATCGGACTAATCGTGGGCGCGATCACCGCGATTCCGCCGCTGATCTACGTCACCCGCGACGAGCTCCGCGCCCGGGGGATGTGGCCGCAGTCGCCCGTCGCCCGGTGGAAGCTCGCGGGTCTCGCGCTGCTCGGCGCCGGGCTGTTCACCGCCGGCGTCGCCTACGGCGTCTTCGCGTTCTTCCCGCTGATGTTCGGCTTCCTCGCGGAGTTCGGACTGGAGGCCGACATCCAGCCGACCTACGGGATCGTGATGTGGACGGAATTTATCGTCTTCCTCTCCCTTTCCTTCGGTCTCGCGGGACAGATGCCGCTCCTCGTCACCGGGCTATCGTACTCGGAGATCGTCCAGTACGAGACGTTCCGCGACAAGTGGCGCTACGCGGTCGTCGCAATCTTCGTCTTCGGCGCGTTCTTCTCGCCGCCAGACCCGTTCACACAGCTGCTGTGGGCGTTCCCGCTGACGGCGCTGTACGGCTTCAGCCTCTACCTCGCGAAGCTCGTCGTCACGGCCAAGCGGAGCTCCGACCGGATCGACGTGCTCGGCGCGGTCCGGAACCACTGGAACGTCGTCGGCGGCGTGACCGTCCTCGGCGGCGCGCTCGTGTACGGCTTCTACGAGTACGGCGGCCGGACCGCGGTCAACGACCTCCTCCGGCTCGCGGGGAGCAGTCGGCGGTTCCTCGCCGCGGGCGAGGGACTCGGCGTCGATCCCGGGACCGCCCTCGCGATCTACGCCGTCGCGTGGGCGCTTGCGTTCGCGGTCGTCGCGACGCTGTGGGCGGTGTACACCGACCTCGACACCACGAGCGCGGGCTACCAGTACGGAGACCCGACGGCCGTCGACGTGAGCGAACTCGACGCCGCGGGCGTGCGGGCGGCTCCCGACGAGGCCTTCGCCGAGATGGAGGAGGAGGAGTCGCTCGCGCTCGCGCAGGCCGCGATGGAGGACGACGACCCGGAGAAGGCGCAGGCGATCCTCGACCGGTTCGACGAGGTGAACGGGGGAGACGGCGAGGGCGGCGACGCCGCGGAGGGCGACGACGCGAGCGCCGTCGGAGGCGGAGACGGCGGGGACGACGGCAGCGGCGGACTGATGGGATCCGTCCGGAACCGCGGGTCGCGGGCGAGTTCGACGTTCCTCGCCGAACTCACCGACGGCGACGGGGAGCAGGCGGAAGACGACATCGGCGGCTACTACAAAGACCTCAGGTTCATCTTCGACTCGCTGCGCACGCGGTCGTTCCGGATCGTCGGCGTCTTCGGCGCCGTGATGGCGGCCGCGTTCATGTGGCTGTACCTCGGCGGACTCGGGACGGTCCGGCGCGACCTCGAACGGCGCGTGCCCGCGGAGGTCGAAGGCGGGATCGAGATCATCACGCTCCACCCGGTCGAGGCGCTGGTGTTCATGGTGAAGTTCTCGGTGATCCTCGGGATCTTCGCCGCGTTGCCCGTCGTCCTCTACTACGCGTGGCCCGCGCTCCGCGAACGCGGCTTCGTCGCCGGGCGTGTCCACCAGGTGTACCTGTGGGCCGGCGCGCTCGGCGCCGGAATGGTCGGCGGCTTCGCGCTCGGCTACGCGTACATCGCGCCGGTGCTCATCGGCTGGCTCGTCACCGACGCGCGCCTCGCCGACATGATCATCACCTACCAGGTGGGCGACTTCTTCTGGCTCGTCATCTACACGACGCTCGGGATCGGCTTCCTCGCGGACATCCCGATCGGGATGGTCCTCCTGAACAAGGCGGGCGTCCCGTACCGCGCGTTCCGGGAGCGCTGGCGCGAGGTGACGATCGGGATCATGGTGATCGCGGCGGTGTTCACCCCCGCCGACGTGATCACGATGTTCCTCGCGACGGTCCCGCTGATGGCCGCGTACGGACTCGGCATCGCGGTCCTCTTCCTCGTCACCTTCGGGGGCCGGCGGAACCTCTCGCCGCCCTCGGAGTTCGTCGGACGCTGAGCCGTCCGGCGGGCGGGGTCGGCTCTCGGGAGTCCCCACGGCGACCGACGGACCACCCCCTGCGACCGACGGGTATTCCCGCGCGCGCCCGCAACGGATGAGTAGAAATGAGCAAGGACTACATCGAGGTCCGCGGCGCCGAGGAGCACAACCTCAAGGACCTCGACGTCCGGATCCCGCGCGAGGAGTTCACCGTCGTCACCGGGCTCTCCGGGTCGGGGAAGTCGTCGCTCGCGTTCGACACCGTCTACGCGGAGGGGCAGCGCCGCTACATCGAGTCGCTGTCCGCGTACGCCCGCAACTTCCTCGGACAGATGGACAAACCGCAGGTGGAGTCCGTCGAGGGACTGTCGCCGGCGATATCGATCGACCAGAAGAACGCCGCGAACAACCCCCGGTCGACGGTGGGTACCGTCACCGAACTCCACGACTACCTCCGCCTGCTGTACGCCCGGATCGGCACCCAGTACGACCCCGTCACCGGCGAGGAGGTGGGCGAGCAGTCCGCACAGGACATGGTGAACCAGATCCTCGAACTCCCCGAGGGCACCCGCGCGAAGGTCGCGGCGCCGGTCGTCCGCGACCAGAAGGGCGCCTTCGAGGACCGCTTCGAAGAGCTTGTGAGCGACGGGTACAGCCGCGTCGAGGTCGACGGCGAACCGGTCGACCTGACCCTCGACGAACCCGACCTCGACGAGAACTACGACCACACGATCGACGTGATCGTCGACCGCGTCCGGGTGGCGCCGGATTCCCGCTCGCGGATCACGGACTCCGTGGAGACCGCGCTGGAGGAGGCGGGCGGCGCCCTCAAGCTGATCGTCCCCGACCCGCCCGAGGACGTGCCGTTCGCGTCGAACGCGCGCTCGACGGGGTCGCTCGCGGCCGACGCCGAGGGCGACGACCGGCTCGTGGTGGAGTTCTCCGAGGAGCTGGGCAACCCCAACTCCGACGTGCAGTTCTCCGCGATCGAGACACGGTCGTTCTCCTTCAACAGCCCGTACGGGGCCTGTCCCGAGTGCGAGGGGATCGGCTCGACGAAGGAGGTCGACGAGGACCTCGTTATCGAGGACCCCTCGAAGCCCCTCAAACACGTGTTCGAGCCGTGGAGCTACGACCGCACCTACTACTCGCGCCAGCTCGACAACGTCGCCGACCACTTCGGCGTCGACCTCGACGCGCCCTTCGAGGAACTGGACGAGGAGATTCAGCGGCAGTTCCTCTACGGCACCGACGACGCCGTCCACTTCGAGTGGACCACGAAGAACGGCACCCGCGAGAAGACCGAGCGGTTCGAGGGCGTCATCCCGAACCTGGAGCGCCGTCACGTCGAGACCGACTCCGAGCGCGCCCGCGACCACATCGAGGAGTACATGGCCGTGACGACCTGTCCCGAGTGCGAGGGGACGCGCCTCAAAGAGCAGTCGCGGCACGTCCTCGTCGCCGGCACCTCGATCACCGACGTGAACGAGCTGTCGATCGCCGACGCCCGGGCGCACTTCGAGGGGATGGAAGACGAGCTGAACGAGCGCGAGACGACGATCGCCGAGGAGATCTTAAAGGAGATCCGCGCGCGGCTCGGCTTCATGGAGGAGGTCGGCCTGGAGTACCTCACGCTCGACCGCGAGGCGTCGACGCTCTCCGGCGGCGAGAGCCAGCGCATCCGGCTCGCCACGCAGGTCGGCTCCGGGCTGGTGGGCGTGCTGTACGTCCTCGACGAGCCGTCCATCGGACTCCACCAGCGCGACAACGACCGGCTGCTCGACACCCTCGAAGGGCTTCGGGACCTCGGAAATACGCTCATCGTCGTCGAGCACGACGAGGAGACGATGCGGCGCGCCGACGAGATCATCGACATGGGTCCCGGCCCGGGGAAGCGCGGCGGGCAGATCGTCGCGCAGGGCGACTTCGACGACGTGGTCGACGCCGACGAGTCGGTGACGGCCGACTACCTCGCGGGCCGCAAGGAGATCCCGGTGCCCGAGGAGCGACGCGACGCCGACGGCGAGCTCGTCGTGCGCGGCGCCCGACAGCACAACCTGAAGGACCTTGACGTGCCGGTCCCGCTCGGCACGCTGACGACGGTCACCGGCGTCTCGGGCTCCGGGAAGTCGACGCTCGTCAACGACATCCTCTACAAGGGACTCGCCCGCGAGATGAACGACAACACCTCGGTCGACCCCGGCGCGCACGACGCGATCGATGGACTCGACGACGTGGAGACGGTGCGGCTGATCGACCAGTCGCCGATCGGGCGGACGCCGCGATCGAACCCCGCCACGTACACGGACGTGTTCGACCACGTCCGCGAGCTGTTCGCGGAGACGAAGCTCTCGAAGCGTCGCGGCTACGAGAAGGGCCGGTTCTCCTTCAACGTGAAGGGCGGGCGCTGCGAGGAGTGCGGCGGGCAGGGCACCGTGAAGATCGAGATGAACTTCCTCTCGGACGTGTACGTCCCCTGCGAGGAGTGCGGCGGCTCGCGCTACAACGACGAGACGCTCGACGTGGAGTACAAGGGGAAGACGATCGCCGACGTGCTCGACATGAGCGTCGCGGAGGCCCACGAGTTCTTCGAGAGCCACCGCGGTCTCGAACGCCGCCTCAAGCTCCTGAGGGACGTCGGGCTGGGCTACATGGAGCTGGGCCAGCCCTCCACCACCCTCTCGGGCGGCGAGGCGCAGCGCGTGAAGCTCGCCGAGGAGCTGGGCAAGCGCGCGGCCGGCGACACGCTCTACCTGCTCGACGAGCCGACGACGGGCCTCCACAAGGAGGACGAGCGCAAGCTGATCGACGTGCTCCACCGCCTCGTCGACGCCGGCAACACCGTCGTCGTCATCGAACACGAGCTGGACCTCGTGAAGAACGCCGACCACGTGATCGACCTCGGACCCGAGGGCGGCGACGGCGGCGGCGAGCTGGTCGCGAGCGGGACGCCGGAGGAGATCGCCCGCGAGGACGCCTCGCACACCGGGCGCTACCTCCGGGACATGCTGCCGAAGGTCGACCTCGAAGGCCCGCGCGACGACCGTCGGAAGCCGGCGGTGGCCGACGACGACTGAGAGAGAGGGAAAGCGACCGATCCCGATTTTACCCTGTCGTCGGCCTGTTACCGGACGGCTCGGAGATCCTCGCCGCGACGAGGATCGCGAGCAGGTCGACGGCGACCGTCGCGAGGACGCCGAATCGGAACAGGACCAAGAGACCGAGCGTCGCGACCGCGAGGCCGACCGCGGCGCGACGACCGCGGTCGCGGGTCGAGAGCGAGCGGGACACCTGAACGCCGACGCCGACCTGGGCCGCGAAGAGGAGGACGCCGAACGGGGACACGGCTGGCATATCGCCCGATTTCGACGGCGCCAGTATGAATCTGTCGTCGAGGTGAACGGCGGTCGGACCGGACCGTCGTCCGGGTCGCCCGTCTCGCGGCGGCGGCGAAGCGGCCGCGCCGATCCCGGCGCCGGTATCGTTTAGTGCGGCACCCGCGCACCACGTATGGACAGTCAGTCGGAGGACGTGCGGGAGACGATAGCGATGTCTCCGGACCCGTCCGAACCGTTCGCGGCGCTCCCGGAGCAGGAGTGGCGGGACGTGTTCCTCACACTCGCGGAAGACGTTCGGGCGGCGGTCGCGGCGGACATGAGTCGCTCGCGGCTGGAGGCGTTCGTCGACCGGCTCGATCCGGACGAGATCACCGACGTGCTCGGCTTCTTCGTCTTCCTCGGGCTGGCCGGGGCGGTGCTGTTGTAGCCCTCACGACACGCTCCTCCTCGCGGCCCAATATTCAAGCAGTGTCAACGCCAACGTTGACGCGAGATGGCAACGGCGGACGAGCAGATCCGAGTGAGCGACCGGGTGAAACGACACCTCGATCGCCGTCGGCAGAGCGGAGAGAGTTACAACGACGTGCTCGAACGGTTGCTGTCGGAGGGGAACGAGAGCGACTTCCAGGACGGGTTCGGGCTGTTGTCGGACGAGCAGGCCGATCGGCTTCGCGAGAGACGTGAAGAGGCAAAGGCCGAGCGGAGAGAACGGATGCGTCGACTCAGCGAGGGTTGATGAAGGTCCTCGACGCGAACTTTCTCATCGATTACCTGAACGGAGAACCGGCCGTCGAGCGGTATTACGAGGCGAACGACGGCGACCGAGAGGTGTGGATCGCACCGGCACCGGCCTACGCCGAGGCGCTGGTCGGCGTCGGAAACCTCCCCGACGCGTCGGTCGACGACGCGATCGGCGCGCTCGCTTGGACGGAGGTCTATGCGGTCGACGAAGCGGTGTCCGAGGAGGCGGGATACGTCGCCGACGAGGTCGGCGCCGAGGGACCGTTCCTCGACGGCGTCGACGCGACCGTCGCGGCCGTCGGACGCGAACTCGATTCGCCGGTGGTGTCCGCCGACGGCGACCTCACGCACGACGAGACGCGAAAGGTGGTCGAGGTCGAGAACTACCGATCGCCCGACCCGAAGCGGTAGCGCCGCGCGGCCGAACCGCAGCGATTCCTCGTCCCCTCAGAACTTCTCTAACAGGTCCCCGTAGAACTCGCCGCCGCGGTCGTCCGCGAGCTTCTCGACGATGAGCTCCGGGGTCGAGCGCGCGAGGTGCCCCTTCTTCGGCGAGCGGTTCACCCGGAGCTCGCCGTCGACCAGCCCCGCGGCCTCGATGCCGTCGACCGCGACTTCGAAGTCGGCGGCGTCCCGGATCTCGCGGGCGAGGTGGGAAACGAAGACGGCGGTCGCGTCCTGGTCGTCGAGCGCCTCCAGGATACCGGCGATAATCTTCGCGGAGGCGCCGGGTTCGGTGATCGACTCCAGCTCGTCGACCAAGACGAGCCGGCCGTCCGCGCCGTCGACGAGGTCGCCGAAGTCCCGCAGCGTCGCCTCGAACGCGCCCGCGTCGAGGGTGCCCTGCGACTTCGCGTAGTAGTGGATCTCCTCGAACCGCTCGACCGTGGCCGACTCGGCGGGCACGGGTAGCCCCATCTGCGCGAGCACGACGACCAAGGCGACCAGGTCGAGCGTGGAGGTCTTCCCACCGGAGTTGACTCCCGACAGGAGCGTCGCGCCCGAGACGACGTAGTCGACGGGTTCGACGTCCGCGAAGTCGACGTCGAGCAGCGGGGAGCGGCCGCCCTCGATGCGAAATCCTCCCGCACCGTCTTCCTCCGGACTCACCACGTCGGGAAGCGTACAGTCGAAGTCGCGGGCGAACCGCGATATCGCCAGCTCCACGTCGAGTTCGAGCGCGTTCCGGACCAGCTCCTCGACCGGCTCGCGGAGGTCGCCGAGGTCGCTCGCGAGGTCGGCCTTCAGCTTCGCAGCCCGGCGGTCCCGGGCCGCGGACAGTTCCGTGCGGAGCCGCGAGACGGCGCTCTCGTCGTGGTCGACCGGGAAGGAGGGGTCGCCGCCGAAGACGCGCTCCGCCAGCTCCGCCTCCTCGGGTTCGAGGCGGAGCGCGTCCGCGAGGTGGTCGCGGGCGGCGTCGACCGCCTCGTCGTACTCGTCGGCCAGCTCGCGGTCCAGCAGGGAGTCGACGCGGGCGCCCTGCTCGACGAGTGAGAGGAAGTCGGTCCCCTCGATGGTGACGTCGCGCTCGCGGATCGCCTCGCGCAGCCGGTCGTCGGCCACCGAGGCCGCCGTCGACACCGCGGCGTCGAGGTCGTCGACGGCGGCTGTCAGCCGGTCCAGCTCCGCGTCGCCCGCGATGGTACCGTCGTCGTCGAGCCGCGAGAGCGCGTCGCGGAGCCGGTCGAGGTCGACCGGGGCGTCGGCGTCGATGCCGCTGTCCGGATCACCTCCCGAGACGGGGTCGCCGGCGGCCGCGGCCGCCTCGTGGACCGTCGCGGCCGCCTCCAGCCGCTCGCGGTTCTCCGCGAAGAAGGCGAGCAGTCGCTCCGGGACCGT
Organism: Halorubrum trapanicum; assembly: GCF_017873555.1. Lineage (GTDB taxonomy): Archaea > Halobacteriota > Halobacteria > Halobacteriales > Haloferacaceae > Halorubrum > Halorubrum trapanicum. Next base: position 44,915 of record NZ_JAGGKE010000003.1, on the reverse strand, counting down.
TTCCGACGGGGTTTCGAGGGCGTCCGGGCGGACGACCACGTCGCCCTCCACGTCCAGCCCGGCGAACGTCTCGTCTAAGACGATCACGGAGGCGTACGAGCGGCCGAGCTCGGAGACGTCGCGGGCGTCCTCGACGGTCTCGACGGAGAGTTCGGGCATCTCGGCCTCGGCGCGCGCGAGCGTCTCGGCGTCGGCGGTCGCGAGGCAGCGGTCGCGGACGCGGACCGTGGGCGGGTCCGAGAGGGGTGCGCAGTCCGCGAGCGCCTCGCGGACGGCGGGGTCCGGCTCTCGCTCCGTCGCGTCGGCCGAGAACGCCTGCGCCTCCGCGATGCGCGAGGCCGACGCGCTCGGGTAGAACGTCTCCAGCCGCTTCGCCGCGTAGTCGGTGACGGTGCGCTCGCGCAGCAGGTCGATCGCCTCGCGGTACAGCTCGCGGGCGCGGTCGGTAGCCAGCACGCGCCCGTCGTCGTCGTGCCGGCGGCGGATCGCTCCGCGGGCGATGCGGGCCGCGCGGGCCTCGTTGACGCCCGGCGCGCGGGCGATCGCGGCCACGTCGCCGGACTCGACGGTCGCGGCCGGGTCGTCCAGTTCGCGCAGCGCCGCGGCCGTTTTGGCGCCGACGCCGGGGATCGCCTCCAGCTCCATCTACTCGCCGGTATCGCGGCAACGGTGTAAAGCGTGCGGGTCGCTCCCGGGGTCCGGCGGTGCGTGACCGCGAGCCGGCGTCACCAGTTCCGCGTGCGACGCCCTTTTTCGCGCTCACCGCCAACGCCGGCCATGAGCCAGAAGGCGCGAGCCGTCGGCGACGGGTCGCTCGCCCCCGAGACGGCGGAGAAGGCAGCGGGCGCCCGCGACGCGCTCGCCGAGCGCGACGGGGTCCTCGTCGCGTTCTCGGGCGGAGTCGACTCCGCGGTGGTCGCGGCGCTCGCGGCGGACGCGCTCGGCGACGGCGCCGTGGCGTGTACCGCCCGCAGCGAGACGCTCCCCGCGGCGGAGCTGGACGACGCGACGCGCGTCGCCGAGGAGATCGGCATCCGCCACGAGACGGTGACGTTCTCCGAACTGGACGACCCGAACTTCGTCGCAAACGACGGCGACCGGTGTTACCACTGCCGGACGATGCGGCTCGGCCGGATGTACGAGACCGCCAAAGAGCTGGGGATCGAGGTCGTCTGCGACGGGACGAACGCCGACGACCCCGGAGAGGGGCACCGCCCCGGCCTGCGCGCGGTCGAGGAGCTTGACGTGTGCTCGCCGCTGCTCGACGCCGGGATTTCGAAGGCGGAAGTCCGCGAAATCGCCGAGTCCTACGACCTCTCCGTGGCCGACAAACCCTCGATGGCGTGTCTCTCCTCGCGGATCCCGACCGGGCTGGAGGTGACCGAGGAGCGGCTGACCCGCGTCGAGAAGGCCGAGCGGGTGCTCCGCGAGTGGGGGTTCGAGGGGTTCCGCGTGCGCGACCACGACGGCCTCGCACGCGTCGAGATCGCCCCTGACGAGCTGGAGCGCGCGCTCGACTCCGCCTTCGCCGACGCCGTCCACGAACACCTCACCGACCTCGGCTTCGAGTACGTCACGCTCGACATGGCCGGCTACCGGACGGGGAGCGTGAGTCCGGGCGGCGAGGCGGACGGGTCGGACGAGGCGGACGACGACACAGAAACGAGCGAATCGGCAGACGACGGCGTCGATCTCGGCCGACGATACCCGCGTTGAGACGGGACCGCGCCGAGACGGGACCCGAACGGGTTCGGAGAGCGCACCCGGCGTTATCACCGGAGAGAACCCGGCACGAACGCTTATAAGCCGTGTTACTGAAGCGACACCTATGCGAGAGGCGCAGACGCTTGCGGTGATCGCCGGCGGCGTCGGCGGCGCCGTCGGGGCGTTCGTCGGCGTCGCGGTCGGCGGGTCCGCGATCTCGGTGACGGTGACCACCCTCGGGGTCGCGGTGCTCGTCGGCGTCGGGGTGATCGCGAGCGCGGTCATCGCCGGCGACGTGGAGTTCCTCGCCGACGCGGACGGCGAGTGACTCCGGTCAAACTCGCGTCCGACCGCGCGCTTCAAGGTCCCGCCGCGACGAGCGAGTGCCATGAGTCTCATCGCGTTCGACTTCGACGGGACGCTCTCCGACTCCGAGATGACGGTCCTCCTCGCCGAGCGGGCGGGCGTCGCCGACGAGGTCGCCGAGATCACCGAGCGGGCGATGAACGACGAGCTCAGCTACGCCGAGAGCCTCTACCGGCGCGCGGAACTGCTGGAGGGCCTCTCGGCGGCGGACGCCGCCGACGCGTTCGACGCGGTCCGGATCCGGCCCGGCGCCGCGCGCCTCATCGAGCACTTGCGCGAGGAGGGCCACCACGTCGCCGTGCTCACGGGCGGGTTCGAGCGCGGCGTCGAGGCCGCGCTCGCCCGGGAGGGCGTCGCGGTCGACACGATCGTCGCCAACCGGCTACCGACCGGGCCGGACGGCGCGCTCACCGGCGAGGCGGAGGGACCGCTCATCGAGGGGACGAAGGACGACGCGCTCGCCGACCTCGCGGCCGAGGTGGGCGTGCCGATGCGCGAGACGGTCGCGGTCGGCGACGGCGCGAACGACCTGCCGATGCTGGAGGTCGCGGGACTGGCGGTCGGGTTCGTCCCCAAGTCGGCGGTGCGGCCCGTCTGCGACAGCGTCGTCGCCTCCATGTACCGGCTCGGGAAGGTGCTGGAGGCGCACGGCGTGCTCGCGGACGCGGAGTGAGGGGCGGACGCGGAGACCGGGCCGGACGCGGAGTGAGAACCGGTCCCGGGGGGCGGACGACGGCGTCGACCTCGCGGTCGCGGACCGCGGCCGATACCTGACAATGTTCGGCTCAAGGGTTAATCGACGGCGAGGCGAACGAGTCGCTATGAGCGTCCTCGCCGGGGTGATCCGATGCTGCCGACGCTGACGTATCTCCAGTTCCACCTCGTCTTCAGTCTCCCCGTGCTGGGGCTGCTGTGGTACCTCGCGCCCCGGTACGAGCCGACGCGGCGGCGACGCGCGACGGTCGGGATCGCGATCCTCGTCGCCATCGCGTACCTCTACACGACGCCGTGGATCAGCTACATGATCCGACGGGGGGCGTGGTGGTACGCCGACGGCGCGGTGCTCGTCCGGGCGCTGTCGATCCCCCTCGGCGAGTACCTCTTCTTCGCGGTCCAGACCGTCGTCACCGCGTTCGCGCTCCACCTGATCGGGTTCGACCCGACGTTCCGCGAGGGCGACTTCGACCGGAAACCGCGGATCGCCGGGGTCGTCGCGGGAACTGCGATGGTCGCGGGCGGGGTCTGGCTCGTGACGCTGGACGCCTCGTACCTCTACCTCGGCGGGCTGGTCGCGTGGGTCGGTCCCGTCGTCGCGCTCCAGTGGGCGGTCGGCGGCGGCTACCTCGCCCGGACCCCGAGGATGTGGCTCGCGGCGACGCTGCTCCCGGCCGCGTACTTCTGGGCCGCCGACCGGATCGCGATCGCGATGGGGACGTGGGAGCTCTCCACCGAGTACACGACGGGGATCGCCGTGCTCGGCCTGCCGATCGAGGAGATGCTGTTTTTCGCCTCGGCCGGAATCATGACCGTCAACGGCCTCGTGCTGTTCGAGTGGGTGCTCGACTGGAACGACGGGCGGGGAGACGTTACCGAGACGGCAGCCGCACCGGGGGAGTCCGAGCACGACGTGCTCGGTCCCGAGTCGCCGGCCGACCCGGACCCCGACGTGGTAGATGACTGAATCGTCGCCGGCGACGGGCGCGACCGAGTCCCGGCCCGCAGAGGTGCGCGACCTCGACTCGGAGGGTGAGTCCGCCGAGGAGCGGGTCGACCGCTGGTTCGCACGCCGCCCGGCGCTGGCGCTGGCCGCGCTGTTGCCGATCGGCGCCGTGACCCCCCTGTTTCCGGTCGAAGTCGGCGTCGCGACGTTCGCGCTCGGCACCCTCGCGGTCGGGATGGCGCACGGCGCGGTCGACCACCTCGTCCCGCTGCGCGCGGCTCCGGGCGTGTCGCTCGGGCGGTCGATCGCGGTCGTCTCGGTCGTCTACGCGGTCCTCGGCGGCGCGGTCGTCGCCGCGTTCTTCCTCGCGCCCGTCGCGGCGTTCGTCGGGTTCATCGCGCTCACGTGGCTCCACTGGGGACAGGGCGACGTGGCGACGCTCGCGATCGCCGAGGTCGACCACCTCCCCTCGTCGGCGGAGCGGTGGCTGGCGCTCGTCGTCCGCGGCGGCCTCCCGATGGGCGTCCCGCTGGTCGCGCACCCCGAGGAGTACCGGCTGGTGGCCGAGTGGATCGTCGGGCTGTTCCTCGTCGGTCCGGGCGCGGCCGCGACCGCGGTCGGCCCGCTGTTCGCGCCCGCGGTCCGGATCGCGGTCGGCGCCGGGATGGCGGCCGCGACGCTGGCGTCGGTCGGTCTCGGCTACCGCCGGGTCCAGGCAGGGAGGAATCCGAGGGGCTGGCGCCGCGACGTCGGCGAACTCGCGGTGCTTTGGGCGTGGTTCCTGCTCGCGGCGCCGGTGTTCGCGATCGGCGTGTACTTCGCGCTGTGGCACGCGCTCCGGCACGTCGGGCGACTCGTCCTCGTCGATCCCGAGGCCGCGAGCGCGGCGTCGGCCGGGGACGCCCTCGGCGCGCTCGCGCGCTTCGGCCGCGACGCGGCGCCGCTCACGCTCGGCGGGTTCCTGGTGGTCGCCGCGGTCGGCGCGAGCGTGCCCGCGGGCGTGGCGGCGCCCGGCGACCTGCTGGCCGTGTCGCTGGTCGCCATCGCCGCATTGACGCTCCCGCACGTCGTCGTCGTCGCGTGGCTCGACCGGCGACAGGGGGTCTGGCGGCCGGGAATCGGCGGGTCCTGACCGGCTCCGACCGGAGGCGACCGATTCCGACACCACACCGCTCTTAGTCGAGGACTGCGTCCCTCCGGTGATGGACGATATCGCGATCCGCGACCCGGAGCCGGGCGACGCCGAGGCGTTGGAGGCGCTCATCACCTCGCATTTCAGCGAGGGGAGCACCTACGGCGTCGACCTCGGTCTCGACGACCGGACGTACCACGTGCTGGTCGCGGTCGAGGGCGGCGCCGAAGATGGGGAGGAGGCCGGTGGCGAGAGCGACCCCGACGACGCAATCTGCGGCGTGATGGCGCTCCGCGAGTTCGCGGAGCCGGCCGCCGTCGCCGACGAGATGTACTTCTTCGACGACCCCGGCCTGCTCCCCGCCGCGGAGCTGTACGGCCACCTCGAGATGGGGTACGTCAGCGAGGCGGCGACCGGCCGGGGGATCGGGAGCCGGCTGCTCGAACGGCTCCACGCGGTCGGCGCGGAGCGCGGCGTCGACCTGTTCCTCGCGGACTCGTGGTACCACGGCGGCGACGACTCGCCGGAGAAGCTGTTCGACGCGCACGGCTACGAGACGGTCCACCGCGACCCGATCGAGCGACCGGTCGACGAGTGCCCGAAGTGCGAGGGCGAGTGCGTCTGTGAGGGGGCGCTGGCGGTGCGGCGCGTCGAAGGAGACGTCGCGTAGCGAGGCGGGTCACTCGCCCCAGCCCGGCGTCCCGGGCGCGCCCGCGTCGTCCTCGACCTCGCGGACGAGTCGGTCGCGGGCGTCGGGGCTGCTCGTGTCGGGATCGTGCGAGTCGGGGGCGGTCGCGTCGAGCGCGACGCGGTCGCCGTCTTCGCCGGCCCGGTCGGTCCACTCGCGGACCGCCGCCCCGACCCACGAGTCCGCCTCCCTGACGCGCTCTCGGGCCTCGGCCATGCGGTCGCGAGCGACCGACAGCGACCCCGGGCGGGAGCCGACGGCGGCGCCGGCGAAGCGGGCGCGGTCGTCGGCGGTGGTGTCTCCGTCGCGGAGGCGGGCGACGACCCCGTCGAGGTCGTCGGGGTCGGGGTACGCGAACACGGTCGCGCCGAGCGCCTGCGGGCCGAACGCCGGCGCGGGGAGGTCGTCCGGCGGCTCGTCGTCGAGGAGGCGGTCGCCGCCGCCGGCGGTCTCGACGCGCTCGCACTCGGTCTCGGCGCCGAGTTCGAGGTTGTGTCCCGGGTAGCTCGAACAGGTGTCGGGGTAGCGGTCGGAGCCGTGGATCCGGCACTGGAGCGTCGTCGGGTCGAGGAAGACGCAGGCGTCGAGCCAGCGCGGTTCGTCGGTCCCGATCGGCGCGACCGGCTTGGGGGGCTTCCGGAGGCCGACGACGAAGACGGGGCGGTCGTCGACGGCGGCGAGGTCGACCCCGTCGATCCGGACGCTGTCGTCGCGCTCGGCCGGTTCGAACAGCCGCGGGGCGAGGGCGTCGGCGAGGCCGTCGGCGACGAAGCCGGCGATCTCGTCGCGGGTGAGCGGCGCGAGGTCGTAGACGTCGTCGAGCGGGGGGCGCGGGCCGGTTCGGTCGGAGCCGGCGGCGCCCGGATCGAGCGGGCGCCAGTCGACGCAGCAGCCGGCGCAGCCCTCACAGCGGAGTTCCATACGACCGTGTTAACGGTTCGCGAGGGGATAAGCGATCGGCGGGCGGCGGCGGGCGGCGCCGGACCGCGGGGCGCCGGGCTACAGTTCGCCCTTCGTGCTGGGCGTGTCGCTCCGGCGCTCGTCGAGGCGGGTGGCGTCGTCGAGCGCGCGCGCCAGCGCCTTGAACAGCGCCTCGACCTCGTGGTGGGCGTTGTCTCCCTTCTCGACCGTCGCGTGGAGCGTCAGTCCGGCGTTGTGCGCCAGCGAGAGCGCGAAGTGGTCGGCCATGACGCTCGTGAACTCCCCGACCGACTCCTGGGAGAACTCGCCGGAGAACTCGTAGTACGGGCGCCCGGCGACGTCGACAACGACGCTCGCGACCGCCTCGTCGAGGGGGACCCGCCGGTCGGCGTACCGCCGGATGCCGCGCTTGTCGCCGAGCGCCTCGTCGAACGCCTCGCCGAGGCAGATCGCCACGTCCTCGACGGTGTGGTGGTCGTCGATCCCGAGGTCGCCGTCACAGCGGACCGTGAGGTCGAACAGGCCGTGCTTGGCGAACGCCGCCAGCATGTGGTCGTAGAAGCCGATCCCCGTGTCGATCTCGCTGTCCCCGTCGCCGTCGACCGCGAGAGTGAGTTCGATCGTCGTCTCGGTCGTCTCGCGGGTGACGGCCGCGGTCCGGTCGTGCTCGCTCATACCGGCCCGTCGCGGGGGATTCGTAAGTGGGTTGCGGGTGAACCGGCGGCGTCCCCCGATCGGTCCGCGCCCGGCGGTGGATATTTGCCGCGTCAGTGAGTCGACTTCGCACGAAATGGACGGATCCGAGCCTTCCGACGCACCCGGGCCTCCCGACGTCGAGGTCCCCGACGCGCTCGCCGCCGTGGTCGACGCGGACACCGGCGAGGGGGAGCTCGAACGGACGATCGGACTCGTCGGCGGTCTCGCGATCGGCGTCGGGACGATGATCGGGGCGGGGATCTTCGTGTTCCCGGGGCTGGCGGCCGAGAACGCCGGCCCGGCGGCGGCGCTCTCGTTCGCGATCGGCGCGGTCGTCGCGCTGCTCGTCGCCCTGCCGGCCTCGGAGCTCGCCACCGCGATGCCGCGCAGCGGCGGCGGCTACTTCTTCATCTCGCGCGGTCTCGGCACCGCTGCCGGCGCGATCGTCGGTATCGGACTCTGGCTCGGGCTGGTGTTCGCGGCCGCGTTCTACCTCGTCGGACTGGGCAGCTACGCGGGGCAGGTGTTCCTCGAAGTGGGCGTCGCGCTCCCGATCGACCCCGCGGTCCCGCTCGGCGTCGCGTTCGGCGTCGGACTCACGGTCCTCAGCCTGTTCGGGACGGAGAACACCGCCGCGCTCCAGAACGGGATCGTGATCGTCCTCTTAGTCATCCTCACGCTCTTCTTGAGCTACGGCTCGCTCGACGCGCTCGGCGTGTTCGGCGCCGAGAGCACGCCGGAGCGGTTCTTCCCGCCCGGCGGGGCGCTGCCGGTGCTCCAGACCGCCGCGCTCGTGTTCACCTCCTACCTGGGGTTCGCCCAGGTCGCGACGGTCGCGGGCGACATCAAGGAGCCGAGCCGGAACCTCCCGCTGGCGATGGTCGGCTCCGTGATCCTCGTCGGGATCTTCTACGTCGTCACCATCTTCGTCGCGACGAGCGCGTTCGGGAGCGCCCGCCTCGGCGAGTTCGGCGAGACCGCGATGGTCGAGGTCGCGCGGTCGTTCGTCGGGCTTCCCGGGGCGCTGGCGATCGTCGTCGCCGGGCTGTTGGCGACGTTCTCCAGCGCGAACGCCTCGATCCTCAGCGCCTCCCGGGCGGTGTACGCGGTGAGCCGCGACGGGATCATCCCGGAGGCGGCGAGCCGGCTCAACCTCGCGTACGGCACCCCCCACGTCGCGCTCGGACTGGCCGGCGGTCCAATCGTCGTGCTGTCCGCGACGGGGCAGGTGGAGCTGCTCGCGGAGGTCGCCTCCTTCCTCCACCTCGTGATGTACGGGCTGATCTGCGTCGCGCTGGTCCGGCTTCGCCGAGAGGACCCCGACTGGTACGACCCGTCGTTCCGCTGTCCGGCCGGGTTCGCGGTCGCCGGTGTCGGCGGGGTGGCGAGCTTCGCGCTCATCGCGTTCATGCAGCCGGCGTCGATCGGCGTCGGCATCGCCGTCATGGTCGTATCCTACGGCTGGTACCGGTACTACGCGACCGACGTCGACCTCAAAGGTGACTTCTGAGATGACCGAGACACCCACGGCGGACGGCGGAGAACAGCCGGAGACCGACGGGACCGACCGACCCACGGTGCTGGTCCCGCTGGCGGTGCTGGAGGGCGAGTCGCTCCCGCCCGGCGGCCCCGAACTGCTCGCGAACGCCCGCGTCGTGCTGCTCGGGTACCACGTGCTCCCGGAGCAGACCGCCACCGAGCAGGCGCGCGAGCAGTTCGGCGAGACGGCGATGTCGAAGCTGACGGAGTTCGCCGACCGGCTCACCGCGGCCGGCGCCGACGTCGAGACGCGGCTCGTGTTCACACACGACAAGGAAACCACGATCGACCGCCTCATCTACGAGTACGACAGCCTCGCGGTGTTGGTCCCGAACAGCGCGGAGCGCGTGGATTCGGTCCTCGTCGCGCTCCGCGGGACGATCGGCGTCGGGCGGAACACCCGCCTCGTCGCCGGGCTGTTCGCCGACTCGGACGTCGACGTGACGCTGTATCACACCGTCGGCGAGGGCGAGTCGCCGGACGACGGCGCGTCGTTCCTGAACGGGGTGAAAGCCGACCTCGTCGAGCGGGGGATCGCGGCCGACCGGATCGAGACGGTCGTCGAGGACGCGGACGTGCCGATCGACGCCATCGCGGGACGGGCCGAGTCGCACGACGCGGTCGTGATGGGCGAGACGGACCCGTCGGTCACGACGTTCGTCTTCGGCATGCCGTCGGAGCAGGTGGCCGAGCGCTTCCTCGGCCCGGTGTTGGTCGTTCAGCGCGAGCGCCCGGACGAGTGACCGGGCTATCGGTGTTCGGCGTTCAGACCGCGTCCGCGGCCGCCTGCGCCTCCCGCAGCGTGAACTGCCCCTCGTACAGCGCGGTCCCGACCACGACCGCGGCCGCGCCGGCCTCCTTCAGCGCGACCACGTCGTCGGTCGTCGCCACGCCGCCGGAGGCGATCACGGGCACGTCGACCGCGTCGGCCACCCGCACCACCGCCTCGCGGTCGACCCCGTCCAGTTGCCCCTCCACGTCGACGTCGGTGAACAGGACCGCGCCCGCGCCCAGTTCCTCGTAGCGCGCCGCGGCCTCCGCGGGGTCCAGTCCGGTGCCCTCGGTCCAGCCCGACACCACGACCTCGCCCCCCTTCGCGTCGAGGCTGACGACGACGCTGCCGGGATGGGTCTCGTCGATCGCCGCGACGATCTCCGGGGTTTCGACGGCCGCCGTGCCGAGGATGACGCGGTCGAGTCCCAGATCGAGCAGGTCGCGCGCGCCCTCGGCGGTCCGGATACCGCCGCCGAGCTGAAGGCCGACCTCGTTCGGAACGCTCTCGACGACCGACTCGATCGCGTCGGCGTTGACGCGCTCGCCCTCGAACGCGCCGTCGAGGTCGACGAGGTGGAGCGTCTCCGCGCCCGCGTCGATCCAGCGCTCGGCGGCCGCGACGGGGTCGCCGTAGCGTTTGCCCGTGCCGCGCTCGCCGCCGACCAGCTGGACGACCTCGCCGTCCTGTACGTCGACGGCGGGGATCACCTCGAACTCGGGGAACTGGTTCATACCGAGACACAGTCGCGGCCGGCGATTAAACGGGTCGGTTCGAGATGAAATAGGGGGCTGAGCGGAGAACGCCTCCGAAGGCGCAGTCACTTACTTATAAACAATCAGCTGTAGGTCGGCGGTGAACACCGCCAAAGCCCCAGCCGGGAGGCCACGGTACGCTCGTTGCGCTCCTCGCTCAGTCGCTAACGCTCCTTCGCTGCGGTGCTTACGTCGCCTACCGTGGCCTCCCGGCTGCCCCTTTGAGTCCCACCCGACCGCGACCGCGCGGCACCTCACGCCTCCCCAGCCTCGTCGGCCGGCCTCCGCTTCGCTCCGGCCGCCCGACTCCCTCGCGCGTGCTGTCTCGCGGCCGCCGGTGGCGGCCGCTCGCAGGCACGCGCCACCGCATTGCGTTTGTGAAGAGAGAATTTCAACGAAGCCGAAGATTCCGGAACCCCGACTCCCTCACTCCACGGAAATGAGCAGCTGCGAGACGTCCTCGTCGTAGGCGGCGGGGTCGGTCGCGAGCGCCTCGGCGGTCTCCGCGTCGGCGAGCTCCGTCACGGTGGTCTCGGCGTCGACCGAGTCGGGAAGCGCCTCGTCGAAGACCTCGATGAGCGGGTCGGTCGGGTACGCGCCGCCGGCGACGAGCACGTCGGTCCCGTCGTGCCAGACGCCGAGTCGCGCCTCGATGTCGATGGTCTGTCCCACGTCCGCCGTCGACCCGGTCGGGAGCGGGATCCCGCCGTCGAGCGCGTACTCGCCGGTCAGTCGCCACGTGGTCGCGGTGTGGCCGGACCGGACCGTGGTGGTCCCCTCCTCGGCGACCTCGACGTTCTCGATGCCGGCGTTCTGAAGCTGCGCGCGGAAGGCGTCGGTCGCCGCCGACTCCACCTCGCCCATCACCCGCTCTCGGCCGACGCCGGCCGGGAGCTGATCCAGCGCGGGCCGGAGGTCGATCCGGGTCGCGAAGAAGACAACCGGCGACCCCGACGCGTCGACCGTCTCGGCGAGCGCGTCCGCGACGGGCGCGTACTCGAAGATCCGGGTGCGTTCGAGCGCCCGAACGGTGACGGGACCGTACGACCCCTCGAACACCGTGCTCTCTGACTCATCGATCCGCCGCCAGTCGTCGATCCGGTCGCTCGTCACGTCGGGTTCCGGCACCGGGCCGTCGCGACCGCCGAGACAGCCGGCGAGACCGACGGCTCCGAGCGCCGCGCCGCCGGCGAGCAGTCGCCGCCGCGTGGTCCGCGTCGACCGCCCTCCGTGATTCTTCTCCATAGGCGACGGTGGCCGTCCCGAAGTAAAGAGATGTCGCCGAAATCGGGAGTATCTGGCGGCCGAGACGACAATTTCGAGACATGACCGTGCCGAACTCGGGGACGGAGCCGAGACCGCGGACGGATCCCTTATGTAACCACCGAGTACAACAACCGAGTGATGACCACCGACGAGAGCGAGACGCGGCGGCGACGCGCCCGGCCACACACCCGACGGCGGTTCCTCACGGCGGCCGGGGCGGCGGGGGCCGCCGCGCTCGCCGGCTGTAGCGCCGAGCGGGTCGACGACGGAGGCGACGGCGGAGACGGCACCGGGAACGAGACGGGCGACGGCGACGACGCCGACGGCAGCGACGGAGACGATGGCGACGACGAGACCCCGACGCTGACGGTGGCGACCTACACCAACTTCATCGACGCGCCCTCCGTGAGTCCCGGCGAGTGGCTCAAAGAGGAGTTCGAGAGCCGGTACGACGCCGAACTGGAGTGGGCGACGCCCGACAACGAGGTGAACTACTACGTCGAGCGCGCCGCCTCGGGCGCGGGCGTCGACGCCGACCTCTACGTCGGACTCACGACGGAGGACCTCGTGCGCGTCGACGAGGAACTCGACGACGACCTCTTCGCCGAGGCGGGCGAAATCGAGGGGAGCGGCGCGGTCAGGGAGGGACTCCAGTTCGACCCGTTCGACCGGGCAGTCCCGTTCGACACCGGCTACGTGAGCCTCGTGTACGACGGGACGACGATGGAGGCCCCGGAGACGTTCGACGGCCTGCTCGACGACGAGCACGCGGGCGCGCTCATCGCGCAGAACCCCGGCGGCTCCGCGACGGGTCGCGCGTTCCTCCTCCACACGATCAGCCGCTTCGGCGACGGCGGGGTCGCGAGCGACGGCGACGGCGAGACCGTTTCGGGCGAGGACGGCGACCCCGACTACGACTACCTCGACTACTGGGCCGACCTCCAGGAGAACGACGTGCGCGTGCTGGGGACGTGGGACGACGCGTACGCGGCCTGGAGCGAGGGGGAGGCGCCGATGGTCGTCTCCTACTCCACCGACCAGGTGTTCGCGGACATGGAGGGCCAGGACCTCGAGAAACACCAGATCCGCTTCCTGAACGACCAGGCGTACGCGAACCCCGAGGGGATGGCCGTCTTCGCCGACGCCGACGAGCCGGACCTCGCCCGGCGGTTCATGTCGTTCATGCTGGAGCCGGACGTTCAGGGGGAGATCGCCCAGCGCAACGTCGCGTTCCCGGCGACCGAGGGGGCCGAGCTGCCGAGCGACTACGCCGAGCTGGCACAGGAGCCGGCCGACCCGGTGACGTTCACCTACGACGAGCTCCAAGGCTCCGTCGACGCGTGGGTCGAGGCCTGGGAGCGGCAGTTCGCCGGGAACTAAGCCGCGTGCGCGACGAGGGGGAGAGCACGTGACGGAAGCCGACGGCGATCGCGCGGGTCGGGTGAGCCGCCTCCGCGAGGGCGTCGAGTCCCGCGCGCTGACCGCGCTCGCGGTCCTCACCAGCGCCGCGCTCGTCGTCGCCTTCTACTACCCGACCGCGACCGTCCTGGTGGAGGCGGTCGTCGTCGACGGCGCGGTTACCCTCGGTGTCTTCGCCGAGCTCCTCACCGATCCCTTCTACTTCGGCGAGATTGCCCGGCTGTTCGCCGGCGACTCCCCGATCGCGGTCGCGCGGGCGCTCCTCTCGCCGGACCGCCGGCTGGGGATCGTCGGGTTCACCGCGTATCAGGCGGTCCTCTCGACGGTTGCGAGCGTCGCGCTCGGCCTCCCGGCCGCCTACCTGCTCGCACGCTTCGAGTTCCCCGGCCGGAAGACGCTGCGCTCGCTCACAATCGTCCCGTTCGTCCTCCCGTCGATCATGGTCGCGGTCGGGTTCGTCGCCACGTTCGGCGAGAACGGCACGCTGAACGCCGCGCTGACGGGAATCGGCCTGCCCCTGGTCGATCTCATGTTCACCCTCGAAGCGGTGGTGATCGCCCACGCGTTCTACAACGCGCCCCTCGTGGCGCGCGTGACGACCGCGGCCTGGGAGTCGGTGGATGCGAGCGCGGTCGAGACCGCTCGGAGCCTCGGTGCCGGGCCGGTCCGGGCGTTCGTCGACGTGGTCGCGCCGCAGGTGTACCCCGCCGTGCTGACGGGCGCGGCGCTCACCTTCGTGTTCACCTTCGGGACCTTCCCCATCGTCCTCGCGCTCGGCGGGTTCCAGCTGGCGACGATCGAGGTGTTCGTCTACCGGCTCGTGCGCGACCTGAGCTACGCCGAGGCCGCCGCGCTGGCGGTCGTCGAACTGGCGATCTCGCTCGGGGTGCTGCTCGCGTACCTCCGGTACGAGGCCCGGAACGCGACGAGCACCCGCGGGGCGCGTCCCCTGCCGCGACGCTCGCTGGTCCCGTCCGCCCCGACGCTCCGCGAACTGCTGCCGCGGGCGGGGCTGGTCGCCTACGTCGTCGTCGCCGGAGTCGTCTTCCTCGCGCCGATCGCGTCGATGGTCCTCGCGAGCGTCACGGGCGGTGACGGCGCGCTCACGCTTGACCACTACCGGTTCCTGATCGACCGCCAGCAGACGGGGGCGGCGTTTCAGGTGCGGCCGTGGCCCGCCATCCGCAACTCGCTGGCGTTCGCGACGGCCGCGACGCTGCTCGCGCTCCCGATGGGCGTCGTCGTCGCGGTCCTGACCACGCGACGGTACCGCGGGCGGACGCTGGTCGACGCGGCCGCGATGGCCCCGCTGGCGGTGTCCGGGATAATCGTCGGACTCGGTCTCCTCCGGGGACTCGTCTTCGGCGTCGAGATCGCGGGGTGGCGGATCGCCGCGAGCGGGGCGGTCGCGATCGTCGTCGCGCACGCGGTCGCGGGCTACCCGTTCGTCGTGCGCACCGTCTCGCCCGGACTCTCCGGACTGGACCGCTCGCTCGTCGAGTCGGCGCGGGCGCTGGGCGCGTCGCGGGCGCGGGTGATCCGCGACGTGGAGCTGCCCCTCGTCTGGCCCGCGGTCGTCGCGGGCGCGGCGTTCGCGTTCGCGGTCTCGATCGGCGAGTTCACCTCGACGGTCGTGTTGGCGACCGGCGCCGACGCGTACACGATGCCCGTCGCGATCGAACGGTTCATCGGGCGGCGGCTCGGACCGGCGACCGCCATGGGCGTCGTCCTCCTCGTCGTCACCGGTCTCAGCTTCGTCGTCATCGAGCGGCTCGGAGGTGAGCACCGTGGACTCTGAGCCGGCGGGCGGCGGAGTCGACGGCGACGACCGCGGCGACGCGGAGGGCGGCGGCGACGGGACCGACGCCCCCGTCGCGGTCGAACTCGACGGCGTGACGAAGCGCTACGGGGAGACGGCCGCGGTCGACGACGTGAGCCTCCGGGTGCGCGAGGGGGAGTTCTTCACGCTCGTCGGTCCCTCCGGCTGCGGGAAGACGACGACGCTCCGGCTGATCGCGGGGTTCGAGGAGCCGACCACCGGGGCGGTCAGGTTCGGCGGCGAGTCGGTCGCGGGCGTTCCCCCCGAGGACCGCGACGTGGGCGTCGTGTTCCAGAGCTACGCGCTGTTCCCGCACATGACCGTCGGCGAGAACGTCGCGTACGGGCTGAACTTCGCCGACCCGCCCGAAGGGACGACGCGCGACGAGCGCGTCGCTGAACTGCTCGAACTGGTCGACCTCCCCGACGCGGCCGACCGCGACCCGGAGAGCCTCTCCGGCGGGCAACAGCAGCGGATCGCGATGGCGCGGGCGCTCGCGCCCGGTCCCGACGTGCTCCTCCTCGACGAGCCGATGAGCGCGCTCGACGCGCGGCTCCGCGAGCGGCTCCGCGCGCAGGTGAAGCGGATCCAGTCGGAGCTGGGGATCACGACGATATACGTCACCCACGATCAGGAGGAGGCGCTCGCCGTCTCGGACCGCGTCGCTGTGATGAACGACGGGACCCCCGAGCAGGTGGCTCCCCCGCGGACCGTCTACCGCGAACCCGCCACGCGGTTCGTCGCCAAATTCGTCGGCGACAACAACACCTTCGCGGGTCGGGTCGTCGACGCGACCGCCGACGGGGAACTCGCGGTCGACGTCGACGGCGGCGACGAGACGCTCCGCGTCGCGGTCGGGAGCGACGAGGAGGGGCAAGACGCGACCGCGACGCGCTCCCCCGATGTCGGCGACCGGATCGACTTCTGCGTCCGGCCGGAACACCTCCGCGTCGCGAGCGCGGACGAGGTGGCCGACGAGACCGCCGTCCCCGCGGGGGAGAACACTCTCCGGGCGACCGTCGCCAGCGCGGAGTTCCTCGGCGAGACGACGCGCGTCACGCTCGACTGGGGCGACCGCGAACTGCTCGTCCGCGCGGTCGACCCCCTCGACGGCGCGGTAACAGTCGGGTTCGACCCAGCAGACGCGCACGTGATCGAGGTCGAAAAGCAGTAACCATCCGCGGTGGCGCGTGCCTGCGAGTGGCCGCCTGCGGCGGCCGCGAGCAGCACGCGCGAGGGAGTCGCTGGCGGCAGCGCCGCCAGCGACGAGGCTGGGGAGGCGTGAGGCTGCGGTTGCCGTGCGGGGCGGGACTCAAAGGGGCAGCCGCGAGGCCGACGTCGGCGACGCAAGTACCGCAGGGAGGGAGCGGCAGCGACCGACCGAGGAACGCAGCGAGCGTACGTCGGCCTCGCGGCTGGGGCTTTGGAGGTGTTCACCGATCTGTCCGCTACGGCGAGCTATCGAACCACCCCGCCGAAACCAACCCTGTCGTAAACGTATCGAGGCGACACGCCTTACCCCGCGGACCCAGTAAGACGCACATATGGCCTCCGAGGCGTGCGACGTCTGCGAGCGGTCCGTCCGGATCGCCGGCGGGATCGGCGACCTGTGGAACTTCGCGTTCGAGTCGACGCAGGGACTCACGCTCGAACTCACCGACGGCTCGGAGTTCTTCCTCTGTTTCGACTGTATGGAGAAACTGCCCGACGACCACGAACCGACCGCCGAGGACGTCGCCGACCTCCGGGAGCGCACCGAGCCGGTCGAAGAGGACGGCAACCACTTCTGGCACTGGGGGTGACGCGGGTCGGTCCCTGACTTCCGCCCGCAACGGCCCCGAAAAGACCTACGACGTCAGTTCGCGCGCTACTTCTCGCCCGCGTCGGACTCCTCACTCGCATCCGACTTCTCACTCGCATCCGACTTCTCACTCGCATCCGACCCTTCGCCCGCGTCCGACTCCTCGTCGATTTCGGGTGTCGAGGGCTCCGGCTCGACGCCGGTCTCGGCGGGCGTCTCGGTCGCGTCGGTGACGTCGTTCGACCGCGAGCCGCTCCCGAACAGCCGGTCGAGGAGCCCTCGGTCGCTGCGCGGCTCGGCGAGCAGCACGGAACACTCCACGTCGGTGAGCACGTCCAAGACGAGGGAGCCGCGGACCAGCCGCGAGAGCAGCCCCTTCTGGGTCGCGCCGATGATCAGCATCGTCGCGTCGCGGGCGGCGCGCTCGATGCTGGTCTCGACGTCGCCGGTCTCGATCCGCAGCGTCGCGTCCGAGAGGTCGTGCGCGTCGGCCCACTCGGAGAGGAACGCGCGCCCCGCCTCCTCGTCGTCCTCGGCGACGTGGAGCAGCGTCACCTCGCCGTCGAACTCGGCCTGGAGCATCTTCGCGACGGCGCCCGAGAGGTCCGATGCCGGACCGCCCGCGGTCGGCACGAGGATCCGCGAGGGGTCGAAGCCGCGGTCGCGGAACACGAGGAAGTCCGAGGGGAGCGAGTACGCCAGCTCGTCGACGGCGGACTCGGCGCGCCCCGGCGCCCCGTGGGAGTCCTCGCCCCAGCCCATCACGGTCATGTCGGCGCCGTAGGTGCGCGCGGCGTCGAACACCTCCTCGAACACGCGGTGCGAGAGGACGACGTGCGTCTCCACGTCGACGCCGAACGTCTCGGCGTCGTCGCGGGCCCGGTCCAACAGGTCGTGTGCCGCCTCGTGGGCGCCGCGGTCGCGGGCCGCCTCGAGCGAGGTCTGGTCGGGGACGTTCGCGATGTTGACCGCGACGACGGTCCCGTTCCGCTGCTTGGCGATGGCGGACGCGAGCGTGATCAGGTGCTCCTCGGTCTTGGGGTTCGCGAGCGGTACCATCACGCGGTAGTCGCCACCGCTCGGCTGGACCGAGGTCGCGGCCGACACTGCGGGCTTGGGGAGTTCGTCGGACCGGTCGAGGATCCACGTCCCCAACACGCCGCGCGACTCGACCTTCCCGCGGGCGTACAGCAGGTACCACAGCACGGCGAACCCGACGAGTCCGGCCGAGATCGCGATGATCTGCGGTCGGATATAGACGATCAGCGCGAACGACGACACCGCGCCGATGACCGGAACGAACGGGTAGAAGGGGACCTCGAAGTCGGGATCGTACCCCTCGACCTCCGACTCGCGCATCACGATGAGCGCGATGTTGAGCAGGCCGTAGACGATGAGGTGGAGGACGGACCCCATCGTCGACAGCGACTCGACGCCCCCGGCGACGAGGAACACGAGGATGAGCGCGCCGGTGAGCGCGATCGACTTGTACGGGGTGCCGAACCGCTCGTGGATCTCGTTGAGCTTCGGGGTGACGATCTTCTCGCGGCCCATCGCGAAGTTGATCCGTGAAGAGGAGAGGATCGACGCGTTCGCCGAGGAGGCGGTCGCGAGCAGCCCGCCGATCAGGAGCATGCCGGCGCCGACGGCGCCGAGCGAGTAGCCGAACACCTCGTAGTTGCCGAACAGGATCCTGGCGGCGTCGACGACCGCAGTGTCGTTGTTCGCGACCAGCTCGTTCGGCACCGCCGCGAGCAGCACCAGCAGGAACAGCGCGTACACGACCGTGACGATGACGACCGAGCCGAGGACCGCGAGCGGGAGGTTCCGCCCGGGATTCTTGATCTCCTCGGCGACCGAGGTGATCTGGACGAATCCCAAGTACGAGACGAAGATGATCCCCGTGACCGGGAGCACCTGACTCGTCGTCCCCGGCGGCGCGAGCGGTCGCAGCGACTCCATGTTGGCGTTCAGCAGGCCGACGACGGTGAAGACGGCGAGGATACCCAGAAGCGACATCACGATGACGATCTGGAGACCACCCGTCTCCTTCGCGCCGAAGTAGTTGACCGCGATGAAAAGCAGCGCGCCCGCGAGTCCGATCACCTGCGCCGCCTCGAGCGTCACGAAGCCGATACCGACCGGGCCGAGTCCGACGAGCGCGTTGACGTACTCGCCGAAACCGTACATGTAGAAAGCGGACGCGAAGGCGAGTCCGAGCCAGTTCGCCCACCCCGCGACGGAGCCGAACATGGGACCGAGCGCGCGGTTGACGTAGAAGTACGCCCCGCCGGACTTCGGCATCGCGGTGCCGAGTTCGGAGGCCGACAGCGCGGTGAATAAGGCGATCACGCCGCCGAGGACGAACGTGAACGCCGCGAGCGGCCCGGCGAGCGCGACCGCGGTGCCGGGCAGGACGAAGATCCCCGCGCCGATCATCGTCCCGATCCCGATCGTGAGCGCCGCGAGCGGGCCGAGGTCCTTGGCCAGCTCCTCGTCGCCGCTCACGGAGGACCACCTCGGGCGGTTGTGACTCCTCGGGCGTGTATCATACGCTCTTTCTCTCCTGCGTTCTCATAAACCCGGTTGATCCGGGCGAGAGCGCCGTTTCCGGAAGCCGGTCCGCTCTCGGGCGTCAACGCGGCAACCTCCGCGCCTTTTGAATCTATCACAAGGTCCATACCCCAGCGCGACGCGGTACGATCCAACAGGTGGATCCCGTGACGAAGAAACGAGAATACCGCGACGACTACGACGAGAAGACGCTGTACATCCCCGGCCCGACGGAGGTCCGCGACGACGTCATCGAGGCGATGACAGAGTCGACGTTCGGCCACCGGATGGACCGGATGACGGACCTGTACACCACCATCGTCGAGGACACGAAGGAGTTCCTCGGCACCGACCACGAGGTCGTGATCCTCACCGGCTCCGGCACGGAGTTCTGGGAGGCGACGACGCTCAACCTCGTCGACGAGCGCGTCCTCGTCCCGACCTGTGGCGCGTTCAGCGAGCGCTACGCCAACGTCGCCGAGCGCCTCGGCAAGGACGTCGACCGACTGGAGTACGAGTGGGGTGAGGCCGTCAAGCCCGAGGACGTCCGCGAGGCGATCGAGTCCGCCGACGCGGCGTACGACATGGTCGCGGGCGTGCTGAACGAGTCCTCGACCGGGGTCCGGAACCCGATCGAGGAGATCGGCGACGTCCTCAAGGAGTACCCGGACACCTACTTCGCCGTCGACGCCGTCTCGTCACTCGGCGGCGACTACGTCGACATCGACGAGCACGGCATCGACGCCATCTTCGCGTCCACCCAGAAGGCGTTCGCGATGCCCCCCGGACTCGCAGTCTGCGTCGTCAGCGACGACGCCTACGACCGTGAGGTCGAGAAGGGCGACTCCTCGTGGTACGGCGGCTTCCGCCGCACCATCGACTACTACGACCGGAAGGGGCAGACCCACTCGACGCCCGCGATCCCGATCATGTTAGCGTATCGCAAACAGATGAAACACATGCTCGACGAGGGGCACCGCGCCCGCGACGAGCGCCACCGCGAGATGATGGAATACGTCCACGACTGGGCGGACGAACACTTCGCGATGTTCCCCGAGGAGGGGTACGAGTCGCAGACGGTCGCCTGCATCGAGAACACCCGAGACATCGACGTGGCCGCGACCATCGAGGAAGTCAGCGAGGAGTACGACATGGCCTTCTCGAACGGCTACGGCGACATCGGCGAGGAGACGTTCCGAATCGGCCACATGGGCGAGCACACCGTCAAGAGTGTGACGGAACTCACCGACGCCATCGAGGACGTGGCTGGTCTCTAATTCGGAGACCGCCCCCGAACCGGCCGCTCTTCCAACGCCTCAGTCCTCGTCGCGGTCGGCGACCAGTTCGATCCGGTAGATCCGACCCCCCGCGTCGGTCCGGTCGACGTCGGCGACGACGAAGGCGTGGTCGTCGACGTCGACGATGTCGCCCGTGTCGAGCGGTTCCGCCGGTCCCTCACCGGTCTCGTTTGCGTCGGCGACGGCGTCCGCGCCGACGCCGAGCGCGGCCTCGCCTCGGTCGATCGCGCGCCGCCAGAAGGCGTCCGAGGGCGGCCGCGGTCCCACCCGTGACGCCAGTTCGCTCCGCGTGAGTCGTCTCATCGGATTCGCCTCGTCGCGCGCGCCCTTAGCCGGTTCGGATCCGGGCGATACCCGACCCGACGCCGTACCGCCCTCACAGCCAGAGCAGCTGCGCGTGCCGCGTCTCCTCGAACTCCAAGACGGTCTCCTCGTCGACGAGACCGGCCTCGACGGCGACGCCGACCGACTCGGTGCCGACGATGTTCGCCACCTGCGCGCGCTGAAGCCCCGCGATAACCTCCTCGGCGGTCGCCTCGACGGCGTCGTCGCCGCCGTAGAACTCCTCGCTCACGGTGAGCGTGACCGGACCGTCCTCGTACGTCTCGCCGAGGCAGTCTGGGTCACAGACGGAGACGAGCCGTCCCTCGGCGGTCTCGCGCTCGCGCAGCAGCATTCAGAAGCCCTCGGGACCCTCGCCTTCAAGCTCTCGCTCCGGACCCTCCGCTTCGCCGTCCTGCCCGCTCCGGCCGCCGCTCTGTCCGCCGAGTCCACCGCCCTGCCCGCCGCGACCGCCGGCGCCGGGTTGCCCGCCGCGACCCTGTCCGCCGGCGCCGGGCTGGCCGCCGCGACCGCCCTGTGGCGGCTGCCCGCCGGGACCGGGTGCCTGACCGGTCTGCTCTTCGATCAGCTGTTCCTCGGTCTCGCGGCGGAGCTCCTCGGCCTGATCGGCGACCTCCTCGGCCTGCTCGTGCTCGCCGGCCTCTTCGAGGGCCCGCGCCTTCTCCTCGAGGACGCCCGCGTCGCGGTATCCCAGCCGGATCGCGTTGTCAAAGCACTTGACCGCGTCCTCGGCGAGTCCGCGCTCGACCAGGAGGAACCCGCGGTTGTACCACGCTTCGGCGAAGCGCGGGTCGGTCTCGACGGCGCGCTCGGCGTGTTCGAGCGCCTGCTCGCCCCGGCCGGACTCCCAGAGCGCGTACGCGAGGTTGGTCTCGGCGGTCGCGGCGTGCTCGGACTCCTCGTCGATGCGCAGCGCCTCCTGATAGGCGCCGACGGCCTGATCGAACTCCTCCAGTTGGGCGTGGGCGGCGCCTTTGTTCACCCGCGCCTCCTGGGCCTCCAGCGAGTCCTCCTCGGCGAAGCGAGCGGCGCGCTCGAACGTCTCCGTCGCCTCCTCGAAGCGGTTGATCCCCATGTACGAGAGACCCACGTCGATCAGCTGTTCGACGTCGACGTCCTCGCTGCCGATGTTCCGGCGGTCCAGCTCGTCGGTCAGCGCCCGGGAGTCGACCGGATCGACGCGGCTCGGGTCCTCGCCCAGCTCCGGCGGGTCCAGCGTGAACGCGTCGTAGTCGGCGTCGACGCCCTGCCCCGAGGAGAACTCGTGGCCGTCGTCGTCGCGTTCGTCGGTCATACCCCGTGATTGGCGGTCACGACGCGTAAGGGTTGCGTCGCACGGGTCCTTCGGGGAGGGTTCTCACGGGCGCGTTCGGAAAGCGAGGGCGGGACTCAGCCTCCGACGCGACGGATCGCGGACGTAGTTTTATCAGTTCGGCGCGTTGATATTCGGTCGATGACTGGTCCCCGACTCTCCACGCGGCTCCGCTTCGGCGTCGCGGCCCTCCTCGTCGCCGTCGCCGGCGCCGCCAGCCTCGCGGTCGCACCGAACCTCCCCGAACAGATGGTGACGCGGTGGAACGGCGCCGGCGAGCCGACCGGAACGCTCTCCCGAACGGTCGGGATGTGGCTCGTCCCGGGGCTCGCGGCCGGGCTGATCGGCCTGTTCGCGCTGCTCCCGCGGATCGATCCCCTCCGAGAGAACGTCGCCGCGTTCCGGGTCCACTACGACCGGTTCGTCGTCGTGTTCACCGCGTTCCTCGTCGCCGTCCACCTCGCCGTGCTCGCCGTCAACCTCGGCTACGCGGTCGACGTGACGACGCTCGCCGTGGCCGGTGGGGCCGCGCTGTTCTACTACGTCGGAACCGTGTTGCCCCACGTCGAGCCGAACTGGTTCCTCGGGATCCGCACGCCGTGGACGCTCAGCGACGACGCCGTGTGGGACCGGACCCACGCGCTCGGCGCCCGGCTGTTCAAGCTCTCGGCCGCGGTCGCGGTCGTCGGTCTCCTCTTCGGGAGGTACGCGGTCTACTTCCTCGTCGGGCCGGTGCTCGCGACCGCCGCGGTCACCGTGGTATACTCGTACGTCCTGTACGCGCGAGGGGCGAACGGGGGAGACGAGGGCGACGCCGCGGCCCGGACCGCGAAGTAGGATCAGACGACCGTCGCCGAGCGTCCCTCGTTCTGGCGAGTTCCGCCCCGGTGCCCGGCGTTTATACCCGCGGCCCCGAAGGGATGGGTATGACCGAGGAGTCACGCGCGGACCGGCGGTCGCCGGTCGGCGAACCGGTAGTCCGGTCGGACCCGGCGGTGACGGGCGACCGGGCCGCGGACGCGGTGGGGTTCGACCCGAACGACCCCGACAGCGTCGCTGAGGCCGCGGAGACGGTGGCCCGGTTCGCGGCCGGCGACGTGGGCGACGACGACAACGTCCTAATGTTGCGCGGCGCCGCGGCCTGCGCGGCGCTCGTCCGCGGGGTCGGATCGTACAAGGAGGCGGCCGAGCGCGCGGGCGGGGGCGTCTCCGTCGCGTTCATCCGCAAGTGGGCGCGGGTCCACGACCTCCCGCAGGCGATCCGCAGACAGGTCGCTAACGGGTGGATCGCGCCGAGCGCCGCGAAGCACGTCGCGCGGCTCGGCGGTCGGGACCGCTACCTGCTCGCGTGGGCGGCGATCGACGGCGACCTCACGGTCCGAGAGGTGCGCGCGATCGCCTCGGCGGTCAACGACGGGACCGACATCGAGACCGCGGTCCGCGACGCGGGCGTCGAACTCGGCCGGCTTCAGCTCCGGCTCCCGGCGGACACCTACGTCGAACTGCGCCGTCGCGCCTCGATGGAGACCGTCGAGCCGGGAGCGATCGTCGCCGACGCGGTCGACGAGTACCTCGCGGACGACGAGTAGCTCCGCCGAGGGGCGACGGCGAGCGGCCGTGACGCGTTCGAGTCGGACGACCGACCCCTACCGCGGTTCTAAACGTTTATCCGTCGGCTGACCCTACGGCGATTCGCCTGGGCCGGTAGCTCAGTTAGGGAGAGCGTCCGGCTTTTAACCGGACGGTCGGGGGTTCGAATCCCTCCCGGCCCGTTTTCCTGCGACCAACGAGAGCAGTGAAAACGCCAGAGGGATTCGAAGAGACCGGTCACTCCGCCCCGCCGGCCCACTCCAAGGCCGCCCGCTGGCAGTCGAGCAGTGTGCCGAGATGATCCGCTTCGACGGTCTCCAGGGTCCCGCCGCGCTCCCGAACGAGCGCCCGAACGGGGGGAAGCGGCGTGTTCTCGTCGGTCGTGCCGTGCCAGGCGCAGATCGGGGTGTCCGGCAGATCCGGGTCGAGCGACGCGCTCGCGAAGGCCCGATTCTCGCGTTCGACCGCCGCCGCGCCGGGGGCGAGCGCCTCGTGGAAGTCGGCCGCCACCGCGTCGGCGACCGCGTCTGAGACGGACCGGTCGGTGTACTGCGAGACGACCGCGCTCGGCCCGGAGACCGACGCGACCGTCTTCGAGACCCGGAACACCGCGCGCAGCGCGAACGGGACCGACGCGAGCGTCGCGAGCGCGTTCTCGGCCGGGGGGACGACGGCGCTCACCAGTCCGACCCGAGCCACTCGGTCGTCGCTCGCGGCGGCGAGCGCGAACGGGCCGCCGCCGGAGAACCCCAAGGATCCGGCCTGCTCGACCGACTCCGCGTCGAGGAGTTCGCCGACATCGTCTCCCCATTCCTCCCACGACCACTCCTCCGAGGGCGGCGACGAGCGACCGTATCCCGGGCGGTCCGGGACGAGGATCCGAACGCCGACCTCGGCCGCGGTGCCCGACAGCAGCGCCCCGAACAGCCGCGATCCCGGCGTGCCGTGGTGGACGACCACCGGCCGGCCGTCGGGGTCGCCGCCGGTCGCGTACGCGAGGGTGCGTCCGTCGGGGAGGGTACACGCGTCAGTCGAGAGAGCCGCTGAGTCGGGCGACATGATGGGACCTACGCGGCGGTTCTCGGAGGAGGGGAAAACGGGTTGCGGACTCGCGTTCCCGGCGTCGACGCCGGCGTCGCTAGCGGCCGTCGAAAGGGGGAGAGAAGCGTGTGGCGCGTTACCGTGTGGAGCGTCAGCGTGTGACGCGCCTGCGTGTAACCGCGAACCGCTCAGTAGCCGAGCTGCTCGCGCACGAGGACGACCGTCGTCCGGCCCTCCTCGGTCTCGCGGCGGTAGACGAGCTGCTTGGCGACAGCGGACTCGACGCCGTACGCCTCCTGTGCGCGCTCGTTCTCCAGCGGGTACGCGACCGACTCCAGCCGGTCGAAGGCGTCCGAGAGCGTCGGGACGATCTTGTTGATCCCGGTGACGATGACGACGTTGCCCGCGGCGAACGGGTATGCGCCGATTCGGCTGCCGGAGAGGTCGGCGGCGACCAGCTCGCCCGTCTGCGCGACCGCGTTAATTCCGCCGAGGAAGTAGTCGGCCGTCTGCGACTCGCGTCGCGCCGTCTGTCGCTCCGCGTCGTCGTCGATGCTCCAGATCTGGTCCGGCAGGCTCTCCCACTCGTGGTCGCCCCCGCTCAGGAACTCGTCGAACCCGATCTCTTCGAGCGTCGTCGAGTGGCCGTTCATCACCGAGACCCCATCGGGGATCTGCGATTTCACGGTCTCCAGCGCCTCGTCGGCGTCGTCGACGACGATCACATCGAAGCCGCGCTCTTCGAGGTTCGCGACCGTCTCCTCGACTGTCTCGTCGTCGGGGAGCTGGTCCAGTTCCGCGTCGATTTCCGTGTCGTCTGCGTAGTCGGCTTTCTGCTGTGGCATGGTGAACGTGAGAACCTCGTCGATAGATCGGAGGGGCGGGAGTCACTTAACGGCTCGCGGACACCGCCGTCCCGTGGTTACGCGAGTGTTATCCTCGTGTCGGGCGAGCCGAATGTGAGGGTTGGTAGCGCGGTTCGGTGTGAGGCGAAAGGGTAACGCGATCGAGCGACGAGCGGGACGCTCGGCGGCGGAGTCGTCGATAAAAATCGCGTGTCGTCGAGGCCCGAAGGGGCGCGCGACGGTCGGTATGCGGACGGTTCGGTGGAGCGGCTGCGGTCGGCGTGGGTGTGTGGTGTGGCCTACGCGAAGCTCACATCGCACCGCCCATGCCGCCCATGCCGCCCATGCCGCCGCCCATTCCGCCGGGCGCGCCGCCGGGACCGCCGTCGTCGCCGCCGTCGTCGGTGCCGCCGCCCTTGAGGTCGCCGGCCGCGATGACGTCGTCGATGCGGAGGATCATGACGGCCGCCTCGGTGGCGGACTCGATGGCCTGGGTCTTGACGCGGAGCGGCTCCACGACGCCCTCGGCCTCCATGTCGATCACGTCGCCCGTGTAGGCGTCGAGACCGGCGCCGAACTCGCCGCCGTCGTGGCGGGAGCGGAGGTCGACCAGCGAGTCGATGGGGTCGAGACCCGCGTTCTCGGCGAGGGTGCGCGGGACGACTTCCAGCGCGTCGGCGAACGCCTCGACGGCGAGCTGCTCGCGGCCGCCGACGGAGTCGGCGAAGTCGCGGAGCTGCAGCGCCAGCTCGGCCTCGGGCGCGCCGCCGCCGGGCAGCACCTTCCCGTCGAGCAGCGTCGTGCGGACGACGCCGAGCGAGTCGTCGATGGCGCGCTCGACCTCGTCGACGACGTGCTCGGTGCCGCCGCGGAGGATGAGGGTGACGGACTTCGCTTCCTCGACGTCCTCGACGAAGATGCGCTCGTCGCCGCCGATGTCCTTCTGGGCGACGGAGCCGGCGAAGCCGAGGTCGTCGGACTCGATGTCGTCGAGGTTGGCGACGACGCGGCCGCCGGTCGCGCGGGCGAGGCGCTTGAGGTCGTCGGACTTCGCGCGGCGGACGGCGAGGATACCCTCCTGCGCGAGGTAGTGCTGCGCCATGTCGTCGATGCCGTCACCGACGAAGACGACGTCGGCGCCGATGTCGACGAGGTGGTCGACCATCTCGCGGAGCTGCGCTTCCTCCTGGTCGAGGAACTGCTGGAGCTGGTCGGGGTCCGTGACGTTGACCTCAGCGTCGATCTCCGTCTCCTTCACTTCGATGGCGCCGTCGAACAACGCCACGTCGGCGTCCTCGACCGCGAAGGGCATGTTCTCGTCGACGCGCTCCTTGTCGACGATGACGCCCTCGACGAGCTCGGACTCGTCGATGGAGCTGCCGACGACCTTCTCGACGGAGACGTTCTCCGTGTCGATGCCGTCGTCGTCCCGGACCGCGAGGACGGCGTCGACGACGAGCTCGGCGAGGAGGTCCTTGGAGTTCTCCGCGCCCTTGCCCGTCATCGCCGTCTCGGCGATCTCGACGAGCGTGTCGTAGTCGTCCGCGGAGACGTCGATGGCCTCCTCGTCGAGGATCTCCTTGGCCTTCTCGGCGGCCTGACGGTACCCCTGCGCGAGGGTCGTCGCGTGAATGTCCTGGTCGAGGAGCTCCTCGGCCTGATCGAGGAGCTCACCGGCGACCACGACCGCGGAGGTGGTGCCGTCGCCGACCTCCTCCTCCTGCGTCTCGCTTACCTCGACGATCATGTTGGCCGCCGGGTGGTCGATGTCCATCTCCTTCAGGATGGTGACGCCGTCGTTCGTGACGACGACGGACCCGCCGGAGTCGACGAGCATCTTGTCCATCCCTTTCGGGCCGAGCGTGGTGCGGACGGACTCCGCGACCGCCTTCCCGGCCGTGATGTTCATGTTCTGCGCGTCCTTTCCGGAGGTACGCTGCGACTCTTCAGAAAGTACGATCATGGGCTGATTGCCCATCCGCTGACGCTGTGACATTACAACCATTGATTGTTTGTGATTCTATATAAACCCTTCGCTCGGTGTGTGCGTAACCGCAACACAGTGGGGGAGTATCGGTCGGTGTGCGGTGCGTTCACACGTTCCTTTTTATAGAACCCCAGATCGAGCGTTGGGACGAACGACGCTGTCGGCTGCGGGACGGGACAGCGGTATCGTCCGCCGGGGGTATCCGAGATCCGAACCGCGTCATCGAGAGCGGCTCCTGCGGGGTCCGAGGCAACTGTTAATATTCCACAGGGTAGACGGAGAACCATGCCGAGGCGCTTGGATCGGCGTCAGCTCCTCCGGCGAGGCGGTGTCGTCGCCGCTGCGGGAATCGCCGGCTGTACCGGGAGCGGCTCCACGGAGGGGTCCGACGGCGAGACGGGGACGGATACCGGATCGGGTACGACAGAGGAATCGTCGGCCGGGAGCGGTTCCGGCGGTGAGGAGGCGCGGCGTGAGAACCCGAACACGATTTTCGTGGCCGAAGACGGCGCGTTGAGCGCTTCGGGGACGACTGACGATCCGCTCAGTTCGATTCAGGACGCGCTGTCCCGGGTGGAGCCGGGCGATACGATCCGGGTTCGCCCGGGCGTGTACGAGGAACGGGTCGCGCCACCTCGAGGCGGCCGGCCGGGCGACCCGATCACTATCACCGGTCCGCCGGACG
This sequence comes from Halorubrum trapanicum, assembly GCF_017873555.1. Lineage (GTDB taxonomy): Archaea > Halobacteriota > Halobacteria > Halobacteriales > Haloferacaceae > Halorubrum > Halorubrum trapanicum. The sequence continues at coordinate 16,724 of NZ_JAGGKE010000003.1, read as the reverse complement.
CGGTCCTGAAAAGCGATCCGCGGCAGTACAACGTGGTGTTGATCCGGCACAGCCACGTCCACATCACCGGACTCACGATCGACGGACTGGAAAACCCGGACGCGCCCGAGGAGGCCGACTCGTACAGTCGGGCCCAGCTGGTTCAGACCCGCCCCCCGACCGACACCGACGAGTACCTCACCGATATCGTCGTCTCGCCGCACCGCATCGGCAACACGCAGAAATCGATAGTGAGCCTGGAGCGAACCCGGAACGTCGAGGTCGGGCCGTTCCGCGTTATCGGGCCCGCCGGAGCGAAGTACCTGTTCGCCGACCGGGCGGGCCACAACGGAGAGATCGTGTACGTGGGGACCTCGCCGAGCAACCTAGAGACCGATTGGCACCCGTGGTCGGAGTACGATCAGTCGAGCGACGTGCTGATCCACCACATCGACAACAGCGAGGGGTACGGCCACTCGGAGCTGGTGAACACGAAGCTCGGAACGCACGACGTTACCGTCGAGTACTGTACGGACGGCGGGGGGTCGCGGAACACCGAGGACTCCCCGGCCGCCTCAGTTCGGTTCCAGAGCTTCGACGCGACCCTCAGGTGGTGCGACCTCCGGAACGGTCTGGGATACGGCGTCGAGATCGCGAGCTTCAAGGCGCGAGACGCGCAGAAGGACCGGTCCGAGCCCTCGGAGATCCAACGCCGCGGCGGGACCGACAACGCGGTGTACGGAAACCGGATCGCTGGGTTCGACGATGCCGCCATCGCGTATCCCGTCGACTCGCAGACAGAGAGGGACCAGCGACGCGTCTGCGGCAACGAGTACGACGGAGAGAGTACGGGCGACCCCGGCGCGTCCTGTTCCTCGGCGGTCCCTCAGGGGGACGGGCTCGGCCACACCGGAGGAGACAGCCCGTGGGCTTGACCGCGGAGTGACGGTCCGTGGGGCTGACCGTGGACGGCGCCCCTCAGCCGTCGAACGGGAGGACTACTGCGGCGCGTTGAAGCTTACGTCGTCGTCGAGCTCGTTCGACATGCGCTCTAAGTAGGAGTACACCGCGCCGTGGGGTGCCCCGTCGAGCAGCATCCCGACCGCCCGCCGGACCACTTCGAGCTCCTCGGGCTGGCCCACGGCGCCCACCGTCGACCCGTAAACCACGACGTTCGCGCCCGACAGCTCCTCCATAAGCTCCCGCGTCCGACCGTTCTCGCCGATGATCCGGCCCTTCTTGCGCTGGAGGTCGTTGTCGTTGCGGGTGTGCTCCGACAGGTCGATCAGATCGAGCGTCCGGAGGTCGTGATCGAGGATCGACAGCGCGGTCTCCGGCTTGAAGCCGCGACCGATCGCCTTGATCACGTCCGGCGCCACCATCGCCGCCACGGGGTCGTCGCGCTCCTCGATGGCGACGCTCCCCGACTCCGAGTCGATGTCGAGCCGCACGTTCGCCCGCTCTTCGATCTCCCGCATCGTCTCGCCGCCGGCGCCGATGACGACGCCGATACGGTCCTGCGGAACCGTCACGTGTTGCATACCACGAGTTACCCGGCCGAGCCTTTTAAGCGTGTTCCGCCGCGGGCGGTGTGTGCCGGTATAACGGTTCTCGCCGGCGATTTAGCTCTCGATTCGAACACCGCCGGGCACGGTTCCTGCGTCAGTATCGCGAGGACGAACGGACCGAGTAGACCGCCTCCTCGGAATCAGGTCACTCCCGGCGGGAGCAGGAGGTTCCAGTACCAGAGAAGCCAGCAGCCCGCGAGCAGCGAGCCGGCGACGAGCGCGTACTGGATCCGCTCGAACGGGTCCCACCGCTCGCTCGTCCAGCTGTACCCGGCGACGCCGGTAGTCGCGATGGTCCCGGCCGCACCGAGACCCGTTCCGACGAACAAGAGCTGGAACGTGGCTGGCGGGTCCGAAAGCACCATAAGCGGCGTTGCGAGGAAGTGGACGACGATCGAGACCACCGAAGCGAACAGGACGCTGAACGAACCCGCCGCGAGGAGTTTCGCTCTCACGACATCGCCTGTAACTGCGGTCCGCCAACCGGGGAACCCGCTGTCGCCGTCCCTCCGAAGCCACCGATACAGCGCAGCGGCCGGCCAGCCGACGAGAGCCAACATCGCTCCGAGAACGGTTCCGACGGCCAGAACGCCGTGAACTGAGAGCCGATCGAGTCCGTCTACTCGGGCCAGCGCCGTCGGACTGCCCCCGTGGAACAGGTATCGCACCTCGCCGCCCTCCTCGCCGAACGCGATCCGCCGGCTTCCGTCAGTTCGCTCGAAGACGAGCGGTTCGATCTCGACCCATCGCTCCGTCGCGGCGCCCTGCTCGGTGACGAGCGCGCCGTCCTCGTCGAAGCGAACGTCGATAGTGGCCGCGTTCAGCGCGGACGTCGCCCGGTCGTGCCACGTGTGCGAGCGCTGTACCGATCGGTACGTGCCCGCGATCTCGTCGGCGCGGGCCGGCGGTCCGTCGGGCGTAAGTGACGCCGTCTCGGGCGCGGGGAGTACCTCGTCGAGGAGTTCGTCGACCACGTCGGTCGCCGCGGCGCTCCCGGCCGGCGCGTTAAACGAGACGAACAGCCCGAAGTCGTACTCCGGGACGAGCACGAGGTGACTGTAAAACGAGAGCGTCGCGCCGTTGTGCCAGAGCGTTCGGACGTCGCCGTGGGACTTCTCGATCAGCCCGAACGCCATGCCGGGGAGCCGGTCGTGGTGGGTCGCCCACCGCTCGTGCATCGCGTCGATCGCTCCGGGTTCGAGGACCTGCTCGCCGTCCAGCTCGCCGCCGTTCAGCTGCAGTTCGAGGAACCGTCCCATATCGCTCGCCGTCGCCGACATCGATCCGGCCGGCCGCAGCCCGAGGAGCGGGAACTCGCCGTCTCGATACGTGCCCGTGGAGCCGTACCCGGTCGCGTGCGCCTCCGCCATCGAATCCGGAAGGGGCTGTCTGAAACTGCTGTCGGCCATCCCGGCCGGCCGGAGGAGGGACTCGTCGATCGCCCGGTGGAACGGTTCGTCCGCGTGTGCCGCCAGCACCTGTCCCGCGAGCGCGTAGCCGAAGTTGGCGTACGACCCGATCCGCCCCGGCGCTCGAACGCGCTTCTGGGGATCGTTCCGGAGATACGACTCCAGCGGTCGGAGGTCGTCTTCGTCCGGGATCCACATCCCGCGGTTCGTCGACTCGAATCCGCCGCGGTGCGTGACGAGATCCGTCAGCGTGACTGGTTCGTCCTCGGACGCGTCAATCGGGACGTCGAGACGGCGGCTGACGTCGGCGTCGGGGTCGATCTCGTCTCGTTCGATGCGGTCCATCAGCGCGGTCGCGACGACCGGTTTGGAAACGGACCCGATCCGGAACGCCGTCTCCTCCGGGTCGACCGGCGCTTCGGTCTCTCGGTCGGCGACGCCGTACCCCTTGGCCAGGGGCGGGGAACCGTCCGAGACGACGGCGACGCTGGCACCGGGAACGTCGTGTTCGGCCAGGCTCGCCTCGACCGCCTCGTCGAGGCGTCGTTCGACGTCGGACCCGAGTTGCTCGTTCGTCGCCGTGGACGGGGACGCGTCCGACGGTGAGACGGGCGGACCGGCGAGTGCGGCGGTACAGGCAGCACCGGTTCCAGCGAGGAACCGGCGCCGGGAGGGCGAACGTCGCATCACTGCGCGTGTCCAGCCGTGAGAACAAAAATGTTGGGCAGCTACCTCCTGAAAACTGTATTTCGTTCGTCGAATCGGGACGCGCGAAAATTCCGTCTCTTTCGGTGACAGAAGGTATTTGACCGCTCGAGGCGTCGCGGCAACCGATGGTCCCCCTTCACCAGATCCCCCTCCTCGTCGACGTCGGCGCCGACATCGCGGACGCTGGCGGCGTGGTCCAGTACGGTCTCGTGTTCCTGTTCGCCGCGTTGCCGTGGGTAGAAATCCTCGTGGTGATCCCGGTCGGGATCGGCGTCGGGCTAAACCCCGTCACCACCGGGGTCGTCGCGTTCGCCGGCAACGCCGGGTCCGTCTACGCGCTGCTGCTCTCTCACCGCCGGATCGCTCGGTGGCGCAAGCGGCGACGACCGGAACCGGCGGCCGACGACGACGCGACGAACCGCCGTCGCGAGTGGGCACGCAGGGTGTGGGACCGGTACGGACTCCCCGGCCTCTCGCTCGCGGCGCCCGTGCTGACCGGCGTCCACCTCGCGGCGCTCCTCGCGCTCGCCGTCGGAAGCCGTCGCCGGACGGTCGGCGGCTGGATGACGGCGGGAATCGCCGCGTGGACGGTCGCGCTCGTCGCAGCGTCCGCGTTCGGGGTCTCACTGCTCGGAATCGCCTGAGCCGGCACGCAGCGGAGTCACTCTCCCGCCTCCGTCGGGGTGATCTCCGCCGAACCGCACTCCGGGCACCGGTCGGCGTCGGCGTCGAACCGCGCGTCACACGACCGACACCGGTACGCTGCGGTTTCGTCGGCCGCTTCCATCGCGGTCTGTTTGAACTTCTCGACCCGTCGGCCGACCGTTTCGAAGAATCCCATCGGTTCGTTCCCAGTAGCCGGCCGAACCGGATAAGCGTTCATCGGGGGCGACACGCTCGGTCACACCGGCCCAGTCGTTTTACCGCAGCCCGCCGACTCGCGTCCATGGAGATCCGCCCTCCCGAGACCGACGCGGAGATGCGGGAACTGATCCGGGCGCACGGGCTGTCGTGGCGGGAGGCGTACGACGGGACCCTCCCCGACGCGGTGCTCGACGCGATGACGGTCGACCCGACGCCGGAGGAGGTCGAGAGGTGGGCCGATGGATTCAGCGACGACGACAGCGCCGTCTTCGTCGCCGTCGTCGACGGAACGGTCAGAGGATTCGTCGACGTGCGCTGGGGCGCGGAGAACACGAAGCCGTTCGTCGATCCCGGGGAAGCCGGCGTGAAGGCGATCTACGTCCACCCGGACCGGTGGGGCGAGGGGATCGGGACGGCGCTGCTCCAGCGCGGCCTCGACGCGCTGCCGGACCGCGTCGAGACGGTTCGACTCGAAGCCTTCGCCGACAACGACATCGGTGCGCGATTTTACGAGGCGCGGGGGTTCGAGCAGGTGGAGACGGGCGAGACCGAGATTGCCGGCGAAACGTATCCGACCGCGATCTACGCCCGCGACCGCTGAGTCCGAGAGCGGGCCGGAGCGTCGACCGGTTACGTCCCGTCCGCTCCCGCCCCCGACTCTCCCTCAGCCTCCCCGCCAGACTCCGGCTCCGCACCCGACTCCGGCTCCGCACCCGGCTCCGCGCTCGGGTCCGGCTCCGGTTCCGTCACGTACGCGCGGAGGTCGTCGGGGTCGACGTCGATCCCCTGCCGCGTGAAGAAGGTCGCCACGTTCTCGCAGTCGCGCGCTAAGAACTCCCCGGCGTTCGGGTGGTGGACCGTCACGGCCTGCCCGAGGTCGATGATCACCAGCTCGCCCTCGTGGATGATCATGTTGTACTCCGAGAGGTCGCCGTGGATCAGCCCGGCGCCGTACAGCCGGCGCATGTACTCGCGGACGACCTCGTAGGCGGTCTCGGGGTTCTCCACGTCGACCTCCGAGAGCCGACGGGCGCGCTCCTCGGCGTGGCCGACCAGCTCCATCACGAGGACGTTCCGCTGGACCGCGATCGGTTCGGGCACGCGCACGCCGGCCTTCCGCGCGCGTTCGAGGTTCGCGAACTCCTTGCGCGTCCACGCCAGCACGACCGCCTTCTTGTCGCTCGCGATCCCCTCGAAGCGCGGGTCGCCCTCCAAGTAGTCGCGCATCTGCCGGAAGTTCGAGGAGTTGATCCGGTACACCTTCACCGCGACCTCGCGCTCGGGCGTGACGCCCTCCGGTCCGCCGCCCGCGGCCTCGGAACCGGGTTCCGGCCGCTCGCCCGCCTGCCCGCCGAGCGCCTCGAAGACGCTCGCCTCCTTCCCGGTGGACACCGGCCCGCCGAAGGCGTCGACGTAGCCGTCCTGCACGAGCTTGTACACCGCGGCCAGCGTGGCGTCGTCGAACACCGACTCCTGCAGCTTGAACTGCTCCGTGTCCTTGATCCGCTTGCGGAACTCGTCGAACTCGCGGTCCTGCCGCCGGGCGATCCGGTCGGACTCGGTGTCGGAGACGTCGAGCTGCTCCCACTCGTCGCCGGGCTGGTCCGCGGGTTCGAGCAGGCCGAAGTCCTCGCTCATTCGTGACCGGGTTCGGCGCCGCGAGGGATAAGCGAGGGGGTCCGCGGCCCGGCGGCGGGCAGCTCCGACCGAAAAAGACCCGCCCCTCAGTCGGCTGCGACCGGCGAACCCTCAGTCGGCTGCGACCGGCGAACCCTCAGTCGTCAGCGACCGGCGCCCCGTCGCTCTCGCCCACGAACCCGTCGTCGGTCGCCCGCTCGGCGATCCGGGGTTGGAACACCCACGCCGCCAGCAACACGATCGGGATCATCGAAACCCCGACGATCGCGTAGCCAGTGTGGAGGTTCGGCAGGAACGGGGCTGCGTACACCAGCGGGTAGACGATCCCGCCGACCGTGCCGACGCCGCCGACGACGCCGGCCACGGCGCCGGAGCTGTCCGGGAACATCGCGGGCACCTGCGCGAAGATGGCCCCCTCGGAGAACGCACAGCCCATGCCGACGAGGAACCCGGCGCCCACGGCGAGGAGCACCCGGCCGGACAGGCCCGCGAGCGTCATCCCGAACATCGCGAGGACGACGAAACACAGCGAGACGAACGTCCACTGCTCGCGGTAGCGACCCGTGAAAAGCGGGATGATGTTCCGCTCGGCCCGGGCCAGCCGGTCGCTGACGTACCCGCCGATCGGGCGCAGCAGTCCGGCGGCGACCGAGAACGTCGCGGCGAACGTCGACGCCAACACGAGGTTCTGCGTGTTGAAGCCCTCGCGGTAGTAGGTGGCCAGCCAGCCGTTCATCGACAGCTCCAGCCCGAACGTCATCACGTACGCGAGCGCGAGGACCACCGTGCCGTACCTGGTCGCGGTGAAGACCCACTCTCGCAGCCCCGCCTTCTCCTTCGTCGACGCGCGCTTCTCGCTGCTCTTCGCGGCCTCGCCGAACGCGTAGTAGACGCCCGCCAGCAGGATCGACACCACGCCCGTGTAGAAGAACGCGGCGCGCCAGTTCGTATCGAAGATCGGCCCGCTCCACCCCGAGGAGAACACCCGGGGAAGAATTAGCGCGCCCCCGGCCGCGCCGGCGTTGCCGATCCCGGCGTAGATCCCCTCGGCGGTGCCGAGCTCCTCCGCTTCGAACCACTCGGAGACGTGCTGGATCCCGATCACGAACGTGATCCCCGCAGTGGCGACGATCAGGCGCGTGACGAAGAACGTCGCGTACGAGTCGGCGAACGCGCTCCAGATCGAGAAGACGCCGACGTACGCCAGCACGATGGCGAAGATCGTCGGCGCCCCGAACCGGTCCGAGAGCCAGCCCGTGAGGATCCGTCCGAACGGCGCGAGCCAGATCGCCGCGCTCGCTAAGACCCCGATCTCGGCCAGCGACAGCCCGAACTCCTCGGCCATCGGCCCGGTGAAGGGCGCAAACGAGAACCAGATCAGGAAGGAGAAGTTGAACCCGACGGTCGCGAGCAGCAGCGTCCGGTACTTCGTCATCCGGATCGGACTGTTCACGCACACCACCCCTCGGAAACGCTCGCAGCCGGGCGGCCGGTCGCGGTAGACGGTGAAATCGGCGACGTGAGCCGGAGCGTCGACCGCGCGTGCGGGTATTTCGCTCCGAGTGTCGGTTCCTCGTCTTCTGCCGCATCGATCCTTCTGAACTTACGGTTATTCACGTCGACAAGACATGAACGCGGGGTTAATAAGATAACTGGTGGACATATATACGAGAATAAGCAAGAGAACGGGTAATAACAAAAGCGGTGTTTCGAGACACTCTCATTTCGTGTTTTCAAAGAAGAAATTTATTTGTGAGGTGAAATATCTCGGTTGGATTCACAAATCAAAATAATATACCGGACTATTATTCATTATATGGTCAAAATCCGGATCTGCGGAGATCGGACTCTGATGACGAGACGAGAGGGCTCCGCGGCACAGCGGCGACGGCTTACTCCGAAGCGACAAGTTCGCGATCGTGTGTCCGGCGTCGGTCCGGTGCCGAGATCCGCACCGCGCACTGCTTGAGGTTCGGTTCGGCTGAGTCCGGGTCGACCGCGGACAGCGTGAGTTCGTTGATCGCACCGTTGTGAATCGGCAGCCAGATCATCCCGGGCGGAATGTCGTCGTTCGGGCTGACCGCGACGCGAACGCTGGACCTGCGGGAGGTGATGACCGTCTCGCCCCGGTCGAACGCCGCCAAGTGCCGAGCGATCGTCTCGGGGTGGACCCGCGCCGTTGGCACGTCGACCCCGTCGTCGTCCCGCGTCCGAACGCCGGTGTTGTAAACGCCGTCGGCCCGGCCCGTCGTCAGCGTGATCGGATACTCGCCGTCGACCGGTTCCGGGACTTCGCTGTGCGCGACCGTCGAGAACTGCGCGCGACCGGAGTCCGTGTCGAACGACCAGTCGCCGTCGTCGTAGTACCGGTAGCCGCCTTCCGCCTCTGCGGTCGGGGCGGGCCAGCGAACCGCCAGCTCGTCGGCAAGCCGGTCGTACGAGACCCCGGAGAGGTCGGCCGTCGAGCCGACGGTGAGTTCGCGGATCTCGTCGAAGGCCGCGGCCGGAGCCAGCGGCGGGTCGTCGAACAGGCCGGGGTGGATCCGGTTGCCGATCGCCGCGATGATGTCGATGTCTTGGCGGACTCCCTCCGGCGGATCTGCCGCCGCGGTGACCCGCGAGACGCGGCGTTCCATGTTCGTCGTCGTCCCCTCGGACTCGCCCCACGTCGCCGCCGGTAACACCACGTCGGCGTGCTCGATGGTGTCCGACCGGAACGCGTCTTGGACGATGAGGAACGCGTCCTCGAGCGCGCGCTCGACGTGGCCGGCGTCGGGCATTCCGGCGACGGGGTTCGTCGCGACCGTCCAGCAGACGTCGACGTTGTCGCGGGCGAGCTCGTCGATGATCCGCACGAATCCCGGACCGGGGGAGTCCGGGAGCCTGCCGAGCGGCACGTCCCACGCGTCGGCGACCGCGCGCCGGGCGGCCGAGTCGTCGAACGGGCGGTGGCCGGGCCACGTCCGCTTCGAGGCGCAGACGCGGTTCCCCATCGAGTTCGCCTGCCCGGTCAGCGAGAACGGCCCGGTCCCCGGACCCATGTTCCCCGTCGCGAGACAGAGGTCGATGATCGCTCGGGCCGTCCCGGTTCCCTGAATGCTCTGGTTGACGCCCATTCCCCAGTAGACGAGGCTGTCCGCGACCAGCGCGTCGGCGATGTCGCGGACGCGTTCGACCGGGACGCCCGCGGTCGCCGCCGCGTCGGTCACGCTCGGGAGCGACGCGACGGTCTCGGCGTAGCCGTCGGTGTGGTTGTCGACGAACCGCTCGTCGACGGCGCCGGTGTCGACGACCCGCGCGAGCACCGCCCGCGCCAGCGCGAGGTCGGTGCCGGGGTCCGGCCGGACGTGGACGTCGGCGTCGGCCGCCGTCCGCGTCTCGACGGGGTCGACGACGATCAGTTCGCCGTCGCCCGCGGCGGCGCTGTTCGCGATCCACGAGTACAACACGGGGTGGGCCACGGCCGGGTTCGCGCCCCAGACGACGTGGGTGTCGGCCGTCGGCACGTCGTCGTACGTCGGCGGCGGCCCGTCGCTCCCGAACGCCTGGGAGTACGCCGCGACCGCCGAGGCCATACACAGCGTCGTGTTCGCGTCGTAGTGCCGCGTTCCGATCGCGCCGCGGGCGACCTTGCCGAGCGCGTACGCCGCCTCGTTCGTCTGCTGTCCGCTTCCCAACACCGCGACGTTGTCGGAGCTCTCGCGGATCGCCTCGATGAGCCGCGTCGCGACGACGCCGAGCGCGGTGTCCCAGTCCGTCGGTCGAAGCGATCCGCCGCGGCGAATGAGCGGCTGTGTCAACCGCTCTTCACCCGGGTTCTCGGTCTCGTCGACCCCGCGTTGACAGTTGAGACCGCCGGTCGCCGGATGGTCTGGGTTCCCGGAGACGTCGACGATGCGCCGGTCGTCGGCCGCCGCTTCCTGAAGGTACCCGCAGCCGACCGCGCACCGCATACAGGTGGTCGGTTGCCGTTCCGTCATGTTCGAACCGGTGGCGGTCGAACTGATCGATCGTCGGTCCCATGCCCGTCGCTATCAAAGAACATTCTAACTGAGTACACAGTGGCCCGTGCGGCAGATAACTGTTGTTTGTAATTAAAAACCATCGTGTATCGGGGATTCCGGGCGTCTCGCGCGATATCAGTGAAAGGAACATCAATCGATAGAGGATCCTTAATCGATATCGCGCTGAGACCGCTCGGTTTCGATATCCAACCTGTGAGCGCTCTCGCTTCGTGAAAAATAAATTCCTCCAGGATAAGGCGTAATTATTCGGGGCGGGCGAACGGGATTTCGTTCCATCGAGCGGAACCCCGTTATTTCTGTGTTTATTAAACGAACAACACTTTATGGAGCGATACACATGTGATATCCAGACGAATGAACCAAATAATCAAAAATTCGGTGAGAACACGTCGGTTTATCAACTCGGGTGTGGGCGCGTGACGAACAAGAAGGAGACGTGGAAGGAGGGGATGTACGGCGACGAGGTCAGAGCGAAGATCCTGGAGTTCGCGGAGTCGGGATGGGAGTCGATCCCGGAAGACGAGCGCGACATGTGGTTCTCGCGGTTCAAGTTCTGGGGCGTCTTCCACCAGCGGTCCGGACAGGAGAGCTACTTCATGCTGCGGCTGGCGAACGCGAACGGCCTCCTCACGGCCGAACAGCTGCGCGCGGTCGGCGAGGTGGCCGCGGAGTACGCCAGGGGACCGGTCGCGAACCCCGAGTTCGGCGACGCGTGGATCGACCTGACCACCCGCCAGTCGATCCAGCTCCACTGGCTCAAGCTCGAAGACATCCCGGCGATCTGGGAGACGCTCGAAGGCGTCGGCCTCTCGTCGCGCTCGTCGGGCGGCGACACGATGCGGAACATCTCCGGCTGTCCGGTGGCCGGCCGGGACAAACACGAGTTCGTCGACGCGCAGCCGGTGCTCGACGAGATCACGTCGAAGCTCCGGGCCGACGACGACCTCGCGAACATGCCCCGGAAGTTCAACATCAGCGTCACCGGGTGCCGCGAGGGCTGCGCGCAGGACTCGATCAACGGGATCGGTCTCGAACCCGCGGCGAAGACGGTCGACGGCGACGAACTGCGCGGGTTCAACGTCCGCGTCGGCGGCGGCCTCGGCGGGCGCGAACCCCGGAAGGCCCGGAGCCTCGACGTGTTCGTCGCGCCCGAGAACGCGTACGACGTGGTCAGGGGGTTCGTCGAGCTGTACCACGAGCACGGGAACCGGGAGAATCGTCAGAAGAATCGGAGCCGCTTCTTCGTCGACGACTGGGGAACGGAGGAGATTCGCGAACTCCTCGGGGAGTCGTACGTCGACTTCGACCTCCGGCGCGAGGGGGAGAACCTCCGCGACGAGTACACGTACAACGCCGGCGAGGCGCCCTCGGAGGGGAAACACGACCACGTCGGCGTCCACGAGCAGACCGACGGCGACTACTACGTCGGCCTCGCGGTGCCGATCGGACGCCTGACCGCCGAGGAGACGGTCCGACTGGCCGACCTCGCGGCGACGCACGGCTCGGGAGAGATGCGGCTCACTCGACGGCAGAACCCGCTGATTCTGGACGTCCCCGAGTCGGAGCTGGACGACTTGCTCGACGCCGACCTGCTCGACACGCACAGCCCCGAGCCGAACGTGTTCACCCGGGGCGCGATGGCGTGTACCGGGACCGAGTTCTGCTCGCTGGCGCTGACGGAGACGAAGGCGAGGACCGCGGCGATGCTCCGCTGGCTGCGCGCGAACGTGGACCTCCCGGACGACGTCGAGCAGATCAAGATCCACTACTCCGGCTGCACGGCCGACTGCGGGCAGGCGATGACCGCCGATATCGGCTTTCAAGGGATGCGCGCGCGGAAGGACGGCGAGATGGTCGAGGCGATAGACGTCGGCGTCGGCGGCGGGATCGGCGCCGACCCCTCCTTCGTCGAGTGGATCAGACAGCGCGTCCCGGCCGACGAGGTGCCCGGCCTGCTGCGGAACCTCCTGAACGCGTTCGCGGCGGGGCGGACCGAGGGACAGACGTTCAGGGAGTGGGTCGAGGCGACCGGCGAGGAGGCGCTCGTCGAGCTGGCCGAACCCGAGGAGACCGACTACGAGGACCCCTGCCTCACCGACGCGAAGCGGTCGTGGTACCCGTTCGCCGACGGCGAGGGGCCCGCGCCGACCGACGTGGACGGGACGCCGCTGGCGACCGAGAGCGATGACTGACCCGACCGCCGAGGCGGCTCCCGAGCAGGGCGGCGACCGTGCCGAAGCGGCCGCCCGCGTCGGTGCCGGAGAGGTCGCCGGCGAGGAAATCCGCGCGGGCGCCGACGGGGAGTCGACCGCCCCGGTGGCGTCGATGGACGTCGCCCCGGAGCTGTTCCCGGCGGACGCGGCGGACGACGAGACGGAGCGGGGTGCGGAGTGAACGACCCCGTCCCGACCACGTGTATGCGGTGCGCGGTCGGCTGCGGCCACCTCACGGGACGGGTCGACTCCGGGTACGGGATCGACGGCGTCCGCGGCGACGTGGCCCATCCGACGAACCGCGGTCTCGCGTGTTCCCGCGGCATCGACGAGACCCAGAACCCGGACGGAGAGTGGCTGACGCGGCCGCACGTCCGGCAGGAGGGCGAACTCCGGCGCACCACGTGGGACGTGGCGCTCTCGCGGATCGTCGACGAGTTCAGCGACGCCCTCGACCGGAACCGCGACGGGCTGGCGGTCCTCGGGAGCGGGCAGCAGACGAACGAGGCGGCGTACGCGCTGGGGAAACTGGCCCGGGGCGGCTTCGGGACGCGACACTACGACGCGAACACGACGCTGTGTATGGCGAGCGCGGTGACCGCGTATAACGACGCGTTCGGCAGCGACGCGCCCCCGCCGACGTACGACGACGTCGAGGACGCGACGACTCACGTCGTCTGGGGGGCGAACCCGGCCGTGGCCCACCCCGTGCTGTTCCGGTGGATAGTCGAGAGCGCGACCGACGGCGAGAGCCGGCTGATCGTCGTCGACCCCGTCGAGACGAAGACCGCGAAGGCGGGCGACCGTCACGTCGCACCCGAGCCGGGGACCGACCTCGCGTTAGCGCGGGCGGTGCTCGCGCGGGTGATCGAGCGCGGCGAGGTCGACGAGGCGTTCGTCGAGGAGGCGACGACCGGCTTCGGGGCGCTTCGGGCGGAGCTTCCCGATCCGGAGTCGGCCGCGGCGACTGCGGGCGTCTCCCTCGCGACCGTGGAGGCGCTCGTCGACGCGCTCCGCGATCCGACGCTCGTCTACTGGGGGATGGGCGTCAACCAGAGCGCGCAGGGGACCGACACCGCCGGCGCGCTGATCGACCTCTGTCTCGCGACGGGGAACATGGGACCCGGGAGCGGCCCCTTCTCGCTGACGGGGCAGGCCAACTCGATGGGGACGCGCGTCTGCTCGTCGAAGGGGTCGTGGCCGGGGATGCGCTCGTTCGAGGACCCGGCCGAGCGGCGGACGATCGCGGAGGCGTGGGGCGTGCCCGTCGAGCGCCTCCCGGACGACCCCGGACCGGGACCGGTGGGGATCTGCGAGGCGATCGGCGACGGTCCCGTCGAGGCCCTGTGGGCCGTCGCGACGAACCCGGCCGCGGGCCTCCCGGACGCCTCGGCCGCCCGCGAACGCCTGCGGGAGACGTTCCTCGTCGTTCAGGACGCCTTCCACACCGACACCACCGAGCTGGCGGACGTGGTGCTGCCGGCGGCGACGTGGGGCGAGTCCGACGGCACGGCGATGAACATGGAGCGGCGGATCTCGCGCGTCCGCCCCGCCTCCGACCTCGCGCCGGCCGTGCGGACCGACCTCGACATCATCACGTCGATCGGGGAGGCGCTCGTTCCCGGGCTGTTCCCCGCGACGGAGCCGGAAGCCGTGTTCGACGAGTTCGCCGCGCTCACCGCCGGGACGGACGCCGACTGCTCCGGCGTCTCGTACGACCGACTCCGAGAGGAGCGGGCCGTCCGCTGGCCCGCGCCGTCCGCGAAGTCGGCGGGCGGGTACCGATACCACGACGACGGCGACTGGTCGTTCCGGACCCCCTCCGGCCGCGCGCGGTTCTCGACCGGGACGCACGCCGGCGTTCCCGAACCGACCGACGAGTCGTACCCGCTCACCCTGACCACCGGCCGCGAGTCCGACGGGTACAACACCGGGATCCGGTCGCGGGACGGGGACGCGGCGTCCGCCGTCGTCGCGCGGGTGAACCCGGACACCGTCGAGCGCCTGAACGGCGAGGCGGAATCGGCCGGGGAAGCGAGCCCCGCGGACGAGGGGGAAGCGGGCGAGGCGGAAACGGGCGAAAAGGCGGCGATCGCGGCCGACGAGACCGCGTGCCTCACCTCCCGCCGCGGGTCGATCCCCGTCCGCGTGACGGTCGACACCGCCGTCCCGGCCGGAACGGTCTGGCTGCCGATCCACCGCGGCGCGACGAACGAGCTGACGTTGCCGGTCACCGACCCCCGCTCGGACGAGCCGAACTACAAGCAGTGCGCGGTCGCGCTGGAGCCGACGACCGACGGGGTCGCCGCCGAGGAGCAGGCTCGAACCAAACCGACCGCCGACGACTGAGACGCGACCCGACCACCCACGCAACCCATGTCAAACCGAATCACGACCGTGAACGCGTACACGACGCTCGACCTCGTCGCCGCGGCGGTCGAGACCCACGAGACCGCCCTGTCGCTCGACGGGGTGGTAGACGTCGCGGTCGCGGACGACTCGCCGGACCGCGTCGTGTTGAGCGTCGAACTGGACACGGTCGGCGTCGACGAGATACCGCCCCACGCCGACCGCGTTCGGCTGACCCCCGAGCAGGCGGAGACGCTGGCCGACGACCTGAACGAGTACGCCGTGGACGCGAGGACCGAGTCCGACTGAGAACCGAGCTCACCCGACCGTCAGAGCACGTCGAGCGCGTCCGCGACCGGCATGTGGCCGTCGCGGACGGCCTCTAAGATCGCCCGGCGCTCCTCGGTCTCCGGGTCGGTCGCGTCCGGGTCGTCGCCGCCGCCGTCGCCGACCTCCGCGAGCGTCACCTTCTCCGTCTCGCCGACGAACTCGGGGAAGTCGGTGCCGTCCGCGAGCGCTGTTTCCTTTTTGACGCGGTAGGAGCCGGCGTCGGTGGTGTAGAGGTCGCCGGGGTGGAAGAAGTACCAGTCCTCGCGGTCGAACCGCACCGCGATCCGGGCTTTCGCGCCGAAGTTCCGCGCGAAGAACAGCAGCGCCTCCACCTCCTCGCCGGTGAGGTAGATGGGGTCGCCCGCGCTCGACTTCGCCTCGATGGCGTAGAACGTCTCGCCGTCGCCCGCGAGCACGTCCGGCAGCTCGCGCTCCGTCGCCGAGCCGCTGGCCGGCGCGCGCATCACGGCGAACCCCGCCTCGTCGAGGTCGTTCACCAGCTCCCGCTCGCGGCGGTCTCCCTTCCGGTTAGCGGACACGGTCGTCGTCACCCGGTTCGGTCATAGGGGTCGTAGACGCGAGCCGGGCAAAAGCCCGACGGGTCGGCGGGGCGTCGGTGGCGAGACCGCGGGGCGTCGGGGGAGAGGGCGCTGAGCGTCGATGGCGAGACCGCGGGCGCGACCGTCGCGCCGTCACTCCCGCATCCGTTCGGCGTGTTCGACGACGACCCGACCCAGCCGCTCGGTGCGGCGCCGGAGGTCCTCGTCGGTGATCCGGGGCTCGCCGCCGGGGGCGGCCGCGCCCGTCTCGACCTTCGAGGAGGCCCCCTGGATCCCGACCTCGTGGGGGACGGTCCACGCGTGGACGTTCCGGAACGTCGACCGGAGGTGTTCGAGCGTCCCGCCGTAGGAGCCGCCGCCCGCGGTCGCGAGCAGCCCGACGGCGGTGTCCGCGTACTCGTCGGAGCCGCAGAAGTCGTGGAAGTTCTTGAACGTCGACGAGTAGGAGCCGCGGTAGACGGGCGTGCCCGCGAGGACGCCGTCGGCCTCGCGGACGCGGCGCTTCAGGGCCTCGCTGTCGCCCTGCGCGCCCTCGTCGGGGTGGTACAGCGGGAGGTCGACGGCGGCTAAGTCGATCAGGTCGGTCTCCGCGCCGGCGTCGGCCGCGGCGTCGAGCGCGACGCGGAGCGCGGCCCGCGTGGTGCTGTCCGCGCTCCGACTGCCGGAGACGGCGACGATTCGGGTCATACGCCGGGTTCGGGACCAGATAATAAAAACGGGGACGATCGGCGGGGACCGGATACGAAGTTCTGGGCGGCGGCGGTTTACTATCGGCTGTCAGCGGTGCTTGGTGCCTCAAAAGCCCCAGCCGTGCGGCTGTACGTGATTGACCGCGGAACGACGGAGAACAGCTCCAAAGCCCCAGCCGTGAGGCGGACGCAGGCGACGCAAGCACCGCAACGAGGGAGCGGTAGCGACCGAGTGAGGAGCGCAGCGAGCGTGCGTCCGCCTCACGGCTGCCCCTTTGAGTCCCGCCCCGCACAGCACCTCACTCCTCCCCAGCCTCGTCGCTGGCGCCGTCGGCGCCCCCGCCTCCCCCGCACGCGCGCTCGCCGGCGGCGTGGCCGCCCGGGGGACGGGA
>NZ_JAGGKE010000002.1 GCF_017873555.1 Halorubrum trapanicum | reverse complement strand
TCACAGATCGGCGGCGACCACCGCCAAAGCCCCAGCCGCTCGCTTATAAACCGTTGATCACAGATCGGCGGCGACCACCGCCAAAGCCCCAGCCGCTCGCTTATAAATCGTTGATCACAGATCGGCGGCGACCACCGCCAAAGCCCCAGCCGCTCGCTTATAAACCGTTGATCACAGATCGGCGGCGACCACCGCCAAAGCCCCAGCCGTGAGGCGGGCGCACGCTCGTTGCGCTCCTCGCTCGTTCGCTCCGCTCACTCGCTGCGGTGCTTACATCGCCTGCGCCCGCCTCACGGCTGCCCCTTTGAGTCCCGCCCGCACCGCGCAGCACCGCACCTCACGCCTCCCCAACCTCGTCGCTCGCTGCGCTCGCGACTCCCTCGCACGCGCTCCTCGCGCCCGAAGGGCGCTCGGAGGCGCGCGCCACCGCAGTCTCGGCCTCGTACTCGTCGTTTCGCGCTCGCTTTCACTCGTCCGTCGACGGCGATCAGTTCGTAACCCCTTACCGCGCCCGTCGCCGATTCGGCGTCAATGAAGACTATCCACGTCGCCGGCGGCGTCGGGGTCGCCGACACGGCGATGGCCTCCTACGACGCCGCGCTCGCGGACGCGAACCTCCACAACTACAACCTCGTGGCGGTCTCCTCGGTCGTCCCCGCCGAGGCGACCGTCGAGGCGGTCCCGGAGGCGCCGGAGCTGGGTCCCGCGGGGAACCGACTCACGGTCGTCGAGGCGCGCCGGACGATCGGGCCGGGCGACGAGGTGGACTTCCGCGAGGGCGGTCGCGCGGGCGCCGAGGGCGCCGAGTCGAAGCGCGCGCCCCGCCGGCACCCCGACGCGGTCGCGGGACTGGGCTGGGCGACCGGTCCCGGTCCGGGCCTCTTCTACGAGGTGACCGGCGAGGACGCCGACGGCGTCCGCGACCGGATCGAGGCGGGACTCGACGCGGGCGCAGACCTGCGCGACTGGGACCTCCCGGACCGCGAGACGCGCGTCGAGACGGTGGCCGCCGAGCCGGACCGATACGCGACCGCGGTCGTGATCGCCGCCTACGGGGAGTCCGAGCCGATCCTGTAGCCGGCCGGGCGGACCGGAACCGATCCGGCGTCGCGCCGGACCCGCGGTCGCCGCCGCCGACGCCTTTTTGACTCGGCTCCGCGTACGAGTCGTGTCTTCGAATGAACGGCAACAACCCGTACGCCGGGGCACCGGGTGTGACGGACGCGGGCTCGCCCGCGACCGTCGACCTCTCTCCGGACCAGGAACGACAGCTCCGGCGCGCGGTCGCCGGAATCGTCACGCGCACGGAGTCGTATCTCCCCGACAGCTACGCCGTCGGCTCCGAACTGTCCGTCGGCGCCGACGGCCCGCAGGCGACCGTCGCCGTCAACCCCCCGGCCGGCCACCCCGTCTCGGCGGGCTTCACGCCCGACCCCGAGGACCTCGACGCCGGCATCGCCGAGTCCGACACCGACGAGGTCGCCCGCGGCCTCGCCGCCAGCGCGGCGGTCCAGGTGATGGACGCCGTCGGCGACATCACGCCGACCGCGAAGTGAGTCTCCCGGCCGCGACCCGAACTCCCCGACCGCGAACCGAGCTACTCCGCGTGCTCTGACCGGTCCGCGCCGTTCTGCTCTCCGTCGCCGTCTCCCGTACCGACCGGTTCATCGAGCGGATACACCCGAAGCTCCCCTTCGCCCGGCGGTTTCACGACGCCGGAGACGTGACCGTACATGCCGAAGATGTCGTCGTACCCCCGTTCGCTGGCGAGGATCGGGACCACGCCCGGCTCCTCGACGCGGTGGGTGTACACGTCGTCCTCGGCGAACACCGCGCCCTCCGGGATCGCCTCGAAGTTCGCGTAGTGGACGCGCGGCTCCCCGCCGCCTTTCGGCACCTCCTCGCGGCCCTCCACCACGACCGTCTCCGAGAACGTCGGCGGCTCGTCCGCGAGCGCGCCGTGAGCGCGGAGGAAGGCCCGACACGCCTCGTAGCCGAACGCGACGGCCTCCTCGCTCCCCTGACGGCCCACCTCGATCGAGACGGTGTGGGGCACCGCCGAGTCCAGCGTCGTCGACCGCAGCCCGCCCGCGTCGACGACGTGATCGACGGGGAGCCCCGTGACGGTGCGGCGGACCGACTCCGTGAGGTCGCTGTAGATGGCGAACGGCGGCGGCGCGCTGTGGGAGGTGTGGAGCGCGAGCACGGCGTCTACCCCCTCCAACTCGGCGGCGAGCCGCGGCGCGAGCGCGCGCTCGTACTCGTCGCTGTCGGCGTCGCCCGGGAACGCCCGGTTCAGGTCGGCGTCGGTGTAGCGCGTCTCGGCTTCGATCGCCGGCTCGTTGGCGAGTATCAGCCGGACGAACCCTTCGGACTCCGCGTCGCCGTCGGTCGCTTCGCCGTCGGGCAGGTCGAGGGGTGATAGTTCCGCCGCGAGCCGCTCCACGATCCGCACGCCGGCGGGCTCGTCGCCGTGGATCCCGCCGACGATCGCGACGCGGGCGGACCCCGCCGACTCGCGGTCGATCGTTTGCATACCGTCAGTACGTCGCGGTCCGCCAATAAATCGTCGCGATCCGCTCGCGGGGGAGTCAGCGGTCGAACCGCTCCGCGAGCGCGACCCGGTAGCGCCGCGCCAGCCGCCGCGCGACAAAGCGGTCGCGGGGGTCGACGCCGAGGATCCAAAGCGACGCCGCGTAGGCGGCGACTCCGGTTATCCCGCCCGCGAGGACCGCCGGGAGACCGGTCAGGATCGCCCGAACCGCGTACATCGCGGCGACGGCGACGCCGCCGGCCGCGAGCGGGGTGAGGAAGGTGCGGTCGTACGGCCACAGCCCCTCGAAGCGGCGCAGGAGGACGATCTGGATCCCGTTCTGGACCGCGATGGCGAGCGACGTACCGAGCGCGGCGCCGACCAGCCCGTACCGGACGACGAACGCGTACGTCAGCCCGACATTGAGGACCGCGAGCAGCCAGTCGAGCGCCATCCGCGCGTACTGGTGGTCGGTCATCATCAGGAGCCAGCCTGTTGCGCCGACCGCGCTCCCGACGAAGACGCCGCCGAGGTAGACGACGAGCGGGAGGTAGCCGTCGACGTACGCCTCGCCGAACAGCGCCAGTATCTCCCGGCCGTACACGACCAGCACGGCGAGGATCGGGACGACGGCGGTGACGATCTGTCGCGTGACGGAGCCGTACACCGCGTTGAGCGTCGCCGTCCGGTCGTTCGCGTACAGCTCCGAGGCGACGGGCGGGAGCAGCTGGTTGAAAGAGAGGAGGGGGATCCACGCGACCGCGATCACCACGAGGACGACGTTGTACACGCCCGCCGCGGTCGCCGTCAGCAGCGCCCCGACGAGCAACACGTCGACGCGGTTCTGGAACACCTTCCCGAGGCTGCTCATCGCGACCGGGGCCGCGTGGTCGTAGAACCGTCGGGCCTCCGCGCGGGCGCCCCGGAGCGACGGGCGGACGCCGGTGACGGACGCGGAGAGCGGGACGGCGGCCGCGGCGAGCAGCCCGGTCGCGGCCGCGATCGCTCCCGCGACGCCGACGACGGAGTAGCCGAGCGCGAGCGCGCCGAGCGCGCCGACGAGCCGGACGCCCGGCCGCAACAGCTTGTTGAAGAGGATCTCGCCGCGGGCCGAACCGACCGCGCGGAAGAGCGCGGACGCGACCATCACGACGCCGAGCAGTCCGACCAGCGCGCCGAACGAGCGCATCGTCCCCGTGAACGCCGGCTCGGTGACTGTGCGGGCGTTTATCGCCGGCGCAGCGAGCCAGACGCCGGCCGCGATCGCGACTCCGAAGCCGAGCGTCGTCGCGTACGCGAGGCCGGCGACCGCGCCCCGTCGGTCCGCGTCGCCCGCGTACTCCGGGAGGTAGCGCTGGATGGCGGGGACGCTGCCGAACGTCACGACCCGGGAGAGAAGCTGGGCGATCCGCCACGCCAGCGCGTACACGCCGTACGCCGTCGGACCCAGCCCGCGGGTCAGCGCGAACTCGGTCGCCGCGATCAGCGCGCGCTGGCCGGCGACGCCGCCCGAGGTGAGCACCGCCCCGTGCGCGATGGTCTCCAGGGCCTCGCGCTCGCCGTCGGGGATTTCGTCGCGCTCCCGATCGCCGCCGTCTCCGGACGGTCCGCCGCTCTCGGGACCGTCGTCGAGATCCCTCGCTTCCTCGTCGCGTTCGTGCTCCACGATCGTCTCCGTCGGTTCGGTTGCGGTCCCGCCGAAAAAGCGGCCCGCTTCGGCGCCGCCCTAAATGAATATAATCATCGTTCACGATGGTTTTATGCCGCTCATCCCGTCCACCTTCTCCATGAACGGAAGAGGCCCGGCCGGCGAGGGGGACCCGGGAGCACGGCGCGAAAGCGGCGACGGCGACCGAGCGCGGCGAGCAGCGTCCGACGGGGGAGTCGCCGGGGAGCGCGCCCCGACCACGGCGGACGAGTTCACGTCTGACGAGTCCCCGGCCGACGAGTCTTCGGCGAACGCGTCTCCCGAGGCGGACCCGGACCGGTCGGCCGTCTCGGCCGCCGCGCTGGGCCACGACCGACCGGACGTCGAGGCCTACCGGGCGCTCGCGGCCGACCTGCGCGACGCGGTCGCGGGCGGCGTCGAGTTCGACGAGTACGCGCAGGTGCTGTACGCGACCGACGGGAGCGTCTATCAGGCGCGACCGGCGGGCGTGGTCTCCCCTCGCGGCGTCGACGACGTGCGGGCGGCGATGCGCGTCGCGGCCGACCACGGCGTCCCCGTGCTACCGCGCGGCGCGGGGTCGTCGCTCGCGGGACAGACCGTCGGTCCCGGCTGCGTCGTGCTCGATCTCTCGCGACATATGGATTCGATCCTGTCGGTCGATCCCGACGCGCGCCGCGCCACGGTCCAGCCCGGCGTGGTTCAGGACGACCTCGACGACCGACTCGCCGAGGACGGGCTACAGTTCGCGCCCGACCCCGCCTCCTCGGCGCGCGCGACCGTGGGGGGCGGGATCGGCAACAACTCCACCGGGGCGCACTCGGTGCGCTACGGGATCACCGACGCCTACACCGAGGAGCTGCGCGTGGTGCTGCCCGACGGCACGCCGATCCGCACCCGGGACGTCGTCCTCGACTCGCCCGAGTACGAGGCGATCGTCGCGGGCGAGCAGGGCGGCGAGCGCGAGGCCGCGCTGTACGAGACGGTCCGCGCCCTCGTCGAGGAGAACGCCGACGAGATCGACGCCCGATACCCGACGCTGAAGCGGTCGGTCTCGGGGTTCAACCTCCACAAGGTGATCTACGAGAACGACGACGGCGAGGAGGTGATCAACCTCTCGAAGCTGTTCGTCGGCGCGGAGGGGACGCTCGGCGTCGTCGTGGAGGCCACCCTCTCGCTGGTCACCCGGCCCGAGGAGACCGCGCTGGCGCTGTACGCCTTCGACTCGCTCGACGCGGCCATGCGCGCGGTCCCCGAGGCGCTCGAACTCCCCGTGAGCGCGGTCGAACTGCTGGACGACGCCGTCGTCGAGCTGGCGGCGGGGTCGCCGGAGTACGCCGAGTACGCCGAGCCGATCCCGGACCGGGCGGCGGCCGCGCTCATGCTGGAGTGGGACTCGGAGCTGGTCGACGAGTTCGAGGCGGCGGTCGCCGACGCCAACGACCGCTTCCTCGGCGACGGCGACCGCGACGCGTTCGACGTCATCGAGGCGTACGACGACGGGACCCAGACCGACCTCTGGAACCTCCGAAAGGCGGCGATCCCGCTCCTGATGAGCATGGACGGCGACGCGAAGCCGTACCCGTTCATCGAGGACGCGTCGGTGCCGCCCGCGGAGCTGGCCGACTACGTCGCCGCCTTCGAGGAGGTCCTCGACGACCACGGCACCTCCGCCGCGTACTTCGCGCACGCCGGGGTCGGGACCCTCCACATCCGGCCGATCCTCTCGCTGAAGGAGTCCGAGGGCGTCGAGACGATGCACGCCATCGCCGCCGACGTCACCGACCTCGTCTTGGAGCACCACGGCGCCTTCTCCGGCGAACACGGCGACGGCCTCGCGCGCACTGAGTTCAACCCGAAGATGTACGGACCGGACCTCTGGGCGGCGTTCCAGGAGCTGAAGTCCGCGTTCGACCCCGAGTGGCGCATGAACCCCGGCAAGGTCGTCTACGTCGACGGCGACACCGCCGCCGAGTGCGGCTATCCCGAGTCCGCGGCCGACACCGACATGCGCGAGAACCTCCGGTACGGGCCGACGTACCAATCGGTCGAGCCGCAGACGACGCTGGACTTCTCCGACGAGGGCGGCTTCACCGACCTCGTCGAGCTGTGCAACGGCTGCGGCACCTGCCGCGAGACCGACTCCGGGACGATGTGTCCGACCTATCGGGCCTCCGGCGAGGAGATTCAGGCGACCCGCGGCCGGGCGAACATGCTTCGGGCCGCGATACGCGGCGAACTCGACGACGAGGAGATCCACTCCGACCGGTTTCAGGCGGAGGTGCTCGACCTCTGTGTCGGCTGTAAGGGCTGTCAGAGCGACTGTCCGACCGGCGTCGACCTCGCGAAGCTGAAGGCGGAGGTGAAACACGAGCACCACGAGCGGGAGGGGTCGGGCCTGCGCGAGCGCCTGTTCCGCGACATCGACCGGCTCTCGGCGCTCGGGAGCAGACTCGCGCCGCTGTCGAACGCGGCGACGAAGGTGCCCGGGGCCCGGACGGCGATGGACGCGCTCGCGGGGATCGCCCCCGAGCGCACGCTGCCGACGTTCCGGTCGACGAGCTTCGAGGAGTGGTTCGCGGCCCGCGGCGGCCCCGCGGTCGACCCGAGCGACGCGGTCGACGCGGTCACGCTGTTCCCCGACACGTACACCAACTACAGCGACCCGGCGGCCGGGAAGGCGGCGGTGCGCGTGCTGGAGGCGGCCGACGTCCGCGTCGAGGTGCCTGACGACCTCGCGCCCTCCGGCCGCGCCGCCTTCTCGACCGGGTTCCTCGACGCGGCCCGCGAGCGCGCCGAAACCAACGTCGCGGCGCTCGCGCCCCGCGTTCGCGAGGGGCAGTCGGTCCTCTTCGTCGAGCCGTCCGACGCCGTGATGTTCCAGGACGAGTACCTGGACTTACTCGACGGCGCGGACGCCGAGGCGGTGTCGGCGGCCGCCGCGGGCGTCTGCGAGTACCTCGACGCCCGTCGGGTCGACGAGCGGCTGTCGTTCGACGCGCCGGCAGAGACGCTCACCTACCACGGCCACTGCAACCAGAAGGCGACGAACGCGGACCACCACGCCGTGGGGGTCCTCCGACGCGCCGGCTACGGGGTCGACCCGCTCGACTCCTCGTGTTGCGGGATGGCCGGCTCGTTCGGCTACGAGAGCGAACACTACGACCTCTCTCAGGCGATCGGTCGGATCCTCTTCGGGCAGGTCGCCGACAGCGACGGCGACGCGGTGACGGCGCCCGGCGCCTCCTGCCGGTCGCAGCTCGGCGACCGCGAGGGCGCCGAGGCGCCCCCGCACCCGATCGAGAAGCTGGCGGCGGCGCTCGACGAGTGAGAGGGGGAGCGGCGCGCGACGAGCCCGGAGCGAGAGGTTCCCCGTCCGATCGCCTCTTACCAGCGCTGGTGGACGTGTTCGCGGACGTGTTCGTCGTACACCTCGCTCGCGGCCTCGCGCTCGGCGTCGGAGAGGAGGGTCGCCTCGCTCGCGGCCGCGTTCGCCCGGATATGCTCCGGCGTCGTCGACCCGGGGATCACCGTCGAGACGGCGTCGTGGTCGAGGATCCACCGCAGCGCGAACTCGGGCAGCGGGCGGTCATCGGGCAGGCGCTCGTCGAGCGCGTCGACCGCGTCGAGGCCCGCCTCGAAGGGGACGCCCGCGAACGTCTCGCCCACGTCGAAGGCGTCGCCCTCGCGGTTGTAGTTGCGGTGGTCGTCCTCGGGGAACGCCGCGTCGCGCGAGAGCGCGCCCGTGAGCAGCCCGGACGCGAGCGGCACCCGGCAGATAACGCCAACGTCGCGCGCGGCGGCCTCCTCCAAGAACAGCTCCGCGGGCCGCTGCCGGAACGGGTTGAAGATGATCTGGACCGACTCGACGCCCGGGAATTCCATCGCCTTCAGCCCCTCCTCGACGCGCTCGACGCTGACGCCGTAGCCCGCGATCCGCCCCTCGTCTTCGAGCGTCGCCAGCGCGTCGAACGTCTCGGGCCGGTAGTAGACGTCAGTCGGCGGGCAGTGAAGCTGTACCAGATCCAGCGTCTCGACCCCGAGGTTCTCCCGCGAGCGGTCGACGAACCGCCGGAGGTTCGCCTCGGTGTAGCCGTCGGCCTCGTGGGGGGCGAGCCGGCGGCCGGCCTTCGTCGCGACGGTCACGTCGCCCGCGGCGATCTCGTCCGCGAGGACCTCGCCGACGATCCGCTCCGAGCGGCCGTCGCCGTACACGTCCGCGGTGTCGAAGAAGTCGATTCCGGCATCGCGGGCGGCCTCGACCGCCGAAACCGCCGCCTCCTCCGTCACCTCGCCCCAGTCGCCGCCGATCTGCCAGGCGCCGTAGCCGACCTCGCTGACTGCGCCGACGCCGCCGAGTTCGCGGTGGTTCATATCCGGACCTTGTTCGGGCGAACGCAAGGGAATTCCGGAGGCGGAACTCCACGGCGCTCTCCCGGAGAACGTCCGGGACGAACGACGCTCATCCGTGGCCGCACGCCGAACGGACGTGCGGATACCGCCCTACCGTCGCTCCGTCGGCGCATCGGTGCCGCGGTCTCCGCGCAGCGACGGGCGGACGATCGACGCGGGAACGCGTCTGTCGCCCCCCGCTCGACGGTACCACCCGACCAGCAGGCCGACGCCGACGGCCGCCCCGAAGAGCCGCACGACCACCGCCTCTGGCGGGAGGACGAGCGACTCCGCGACGGTCGCGGACGACTCGATCCGAACGAGCGTCGCCTGCTGCGGGGCCGACCCGCCGATCATCGCCGCGAAGTTCACGCCGAAGTGAACGCCGATCGGAACGGCGAGATCGCCGCTGAGGACGTACGCGACGCCCAAGAGGACGGCGAGTCCGCCGGCCATGACGCCGAACGCCTCGCCCCGCGTCGAGTGCGTGAGATAGAAGAACAGCGACGAGACGGCGACCGCGACGGCGACAGCGACGCTTCTCGGGACCGACGGGAACCCGTCCAGTCCTTCGAGGGCGTTCGTGATGATGTACCCCCGGACGAACAGCTCCTCCGGGACGACGACGAGCAGCTGCGACAGCGCGGTCCCGACCGCGAGGAGCGCCCAGGCCCCCGGCCCGCCGGTCAGCCGGAACCCCCCGAACTCGTAGAACCCCGCGGCCACGCCGGCGGCGACGCCGAAAGCGCTGATCGCGGCCCCGAGCGCCAATCCCCCCGCGAACCGACGCCAGACGCCGCGTCCGAGCCGGAGTCCGAGGTCGGTGAGCACCCGCCGATCGACGACCAGCGCGACGAGTACCACGCCGAGGGCGATCCCCCCCGACTGGGGGATCCCCCCTATCAGGTTGTTCGCGACCTCCGCGAGGGGACCGTCTCCCGCGAACGGCGACGGTCGAAGGGTCCGACCGGTGTTGGCGAACATGAGCACCACGACGATTCCGGCGGCGAGACGGAGGGGAGCGCGAGGGCGTCGCTCGCCGTCGTTCCACACCAGTCGGAGGGGTAACCGCAGCTGATCGTTCCCGTTTCGGAGTGTTCGTGACATCGAGGAGACCTACCGGTTCCTGATTTCGAATAATACACTTAATATTTTGGAATTTTCACACGACCACACAGTCGGAATGAGGTGTTGGAGGCGTTTCCGGGCGGCGCTCGGTTTCGATCCTACATTTTCACACCACGTCAGCGAGCGCGTCCATCGTCTCGTCGACGCGCTCGACGCGCGCGTTGTGGCCCATGTGGCCGACGCGGAGGACGTCCCCGGCGTCCTCGCCGAGCCCAGTCGCGAGGATGATATCGCGCTCCTCGCGAAGCCGCTCCTGGAGCGCCGCCGCGCGACCGGGAACCTCGAAGGCGGTCACCGTCGGCGAACTGCGCTCGGAGTCGGGAACCGTCTCCAGTCCCAGTTCCGCGCCGCGCTCGCGACACCGCGCCGCGGCCGCTTCGTGTCGCTCCCGGACCGCGTCGAGGCCCTCGTCGAGCAGGAGACCGAGCGCCGCGTCGAGCGCGACGACCTCCGTCGTCAGATGGGTGTACGGGAACCCGTCGCTCACGTCGCGGAACGGGAGGAAGTTCGCGTACAGCGAGTGCGGGTCGCGCGCCTCCATCGCGGCCCACGCGCGGTCGCTCACCGCGGCGGTCGCGAGGCCCGGCGGCGCGCTGAAACACTTCTGGGAGGCGCCGAGACAGACGTCGATCCGGTCGGTGGGGACCGGGACGCCGCCGAGTGAGGAGACGGCGTCGACGACAGTGAGGACCTCCGCGTCGGCGGTCTCGATGCGGTCGAGCGCGCTCCCGATATCGTTGAGCGTCCCGGTGGGCGTCTCGCAGTGGACCATCGTCGCGACGTCGAAGTCGCTCTCGTCGGCCGCCAGCGCCTCGTCGAGCGCGTCGAGCGGGAGCGGTTCGTCTGAGTCGGCGGCGACCAGCGTCGCCTCGCCCCCGTACGACTCGACGAAGTCGGCGAACCCCTCGCCGTAGAGACCGTTCGACAGGCACAGCACCTCGGTTCCGGGGTCGACCAGCGAGGCGACCGCCGCCTCCAGCCCTAAGATCCCCTCGCCGCCGAGGGCGACGACGTCGCGGGCCGCATCCTCGGAGCCGCCCGCGCCGCCGGCACCGCCCGCGTTCCCGTATCCGCTCGGATCGACGCCGTACACCGCCGCGAGCCGGTCCGTGAGACGGTCGTAGATCTCTCGGAACCGCGGGTCGACGTCGGGGTTGATGAGTTCGCGGGACATCGCGTCGCGCACCGGTTCGGGGACCGCGGTCGGTCCCGGCGTCATGAGCATACGCCTCGGTTCGGCCGCCCGCACATAAACGGTCCGCGGAGGGTCGCCGGACCGGCCTGCGGTGTCGGCGGCGGCGCCGACGCGGGCGACCGCGACGCCCCGACACGCTCATATATTTCTGTCGCCTGCGTTCCGGTACGATGATGCTCCCGACCCACGTGCTGGCGGGGATGCTGCTCGCGGCCCCGCTGGTGCGCGCGGCGCCGGAGCTGGCGCCGGTGGGGTTCGCCGCCGGCTTCCTCGGCGGTCTGCTTCCGGACCTCGACATGTACACCGGCCACCGGCGGACGCTCCACTATCCCGTCTACTACTCCGTCCTCGCGATGCCGGCGGCGCTCGCGGCGCTTCTGTCCCCCTCCGCCGTCACCGTCGGCGTCGCGTTCCTCCTCCTCGGCGCGGCGCTCCACAGCGTCGCCGACATGTACGGCGGGGGACTCGAGCTTCGCCCGTGGGAGGGGAACTCCGACCGCGCGGTGTACGACCACCACCGAGAGCGGTGGATCCCCCCGCGGCGCGGCGTGCGGTACGACGGCGCCGTCGAGGACCTCGCGCTCTCCGTCGGGCTGTCGGTTCCGCTCCTCGTGCTGGTCGATCCGCCGCTCCGGGCGGTCGTGATCGGCACGCTCGCGATCGCGGTCGTGTACACCGCCCTCAGACGGCGGCTCGCGGAGATCGCGGCGGCCGTGATCCCCCTGCTCCCGTCGGCGTTCGACCCGTACCTCCCCGAGCGGTACCGGTGAGGTCGCGGTCCCGGCGACGCCGGAACTCGCTCCGTCTCCCGGAATCGAACCGTTATTAGTTACCCCGGTTCGTTTGACCCGATAACAGTCCGCGCCGGCGACCGTCGGTCCCGGCGCGCGCAACCCCACCATGCAACAGTACCTCGACCTCGTCGACGACGCGCTCTCGACGGGCACGTACAAGCCGAACCGGACCGGCGTCGACACCATCGCGACGTTCAGCGGGCAGTACACCGTCGACCTCGCGGAGGGGTTCCCCCTCCTGACCACGAAGAAGATGGACGGCTACCGGTGGAACTCGCTCATCCACGAGGTGCTGTGGTACCTCTCCGGCGAGGAGCACATCCGGAACCTCCGCGAGGAGACGAAGATCTGGGACGCGTGGGCCGACGAGGCGGGGAAGCTCGACACCGCGTACGGTCGGTTCTGGCGCCGATTCCCGGTCCCGGAGTCGGCCGCCGAGCTTCCGGGCGAGACGTGGCCCGACGACGCGGACCGCTGGGTCACCGTCGAGGAGGACGCGGACGGGACGCGACGCCGCACGTTCGACCAGATCCAGTACGTCCTCGACACGCTCGAGGAGAACCCCCACTCCCGCCGGATGGTCGTGAACGCGTGGCACCCGGCGAACGCCGCCGTCTCGACGCTGCCGCCCTGCCACTACACCTTCGTGGTGAACGTCCAGGACGGCCGGCTCAACCTCCACCTCACACAGCGCTCGGGCGACATCGCGCTCGGCGTCCCGTTCAACATCGCCGCGTACGCGCTCCTCGCGAACGCGCTCGCCCAGCGGACCGGCTTCGAGGTCGGGGAGTTCGGCCACACAGTCGTCGACGCGCACGTCTACTGCGGCCGCGGCGACCGCGGGAAGTGGTACGCCAACAACCTCCGGTACGTCCAAGAGCGCCTCGCGAACGTCGAGCGCAAGGGTGACTACCTCGACGTGAAAAGCTGGGTCGAGCGCACTGCGCCCGACGAGCCGAACGGGCAGGAGGGGTACGACCACGTGCCCGGCCTGCTCGAACAGCTCTCGCGGACCCCCCGCGAGCGCCCGCGGATCGAGATCGCCGACAAGCCGCTCGACGAGCTGACCTACGACGACGTCGAGATCGTCGACTACGACTCCGCGGACGGCATCTCGTTCGCGGTCGCGGAGTGATGGCGGACGCCAACGCCGACGCCGACGCCGCCGACGGGGAAGGCGACCCCGCCGATCCGGACCTCGTCCTCGTCGCGGCCGTCGCCGAGAACGGCGTGATCGGTGACGACGACGAGATGCCCTGGCACTACCCGGCGGACTTGGCGCACTTCAAGCGGCTGACGACCGGCCACCCGGTGATCGTCGGCCGGAAGACGTACGAGGGCATCGCCGACCGGGTCGGCGGTCCCCTCCCCGATCGAACCAGCGTCGTGTTGACGACCCGCCTCATCGACGACGACGACCTCCCCGACGGCGCGGTCGTGGCACACGAGGTTGAGACCGCGGTCGCGCGAGCGACCGAGGACGCCGCCGACCGCGGGGTCGACGCAGTCTACGTCATCGGCGGGGCGACGATCTACGAGGCGTTCCTCGACCGCGCCGACCGGATGGTCGTCACCGAGATTCCCGAGCGCCCCGACGGCGACACCCGGTTCCCCGAGTGGGACTCCGAGGCGTGGGTCGAACGCGACCGCGAGACCGACGGCGACCTCGCGTTCGTCACCTACGAGCGGCGCGGCGCGGAGTGAGAGGGGTCGGGACGCGGGTCCCGCTTCCCCCGCGCGGCTCACTCCAGAAATCGCGACTCGACGTCGCCCGACGGCATCATACACCGGTCTTTCTTCCCGAACCACTGGTACCGGTGGTCGGCGACGAAGTCGTAGGCGCGGTCGCGGACCGGCGCGGGGACGTATCGGAACGGCGAGAGCAGCCGATAGCGACCGCCGAGTCCCGTCGCGATCTGGATGATCGCCGACGACTTCACGTAGCTCTCTCCGTCTTCGATCAGAACGATCGAGTCCAGTTCCTCGTTCGCGAGGTCGTGTTCGGACAGGAGCGACTGTCCCACGTCGGACTGGAGCGAGGCGAACCGGTACTTCCCCTCCGAGTCGCGGGGGACGATGAACTGTACGAACCCGCTACAGAGGTTACAGACGCCGTCGAAGAGCACGATCGCGGCGTCCTCCGGGATGTCCCCGTCCATCACCCTCGGACGTACGCCGCCGTCGCAGTTGAGGATTCCGGTGGCTTCGAGCCGCTCCGCGCTCCGGGACCCGGGACCCGTCGAGACGGAGACGGCCGTTCCGGCGCACGGAAAACTTATACAGGTCCCACCGCGTCTCCAACAAGTTGGATCACAAGATTATGTCTCGGAGTCCCTCGGTCGCGACCGTTCGGTCGCGGTTCTCTGCCGCCGTCCGACGGCTCTCGGCGGCGGTCGCCGCGCGAACCTCGGTGGACCTGCGCGCGCTCGCCGCCTTCAGGATCGGTCTCGGAGCGCTGCTGATCGCCGACCTGCTCCGCCGCTCGCGCTCGCTGACCGCCTTCTACACGGACGCCGGCGTGCTCCCGCGACGCGCGCTGTTCGCCGACTACTCTGAGGTCTACTCGCTCCACGCGCTCTCCGGCGAGCCGTGGGCCGTCGCGTCGCTGTTCGCGGTCGCGGGCGTCGTCGCCCTCGCGCTGTTCGTCGGGTATCGGACGCGGCTCGCGACGGTCGTCTCGTGGCTGCTGCTGCTCTCCCTCCAGGCCCGGAACCCGATGGTGTTGAACGCGGGCGACGCCCTCTTCGCGATGCTGCTCTTCTGGGGCGTCTTCCTCCCGCTGGGCGCGCGCTGGTCGGTCGACGCGATCAGGCGCTCGGACGCCAAGAACTCCGGTGACGGCGCGACGCCTGACGCCGGTGACGGCGCCGAGGACGAGACGGCGCCGGAAACTGGTCCCTCGGCGGGGGACCGTGGGAGCGCCGTCGCGACGGTCGCCTCGATGGGAGTGCTCCTCCAGATGCTGGTGATGTACGTGACGAACGGCGTTCACAAGCTCGAGGGGGACCTCTGGATGAGCGGTGAGGCGGTCGCGTACGTCATGCAGGCGGACCACTTCACCTACCTCCTCGGCAACCACATCACTGCGTTCCCCGCCCTGCTTCGCGCGTTCACGGTCGTGTGGATCGCGCTACTGTTCGCTTCGCCGCTGCTGGTCGTTCTCACGGGGTTCCCCCGCGCCGCGGTCGCCTCGCTGTTCGTCGGCATGCACGTCGGGATGGCGGCCACGATGCGGATCGATCTCTTCCCCGTCATCGCCGTCGTCGGCTTCGTTCCGTTCTACCAGACGCCCGTCTGGGACGCAGCGGAGCGGGGGGTAAACCGGCTCGCCCCGTCGGCGGCCCTCGCTCGATGGCGTGCGCGCCTCGAATCCGCGGGGGGGCGGATCGCCTCGCTCGACGCGTCGGCGCCTCGGTCGACCCCGAACGGCCGCCTCGACGGCCTCAGAGACCGCCTCCACGCGGGGGTCGAACGCGGAAGCCCGCTCTTCTCGACGGTCCTGCCCGCCCTGTTCGTCGTGTTGATCGTCCTTTCGAGCGCGCAGTCGGTCGGCTACGGCGAGGTTCCGGACCCCGGCGAGGAGGTCTTAGAGACCGTCGAGATGGACCAGCACTGGCAGATGTTCGCGCCCGAACCGGCCCGCACGACCCGGTGGTTCGCGGCTCCCGGCGTCCTCGAAAACGGGAGCGAACGGGACGTGCTCCACGACGCCGAGGTGTCCTTGGACCGACCGCCGGACGTCGACGCGACGTATCCCACCGCGCGCTGGCGGAAGTACCTCTCGAACGTCCGCTCCGGGAACAACGAAAATCACCGCTCGTACCTCGCGAACTACCTCTGTGCGGAGTGGAACCGCACGCACGCGACCGGCGTCGAGAACGTCACCGTCTACCAGCTGTACGAGCGGACCGACCCCTACAACGGGACCGTCCAGGCCGCGAACGAGTTCGAGCTGATCGAGTACGACTGCTCGGGCGAGTTCGTTCAAAACGAGTGACCGCCGTGCGGTCGGCGGCCCGACCGGTCGTCGGTTCCGACCCTCGACGACCGACCGATCCGCGACCGCTCACTCGTCGAGAACAGTCGATCCGCGGCCGATACGGGTTTGATACGCCCGCGACTCGATCCCGGCCTCGGCGAAGGCGTCGAGCATCTCGGCGGCGACGTCCCGGCGGTCGCGCTCGCGGCAGGCCGCGATCACCGCCGGTCCGGCCCCGCTGACGGTGACGCCGGTCGCGCCGGCGTCGAAGGCGCGCTCGCGGACGTCGTCGTAGCCGGTGATCAGGCGGGCGCGCTCGGGCGTGACCACGGGGTCGTCCATGCCGAGACCGACGAGGTCTGTGTCCGAGCGACACATCCCGACCGCGAGCGTCGCCGCGTTCCCGACCGTCTCGACCAGCTCCTCCATCGAGGCGGTCTCGGGGACGACCCGGCGCGCGTCCCGGGTCGAGACCGCCACGTCCGGCAGACAGACGACGAGGGGGATCGCGGCGTCGACCGAGCGGGTCCCCTCGGCGGTCGTCACGGTGAAGCCGCCGAGGATCGAGGGGGCGACGTTGTCGGAGTGGGCGACGCCGGAGACGACCGCCTCGCCCTCGGCGGCGATCGGGACCAGTTCCTCCCGAGAGAGGCCGCGGTCGTACAGTCGGTTGAGCGCGACCGCGGCGCCCGCGGCGCTCGCGGCCGAGGAGCCGAGTCCCGAGGCCGGGCGCACGCCCTTGTCGATGTGGATCCGCGCGGGCGCGTCGAGCGCCTCGACGACGGCACCGACGGTGTTCTTCTCGGGGTCCTCCGGGATGTACTGCGCGCCGACCCCGGTGACCTCGATCGTCGTCTCGGCCGCCCGCTCGACCGTGACGACGTCCGCCGGCCGCGAGAGGGCCGCCCCGAACACGTCGAAGCCGCTCCCGAGGTTCGCGCTCGTCGCGGGGGCCCGTACCGTTACCATGGCGGGGAGTGTCTCCCGGGGGGCAAAAAGGAGCGGGATCGCACAGGGCGGCGGCGGGATCGCACAGGACGCCAGGATCGGTCGCGGTCGTCGCGGAGGGCGGAGGAGAAAACGGTATTTCGAGTCGTTCTCGCGTGCGCTTACCGGCCGGCCATCGTCCACAGCAGCGTGCCGATCAGGACGAGCGGGATGCCCGCTATGATAAACGTCGACGGCATCGTCGTGTACGGGGCCATAATGAAGATGACGCCGAACACGGCCAAGATCGACGCGATCACTTTCTGAGACTTCAGCGGCGCGGCTCCCAGAAGCGAGACGACGAGCCCGAGCAGTATGACGTGCCCGAGGTGGTAGTCGAGCAGGAACGTGTCGATGACCAGCGGCGAGAGCATTCTTGCCCGAAGGTGCGAGCGATTCGCGCATTAAAGTTCCGTTTCTCGCGACCGCGACGTCCGCGGCGTGCCGACCCTATAAGAGGCGTCGGCGCGACCGGCGACCGTGCGACTCGTTCAGGTCATGATTCCGGCGGGCAAGCGGGCGGCTGTCGTCCGCGCGCTCGACGACGAGGGGGTCGACTACGTCGTCACCGACGAGACGAGCGGCCGGGAGTACACCGCGGTCGCGACGTTCCCGCTGCCGAGGGCTGCCGTCGAACCCGTCCTCGACCGACTGCGGGAGGCGGGGATCGACGAGAGCACGTATACCGTCATCGTCGCGGCCGAGACGGTCATCTCGCGCCGGTTCGAGGCGCTCGAAGAGCAGTACGAGGAGGACGCCGAGCGCGGCGGCGACCGGATCTCCCGCGAGGAGCTACAGGCGAAGGCGGAGGGTCTCGCCTCGGGGCTGGGGACGTACGTGCTGATGACCGTCATTTCCGCGGTGATCGCGACGGCGGGGCTGCTGCTCGACTCGCCCGCGACCGTGGTCGGATCGATGGTGATCGCGCCGCTCATCGGGCCGGCGATGTCGGCCGCGATCGGCACCGTCGTCGACGACGAGGCGCTGTTCCGGCGCGGGGTCCGGATGCAGGTCCTCGGCGTCGCGGTCGCGGTCCTCGCGGCGACGCTGTTCGCGTTCGCCCTGCGCTCGCTCGCCCTGGTCCCGCCCGGACTCGACCCGCTCGAACTCGCGGAGGTGTCGGAGCGGCTCGCGCCGAACGTCCTCGTCTTGGTCGTCGCGGTCGGGGCGGGGATCGCGGGCATCGTCTCGCTGATGACGGGCGTCTCGGCGACACTCGTGGGCGTGATGATCGCGGTCGCGCTCATCCCGCCCGCGGCCGCGGTCGGCATCGGAATCGCCTTCCGGATCCCGCGGCTCGTGATCGGCGCGGGCGTCATCGTCGCGGTGAACGTCCTCTCGATCAACCTCTCGGCGCTCGTGATGTTATGGTACGAAGGATACCGGCCCCAGCGGTGGTTCCGCGAGGACGAGGCGCGCTCGGCGTTCCTCAAACGGGTCGCCGTGCTGGTGGTCGCCATCGCGCTGCTCTCGGTGTTCCTCGGCGGCGTCACCTACGAGTCGTACGTCGCCTCGACCACCGAGACCGACATCCGCGCCGCCGCGAGCGACGAGCTGACCGCGCTGAACTCGGAGTTCGAACTCCTCGATCTGACCGTCGAGCGCACCGGAACCGTCCCGCCGCTCGAAACCGATCGGGTGGTGGTCACGGTGGGTGCGCCGCCCGGCGGCACCGTCGAGGGCATCGCGCCCGCGCTCGACGACCGCATCGAGACCGTGGTCGGCGGCGAGGTCACCGTCGAGGTCCGAACGGTGACCGTCGAGCGCGCCTGAGTCCGCGTCGGTCGTCGGCGCCTCTCGCGGCCACCGCCGACGCCGCCGGGCCGGTCGTTTTTCACCGCGTAACCGGAAGAGCAAGTGCTTTTTATCGGGCCGCCGTGGCCTCCGCCAGTGACGGACTCAGAGCAACCCGACGACGATTCGATGCGGGAGGTCGTCGAGCGGTCCCGGAGCGGCGCGCCCGCGGTCGGCGAGGCCGTTCGGGACCGGTTCTCCTCGGACGAGGTGTTCCAGCGGATCATCGCGGCCGCGGACGAGGAGGTGACCTCTGGGAGCCGAGAGCTGTTCTTCAGCGGACTCGCCGCCGGGCTGGCGATCACGATCACGTTCATGCTGTACGCGTCGCTGACGGCGACGACCGACTCTCATCCGATACTGAGCGTCATGCTGTACCCGCTCGGGTTCATCTACATCATCATCGGCGGCTACCAGCTGTACACCGAGAACACCCTGCCGCCGGTGGCGCTCACGCTCGAACGGCTCGCGAGCCTCCCGACCCTGTTGCGCCACTGGACCATCGTGCTCGCGGGCAACTTCGCGGGCGGCGCTATCGGCGCGGCCGTCCTCTCGTACGGCGGCGTCTTCACGGGCGACACCGTCGGGGCGGCGCGGTACATCTCCGAGGGCGGCTTCGGCGTCGCGTTCGTCCCGCTGTTCTTCAAGGCCGCGATGGCGGGGCTCATCGTCGCCGGCGTCGTCTGGGTCGGCTTCGCCTCCACCGACTCCGTGAGCCGGATGCTCGTCGTCTACCTCGCGTTCCTCGCGATCCCGCTCGGCGACCTGTTCCACGTGGTCGTCTCCTTCACCGAGGTGCTGTACCTGTTCTTCCAGCACAACATCCCGCTGTACGGGGCGGAGATCAGCCTCTACTCCGGTCTCGTCGGCTTCGTGATCCCGGTGTTGCTCGGGAACACCATCGGGGGAGTCGTCTTGGTCACCCTCGTCAACTACTTCCAGACCAGCGAGGAGCGTCTCGAGGAGGCGCGCTTCGAGGGCGTGAGTCGCCGCCTCACGGTCCCCGAGTGGGCGTTCGGTCGCGCGGCCGGTCGGTCGTACGTTCCCATCCTCGACGCCACCGAGGCGACGCTGTTCGCGGGCGAGGGGTACCGCGTCATGGTGCCGATCACGAACCCCCGAACCGACGGCCCGATCGTCGAGCTGGCGGCGCAGCTCGCGCGCAGCCACGAGGAGGGGGTCGTCCACATCGTCCACGTCGTTCAGGCGCCCGAACGCATGTCGCTGTCCTCGGGGGACGCGGGGCGCCGTATCGCGGACGCCTCCGCCGAGGGGATGGCGAACCTGCGGTCGACGGCGACGGAGTACGACGTCGAGGTGTCGACCTCGACGGTCGTCTCGCACCGCTCGTTCGAGGAGGTGTTCAACATGGCGCGCCGGACCCGCCCGGACTCGGTGTTGATGGGCTGGGGCGACGACCAGCTGTGGAGCGCCGCCCGCGCGGAGCGCCCCGTCGACGAGCTGACCAACCAGCTCCCCTGCGACTTCCTCATCCTCAACGAGCACGAGCTGGACACCTCGCGGATCCTCATCCCGACCTCCGGCGGTCCGGACTCCGACCTGAGCGCGGAGGTCGCGAAGGTGCTCGCCGACACCGTCGGCGCCGAGGTGACGCTGCTTCACGTGGTCGACGGACCCGAAGACAGGGGCCGAGGCGAGGCGTTCCTCGCGAACTGGGCCGCGGAACACGGTCTCGACGACGCGGAGCTCGTCGTCGACGACGGCGGCGACGTGGAGACCGGCATCTGCCGGGCGGCCGCCGACAAGACGCTCGTCATCATCGGCGCCACGGAGAAGGGACTGCTCTCCCGGCTCGTCTCGAACTCGCTTCACCTCGACGTGATCCACGAGGTCGACGCCTCGGTGCTGCTCACCGAGCGGCCCAGCAGTCGGTCGCTGCGCGAGCGGCTGTTCGGCTCCGGCCGCCGCGCGACCGACCTGTCGGGCGGCGTCGAGCGCGATCCGGAACGGTCGGAGGGGACGGACGTCCGGGCCGTCGAGGGCGGCCAGACCGCCGGCGACGCCGGCGACGCAGACGACAGCGACGAGGACGGACCCGGCACCGACGGCGGCTCCGACGCCGACGCCGCGGACGCGGCCGTCGCCGAGGCGCTCGACGAGCCGGACGGGACCGCCGAGCACGGCGACGGTCCCGAGGACGAACAGCCGCACCTCGACGACACGTACGTCGTGGACCACGACGACGCGGACGAGGAGGCCGCCGAGGAGGCGGCCGACGAGCGCGAGGAGGACGCGACCGGCGGCGACCGCGACGACGACCGATAGCGAAAACGGCTCTTTGCGCTATCGGCGTTTTATAGGCGTCCGGGATCGATCGCCCGAGTATGGACAGACGACTGACGGCACTCATCGGTATCGCGGCGCTCGTCGCGTTGGCCGGCTGCTCGGGACTCGCGGGCACCGCGACCCCGACGGACGGCGACGAGGCGCAACTGGAACGCAGCATCGAAGTGACGGCCGCGGGCGAGGCGACGTCGGCGCCGGACCGCGCCACCCTCAGCGTCGCGGTGACCGCGACCGGTTCCGACGCCGAGGCGGTCCGCGACGAACTCGACGCCGGCGACGGAGAGCTCCGGGCGGCGCTGACGGAGTGGGGACTCAGCGACGACGCGATCCGGACCGACCAGTACGACGTCCGCGAGAGCTACGAGACCCGCGATACCCCGAACCGGACGCAGTACGAGGGCGTCCACCGGTACGCGATCGAACTCGACGACGTCGACGCCGTCGGCGACGTGATAGACGTCGCGGTCGACGCCGGGGCCGACGAGGTCCAGCGGATCCAGTTCGGCCTGAGCGAGGAGCGCGAGCGCGAGGTCCGCGAGGAGGCGCTCGACACGGCGATGGCGAACGCCGACGACGACGCGGCCGCGCTGGCCAACGCGAGCGGCCTGGAGGTGTCCGGCGTCTTCGAGGTGTCGACCGCGCAGGCGCAGTCGCGGCCGTACGTCGCCGAGACCTACGACGCGGCGGCCGGCGGCGACGCGGGCGGGAGCGCCTCGACCGCCGTCGAGACCGGCGACGTGGGCGTGAGCGTCTCGGTGAACGTCGTCTACGAGGCGACGCCGGCCTGACGCGGGAACGAACCGCTCGGCTTTTTCTACCCTCAGCGCCGGCGCGGGGAGGACCCTCAGCCCGCTACTCCCCGTCGCGGGTGGGGAGGTCCGGCTCGTAGCCGACCGCGTCGACGGCCATGTCGAGGACGGTCTCGACGTTCTCTTCCTCCGTGACGCTCATCGTCGCGTCGACGGACTCCGCCTTGACCGCCTCGAAGCGGTCGTGTTTGTTCGCCACCGTGAGCAGCGGCACGTCCGCGCCGAACAGCTCGCGGACCTCCTCGCGGAGCTCGAGCTGGACGTCGAGCGGGTAGCCGCAGTCGCCGGAGGGGTCGAGCACGAAGACGACGGCGTCCGCGAGGTGCTCGAGAGCGCTCACCGCCTGCCGCTCGATGTCGTTGCGCTCGTCTTCCGGCCGGTCCAGCAGTCCGGGAGTGTCGACGATCTGGTAGCGGACGTGGTTCCGCTCGAAGTGGCCGATCTGGACGCCCTTCGTGGTGAACGGGTACTCCGCGATCTGGTTCGACGCGCGGGTGACGCGGTTGACGAACGAGGACTTCCCGACGTTCGGGTAGCCGGCGACGACGATGGCCGGCTCGTCGGGTCGGATGTCCGGGAGGACCTTCAGCTGGTCCCGCGAGTCGCCGATGTAGCGCAGGTCGTCTTCGATCTGGTCCATCACGTCGGCCATGCGCGCGAACGCCTGCTTCCGGTGTTTCCGCGCGGTGTCGACGTCGGAGTTGCGGATCTTCGTCGTGTACTCGTCGCGCAGCTCCTCGATCTGGCGGCTGGCCCACATCACCTGCGAGAGCGCCTGTCGGAGGCGGTCGACGTCGACGATGGCGTCCGCCAGCTCGTAGTAGAACGGGTCCACGTCGAAGCCGAAGTCGGGCCACGAGGTGACGACGTTCTCTAAGTTGTCCGAGAGCACGTTGCCGGCGGTCCGTAGCATCGACTCCTGCGCCTCGTGGCCGCGCTTCGCGCGCCCGGCCCGCGCCGCCCGCGAGAACGCCTTGTCGACGAGTTCCTCCGCGCGCGGAGTCGTCGGGAGGCCCTCAAATATCATGTTACCGTGACTTCGCCGCCGACGCGTATAAGACCGTCCGTTCGCGGACCGCCGCGACACGGCGGCACACGGTCGGACGCGGCGGGTGCCGGACGGTCTCTCGTCGTCGCCCGCGCTGGCGAACGGTATGAACGATCGTTATCTATCCTACGCATATTTCGAGGTATTCTTATGCTTCAAAGGAATACAGACGGCTATGGTACGCTCGTTCACGCCGACGGCATACGAGGACCTCGACCCGGACCGCCGCCCGAGCCTGGCGGCGGCGCTGGTCCCGGTTCTCGCCGTCGTGGCGTTCCTCGGCATCGGTTCGGCCGTCCTCGGTCTCGACCCGCACCCGCCGCTCCTCTGGAGTATCGCCTTCGTCGGCGCGTTCGGGCTGTGGCTCGGCTACGACTGGGACGACCTGTTCGACGGCATCGCGAACGGACTGGTGATGGGGCTCCAGGCGATCCTCATCATCTTCACCATCTACGGGCTGATCGCGACGTGGGTCAGCGCCGGCACGATCCCCAGTCTGATGTACTACGGACTGGAGATCCTCTCACCGACGACGTTCCTCCCGGCGGCCGCGGTCCTCGCCGCCGTCGTCGCGTTCGCCATCGGTTCCTCGTGGACCACGGTCGGGACGCTCGGCGTCGCCTTCGTCGGCATCGGCGCGGGGCTCGGCGTTCCCGCCCCGATGACGGTCGGGGCCGTCCTCTCGGGCGCGTACGCCGGCGACAAGCAGTCGCCGCTCTCCGACACCACGAACCTCGCCGCCGGGGTGACCAACACCGACCTGTACGCGCACATCCGGCGGATGCGGACCGGCACCGCGATCGCCTTCGGTCTCGCCGTCCTCGCCTTCGCCGCGGTCGGCCTCCGCACGAGCGGCGACATCCCGGCCGGCGAGATCGCGGCGATTCAGGGCGGTCTCACCGAGACGTACGCGATCACCGTCCTCGCCTTCGTCCCGCTCGTCGTCACCTTCGGGCTGGCGCTGCGCGGCTACGCCGCGCTCCCGACGCTCGTCGCCGGCGTGTTCGCCGGCGCGTTCACGACGATCCTCCTTCAGGGGACCGGCTTCGTCGCCGCGTGGGAGATATTCATGTCCGGGACCGCGCCCGAGTCGGCCTCTACGACGGTGAACGACCTCCTCACGACCGGCGGACTCACCGGCTCCGCGTGGACGATCACGGTCGTGGTCGCCGCCCTCTCGCTCGGCGGCATCTTGGAGCGCACGGGCGTCCTCGCGGTGATCGCCCACGCGTTCACCTCGGCCGTGCGCAGCCCCGGCGCGCTCGTCGCCGGGACCGGCATCTCGGCGATCTTCATCAACGCGCTCACCGCCCAGCAGTACATGAGCATCGTCCTCCCGGGCGTCACGCTCCGGAACACCTACGACGAGTTCGGGCTGGACACCGATCAGCTCTCCCGCGCGGTCGAGGCCGCCGGGACCCCGACCGGCGCGCTGTTCCCGTGGCACGCGGGCGCCGTCTTCATGGCGACCGCCACCGGCGTGCCGACGCTGGAGTACGCGCCGTACTTCCTGTTCGCATACTTCTCGCCGTTCGTGCTGCTGGTCATGGCCGTGACGGGCTACACCATCGACGTGAACCCGGTCTCGGCCGACGCCGACCCGGCTGAGGGTACCGCGCCGACCCCGGGCAGCGACGACTGAACACCGGCGTCGACGACTGAACACCGGCCGCGACGCTCCGATCGGCTCTCGGAGTCGTTTTTCACCTCGAACGTCGAACCGTCCAGAGTGACAGAACCGACAGCTCCGAGTCGCGGAACCGACCATCGTAACCGGATCGGTTATGCCTCGCGAGAAATCGATTCAGCCCATGTCCGACCGGTGGCTGTACGCTTGGGGACTCGCCTCGGTCGCGTTCGGCGGCGCGTCGCTCGTCGTCCCCCTGTACGTCGTGGACCTCGGTGGCGGCCCGTTCGTCCTCGGCATCCTCGCGGCCGTCGCGGCCGTGGTCGGCGTCCCGGGAGCGCTCTGGTTCGGTCGCGTCGCCGACCGAACCGGACGCCGACGCGCGCTCGTCCTCGTCGCGCTCGTCGCCGCGACCCTCGCGGTCGCGGTCGTTCCGCTCACCGACCGGATCGCCGCGGTGATCGCGGCCAACGCCGTCGTCTGGTTCGCCTTCGCGGCCGCGACGCCCGTGTTGACGCTGCTCGCGGTCGCCGACGCCCCGGAGGCCGCCTGGAGCGAGCGGATCGCCGACCTCAACCGGTACCAGGGGGTCGGCTGGGCGCTGGGGCTGCTCCTCGGCACGGCGTGGACCGTCGGCGGAGGCGCCGTCGCGTCGCCGGCGGCCGCCACGCGCTCGCTGTTCGCGCCGCTCGCGCTCGCCGCCGCGGGTTCCTGCGTCGCGGCCGCGCGCACGCTCCCCGCGGACCCGTCCGGCGACCGCACCGACGGTTCCACCGCGTCGCCCTCGGGGAGCCGCGTGCGTCGCGCCATCCGCCGCGCCGACCGGTTCGCCGTCCGGGGGGCGACGCTGCCGGGGTCGCTCGCGCGGACCGACTTCCGGGGACTGGACCCGCGTCGCCTCGCGGCGCGCTTCACGCCCGCGCTCGCGGCGTACTTCCTCGCGGCGCTCCTGTTTCTCACCGGCTTCTCGGCGTTTTTCGCGCCCCTGCCGGCGTTTCTCACCGACATCGGCTTCGGCTCCGGCGGGACGTTCGCGCTGTACCTGATAAACAGCGCCGCGGCCGCGGTCGCGTTCGGGGCGGCCGGCCGCCTCGCGGCCGACCGGAACGTCGTGCGGCTCCAGGTCGGCGGGCTGGTCGGCCGCGCGGTCCTGCTCCCGCTGGTCGCCGTCGTCGGCGCGGCGCTCGGCGCGAGCGCCCTCGGCTTCGTCGCCGTCGGCGTCACGTTCGCGGCGGTCGGACTCACCTGGGCGGTGATCGCGGTCACCGCCGGCGTCGTCGTCACCCGTCTCGCGCCGGCGGCGATCCGGGGCGAGGCGCTCGGCGCGTACGCGGCGCTCGGCGCGCTCGCCGGAGGGATCGGCAGCGTCATCGGCGGGTGGCTCGCCGCGATCGAATACGGTCTCGCGTTCGGCGTCGCCGGCGCGCTCGTACTCGCCGGCGCGGCGGTCGCGTTCGCGGTCGGGCGCCGGGTCGACCGCGAGTCATCGAAGGCGGCCGGGTGACACTCGCCGGAGGGCACAGTCCCTCCCCGAGTCGGACCCGCGTTCGACACGTTTACGCGCCCGCCGCGCCGTCAGTCGCACATGAGTCTGGAGGTCGCCGTCGCCGCCCCGTTCAAGACCCGGGCCCAAGACCGGCTCGGGCAGGGGGAGTTCGTCGTCGCGCTGTCGCTGGAACGGGAGTGGTTCTCCCCCGACCAGGCGAAGCGGCTCGTCGACGTCGCCGTCGGCCGCGGGCTGTTGGCCTCCGAGGACGGCGATCTGGTTCCGCAGTTCGACCCGGCGGAGGTGACCGTCCCCGAGGGGTTCACCCCGGACGAGTCGGTCCTCCGCGAGCAGTCCACCTTCGAGAGCGCGCTCGACGCCATCGTCGCCGCGGGCGTCGAGAAGCAGCGCGCGGTCGCCGCGATCAACGAGCGCCAGCGCGCGCTGGCGGTCACCATCGAGGCCGCCGCGGTCCTCTACGCCCGGGAGCAG
Organism: Halorubrum trapanicum; assembly: GCF_017873555.1. Classification (GTDB taxonomy): domain Archaea; phylum Halobacteriota; class Halobacteria; order Halobacteriales; family Haloferacaceae; genus Halorubrum; species Halorubrum trapanicum. The sequence continues at coordinate 334,544 of NZ_JAGGKE010000002.1, read as the reverse complement.
GGGGCCGCGGTCGAGCGCCTCGCCGCCGACGTGCGCGAGGAGCTCGCGGCCGAGGCGGGAGACGAAGCGACCGACGCGGAGGAGACGAGCGGCGCGGACGACGCGGAGGAGACGACCGACGACCCGGGGGCGGCCTGAGATGGTCACGGACCGCCTCGCCGACGGCGTCCGGATCGCCCAGCTCCTCGCCTCCGAGGTGACGGGCAACGAGAGCCGGCTCCGCGGCCTAACCGTCGTCGACGCCGACCCGGACGTTGAGGCGACGACCGACGGCGCGCTGGCGTACCGGATCGCCCGCGAGACGCCGGACAACGACGGGGAGGCGATGGAGCCGATCGCCGAGGTGTACGTCCAGCCGGACCGCGCGCGGATCGAGGCGATCGGCGCCCCCGAGACGGCCGCGACCGCGGCGACCGAGGCCGACCTCCGCGTCCGCCCGAAGGCGGTGCGCCCGCCGCGGACGCTGGTGTTCGTCGAGGACGGCGCGCAGGTGAAGCGCGCGCTGGCGGTTCTGGAAGCGGTCGGAGACGGTCCACACACCCGATGACCGGTGGGAGCCGCCGAGCCACAAAAAAGCCGTTTTCGGGTCGCTGACGGCTATTTCGGCTGTCCGCCGTCGCCGACAGCGACGTTCGGGCCGGCACCGGCGGCGGGGTCGACGTCGTCGCCGGAGACGTCGAAGTCGCGGACGAGCGAGCCGAGCCGCTCCGCCTGCTCGGCGAGCGATCCGGCCTCCGTCGTCGCCTCGTTCATCGCGGTCAGCTGCTCGTCGGCGGCCTCGGCGACCGCGTCGGCCTCGTCCGCGGTCGCCTGACTGATCTCCGCGACCTCCTCGGCCATCGAGACGGTCTCCTCCGTGCTGGCCGCCTGGTCGTCGGTGGCGCGGCTGATCTCCCGGATCCCCTCGTCGGTCTCCTTCGCGTTGTCCGACACCTGCGAGAACGCGTCCGCGGCGTCTTCGACGGCCTCGGCCCCCGCCGCGATGTTCTCCTCGGCGCCCCGGACCGCTTTCACGGTCCCCTCGGTCTGCGACTGCGTGTCACCGATCAGCTCTTCGATCTCCGTGGCGGCGTCTTGCGTCTCCTCCGCGAGCTGTTTCACCTCGTCGGCCACGACGGCGAACCCGTCGCTCCCGCCGCCGCTCCCGCCGGCGCGGGCGGCCTCGATGTTGGCGTTCAAGGCGAGCAGGTTCGTCTGCTCGGCGATGTCGCCGATGAGGTCGACGATCTCGCCGATGTCCTCCATCCGGTCGTCGAGCTGCTGGACGGTCTCCGCCGCGGAGTCGAGCGCCTCGCGGGACTCCTCGACGCGGTCGATCGCGGTCTCGGCGGTCGCTTCTCCGTCGTCCGCGATGTCGGCGGTCTGCTCCGCGACCTCGACGACCGTCTGCGTCGAGGAGGCGACCTCCTCGATCGTCGCCGAGAGGTCGTTCATCTCGTCGGACACCTGTCGGAGCATCTCGCGCTGCTCGTCGGCGCCCTCGGCGATCTCGCCGACGGACTGGCTGACGGCCTCGCTCCGGTCGCTCGCGGTCTCGACGCCGCTGACCGTGTTCTCGCTCGCGGTCGACACCTCCTGAGCGAACGACCGGACCTCGCCCATCGCCGCGTCGATGTCGTCCATCATCCCGTTGAACGCGGCGCCGATCTGCGCCATCGCCTCGCTCTCGCTGTCGGCGTCGAGCCGAACCGTGAGGTCGCCGTCGGCCGCCCGGTCCATCGCGGCGCTGTAGTCGTCCGCCTTCGTCTCCAGGTGGCTGTTCAGGCGCTCGACCTCCTCGCGACGCTTCTCGACCTCCGCCTTCGCCGCCTCGACGTCCTGTATCTCCGCCTGCTTCCGTTCGGCCAGTTCGAGCTGCTCGCGCGCCGCCTCGCGCGACTTCTCGATCGAGTACCAGTTGACCATCAGCGCGCCGACGAGTCCGAGGACGAAGAACGCGTGAATGCCGCCCCAGACCACCGGGTTCTCGATCGCCGCGGTGTGGTTGTAGACGAGACTGGAGTCGATGAGGCTGAACGCCACGTGGCCGACTCCCACGTACGCGACGCCGACGGCGAACGGGAGCCAGTCCTCGTACAGCGCGAGCACCCCGACGAACACGAAGAAGCTGAAGTGCGCCTCGATGTACCCGCCCGACAGCTTCACCAGCGCCATCGAGACGGTCATGAGGCTGAACGCCGTGAGCACCGTCCGCTGGCGGCGGCCGAGCCGCGACCAGTTCGCCAGCGCGGCGGTGCCGAGGATGACGGCGACGAACGCGCCGAGCATCCACGGCGGCGCCGCCGGGATCTGCGCCCCCGTGATCGATTCGGTCCCGCTGTACAGCCCCATAGCGATCAACAGCGGCACCTGTATCACGGTCAAAAGCAGGATGTTCCGGTGTCGCGGCCGCCACATCTCCTCCGGCATCGAGGTGCCGTCGGGGATGTACCGGATCACCTCCCGTACGCTCTCCGTCAGCCCACCCGATCCACCCGCGTCGGCGCCGGTCGCAGTCTCTGCCATACGCGACGATTGTCGTATGTCATAAAAGCACATCGCCTCCGAGTATTATCGTTGATACCGTCGTTTAGCGCCGGGAGACGGTCTAATAAACCATGGCCGGCTGTCTCCCTGCGACCGATGTTAACCGACGTATTTGCTGGTTCTTCGATAACAGTCGAACCCGTTCGGCTATCGGATAGCTCCGGTCTCTCGAGCCACGACCTCCGCCGAACGGCGGAATCGTCGACCGCGCGGCCGACGGTTTTTATACCGGCCCGGTCCGCGGTACGGTCGTGACGCTCGATCCGATCCACGTCGAGAACATCGCCCAGCTCGCGTACGGCATCGGCGGCGACGTGGACGCGACGGACCACGACGACCTCGCCGAGCGCGTGTGGCGCGAGTGGCTCCCCGAACTCCGCCGCGAGGGCCGGGTCGTGGTCGAGGCGCTCGGCGACCACGAGCGCCGCCGGGCCGCCATCGACGACGTGGCGCTCGCCGAGCGCCCGTTCGAGACGGTCCACGGGCTCGACTCGGGGACGATCAACCCCACGACGTTCAAGAACGGGCTGGTCGTCGACGTAGCGCACGCGGCCATGGCGAGTTCGCCGACCGATCTGGACCTCCACCGCGACCGGACCATCGTCGCGACCGTCCACGCGGGCGACTCGACCGCGGGCTTCGACAGCGAGTGGACCCGCCGCGACGAGGGCCACACCCGCCAGCGCGTGCTCCACGTCCCGCGGGTGAACCGCTACGCGGAGCGGGTCGTCCACGCGCTCGCCCTGTACCTCGCGGAGGGGACCCACGCGCTCGACCACGCCGACCGCGTCGACGACCTGCTCGTTCTCGACGGCCCCATCTACCCGAAGGAGCTGTTCACCTGGGCCGACCGTGATCCCGAACTCGGCGCGCTCGCCCGCGAGGCGAAGCCCCGCGCGGTGATCGAGAAGTACGTCCGCCTCGTCGAGCGGTTCGTCGAGCGCGACGTGCCGCTCGCCGGCTTCGTGAAGAACCCCGCGAGCACCACCGCGGTCCGGGCGCTCTCTCGCGCCGGCGTCGAGTCGCCGTGGCCCGACGACACCGCGCTGTTCACCCGGCTGCTGGAGCGTCGCGAGCCGGACGGGGACGCCGGTGGAGAGTTCATCGACGACGACCGCGACGCCGACTGCGGCGCCCGCCTCGACGACGACCTCACCTTCACCACCTGGTTCCGCAGCCGCGGCGGCGCGGACGCGCCGATGGCCGCCGACGGCGACGCGCTCGGCGTCGAGCGCGAACTCGACCCGGAGCTGTACGAGCCGACGTTCATGGTCGTCTACGACCCGCGGACCGACGTGACCTACAAGCTGGAGGCGCCGTACGCGTTCACCCGCGACGAGGCGACCCGCGAGCGGCTCACCCGACAGGTCGTCGCCGAGGTGGCGGCGACGCGCGGCCCGCCGGAGCCGGTCTCGAAGGCGGACGAGCTGGCGCGCATCTCGGCGGCCGAGAAGGCGGCGCTCCGCCGGAAGTTCGAAGAGCGCCTCGGCAGCGACCAGCAGGCGACGTACGACGACCTCCGGTGGGGTAAAGAGACGTACTGACCAGCCGTCGGTCGTTTTAACTTGAATCCCGATAGCTCCGCGAGAAACTCCGTCAAATCTCTTTCTGCTCTCTTGTACATAGTCGGCTCTGTTGAAATCCCCAGTCGATGAGACATTCTGCGCCGGTTGTGGTCAATACAGACGATACACTGCCGGAACTTTCGCTCAAATGCCGAGGCTATCTTTGATTGCCGAGTCGATTTTTACCATATCCGATGACGGGACAGATCCAATGTTCTTTTTCACACGCTCGTCGATGTCGACAACCCGGATTTGACTGAGATCTGCCACTGAATCGTGATCGAGGGCAGTATCCGAAGCCAGTACTTCCACCTCGAACGGGTACGTGTCGCCAGACGTGTACTGCGTTGTGAACGGAGCGATGATGGTTGTCGGTGCGTACTGATTCCCAACATCGTTCTGGATGACAACACAGGGCCGGCTCTTTCCGTGCTGCTCACTCCCTTTCGTGGGATTCAGTTCAACGATGACAATGTCGCCGCGGCGTACCTGCACACTTGACTCCGGAATTCACTCGCTCCAGCCGGGTGCGTCACCGAGATGCTCGGTTGCTTCTGCGGATGCTTCTTCCATTTCTTCAGCCAACTCACGAGACCGCTCGGCCCTCTTTCGATATCCTTCAGCAAGCCGTTCTTCATCTGTCGGCGGTTTGATTACGATCTCGTTATTCACTTCGACGAATTCAACTTCGTCACCGCCTTTAATTCCACGACGGTCCCGCAGTTCCTTCGGAATCGTCACCTGCCCCCGATCTCCGACTTTCCGTTTGTGTTCGGGCATACCTATTCATACTTTTTTCATATTAATATAGATGTTGGTGGCATGGTCATTCAATTCGCACTTCTCGGCGACCGACTGTTTCAGACGATATTTTGTTTGAAGAATCGGGTTTCAACAGAGCCAAATAATCGAATGCGGATCGACGGCGAACGCCGTCAAAGCCCCCGCCCCTTTGCGTCCCGTCCCGCACCGCGACCGCCGGAAGACCGTCACGCGGTTCCACCCGTGAGCAAGGGCGAGACCTCCGGTCTTGCCCTGTTCCTGCTCGCTTCGCTGCGCGGGCTGCGACTTCCGTACTCCCGCTCGCTCTCCCCGATCGCTCACGGGACCGCACCTCACGCCTCCCCAGCCTCGTCGCTCACTCCGTTCGCGACTCCCTCGCGCGTGCGATTCGCGACCGCCTTCGGCGGCCGCTCACCGGCACGCGCCACCCCGGAGGAGAGCACTCGTCGAGAACAGCGTTGTCCGGACTCAGACCGCCTGCGCCAGCAACACCACGTAGGTGACCGCGTTGTAGATGCCGTGGACCAGCCCCGGGACCAGCACGTTGTCCGTCCACTCGTAGAGCGCGCCGAGGACCGAGCCGAGGACGACGACGACGCCGACGTACGCCCACTGTTCGACGAGCGTTCCGGAGACTGCCGGGAGGTGGATCAGTCCGAACGCGAGGCTCGCGACCAGCACCGCGGGGACCGCGTCGAACGCGCGCCGGATCCCCCCCTGAACCACGCCGCGGAACAGCAGCTCCTCTACGGGTCCGACCACCGCGAGCGACACCGCGATCATCGCGAGGTAGTACGGGACGGGGTCGCCGGCGGGGACGACCGCCTGGTTCTGTCCGGTCGAGAGCCCGACCTGATCGAGCGCGAAGAGGGCGCCGTACTGGAACGCGAAGAGGAGGACGCCGCCGCCGACGATGATCGCCGCCTCGCGGCGGTCCGGCCGCGAGAACCGGGCGAGCTCCCACTCGTCGGTGATCGCGAGGTACCCCGCGACCGCGAGCGCGAACCCGACGAACTGGAGCACCGTCCGGATCAGCTGGTAGCCGGTCGACCCGTCCGTCACCAGTCCGAGAGTGGCGGCCAGATCCGCCCCCGGCTGAGTGATGGCGCTCGCGACGAGCAGCGCGAACACGATCGCGAACAGCGCGCTCGTGACGCGGAACAGCCGCTCGCCGATGGCGGCCGCGAGGGGATCGTCGCTCATCGTCGGCCGTACGACGCACGGGGGTTTAGGCGCACCGGAAGGGGATCGCCGGTCCCGGATTCACGGCCCGCCGACTCCGGTCCCGCGGCTCGTCGGCCGCGGCGTCAGTCGACCCGTAGCTCGCGCTTCTCGTCGACCGCGTCCGCCTCCGCGAAGTCCCCGCCACCGAGTAACCCGCGGGCCGCCTTCTTCCCCCACTCGACCGCGGGCTGCGTGAACGTCGAGACGCTCGCAAGCTCCCCGTACAGCACGCAGGCCGCCTCCATCCCGTAGAGCAGCTCGCCGAGCGACCGCTCGTCGACGCGGTCGATCTCGACGCGCACGTTGGGGACGCCGGCGGCCGCGAGGCTCGCCTCGGTCGCCTCGAACTCGGCGTCGAGCAGCCCGCCGAGCGACGAGCCGCCGAGGTACGCCAGCCCGTCGAGGTCCGTCTCGGGGATCGGCACGTCGGCGCGCTCGGTCGGGCGCACGAGCGTCACCAGCTTGTCCGGCGGGCCGGCGCGGTACAGCTGGAGCTGGGAGTGCTGGTCCGTCGCGCCGAGCGCGCGGACGGGGGTCTGCCCGAGTCCGTCCTTCCCGAGGCTCTCGGCCCACAGCTGGGCGAACCACTCCGCGAACGTCTCCAGCGACTCGGCGTACGGCATCACGGCGTTGGTGCGCGCGCCGCGCTCCGCGAGCGCGTACGTCGCCGCGCCGTAGGCGTAGGCGGGCGACTCGTACAGCGACCCCGACAGGCGCTCCATCCCGTCGCGGCCGCCCGCGAGGACCGACTCCACGTCGTGGCCTTGGAGCGCGGCGACCGGGAGACCGACCGTCGACAGCGCCGAGAAGCGCCCCGGGACCCCGTCGGGAACCGGAAGCGAGGGGAGTCCGTGGCGGTCCGCGAGGTCGCGGAGGTTCCCCGACTCGCCCGTGGTGACGAGGGTCCGTTCGGTCCAGTCGACGCCGGCTTCGGTCATCGCCTCGCGGACGACGAGGAAGTTCGCGAGCGTCTCCGCGGTCGTCCCCGACTTCGAGACCACGTTGACGACGGTGTCGTCGAGCGGGAGGTCGGCGAGGAGGGCCCGGGTGTCGTCGGGGTCGACGTTGTCGAGGACGTACGCGTCCACGTCGCTCTCTAACGCCTTCGACAGCGTCGCCGCGCCCAGCGCGCTCCCGCCGATACCGACCGTCAGCACCGCCTCCGGACGGTCGAACCCGTCGACCGCGGCGTAGATCTCGTCCGGGTCCGCGGTCTGGGGCAGATTCAGGGCGGCGTAGCCGAACTCGTCGTCGGCCATCCCCGCCGTTATCCGTTCGTGTGCGGCCGCGACGCGGCCGTCGAGTCTGTCCAGCGTCTCCGTCGTGAGTCCCGGTGTCGTCTCCAGTGAATTGCCGAGGTCGACGCGCATACCAGCCTCACCGCGCGAGAGCGACTTAAAAACCGTCGACCGGACCGGACGCCCGGTCCGGCGGCGCGCGACCGCGGCGCGGGCGGGCGGTCTCAGTCCGCCGCCGCGACCGGCTCCTCGTCGCCGAGCGCGGGGCGACCGATCAGCCGGTCGACGGAGAGCGGACCGGCGCCGAGCGCGAAGACGGCCGATGCGAGGCCGAACAGCGCCACGTGAGCGAGGACCGGGTCGTCGGGGAGTCCGAACAGCGTCGTCGTGAAGAGCACGAAGGAGACGGCGGCCGCGCCGCGGGTGAAGAAGCCGGCGATCAGGGCGACGCCGACCGCCGTCTCCGCGAGACCGGCGCCGACGACCCACAGCCCGGGGTCGACGGGGACGACCGACGTGAGGTCGTAGCGCTCGACCACGAGCAGGCCGCTTCCCGGGTCCGCGAGCTTCTGGATCAGCCCGAGGTAGACGAAGCTGACGCCCATCCCGACCCGCAGTGCCGTCGGGACGTACCGGCGCAGCGGCGCCGCCCGGGCGTCGAGGAACCCCTTCAGGTGGTGGACCGGGTCGATCCGCCCGTAGTAGGTCCCGTCGGTGGTCGCGAGCGCCTGGAGCATCTCGTCCGCGCTGGGGCGGCCGCCGCCGAGGACCGCGAGGGCGGCGAGGACGGGGACGTACTCCATCGCGATGACGACCGCGGGGTCGACGGCGGCGAGGACGGCCGCGAACGCCGCCAGCCCGAGCATCGAGACGATTCGGGTCGCGAGTCCGAACAGGAGACAGAAGCCGAGTCCGATGAAGAACACGCGCAGAACGGGGTTCGCCGCCGGGTCGAAGGTGAGCGTCGGCGCGAACAGGTACCCCTGAAACCCCGCGCCGACGAGCGGGAGACCGACAGAAAGTCGCAGCATCCACGGGATCAGGTCACCGTACCCCGCCAGCGTCTCGCGGAGGACGACCACATCGACGACCGTCGGTCGCAGCCACAGGTAGCCGGCGATCACGGCGGCGAGTGCGACCCCCGACCCGCCGAGGATCGCCGCGTTAATCGGGTCGCCGAGCACGTCGAGGAGAAATCCGAGCGCGTCGACGGTCTCGCCCGGCTCCTCCGTGACGTAGTCGACGTGGGCGGCCGCGGCGCCCACGAGGCTCGTCGCGAGCGCGACGACGGCGAGCGCGAGCGTGAGAGCGGTCGCCGCGATCCGGCCGGCCGCGGTCGTCGCGCGAGCGGGTACCGTTCCGGTTCGGTCGGACATACGGTCGGTAGGCGCCGGACGCACCTAACGCTGTTTCCCGGAACGGTCTCTCGGACGCACCGAACGCGAAACTCAGGGCGCGCCCGCGACGAGTGCGAACGTCTCGGTCCGCGTCTCCGCGCGCGCCACGTCGAACCCGGCGTCGGCGAGCGCGTCGCGCGCGTCCCCCGCCGTAAAGCGCTCGTCGACCGGCGGCCCGTGGTCCCCCTCGCCGTCGGCCGACCAGTCGAACACGACGAGCCGGCCGTCTTCGCGAAGCACCCGAGCGATCTCCGCGATCGCGTCGGGACTCGCGAACTCGTGGTAGGTCATCGTCGAGAACGCGCCGTCGAGTTCGTCGTCCGCGAACGGGAGGTCCGCGACGTCGCTCGCGACGAGTTCGACGTTCGCCGGCGTCCCCTTCTCGCGGTATCGGTCGTGCATCTCGGGCTGGACGTCGACGCCGTAGACGGTCTCGACGCGTGCCGCCACGTCGTCGGTGTAAAATCCGGTGCCGCTCCCGAGGTCGGCGAGGACGCCGAACGCGTCGGTCGCGAACGGGCCGACGACCTCCTCGGCGGACACCCAGCGATAGAGGTCGGGACGCTCCAACCGCTCCGCCTGATCGGCGTCGAACGTGTGGAATCCCATGTGCGGTCTTGTGCGTCGAGTGCTAAAACGCGTCCGGTCGGGCTGTCCGCGGTCGGGGGCAGGGGCGCTCGCGACTCACCACTCGGGCTCCAGCGCGTCGAGGAGTCGGTCGATCTCCGCCTCAGAGGAGACGGCGTGAACTGAGGCCCGGACCCCGTCCGGGTGCGGCAGCGACCGGACGACGATATCCGCCTCCGAGAGCCGCTCGACGGTCGCCTCCGGGTCGTCGACGTCGATCGTGACGAGTCCGGACTCGTACGCCTCCGGGCTGAGGAGTCGGTCGTCGGGGACGCCCGCCTTCAGGCGGTCGGTGAGCGACTCGATCCGCGACTCGATCGCGTCCAGCCCGACCGCGTCGATCGCGTCGAGCGCCTCGGCGAGTCCGACGTGGGCCGCGGCGGTGGTCGTCCCGACCTCGAAGCGCCCCGCGGCCGGCTTGAACTCGATCTCGTCGCCGGTCGGGTCCTCGACGCTCCGGTAGCCGACGGCGCGCGGCTCGAGGTCGGCCGCGGCGTCGCGGTCGACGTAGAGGAACCCGGATCCCCACGGGCCGAGCGTCCACTTGTGGCCGGCGGCCGCGACCGCGTCGGCGCCCCACTCGCACACGTCCATCGCGACCTGCCCGGGCGACTGGACCGCGTCGACGAGGGTGAACGCGCCGGCGTCGCTCGCGACCTCGACGAGGTCGGCGACCGGGAGCCGGGTCCCGTGGGTCCACGTGATCGCGCTGAAGCAGACGAGGCGCGCGTCCGCGACCGCCTCGGCGTACTCCTCGCGGTCGACGCGGCCGTCCTCGGTACCGAGGACGCGCACCTCGACGCCCTCGCGTTCGAGCCGCTGCCACGGGAGGACGCCGGCCGGGTGTTCGAGGTCGGTCCGGACGACGACGTCGCCCGGCTCCCAGTCGATCGCGCCCGCGACGCGGGTGATCCCGTCTGTCGTGCTCTCGGTCAGCGCGATTTCTTCGGGGTCGGCGCCGACGAACGCCGCGATCCGTTCGCGCACCTCCTCGTACGTCTCGAAGGCGTGTTCGTACGGGTCGGTCGTCGCGGAGCCGTACTCGTGGTCCTCGATGAATGACGCGGCCGCCTCGACGACGTACTCCGGGCTGGGACCGTGCGCGCCGAAGTTGAAGTACGCCGCGTCGTCGAGGGCCGGGACGTCCGCGCGGAGCTCTCTCGGGGTCATACGTCGTCGTCGTGTTCGATCGTTCTCACGGTGTCGGTTTCGGCGGCGAATCGTTGGTGGCGCAAATCGACTCAGGCGGTCGGTTCGGTGACCGCGTCCGTCAGGGCCTCCTCGGTCTGTGCGCCGACCATCTGTTCGACGAGTTCGCCGTCCGAGAACACGAGCAGCGTCGGGATCCCCTGGACGCCGTACTCGCCGGCCAGCGCCTGGTGGTCGTCGACGTCGACCTTCAGCACCGCCGCGTCGGTGTCGCTCGCGACGGCTTCGACGGCCGGCTCCATCATCTGACACGGGCCGCACCAGTCGGCGTGGAAGTCGACGAGGACGACGCCGTCGGCGACGTGTTCGTCGAACGCGTCGGCGTCGGTCAGCTGGATCGGCTCGGCGGGTGTGGCTTCTGTCGAACTCATACTCACCCGTACGCGCTTCGCGGTGATAATAGTTTTGAATGAAGTACACAATATTGGGCCGAACAGATGCGTGCCGTCCGTCCGGCCGCGATGCGGGGCGGGCCGGTACGGTCGCGATCCGCGTTCGAAACCCGGGTAATGGGGCGCGAGAACGTCCAAACGGACCGTGTTCGAGTAACGAGAGAGCCGCAGGTAGCGGGTCGACGACTACGCGGCGCGGTCGCGTGTACTTCCGTTACTGAATGTGGCCTTCGCGGCGGAGCTGGTCGGCGTCCTCGTCCTCGTACCGCCACTCGACGTTCGCCTTCTCGTCCTGCCAGTCCCACGGTTCGGCGAGCACCACGTCGCCCTCGCTGATCCACGTGCGGTACTTCATCCGGCCGGGGATCCGGCCGAGCCGCTCCTTGCCGTCGGCGCAGCGCAGCTGAACGTGGTTGCCGCCGAGGTGCTCCGTCACCACGGCGAACACTTCGTCGTCGTTGGGCATTCGGAGGTTCTTCCGCCCGGATTCTTCGCTCATACCTTCCGTTGTGTGTTCGCCCGTATAAGTGATTGGAGACGCGTGTGTGCGTCCGTCACGCGATCTGTTCGCACGACGGGACCTCCCCGCGATCTCGGTTCGCGTCGTTCCCGCCCCGCGCCGATCCCGGTTCGCGTCGGTCTCACTTCGCGTCGGTGACCGCGGCGGACCGCTCGTCGCGGTCGGCGGGCGCGTCCTCAGCGGTCGCCTCCTCAGCGAGCGCCTCCGCAGCGGACGCGTCGGCGGCGAACGCGGCGTCGACCTGCGCGAACGTCTCCGCTTCCGTTCCGGAGTTGTCGACGACGACGTGATCGCCCGCGACCGCGTCGAACAGCTCCCTGAAGTGGAGGTGGATCTCGAAGTCCGCGTCGCTGATCCCGTCTCGGCGCTCGATCCGGCGCTCGACGACGGCCTCGTCGCAGGCGACCTCGACGAGGTCGAACTCGGCCGCGGTCTCGCGGGCCGCCGCCCGGAACCGGTCGTCCGCGAACGTCGCGTCGAGGACGACCGCGTCCCCGGCGTCGACGTCGTCGCGGGCGCGGGAGAGGAGTTCGGCGTAGACCGCCTCCGTCTCCGCGTCGGTGTACTCGGGGTCGGGGAACAGCTCCTTCCGTATCACGTCGGTCCGGCGGATCCGCCCGTCGACGTGGTCGGCGATCCGCTCGGCGACGGTCGTCTTGCCGACGCCGGGGAGCCCGCAGACGACCACCAACCGCCCGGACGACGGGTCGTCGTCGGCGACCGCGGCCGTCCGATCCGACGCCGTCGGGGAGAGAGAATCAGCCGTGTCGTGTCCCGAAGTCGACGATTCGGCCCGGTCCGGCGCTTGACCGCCTCGGTCACTCATCTACCCGGATCCTCCGGGGTGAAGTAAAAGAAACTTCGCATCGCCTCGCGAGCGATACGGACGTTCCAGCTCCCCCTTCCTTCCGAGACTCCCGATATCGAGCACCGGTAGCGAGGACTCTCGTCGGAAGACGTAACGAAATGGAGCGCTTGGCGCCGGAGAATCCTCTCCGTTGTCGAAATCGTCGTGAAGAAGTGGGTTGGGGCGGATTTGAACCTCGGTCACACCGCTCGCTGCTCGCGGCTTCGCCGCTCGCCGTCGAGGTGCTCGCTTTGCTCGCACCTCGCACCGCTCGCTTCGTTCCCTGCTTCAAATTCGCGGCACCATTTTGTCGACACGGACCGCTCGCTGTCGCTCGCGATTACGGTGTCGACGAAAATGGGTTGGGGCGGATTTGAACCGCCGGCCTCCTCCATGTCAAGGAGGTGTCATAACCGGACTAGACTACCAACCCGAAGGGGCTTACTGACGCGTTTCGTCGTTTCCGTGGAACGTAATTGAACCTTTCGTTTCGAGCTTCGGCCCGAGCGCGTCCGGCGAATCGATCGGAAGACGGCGCGGCGACGATCCCGATTCCACCGGCGTCTCGACCCATCGCTCGGTACCGACGGCGCGCGACGCGTCGGCGGTTTTCCGACCGGTTTTACCCGTTCGACGAGCATCCGTTCGTATGGTCGACACTGCCGCTCGCACCGACAGGCTCGACGCGTACCTCGACGAGCGCGGGCTCGAAGCGGTCTGGTTCGCGCGTCCCAACGGCTTCGCGTGGCTCACCGGCGGCGACAACGTCGTCGACGCCGATGCGCCGACGGGCGTCGCCGCCGCCGGCTACGACGGCGACCTCCGCGTGATCACCGACGACATCGAGGCGGACCGGCTCGCCGACGAGGAGCTTCCCGACGCCTTCGCGGTCGAGTCGTTTCCGTGGTACGCCGACTCGCTCGCCGACGCGGTCGCCGAGCGGTCGCCCGCCCCCGCGGCCGCGGACTTCGACGTGCCCGGGTTCGAGGACGCCGACGGGAGCCGGCTCCGGCAGCCGCTCACCGACGACGACGTCGAGCGGTACCGCGAACTGGGCCGCGAGGTCGCCGCCGCCGTCGAGACCGTCTGCCGCAACCTCGAACCGGAGGACCCCGAGTACGAGGTCGCGGCCGGGATCGATATCTCGCTCGCCTCGCGCGACGTGGACACCCCGGTCGTGCTCGTCGGCGGCGCGGAACGGGCGGAGGCGTACCGCCACTTCACACCGACCGACGCGGCGCTCGGCGACTACGCGCTCGTGTCCGTCACCGGCGAGCGCGCGGGGCTGTACGCCTCGATGACCCGGACCGTCGCCTTCGACGCCCCCGACTGGTTCGAACAGCGCCACCGCGCCGCGGCGCGCGTCGAGGCGACCGCGATCCGGGCCACCGAGGCCGCCGCGGCCGGGAGGCTCTCGGGAGGCGACGACACCGCCGACACCACCGACACCGCCGACACCGCCGGCGACGTCTTCGCGGCGGTCCGGGCGGCGTACGACGCGGTCGGCTTCCCCGACGAGTGGGAGAACCACCACCAGGGCGGCGCCGCCGGGTTCGCGGGCCGGGAGTGGGTCGCGACGCCGGACGGCGACGAGCCGGTCCGGTGGCCGATGGGCTACGCGTGGAACCCGACGGTTCAGGGGACGAAAAGCGAGGACACGCACCTCGTCGCGCCGGACCTGACCGAGCGACTCACGAAGACCGGGCGATGGCCCACTCACGAGGTCGAGCCGGTGGACGTCGCGGGGATCGACGCGGATCCGGTGGAGTTGGCGGCGCCCGTGATCCGGTAGCGGGCGTCGATCTGTCGGCAGATGGCGTCGCGGCCATCGGTTCGGAGCCGAGGGGCGCGTCGGGAGTCAGTACACGTACTCGCTCTCGTCGATGCCGACGTACCCCTTCTTCACCCGCCGCTTGTTCCACCTGTAGCCGAGCATCAGCTTCAGCGACTCCCAGCCGGAGCGGTACGGCTGCGAGAGGAGGCCGTCGCCGGTCTCGGCCGCGAGCATCGCGTCGGCCGCGCCGATGACGCGGTTCCAGTCGTCCGGCTCGTACTCCGCCACCATGTCGGCCATCGTCACGTTGCGGACGACCTCGTCGCCGATCGCCTCCTTCCAGCGGCGGTTGTACGCGGCCAGATCGCCCTCCGCGGCGAGTTCGCCCGCGATCGCGCCGGTTCGGACCGCGACGTGGTCGCCGCCCTCGTGAAACGCCGAGGTCGTACCCATCGCGCCGCCCGCGACCGCGATGCCGGCTTCCACGGGCGAGTCGATCGGTCGGGTCGACGAGATCGGATACGTTTCGGTACCGTTCCGCTTCCCGGCGTCCTCGACGACGGGGAAGTCCTCCTCGATGTCGTACTCGTCGCCGTACTGCCACTCTAAGAGCCGACGGATGTACTCGTTGCCCTGCGGAATCGACTCGTCGTCCCCGTCGAGCAGCGCGTACGCGTCGCGGTCGAAGTCGTCGATGTCGAGTCCGATCGGCATCGTCAGTCCGATCCGACAGACGCGGTCCGCGTTCGGGAAGATCCACGGATACGCGGTCTCGCCGGGCATCACGCCCCACCAGAAGACGATCGCGTCGTTCACCTCCTCGAACACGTCCTCCGGGACGCGCCGGTACTCCTGGTACGCGATGTGGTTCGCGGTCCGGGAGGCCAGCCGCTCCGAGGCCTGCGCGTCCGCGGGGAGGTACTCGTCGAGGACGCGGTTCGTCACGGTGCGCTGCGGCCCGTCGGCGAGGACGACGAAGTCGGCGCCGACGGTGCCGCCGTCCGCGAGTTCGAGCGTGTGCCGCGGGTCGTCGTCGCCGGGCGTTGTCGAGAGATCGGTGTCGACGCCGCGGACGGAGGTGCCGGCGCGGTACTCGGCCCCGGCGTCCTCGGCGCGGTCGCGGAGCCAGTCGTCGAAGCGCGCGCGCTGGAAGGTGTACCCGAACCCGTCGTACGAGGAGTCGATGCCGGTGGAGGTGAGCGTCGCCGACTCGTCGGAACCGCGGAACTCCGCGCGGTTCAGCTCGCGCTGGACCACCCCGTCGTCGAACTCGTCGGGGTGGATCCCCATGATGTCGACCCAGTAGTCCAAGATCCCGGCCGCGTCGGTCGAGTCCGGACCGAGCCGCTCGCGGTCGGCCCGGGGGACGCCCTTCTCGAGGACCAGGGCGTCCGCCCCGCCGGTCGCGGCCGCGTGCGCCGCGGACGATCCGGCCGGCCCGCCACCCACGATCGCGACGTCTACGCGTTCCATATCCCGTGAGGTCGCCGTCCGGCTATTAAATTCACGGTCCCCGACGCGGGTCGGACCGGTCGTGATTTCGGCGCGGACGCGCGGCGCCGCACACGTCTCCGCCGCGCCGGTGCCCAATTGATCACGTTCGATGATTAGTGGTGAGAGCGGCGGAGAGACACGTTTTTACGCGTTGGGGATCTCTCTCCGACACCAATGGCACGCGAGACATGGGCGACGCGGGCGGGGTTCATCCTCGCCGCGGTCGGCAGCGCGGTCGGACTGGGGAACATCTGGCGGTTCCCCTTCATCACCGGCCAGTACGGCGGATCGTCGTTTCTGATCACCTACCTGGCGTTCGTCGCGCTGATCGGGTTCCCGGCGATCCTCGTCGAGTTCGTGATCGGTCGCCGGACCGACCGGAACCCCGTCGGCGCGCTGCGGGAACTGGGCAGCGGCGTCTGGTCGTACGCCGGCTGGCTGTTCGTCGTCACCGGTTTCATCATCCTGTCGTACTACAGCGTCATCGCGGGGTGGTTCCTCCGCTACACGCTCATCGGGATCACAGAGGGGTACACGCTGGCCGGCCCGTCGGCGGCGGACGCGCTGTACGGGGCCGTCTCGACCGGTCTCGACTCGCTCGCGTTCCACGCCCTCTTCATGCTGCTCGTCGTCGGCATCATCGCCGCCGGGGTCAGGCGCGGGATCGAACTGAGCGTGAAGGTGATGGTCCCCGCCATCCTGGTGCTGCTCGTCGGGCTGGCCGCGTACGGGTCCACGCTCGACGGCGCGAGCGCGGCGTACGCCTACTACCTCTCGCCCGACTTCGGGACGATCGCCGCGAACTGGACGGAGATCCTCCCCGCCGCCGCCGGGCAGGCGTTCTTCACCCTCTCGCTCGGGATGGGCGTGATGATCACCTACGCCTCCTACCTCGGCGAGGACCGGAACCTCGCGGCCGACGCCGGGATCATCGCGACGATCGACACGCTCGTCGCCGTCCTGGTCGGCTTCGTCGTCTTCCCCGTCCTCTTCTCGGTCGGGATCGAGCCGGGGACGGGCGGTCCCGGCGCGATATTCGTCAGTCTCACCGCGGCGTTCGCCGGTATTCCCGGCGGTCGTGCGCTCGGAATCGTCTTCTTCGGCATGGTCGGGATCGCCGCGCTCTCTTCGGCGATCAGCATCCTCGAAGTGCTGGTCTCGTACCTGATTGACGAGGTCGGCGTCGCCCGGGTTCCGGCCTCGGCCGGACTGGGGGCCGCCGTCTTCCTGCTCGGCGTCCCCGTCACGATCGACTCCGTCTTCCTCGGGCTGTACGACGGGCTCGCCGACGGTATCCTGCTCGTGCTCGGGTCGCTGCTGCTCGCGCTGTTCGTCGGCTGGGTCGTGCCGGACGTCGGCCGCAAGGAGCTCCGCAAGGGGATCGGAGACATCGGCGGACTCGACGGCGTCTGGATCTGGGCGGTCCGGGTCCCGATCCTGATCGTCGTGGTCGTCTCCCTGTACCTCGGAATCGCCGACTACGTCGGGTTCCTCACCGGCGATTTCGCCGACTGGCTGGCGGCGCGGTAAGCCGGCGGCGCGAAAGGCCGACGGCGCGGTAAGCCCGGTCCGCAGGTCGGCGTCTCGGTCCCGACTCAGACGTGCTCTTCGCGCGGCTGGACCACGACGAAGCCGCCGTCGGCGTCGTCGAACCGCATCTGGTACCGCTCGCCCGACTCCTGGCCGATCATGTCCGAGAGGCTCCGGTTGACCTCCACGTCAGGGGAGGTGCCGCCCCACGCGACGGTCGCGCTCGGGTCGGTCGCCACCGGCGGTTCGAGGACGATCGGGTCGCCGTGGGTGGTGAGCGCGACGTAGCCGGGGCCTTCGAGGTAGACGTTGCTGAACCCGCCCGCGAGCGCGCCGGCGAGGCTATCGATGGTGCTGATCTCGTAGGAGAGCGACTCCTCGAACGCCAGCACGTCCTCGCCGTTGACCGTGATCGACTCGCCGGCGCCGAGCTCGATCACCTGTACCTTCTTGCCGTCGTCCGCGAAGTAGACGTGGCCGTCGCCCTCGACGGCCATGATCGGCGTCCCTTCGCCCGTGGCGGCCTCCTTGAGGAAGCCGGTGATGCCGCCCTCGGCGGAGGCCTTTCCGGTGAACGAGACGTCGCCCGTGTACGCGACCATCGAGCCGGCCTTCGCCATGACGGTGCCGGCGACCTCGACGTCGAGGGTGTAGCTGTTCTCGCGCTGGAACGGTTCCGCGCTGTCGGTCGGTGCGTTCTCGGCGGTGAATTGATCGAGATTCATGTTGCGGGGACCGAACCGTGTGGTTCGGCTGTCCAGAACTTCCGTGCTGTCGCTTAAGAATCTACGGGAGACTCACGGGTTCGTTTCGCCGACCGAGACGCGATGCGTCCCGGTCCGGCACGCGGTTCCGGTCTCAGTACACGACCAGCGAGAGGTACAGCTGTCCGACGCCCGCGACGACCATCACCGCGCCCGCGACTCGCTTCAGCAGTCCGGCGTGGGCCATCACCCGGTTCGCGTTGCTGACGAGTCCGACGCCGGTCGCGACGGTGGTCGCGGCCATCAGGACGGCGACGGTGCCGCCGTAGACGGCGAGGAGGAGCACCGCCGTCTCCGACGGGAGCGCGATCGCGCGGGCGACGACGCCGAGGAACACCGGCGCCACGCAGCCCGCCCCGGCCAGCGCGTACCCCGCGCCGAAGACGCCGAACCCGAGCACGCTCGACCGCCGCTCCGGCAGCGGTACCGATATCGACGGCGCGCGCCCGGAGACCACGAGCAGCCCGAAGGCGATCAGCAGCCCGCCGACGAGCGTCTCGAAGACGGTGATGTTCGACAGCGTCGAGTAGCCGACCCGGACCGTGGCGCCGGCGAGCAGCGCGAACGTCGCCAGCACGCCGACCGCGGCCGCGACCCCGCGCACCCCCGCCCCGAGGACCGACGCGGAGTCGGCGTCGACGGAGTTCACGTAGAAGCCGACGTACCCCGGCAGGAGCGGGTACGCGCACGGCGAGAAGAACGTCGCGACCCCCGCTGTCACGGCGAACGGGACGTTGGTCGCGAGCGAGACGTCGGTCATCTGTCGGTCCGTCGGGTCATTGATCGAATCGCCTGTTCATTCGTCGAGCGCCCGTTCGATGCCTGCGACGAACTCCTCCGTCGTGTGGGTTCCGGAGGTCGACCACCGGACGCGCCCGGCGGCGTCGATTGCGCGGGCGCTCGGGTAGCCGCCGACGTTGAGTCGCGCCGCAAGCTCCGCCGTCACGTCGGCCGCGACGAGCCAGTTTCCGTCGTTCTCGGTCCACCAGTCGGCAACCGACTCCTCGCTCACTGCGCCGCCGACGTCCTCCGGCGTCACCGAGACGAACAGCACCTCCTCGCCGAGCCGCTCGTGCGCCGCGACGAGGTCGGGCATCTGCTCGACGCACGGACTACACCACGTCGCGAAGAAATCGATGAAAGTTGGACGATCGGGAGCTGGCAACGTCACCTCGCCGTCGCGACTCCCGGGCGCGTCGACCGTCTCGAGCGTCACCGGTTCGACCCGTTCCGGCGCGTCGCCGCCGGTCTCGTTGCCGGTCTCGCTGCCGTCGAGGTCGTCGCCGCCGGGCGCGCTTGGTATCCCGCCGGTCGCGACGGCGCCCGCCCCGCCGAGCACCCCGACGCTCGCGAGTCCGGCCACCAAGTCCCGTCGCCTCACGCCGTGACCACCCGTCGGAAGTCGTCGACGATCCGTTCGACGTCGGTCTGGGGTCCTCTCGGGTACGCCCGCTCGACGATGCCCCGCTTGTTGACGAGCAGGATGAGCCCGTAGTGCGGGAACGCGTACTCCAGGTTCTCGTACTCCGAGCCGTCCGTCTTCTCGATTTTGAGCCCGAAGTTCTCGTCCATCAGCTCCACACCCGCCTCGTAGCTCTCGGGGCGAAGGAAGTGCCAGTTGCCGGCGTCGAGGTTGACGCCGCGCTGTTCGGCGTACTCGCGGAGCACGTCGGCGGTGTCGCGCTCGGGATCGAACGTGAGGGGGAGGAACGCGGCCTCGTCGCCGAACCCCTCCTCGGCCGCGACCTCCTGTGCGCGCCGAAGTCGGAGGATGAGCGCCGGACAGACGCCGTCGGGACAGCTGGTGTAAAAGGAGGTCCACAGGAACGCCCGATCGCCCTCGAACCCCGCCGTCGATATCTCCTCGCCCGAGATCGGGTCGGGGACGGTGAACTCGGGCATGTCGTCGCCGCGAATCGGGTGGACCGGATCCCCCCGGCTCTGTTCGGGCGGGCCGAGGACGGTGTCGTTCGCGTTGGCGCCGCCGAAGTCGGGAGAGTCGTCTGCGCTGCCGGAATCACCGAGCACCCCGGCGCAGCCGGCGGTGGCGGTCGCGCCGGCGGCGGCGCCGGTGGCGGCGAGCGAGCGGAGGAAGTGGCGGCGGTCCATGTCGTTGTCCGACCTTACGTGGGCGCGCGTAAATGAACCCCGCGGCTGGTGGCACGCGGTGAACACGACCGGAAGCGTCCGAACATCGACTGTAGCGCCACGAAACGAGTCGGTGTGCGAAAAATATCCGGTAGACGAACGTCCGGAACCCCCGTGGTACCACGACCCTCGCAAGGGTTATCCCCGAACGGGCTGTACGTATATTCGCAATGGCAAACGGTAAGGTTGATTTCTTCAACGACACTGGCGGCTACGGTTTCATCTCGACTGACGACGGCGACCTCGACGACGACGAAGACGTGTTCTTCCACATGGAAGACGTCGGCGGCCCGGACCTCGAGGAGGGTCAGGAAGTGGAATTCGACATCGAATCGTCCCCCAAGGGACCGCGCGCGACGAACCTCGTCCGCAACTAACCCCCAAGTAGCGGACGCGCGTCCGCACGCACTACCGGATTTCGGCCGTCGCTCGACGTGATCGACGCCATCTCCGTTTCTCTCACACTTATTACACTCCGACGAGCGACGGCGCTTTGTCGACGGACGACGGCGTTCCGCCGACGAGCGGTGCGTATCGACCCGTTCCCGCCGCGATCGACCGTTTAAATACGAGCGCGAGCGAACGTCTCTCCAGTGAGCGATCCGATCCCGACCGGCTGTCGCCCGGTCGACGAGCTGTTGGGCGGCGGCTTCGAGCGCGGCGTCGTCACGCAGGTGTACGGCCCGCCGGCCGCGGGGAAGACGAACCTCGCGCTCGCCGCGGCGGTCGAGGTCGCGGCCGGCGGCGACCGCGCCCTCTACATCGACACGGAGGGGCTCTCGATCGACCGGTTCGAGCAGATGGCCGAGGGGCGGCTCGACCGGGACGACGGCGACGAGAGCCTCGAGGCGCTCGCCGCGCGGCTGGTGATCTCGGAGGCGTACGACTTCGACGACCAGCGCGAGGCGGTCCGCGACGCCGAGGAGCTCGCGGAGGAGGTGGAGCTGATCGTGTTAGACTCCGCGACGGGCTTCTACCGACTGGAGCGCGCCGGCGACACCGAGGGCGGCGAGTCGCTCCGCAAGGTCGCCAAGCAGGTGACCCACCTCCTCTCTCTGGCCCGTCGCCACGACGTCGCCGTCGTGATCACGAACCAGGTGTTCACCGACCCCGAGGGCGACCGCGACCGCGCGCTCGGCGGAAACACCCTCAACCACTGGACCGGCGCGATCGTCCGCGTCGACCGGTTCCGCGGCGGGAACCGCCGAGCGACCCTCGAAAAGCACCGCTCGAAGCCCGCGGGCGACACCGCGACCTTCCGGATCGTCGCCGACGGGCTCGCGGAAGGCGCAGACGGGTAGTGCCGCCTCGATCGGCGAAACGGCGGAAAGGCGTCGAAAACGGTCGATCGGCGAAACGGCGGAAGCGACGAAAATACGCGTCGGAATCGGTCGAGGTCGGCGGGCGAGCGCCTATCGGCTCACAGCTCGCCGAGCTTGCGGAGGAGCTGGCCGCGGTACTCCTCGTCGGCGTTGACGCCCTTGATTTCGAGCACGTTCCGTTCGAGCTTGTCGAGCGCGACGTGGAACGCGTGTTCGGCGCCGTAGCCCTCGCCGGAGCCGCCGACCTGCCCCTCGTTGGTGCGGAGGCGGATCTGACACTGGATCAGGGGCGTGCCGCGGAGCTTCTCCTTGTGCGCGTGAAGCCGGACGTGCGCGTGGATGACGTGCATGTCCGCGTACTTGTCCGCGACCTGCTCGATGGACTTGACGATGTGTTCGCGGGAGGTCGTGTCCAGCAGCTCGACGTTGGTGATCTGGACGTCCATCGAGTCCTGCTCGGTGAACGTGAGCGCGCGCAACACGTCGGTCTTCGTCACCATCCCGGCGATGGTGTCGGCGCCCTCGGGCGTGACGACCAGCCCGGAGACCTCGTTGTCGAACATGCGCTCGACGACCGCCTGGGCCGTCTCGTCGCTCGTCGCCGTGACCACCGGGCTGGACATGATGTCGTAGACGGGGATGTCGAGCATCCGGTCGATGTCGCCGGCGCGGTCGCCGCTGCCCTGCCGCTCCTGGTCGCGGACGACGAACTCCACGATGTCGTTCGTGGTGACGACGCCGACGAGGTCGCCGTCGTCGTCGAGGACCGGGAGCCGGGAGACGCCGTTCTCGCGGAGGCGGTTGATGGCGCGGCCGACGCTCTCCGTCTCGCCGATGCCGATCACGTCCTCGGTGGCGATCTGGCCGACGGTGATCGCGTCGAGGCTGTCGAGGACGGTCTCGAGGATCTGGTCGACCGTGACGATGCCGTAGAGCTTCTCGCCCTCGTAGACGGGCGCGATCTTCACGTCGCCCTCGACGAGGAGCCGGGCGGTCTCGCGGACGTCCTCGTGCCGGTCGACCGAGGGCGCCGGCTTCATCACCGCCGACACCTTCGTGTCGTCTTCCATGCGCGAGCGCATGAGCTGTTTCTCCCCGACAACGCCGGCGTACTCGCCGTCTTCGACGACGACGATCCCCTTCGGGTTCTCTCGCTCGAAGATAGAACGGACCTTGGCGAGTCGCTCGTCGACGTCGACCTCGACGTATTCCGACACTGCGATATCAGAGATGTTCATGGTCCAATCTGAGTCTTCGACCGGCCGGGTATTGAAAGTGCGGGAGTCTTGCGCGCGCCCGGACTCGTCGTCCGACGGACGGAATCCGCCTGAAGGTATTTCCGCGTCGCCGACGAAGTCGGGACGTGAAACTCTCGACCGCGCTGATCGCCGTCGGCGTCGCGCTGATCGTGATTCCGCTGCCGGTCCCCATCCCGTTCATCGGCGTGATCGTCGGCACGATCGCGCTGCTCGCCGGGCTTTTCCTCCGGCTGTTCGGCGTGTGAGGCTCCGGTCTCACGACACCGAGGCACCGCCGTCTCGACGTGTGAAACCTTTTTGCCCGTTACCCACCCACGGAAAGGCGTGTACGACGCCGTCGTCCTCGACAACGACGGGGTGTTGGTCGGGCGGACGCCGTTCGACACGCTCCGCGAGGCCGCCTGGGACGCGTTCGTGAGCCTCGGCGTCGAGGACCCGGACCTCGCCCACGTCGACGACGTCGCCGTCGGCGTCGACCCCGCGACGCTGACCGACATCTGCGAGCGCTACGGCGTGGACCCGACGGAGTTCTGGCGGGTGAGAGACGAGACCGCGGCCGCGGCGCAGATCGACGCCGCCCGGAAGGGACGGAAGACCCCGTACGACGACGTCGACGCCCTCCGCGCGCTCGACGCCTCGCTCGGCGTCGTCTCCTCGAACCAGCAGGCGACCGTCGACGCCCTCCTCGACCACTTCGGGCTGGCGGGCCACTTCGAGGTCGCGTACGGTCGCGAGCCCTCGGTGGCCAGCCTCTCGCGGAAGAAGCCCTCTCCCTACTACATCGAGCGCGCCCTCGAAGACCTCGGCGCCGAGACGGCGCTGTTCGTCGGCGACAACGAGTCGGACGTCCGCGCGGCCGACAACGCCGGCATCGACTCCGCGTTCGTCCGCCGCCCCCATCGACGGTCGACGGAACTCGCCTGCCACCCGACCTACGAGATCGACGACCTCCACGACCTCGTGAGCATCTGCGGGCGGTCCTCGACCGACGACGAGGAGCCGGTCTGAGACCGTACTCCCCCGGCTCGGACCGTCTCACTCCGTGGGAAGCCGATCGAGCCGACGCCGGACCGCGCCTTCCGCGAGTGCGACGAGAACGAGCGCGACCGCGATCAGACCCAGCAGGAGCAGGCCGACCGGCCCGCCCTCCGCGCCGGTGATCGCGCCCCACGCGATCGACGGGGCGAGCAGCGCGAAGCAGGCGACCGGTCCGATCAGCCCTCGGGCCGTCGCCGCGGCGACCGGCACCGCGGCCGCGAGCGTGGTCGTCGCGGCCATCACCGGGACCGCGGTCGACGGGGAGACGCCGAACGCGGCGACGCGCGCCGTCGCGGCCGCGCCGAAGACCCCGCCGACCGCGAGTCCGACGAGCGCGGCGTCGCGGAGGCGGGTCGGCGCCGGCGGGAGATTTCGGATCCGGTCCGCGGCGAGTCCGTATCGGTGGCGCAGCCCGAACTCCGCGCCGGCCGCGACGGCGAGCAGTCCGGCGACGACGACCCAGCCGCCGGCGTACGCCGAGAGGAACACGGTGCGGTCGACCACGAGGAACCCGCCGACCTCGGACCACTCTGGCGAGGGCGCCGCCGCGTCGCGGACGGTCGCCCACCCGAGCGCGACCGGGAGACCGACCGCGGGCGAGTACAGCCGCGTGTGCGCGGTTGCGATCGCGACGAGGAAGCCGACCGCGAAGAGACCGATCGCGCGGCCGGGATCCGCGAGCGGCCACCGCTCGGGCGGCGCGTGACCGAGCGCTCGGAACGCCAGTTCGACGGCCGCGAGGTGGACCGTCCCGCCGCCGAAACCGGCGAGGAGGGTCCGGGTAGAGGGCCGGGACACGGGCGACGGGTCTCGCCGACGGGCCGTAGGCGTTTCGCCGCACGTGAGCGCGCCTCCGCCACGAACGCGACCGAAATCCTGATTGGCGGTCTCGACGAGTTCGGAGCGTGTCCGAACCCTCCACCGGCCCCGACCGCTTCGCCCTCAACGACTCGGGGCGCGTCGACCGGGCGGCACTCGACGCCGTCGCCTCTCGGTACCGCCGCGCCGAGCGCCTCGTCAGTTGGACCCTCGCGCTGCTCGTCACCGGCGCGTTCCTCGCGGCGGTCGCCGCGCTCTCGTTCTGGCCCGGCGTGGCGGTCGGCGTCGTCCTCCTCGTCGCGCTCCGCCTCCCGGTCTCCCGACGGTGCGGCTCGGTCCGGCTCCGAACGGACGCGACGCCCGAGACCGTCGTCCGGGAGTTCGCGTCGCCGACGCCGCCGGTCCTCGCCTTCCAGTGGGCCGTCGCCGACGAGGTTCGGAACGACGGTTCGGTCGGCGACGCGACCGACTCCGACGCGGACGGCGGCGCGGGCGCGTCCGACGCGAGCGCGACGTACGCGTTCTCGTACCTCTTCGGACTCGAGACGGCCGAGATAGACCTCTCCGTCGAGGCGACCGAGGGAGACGCGTTCGCTGACGACGACGCGACCGATGGGGACGGGAGCGGGACCGAACGCCCGCGGGCTGCGACGGTCGAAATCGAGGGGAGGGCGGACGGCCGCCCGTGGGGGTCGTACGCGGCGACGGTCCGCGAGGCGGCCGACGGCGGGAGCGTCGTCGACCTCGAGCTGCGGCCGACGCGGCGGTTCGACATCCGTCGGATCCCGCAGGGCTGGGTCGCGGACCGGTACTACGCCGACGCGCTCGCGGCGCAGGGGTACGAGGTCGTCGAGCGGACGACCTCGCTGACGCGGTGACCTTCGCGGCGACTCACGCGACGGGACCGACTTCCGCGCCGATCCCCTCGCCTTAGGCGACGGGTCCGGCTTACGTGACGAGTTCGGTCGCGGGGGCGTCGACGGCGGTCCGGGAGACTCCCTCGGCGTCGTCGGCGCCGCGGAGGTCGACGCCGCGGAGCCGAAACGCGAGCGCGGCGTCGTTTCGGGCCGCCGGCGACCGCGGGCTGAGCGCCGTCTCGGCGGCGCCGCCGTCCTCGCTCTCGTGAACGACGACCACGTCGCCCTTCCTGAAGGCGACGTGTCGGACGTCTCGGAGGCGAATCTCGGTCCGGGCGTTCTGGAGCGCCGAGACGCCGACCCCGGCGAACGCCGTCGCGAGACCGAACGCCGCGACGCCGACGCCGGTTCCGGGTTCGCCGGTCCACTCCAGTAGCATCCCGAGCGCGCTGATCGCGGCGCCGACGCCGGACCATCCCACATCCCGTCCGACCGAAGGGAGCCGACCGCTCGCGAGGCTCCGAGCGACCTCGCGGCACGT
Source organism: Halorubrum trapanicum (assembly GCF_017873555.1). GTDB lineage: Archaea > Halobacteriota > Halobacteria > Halobacteriales > Haloferacaceae > Halorubrum > Halorubrum trapanicum. The sequence goes on along the minus strand of NZ_JAGGKE010000002.1, from coordinate 308,670 downwards.
GCGACCGACTCGCCGCCGAACCCGTATCTCGTCGGGCGCGACCTCGACGCGTCCCGCGGTCGTCGCGAACGACCACGTCCCGGTGCGGGTCATGCGGCGTCGGCTCCGAGCGGAGACGCGAGGGGCGAGAGGGACGCGCGGTCGACGACGGGCCGACGGGGACGGGGAGGGGCAACGGACATGAACGACCGTACGAGAGCCGCTCCCGTAAATGCTGCCGTGAGTCTCGGCAGACCGAGGCGCGGACACGTCATCCCCTCTCCACGACGGGAGGCTTTTGTTCCCCGGCGCGAACCCGGGCGCATGGAACTCCCGTCCGTCGGTCTCGGAACGATGGAGATCGACGACCCCGACGCGGTCGCCACCGCGCTCGACGTCGGCTACCGCCACCTCGACACCGCCCGGATCTACGACAACGAGGCGGTCGTCGGCGAGGGGCTCGCCGCGCGGTCGACCGGCGACGGCGGCGTCGCGGGCGAGAGGATCGACCGCGACGACGTGACGGTCGCGACCAAGCTGTGGATCGACGACCTCGCGGCCGACGCGGTCGCGCCCGCGGCCCGCGAGAGCGCGGACCGGCTCGGCGTCGACGCGATCGATCTCCTGTACGTCCACCGGCCGCGCGGCGACTACGACCCGGAGGCGACTCTGTCCGCGCTCGACCGGCTGGTCGACGCGGGTCCGGTCCGGAACGTCGGCGTCTCGAACTTCGAGATCCCGGATCTCGACCGCGCGATCGACGTCCTCGGTCGGCCCCCGGCGGCCCACCAGACCGAACTCCACCCGCTATTCTACCGGCCGGCCCTCCTGGATCACGCCCGCGAACACGGCTATCCGGTCGTCGCCTACTCGCCGCTCGCCGGCGGTCGGGTCCGCGAGGTGGACGCCGTCGTCGAGGTCGCGGACGCGCACGGGACGACGCCCGAGGCGGTCGCGATCGCGTGGGCGACCGCGAAGGAGCCGGTGGTCGCGATCCCGAAGGCGTCGAGCGAGGAGCACCTCCGCGCGAACCTCGCGGCGGCCGACCTCGAACTGACCGACGCGGAGGTCGCCGCCATCGACGCCGTCGAGCGCGAGGAAGAGCTGTTCCCGGAGTAGCCGCTCGCGGGATAACGATCCGCGTTCTCGCATCGAAATGGAAGAATCGTACGTGCGATGACCACGATCCCGCGTCACTTTTACCTCGGGACCGCCGCGGTTCTCGCATGACCGAGATCATCGACGGGGAGGCGGTCGCGGCCGACGTGCGCGACGCGGTCGCCGACGAGGTGGCGCGGCTCTCCGACGCCGGCGTCGAGCCGGGGCTGGCCACGGTGCTAATGAGCGACGACCCCGCGAGCGAGACGTACGTCTCGATGAAACAGCGCGACTGCGAAGAGGTCGGCATCGAGAGCTTCCACGTCGAGATCGACCCCGACGCGCCAGCGACCGAGCTGTACGAGACGATAGACGACCTCAACGACCGCGACGACGTTCACGGCATTCTGGTCCAGCTTCCGCTGCCGGACCACGTCGACAAGCGGACCGTCTTCCGGCGGATCGACCCCGAGAAGGACGTTGACGGCTTCCACCCGGAGAACGTCGGCCGCCTCGTCGCGGGCGACGCCCGGTTCAAGCCGTGTACGCCTCACGGCGTCCAGAAGCTGCTCGACGCCTACGACGTGGAGACGGAGGGCGCGGACGCGGTCGTCGTCGGTCGCTCCGACATCGTCGGCAAGCCGATGGCGAACCTGCTGATCCAGAAGAGTCCGGTCGGGAACGCGACGACGACGGTGTGTCACTCCCGGACCGAGGACTTGGCGGGGAAGCTGGCGGGCGCGGACATCGTCGTCGCGGCCGCCGGCATCCCGGAGTTCGTCGACGGCTCGATGTTGAAAGAGGGCGCGACGGTGATCGACGTGGGGATCAACCGCGTCGACGCGGACACCGAGAAGGGGTACGAACTCGTGGGCGACGTGGAGTACGAGTCGGCGAGCGAAGTGGCGGGAGCGATCACGCCCGTGCCCGGCGGCGTCGGGCCGATGACGCGCGCGATGCTCCTGTACAACACGGTGAAGGCGGCCGGTCTCCAGCGCGACGTCGACGTGAACTTGGACTGAGACCGGGATGCTGCGGAGTTCGTGAGTTCTGGCGGTCTTCGTTTATATGCCATTGGCTGTTATTTATAAACAGTTGCTGGTGGATCGACGGCGAACACCGCCAAAGCCCCAGTCGCGGGGACACCGTACGCTCGCTGCGCTCCTCACTCGGTCGCTCCGCTCCCTCGTTGCGGTGCTTACGTCGCCTACGGTGTCCTCGCGACTGCCCCTTTGAGTCCCGCCCCACCCCGCCCCGCACAGCGACCGCCGGAAGACGGTCCTGCTCGCTCACTGCGTTCGCTGCGCGGGCTGCGACTTCCGTGCTCCCGCTCGCTCCCTCCGGTCGCTCGCGGGACCGCACCTCACGCCTCCCCAGCCTCGTCGGTGGCCCTCCGCTTCGCTCCGGGCCACCGACTCCCTCGCGCGTGCTGGCTCGCGACCGCCTTCGGCGGCCGCTCGCAGGCACGCGCCACCGCGTCAGTTTATAAATAAGTCGCCATCGCGGTCGCGTCAGTCGTCGTCGGCCGCGGCGGCGCGGTTCCGGATCTCGATCCGGCCCTCGATTGCGGGGTCGATGCCGTGTTCGCGGGCGTACTCGGCCAGCACCTCGTACTGGATGCCCGCTTCGTCGACCCGGTGACGCTCGCCGAGGGTCGGGAACTCGTGTTCGGAGTGGAGGAGGTACTCCGAGACCGCGACCGTGTAGCGCGCGTCGGCGTCGATGGGCTCGCCGCCGACGGTCGCCTCCAGAATGAGTTCGGCGTCGTCGTCCCAGACGACGCGGGCGTTCGAGACGTGGCCGTGCCACCAGTCGTCCTCGCCGAAGTCCACGTCGGGCGCGGCCATCTCCCGGAGCACGTCGCCGAGTTCCGCGCCGGTGACGGAGGCGAGCGCGACCGGCTCCTCGAACGGGATCAGAGAGATTAGGTCCGCCTTCGTCACGTCGCCCGCCCACGGGTCGCCCTGCCGGAGGCCGCCGGCGTTCGACAGCCCCACGTCGGCGCCGTGGACCCACCGGAACGCGTCCGCGACGAAGTTGCCGACCCGACACTCCCCGCCGTGGACCACGTCTCCCGATCGCTCGATCGGCTCGTCGACGACGTCGACGGTCTCGTCGAGGTCGGCCGCGGCCATCCGCTCGGCGAGGGCGTCCGCCAGCCCGGGCGCGGGGGCGGCCCCCTCCGGCTCGTGGAGCGTCACGGTCGGGGGTTCGGCGTCGAGATCGATCTCGGCCACCGCCTCGCCGTTGACGCCGGGCCGGACGAGCAGCGTCTCCGCGACGACCTCGTTCCGGCGGCTGTGGACGTGACCGCCGAGGACCGCGTCGACGTCGAGTTCGCGCGCGAGGTCGTCGTCGCCCGCGCCGAGGTGCGAGAGGACGACGACGTGATCGAGGTCTTCGGTCTCCTCCGCGTGCGCGGCGCGCATCTCCGCGAGCGCCTCTCGGGCGGCGTCGACGGGGTCGTCGAAGGCGAGTTCGGCGGCCATCGGGTTCAGCGAGTCGGTGGCGGGATCGGTGACGCCGACGACCCCGACTCGCTCGCCGTCGACCTCTAGGGTGGTCCACGGGACGACGCCCTCGTCGCGGCCGAACGGGTCGCCGTCCTCGTCGCGGACGTTCGCGGAGACGAACGTCGCGGGCGCGTCGGCGACGAGGCTGCGGAGCGCGTCCGGCCCGTAGTCGAACTCGTGGTTGCCGAAGGTGTCGAGGACGGTGTCGGTCGCCTCGTAGAAGTCGAGGACCTGCCTCCCGGTCGCGACCAGCGAGAGGACGCCCGGCGCGGTCGTGTCGCCGGTGGCGACGACCGCGGCGTCGGGACCCGAGAGCGCCCGGATCCGGCCGGCGAGGCGGGCCGCCCGCTCGGGGGCGTCGAAGACGTTCTCGATGTCGGAGTAGTGGACGAGACAGACCATTCGATGTCGGACGGGAGGCGCGTGGCGGGCTTAAAAAGCGCGGAGTTCGACCGGCCTCGACGCCCGCGGGACCGCGTCGCTGTTCGTCGCTCTGCCCCCGCCTCGCGTCCTCCTCCGAGATTCCGACCCGTGATCCCTGCTCGCACACGCGCAGGACATTGAAAGCGCTTTTATGGATGTCCGGACTACGTCGCTTCACAGCCTCTGCGGGGTTGATGATGTGCCGTGCCGTTAGGGACCGACCACGGTACGGGCACGCGAGCCCGCGCGGAGGATAGGTGAACAACATATGCCCGTTTACGTAGACTACGACACCCCAGCCGACCTCGCCGAGCGATCGCTTGAGGCACTCGAGGTCGCCCGAGACACCGGTACAGTGAAGAAAGGAACCAACGAGACCACGAAGGCCGTCGAGCGCGGCAACGCGGATCTCGTCATCGTCGCCGAGGACGTCTCCCCCGAGGAGATCGTGATGCACCTCCCCGAACTCGCCGAGGAGAAGGGGATTCCGGTCGCCTTCGTCGACACGCAGGACGAGGTCGGCCAGGCCGCCGGTCTCGAAGTCGGCTCGGCCGCCGCCGCCGTCGTCGACGCCGGCGACGCCGACGACGACGTCGAGGACATCGGCGAGAAGGTCGCGGAGCTTCGATAACCTCCCATGAGCGCAGAAGAGGGCACCGGCGACTCGACGACCGCGGAGGTCATCGAGGTCGTCGGCAAGACCGGGATGCACGGCGAGGCCATGCAGGTCAAGTGCCGCATCCAGGAGGGATCGAACCAGGGACGGATCATCACCCGGAACGTCCTGGGTCCCGTCCGTCTGGGCGACGTGCTCCAGCTGCGGGAGACCCAGCGCGACGCCGACTCCATCGGAGGCCGATAACCAATGGTCGAGACACGCACCTGCGATTACAGCGGTGAGGAGATCGAGCCCGGCACGGGCACGATGTACGTGAAGAAGGACGGACAGATCCTCCACTTCGTCGACTCGAAGGCGGAGAAGAACTACTTCCTCGGCCGCGAGGCGCGAGACGTCGAGTGGACCGAGGAGGGCCACCGCGCGGGAGGCGACGACCAGTGAGCCACCACGACGAGCGGACCTTCGTGATGGTCAAGCCCGACGGCGTCCAGCGCGGACTCATCGGCGAGATCGTCTCTCGCTTCGAGGACCGCGGGCTCAAGCTCGTCGCCGGGAAGTTCGTCCAGCTCGACGAGGCGCTCGCGAAGGAGCACTACGGCGAACACGAGGACAAGCCGTTCTTCGACGGTCTCGTCGAGTTCATCACCTCCGGTCCCGTCTTCGCGATGGTGTGGGAGGGCGCGGACGCGACCCGACAGGTCCGCGCGATGGTCGGCGAGACCGACCCCGCCGAGTCCGCCCCGGGCACGATCCGCGGCGACTTCGGACTCGATCTCGGCCACAACGTGATCCACGCGTCGGACCACGAGGACGAGGGCGCGAACGAGCGCGAGATCGACCTGTTCTTCGACGACGAGGAGCTCGTCGACTACGACCTCGACACCGCGGCGTGGGTGTACGAGGAAGAAGACCACTGACGCGGCCGTTCCGGGTTCCGGATTTTTCCGCCGAGACGCTCCGCCCGCTTCTCCGCTGAGCTTTCGCTCAGTCGACACACCGCGTTTCCGGTGAATACCGTCCTCGGATCCCACGCAGTCGGCTGATCTTCTCCACTCTCACGCTTATAAACAGACGGACAGGTTCGCCGGCGGCTCAGGTGTCGACCGCGATCGCGGTCCCGTCGTCCGCGACCACGATCACCTCGTCGCCGCCGTCCCCCGTGACGTCGGCGAACAGCGGGCCGCCGTAGGCGACGACCTCGGCCGGGCCGCCCCGAGCGATCACCTCGCCGCTCTGGGTCATCGCGAGCGCCTCGCCGGCGCGGTTGACCGCGACCGGTGCGAGTTCGCCGTTCCCGTCGACGTCGCCCATCCGCGGCTCGTTGATCCGCGTCGACGCGCCGTACTGCTGTTTCCAGACGACCTCGCCGTCGAGGAGGTCGACGGCCCACACGCTCCCCGAGCCGCCCACGTACACTCTGCCGGGGTCCGCGTCGCCGACGGCGACCGGGAGGTCCTGAAGCCCGACCTCGTACCGGTCCGACCCGTCGCTCGCCTCGATAGTCTCCAGGTTGCCGTTCGATCCGCCGAGCGCCAGCACCGGGCCGTCTCGGCTGTCCGCGGCGGCCCAACTCAGGGAGTTCACGTTCGGCGTCGTCGTCCAGCGCGCCTCGCCGCTCGCGTCGAGCATGTGGACCGTCGCGGGGTTCCCCGCGGTCGTCAACACCGCGAGTCCCCCCCGGGAACCGGCCTCGGTGTCCGGTTCGACGATGAGGGGTCGGCGATTGACGTCGCCCGACAGCGAGGTCTCGGCGACGGGGTCGCCCTCGCGGTCGACGACGCGGACGGTCCCGTCGGTCGCGACCGCCGCGACTTCCCGACTCCCGTCGCCGGTGAGGTCGCCGATTGCGGGTCGAAGCCCGCCGGTACCGCCGAGGTCGACCGAGAACCGCTCCGCGCCCGCGGCCGCGTCGACGGCGACGATCTCCCCGGACGTCGTCGTGAGCGCCACGACCGGGTCGCCGGTGAGCGTCCCCGCCGTGAGTCCGCTGACGCCGACGGGCCCGCCGTCGCTCCCGTTCGCGTCGCCGCCGCTTCCGTCCGAGTCGCCGCCACTGCGCTCCGCGTCCGGCCCGGAGATCGGGACCGTCCAGGCGGTCTCGTCGCTTCCCGCGACCGTCGCGCGGACGACCCGGGAGCCGTTCTCGACCGCCGGCTGAAGGAGCAGCGGGTCTCCGTCGACGGTCGCGACCACGGCGCCGCTGCCGTCGTCGCCGGCCGCCGGTTCGGACTCCCAGACAACGGTGGTCTCCGTGGTGGCGTCGTCGACGCCGACGAACGCGAACAGCGCCACGCCGACGCCGGTCGCGCCGCCGGCCAGCAGGATGAGCGTCGCGAACAGGACGCGTCGGTCCATTTGAACCCCGTTCGGGCGTCGCGGTGAAACGGTTGTCGGATGCGGTCCCCGGCCGAGCGAGCGTCGGGACGCACGTCTGAGACGCTCGGCCGCTACAGCAGCGTCGTCACGTGGTCCGCGTGGGCGTCGCCCACGAGTTCGCGCAGCGCCGCGGGGTCCCGCTCGCCGTCGGCGTTGACGAGGTAGACGGCGCCGTCGCGGTCGCCGTAGACGCCGTGGAGGTCGTAGACGAAGCCGTACACCGTCGCGTCGGCCGCCTCCTCGCTCTCGCGGGCGAACGCGACCTGCTCGTGGACGTTGTACTCGACGAGCCGGTCGCGAACCGAGGAAGCGGCAGCACCGTCCGCATCATCGGCCGTCTCATCGCTACCCGACGCGTCGTCGACCGGCGCATCGTCGGCCGTCCAATCGTCGGCCGTCGCGTCGTCGGTCGCTCCCTCGTCGCCTTCGCCGACGACGGCCGGGTCGGCCAGTCCGGACTCGACGATCGGCAGCAGCGCCTCCACGTCGGCGCGGACGCCCGGCTCGGCCGGGAACTCGCCGGTGCGGGCCGCCGCGAGCGCGGCGCCGACCGCGCCGCAGCCGGTGTGGCCGACCACGGCGAGGACCTCGGTGTGGGTGTGGCGGAGCGGGTACGCCACGCTCCCGTCGAGGACGCGCTCGCCGTCGACGAGGGCGCTGACGCTGTTGCCGATGGCACCGGAGGTGAAGAGGAATCCCGGCTCGTCGACGGCGAACATCCCCTCCTGAGAGACGCGCGAGTCGGAACAGCAGACGGAGACCACCCCGGGACGCTGGTCGTCGCGGTGGCGGTCGAAGGCGCCGGGCGCGAGCGCAGCGACGTGATCGTCGTTGCGGTCGAGGAGATCCGCGAGTATCCGCCGGTCCATACCACTCACACCCGGCGGGGAACCAAAAGCGTCGGGGCCGTGAACTGCGCCTTCGGTCCGGGACCGCTCGTCGCCGTCGAAACGGCGGGCCGGTCAGGCGACGAGTCCGACGACCGAGACCAGAACCCCGACGACGAACACCGCGAGGAGCGCGACCGTCGCGATCACGACCGCGGGCGCGAGCGCCTCCTCGTTCTCGTCGAGAACCACGTCTTCCATGTTCGGCATGTCCGAGTCGTCGTCGCGGCGGGGTTTGAACGCTTCGACCGAGTCCCGGTTACTGGATGATCCAGTTCGCTACTGGTCGAGCCACACGTTGTTGTAGTCGCTCACGACCCGCGGGTTGTACTGCGAGCGCGGGTGGGCGACGAAGTCGTTGACGTGGTCGCGGACGCCGATGGAGACGCGCAGGCTGTAGCTGGGGAGGTGAACCCGGTCTTCGAGCACCGTCGGGATGATCGACTCGTAGAGATCGCGCCGCTCGTCGATGTCGCTGGCGCGGCGCGCCTCGATGATCTCGTCCATGAGCTCGTCGTTCTCGTAGTAGGTCCCGTTGGTGGCGCCGATCTGGCCGTCGTGGAACAGGTTGTACACGTACGAGTCGGGGTCGGGACCGCCGAGCCAGCCCAGCGCGTACATGTTGTAGTCGTCCTCGTTGCCGGTGTCGTAGGTGTCGAGGAAGGTTCCCCAGTCGTACCGGCGCACCTCCGCCTCGTAGCCGGCCTCGTTCAGCCCGTTCGAGACCGAGATGCCGATCTGTTCGCGGAGGTCGTCCGGCGGGACGATGATCCGGAAGTTGTAGTCCTCGGGCACGCCCGCGTCCGCGAGCAGCTCCCCGGCGCGGTCGACGTCGCGGTCGTGGCCGATGTCCGCCCAGTCGTCGACCGGGAAGTCCCACGAGTCCGCGACCGGGAGCGGCACCGGCGCGTAGTTGCGCTCGCCAGCCGGTTCGATGAAGTTCGAGACCGCTTGGTCCATCGAGACGGCGTAATCGATCGCCTCGCGGACCTGCGGGTCGGCGGTCGGTCCCTCGTTACAGTTGAACGCGATGTAGTAGTAGGAGATGCCCGGCTCCGACTGGAGCGACATGTTGTCCGCGTTCCGAACCGTCTCCCACGTCTGCGGCGTGATCCCGTCCGCGACGTCCGACTCGCCGGTCTCTAAGGAGACGACGCGCGTCGTGCTCTCCTCGACGGGTTCGAAGCGGAGGCGGTCCAGGTACGGCTCCGGATCGCCCCAGTAGTCGTCCCACTTCACCAGGTCGACGAACTCGCCTTCCGTCCAGTCGTCGAACTCGAACGGTCCCGAGCCGACCGGCGATTCGAGGTTGAACGCGTCCTTGTCCGCCTCCCGGACCGACTCGGGGACCACGCTCCGCGTCAGCGCGAGCGTGTAGAACGGGCCGTACCCGTACTGGAGGTCGATCTGGACCGTCCGGTCGTCGACGACCTCGACGGTGTCTATCATCTCCACGTCCGGCGCGTTGGCGGTCTCCTCCTCGACCGGCGCGAGAAGCGAGTACCGGACGTCTTCAGCGGTGACCGGGTCGCCGTTCTGGAAGCGCGGCCCGTCTCGCAGTTCGACGACGTACCGCGTCCCGTCGCGTTCGACGGTCGGCTCCTCGCTCGCGAGGTGCGGAACCGGGTTGGTGCTCTCGTCGTAGGCGTACAGCGGCTCGAACACCTGCGAACACACCTGCTGCGAGTAGATGTCGTTGACGACGATCGGGTCGAACTCGATCGGCGACACCTGCTGTGAGTACACCAGTTCCCCGCCGGCGACCGGCTCGGCGCTCCCGGTCCCGTCGTCGGTTCCGTTCGAGTTCCCGTCCGTTCCGTTGCCGGTGCCGTCGGAGCCGCGGCCGGCACAGCCCGCGATAGCCCCGGCGGTCACCCCGGTCGCGAGGCCGCGCAGGACGCGCCGCCGCGACGGATCGAGTTTCCGTGACATGCTGGTCAGTTTCGCCCCGCCCTATAAGTCACCGGACACACGGGCAGCGTTCGACCGTACGTCGGATCACCGGAGATTCCGTCCGGTACTCCGCGGCCGCCGACGTGTTTTTGTGCGTCGGGCGTGGCGGATACGCCAACACGATGCCACGCGAACAGTACCAGACAAAACTGGAAGGACTCCGCGACGACGTCCTCTACATGAGCGAAGTGGTCGCCGAGCGCCTCCGCATGGGACTCGACGCCCTCGAACGGCAGGACGGGGAACTTGGCGAGGAAGTGATCACCGGCGACGCCGAGATCAACGACCTCTACCTCGAACTGGAGGGGCAGTGTACGGACCTCATCGCGCTCCAGCAGCCGGTCGCCGGCGACCTGCGGTTCATCGCGGCGTCGTTCAAGATTATCACCGACCTCGAACGGATCGCTGACCTCGCGACGAACCTCGGGGAGTACGCCAAGCGGGCCGACCGCGAGGTGTTCCCCGACGTCGACGTCCAGCGCATCGGCGACGACACGCTGGCGATGCTCGACGAGGCGATGGCGGCGTACGCGGAGTCGGACTCCGACCGGTGTTACGCCGTCGCCGAGGCGGACGACGACGTCGACGCCGCCTGCGAGGCCGCGAGCGACCTCGTCGTCCGCGACCTGATCGAGCGCGACGAGCTGCGCGACGACGAGGACGTGGAGGCGACGATGCAGAACGTCTCGCGGCTCCTGCTCACGATCCGCGACCTCGAACGGGTCGGCGACCACGCGGTCAACATCGCCGCCCGGTCGCTGTACATGATCGAGAACGACGACGAGCTGCTGTACTGAGCTGGATTCACCGCGGTTCGATATCACACTCCCGTCCGGACGACTCTCCGGTACGTGTCATCCGAGGGGAGTCTGTCCCCCTGTTATATCCCTCTGAGTCGAGACGGGACGGTGTATGGTACTGGGAGCTATCGTCTCGTTCGTCGTCGCGCTGTTGGTCGGTGGATTAGGGATTTACATTAGCGGCCGCGTCGTCGCGGGCGTCGACGACTACTCGCACGCGGTGGTCACGGCGCTCTTCGGCGCCCTCGCGTGGGCGATCGGGTCGCTGATCCCCCTGATCGGGTCGCTGGTCGCGCTGATCGCGTGGGTGTGGGTGATCAAGTGGCGGTATCCCGGCGGCTGGAAGGACGCGGCGATCATGGGGCTGGTCGCGTGGGCCGCCGCGCTGGTCGTCATCGCAGTCCTGAACGGCGTTCTCGACCTCAGCATCAGCGCGTTCGGCGTCCCGGGCGTCTGAATCGTCCCCGGTCGGTTCGGTTCCGTCCCTCGGTTTCAGGTTACGATCTCGAAGCGGGCGCCGCTGGCCGCGTGGTCGGCGACGCGGATCTCCCAGCCGTGCGCGTCGACGATCCGTTCGACGATCGCGAGTCCGAACCCGCTGCCGTCCTCCCGAGTCGTGTGTCCCTTCTCGAAGACACGTTCGCGCTCCTCGGGCGGAACGCCGGGTCCGTCGTCTTCGATGAACACGCCGCTCTCGTCGGGCAGTACGCCGGCGGTGAGCGTGACGTCGCTGCCGCCGTGTTCGACGGCGTTGCGGACGATGTTCTCGACCGCCTCGGTGAGTCGCGCGGAGTCGCACGACAGCGTGACGCTCCCCGTAACGCGTAGAGTGCTTTCCGGTGCCCGGACGTTCTCGTAGCTCTTCGCGACGATCTCTTCGTACGGAACGTCGTGCCGATCGCCGAGCGTCTTGCCCTCCTTCGCGAGCGCCAGCAGCTCGTCGATGAGCTCGCTCATGCGCGTGACGGCGTTCAGCGCCGTGTCGATGCGGTCGTCGTCGCTCTCCGAGGCCGCGAGGCTGAGGTTGCCGGCCGCGACGTTCAACGGATTCCGGAGGTCGTGCGACACCGTCGTGGTGAACTCCTCCAGCTGGTCGACCGTCTCGGTCAGCTCCCGCTGGTACAGCTTCCGGTCGGTGATGTCGCGCGTCAGCCCGACGAGCGAGGTGGTCTCACCGTCCTCGTTGGTGATGGGCTTGCACCGCGATTCGATCCAGAGCCGCACCGCGTCGGACTTCTCGACCCTGTACTCGACCACCTGCGGCGTCCCCTTCGAGCACGACTCCATCGCCTGCCGAACGCGGTCCACGTCGTCTCCGTGTATCCGGTCGAGGAACGTCGTCGGATCGTCCCGAAGCTCCGCCGGCGGCTGCCCGAAGATCGCCTCGTGACCGTCGTTGATGAACCGCAGCTCGTCCCACGTCGGGGAGAAGACCCACCACACCTGGTCGGTCACGGCGGCGATCTCGCGGAGCCGCTCGTTCGTCCGGTCCCGCTCCCGCTGCGCCCGCCGGTGTTCGACGTAGGTGACGATCTTCCGAGCGAGCAGCGGGGCCTGGTTCTCGACGGTGTCCTGGACGACGTAGTCCGTGACGCCGGCCTCGATGCTCTCGCTCGCGACGGCTTCGGTCCCGGTGTTCGTGAAGAGCAGGAAGGGGAGATCCGGACGCTCCTCGCGAACGCGCTTCAGAAATTCGACCCCGGTCACGTCCGGCATGTGGTGATCGCAGAGCACGCAGTCGATCGCCTCCGCCTCCAGCAGCCGCTCTCCCTCGACGGCGGAGTCCGCCGTCTCGATCCGGAGCCGGTCGCTCTCGTTGCGTAGCTGCGTGGAGACCAGCTCTCGAAGCTGGTCGTCGTCGTTGACGTACAGCAGGTCAACGGGCCGTTCGCTCCTCATACCGCCGAGAGCCGAGCGAACCGAATAGGGGTTGTCCCGCGACAATCAGTATTGATACCGTGCGCGGCGCCCGGGACCGCAAGCGGTGGTCTCGGGCACCCGAAATGCGGACTCAGTCGTCCGCGACGGCGGGAGCGGTCGGCGCCTCGGCCGGCGGTTCGGTCCGCTCGGACTCGGACAGCGGCGTCCACTCCAGCTCTTCCTCGTAGTGGAACGCGCGGTGCCCCTGCGTCGGGTCGACGACCGTCAGCGAGAGCCAGTCGTTGTCAAGCAGTTCGGCCACCGCCTCGTTGTCGGCCAAGACCTCGGTGACGCGGTCGACCGGCGCGTGGAGGACCGTCGAGAGGCGGAGCGGCTGGTGGTACGGCTCGTCGGCGGCGGCCATGACCGACTGGAGCGGTAGCCCGGTCATCAGGTCCCCGCCGTTGCCCTGATAGACGCCGACGTTCCCGACCGGGTTGTGGGTCACCTTCGACCCGCTCCCGTACGCCGCGTTATCGACCGTCGAGAAGTAGTACTGCGCGTTGATCCACTGGGTGACGACCATCGGGCCGGTGAGGATCGCTTCGAGCGCGTCGCCGTCGGGGTCGGTCGCCCAGTCGTACGAGTGGAGGAAGGCGCGCCCGTCGAGGTCGAGGTCGCTCGTCAGCTCGCGGGGACCGACGACGAACCCGGCGTTACCGGCCAACCCCCACTCCGGGCGCGTCTCGGCCCAGTCGCCGGCGCGGCGTTCCGCCTCCTCGACGCCCGTCGCGTCGCCGTGAGTCGCCGAGTCGTCGTCCGCGTCCCCGACCCGTTCGGCGGTCGCGTTCTCGCGTGCCGCGTCGAGGTCCGCGCGCAGCCGAGCGAGGTCCGCGGCGTGCGAGTCGGGCACGTCGCCGTCGTACAGCTCGATCTCGTCGGTCGTCGTGTTGTGTTCCGCGGCGAGGAAGAGCGTGTCGTCGGGCACGTCGTGGCCGCGCTCGCGCAGATCCGCCCTGACCTCGGGGTCGTTACAGATCGCGGCGAGAGCGCGGGCGTTCGGCCCGCCGGGATTGCCGGCGCAGGCGCCGCAGTCCAGGCTGGAGTCGTAGGGGTTGTTGGCCGTCTCGGCCGCGTGCCCGGTGAAGACGACGAGGCGACCGAACTCCTCTACGCCCATCAGATCGAAGGCGGTCGCGGCGTACTCGACCTTCTCGTCGCGGGTCAACCCCGCCGGAAGCCCCTCGCCGGAGCCGTCACGCCGGTGAACGCCCGGCTCGCAGAACTCGTGGTCGTCGGGCGCCGAGTCGTCGGCCGCGGCGAGCAGGTCGGCCACCCGTCCGGGAACGAGCGTGCGCGCCGCGAGCGCGACCCCGTATCCGCTCCCGGCGCCCTCGACGAAGCTGAACGCGGTGGCGGGGTTGGACTTCAGCGTCTCGATCACCTCGCCGGCGGCCTCGCGGAAGTCCGTCCAGCGGTCGCGACTGGCCCGCGCGTCCTCGTCGGTCGGCACCTCGGAAACCCGGTGTTGCGCGTCGACGATGGGGGGACAGGCGTCGACGGACACGTCGGCGTCGTACCCCCGGTACTCCATCGGGACGCCGAAGAAGCCGGCGTACCCGTGGGTCTCGTAGTCGCCGGTCGCCTCGACGTGACGCCGAATGACCTCCGAGCGCGTGTCGATACAGAAGACCAGCTGCGCGTCCGGCCGCGCCGACGCGCCGCCGTCGGCGCGGGCGTCGCTCGCCTCGGCGCGGGCCTCGCTCTCGGCGGCGACCCGCTCGACCAGCTCGCCGCGGTAGCTCGCCTCCCACGCGCTCAGGAACGCGTCCGCCAGTTCGACTGTCGTCTCGGTCTCCGCGTCGCCCGGATCGGACGAGGGGGAGACGTCGGCGTCGAAGGCGTCGAGTAAGGCGATCCGGACCGCGAGGTACCCTTCGAGGGTGATCGGGTGCGCGGCCTGCCACGCGCCGCCGTCCGCGGCGCGGCGCTTGATCAGCCCGGTCCAGCCGGGGAGCGCGGCGAACTGCGCCTCGAAGACGGAGTTCCACCGCCCCTCGGGGTACGGCGCCAACACGGACTCGACGGCCTCGATCGGCGACGCCGGGAGGTCGGCCACGACGCCCTCGTCGGGTATCTCGTCGTCGTACGGGACCACCGACCGGAAGGCGTCGTAGAACCCGTCCTCCCGGTTCGGCATCGACCACTCCGCCTGCCCCTCGTCGAGGAACGCCGACAGCCACTTCGCGAGCACGCGGTCGACCCGTTCGGCCTCCGGGTCCTCGGTCTCGCCGTCGCCGGACGGCCCTCCGCGCTCGCCGCCGGTCGGATCCGTCGTCTCGCCGCCGGTCTCCATCCGCTCCAGCAGCGTCTCGGGGTCGTCATCGTACCCCCGCTCGGCCAGCTCCGCGTCGAGCAGTTCCGGGTCGATCCGGCCGTCGTCGAGGGCCGCCCGGAACGTCTCCGGACTCGGATAGCCGCGACCGCCGAGGAGGTCTGCCGCCCGAGGCACGGCCTCGGCGAACGGTTCGTCCTCAAAGCCGGAAAGCGGGTTGGCCGTCACGAACGAGTGGATCGGCCAGACCGAACCGACGGTGGTCGCGGCTTCGTCGATGCTCTCTCTGATGGCGCGTTCAGTGC
Source organism: Halorubrum trapanicum (assembly GCF_017873555.1). GTDB lineage: Archaea > Halobacteriota > Halobacteria > Halobacteriales > Haloferacaceae > Halorubrum > Halorubrum trapanicum. Next base: position 293,522 of record NZ_JAGGKE010000002.1, on the reverse strand, counting down.
TCATCGTATTCCTCCGTGGCGGTCAACACCGTCTCCGGGGCGGGTTGCCCCGCGTTCAGCAACGCGACGTAGAGGCGCTCGCTCCGCTCGTGGACGCCGGTCTCGATCGCGACGTACGCCGCGAGGAAGGCGACGGCGACGAGCGCGTGGAGCGCGGTCAGTTCGGTCGGCGCGGAGACCATCGGCACCCCGGCGAGGACGCTCGAAACGGCCTCGTAGACGAGCGCGTAGCCCGCGATGGCCGGCAGGAAGACCAGCGGGATCGCGCCGTAGCGGGCCGCCGGCGACAGCGCGGTCTGCCGGAGGGCGCTCCGGGCCGCGTGGAGCGTCGTGAGCGCGACGAGCGCCGCGAGCAGCAGTCCGCTGTCGACGCTCGTGCCCTTCCCAGTGAGGACCGCGAACGTCGCGCCGCCCGCCAGTCCGGTCGCCAGCACGACGACCGCGCCGACGGCGCTCGTCTCGGAGTGGGCCTCCTCGGTCGGGACCGCGTGCTCGACCTCCTCGCCCGCGCTGAGGAAGTGGTACGCCTTGTAGAAGCCGTGGACGATCAGGTGCGTGATCGCGGCCCCGAAGAAGCCGAGACCGGCCTGCATGATCATGAACCCCATCTGTCCGACCGTCGAACAGCCCAGTTCGCTTTTCACGTCCGGCTGGACCGTCTTGAGCAGCTTGCCCAGCAGGGCGCTGGTCGCCCCCACGGCCACGACGCCGAGCATGAGCGCGGCGTCGACGGTCACGACCGGGGCGAAGCGGGTCAACAGGACGCCCCCCGCGTTGACGAACCCGGCGTGCATCAGCGCCGAGGCGGGCGTCGGGGCGGTCATCGAGGAGAGCAGCCAGCCGTGGAACGGGACGAGCGCCGACTGGAGCATCGCCGCGAGGACGAGCGCGACCGCGGCGACGACCCACGCGGGGCCGCCGAGACCGTCGGCGCTCGCGGCGACGCCGGAGACCGTCGTCGCGCCCGTCGCCCACCACAGCGCCGCGAGCGCGACGCCGAGGAGCGCGCTGCTCGCGAGGAAGGACCGCCGAGCGACGCTCGCGGCCGCCCGCGCCTGCGGCCAGCCGTCGACGGTCCCGATGAGCCGCGCCATCAGCAGCCCCATCGCCAGCCAGCACAGCCAGAACAGCGCGACGTGGTCGGCCGCGACGAGCGCCATCACGGCGAGCGTGAACGCGAAGACCCCGAGGAAGAAGTCGGTCACGTGGGCGCTCCCGGCCATGTAGCGGCGCGAGTAGCTGTGAACGATCCCGCTGAAGAAGGTGACAACAACCCACAGCAGGACGGTCAGCCCGTCGACGGCGACCGCGCCGGGGATCTCCCACGCCCCCCCGAGTCGGACTCGGGCGACGAGCGCGGCGACGCTCGCGGCGAACAGCGACCACGCGAGCCACGTCAATACCGCGGGGACGGACGACGACTCGCCCGTCTCCCGGAGCGCTCCGACCGTCGGCTTCGAGGTGCGTCCTGACATCGTTCGACTCTTCGCACGACCGCTCGGAACCCGCATCGCCCCGGACTCCGATTTCGGTCGTCTCTACCCAGTTTTGAGAACATAATGTCTATTAAAACTGTCTGTATTCACAAAACGTTCGAAAGAACCTGATTATAGAACGTTATGTTTATCGGCGTTCCGACCGGCAGGTCAGCCTCTCGGCGACACACCACGACCCACGTCACGAAACGCCCCGTCTACGTGGCTCCGTTGGAATCCGCTTCTTCAGATAGATTCTCGCCTGAAACGGGCGATCGATGAGCGTTGTGTATCCACTACCTATCTCGAATTTTGGACGACGTGAACAATCGCGCCGGTGGCGGCGGCGGCGATGAAACAACCGAATCCGTATATAAGTGCGATCGAAAAGAACGGTCCCAGACCCTGTGCCAGTAATTCCGGACTCCCTGTATCGATCGCGGCGCGTACACCGCTACCGAATCCGAAAACCGCCGCGAACACGACGGCAGTGAGTACACCGGCCTTCGAACTCTCGACTATCGATTCCGCGAGATCGGTACTTCTCCTGCCGATGGCCCCACCCGCTACCGCTCCGCCGAGCGCCCACCCGTCCGGGCCGATGAGTTCGCCTGCGATAATACCAACCGCCGAGCCGATGACTACGCCCGTAATGACGGTCCTGGTGAAAAATCGCATACCGTGGTTTGTACTTGTTTTTTAAAGGTATGGGGCCGACCCGTTAGGGAATTAGCGAGTCGCTATCCGTCGTCGCGCCCCTCGGTGTCGAACCTCCCGAAGGGGGTCGTCTCGTGGGTCCGCACGAGGACCTCGTCGGCGACGGTGACGCCCATGTCGAGGAGCGCCTGCGCCACGGGCGTGATGTCGTTGTCCGACTCGCCGACGACGGTCACGAGGAGGTTCTGTTCGCCGGTCACCAGCTCCTGGACCGACACGACGCCGTCGATCTCCAGGATGTCGGGGATCAGTTCGCCGCGCTCCGGTATCGACGCGGTGCAGTAGAGCAGCATCCGGAGCGGATACCCCGACCGCTGGTAGTCGACGTTGGCGCTGTACCCCTTGATCACGCCGTCGGACTCGAGGCGCCCGATCCGCTTGCGGACGGTGCTGTCGGAGGTTCCGGTCCGCTCCGCGATGTCCCCGGACGACGTGTTTCGGGCGTCGGCCTGCAGCGCGTACAGGATCGCCCTGTCGACGTCGTCGATCGCTCCGTTGTCCATACCCCCTTAGTTGGCGCGTGTCGTTTTTATACGTTGGCAGCTCGTCGGCCCGGTTCCGACGCGTCCGTCGCCGTCGATCCCGACGTGTCCGGCGTCCTTCCGATCCCGACGTGTCCGGCGTCCTTCCGATCCCGACGTGTCCGGCGTCCTTCCGATCCCGACGCCTACATACGATCGCCGTTAGTGGGTCGGATATGGGAACGTACACCGCGGACATCGACGTGCGGTTCCGCGACATCGACGCGATGGGCCACGTCAACAACGCCGTCTACGCGACGTACATCGAGCAGGCGCGGACGCGGTACTTCCGCGACGTCCTCGACGCCGACATCTCGCGGGCGTCGACCGTGCTGGCGTCGATCTCGATCGACTTCCGGCGCCCGGTCGAACTCGCCGACGGCGAGGTCACCGTCACCGTCGACGTGGCCGACCTCGGGCGATCGAGCGCGACGATGACCCACGAGGTCCGGGTCGGCGACGCCGTCGCCGCGGAGGCCGAGGCGACGCTCGTCTCGCTCGACCCCGACACCGGCGAGCCGGCGCCGATCCCGGAGGAACACCGGGCCGGGATGGAGTCGTACCACGACCTCTGAACCGGCCGGGACGACTCCCCCGGTGACCGAGGGTGAGCCGGACGCACACCTTCTTGACGCCGCGGACGGATCGATCGGTATGAGCGTTCGACTGTACGCCCTCGACGGGTGTCCGTGGTGCGAGAAGGTCGCCGACGCCCTAGACGACGCGGGCGTCGAGTACGAGACCGAGTGGGTGGAAGCGCTCCACTCCGAGCGGAACGAGGTCAAGCGCGTCAGCGGCCAGCGTGGCGTCCCCGTCCTCGTCGACGCGGAGCGCGGCGTGACGATGGCCGAGAGCGCGAACATCGTCGAGTACGTCGAGAGGACCCTCGCATGAGCATCTACACCGGCCGCGGCGACGAGGGCGAGACCGACCTCCGGGACATGAGCCGCGTCTCGAAGTCGAGCCACCGCATCGAGGCGTACGGTTCCGTCGACGAGGCGAACGCGCTACTCGGGACGGTCCGCCCGACGGGCCACGACGATGTCGACGACCTCCTGGAGACGGTTCAGAACCACCTCCACGTCGTTCAGGCGGACCTCGCGAACCCGGACCCCGACCCGGACGACCCGCAGGTCGAGAGCGACCACACCGAGGAGTTAGAGGAGCACATCGACGCGTTCGACGAGGAGCTGGAACCGCTCCGGTCGTTCATCCTGCCCGGCGGCGGCGAGGCGGGTGCGGCGCTCCACCACGCGCGCACCGTCGTGCGACGCGCCGAACGCCGGGTCGTCGACCTCGCGCGCTCGGAGCCGATAAACGAGGCCGTCGTCACCTACCTCAACCGGCTCTCCGACCTCCTGTTCACGCTCGGTCGGGTCGTCAACGCGCGGGACGGCGAGCCGGAGGAGTCGCCCTCGTACTGATTCCCGGTCCCGGATTCGTCCCGACCGCCCCCGGATTCGTCCCGACCGCCCCCGGATTCGTCCCGACCGGCTCCGTTTCCGGTCCCGAGCGCGCGACTTTTCCCCGTGCCGCGCGAGAGACGAGTATGACGCTCGACAGCTACGCGGCGGCGGTCTCCGGTCTCGACCCGGCACCCGGCGAGGTCGAGACCGCGGAGCTCGTCGTCACCGACGACGTGCTCGTGAAGGCGTTCGTCCTCGGCCCGGACGCGGCCGTCGACGCCCACGAACACGCCGACGCCACGAACGTGTTCCACGTGTTGGAGGGAGAGCCGACGGTGGTCCGCGACGACCACGAGGCGGCGCTCGCGGCGCCCGCGGTGGTGGAAAACGAGCGGGGCGCGATCCACGGCGCGCGCAACGACACCGACGACCGAGCCGTGCTCACGGCCAGCATCGCTCCCCTCCCCTGATGGACGGCGAAATCGACCCCGAGGAGCTGTCGGCGCTGCTCGAGGAGCGCGCCGACGGCTCCGCCGGCGACCCCGACGACGAAGCCGAATCGCTCCGCGTCGTCGACATCCGTGACCTGCGGGCGTTCGACCGCGGGCACCTCCCCGGCAGCGAGTGTATCCCGTTCCCGGAGCTGACGAGTCGGGTCGCGGAACTGGAAGGGGCAGACCGGATCGTCACCGTCTGTCCGCACGGCGTCGCCAGCCAGCAGGCGGCCCAACTGATCGGTAGCTACGAGGGGACGCAGAACGCGCGCGTCGAGAGCCTCCGCGGCGGCATCGAGGCGTGGGAGAAGGCGATCGGCGAGCTGACCGAGTCCGACGAACCGGACGACGGATCCGACGCCGGGGACGCCGACGAAGGTCCCGAGTCGCCGTTCTGACTCGGGACGGATCGCTTCTCGCTCCGCTCAGATCGCGCGGAGGCGAACCCGCCAGAAGTCGCGGAACGCGTCGTCGAGCGCCGCCTTCGGCTTACCCGTCGCGTCCGAGACGTCGGTGACGTCGGCGCGGTCGCGCACCCGACCGAGGACGCTGCGCTCGCCGACGGCGATCACGCGGTCGACCTCGTCCTCCGCGGCGACCGCCGCGAGCGCCTCGTTCGCCTTCTTCAGGTGATCGTCGATCTGCCCCTCGCGGCGGCGCTCGAAGCGCCCCTGCGAGAAGCCGCCCTTCGAGTGGGTCTCCTTCACGTCGCTCGCGAACCCCTCGAAGTCGACCCGCTCGTCGCCCTCGTAGGTGCCGACGGCGAAGGTGTCCGAGCGGACCACGGCGAACGCGAACCGGCCGGTCGGGCGGAACCACGCGTCGTCGAGCCGGAACCGGTCGCTCCACCGGTCGAACGGTTCGGGTTCGATCGGCGGCGTCAGCGCGACGCTCACCGCGCCGGTGTCGTCGGCGAGGGCGACCGCGGGCGCGGCGCGCCGGACCAGCTCCGTGCGGTCGCCGAACCAGTCCGAGACGGTCGCCGGGACCGAGTCGGCGTCCGGGACATACGCCGTGAGCAGCCCCTCGGGGTCGTCGCTCTCGACGCTCCGAAAGCGGTCGAGCGCGTCGACCAGTCGCGCGCCGCTGCGGTCGCTCACCCGCCGAAACTCGACCGATTCCTCGGTCCCCTCGGCGCGCTCCAGCCGCTCTTCGAGCGACTCGATCCGGTGTTCCAGCTCGTTGACGCGCACCTCGGCGCGCTGGCGGTCGGCGACCGCGTCGGAGCGGCGCTCCTCTTCGGCCTCGGCGCGGCGTTCGAGGTGGCGCTTCTCCTCTTCCAGCTCCTCGATCCGCTCTTTCAGCTCGGCGCGCCCGAGCAGCCTGTCGATCATACCGAATCCGCGACCTCCCGCGACCTAAAAGGTGCGTCTGTGGCGAGGACGATATTGATACCGCTTATAAACGAACGATGTGCGGTGGCGCGTGCCTCCGAACGCCCGAAGGGCGTGAGGAGCACGCGCGAGGGAGTCGGTGGTCCGGAGCGAAGCGGAGGACCACCGACGAGGCTGGGGAGGCGTGAGGAGCGGTCGCGGTGCTGTGCGGGGTGGGACTCAAAGGGGCAGCCGGGAGGCGGGCGCAGGCGACGTAAGCACTGGAAGGAGCGAGCGAAGCGAGCGACTGAAGCGCGCAACGAGCGTGCGCCCGCCTCCCGGCTGGGGCTTTGGGGGTGGTCGTCGCCGACTCACGGACAACCACTTATAAATAACCGGTCACGACGACGAAATTACGGAACACAGGGGCAATCAAGTAGTACTACGCGTTCACGTACGGCTCCCACCCCTCCCAGCGCAGGAGCTTCTCGGCGCGGTCCGCGTCCGCCAACAGCACGTTCCGCCGGTCCGGGAGCGTCTCGTCGGCGAGTTCCTGAGGGATCGCAAGCGTGCCGCTCGGGACGTCGTCGTCGCCGCCGACCGGGATATGGCCGCCGTCGACTTTCATCACGAGCGGGGCGTCGAGTCGCTCGACGCCCTCGCCGTCCGCGTACAGCTGTTCGTTGACGTGTTCGTGGTCCGCCCGCCGGATGACGGCGCGCTCGCCGCCGTGGGGTTCCACGTACAGTTCCCCCAGGTAGTAGCCGCTCGAGAATCGCTCGAACATTCTATGCGTGGTATACTCTACCACGACCGTACATAAGCCTTTCTCGGACGTGATAGATCCTGATAATCAGACGAAGGAACCGTTCTCGTCGTCCGCTTACCCCGCTCGGCCCGCTCCGCCTGCTCCACTCGCTCCGCCCGCTCCACCCACTTCGCTCGCTCCTACTCCCCGTCGGAGCGCCGCGCAACCTCGTGACGGCCGAACCCGTACCGGAGCCGGTTCGCCAGTCGGCGCGAGAAGCGGCCCTCGTTCCGGGAGTCGAACCGCTCCGCGAGCGCCTGATAGATGATCGGCACGGGAACCTCCTGTTCGAGCGCCTCCTGGACCGTCCACGTGCCCGTCGACCCGCCCGCGACGCGGTCGGCCACGTCGCCGAGGTCCGACCCCTCTTCGCGGAACGCCTCCTCGCACAGCTCCAGCAGCCACGACCGGATCACGGCGCCGTTGTTCCAGGTGCGCGCGACCGACTCCATGTCGAGTTCGTAGCGCCCGTCCGTGAGCAGCTCGAACCCCTCGCCGTACGCCTGCATCAGCGCGTACTCGACGCCGTTGTGGACCATCTTCACGTAGTGGCCCGCGCCCGACTCGCCCATGCGGTCGTGGCCGTCCGGCCCGGTCGCCACCGCGTCGAAGACGGGGACCATCGCCTCGTAGGCCCACGCCGGACCCCCGACCATCAGCGAGAAGCCCGCCTCGGCGCTGGCGGGGCCGCCGGAGGTGCCGCAGTCGAGGTAGGCGGCGTCCGTCCCCTCGGCGCGGCGGGTCGACGCCTCGAAGTGGGAGTTCCCGCCGTCGACGACCACGTCGTCGGAATCGAGGTGGGGTTCCAGGTCCGCGAGCGTGGCGTCGACCGCGTCGCCCGCGGGCACCATCAGCCAGATGCGCCTTTCCTCACCCAACCGGTCGCAGAGGTCCGCCACCGAGTCGGCCGGCTCCGCGCCCGCCGCCGCCGCCTCCGCGGTCGCCTCCGCCGAGAGGTCGAACGCGACCACGTCGTGGCCCGCCTCCAGCGACCGGTTCGCGACGATCTGCCCCATCCGCCCGAGTCCGATGACGCCGAGTTCCATGCGCGAGGGGTGGCGACCCCCCGCCGTAGTGGTTCCGGTTCGGCTCCTCCTCGGCCGCGTCCGCAGTCGCCCGCTCCGTTGTCGCCTACTCTCCCGCCTCGGCCTCCCGCTCCCCGAGGTGCGCGCGCAGCGCGTCCACGTCCTTGTTGCCGGCGCCGGTGTTCAGCAGGACGACCGTGTCGTCGGGACCGAACTCGCCCGACTCCGCGAGCGCGAACGCGCCGGAGACCGCGGCCGCGCAGGTCGCACCGACCTCAAGCCCCTCCGCCCGCGCCACGTCGATGGCGGCGTCGAGGATCTCCCGGTCCGTCGTCGCCACCGCCCCGCCGTCGGACTCGCGGATCGCCTTCAGGATGAGGTGACTCGCGCCGGGATCCGGGATCGCGATCCCGTTACAGGCCGTGTCGACCTCGTCGTCGTCGAGCGGCTCGTGCCGCTCCGCGCCCGACTCGTAGGCGTCAACGACCGGCGCACAGCCCGCGGCCTGCGCGGCGTACATCGGGACCAGCTCGTCGGTCCACCCAAGATCTCTGGCCTCCCGGGCGGCCTTGTGCATTCCCACCAGCCCGACGCCGCCGCCGGTCGGGTAGACGACCGCGTCGGGCGCCTCCCAGTCGAGCTGCGCCAGCAGCTCCAGCGCCATCGTCTTCTTCCCCTCGTGGCGGTACGGGGTGACGAACGTCTTCGTCGAGTACCACTCCGGGTGGTCGTCCATCGCCTCGGCGTAGGCCGTCCCGGCGTCGCCGATCTGCGAGTTCCCGTCGATGGGGTCGGTGACGGTGAGGTCGGCGCCGTGGACCTCCGTCATCGCCTTCTGGGTGAACCCCGCCCGCGAGGGGAGGAACACGTGCGCCGCTAAGTCCGCCCGGGCCGCGTACGCCGCGGCCGCCTGCCCCGCGTTGCCGGCGCTGTTCAGCGCGACCTCGCTCGCGCCGTGCTCGCGCGCCGCCGTCATCGCGGCCGCCTGCCCGCGGTCCTTGAACGTCCCCGTGGGATTCGCGCCCTCGTCTTTCAGGAGGACGCGCCCGACGCCCATCGCGTCCGCCAGCGCCGGGCACTCCACGAGCGGCGTCGCGCCCTCCCCGAGCGACACCGCCGTCTCGGCCGGGAACGGGAGCAGCTCCGCGTACCGCCACATCGACCCGTCGGGACGCGAGTCGAGCGTCTCCGGGGTCAGCTCAACGCGGTCGTAGTCGTAGTCGGGGTCGAGGATGCCGTCGCAGTCGGGACAGCGGTGTGTCGCCGTCTCCGCGTCGAACGTCTCCCCGCAGTCGACGCAGGTCAGGCCGATGAACGCGTCTGTCGTCTCCATGCGACCGCGCTCGCGCGCCGGGGACTTCGGTCCTGCGGTCGCGGCGGGCGGGTCGTTTCTTCGGTCCCGCGGTCGCGGCGGGCGGCACGGGCCGATCCGCGCCGGGGTATTTAGGTTCGAAACGTATGAAGGGGCACGCGGAGGAGGACCGAGACCGTACGGTCACGAGAGATGTGTGTATCAGCGACCGTCGGGGCGGCCGGTCCGCCGGGGGAATCGAGGTGGAGGCGATGAGTCGGACCGCACTGCGACTCGACCTCCCGACCGGGTCGTGGCTCGGGGACGTCTCCCGAACCGTCTCCTCGGCGACGCTCCGGGTCGACGAGACGATCGCGGTCGACGGTGACGGCCCGGCGGAGGCCCCCGTCGGCGATCCGAACGCGGCGGCGGACGACGCGACGAGGACGGTCGCGACCGTCCTCGTCGCCGGCACGGATCGGGACCGCGTCGAGGACGCGCTCCGCGACCACGACCGCGTCGCTCGCGCGACGGCCGTCGAGCGCCGCGGCGACGTCCGCACGCTCCGCGTGGTCGGCGACACCCCCGCGTATCTCCCGGCCGCGCGCGCGGTCGGACTGCCGATCGAGTCGGCGGTCGAGGTCGTCGACGGCCGCGCGACCGTGACGGTCGTCGGCGACCGCGATCGCATCGAGGCGTTCGGCCGCCGGCTCGCGGGCGACGGGGTGACGGTCGGCGTCGCCGCGACCGGCGGCGACGACCCGGACCGGACGCTCACCGAGGCGCAGCGCGAACTCGTCTTCGAGGCGGTCCGGTCGGGGTACTACGACACCCCGCGCCGGTGTACGCTCACGGAACTGGCCGAGGCGAACGGGATCGCGAAGTCGACCTGTAGCGAGACGCTCCACCGCGCCGAGGGACGGGTGATGCGGCGGTTCGTCGACGGCGCGGGACCGTTCGACCCGGCGTCGGACGCCGAGGACGCCGCGACCGCCGACGGTCCGAACCCGGACGCGACCCCCCTCGATACCGGGGATTTCGATGCCGACGACCGCGACCCCGGCGAGTTCGACGCGAGCGACACGGACGGCGAGGAGCCGGTGCGGTCGGCCGCGACCGAACCCTGAGTCGGTCGACCGGGCCTCTCGGATTTGGGCGCCCTATTCCTCGTCGAGCGCCTGCCACGAGAGCCGCGGGTCCCGCGCGGCGCCGACCTGGTCGATCCGGGCGGCGGCGGTCCGGGTCGGCGCGGAGTCGAGCGCCTCGTCGCTGTCGGCGTACGCGAGGTTGAACGCCTCCGCGAGGTCGTCGAGCGAGGACCGCCCCTCGATCTCGGTCGGCTCCGTCAGCATCGCTTCCGGCACCATCTCCGGCCACTTCGTCGTCGGCGGGTGGACGCCGAAGTCCAGCATGCGCTTGGCGACGTCGGCCGCGTCGCGGTCGCCCGCGGTCGCCGCGAACTCGTGGTGGAAGGGACCGAAGGGAACGTCGAGGTCGAGCCGCTCCGCGAGGTAGTTCGCGTTGAGCACGGCCTTCGCGGCCGCGTCCGACAGCCCCTCGTTGCCGAGGCGGGCGATGTACGCGTACGCCTTGATCAACACGAGCCAGTTGCCGGCGAACCCGTGTACCTTGCCGATCGTGTGATCCGGCTCGAAGCGCTCGTACCCCGCCCCCTCCGCCGCCTCGCGCACCCGCGGCGTCGGGAGGAACGGCGCCAGTTCGTCGACGACGCCGACCGGCCCGGCGCCGGGACCGCCGCCGCCGTGGGGGGTCGCGAACGTCTTGTGGACGTTGTAGTGCATCACGTCGAACCCCATGTCGCCGGGGCGGCCGCGGCCGAGCAGCGCGTTGAGGTTCGCGCCGTCGTAGTAGAGCAGCCCGCCGGCGTCGTGGACGATCTCCGCGATCTCGGTGATGTCGCGCTCGAAGAGGCCGACGGTGTTCGGGTTCGTCAACATCAGGGCGGCGGTGTCGTCGCCCACGGCCGCCTCCAGGGCCTCCAGATCGACGCGCCCGTCCTCGCCGGAGGGGAGTTCGACCACGTCGTAGCCCGCGGTCGCGGCGGTCGCGAAGTTCGTCCCGTGGGCCGACGCCGGGATCACGACCTCCGAGCGGTCGTTCCCGTGGTGTTCGTGGTACGCCTTCGCGACGAGGATCCCCGTCAGCTCGCCGGCGGCGCCCGCGGGCGGCTGGAGCGTGACGGCGTCCATCCCCCCGATTTCGGAGAGGACCTCCTGAAGCCGGTACTGAAGCTCTAAGATTCCCTGCGCCGAGCGCGCGGAGCGGTCGGGGTGGACCGCGGCGTTCGGGTCGGCCGCCACGTCCTCGGTGAACTTGGGGTTGTACTTCATCGTGCAGCTCCCCAACGGGTACGGTCCCGAGTCGATCGCCCAGTTCATCTGCGAGAGCCGAGTGTAGTGGCGCGCCGTCTCCGGCTCCGAGGGGTTCGGCAGCGTCAGCTCCTCGCGGGTCAACTCGTCGGGGAGCGGGGAGTCCCCGCGCACGTCGACCGTCTCCTGCCCCTTCTCCGAGAGCAGCGGCTCGCGGACGTCCTCGCCCTCGCGCTCGTAGTTCGCCTGGTCGTGGATCATCTACAGCACCCCCTCGAAGGCCGCGACGAGCCCGTCGGTCCGTCCGGCGTTCAGGTCGGTGACGCACACCTGAAGCAGGTGATCGCCGATCGCGTGGACCGCGAACCCCTCCGCCTCCAGGTCCTCGGCGACGGCCGGCGCGGGCTGGTCGACCCGCACCGCGAACTCCCGGAAGTGGTGGCGGTCGTGGACGGGGGCGGCCGCGCCGGAGCGGTCGTCGATCCGGGCCGCCAGCGCCTCGGCCTCGCGGACGCAGTCGTTCGCGAGGTCGACGAGACCGTCCGGCCCGAGCGTCGCCGCGTGGATCGCCGCGCGGAGCGCGACCCACGCCTGGTTCGTGCAGATGTTCGAGGTGGCGCGCTCCTTGCGGATGTGTTGCTCGCGCGTCTGGAGCGTCAGCGTGTACGCGCGGTCGCCGTTCGCGTCCTCGCTCGCGCCGACGAGCCGGCCGGGGACCTGTCGCAGGAACTCGTCGCGGCAGGCGAAGATCCCCAGCCCCATCCCGTAGCTGGTCGGCAGGCCGAGCGCGCCGGCCTCGCCGACGACGACGTCGGCGCCGACTTCCGACGGCGACTCCAACACCGACAGCGCGACGACGTCGGAGCCGAGCGCGAACAGCGCGTCGGTGTCGTCGGCGACCTCGCCGATCGCCGCCAGACGCTCCTCCACGCAGCCGCGGACGGTCGGACTCTCGGCGTACAGCATGACGACGTCGTCGCCCGCGCGGTCGGCGAGCCGATCGACGTCGGCGGTCCCGTCCGCCATCGGGTACGTCTCGACGCTCAGGTCGGCGCCCGCGCAGTAGTTCTCCAGCACCGCCCGCTTCCCCTCGCGGAGCTGTTCGGGGACGAGGACGGTGTCGCCCGAGGTGGCGCGGACGCGGTCGGCGAGCGTCGCGGCCTCGCCGAGCGCGGTTGCGGCGTCGTACATCGAACAGTTCGCGACGTCGAGTCCGGTCAGCTCCACCAGCATCGACTGGTACTCGAAGAGCGCCTGGAGGAACCCCTGTGACACCTCCGGCTGGTACTGGGTGTAGCTCGTGAGGAACTCCGCGCGGTCCGCGAGGTGGTCGACGACGCTCGGCACGTAGTGGCCGTAGTGGCCGCGCCCGAGGAACTCCGTGAGGTCGTCGTTACGGTTCAAGATTCGGGTGCACTCGTCGCGGATCCCGCGTTCGGTGCGCGGTTCGATACCGAAGTCGCCGTCGAACGCGACCGCCTCGGGGATGTCGAACAGCGCCTCCTCGTCGTCGACGCCGATCGCCGCCAACATCGCCGCGGTCTCCTCGTCGGTGTGGGGCGCGTACGGGGTCCCGTTCGCCCGGCTCATCGGTTCGGCCCGTCTCGTCCGCAGTCTCTCGGTCGTTCGTCCGCGGCCCGTCCGGTCGCGGCCCGTCGGTTCGCGAGTGAAGCGGCGTCGGAAGGTGGCGTGGTCATGGTCGTGTGTCGGGTGGGTGTGTCGGTCGGAGTCCGCGGTCCGTTCCCCGCGTCGATCCGGTGATCAAGCGATCTGGTCGTCGTACGCGTCGGCGTCGAGCAGCCCGTCGGCGTCGCCGCCCTCGGCGGGGTCGACTTCGAGCAGCCACCCGTCGCCGTACGGGTCCTCGTTGACCAGCTCCGGGCGGTCGAACAGCGCCTCGTTGACCGCGACGACCTCGCCGGAAACGGGCGCGTACAGGTCCGAGACGGCCTTGATCGACTCGACGACGCCGAACGCCTCGCCGGCGGCGATCTCGTCGCCGACCTCGGGGAGTTCGACGAACACCACGTCGCCCAGCTCGTCCTGCGCGAAGTCGGAGACGCCGATCCGAACGGTGTCGCCGCCGGTCGTCGCCCACTCGTGCGATTCCAGGTACCGTCTGTCGTCGGGAACGTCGAAGCTCATTGGTCAGGGTCGCCGCGGTCCGCTCGGGTTCCGGCCCGCGACAGGTGTGATTCACCCTTCTGACGACGAGGAAATAAAAGGTGTGTTCGCGGCGGTCGCACCGGCGGACGGCCGCCGGAACCCGCCCTGAGTCCTCCCGTTGGATCCACCGCTCGCGCCCGGTCGGGTTCACCGATCGCTCCCGATCAGGTCCACCGGTCCAGCCCGGTCTGGACCTGCGACTCCGCGATGCGCTCGAACCCGCGTTCGACCTCGTCTGCGGCGACCCCCCACTCGTCGACGACGTACTCGCGGGCGGCCTCGACGTCGGGGTTCACGTCGGCGTCGACCGCGACGTCTGCCGCCGGCGGGTCCATGAACAGCTCGCGGATCGCCTCGGCGTTCGGGATCTCGGCGTCGCGGGCCGCCAGGACGCCCCACAGGTCGCCGTGTTCCTTCACCGCCGTCACCGCGGTCTTCGGGCCGATCCCCCGGACCCCCTCGTTGAAGTCGGTGCCACAGAGCATCGCGACGTCGACGAGCCCCTGCCGGTCGAGGTCGAGGTCTTCGAGCGTCGCCGCCAGATCCATCAGCTCCGGGTCGCCCTTGCTCGTCAGCTGGCGGAGCGTCGTCGGCGCGCCGAAAAGCAGGGTGTCGTAGTCCTCGCTGCCGGCGTGGTCGACGGTCCCGGTCGCGGCCATGTGCGCGCACTGCGCTTCCCCCTCCGCGGGCGCCTCGACGACCGGCACGTCGAGCAGTTCCAGCAGTTCCCGGGTCGTCTCCTGTATCGTGTCGGTGAGCCGCTGCGTGCGGGCCTCCAGGCGCGCGGCCTCGACCGCGTCGCCGCGCTCCTCGGCGGCGGCCCGCCGCTCCTCGGCCGCCTCGCGCTTCTCGCGGCGCTCGGCCACCTCGTCGGCCTTCAGGTCGGTGACGGCGCCGTCGAACACCATCACGGGGATCAGGTCGTGCTCGAAGAACTTCGGGAGCCCCTGAACGACGCCGATCAGGTTCGCGACCTCGACGCCGTCGGCGGTGGTGTACTTCTCGTCTGCGGTCCACTTCACCGTCGTCGTGAGGTAGCGGTACAGCCAGTTGTGCGCGTCGACGGCGACGACGCTCCCCTCGATCTCCGCGAAGGCGACGTCGCGGATCGACGCGAGGTCGCGCAGGTCGGCGTTTCCCATTACCGGTCACTGGGGCGCGGCGCTCTTAAACGCCCACCGGTCCGCGGCGTTCGCTCGCCCGCGGTGGGCCGGCGGTTCGTCCGGCCGACCCGCCTGCCGACTTCTGGGCAGTTTATGTGTCTCACGCGCGTACGGAGCGTAACCGGATGGTCTCCCCGTTCGAGGTGTTAGACGTCGACGAGGACGCCGACGACGAGGCGATCGAACGGGCCTACCGCGAACGCGTGAAGCGCGCCCATCCCGATCAGGGGGGTTCGATCGAGGAGTTTCAGCTCGTCCGCCGCGCCTACCGGGAGCTGTCGGAACGCGACCGCAACGGCGACGGGGACGGCGAGGGAGTCGACCCCGCGGACGTCGACCTCGCGGAGGGATCAGACGCCAGAGAACCGCGATCGACCCGCGTCGAGTTCCTCGACTACGAGGCCGTCGTCGACTACGGCTGGTCGCTCGACGACGACGAGCTGTTCCGGAAGGCCTCCCACGCCGACCTCGACCCCGACGCCCACGGTCGGCTGCTCGTCCACCCCGACGAGAGCCTGCTTGAGGCGGCCGAGCGCAGCGGCTTCGCGTGGCCCTTCTCGTGTCGCGGCGGCGCCTGCGCGAACTGCGCGGTGTACCTCGCGGAGGGCGAGCTCTCGCAGCCGACCGACCACATCATGCCCGACGACCTCGCCGAGCGCGGCTTCCGGCTCTCCTGTAACGGCTACCCGCTGACCGACGAGCTGTCGGTCGTGTTCAACGTGAAACAGCGCCCCGAACTTGACGACCTCATCCTCCCGCCCGGACCGTTCACGCGTCGCTGAGCGGGCAGGCGATCGGTCGACGCAAAAACGTCTCACGTCGGGTCGCCGCTCGGGTCCATCAACCCAGCAGATACCGCAGCCCCGGGGCGTTCCTCACCAGTTCCGTCTCCTCTAACGCCCGATCGACCCCGAGAATCCGCCCGGCACCCCACGCGCCGAGCCCGAACAGCAGCAGCATGTAGACGAAGGAGCTGTTGATGAAGTAGCCGTTCTCCATCGGGAACCCGGCCGTGAGCCCGCCCTGCCACGCGGCGGTCCAGAACATCGACATCATGATCGCGCCCATCAGCGCCGCGAACCGGAAGAGGACGCCGAAAAGCAGCGCCAGTCCGATCAGTATCTGTCCGAACACCACCATCGGGTCGATGATCGCGGCGTACTCCGCGAAGAAGAGGAACAGCCCCTGAAGCGGGTTGGCGTCGGCCACCGCGTTCTGGAGGAACCCGACCGAACTCCACGCGAGCGGGTCGGCGAGACCGCCCTCGAACAGCTTCTCTAACCCGGCCTGGAGGAACACCCACGCCATCACCACCCGGAGACCGAGCATCGAGTACGCCAGCCACGTCTCCGAGTAGTTGAACTCCACGTTGCGGCCGAGTAGCTCCGCGCGGAGCGTCCGTTCAGAGGGTTGTGTTGCCATGAGTATGACACCCACGCGGGAAGATACCATACATCAGCAATAATCTACCGCCCGGTCCGATGCCTCTCAGTTTTCGCCCGCGAGCGAAAAAGAACTACCGCGCATCCCCTCTCGCGGGGATCGACGCGGTTCCAGTCCGTTCCCGGCCGGAACGTTCGGCGACCGGACGCCTCAGAACGCCTCGGCGACGGCGGCGACGACGGCGTCCTCGACGGCGTCGCGCTCGCCCGAGAGGAACTCGATTTTCCCCTCCCGGACGCCGGCGGTGGCGATATCCGCGTTCGGCGCGATCTCGGCCGCGCGGTCGGCGACGTCGCGGACCGACACGCCCGCGGTCGTGCGCACGTACAGCTCGTCGGTGCCGACGCCGACCGTCGCGAACGGCTCGCCGTCGGCGCGCCGCCGGTGGAGGTCGTCCAAGAGGAGCGGCGTCGGCGGGAAGTCGTACCGGTGGGTGTAGCCGTCCGTGTCGAGCAGCGCGAACTCGACGCCGTCGACCGCCTCCGTCACGACGTTCGCGTCCGCGGTCTCGATCTCGGTCTCCAGCTTCTCGCGGAACTGCTCGGAGACGTGCGCCGCGAGGTTGCCGCCGTCCGAGAACAGCAGGTCCGCGATCAGTTCGCGCTTGTCCTGGTACGACTGGTAGTACGCCTCCAGCGCGACCGCCTCGCGGAGCTCCGCGACGCGCTCGGCGTCGTAGCCCGCGTCGCGCGCGAGGTCGACGTACCGCTCGGGGGCGTCCGCCCAGTAACCCACCGCGGGTAGGTGCCGGAGGTCCGCGCGGACCTCGTCGTTGATCGCGGACGCCAGCGAGGCGACGAGCGCGCCCGTCGAGAGCGTCTCGTCGCCGTCGACGTCGGCCAGCTCCGGCGAGACGAGCGTGTCGACCGCGTCACGCGTCTCGGGGTCCGCGACCGCGGCGTCGACGACGACCGCGTCGACCCCGTACACCGACAGCAGGTCGATGCCGTCGGCGGACTCGGTC
This sequence comes from Halorubrum trapanicum, assembly GCF_017873555.1. Lineage (GTDB taxonomy): Archaea > Halobacteriota > Halobacteria > Halobacteriales > Haloferacaceae > Halorubrum > Halorubrum trapanicum. Next base: position 276,406 of record NZ_JAGGKE010000002.1, on the reverse strand, counting down.
GTCGAACCGGTGCCCACCAGCAGGAACAGCGGGAGCTTCTCGTCGTGGCGGTCGCGGTCCTGGAGCATCCGAGTCGCGTCGTTGGTGGCCGCGTCCATCCCGTACACCGGCTCGTCGAGCGGGCGGCGGGTGAAGTAGTGGTACTCGGCGTCGCTCTTCGCGTGCTCGTCGCGGATCAGCGGGAGGACGGCGCGTTCGACCGCGGCGCCCGCGACGTAGCCGTCGGCGGTCGCCGGGTGCCGGACGACGATCGGCCGCGATTCGAGGACCGCGCGCCGGACCGCCTCGGCCGCGTCGAGGAGGCCGTCCGCGAGTTCGGCGACCGTCTCGTCGCCGGCCAGCGGCTGGAGGCCCTCGGGGCGCGCCTCGTCGGTGAGCGCCTCGGCGATGCGGCGGCGGACCGCCTCGGCCTCCTCGCCGTCGAGGAGGACGAGCGCCTCGGACTCGACCTGGATGTCGCCGCGGTGGCTCTCGACCTCGCCGTCGACCCGCACCGCGTCGCCGACCTCGACGTCCGGGTGCGCCCGGACGCCCGGCTCGACGAAGGCGGCCACGTCGACCGCGCCCGTCTCGTCGCTGACCTCGAACACCGTCGGGCCGCCGGTCTGGCGGACGCCGACGACCTCGCCCTCGATCCGGATCGACTCGCCGACCGCGTCTCCGAGCGTCGTGATCGAGACGCGCTCGCGGTCCGCGTCGGGTTCCTCGTCGCCCCCGGCGGACGCGGCGTCGACCTCGACGGACTCCTCCTCGGCGGACGCGGCGTCGACCTCGACGGACTCCGTATCGCCTTCGCCGGTCGGCTCGGGGTTCGGGTCGGCTTCGACGGTGTCGTCGTCAGCCGACTCTTCGGACCCGGTGTCGTCGGTCGACTCCTCGGTCTCGTCTTCCACGGCGCCCTGGTCCTCGGATTCGACGGTCTCTTCCGTTTCCTCGCTGTCGTCGCCCTCGCTCGGCTCCTCGTCGAGGAGGCGTTCCCCGGAGGACTCCTGAACGAGGACGCCGCGGAACTCGCGGTCGGCCTGTCGGATCGACCAGCCGAGGTCGACGTTGCCGTTGTCGCGGACGCCCTTCACCTGGACGAACACCTCGTCGCCCGGCTCCCAGTCGAGGCTGTCGAGCCGGCGGTCGAGCTCGGAGCGGTGTAACAGTCCGGTGACCCCCGGCGCGAGGTCGACGAACACGCCGAACTCGGCGTACCCGTCGACGACGCCTCGGTAGAACCGGCTCGGAACGAGACCGTCCGGGGAGTCGCCCCGGAAGTCGAACACGACGTCTTCCTGGTGCGAGTCGCAGACGCGACCGCCCCCGACGTCGGTGCCACAGATGATACAGGATCCCATTTGAGTACACCGAGTGTCTCGGGCCTAAAACGGTTGTCGAAAGCCCGCTGGGGGCGCCGCGAGCGGCCGGCGCGTCACGCGACGAACAGCGTCCGCGCCGCGGCCACGACGCGGTACCCCACGCCGTAGCCGAGCGCGGCCGGCGGAAGCGCGGCGACGACGGTCCGGACCGGTCCCAGCCCGTGGACCGCCCGGAACCCGACAAACAGCAGGACCGCGGCGTACGCGCCGCAGACGACCCTGAGTTCGGGAACAGCCGGTCCGGCCAGCGCCATCGGGGAGCTGGCGTACGCGACGGCCTGAACGGTCTCGCTCACGCCGCCGCGGTCGCGGAACCCGATCCCGCCCGCGAGTTCGAGGCTCGCGAGCACGACCGAGAGGGTCGCGACCGCGGCCGTGAGGTGGAGTCCGACCGGCGCCGCCAGCGCGACCGCGACGAGGAAGACGACGAGACCGGACAGCGCCGGCGACGAGGGGACGACGCCCGGCACCGCTCCGGGGTCCGTCGCTATCGCCCCGAGCGTGAACGCCGCGGCGACTGCGACGGCGAACGTCAGCGCGGGCGCCTGATCGCCGGGCGTGATCCCGTTCGCGAACGCCCGTCGCGGTCGGACGAGCACCTCGACCCAGGTGCGCGCGATGCCGCGAAGCCCGCGCGGGCGACCGCCCGTCGAATCGCTCATCCGAGACGTCACGGGCGGGGTTCGGCCGCGCGAAATAACCCGTTTCCGGTTCGGTCCGCGAACGTCCGTCCGGTTCGGTCCGGGCGCGTCGGCTCCGACCACTCAAACTTATCAGCGCTGATACGCGGCGCGCAAACCCTTATACCGGTGCCGTCTGACTGACGGTCGAATGGCCGCGTTCCGAAGCGACGAGCGAGGGTTCACCCCGCTGGCGGGGACGGGACTGCTCGTCGGAATCGTCGTGCTGCTGCTGGCGCTCGTCGGCGCGGCGGTGTTCGGTCTCATCGACGGCGTCGCCCCGCCGGACGCCGAGTTCGAGGGGGCACAGGAGAACGGCGAACTCGTCGTCGTCGCGCTCGGTCCCGATCCGGTTCCCGCCGAGGAGCTGTACGTCCGCGGCGAGGACCCCGACGGAAACGTCCAGTTCGGCGCGTGGCCCGGTGACGGCGTTGTCCAACCGGGCGACCGGGTCCCCATACCCAACGCCACCGGCAACGAGAACTTCGAGGTTGTCTGGGAGCCGGTCGCGTTCGACACCCGCGAGACGCTCGGCAGCTACGACGGCGAGGACTCCGCGATCCAGGAGTGGAGCGAGGAGAACGGCGGGGGGACGCCCGGCGGCGGCATCGGCGCCTGACGCCGGGCCGAGGCGGTCGTGGGCGAACGCCCGCCCGCGACCGCTACTCGACGGAGACCCACTCGCCGCGCTCGTCGGCGCGCTCGATCGCCGCCAGCACGCGCTGGACGTCGTACCCGGCAGCGAACGACGGCTCGAACGTCCCGCCCTCGGCGACCGCCGAGAGAAACTCGTAGTTCTCGTGGACGAACGTGTGTTCCCACCCGATCACGTGACCGGGCGGCCACCAGTGGTCGACGTACGGGTCCGACTCCTCTGTGACCAACACCGTCTCGTAGCCGCGGTTCCCCTCGCGGAGCACCGCCAGTTCGTTCAGCCGCTCTAAGGAGAACTTCACGCTCCCCTTCGAGCCGTGGACCGCGATCGCGTGGTCGTTCTTGTGCCCCTCGGCGACGCGGCTGGCCTCGAAGCTCCCCGTCGCGCCCGACTCGTAGGCGACCTGCGCGCCGTAGGCGTCGTCGACCGTCACGTCGCGGTACTCGGCTACCTCCCCGTCCTCGTCGTAGACGGGGCGCTCGTCGACGAACGTCGTCAGCTGTCCCGAAAGGCGTTCTATCCCGCCGACCGCGTCGCCGACGAGGAAGTTCGCGAGGTCGATCGTGTGCGCGCCCAGGTCGCCGAGCGCGCCGGAGCCGGCCATCTCGGCGTCCATCCGCCACGCCCACGGCGCCTCGGGGTCGACGAGCCAGTCCTGGAGGTACCGCCCGCGGACCTGCCGGATCTCGCCCAGTTCGCCGTCCTCGATCAGCCCCTTCGCGTACCGGATCGCGGGGACGAACCGGTAGTTGAACGCGGCGCCCGCCGGCACGGTCGCCGCGGCCGCGGCGTCGCGCATCGCCGCGGCCTCCTCCAGGGTCGGCGCGAGCGGCTTCTCACAGAGGACGGGAACACCGGCTTCGAGGGCCGCGATCGACGGCTCCGCGTGGACGTGGTTCGGCCCGAGGTTGTAGAAGACGTCCACCTCGTCGATCGCGTCTTCCCAGTCGGTCGCGGTGTGCGCGAAGCCGAACCGGTCGGCCGCGTCCGCGAGCGCCCCCTCGTCGCGCCCGACGAGCGTGTGCCGCTCGACCTCTGGCGCGTCCGGGAAGAACATCGGGAGTCGCGCGAGCGCGTTCGCGTGTGCCCTGCCCATAAACCGATACCCCAAGACGCCGATATTAAGCGCCATACGTCGCCGTTCTGCCGGCACCGGCTTAGCTGTTCTCACGTCCCTCGGAGGGTATGTGATCATTGTTCACACGCACCGTGATATTCATGTGTCACCGCGTGAACCCACAGTCGTGTCAGTCACCGGACGCACGCTCGGAGGGTCGCTGGCTCGGCGGGCGCTCAGGCCGGTCGCCGTCTTCCTGCTGGTCGTCGGCGGCGGGATCGGCGGATTCGTCTCGCTCGCGGGGATCGGACCGATCGAGGCGGCGTTCTGGCTGATCGACCCGGCGAGCATCAGCGTCCACTATCAGGCCCGCGCCAGCGACGGCCGGGAAGTGAAGGCGTTCGCCACGGTCGTCTTCGGATCGCTGGTCCTCGCCGGGGTCTGGATCGGCGAGACGGTTCTGACGACGGCGTTCGGCGGACGGATGCGAGAGGGATTAGAACGAATGCAGACCAAACGAGCCATCGACGAACTCGACGACCACGTGATCATCTGCGGCTACGGCCTGTTCGGGCGGACCGTCGCCAGGCGACTTCGCGAACAGGGGCGACCGGTCGTCGCCATCGAGCGCGACAGGGACACCTTCGAACGCATCGACACGGAGTCGGTGTTCCCCGTCGAGGGCGACGCCAGGAACGAGGCGATGCTCCACGAGGCGGCGATCCGCGACGCCGACGCCGTTGTCGCCGCCATCGACGACTCGAACGCGAACATCCAGATCGCCATCACCGCGAGCGGCATCGCCCCTGACGTGCGGCTCGTCGTCCGCGTCGGCGACGACGACTACACGTCGGTCGCGCGCCGGGCCGGTGCCGACGAGGTCGTCATCCCGGAGGTGCTGAGCGGCGAGGACGTGAGCGACTCGCTGTGACCGGGGGTACTACGCCCAGTACGCGTCGCCAGGTCGGGTCTCGAAGACGGCGCGGTCGAGCACGTCGACGGCCTTCTCTAACCCCTCGCGCGCGGAGGTCAGCGAGTCCTCGTGTTCGATCGACAGCGCGCCCTCGTAGCCGACCATCCGGAGCGTCGAGACCACGTCCTTCCAGTGGTCCTCGCCGTGGCCGTAGCCGATCGAGCGGAACAGCCACGAGCGCTCGGCCTCCGCGGCGTAGCCCGTCGTGTCGAGGACACCCTTCACGCGCGCGTTCGCGTCGTACACCTTGGTGTCCTTCGCGTGGACGTGGTGGATCGCGTCGCGCTCGCCGAGGAACCGGATCGCCTCGGACACGTCGATCCCCTGCCAGTAGAGGTGCGACGGGTCGAAGTTGGCGCCGATCCGCTCGTTGGTCGCCTCCCGGAGCGCGAGCATGCCCGTCGGCTCGTACACCAGCATGTTCGGGTGCATCTCGATGGCGACGTCGACGCCGTGGTGGTCGGCGTGCTTCGCCAGGTCGCTCCAGTAGGGAACCGCGACCTCGTCCCACTGGTAGTCGAGCGCGTCGGCGTGCTCGGTCGGCCACGGCGCCGTGACCCAGTTCGGCGTCGAGTCGCCGGGCGCGCCCGCGGGGAGTCCCGAAAAGCAGGTGACCATCTCGACACCGAGCAGGTCGGCCAGCTCGATCGCCTCGCGCAGCTCGCGGTCGGCCGCCGCGGCCCGCTCCTCGTCGGGGTGAAGCGGGTTGTTGTGCGTCGCGAGCGCGGAGATCCGGAGTCCGTGGTCGTCGAGCAGCTCGCGCAGGTCCTCGCGCGCCGCCCCGTCGTCGAGGAGCGTCTCGCGGGCGACGTGGTCCTCGCCGGGCCACCCGCCGACGCCGAGTTCGACGGCGTCGACGCCGATATCGTCGAGGTACGCGACCGCGTCGCCGATCGGTTCGCCGCCGAGGGGAACCGTTAGCACGCCGATCTCCATGCGCGGGGCTACACCGACGCCCCGCATAAGCCTTCAGGAAGCGCCACCGGGGCGCTCGTCCGTCGTCGACCGTCACCCACGGACACCGCCTCGCGTTCCCACCGCGGACCGCGTCTCTCCGCCGCGAACCGCATGAGGTTTTAACGGGTGGAACGCGTACGAGGTGGTATGGGAATCCTCTCGCGCGCCTCCTACGTCATCCGCTCGAAGGTGAACGCCCTCCTCAACCGGGCGGAAGACCCGACCGAATCGCTCGACTACTCGTACGAACAGATGCGCGACGAGCTTCAGGACGTCAAACAGGGGATCGCCGACCTGACGACCCAGAAGAAGCGCCTGGAGATCCAAAAGCGCAAGCTCGAGGAGAACGTCGAAAAGCACAACCGGCAGGCCCGCGAGGCGGTCCAGCAGGACCGCGACGACCTCGCGCGGAAGGCCCTCGAAAAGAAGAAGTCGAAGATGGCCCAGATCGAGGAGCTTGAAGGCCAGATCGCCGACCTGAACAACACGCAGGAACAGCTCGTCGAGAAGAAGAACAAGCTCCAGAACCGCATCGAGGAGTTCCGGACGAAGAAGGAGACGATGAAGGCCCGCTACGAGGCGGCCGAGGCGTCCACTCGCGTCTCGGAGGCGATGACCGGTGTCGGCGACGAGATGGAGGACGTGAGCCGCTCCATCGAGCGCGCCGAGGAGCGGACCGAGGAGATGGAGGCGCGCTCGGAGGCGATGGACGAGCTGGAGGACTCCGGCGCGTTCGAGGACGCCCTCTCCGATAAGGACAGCATCGACCGGGAGCTGGAAGGCCTCTCGACGAACAGCGAGGTCGACGCCGAGCTGGAGACGCTCAAGGGAGAACTCGGCAAGGGCGAGTCGTCGAACGGCGACGTCGATGTCAGCGACGAGGAGGTCGACGCCGAGCTCTCCGACATCGAAGCGGAGATCGACGGCGACGACCTCGAAGCCGACCTTGACGGTAGCTCGGAGGACAGCGTCGACGAGGAGCTCGACGTCGAGTTAGAGGAGTCCGAGGCCGACGCCGACGAGCAGCGGAACTGACGCCGCCCCGGACGGTGGTCCTCGCTCCCGTCCCCGCTTTCGTTTCTTACTCCGACCGGGGTCGCGCGCCGGTCCCCGCGCGGTCCTGCTCGTCGAGCCGGATCTCGCCGTTCGGGAGGTCGACACCCTCGTACGGGTCCTCGGCGAGCAGCAGGGAGCCGTCGAGGTCGGCGTAGTCCAACAGCGGCGCGAGCTGCGCGGCCGCCGCGATGGAGGCGTTCGACTCGATCATACAGCCGCACATCACCTCCAGCCCGTGCGCCCGGGCGGCAGCGATCAGCCGGCGCGCCTCCGAGAGGCTCCCGGTCTTCATCAACTTCAGGTTCGCGATGTCACAGCGGTCAGCGATCGCGGGCACGTCCGCGGCGGTCACGCAGGACTCGTCGGCGGCGATCGGTAGCGCCGACCGCTCGTAGACGTATCGGAGCCCCTCGGGGTCGTCGGCCGGGACGGGCTGTTCGACGAACTCCACGTCGCGGTCGGCGAGCCACGCGCTCTTCGTCACCGCCTCCTTCGGCGTCCACGCCTCGTTGGCGTCGACGCGCAGCCGCGCGTCGGGCGCGGCGTCGCGGACCGCGTCGATCAGCTCCCGGTCGCGGTCGGTGCCGAGCTTGATCTTCAGCACGGAGTGTCCCGCCTCGACGGCGTCGGCCGCCTTCTCGCGCACGCGGTCCGTCTCGTCGAGTCCGATCGTGAACGACGTCTTCGGCGCGTCGCTCGGGTCGAGTCCCCACAGGCGGTGGAGGGGGACGCCGAGCCGCTTCGCCGCGAGGTCGTGGACGGCGATCGAAACGGCACAGCGGGCGGCGGGGTTGCCGTTCACGACCGCCCGCAGTTCGGTCTCGATCGCGTGGAGCGCGTGGGGGTCGCCGACGCGCTCGACCGCGTCGAGCAGGTCCGGCAGCACCGCTTCGACGGTGTCGGCGGTCTCGCCGTAGTGGGCCGACGGCGCCGCGCCGCCGACCCCGGTCATCCCCGCGTCGTCCGTCACCCGGACGACCACGTTCTCGGCCTCCGTCTGGGTCCCCCGGGAGATGGTGAACGGGTTTTCGAGCGGCAATGAGACCCGCTCGAACTCGGTTCCGAGGCTCATTCGGCGTTTGCCTCCGATTCCCTCTGACCGTCGCTCCCGCCGAGTCCCGCGTCGAGGGCCGCGTCGACGATGGCGCCCGCGCCGTGGCGCACCGGGTCGGTCGCGGGCACGCCGGTCTCGTCGGCGAAGGACGCGACGGCTTCGGTCGCCGCCTCGTCGTCGGCCACGTCCTTCGTGTTGAGCGCGCCCGCGACGACGCTCGTCTCGCGGACGGGCGCCGCCAGGTCCTCGTAGCGGTCGACGTAGTCGGCGATCGGCGGGAGGTCGAACGACTCGTAGCCGTGGACGGCCTCGCGGCCCGCGGCGTGACAGAGGACGAGTCCGTCGGCCATCGATCCGTGGAGGATGCCGCAGGTGACCGCGGAGTAGGCGGGGTGGACGATGCTGCCCTGTCCCTCGACGACGAGCAGGTCGTGGTCGTCGCCGACCGCGACGAGCATCTCCTCGACCGCGCCCGCGGCGAAGTCGGCGACGACGCGGTCGATCGGGTTCCCCCACCCGGCGATCATGATCCCGGTCTGTCCGGTGGGGACGAACGCGGCGTCGATCCCGCGCTCGCGGGCGGCCGCGACGATCTCCAGCGACGCGGTCATCTTCCCGACCGAGCAGTCGGTGCCGACCGTGAGCAGCACGTCGGCGTCGACGTCGCCCGAGGCGCCCGTCGCGACCGTGAGGTCGTCGTCCGGCTCCCGCACGTCGACGAGGTCGACGCCGTGGTCGTCGGCCAGCGCGGCCAGCTCGTCGTCCTCGTTCAGGAAGTAGTGGAGGCCGCTCACCACGTCGCAGCCGGCCTCGATCGCGTCTTCGACGTCCGCGCGCCACGACTCGTCGAAGCCGCCGCCGATCGGCGCGATCCCGATGTAGAGGGCGTCGAGGTCGCCGTCGGCCGCCGCGTGCGCGTCCGCGAACGACTCGACGATCGGCGCGTCGGCGACGTCCGGGACGTGATCGCGGACGCGGTCGCCGGCGCGGTCGCGGTCGAGGACGCCGCACACCTCCTGGTCGCCGTAGCGCAGCACACCGAGCGCGGTCTTCGCGCGGTCGGGGAACTTCTCGTGGGCGAGGACGGCGATCCGCTCGTGGTCCATGGTGGGTCGCTCGCTCCGCGCGCTCTTAAAGGGTCGAGGGTCGCGGACTCGACACGCCGTTCGCGCGGACGCACAGTGCGCCCGGTCGCCCACCGGGCCGCCGGAGGTATGATACCGACGCGGTTCCTCAGTCCGGTCCGAGGATGAACGACACGTCGCTCACGCTCAGAGAGGCGGACGACGACTCGCTCGGGTACGTCGAGGCGCTGCTGGCGGAAAACGGACTTCCCTCGGAGGACGTTCGGTCCGCTCCCGACGCCTTCTACGTCGCCCGCGACGGGGACGAGCGAATCGGCGTCGGCGGCGTCGAAGTGTACGGGAGCCACGGTCTCCTCCGGTCGGTCGTCGTCGAACGCTCGAAGCGCGGTCGCGGCTACGGGGCGGCGCTCTGTGACGCGCTCGAATCCGAGGCGCGGGCCGACGGCGTCGACGCGCTGTACCTCCTGACGACGACCGCGTCCGAGTTCTTCGCGGCTCGCGGATACGCGGAGACGCCGCGGGGCGAGGTCCCGGCGGATATCCGACAGACGACGCAGTTCGACGAGCTGTGCCCGGCGACGGCGACCTGTCTGAGAAAATCGCTGTAGAGCAATTCTCCCCGCTCCACCTCCGCGTTCGGCACGATCCCCGAAGACCGGCGTCGAACCGCCGACGGAGTCAGACGCTCTCTTCGACGAACTGCTCTGCGCCCTCGTAGAACCAGTAGCCGTTCTCGCGCATCGCCCGCCCGAGTTCCTGGTGGAACTCGACGAAGTCCGCGAACTCCTCCTGCTCGACGTTCTCGAAGATCTCCTCGACGGAGACGACCGTCTCGAAGTCGATCCGGATCGGGTGGTCGCCGTACTGCTCGACGTACTCCGCGGCCGAAAGCGGGAAGTCCTCCTCCTCGTCGATCTTCTTCGCGAGCACGGCGTGGCCGTACTGCCGCATGCCCTCGCTCCCCTGCTCGCCGTCGGGGTCGTGTGGCCAGTCCATACCGACCGATCCGCCGGATCGGGGATAGTGGTTTCGGATGGGGCGGTCGATCGGTCCCGCCGACCCCGCGGCTCGGTCCCGCCAACCGTTCAGTTCGACTCCGATTTGCGCCGTCGAACGCGCCACTCGATCGGCTCGCCGATCCTCAACTACCACATTTGATATCTGGCTACCGACGTTTATTAATGACTGTAGAAACTGCGAATCATGTCCGCTGACGACCGAGGTAGCGTCCTCCGACGTCTCTCCGATCGACTCCGCAGCCGGTATCTCTTCAAAATCGCAGCCGCGGTGGTTATCGTGTCGGCCGTGTTGCTCGGGACGGGCGCGCTCGCCGTGGACCAGGTCCAAGCGAGCGTCGAGTCCGACGCGCGGGAGACGATGATGAGCGCCGCCGAACGAGAGGCCGAGGGGATCGACGGGTTCGTCGAAGACATGAACGGGTACGCGCTCCGGGTCTCGTCGGCCTCCGGCGTCCAGTCGTCCAGCGAGGGACGGATCCGCGACGAACTCCGGCAGAACGCCGACATGCTCCCGGAGTACGTGGTCGACGTCCACTACTACGACATGGTAACGAACGAGGTCACCGTGAGCACCTCGCCGACGACGGAGGGAACGACGTTCTCCGAGGACGAACGACCGTGGGCGGTCGGACCGGCGGCGTTCGCCAACGCGAACGAGGTCCGCTCCTTCGATCCGTACAAGGCGGACGGCGAGAACCGGCTCGGCTTCGTCAGCCCGATCAACAACGTGCCCGGTCGGGCGATCGTGATCACCGTCGACCTGTCCGAGCGCGGTTCGCTCCTGACCGCTCCCGTCGACGGCGGCAACATGCAGGTCGTCTCCACCCGCACCGGACAGGTCGCGCTGGCGTCGAACAGCGACGCGATCTTGAACGACTACTTCCTGGCGGAGGAGCTGTCGCATCTGGAAACCGACGTCACCGAGCCGGTCGCGGCCGACGTCACCGACGCCGAACAGGAGGTCGTGAACGGGTCGGCGATCGCCACGGCGACCGCGCCCATCGAAGGGAAGTCCTGGGCGGTCGTCGTCGCGGCCCCGGAAGGCGAGGTGTACGGCACCGTCGGCGACGTGACCCAGAGCGTGCTGCTCCTGATCGCCATCTCGGTCGTCGGCCTGCTCGCGGTGGGCGCGTTCGTCGTCCGCGACGTGAGCGGATCCGTCGACGACCTGCGGGGATACGCCGAGGCGATCGAGGCGGGCGAGCTGGACGTCGAGATCGACCGCGACCGGGCCGACGAGTTCGGGCAGCTCTCCGCGCTCTTCGACCGCATCCGCGAGACGATGCGCGAGCAGATCGAGGCGATCGAGGAGTCCGCCGACGAGGCCGCCGCGGCCCGCGAGGAGGCGGAGTCGCTCTCCGAGCACTTGGAGACGAAGGCCGACGAGTACGAGGCGACGATCGACGCGGTCGCCGACGGCGACCTCACCCGCCGGCTCGACCCGGAGAGCGAGAGCGAGGCGATGACGGCCATCGCGGAGTCGCTCAACGAGACGCTCGACCGGCTGGAGGCGCTCGTCGTCGACATTCAGGACGCCGCCGAGACGGTCGGCGAACGGAGCGCCGAGGTGACCGGCTCCGCCGCGGAGGTCGAGTCGACGAGCGTCGACGTCGCCGAGAGCGTCGAGGAGATCTCGGTCGGCACGGAGCGGCAGGAGGAGACGCTCGCGACCGCGGCCGCCGAGCTGGACGACCTCTCGGCCACCGTCGAGGAGGTCGCCTCCTCGACGAACGAGCTGGCGGAGCGGTCGGCCGCGACCGCCGAAGCGGGCGAGGCGGGCCGGGAGGAGGCCGGCGAGGCGATCGACCGCATGGACCGGATCGACGACGAGGTCGGCCAGACCGTCGCGGAGATGCGCGACTTACGCGACGAGGTCGAGCGCATCGGCGAGGTTGTCGAACTCATCGACGACATCGCCGAGCAGACGAACATCCTCGCGCTCAACGCCTCCATCGAGGCCGCCCGCGCGGGCGAGGCCGGCGAGGGGTTCGCGGTCGTCGCCCGCGAGGTGAAAGAGCTCGCGGAGGAGACCGCGGAGGCGACCACCGAGGTCGAGGAGCTGATCGCGGGCGTCGAGGGGTCCACCGAGTCGGTCGCGGACGGGCTGTTCTCGATGGAGGACGACGTCGAGGCCGGCCGGGCGGTCGTCGAGGAGACCGTTGAGACGCTCGAATCGATCGTCGCGGACGTCGAGGACGCCAACGCGGGGGTCCAGTCGATCAACGACGCCACCGACCAGCAGGCGGAGTCGACCCAAGAGGCCGTCTCGATGATCGACGAGGTCGCCGAGGTGAGCGTGGAGACCGCGAGCGAGGCGCAGAACGTCTCCGCCGCCGCCGAGGAGCAGACCGCCGCGATCGGCCAGATATCCGCGAGCGCGGAGTCGCTGTCGACGCGCGCAGACGAGCTCCGGACGCTCGCCGACGAGTTCGAGGCGCGCGAGGAGCCGGCCGCCGAGGCGGATATCGCCGACCTCGACGACGCCGAGACCACCGAGTTCGAGTTCGGCGGAAACGGAGAGAGGGACGCGGCCGACGCTGAAGCCGCCGTCGACGCCGCGACTGCGGCCGACGGCGGCGCGGAAGGCGACGGCGAGACCGCACCCGGCGACGACTGATCCCGATACGGGCGGGACCGCACAAGACACTTCACCGCGCTCCGCGTGGCCCGCGACATGCGACGCCGCGCCCTCCTCGCGTCCGCGGCCGCCGTCGGCACCGCCTCGCTCGCGGGGTGTCCCACGCCGCCGTGGAGCGAGGACCCGACGACGGTCGACGGCGCCGAGGTGACGTTCCGCCGCGAGTACGACGGTGACCGGCCGGGTCCCGATCACGGTCCCGTCGACGCCGCCGAACTGCGTCGCGACCTCGACGCCGCCCCGCCGCGCTTGGTCGTCGCGGGGCGGATCCTCGACGGCGCGCGGGAGTGTTACCGGCCCGCCCTGATCGACGCCGCGCTCGACGAGGGAACGCTCTCGCTCCGCGTCGAGACCAGAAACGACCCGGAGTGGGAGGGGAACGCCTGCCCGGACGTGGCGCAGGAACACCGGTACTCGGTCGCGGTCGACTTCATCGAGGCGTCAGTCTCGGACCGCGTCGTCGTCCGACACGGCGACCGCGCGGTGCTGGAAGAGAGCGTGTAAAAGAGCTGACCCCGCTCAGTCGTCGGCGGACGCCGCGTCGTCGCCCGCGGTCTCGATGTCGACCTCGATCTCTGCGGACGCGGCCTTGTACTCGGGGATCTTGGCGCGCTCGTCGAGCACGTCGTTTGTGAGGCGGTTCGCGGAGGCGGCCGCGAAGTGCGGCGTGGTCCAGACGACGCCCTCCTTGATGTCCTCGGTCACGTCCGCGCGGACGGTGATCTCGCCGCGTCTGGACTTCAATACCACGTCGTCGCCGTCCTCGATGCCGTACCGCTCGGCGTCGTTCGGGTGGACGTCGACGAAGTTCTCCGGGTGCTGCTTCGAGAGCGTGGGCGACCGGCGGCTCATCGTCCCGGTGTTGTAGTGCTCTTCGAGCCGCGCCGTGGTCAACACGAGCGGGTACTCCTCGTCGGGGACCTCCTTCGGCTCCTGGTGGACGACGCCCTCGATGCGGCCGAGACCGTCCTCGGTCTCGAAGGTGTCCTCGTAGAGGAACGGGTCGCCCTCGTCGCCCTCCTCGTAGCAGGGCCAGTGAAGCCCCGTCTCGCCGAGCGCGTCGTAGGTCATCCCGTGCATGATCGGACAGACCTCGCGCAGCTCCTCGAACACCTCCTCGGGCCCGTCGAACTCGAAGGCTCCACCGGGCTTCGCCCGGTTCTCCGAGGAACTCCGTTCCTCGCTGCCGTCGAACAGCCGCGTCCCCACCTCACAGAGGATATCGAGGTCGTGGCGGGTGTTCTCGTGGACCTTGTGGACGCCGCGCATGCGCTGGACGCGGCGGTCCGTGTTGGTGACGGTGCCGTCGCGCTCGGCCCACGTCGTCGCGGGGAGGACGACGTCCGCCAGCTCTGCGGTCTCGGTCATGAAGATGTCCTGGACCACCATGAAGTCCAGATCCTCGCGGAACCGCTTCTCGGTCCGGTTGCCGTCCGGCTCGCTCATGATCGGGTTCTCGCCCATGACGTACAGGCCGTGGACGGTGTCGCCGATCGCGTGGGAGATCTCGACGTTCGTCAGTCCGGGTTCGTCGGGGATCTCGAAGCCCCACACGTCCTCGACGGACTCGCGGGCCTCGTCGTCGTCGACGAGCTGGTACCCCGGGAGGACGTTCGGCATCGCGCCCACGTCGCAGGTGCCCTGGACGTTGTTCTGCCCGCGTAGGGGGTTGACGCCGGTTCCCGGGCGGCCGAGGTTCCCCGTGATCAGCGCGAGGTTGATCTCGTTTTGGACGTTGTCGACGCCGCAGGTGTGCTGGCTCATCCCCATCCCGGTGAAGACCGCGGCGTCGTTCGCCATCGCGTACTTCTCGGCGGCGGCTTCGATGTCCGCCAGCGGCACGCCGCACTCCTCGGCGGCCGCCTCCTTGTCGAAGTCTGCGAGCGTCTCCTTCAGGTGGTCGATCCCCTTGGTTCGCTCCGCGACGAACGCCTCGTCGATCCAGCCCGCGTCCGGATCTTCCTCGTGGCGCTCTAAGATCGTCTTGAGAACGACGTTCAGGAGGGGAATGTCGGTTCCCGGCTTCAGCTGGAGGTGCATGTGCCGGTCGGTGTCGTCGATCTCGAACGACCGGGTGGTCTTGTTCGCGTGCGGGTCGACCTGGATGACGGTCGCGCCCTCCAGGACGGCCTGCCGGAAGTACTGGCTGTTAGCGATCGGGTGCTGCTCGCCCGGGTTCGCCCCCTGGATCCACAGCACGTCCGCGGAGTCCTCCAGGTCGGCCATGCTGTTCGTCATCGCGCCCATCCCGAGGCTGGTCCGGAGCGCCCAGACGGTGGAGGCGTGGCACATCCGCGTGCAGTTGTCGACCTGATTGGTGCCGTACCGCCGCGCCAGCTTCTGGATGAGGTAGTTCTCCTCGTTGAACGTCTTCGAGGAGCCGAAGAATCCCATCCCGTCGGGACCGTGCTCCTCTCGGATCCCCTCCATCTCGTCGACGACGCGGTCGAGCGCCTCCTCCCAGGTCGCCTCGCGGAACTCCCCGTTCTCTTTGATCAGCGGTTCGGTCAGTCGGTCCTCGTGGTCGACGACCTGCGTCGCCGCCCCGCCCTTGATGCAGACGCTCCCCTCGTTCACCGGCGCGTCGCCCCACGGCATGAAGCGCATCTCGCCCGGCTCGTCGCCCTCCAGCACGCGGATCCCGCAGCCGACCCCGCAGTACGGACAGATCGTCTTCGTCGCGTCGTCCGGCTCACTGGACATCGGTCTCACCGCCCCCGTGTGCGCACATACCACACGATCTATCGTCGCAGTCAATGAGTGTGTCGGTGGTTCCACCGGATCCGGAGCAGGCGCAGGCGGTCACCCCCCGACTCCTGTTAACAGTCGACGTTTCAGTATTGTTAACCGTAATTATAATGGAAAAACATTTACTATGATTTGTTAACACGATACAACCGGAACCAACATGAAAGCAGTTGTCTATCAAGGCCCGTACGACGTGGCCATCGAAGACGTGGACGAGCCGGAGATCGAACACCCGAACGACGTCGTCGTCGACATCACGACCTCGTGTATCTGCGGCTCCGACCTCCACATGTACGAGGGGCGGACCGCGGCCGAGGAGGGGATCGTGTTCGGCCACGAGAACATGGGGATCGTCAGCGAGGTCGGCGAGGCGGTGTCGACGCTGGAGGAGGGCGACCGCGTCGTCATGCCCTTCAACGTCTCCTGCGGCTTCTGTCAGAACTGCGAGGAGGGGTACACCGGCTTCTGTACCAACGTCAATCCGGGCTTCGCCGGCGGGGCGTACGGCTACGTCGCGATGGGACCGTATCCGGGCGGACAGGCCGAGAAGCTGCGAGTCCCCTACGCCGACCACAACGCGTTGAAGCTGCCCGAGGGGCGCGAACACGAGGACGCGTTCTCGCTGCTCGCGGACATCTTCCCGACGGGGTGGCACGGCACCGAGCTGGCCAACCTCGAGTCCGGCGAGTCCGTCGCCATCTTCGGCGCCGGCCCGGTCGGGCTGATGGCCGCCTACAGCGCCAAGATCAAGGGTGCGGCCGAGATCTACGTCGTCGACCAGGTACCGAGCCGACTGGAGCTCGCGGAGGAGCACTGCGACGCCCACGCGATCGACTTCTCCGAGGGCGACCCGGTCGACCAGATCATCGAGGAACACGGCGGGATGGTCGACAAGGGCGTCGACGCGGTCGGGTACCAGGCGACCGACCCGGACGACGTCGACACCGACACCGAGGACTACTCCTACCAGCCGGCCAAGGAGAACCCGGCGGTCGTGATCAACAACCTCATCCGCGTGGTCCGACCGACCGGCGAGCTGGGAATCCCCGGCCTGTACGTGCCCGAGGATCCGGGGGCGCCCGACGACATGGCCGCGCAGGGGCGCCTCGGCATCGACTTCGGGAAGTTCTTCGAGAAGGGCCTCAAGTGCGGCACGGGCCAGTGTAACGTGAAGGAGTACAACCGGTACCTCCGCGACATGATCATCGAGGGGCGCGCCGACCCGAGCTGGGTCGTCTCGCACCGCGTCGACCTCGAGGAGGCGCCCGGGATGTACGAGGCGTTCGACGCCCGCGAGGAGGGCGTCACGAAGGTCCTGCTCGAACCCTGAACCCCCGACGCCGAGGCATCGCCACGCCGCCGTCCGGACTTTTTCTGCCCGCGACGACGATCAGGCCCGGAGCCACGCCTTCGGGTGTTCCGCCCGGAGATGCGACTGGTACCGCGACACCAGTTCCGGATACCCGTCGGCGACGCAGTGCCACTCGCAGAGGTCGCAGGTGCGCTCGACCGCCTCGTCGCCGCCGTGAACGTGTCCGCCGCGTCTATACGTGACCATGAGGTTCCCGCCGCGGTCGATCCGCGTCGATAGGTACCGTACGACACGGACGAGGTTCACTCTGTCGGCGTTCGGGACGCGCGGCGGCTTCGAGCCGTCCGCTCGTCTCTCCCGCCGAAACCGGTATGTCGCTCCCTCTCGTGGTGGCTCGTATGTGTAAGTACTGCAACTGGGCGTTCCACGACGAGTGGGGCCAGCTGCTGAAGTACGACGACGTCTACCAGTCGGCGGTCGGCGCCGAGACCGAGTCCACCCACGGGTTCCACGACGAGTGGGACGACCTACAGGCGGAGCTCGGGATCTGACGCGCCGGCCTCACAGCGGGAACGCGTCGGCCGCCGCCTCCTCGGGCGCGGTTTCCCCGTCGGCCGCCGTCCCCCCGCCGGTGGTCGCCAGATCGTCGAGTTCGCCGCGAATCCTCGCCTCGTCCATCTCGCTGCCGATGAACACGAGCCGCGTCCGGCGGTCGTCGTCCGGGTCCCACTCGCCGATGGGGCCCGCCTGTACCGAGGGACCGGCCTGACTCACGCCGATCACCTCGTCGGTGCCCGCGACGTTCGCCACCCCTTTCGCCCGCACGACCGCGCCGTCCCAGTCGTCCAGCCAGTTCGCGAACGGCTCCGGGTCGAGCGCGTCGGCGGAGCGGTAAACGAACGAGTCGACGCCGTGGGCCGCGGCGGCGCCCTCGACGTGGTCGTGATCGTGCGCGTGGCCCGCTCCCTCCTCCGTACCCTCATCTCCCGCATCGCCCTCGCTCTCGGCGATTTCGCGCTTCCACCCCGGCGACCGCTTGGCCGTCTCGAAGTCGAACCGCCCCGTGTCGAGCACGTCGCCGGGGTCGACCGCGGAGTAGCTCGTTCGGATCCGCCTCGCGCGGGGCCCGAGCCGGTCGGCGACCGACTCGATCTCGTCGAGCACGTCGTCGGGGACCATGTCCGTCTTGTTCAACACGAGCACGTCGCAGAACTCGATCCCTTCGACGAGCACGTCCGCGAGGGGCCGGTCGGCAGCCGGCTCCCCGTCGCCCGGGAGGCTCTCGCCCGCGTCGAACTCCTTCCAGAACCCGTACGTGTCGAGGACGGTCACCATCGTGTCGAGCCGGAACCGCTCGGTGGGGTCGATCTCGGAGTCCTCAGTTCCCTCGGTGAACGCCCGCGCGACCGGGATCGGCTCGGAGATGCCCGACGACTCGACGAGGAGGTAGTCGAACTCCCGGGACTCGGCCAGCGCCGCGGCCTCCGAGAGCAGGTCGTCCTGGAGCCGACAGCAGATACAGCCGTTCGAGAGGTCGACGACTCCCTCCTCGTCGTTTTCGCGGGCGACGAGTTCCGCGTCGACATTCACCTCGCCCATGTCGTTCAAGATGACGGCGATCCGTCTGTCGCCGGGGTTCGAGAGCAGGTGGTTCACCATGGTCGTCTTTCCGGCGCCGAGGTAGCCGCTGAGGACGGTGACCGGGATCCGGTCATCTGTCATGTGTGCTACCAACCACCACGCCAGTATGAAACGATCGATCGGGATGAATGAGACGAATGTTCATCCGTCCCACCCCCGTACCGCGAGGCGATGGACCTGAGCGAGTCGACCCTCCGGGACCGCGCCCGGGAGTACGCGGCGGCGGAGCCGCTGTACGACGTGGAGCGCCAGCACGTCGAGACCGTCCCGAAGACGTTCGCCGGCGAGGAGTACGGCCGACGGGACGCCCAGTGGATCGTCCGGTGGTACTTCCGCCGGTACCTCGGCGAGTACCCGGACCGCGAACGCCGCGAGCGCGAGGAGGCGTTCCGCGACAACGAGTTCGACGACGTGATCGACGCCATCGAGGCGGCTGCCGACGCGGTGGGTGTGAAAAACGCCGACCCGCCCGACGTCGACGCCGCCCTCGACGCGCTCACCGCGCTCGACGGGGTCGACGTCGCGGTCGCGTCCGGCTTCTGCCAGTTCCTCGCGCCGTCGCGGTTCGTCGCGATCGACCGCCGGACGTGGGCCGTGCTGGTCGCGGCCGGGGAACTCGACGGCGACTACCCGGACCCGCCGTCGACCGCCGACTACCGTCGGTTCGACGACGCCTGCCGAGCCGTGACCGACCGGACCGGCGTCGACGCGTGGACGCTGTACCGGGCGCTGTGGCGGTCGTTCGAGGAGCTTCTGGAGGGGACCTCGTAGCGGCTCACTCCACGACCTCGACGACCGGATCGTCCGCGATCAGGCGCGTGAGAAGGACGCGCGGCACGTTCGCGCGGAAGTGGATCTCCCTCGCGACCTTCCGGGCCGCGGCGGTGTCCGCCTCGTCGTCGACCTTGTTCACGACCGGGATCGCGATCGCGTCGCTCGGGACGCCCTTCAGCCCGCCAGCCGGGCTGGCGAGGACGGTCGCGATGTCGGCGGGGCGGATCTCCGACCCGATCTCGCGGCCCGTGATCGCGGCGACCTCTTCCGGCCGGTGGACGTGTTCCTCGGTGAGGGGTTCGCCGACGACGTGCGCGCTCGCGATCGGGACGACGACGTCCGCGTTCGCCGGGATCTGCGGCTCGTGGTCGCCGGGCGCCTTGAACTCCCGGAGGCGCGCGCCGTCCGCCTTCACGAGCGTCGCGCCGGGAGCGGCGTCGGCGATCTCCGCGACCGTCTCAACGTCGTACCCGAGGTACCGGTCCGACCGCTCGCGCTCGGGAACCAGCCCGAGCGGCCAGTCGTCGAGTCCCGCCTCGGCGAGCGCGGCGACCGGGTCCTCGGTCACGCGCACCGCGGCGACCCGGTCGTCGAAGATCGGTATCCGGACGCTCGCGGTCACGACCGGCCGGTCGAGTCTGTCGGCGAGCGCGAACAGCGTCGACTTCTTGCCGCCGGCGCCGACGACGCAGACGGTCGCGTCGTGGGCGTCGAGCGCGGTCGTCAGGTCCATGCCCGGCAGTTCGACCGCCGCCGGCCTCACTCTGGCGGTCGGGGCGGCGGGGCGCGACCGCGGCGATCGCACGGGGCGATCCCGACGGCGAACAGATTGATACGTCTCCGCCGCGCAGGGCGTCTGAATGAGTCGGAGCCGCCCCCGCGTCCTCCGCGTCGACCTCTCGACGGGCGAGACCTCCCGCGAGCGCGTCCCGCGAGACTGGCGACGCGACTACGTCGGCGGGAAGGGGTTGGGGGCGCGCTACCTCTACGAGGAGCTGTCTCCGGGGACAAATCCGACCGGCCCGGCGAACCTCCTCGCCCTCTTCGTCGGGCCGCTCGCGGGCTACCTCCCGGGCGAGACGCGCTACGCCGCGGTGACGAAGTCCCCGCTCACCGGCGGCTTCCTCGACTCGTACGCCGGCGGCGACTTCGCCGACCGGCTCGTCGGCTCGCTCGACGACTGCCTCGGCCTGCTCGTGACGGGCGCCGCCGACCGGCCGGTTCGGATCGAGGTCGAGGGCGGCCGCGCCCGGATCGAACCGAGCGACGCGTGGGGCGATGACGCCGCCGAGACGGCCGAGCGGTTCCCGGACGCCGGCGTCGCCTGCGTCGGCCCGGCCGGCGAGCGCGGGGCGGCGTACGCGACGATAGCGAGCGACGGCGGCGCCCACCACGCGGGTCGCGGCGGCGCCGGCGCGGTGATGGGCGCGAAGCGGCTGAAGGCCGTCGTCGCCCGCGACCCCTCGCCGATGGTCCCGGACGACCTC
The DNA here is from genome assembly GCF_017873555.1 of Halorubrum trapanicum. Classification (GTDB taxonomy): domain Archaea; phylum Halobacteriota; class Halobacteria; order Halobacteriales; family Haloferacaceae; genus Halorubrum; species Halorubrum trapanicum. Next base: position 255,906 of record NZ_JAGGKE010000002.1, on the reverse strand, counting down.
GCCGCCCTCCGCGATCGCGACGCCGCGGCCTACGCCCGGGACCCGACGGGCGAGTGGCAGGCGGCCGGCGAGACCGTCGAGACGGTCGACTACGCCGACGAGGTCGGGATCCTCGCCGCGGAGGGGTGGACGGGGACCGGCTTCGACGGCGCCGACGACATCGGCGTCGAGGCCGCGTTGGCGCGCGCGACGAGGCGCGAGGGAGTCGACGGCGAGGAGACAACGGACGACGACGAGGGGGCGGCCGACGACGCCCGAGGCGCGGACTCCGCCGTCCCCGGCGGTTTCCGGATCGACACTCCGGAGGGCGAGGTCGTCCCCCGCGGTGCGGCCCCGATCACGCTCGGCGCGGGTCTCGGCATCGACGATTTCGACCGCATCGTCGACCTCTGCGGGGTCTGTGACCGACTCGGTCTCGACGTGATCGGCGCGGGCAACGCGGTCGCGTGGGCGATCCGCGCCGGGGAGGCGGGCGTCGTCGACTGTCCCGTCTCGTTCGGCGACGCGGCGGGCGCGAGGCGCCTGCTGGAAGCGATCGCGGCCCGGGAGGCGCCGCCCGACCTCGACGTGGAGCCGGGACTCCCGGACGCGCTCGCCGACGGGGTCGACGCCGCCGCGGCCCGGTTCGGCGGCGAGGCGCTCGTTCCGACGGTGAAGTCGATGGCGCTGCCCGGCTTCGACCCCCGCGCGGCGGTCGGCGTCGCGCTCGCGTACGCGACGAGCGACCGCGGCGCGTGCCACCGCCGCGCGCGACCGCAGGACGCGGAGCCGGTCGCCGGCCCGGACCGGTCCCCGGCCGACCGGGTTGGCGACGTGGTCGGCGAGCAGAACGCCCGGTCCGTGCTGTGGAGCCTCGTCGTCGACGACTTCGTCGGCGAGACCGTCTGGACCGATCTCGGCGCGGAGTGGCTCGCGGCGGTCGCCCATCCGGCCGTCGCCGACATCGACCGCGTCGAGTCGGGTCGCGGCGCCGACCGCGACACGCTGACCGACTCGGTCGCCGCGCTCGCGACGACCGGCGAGCGGATCTGGACGCTCACCCGGCTGTTCAACGCCCGCGAGGGGTTCGACCGCGCGGACGACGCGCTCCCGGAGCCGCTCCGCTCGACCGCGGCCGACGGGACGCCGGGCGTCGACGCCGACGCGTTCGACCGGCTGCTCGACCGGTACTACGCGGCGCGCGGCTGGGGCGACCGCGGCCTCCCGACGCCGGCGACGCTCGAACGCCTCGGTCTCGCGGCGGTCGTCGACGACGCGACCCCGCTGGACGAGCGCGCCATCGACCTCTCCACGGCGGTCGATTCCGACGACTGATCGCAGCGGAGCACTCCGATTTCCCCGTACCCGACGACTCAGCGGCGCAGTCCGCCTTCGGATTTGATCCGCATGATGTGCCGGACGTTGAGGTATATCTCCTCCGGCGACGTCTCCTCCTCGTCGTCGTACAGGTCCGACACGCGGTAGAGGACCGCCGAGAGCTGCTTGCTCTCGGAGCTGTCGCCCCGCACGTCGTCGGCCACCTCCCTGATGAACTCCCGGACCTCCGCGTCCGGGGCGAACTCCGCGCCCGACGCCTCGTCCGGGACTACCGGGTCGACGCCGGCTGCCGCGAGGGGATCCTCGTCGTCGCCGTCGCGCTTCGCGTCGTCGCCGTCGCGGTCCGCGGTCTCGTCGTCCGCGTCGGTCATTGCCCTTCGCTCACCCCGCGACGGCGGACGACGCCGGCGTTGTTCGCGACGTTCTCGACTATCACCTTGAACGCGTCCGCGGTCTCGCCGTCCTCCAAGACGACGGGTTCGCCGTCGTCGCCGCCGGTGCGCACGGACGGGTCGAGGGGGATCCCGCCGAGGAAGGGAAGATCGTGCTCCTGCGCGAGCGCCTTCCCGCCGCCGGAGCCGAATATCTCGTGGAACCCGCCGCAGTCCGGACAGCGGAAGCCGGCCATGTTCTCCGCGATGCCGAGGACGTTCGTGTCGTGTTTGCCGAACATGCGGAGTCCCTTCACCGCGTCGTCGAGCGCCACGTCCTGCGGCGTCGTGACGATCACGGCCCCGGTCAGCGGCAGCGTCTGGAGGATGGTGAGCTGGGTGTCGCCGGTGCCGGGCGGCAGGTCCATCACGAGGTAGTCCAGCTCGCCCCACTCCACGTCCTCGACGAGCTGGGTGATGATCTTGTGGACCATCGGGCCGCGCCAGATGACGGGGTCGTCCTCGCCGGTGAGGAAGTCCATGCTCATCAGCTTCACCCCGAACCGCTCTGGGGGCACGATCGTCTCGCCGTCGGTCTCCGGGCGCTCCTCGGCCGACACCATCCGCGGCACGTTCGGCCCGTACACGTCGGCGTCGAACAGGCCCACCCGGGCGCCGAGTTCGGAAAGTCCGGCCGCGAGGTTCACCGCGACGGTCGACTTCCCGACGCCGCCCTTCCCGGAGGCGACCGCGATCACGTTCTGGACGCCCGGGAGGACCTGCTCGTCCGCCGAGAGGTCGTCGGGTATCGACGCCGACAGCTCCACGTCGAGTCCGGTGTCCGCGAGCGCCTCCCGCACGTCGTCGGCGACCGCCGACTCGTTCGGCGAGAAGGGGGCGCCGAGCGCGAGCGACACGCGGACCGTCCCTCCCGCATCGCCTCCGGTCCCGCCTTCGGACTCCTCGATCTCGACGTCGTTCACCAGCCCGAGCGAGACGATATCGTCGCCGAGGTCGGGGTCTCGTACCGCCGACAGCCGCTCTCGCACGTCCGCTTCGTTCATGGTCGGACGGAGGGAACTCGGTCGAATAAGGGTTCTGTAGCGGTCGCGGCGCCACCATTCTTATGTCCGGCTGTCAGAAACCCTCCGTTGATGGCCCAGCGCACCGCGTCCGGGGATCGGATTCGCGTTCTCCACGTCGAAGACGACGAGGCCTTCGCCGACCTCACCGCGGCGTACTTCGAGCGACTCGACGCCGACATCCGCCACGAGGCGGTTCGCACCGTCGGGGCCGCGCGGCGCCGATGCCGCGGCGAATCGTTCGACGCGGTGGTCTGCGACTACGACCTCCCGGACGGGACGGGGATCGACCTCCTCGAACGCGTCCGCGAGATCGACCCCGAGCTACCGTTCGTCCTCTTCACCGGGAAGGGAAGCGAGGAGGTCGCGAGCGAGGCGATCTCCGCCGGCGTCACCGACTACCTCCAGAAGCGCGGCGGCACCGACCAGTACGAGGTCCTCGTCAACCGGATCCGAAACGCGGTCGACCGACACCGGCTCATGCGGCAGGTCGACCGCGCCGTCGCCGCGCTCGAAGCCGCGAGCGAACCGATCGGCATCCTCGGCGCCGACGGCACGTACCTGTTCGCTAACGAGGCGTACGCGTCGGTGTACGGCCTCGCACCCGACGACGTCGTCGGGACACACTGGCGGGCGTTCTACCCCGACGAGGAGGTCGACCGGTTCGTCGAGGAGATCCTGCCTCGCGTGACCGCCGAAGGGTACTGGAGCGGCGAGGCCGTCGTCTACGGCGCCGACGACCGCCTGGTCCGCGAGCGACTCGCGCTTACGCACACGACGGACGGCGGTCACGTGTGTATCGTGAGGGAGACGGAACCGATCGAGGAGTCGTCGCCGAACGTCGCTTCCGCGGACGCGACGCACCCGAACGCCGGCGACCGCGACGACCCAGACGTCGTCGGTTCGGACGCTCCGGACGCGGTCGGTTCGGACGCCCCGGACCCCGTCGATTCGGACGCTCCGGACGCGGTCGACCCGGACCGAACCGACTGAGCGGCACTCTCCCGAATCAGTCGATCCGCGTCCCCGAGTCCTCTCCGCGCAGGAAGGGGGCCAGTCCGTCGGCGCCGAACACGTACGCCGGCGCGTCGAGCGCGAGCAGTTCCCGCACCTTCGCGGCCATCCCGCCAGAGACGTCCGTCGCGTCGCTCGCGCCGAGCGTGTCGGCGACCGCCTCGAACGCGTCTATCTCGGCTATCACCGTCCCGTCGCCGTCGAGGACGCCGGGGACCGTCGAGCAGACGCCCACGCGGCGCGCGCCCAGTCCGCTCGCGAGCTCGACGACCAGCTCGTCGCCGGAGACGACCGTCACTCCGTCGCCGGCCGTCGCCACGCCGTCGCCGTGGAGGACCGGGACGAACCCCTCGCCGAGCAGCGTCGCCGTCGACCCGAGCGGGAGGTCGAGCCCGCCGTCCGCGCCGTCGGCCCGCGCGGCGAGCGACAGCGGGTGAACGGGGACCGCGGGCACGCCGCGCTCGCGCAGGCGCTCCAGCACGTGCGTGTTCAGCCGCTTCATCGCGCCGTGGACCGCGGCCACCGCGTCGGCGTCGCGAGTTCCGTCGGTCGTCGACACCCCGCGTTCGCTGGCGTGGTGATGGCCGAAGCTCCCGCCACCGTGGACGACGACGAGCCGGTCGATCCCGCCCGCCGCGAGCGCGTCGGCGACCGCGTCGCAGGCCGCGTCGAGCGCCGCGTCGTCGAGGGTCTCGGGCCGGTCCTTCTCGGTGATCAGGCTCCCGCCGAGCTTGAGGACGACGGGGGGTTCGTCGGCGTCGTCGCGGCCGTCGACCGCGGCGTCGTCGCCCCCGTTCTCACCCGCCGAATCATCCCCCGTCACGGCTCCACCACCCGGACGCCCTCGGTCGCCAGCTCGGCGCGGAACGCCTCCTCGCAGCCCTGCGTGAACGAGAGAGCGGTCTCCGTCGCGTCGCTCTCGTCGAGCGCGACGATACAGCCGCCGCCGCCCGCGCCGGTGAGCTTCGCCCCGTGCGCGCCCGCGTCTCGGGCGGCCCACACCATCGCGTCGAGCGACCGGGCGGAGACGCCGAGCGCCGCGAGCAGCCCGTGGTTGAAGTCCATCAGTTCCCCCAGCTCCGCCAGCAACGCCGGCGACGGCTCCGCGTCGGCCGCGGCGTCCGCGAGCAGCTCCTCGCCGGTCCGGACGAGGTCGCCGATGGACTCCACCGTGTCCGCGGCGAACCGGTACTCCTCGCGGAGCTCGCCGACGCCCGCGACCAGCTCGCCGGTGTCGCCCGCGCCGCCGTCGAAGCCGACGACGAACGGGAGATTCGGCGCGTCGATCGGCTCGCAGTCGTCGCCCTCGACGCGGACCGCGCCGCCCATCGTCGAGCAGAAGGTGTCGGCGCGAGAGGCCTGCCCGTCCTGTACCTCGAACTCGGCTTGATACGCCCGGTCCGCCAGTTCGCGGCGGTCGAGCGGCTCGCCGAGCGCGCGCGTCGCGGCGTCGATGCCGGCCACGACCACGGCCGCGGACGACCCCAGCCCCGCGCCGAGCGGGATGTCGCTCTCGACGGTGATGTCGAAGCCCGCGTCGGGGGCGTCGGCGGCCTCCCGGGCCTGCTCGACCGCGGCGTCGACGTACCCCATCGCGGCCTCGACGAGGGGGGTCGGCACGTCGACATCGGGGCGGTCGCCGGTGCCGCCGGCGTACTCCACCGTGAACCCGTCGAGCGAGAGGTCCTCGGCCTCGACGCGCACGTGGTCGTCCTCTCGCGGCTCGGCGGTCACCGTCGCGCGTCGCTCGATGGCCGCGGGCACGGCCGGTTCGCCGTAGACGACGGCGTGTTCGCCGAAGAGGTACACCTTCCCCGGCGCCTCGCAAACGGTCATACGAGTTCCCTCTCCCCGCGCGCTTACAGGCGTTGCGCTTGTGGTCAGGGGCGGGCGGAGAGCGGGGCGGGACGGAAAACCCCTCCGCCCCGCCAGTTTTTCACCGGCGGCCGCCGTCGTGCGCGCTATGACCGCGCTCCCGTCGCTGCTGACGCAGTCGCTCACGAACTTCCTCGAGGGGCTGGCCGTCGCGATTCCCCGGCTGCTCTCCGGGCTGGTCTTCCTCGCCTTAGCGTACGTGACAGTCCGAATCGTTCTCGCGGTCGTCCGGTCGTCGATAAACCGGGTGTACGTCGGTGACCGCGAGCTGGTGGGGGATCTCATCGTCACGCTCGTGTCGATCTTCCTGTGGTTCGGCGTCGCGCTCACGTTCCTGAAAGTACTCGGGATGGGCGACATCGCGGCGAGTCTCGGCACCGCCGTCGGGTTTATCGCGCTGGGCGTCTCCTACGCGCTCTCCGAGATGATCGAGGACACGGTGGCGGGCGTCTACCTCCTGCGCGACCCCGACTTCAACGTCGGCTACCGCGTCGAGGCGAAGGGCGTCACCGGCACCGTCGCGGCCATCGAACTGCGGAAGACCCGGATCGACGCCGACAGCGGCGACCGCGTCGTGATGGCGAACCGCGAGATAGAGCCGCGGTGGACTCACGACGTGCCCGAGGAGGCGGTGGAGCGACCGGAAATGGGAGAGTAGGGACGGACGCGACCGGGTGCGACGTCGGCGACAACACGTGAACTACCCTACCCTACTCGCTCACGGCTGACGCCGTTCGCTCCTTGAGGGTAGGGCTTCCTGCTTCCACGACGCGCTTTGCAGATACAGGCGTATCCACAGGGAGCGCAGTCTCCACAGGCGTTGATTCGGAGTATCCCACTCCTACATCTTCGAGACCGCGAGAAAGGATGTTCCACGCCGCGTTCGCGTCCCTGTCCGCCTCAAACCCGCAGGCGGGACAAGAGTGTTCACGGACCCACAACGGCTTGTCGGTCGAAACGCCGCACGACGCGCACTCCTTGGTCGTCCCTCTCGGGTTCACCGCGACGAAGTGCGTTCCTTCACGCTCGCACTTGTATTCGAGTAACGAGAGGAACGTCCGCCACGCGGCAGACGCCGTGTTGCGGCTGTTCGACGGACTTTCCATCATCCCCTTCACGTTCAAGTCTTCGACCGCCACGAGGTCGTATTCCCGAGCGTAGTACGCAGAGAGCTTGTGCAGGAAGTCGCGGCGCTTCCGTCGGAGATCGGCGTGACACTCCGCGACTCGACGCCGTTGCTTCTCGTAGTTGTTCGACCCGTGCTGTTTGCGCGAGAGCTTCCGTTGTTCGCGCTCCAAGCGGTCGCGTTCGTCTGAGAGGTCGAGCGACTCGACCGCCGTGCCGTCGGTGTCGTGGGCGTACTTGAGAATCCCAACGTCGATACCGACGCACTTCTCGGGGTTCTCAGGCGGTTCGGGTGGTTCACGGTCCATTTGGACGCCGAAGGTAGCGAACCACTCACCCGTCGGTTCCTTCTTGACCGTGACCTGTTTGAGTTTCGCGTCGTCGGGGATGGCGCGGTGGAGCCGTATCGGTATGTCCGCGAGTTTCGAGAGACTCAGCACAGTCTGACCGCCCTTCTTGTCGAGCTTGAAGCCAGACTGACTGTACGTGAAACTGCGGAACTCCCGTGGCGGCTTCCACTTGAGTTGACCGACGCCGTAGCCGTTCTCCTTGAGCGCGGAGAGGCCTTTGAGGTTGTCGAATAGCCGTTCAACGACGGTTTGGAGAACCTTCGAGTACACGTCGGAGAGGCCGTCCCACCACGTCTTGAGGTCGGGGAGTTCCGACCGAAGCGTGGTCATGGACGGCAGTTCGCCGTGGTCGTCTTGGTACTCGTTGAGGCGGTAGAGCGTGTGGTTGTACAGTTGCCGACAAATGTCTCGGTGGCGGTCCAACTCCTCGCGGTGGGCGTCGGACGGCTTGAGACGGTACTTGTAGGCGTAGTACATTCTACTCGCGTTGGTCCTCTACGTACTTTTTCAGCACATCCAACGACACCTGCCCTGTTGAGATGAGGCAGTAGGAGTCGTTCCAGAACGAGTCGCCCCACAGTTCGGTCTTCAGTTCATCCTCGTACTCGTTTCGGATACGGCGAGCAGTCGCGCCCTTGACCGTGTTGATGAACTTCACGAGGTCCGTGGTTGGTTTCGCTCGGAACAGGATGTGAACGTGGTCGTCCTCTCCGTCGAAGTTCGTCAGTTCGACGTCGTACTTGTCCGTGAACCCGCTGATGACCCCGCGAATGAATTGGGTTCGCTCCTCGGTTAGCACTCCGCGCCGATACTTCGTAGTGAGTATCAGGTGGTAGTGTAGGGAATACGTCGAATGCGCTTCCGAATCGAGGTCGTATTCCATTGGGTTCGTACTATTATACGGTACTCCAATACAAAACCGTTGCGACTACGTGGGCCTGTGGGCCTGCAACCGTATCGCTGTATGAACAGATGATGACGGCGCTGTATCTCCACCCTACTCCGCTCCCTTCGGTCGCTCCGTCGAGGGTGGGGCTTAGCGCCTATATCCAGCTAAATATCCGGACCCGAATCTCGGATCCATGGCATCTACGACAGAGAGCGTCGGTGACGGAACCAACGGCAACACCAGCATGGCGGCCATCACGCACATCCTCGCGCTGTTTACGTGGCTGATCGGACCGCTCGTGGTTCTCCTCGTCACCGACGATGAGTTCGTGAAGGCGAACGCCCGTAAAGCGATAAACTGGCAGATCTGGCTCACGATCTACTCGATCGTTGGAGGCCTGTTCGTGCTAGTGACCGCGGTCATCGGAATTGGTCTCTTGATCGCGCCGATACTGTTCTCCGTTCTTGGCCTCATCGACCTCGTGTTCATCGTCATCGCCGCGGTGAAGGCGGCCGACGGTGAGGTATGGAGCTACCCGCTCACGATCGACCTACTGTAGACGGCGGCTCGCGCCCCACATTTTCGGTCCGGTCTTCGCTCGAGCGCCGCCGCTAAGACACTGTGACTCTGGTTCAGAACGTTCGAGAAAAGTCGAACTCGACGTCGAAGACCGACTTACAGCTCGTCCTCGAAGTCTTCGAGGGCGAACACGGTGTCGGTGCCGCGGCGGTCGAGCGTCTCGTTGGCGAGGAGCCAGTAGACGACCGACAGCGCGCGGCGACCCTTGTTGTTCGTCGGGATGACGAGGTCGACGTTCGACAGCTGGTTGTTGGAGTCGCACATCGCGATGACCGGGATGCCGACGGTGATGGCCTCCTTGACGGCCTGCGCGTCGCCGATCGGGTCGGTCACCACGACGACGTCCGGCTCGATGTAGCCGGCGTAGTCGGGGTTCGTCAGCGTGCCCGGGATGAAGCGTCCCGTGCGAGCGCGGGCGCCGATGGCGTCCGCGAACTTCTCGGCCGGGAACCGGCCGTACTGTCGCGAGGACGTGACGAGGATCTGCTCGGGGTTGTAGTTCGCGAGGAAGTCCGCCGCCGTTCGGATCCGCTGGTCAGTCAGGCTCACGTCGAGGACGTACAGCCCGTCGTCGCGGACGCGGTGGATGAACCGCTCCATGTCCTTCGTCTTCTGCTGGGTCCCGATGTGGACACCCGCGGAGAGGTAGTCCTCGACGGGGATCAGCAGGTCGACGTCGTCGTCGGGCATGACGTCGTCGTCGAACGGGGAGGCGTCCTCCTCGTCGGCGTCGTCGCCCGCGTCGGTCTCGGCGGCCGCCTCGCTCTCGGCGTCGGCGGGTGCTTCGGGTTCGGCGTCGGCGGACGCCCCCTCGGCAGCCGCGTCAGCGGTCGGTTCCTCGGTCGTGTCGGCCTCCTCCTCGACCGCCGCGTCGACCGCCTCGGTCTCCGCGTCGTCGTCGAGTTCGACCGCGTCGTTGTCTTCGCTCATGCGTGGTGTCGGTCCGTCATACCGCGTCGTCCGCGATGCGGACCAGTTCGTTCAGCTTGGCTGTTCGCTCGCCGCCGACCGTACCGGTCTTGATGTAGCCGGCGTCGGTCGCCACGGCGAGGTGTGCGATGGTGGTGTCCTCGGTCTCGCCCGAACGGTGGGAGATGACCGTCTCGTACCCGTTGCGGGCGGCGAGTTCGACCGCGTCGAACGCGTCCGACAGCGTCCCGATCTGGTTCGGCTTGATCAGGATGCTGTTGGCCGCGCCCGCCTCGATCCCGTCTTCGAGCCGCTCGACGTTGGTGACGAACAGGTCGTCGCCGCAGATCAGCGTCCGGTCGCCGACCCGGTCGGTCAGCTCCGCGAACGCCTCGTAGTCGTTCTCGTCGAGCGGGTCCTCGACGTACGCGAGGTCGTACTCATCGACGAGACCGGCGACGTACTCGATCTGCTCGTCGGCCGACTTCGTCTCGTCGCCGTACACGTACGCCTCCCGGTCGTCGTCGTACAGCTCGGCGGCCGCCATGTCGAGTCCGAAGCGGATCTCGAATCCGACTTCCGCCTCGACGCGGTCGACCGCCTCGTCGACGACCTCGAACGCCTCCGCGTCCGAGATGGGGGGCGCCCACGCGCCCTCGTCGCCCTTCGCCGCGGGAACGCCGCGCTCGTCGAGCACGTCCGCGACCGCCGCGTGGACCGCGGCGTTCGCGAAGACGGCCTCCGAGACGCTCGGCGCGCCCACGGGCGCCGCGAGGAACTCCTGAATGTGGGTCGCCTCCTTTGCGTGTTCCCCGCCGCCGACGACGTTGCCGAGCGGAACGGGGAAGTTCTCGCCGCGGAACGCGCCGCCGAGGTGCTGGTACAACGGCGCGCCGAGCACGTCGGCGGCCGCCTTCGCGGCCGCCATCGAGATGGCGACCGCGCTGTTGGCGCCGATGGCGGAGAAGTCGTCCGTGCCGTCGGCGGCGCGTAAGGCGTTGTCGACCGCGCGCTGGTCGCCCGCGTAGACGCCTTCGAGGCGCGGGACCGCGTGTTCGCGGGCCTTCGCGATCGACTCGCTCGCGGGCAGTTCGATCGCCTCGTACTCGCCCGTCGAGGCCCCGCTGGGGGCCGCGCCGCGCCCGAAGCCGCCGGACTCGGTGAGCACGTCGGCCTCGACCGTCGAGTTCCCCCGCGAGTCGAGCACGCGACGCAGCGAGACGCCGGTGATTCGCGTCATCAGCTGTCCCTCCGTACCGTGAACGGAAGCACGCCCGCGTCGTACTCCTCCGCGGCGACGAGGATCGGCTCCGTCTGGTCCGTCTCGATCAGCACGGGCGCCCCGTAGGACACCTGTAGCGCTCGCGCGCCGAGGATTCGTGCCTTCTCGTATCGATTGTATCGCTGTCCTGACATAGTTTACTGGTACGGCGAGACGACGTCGACGAGGTCGCGGTGGCTCACCAGCATGCGCCGGCAGCAGTGCCGGTCGACCCCGAGGTCGTCGAGCACCTCGCCCGGGTCTTCGTCGCCCTCGCGAGCCCGCTCTTTGAACTCTTCCCAGTGTTCACCCACGACGTTGCCGCACGTGAAACACCGAACGGGGATCATCATGACTGGATCACCTCAGCGGTAGGACTTCTGGTAGCGAGCGCGCGCGCCGGGTCCGCCCCACTTCTTGGGTTCGGACTGGCGCACGTCGTTGACCAGCAGGGTACGGTCGAAGTTCATGTACGCGTCGCGCAGCTCGGCGTCGCCGAGGTGCTGGACGAGACCGCGGGCGATGGCGGTCCGCGTCGCGTCGGCCTGGCCGCTGAAGCCGCCGCCCTCGACGTCGATGTCGATGTCGACGCCGTCGCGGAGCTCCTCGCCTGCGATGCGGAACGGCTCCAGCATCTTGAGCCGCGCCTGTTCCGGTTCGACCAGCTCGACTGGCTGGGAGTTGATGCGAACGCGACCCTTGCCCTCGCGTACGGTGGCGCGGGCAACGGCCGTCTTCTTCTTGCCTGAGGTGTTCGTTACCATGTGACGTTGGCTCCCAGAGACTCGGAGATCGATCCGAGCGTCGTGAATTTGATGTTCGAGAGTCGGTCGAGCGAGGTGCCGTCGAGGACGACGCTCTCGACGTCCTCGTCGCGCTCGTAGGGGTTCCCGACGTACACGCGCACGTTCGAGAACGCCTCGCGGCCGTCCTCGGACTTGTACGGCAGCATGCCGCGGATGGCGCGCTTGAATATCCGGTCGGGGCGCTTGGGGTAGTACGGCCCGCTGTCCGAGCCGAGCTCCGCGCGCTTGTGGTACGTCTCCATCGTCGCCTCCTCGTTGCCGGTGATGACGGCTCGCTCGGCGTTGACGACGGCGACGGTCTCCCCGGCGAGGACGCGCTGCGCGACCTCCGAGGAGACGCGACCGAGGATGCAGTCGCGGGCGTCGACGACGACGTCCGCGTCTATCTTCGCGAGACTCATCGGACCACCCGGACGTTGCTTCCTTCGGGGTTCTGTTCGATGAACTGTTCCAGCGTCACCGCTTCGCCGGCCTGGTCGATCTTCGTCCGGGCGGTCCCGGAGAAGTCGACCGCGGCGACGGTGACGTTCGTTTCGAGCACACCGCTGCCCAGCACCTTGCCGGGGACGACGACCGTCTCGTCTTCCTGAGCGTACCGCTCGATGCGGCCCAGGTTGACCTCAGCGTGCGTGCGCCGTGGCTTCTCGAGTCGGTCCGCGACGTCCTGCCACACGTTGGCACCGGAGTCACGCGAGACCGACTTCAGATCGGCGATGAGGTTCTGTAGTTTCGGGTTCGTCTTGCTACTCATAGCTGTCCCTCCTGTACGGAGAGTTCGTGGAAAACGGAGTGCAGGGAGCAGGATTTGAACCTGCGGACCTCTACAGGACAGCGCCCTGAACGCTGCGCCGTTGGCCTGACTTGGCTATCCCTGCGTGCACTCCACCGTATTCCGGCTCCCTTCAAACCACTTTCGGTCCCGCCGTCCGCCGACCCTGCCGCGAGCGCTCCGGCGGTCGGAGCGGCGCCGCGGCTGGCGGCGGGGGCGACGGTCAGGGGGTTGGTTCGAAGGGCCGTCATTTCCTTATACTGCGACTTTCGTCTGTAGTTCGTCCGCGCGCTCCTCGATGGAGCCGATCGCGCGGAGCAGCAGTTCCTCGACGTCGAACGAGCCGTCCGTCTCGATGTGGAAGACGAACGCTTCCGGCACGTCCTCGACCGCGACCTCCTTCCCGGGGAACCGTTCCGAGAGGTCGTTGTCGAACTCGTCGGTGAGCTCGATCTCCCCGTCCGGCGTCTCGATGACACCGCGGAGGATGTTCGGCTCGTCGTCGTCGAACTCGCCGCGGTCGCCCTCGACCGAGACGCGCTGGAGGTGACGGTAGCCGACGGAGACGCCGCCCTGGTGTTTGGCGTGCTCCTTGCCGGTGTCGAGGACCGCGTCGGCCTCGAACTCCAACCGCTGTCCCTCCTTCAGCTCGATGATCGGAACGTTGTCGTCGGCGACCTCGACGAGCGGGTCCGCGCACTCGATGTCGCCGGAGTACGCCGTCGCCGGGCCTTCGACGTCGAGCGCGAGGGTGACCTCGTCGCCGACCTCGAAGTCGTCGAGCGGGGTCGTCAGGGGGATAAGCCCCAGACGCAGGCCGATCATCTCGTCGAACATGACCGAGGAGTTCTCGACGAACCGGACCGTGTCGATCGAGAACGTCGGGACGTCGGCGATCATCGCGCGGCGGATGCCGTTGGCGAACGCCGGCGTGAGCCCGCGGATCAGCACCCGCGCGCTGCGTTCGTCCCGTTCGACGTACTGGACGTCGAATTCGTCTTCGGTCATGTCAGACTCGCTTGTTCTTCGGCGCCTTCGTCCCGTCGTGCGGGATGGGCGTGACGTCCTCGATTCGGCCGATCTCGACGCCCGCACGCGAGAGCGCGCGGATCGTCGCCTGCGCACCGGGACCGGTGGACTTGTTGAGGTTGCCGCCGGGACCGCGCACGCGAACGTGCACGCCCTCCAAGCCGGCGTCCTTGACGCGCTCGGCGACGACCTCCGCCATCTGCATGGCGGCGTACGGCGACGCCTCGTCGCGGTTCTGCTTCACCACGGTGCCGCCGGACGACTTGGCGATCGTCTCGGCGCCCGTCTCGTCGGTGACCGTGATGAGCGTGTTGTTGAACGACGCGTACACGTGGGCGATGCCCCACTTTCCGTCCTCGGATTCACTCATTAGTTACCCTCCTGAGACTCCGCGCGCTCGGGGTGGAGATCGTCCGCGAGCGGACTGTTCTCGTCGAAATCGATGGCTCCCTCGTCGTCGACGTCCACCTTCACCGACGGGCGCGTGACGCGGGCGCCGTTGACGGTGATGTGGCCGTGAACGATGAACTGGCGGGCCTGCTGGGTCGAGGAAGCGAAGCCCTGGCGGTAGACGACCGTCTGGAGCCGACGCTCCAGAAGATCCGTCACGTCGAGCGACAGGACCGTCGAGATGTCGTCGTTGTCCCCGAGGATGCCGATGCGGCGGAGGCGTGCGACGAACTCCGCGCCGGCGTCCTGAGCGGCGTCGACGTCGCCCTGCGCCTCGCCGAGCAGCCGTCGGGCCTCCCGGCGCATGTTACGCAGCTCGGACTGGGCGCGCCAGAACTCCTCTTTGTTCTTCAGGCCGTACCGCGAGAGGAGATCGGACTCCTCGGCGATGCGCTCGCCCTGGTACGGGTGGTTCGGCGTCTCGTAACCCTTGGTGTTTTTGCCGGTGCTCATTCCTCGTCACCGCCTTCTTCGTCTTCCATCTCCTCGCGGATCTCCTCGACGTTGACCCCGATGGTCCCCTCCGAGCGACCCGTGGACTTGGTGCGCTGGCCGCGGACCTTCTGCCCGCGCTTGTGGCGCACGCCCTTGTACGATTCGATGATCTTCATCCGGTTGATGTCGTGACGGCGCTTCTCGTCGACGTCGGTGCCGACGAGGTGCGTCGTCTCCCCGGAGAAGAAGTCGTTCTGTCTGTTCGTCATCCACGACGGGACGTGGTCTTCGAGGTTCTCGGCGATGTCGACCACCGCGTCGATGTCATCCTCGTCGAGGAGCCCGAACGTGGCGTTTCGGTCCACGTCGGCCTTCTCGGCGACCAGCCGCGCCGTGCGCGTGCCGATGCCGTCGAGTTCGGACAGGCTTCGCTCGACCGTCTTCGTCCCGTCGAGGTCCGCGCCCCCGATCCGAACGAAGTACTGGAGGTCTTCCTCCTCCTCCGGTGAGTCGTCCTGTGATTCTTCCGTGCTCATGTGTTGGTTGTGGTGAGTCCTACCGGCGCGAATCCGGCGGTACTCGTCCGTTCGAGCGTTGCGGCGGGGATTCGAACCCCGGAGGCAGTGACGCCACAGAGTTAGCAACCCTGCGCCTTGGGCCAAGCTTGGCTACCGCAACCCGCGTTGTATCATCGCCCTCTCGGACTCGGGACCCGACGCCCCTGCAGTTCGTGCGTTCGTTACCTCCCGCTTTCAGTACTTAAACATCACGAAACGGCCGGGTCGCTGTGGGCGATTCGCACGGTTGTCGCGGAGGTCGTATCGGGGGATGATGAGATCCGCGTCGAACGCGCGGGTTCGATGAGGCGACTCCGTTGAAAACCTCTTCTTCAGACAGATTCCTGTCGGAAACAGCCGGTCGCTGAGGCGTGCGTATTGAGCGCGTCGTACCTTCTGGCTCTTTGATACGCAGGTTCATCTCTAGTGCTATCAACAGATATTCTACCTCAGAGATATTCATTCAAGATAATGAAGCGTCGCACGTTCCTTGGACTGGCCGCCAGCGCCGGGGGCGTCGGCGTCCTCGGGGCTACAGCCGCGATCGCCAACAAACCCCCCGCTCCACCAGCCACGCACGCCGAGGAGCCAGTTCCTTCAACAGGTCAACGGAACAGCCCCATCGTGGCCACCGACACGACGACAGCGGGACGCGAGACGTATGGTACCGTTCAACAGTCCGCATCGGTTCTTGACCTCGAATTGACCAACCGCTACGCTCTCGTCACCAAGTATCGGCTTATCCCGGGAGCGAACGAGACGGGAACCGAGTGGAAGACTGCCTCGCTAACGGTCGAACACGGCTGGCACTCAGGCTCGCTCGTCTCTCACTCCGGAGACGTTGTTCCCGCTGACGATGGCAACGCCGATTCAAACCTTTACTTGGATACTGACCAGTCAACGAGGCGGTACCGGTGGGATCTAATGTTTGATACCGCGACGGGGAACTCCCACATCTTTCGCTTCGCCACTGTCGTAGACCGTGAAGAGCCACCGGAGACAGACGATACTCTCGTTGATGCGATGTTCGGGGCGGGCTTCACGAAGGGATTCCTCAGGGGCTCAGAACGGGACCGTGCGACGGCAAGACTCGTAATGCAGGGAACGAACGACTAGCGCCGGAAGACACTCACACAAATGTGTTGACCACTAGGCATTTCATCTGTACTGAACGATCTATGGGGGATTGTGCGGCTGAATCAACCGTAAAACCTAGCCCACAACTCAAGGAGTATTTCCAAGCGCAAATAGAATAAATAATACAACGAAGCCAATCGCGGCAATTGCTATAAGCACAACACCTGATCGCAGCAATAATATTGTATTTTTGTTCTTGTCCGGTACAAAACCAGATACTCCGTAGGAAAGAAAAGCTAAACTGATCAGAAACGGAAATAATGTAACTATTGAGGACGCGTTGAAATCAACTGATCTGAATGTTAACGCAAACAAGATTATACCAATGGCAGATAAAATGCCATAGCTGACCTCCCCACCTCGTTTTTTAACGATCGTATCTCTTATGCTCAGCAGATATCCTGTGAAATTAGTCATTATGTATAGAATCGTTGGACTCGACATATGTCTTGGGTCCTTCTAACAACCCGCTGAGTTTCCATTTCAAGTGTGTATTATTACTGTACTGAGCGATTGAGAGTGTGAAAACATCAACCGCTGAGGATTTCAACAGAGCCCCCTACTATCTATCTGTCTAATTTTCTGCGACCTTCTTGATTAAAAGCTTATACAACCAGTGAACCATCGTGGTGTATGGACTCTCGGTTAGAATCGCTTCTCTTAGGGAAGTCGCTGAACCTATCGCTTCGGTATCTCGGGTACTCGGTCGTTCTCATGGCCTTGTTCTTCGGTCAACTCTATCTTGTTGGAAATTCCGGTATGGGAAACTCATTTGGTTTGCTTATGGGTCCACTTGGAATCACAGTATCAGCGATTATTCTGGCAGGGATACATACATATCGAAACGACGGAATACTCGTGAGTATTGCTGTCACCGTCATCATCATGAGCAGCTTTACACTGTACGGTGTTATCTCGCTTAATCACCCCCAACCTGACTATGGGCTTTTAACCGGCGTGGGGACAGCAATCTTCTATGGCCTCCCAATAGGGATTATCTCAGCTACTGTTGCGTATGCGTTACGGCGATTTCTCCCGAGGCAATCACCTGTCGTGTCTGAGAAAAAGTAGAATATGAGGACTCCTCTACTGAGCAAACTCCAGAGACCGTTCAGTAGCTCACCTGTGCCGACCGAGACCGGAGAGAACGTGTCTCTTTCTGCGGATTTCGACAGCACAGTCGAGGCGTGTCGCTCAGTGCCGTGAGGCGTACTGTTTAGTGGGTTCCGCGGGAGGACCCGAGTATGCAAGCCGTTCAGTTCGGCGACCACGGCGACCGCGACGTGATCGAGTACGGCGAGTTCCCGGACCCCGAACCGGACCGCGGCGAGGTGCTCGTCGACGTCAAGGCCGGCGCGTTGAACCACCTCGACATCTGGACGCGCCGCGGCATGCCCGGCATCGACCTGGAGATGCCGCATATTCCCGGCAGCGACGCGGCGGGCGTCGTCGAGGCCGTCGGCGAGGGCGTGACGCGCTTCGAGCCGGGCGATCACGTCGCCGTGAGCGCCGGCGTCTCGTGCGGGAACTGCGAGTTCTGCCGGAACGGCGAGGAGTCGCTCTGCGTCTCCTTCCACATCATCGGCGAGCACGTCCGCGGCGTCCACGGGGAGAAGGCGACGGTCCCCGAGGCGAACCTCGTCCCGGTCCCGGACGGCGTCGACTGGGAGGTCGCCGGCTCCGCGTCGCTCGTCTTCCAGACCGCGTGGCGCATGCTCCACACGCGCGCCGAGATCGAGGCGAGCGAGAGGGTGCTCGTCCTCGGCGCCTCCGGCGGCGTCGGCCACGCGGCCGTCCAGATCGCCGACCACGCGGGCTGTGAGGTGTTCGCGACCGCCTCCACCGAGGAGAAGCTCTCGCACGCCGAGGACTGCGGCGCCGACCACGTCATCGACTACGAGGCGAACGACTTCGCCGAGGAGATCGACGCACTCACTGGGAAACGCGGCGTCGACGTCGTCGTCGACCACATCGGCGAGGCCACCTACCCGGACTCGCTGAAGTCGATGGCGAAGGGCGGCCGGCTCGTCACCTGCGGCGCGACGACGGGCGGGAACCCGGGCGCCGGACTCAACCGCATCTTCTGGAACCAGCTGTCGGTGCTCGGCTCGACGATGGCGACGCCCGGCGAGGTCGACGACGTGCTGGAACTCGTCTGGGACGGCACCTTCGAACCCCGAGTGCGCGAGGTCCTCCCGATGAGCGAAGCGCCGCGCGCACACGAGATGATCGAGAACCGTGAGGGCTTTGGCAAAGTGGTGGTTAAACCCGATAGTGAGTTCTGAGACCGACGCCGGCGCGGACGACGCAACCGACGGTACGGACGCGACCGCCGACGGCACCACCGACGGCGGCTACGTCCACGTCCCCGGAACCGAGGGAGATGGCGGTGATGCGGGCGGTAGCGACGCTGACTCGGGTGGTAGCGGCGGTGGCGCGGGCGGCGACGGCGACGATCCACGGGAACGGACGGCGGCCGCCGGCGAACCGACCGCCGACGGCTTCGGCCGCAGGGGATGGGCGCTGACGGCCGTGCTGTTCACCTGCGTGCTGGTCATCCCGGGGATCATCTACGTCTACCCGTACGCGGCGGGCGCGTTCGGTCTCACCTTCTTCGCGACGTACCTCGCGCTCCCGCTCGTCCCCGCACTCCTGCTCGGACTCGTCGCGGTCTGGTCGATGACGGCGGCGACCGCGGACGGCGAGGCGTGAGCGGCGCCTCCGCATCCTCCCACCGACCGGTTTCGCTCGGCGCCGAACGACAACCGTTTTGAACGGCACCCGCGGAGTGAAGCTATGTTGATCACCGTCTCCGGCCCGCCGGGGAGCGGGAAGAGCACCAACGCCGTCCAGCTCGCTGACGCGCTCGACCTCGGGCACGTCTCCGGCGGCGACATCTTCCGTGAGATGGCGGCCGAGCGCGACATGACGCCCGTCGAGTTCAACGAGTTCGCCGAGGAGGACCCGCAGATCGACCGCGACCTCGACCGTCGCCTCCGGGAGATCGCGGTCGAGCGCGACGACGTCGTCCTCGAATCGCGGCTCGCCGGCTGGCTCGCGGCCGACCACGCCGATTTCCGTTTCTGGTTCGACGCGCCGCTGTCGGTTCGCGCGGAGCGGATCGCGGAGCGCGAAGCGAAGGCCGTCGACCGCGCCAGAACTGAGACGGAGCGCCGCGAGACCTCCGAGCGCAAGCGGTACCGGGAGTACTACAACATCGACATCGAAGACCTCTCGATCTACGACGCCGCGTACAACACCGCCCGCTGGGGGCCGGAACGCTTCCTCGACGTCCTCGTCGCGACCGTCGAGGCGTACGACCCCGCGGACGACGAGGGGAAAGCACCCGTCGAAGACGTCGTGTACGACTTCTGAGCCGCACCCGCCGCCCATCTCATGACAGACGCTTCCGACGCCGACGCAGACGCCCCCGCCGACGGCGAGGGACCCCTCAGAGCGCCTCCCGGTGAGCGCTCGGTGCCGGAGCTGCTCCGGTTCGGCGTCGTCAACCTCGACAAGCCCGCCGGTCCCTCCTCACACCAGGTGTCGGCGTGGGTTCGCGACGGCGTCGACGAGACGCTCGCGACGCTCGATCCGGAGGGACCGCCCACCGGCGGCGTCGCCCACTCCGGCACGCTCGATCCGAAGGTCACCGGTTGTCTCCCCACCCTGACCGGCGACGCGACGCGCATGGCGCAGGTGTTCCTCGAGGGCACCAAGGAGTACGTCGCGGTGCTGGAACTCCACGGGTCGCCCCCGGCCGACTTCCGCGAGGTGGTCGCCGAGTTCGAGAGCGAAATTTACCAGAAGCCGCCCCGGAAGAGCGCCGTGAGCCGCCGGCTCCGCACCCGGACGGTCCACGACCTCGACGTGCTGGAGGTCGCGGACCGAAAGGCGCTCCTCCGGATCCGCTGCGAGTCGGGGACGTACGTCCGAAAGCTGTGTCACGACATCGGGCTGGCGACCGGCGTCGGCGCGCAGATGGGTCACCTCCGGCGCAGCGCCACCGACCCGTTCGACGACCGCGACCTTCACACGCTTCAGGACCTCGTCGACGCGCTCGCGTGGGCCGAGGACGGCGACGACGCGTTCCTCCGCGAGGTCGTCCGCCCCGCCGAGGACGCCCTGACGCACCTCCCCGCGGTGACGATCGCGCGGTCGGCCGCGCGCAGTGTCGCGACCGGCGCCCCCGTCTACGCGCCCGGCGTGATCGACGTCGACGACGACGCCGTCCCGGCGGCGGGAGATGACGAACCGGCCGGCGACGACCCTGACGCGGACCCCCCGCTCGTCGCGTGCTTCACTCCTGATGGGACGGCGGTCTGTCTCGGGCGAGTCGTCGGTGATCCGGACGCCGAGGGCGGGACGGTCGTCGCCTTAGAGCGCGTTCTTTTATAGCTCCGCCGCGACCGGATCCGACCATGGACGAGTCGGACGCGGATGGGGACGAGGGCAGACGGATAGCAATCGGGAGCGCGAGCGCGGCGCCGGGAACGCTCGACCGCGGCCGGCTCGCCGTCGCGGACCTCCCGACGGGCGGCTCGGAGCGGCTTCCCGTCGCGGTCGCGAACGGCGCCGAAGATGGTCCCACGCTGTGGCTCACGGGCGGCGTCCACGGGGACGAGGCGACCGGCGTCGCGGTCGTCCAGGACACGGTCGCGGCCCTCTCGGGCCACCTCTCCGACCTCGTCGGCGCGGTCGTCGCGGTGCCCGTCGTCTCCCCGGCGGGGCTGCGTCGGAACGCGAGGGAGACGTACTACGCCGACGAGGACCCGAACCGACACTTCCCCGACGCCGACGCGGAGTCGGCCCGCCCGCCGAAGCTCCAGGAGCGGATCGACGCGCAGCTGTACGCCGCGATCACGGGGGAGCGCCGAGACGACGACCCCGCGGACGAATCGAGCGAGTTCCCCGTCGAGACGGTCGGAACGAACGCCGCTGTGGACGCGCTGATCGACTGTCACACCGCCGGCGTCGGCAGCGTCCCCTTCGCCATCCGCGACCGCGTCCTCTACGGCGACCGCCGGAGCGAGGATGAGGCGGCCGCGCTCTCCGCGGACCTCGGCCGCCTCGTCGACGCGTTCGGACTTCCGGTGGTCCGGGAGTACCCCGCCGCCGAGTACGTCGAGGAGAACCTCCAGCGCTCGACCGCGGGCGCCGTGCTCAACGAGGCGGGCGTCCCGGCGTTCACCGCGGAACTGGGCGCGCACAGCGTCGTCGACGACGACCTGCTCGCCGCGGGCGTCGCGGGCGCGTTCGGCGTCGCGGTCGAACTGGGACTCCTGGCGGCCGAGGACGTTCCCGAGTCGGTCGGCGCGCCCGGCGTCGGTGTCGATCCGGAGCCCGTCGAGTTCCCGGTGCGGCGCTTCCGCGGGCCGACGACCGACACCTCCGGAATCGCTCGGCACCGCGTCGCCGCCGGCGACGCCTTCGCCGAGGGCGACGTCCTCGCCCGCGTGGTCGACGCCGGGGGCGAAGAACGCGCAACGGTCACCGCCGAGCGCGACGGGTACGTCCTCGGCCGGTCCGAGGGGCTGGCCGTCTACGAGGGCGACCCGATCGGGAGCCTCGCGGTGCGGGACGACGGCGACCTCGTGGTCCCGCGGGACGCCGACGAGGAGTGAAGCGAAGTCCTTAATTACCGGACCGTCGTTTTTCAGCGTGTAGTCAGGGACCGTGGGGTAGTGGTATCCTATGCGGATGGGGTCCGTATGACCTGAGTTCGACTCTCAGCGGTCCCATCAGATTCTTTATAGATTTCCATTATCGGCAGCCTCAACGCCCTCTAACGTTCGAAAACCGCATTCGGGGGTGCGCTATGAACCGCCAGATCGGCGGTTCCGACGAGACCGCGTAGTGCCGGTACTTCGATGTTAGATTTTCTGATAGTTTCGGGGAGTCTCCGGTCATGTGGGCGGAATTCGACTGGGCCGGAGCCGCTCGCGGACGCGTAGAACGGACCGATTCGGACGTGTATCGGACAGGCGCATGGTCTCTCCCGGGTGTGTGGGCCGCCGCGGCGCCGTAGTCGCTCGCATCGAGCGAAGCACGCCAGCGGTCAGACCCGGTCGAGTTCGAGAGAAGCGATCGATGACCGCTGGAGCGATGTTTTATGTCTTCTCGGCTAATACACACCGGTATGGCACAGTCGTCGGTTCGGATCGTGGCCGAGGTTCACGACGAGCCGCATATCGAGGGACGGCGCGTGACCGTCCGGCGGATTCAGGGGCTCGTCGAGGAGGCCGGGAAGTCGGCCGAGGCGGTGGCCGACCAGCTCGACCTCGACGTCGCGGACGTGTACGGCGCGCTCCAGTACTACCACAGTCACCCCGACGAGATGGCGGCGGTCGAACGTCAACGGTCGGAACGCGAGACCGCGGCGCGGGAGGCCGGCGCGGTGTCGCTGTCGGAGCTGAACGGCGACGAGAGCGCGTAACCGGATGGCGTATCGGGTCCTCGTCGACGAGAACACGAGTCCGCGGGTCGCGGAGGCGCTCCGGGGAAAGGGCGTCGCCGCGGACCACGTCCACGAGGCGCTTTCCGAAGGCGTCGACGACGAGTCGATCGCGGCGTTCGCTCGCGAGGGCGGCTATCGTCGTCCTCACGCACGACACCGATTTTCTCGACGCGGAGACGCGAGGCGACGTGCCGGTACTCTACTACGCCGACGACACGATGGACACCTACGCGATCGCCGACCGCGTCGCGGCGGTGATCGAGTGGGTGCCGGAGCCGACGACCTGCCCCCGATCGTGAACCTCAACGAGTGGGGCTGAATGGAGTAAAACGCGCGAGTAGGTCGAGACCGACCTGATCGGCGCGCACTGGCTGGCGACCGAGTCGGCGCTGCGATATCAGTTCTAATCGCTGTCCCGGCGTTTCGACGCAACACCGCTCGCGTCGATCGCGAGTCCGCCAACACGGTCCTCATAGAGGCCACCGCTCGCTACAAGCCCGACGACGAGGACTGCGAGAGCAGACCGGAGCGAGGCTCTCGGGCTGCCGGAACGGACGAAGCCCATGGAGGCGCACACGAGACGGACCAGTGGGGCTACACGGAGTCCGAGTACCTGCCCACGTTCCGGATCACGGACCTCACGGAACGGGAGGCGGACCTGATCGAGCACTTCGTGCCGGTCGCCGTCGACGAGGCGGGCGACTTCGCGAACTTCCGTGAGACGGCGACAAAGACGAAATCGCTGATCGACCGGCTGAAGGCGATCGAGTTACCCGACGTCGACGACGTGGCCGACGACTTGGAGAACTACCTGAAGACGACAGAGCGCGCCGAGGAGTTCGACGCGAAGATCGAGGAGACGGACGCGCTGATTGATGAGATCGTCTACGAGTTGTACGGCCTGACCGATGAGGAGATCGAGATCGTCGAGGAGGCGGTCGGGGAGTAGCGTCGGAGGAGGCCGCCGTCACGACTGATCTGACTACTCGTCGACGGCGCGATCGTCGAGCGGGTCGGGCATCTGGAGGTCGTCGATTTCGGCTTCGATCTCGTCGAGAGTCTGGTCGGTTCCGGCCGCGAGGACCTTGCTGACGCGTTCACCAAGGTCGTCGACGGCGTCCTCGAACGCATCGAGTTCAGCGTCACTCATGGGCTCGTCCCGCCACTCGGCTCCTGACTCAGATCGTGCCATCTCTCGAACCTCCGGAGCAGCACGCCGGCGTGCCGCTCGATATACGCGATACAGTAGCGCGGCGCGTGGGTTAAGTCTACGGGTGGAAAGTCATCTTTCACCCGCACCTTCTCGCCGTCGCGATACACGTCCATGTGGAGTCCCTCGTCGGTGATATCGTGGCCCATCGGATTCTCGGATTCGTGATCGAACCGAACGACCTGCCGCCACGATCCGTCGACGCGTCGTTCCAGTTGGACGACGAACCGAGTTGGAACCCCCGCCGTCTTGTCGATATCGACCCGCAGGCGAGCATGTGGGTACTCCACCCACTCGGAGTACTGGACGTCGCCGTTACCCATCGCTTACGTCGTCCGAAGAGGGCTTGTTTCAAGGAAGTTCTCCTTTCGTTGCTAATGCCGGACTCGGTCGGAACGTAGGTCAGCACAGTCGGAACCGGACCGGCCGGGTCGGTGCGCACGGGACGCCGATTGAGGCGGTTTGCTGGACGGGTCCCGGTCGCCGTCGACGAGGCGGGCGGCTTCGCGAACTTCCGCGAGACGGCGACGAAGACGAACTCGCTGATCGACCGGCTGAAGGCGATCGAACTGCCCGATGTCGACGACGTGGCCGATGATCTGGAGAACTACCTGGAGACGAAGGAGCGCGCCGAGGAGCTCGACGCGAAGGCCGAGCAGACGGATGCGCTGATTGATGAGATCGTGTATGAGTTGTACGGACTGACCGACGAGGAAATCGATATCGTCGAGGAGGCGGTCAGTAAGTGAGTCAAATAACTCACCCCTGAGCTATCCTTCAGCAGCTTGTGATCAATTACCACTTGGGTCCAGTTTATGCCCGCTATTCCAGATTTCATCGAATGCGTCTATAGCTTGCTGGACCGCATCAGGATCTCTGGTGTAAATACCGCCGTTAAATTCGTCTGCAAGCTGATCCCTCGTAAGATCAGCAGATGAAACCAGCAATTCTCGATCGTCTGCTATAACAATCCGGGCATGAACTAGCTGGTGTTCATGGACGTTGCCCTCAGTTCGACGAGCCAGTTCGTTTATCACCGCGTTCGCCATTTTCCGTCGCTCGCCACGTGATGAACCCGTGTTTGTGAGTATTTTTATCTCAATCTCCTCATCTGATTCAGCGATATCGATCAAGTCCTCATGAAGCATATCGATCCGTAGTGAAGCGATACGAAGCTCATTCTCTGTAGAAGAAATCATTGATTCTGCCTTCCGTTGTATTCCACGTTTACGCTCCCACATCTCCATTGCAGGCAACGTTGAGACAAACTCAGACCTAGTTCGCTCCTGCTCTTTTTCTTTAAGTTGGTTCTCCCATTCTCGTTCATACCCGGAGACATTGTATCCATGACCGATTGCTGTTAGCGAATTCACAGCAAAAGCTGGCAACATAACTGCTCCATGTGAGCGCTTCTCTTGGGTATAGAAATCGTTGCTGGCTAGCTCGTCAAAACCGGAATTTTCTATATGTTGGTTAAAACTGTCACAGTAGTCAACAAGATCCTCTTCAATCGTAGTGATTACTTCTTGTGGAAGAGAATAACTGCGGTGTTTGGTTGAAGCCTCTAATAAATGACCCGCTGAAATAGTTCCGCCATCTAATGTTTCGCTTCTACCTTCCCCCACAATTTCCGATGCGATTTCTTGTAACCACTCCCCCGTCATTTCTTCATATTTATTATAATTTAATTCAATAAGTCCAAGAACCCCGGAGACCCCGCTTATTAGTCCTCTTACCGGGTTTTGTTCTGGGTGAAAATTTTTGATAAAGTAATCCCGAGCTCTTTGAGTCGCTTCTGAATCGGGTGCGATGTGTACGAGAGATCGGAATAGATTTGGGTGATAGTTGACAAAACCGCCAGAGAACTCCTGCTTCTGTTTCTGAGTTTGGAGGATTAGTTTTATATGGTCACTACAGTTCTCTGGCTTCTGATTTTCAATGAACAGCCTATATAACGGCGTGAATATCCTACCGTACTCTAATAATAAGTAATCAGCAAGATCGACACTTAAATCCTCTCCAAATTTTTCCAAGAATATTGTCGACTTCTCACTATCAAAACGATCTAGAGTCCAAATAGCTGGTGCGTGACGGATCTTGTACTCACCAACCTCTGAATAAAACTCTTCCAAATTCTCTAATGTCTTCGTGATAGTCGGCGAGCAATCCTGTAGCTTGTTCTGATTCATTCTTAACATACTGTTAAGGAGTTGATTGAATTATTCTTTGCCTTCTTTATCCATTGAGAATTACTAAACAAGCTCGGCGTCGACCAACACGACCAAGCGGTTCAACGCCGACGCTCTTCGATTCTGATGTCCAACAGAAATAGAGATCCGACAGAGGTGATAACCGGGCTACGCGATTAGCTGAAGTCCCACGTCCGCTCGAAGATCGCGTTCCCGCTCGGGTCGTGGATTATTCGAACTGTAGCCTCACCGGAGTCCCAGTCGCTGAGACCACTATCTCCGTTACCGATTTCCTTCCGCTCGCCTGTTTCCCAGGTGTCTCCTGGGAAGGAGGTATTGACTCTCTCACCGTCGACCGAAAGCACGAGATCGCCCGCTTCGAGCGACTGGCCGCCTGTCTTGGTGATGTTGATCGTTTGCGAACTGTTGTCGTCGATCGTAAAGGTCGCCTGCGGCGCCGTGTCGCCTAACTGATCGCCCAGCCCGAGGACGAACGTCCCGATGACGGCCGCCAGGATGACTGTAATCGCGACCATCAGGATGACCCCGATAACGGGGCTCACCGCACGGTCGTCCGAATTGGATTGGTTGGTTGGTTTCATTGTTTGAACCCAGCGGTTCACCGAAGAACGGACACCGAGGGCCTCGTGTGCCATGGTTGAAGCGGCCCTCAGTTCCGTTCCGATCGGTTGCTGGTTGACTGTAAAAAGGAGAAGCGCACTTATGTACTTAGTGGCACGAATATCAACGCCGAAAATTGAACCGCTGGGGTCGTCGCGTTCGGGGGCGCACCCCTCCGTTTCGGGGGATCCGTCGAAATATGCGTGACGCCGGCGGCCTCCGGTCGGCGGGCGTCCGCCTCGGGCGTGGGTACAGATGCTCTCGATGGGTACATTCTTATTTCTACCCACACTACGTTCGCGTATGTCCGAGGCGACGCTCGACGACCGAGGTCGGATGACGCTTCCGAAGGACCTGCGAGAGCGGTACGGCGACCGCTATCGCATCGTCGAGGTCCACGACGGGATCAAGCTGATCCCGGTCGCGGAAGACCCGCTCGACGCCCTCCGAGACGAGTTTGCGGGGGTCGAGAAGACGGCCGACGAGCTTCGCGAGGAGGCGCGCGAGGCGGCGTTCGACGAGGCCGGGCGCTGAATGTACGCGGAGACCGATTTCCTCCTCGCGCTGATCAAAGACGAGGACTGGCTCGGTGAGGCGGCCGAGGAGGCGTACCGCGACCGTCGGAGCGAGCTGTGGACGTCGCAGTTCACCCTCATCGAACTCCTCCTGGTCGCCTACCGCGAGGACCGCGACACGGAGCGGGTCGTCACGAACGCCGCGAGTCTCGTGGAGGTCCGCGGCGACGCGGACACGGTCGTCGCGGCGGCGACGTACGTCGAGGAACACGGGTTCACGCCGTTCGACGCGCTCCACCTCGTCGAATCCGACGGCGATACTATCGCCTCTAGCGATGGTGCGTACGACGGCTTCGCGCCGCGATACGACCTGGCGGAGCCGAGCGAGGACTGACGCTCCGCAACCCCTAAACGCGGCTCGCTCCTTGCTCCGGTAATGGCCGACTGGACGGAGAAGTACCGCCCGAGCACGCTCTCGGAGGTGCGCGGCAACGACAAGGCCCGCGACGCGTTCGCGGAGTGGGCCCGCTCGTGGGACGACCACCGCGAGGCGGTCGTCCTCCACGGCAGCCCGGGCGTCGGGAAGACGAGCGCGGCGCACGCGCTCGCGAACGACATGGACTGGGAGACCGTCGAACTCAACGCCTCCGACCAGCGTACCGCCGACGTCATCGAGCGATTCGCGGGGCGGGCCGCGCGCAACGCCACCCTCGGCGGGAGCGCCGCGGGCGGCGGCGCGAGCGGCGGCGACACCGCCTCGCGCCAGCTCGTCATCGTCGACGAGGCGGACAACATCCACGGCAACTACGACCGGGGCGGGGCGTCGGCGATCACGAAGCTGGTCAAGGAGTCGGGCCAGCCCATCGTGCTCATCGCCAACGACTACTACGACATGTCGCGCGGACTCCGGAACGCGACCCAGGAGATCGAGTTCCGCGACGTCTCCGCGCGCTCCATCGTCCCCGTCCTCCGGGACGTCTGTCGCAAGGAGGGGATCGAGTTCGAGTCCGACGCCCTCCAGCGGATCGCGGAGGGGAACCGCGGCGACCTGCGGGGCGCGGTCAACGACCTCCAGGCCGCCACGCAGGGGCGCGACTCGATCACGGTCGAGGACGTGGTCACCGGCGACCGCGACAAGGCGTTGGGGCTGTTCCCGTTCCTCGACGCCGTGTTGAAAGAGGAGTCCGCCGAGGAGGCGCTCCGGTCGGCGTACGCCGTCGACGAGACGCCCGACGACCTGATGCGGTGGATCGAGAACAACCTCTTGGACGTGTACGAGCCGGCGGAGGCGGTCCGCGCGTACGACTTCCTCGCCAACGCGGACGTGTGGCTCGGCCGCGTGCGCGCCACGCAGAACTACTCCTACTGGCGGTACGCGACCGACAACGCGGCCGCGGGCGTGGCCGCGGCCCGCGACGGCGAGAAGGGCGGGTGGACGCGGTACGGTCGCCCGCAGTTCTGGTCGTCGTCGGACGCGACCGCGGACGAGATCGTCGGCAAGATCGCGGCCGCGAGCGGCTGTAGCGTCGCGACCGCCAGACGCGAGGTGTTGCCGTTCCTCGAGTCCGTCACCCACCACTGTAAGCCCCGCGAGCTGACCGTCGCGATGGCGGCGGCCTACGACCTCGACGAGGAAGGGGTCGCCTTCGTCACCGGCTCGGGCGAGTCGACGAACAAGGTTGCGTCGATAGTCGAGGACGCGCAGGCCCGCCGCGAGGAACTGATCGAGGAACACGCCGACGGCGCCTTCGCGCTCGACGCGGCGGGGCGCGCGGACGACGGGGAGGACGCGGCTTCCGACGGCGACGATTCCCCCCTCGACGGCGCCGAAACGAACGCCGCGGGAACCGATCGCGACGACTCGGTAGACGAGGGATCCTCCGACGGCGCGGGCGACGGAGACGCCGACGGCGCGGGCGACGATCAGGCCGGACTGAACGACTTCATGTGACTCGCTACCGGTTTCCGAGCGCGGACGCGGACGCTCAAGCGCTGCGAGTCGGACTCGCCTCGCTTTCGGACGACTCCGCGGTTTCGATCGGACCGTCGCAGACGAACTCGAACCGGGCGCCGCCCTCTCGGCTCTCCGTCACCGAGATCGTCCACCCGTGGGCCTCCGCGATCCGCTCGACGATCGCCAACCCGAAGCCGGTGCCGCCCGGGGCGGTCGTGTGTCCCGGCTCGAAGACGGCGTCCCGCTGGTCGGGTTCGATCCCCGGGCCGTCGTCAGCGACGTAGAACCCCTCGTCCGTCCGTCCCACGCGGATACGGATCGCGGCGCTCTCCGCGTCCGTCTCGGCGCGGTCCGACGGCGGCTCCTCTCGGGCCGAGAACGTCCCTGACGCGACCCGGTCTCCGAACCCGGCGTCGCCCTCGGCCGAATCGGATCCGGGGAGGGCGTCGACGCCCTCGGGTGTCCCGTGTTCGAGGGCGTTCCGGAAGAGGTTCACCAGGGCCTGTCGAAGCCTGTCGGAATCGCACGGCACCGTCCCGAGCGGTCCGTCGACGACGAGGGCGGCGTCGGCGGATTCGCCGACGGTCCCCCACGCGCTCTCGACGACCGACCGCAGGTCCGTCGACTCGGCGGACTGAACCGTCTCCCCCTCTCGCGCCAACGTCAGGAGGTCGCCGATGAGGTCGTCCATCCGGTCGAGCGCGTCGAGGGCGCGGTCCAGCCGGTCGGCCGCCGCGTCACCGTCGAGGTCGTCGGCCAGTTCGATGTTCCCGACCGCGACGGAGAGGGGGTTCCGGAGGTCGTGTGAAACGACGCTCGCGAACTCCTCGAGTCGCTCTCGCTGTCGCTCCAGCCGCCGTCGCCGCCGGACGCGTTCGTCCGCCGGAAAGAGATACCCGACCACGTCGCCGTCGTCCGTCGCTCGGCCTCGCTCGTGGACCCACCGTGAGTCCTCGTCGGCCGCGACCCGATACACGACGTCGACGGAGTCCGATCCGAGCGCCTCGCGGAGTCGATCGCGGTCGTCGCCGACCACGCGGTCGAGCCATCCCCCTTCCGGCCGTTCCGTGACGTCGAGCCGCGGCTCCCCGTCGGTCTCGATCACGAGCCGAGAGGGATCGCCGTCTGGACGACGGTACGCGATCCCCGGGCGCTGTTCCATCCGTCGTACCACGTGTCAACGAGTCTACCGCGACAGCATAAGCCTTACTCGGCTATCACGTGTCATACGATGAGATCAAGTCAAAAACATACGAAATAATTAGATCTGCGGACCGGATCGCCGAGAGACCTTTGTCGCGTCCCCCGGTGGATCGTCGTATGCGCGCAGCGATCCTGCGGGAGTACGGCGAGCCGCTCGCGGTCCGCGAGATTCCCGACCCCGAACCGGCCCCCGACGGCGCCGTCGTCCGCGTGGACGCCTGCGGCGTCTGTCGGAGCGACTGGCACGCCTGGGCCGGGCACGGCGAGTGGGCCGACGACCGCGTCCCGCGCGGGCAGGTGTTGGGCCACGAGCCGGCCGGCGAGGTTGTCGCCGTCGGCGACGAGGTCGACCGATTCCGCCCGAGCGACCGCGTGGTGGTCCCCTTCTCGCTCGGCGACGGCACCTGTCCGCACTGCCGCCGTGGGGCCGGCAACGTCTGCGAGGACGGGCGGGCGCTGGGGTTCGAGTCCGCCGCCCCCGGTGCGTTTGCGGAGCGAGTGGCCGTCCCGGCGGCCGACTACAACCTCGTCGAACGCCCCGACTGGCTCGGCGCGACCGCCGCCGCGGCGCTCGGCTGCCGGTACATGACGGCGTACCACGCGCTCGCGGAGCGGGCGGCCGTCGGCGGCGGCGACGCCGTCGCGGTCCACGGCTGCGGGGGCGTCGGTCTCTCCGCGGTCCAGATCGCCGCGGCGCTCGGCGCGCGCGTGATCGCGGTCGACGTCGACGACGACGCCCTCGCGCTCGCGACCGAGTTCGGCGCGGGCGAGACTGTGAACCCGGGCGGCGACGGAGCGAACGACTCGGTCCCGGAACGGGTCCGCGACCTCACCGACGGCGGCGCCGACGTGTCGCTCGACGCGCTGGGAATCGCGGAGACCTGCCGCAACTCGGTCCGGTCGCTGCGGCCGCGCGGCACCCACGTTCAGGTCGGACTCACGACGGACGCAGAGCGCGGGGAGGTGTCGCTGCCGACGGACTGGATGACCCGGTGGGAGATATCCTTTATCGGCTCGCGCGGAATGCCGCCGACGAGCTACCCGGACCTGTTCGCGATGATCGAGTCGACCGGGATCGACCCCGGGGCCTTGGTCGCCCGCGAGCTGGCGCTGTCTGAGGTCTCTGACCGGCTCGCGGCCATGAACGAGTACGCGGTTCGGGGAGTCGAGGTCGTCACCGACCTGTGAGAGGACGAGACACGACTAAAGCAGCCGCGAGAGGAACTGCTGACCGCGCTCGGTCGACGGCTCCTCGAAGAACGACTGCGTCTCGCTCCGCTCGACGACCCGGCCGTCGGCCATCAGGACGATCCGGTCGCCGACCTCGCGGGCGAACCCCATCTCGTGGGTGACGAGGACCATCGTCATCCCGTCGGCCGCGAGCCCCTCGATCACGTCGAGCACCTCGCCGACGAGCTCCGGATCGAGCGCGCTCGTCACCTCGTCGAACAGCATCACCTTCGGTTCCATGGCGAGCGCGCGGGCGATGGCGACGCGCTGCTGTTGACCGCCCGAGAGCGCGCCCGGGTACGACTCGGCCTGATCGGCGAGTCCGACCCGGTCGAGCAGGTCCGCCGCCGCCTCCTTCGCCTCGGCCTCCGGCACGCCCTTGACCTTCTCCGGGGCGAGCGCGACGTTCTCCAGCGCGGTCTTGTGCGGGAAGAGGTTGAACGACTGGAACACCATCCCGATCTGCTGGCGGATCTCGTTGACGTCCGTCTCGATCACGGACCGGCCGTCGAGGCGGATGTCGCCGCCCTGTATCTCCTCCAGCCGGTTCGCACACCGGAGCAGCGTCGACTTCCCGGAGCCGGACGGCCCGATGACGACGACGACCTCCCCCTCGTCGACGGAGAGGTCGACGTCGTACAGCACCTGCGTCTCGCCGAACGACTTGTCGACGCCGTCGAACTCGACGAGCGGACCGGTCACGACTCCTCACCTCCGTCGGCGTCGCCGCCGGAGCCGAGCCCCGACAGCCGACCGAACATCCCGCTGTCCGACCCCCAGTCCGACCGGCGCTCCAGGCCGTTGACGAGCTGGCTCATCGACATCGTGATCGCGAGGTACAGCACGCACACCCACACGAGCGGGGTCCACGGGTCCAGTTGGTTACTGTTGATGTTCCGGAACACGCTCATGATCTCCGGGACGGCGATGACGGTCAGCAGCGAGGTGTCTTTCACGAGGATGATCTGGTCGTTGCCGATGGCCGCGAGCGCGTTCCGCCACGCCTGCGGGAGGACGACCTCCCGCAGCGCCATCACCCGGGACATCCCGAGCGACCGCGCCGCCTCCATCTGCCCGTCCGGGACGGCGTCGATCCCGCCGCGGATCGCCTCCCCGACGTACGCGCCGTGGTTCAGCGTGAGTCCGATGATCGCGGCCGGGATCGCCCAGTCCGAGAAGGGGAACTCGCCGGTCGCCCACAGCCGCGGCACGCCGAAGTAGATGACGAACAGCTGGAACAGAAGCGGCGTGCCGCGGAAGAACTCGACGTATCCCTTCGCGATCCGACCGGTGACGTTCGACGTCGAGATCCGCCCCAGCCCCACGAGGACGCCGAGCGACACCGAAAGGAGGCTCGATATCACGACGATCTGGACGACGAGGAAGAACGCCTCCGCGAACCGCCGGGCGATGAGCGGCGAGGCGAGCAGCTCGTAGTTGACCTGCGTCGAGAGGATCCACACGAGCAGTCCGCCGATGGCCAGCATGAACCCGCCGGCGGCCACTTCGCCGGCCCGCTTCACCAGCCGGTCGCGCATCAGTACGCCGCCGCCGCTCGACTCCGATTCGGTCTGTGTTGCCATTGAATATCAGGTGAAACGACGGGGTCGAGGGAGCTATCCGTCGAAGTACTCGCTGTAGATCTCCTCGTACGTTCCGTCGTCGCGGATCGCCTGAAGTGCGTCGTTGACCTCCCCTCTGAAGTCGTCGTCGTCCTGCCGGAACGCGATCCCGTACTCCTCGATAGTCAGGGTGAGGTACGGCGGCGCGTCGTCGCGGTCTGCCGCGACCCCGTCGCCCTCGAGGAACACGACGCCGTCGTTCTCCGCGGCGAACGAGGCGCTCACCGTGTTGTCGTTGATGACCGCCGACACCTGGTTGTTGAGCAGCGCGTCGAACGCGCCGTTGATCTGGTCGTAGCTTTCGATCTGGAGTTCGCCGTCGAACTCCTCTTGGAGGTCCTCGGCGGCCGCCTCGCCGGTCGTTCCGCGCTGGACGCCGACGGACTCGCCCCGGAGGTCCTCGCGGGAGGTGATGTCGCTGTCCTCCAGCACGAGGACGGTCTGGTACGCGGTGAAGTACGGGTCGGAGAAGTCGACGCGCTCGGCCCGCGACTCGTTTATCGTCATCGCGCTCATGATGACGCGGAAGTTCGCGTTGTTCAGCGACGCGATGATCCCGTCGAAGGAGGTCTCCTGGAACTCGTAGTTCAAGTCGAGCTGCTCGCCGAACACGGCCTCGGCGATCTCGACGTCGAACCCGATGAGGTCGCCGGCCTCGTTCCGGTACTCGAAGGGCGCGTACGGAATGTCCGATCCGATGGTGATCGTCTCACCGTCGTCGCCGCCGCCGCCGCCGATACAGCCGGCCGCTGCGGTCAGGCCGCCAGCGCCGACCGCGGTCAGGTACTGTCGCCGGTTCACTGAACTGCGTTCGTCCATACACCGTTGCTCGGTTGATCACGGTTTCAACGTTTCGACCGTATCCAGGCAATAATTGCCGCTCTTCGGGGGTATAACACGGTCGTCCCGGCGAAATCCCCGCCGTCGGGCGGCGTCAGTCGCCGCCGATCGGCACGCTCCCGTCGCGCATCTCGTCGGCCCCGCGGAGCGTCCACGCCGCGCCCGCGGCGAGCGCGAGCGCGACGCCCAGCGCGACGAGGTTGATCCGCTGCCACGTCGCGGTGTAGGGGACCAGATCGCGACCGAGCAGCAGCGTCCCGACGAGCGCGACCATCGATCCGGCCGCGAGCGCCCGGACCGTACCCGCGGTGCCGCCGTCGAGACCGTCGTACCACCCTCGAACCGCCTCCGTCGCGTACGCGACCGTCGCGACGAGACCGAGGTGACCGGCGAGCCCGGTCACGTAGAAGGCGGCCTGCGCGGGCGGCGCGTAGGTGAGGAACGGCACCGCCCGCGAGAAGACCGCGCTGGCGACGATGCCGGCGACGGCGATACCCGCCGCCGCGCGGAGCAGCCGAGCGCTCCCGCGACCGCCGCCCCAGATGGTCGCCAGTCCGAGCAGCGTGAAGATGATCAGCGCCACGATCAGGTGCGCGGCGTGGGTCGACACCGTGTACCCGCCGGGGACGAGTCCGCCGAGGGTGACGGTGATCGCGCCGACGGTGATCTGAAGCGGAAGGATCGCGACCGCCAGCGTCGCGGCCAGCCGGGTCCGGCGCTCGAACCCGGTACCGAGCCAGGTCCACCCGGCGACGCCGACGATGAGGAAGCCGGTAACCATGGCCCACGCCCGGTGGAACCACTCGATGAAGTCGGGGTTGATCGTCAGCGCCGGGATGAGCTGGTCGGAACACAGCGGCCACTGGGCCTGACACGCCAGCCCGGAGCCGGTCGCCGCGGTGTAGACGCCGAGCGAGAAGAGGACGAGCGTCATCCCCGTCGTCGCCGCCGCGTATCGCCTGAACGTTAGCCACGCGGGCCGAAGACTCATTGGCCGATTTCGGACGCGCGCGCACTTAGACCGTTCGGCCGCTTTCTACGCCCGGGAAGCGCGCGGCCGCTCCCCGCGACCGGGCAGCCCGGCGTCGCGGTCCGCCGGCTTCCGAACGCTTTTGACTGACCAGTCAGTCAGTATCGGTAGGTACCGAATGGACGACACGGAACGACCGATCCCCGACGCCGCGCACAGCCCCCTCCGAAACCGTGACGACGCGACCCCTCCGGAGGTGAGCCACTGATGGGGCTTCGCGACTCGATAGACTCCCTGTTCAAGGGCGCCGACGAGCTGGACCTCACCTCGGGCGACATCGGGTGGCCGCTGTTCTTCCTCTCTTTGCCGATCGTCGTCCAGAACCTCTTTCAGGTGCTGTACAACCTGGCCGACACCTTCTGGCTCGGCCGCTACAGCACGGAGGCGCTGTCCGCGATCACGTTCGCGTTCCCGATCGTCTTCCTGATGATCTCGCTGGCGCTCGGCGTCTCCGTCGCGGGGAGCGTCCTCGTCGCCCAACACACCGGCGCCGGCAACGAGGAGCGCGCCGCCTACGCCGCCTCGCAGACGATGGCCTACGCGGCCGTCATCTCCGTCGTCTTGGGGGTGGTGGGATACGTCTTCGTCGACGAGGTCACCGCGCTCCTCGGGGTGAACGCGACGGTCGCCCCGCTCGTCGTCGAGTACATGCGCGTCTACGCGATCGGCCTGTTCGCCGTCTTCGGCTTCGCGGTGTTCATGGCGCTGATGCGCGGCTATGGCGACACGGTGACCCCGATGTACGTCATGGCCGGCTCCGTGGTCCTCAACATCGTCCTCGACCCGATCTTCATCTTCGGATTCGACGCGAACCCTCTCTTCGGGTTCCTCGGACTCGGCGGACTGGAGGCCGCGGCCCTCGACGCGACGGGCTTCACCGGCTGGGGGATCGCCGGTGCGGCGATCGCGACCGTCGGCTCTCGGGCGCTCGCGCTCCTCGTCGGGCTTCAGATCATGTTCCGCGGAGACAGGGGGGTCCAGATCCGGCT
The DNA here is from genome assembly GCF_017873555.1 of Halorubrum trapanicum. Classification (GTDB taxonomy): domain Archaea; phylum Halobacteriota; class Halobacteria; order Halobacteriales; family Haloferacaceae; genus Halorubrum; species Halorubrum trapanicum. Next base: position 220,091 of record NZ_JAGGKE010000002.1, on the reverse strand, counting down.
CTCGGAGATGGTCCCCGACCCCGAGTTCGGGAAGACCGTCCTCGGCATCGGCCTCCCGGCCTCCGCGGAGGGCGCGGCCCGGTCGGTGTCGATCACCGCGCTGCTCGTCGTGGTCGCGAACTTCCCGAACGCGGTCAGCGGGGCGTACGGCATCGGGACGCGGATCTTCTCGGTTATCTTCCTGCCGGCGCTCGCCGTATCGCAGGGGATCGAGACGATGACCGGGCAGAACATCGGCGCCGGGGAACTGGACCGCGCCGCCGAGACGAACCACTTCGGCGCACGCGCCATGCTCGTCCTGCTCACGGTCGGCGGCGGGATCATCGTCCTCGCCGCGCGGCCGATCGCCGGCGTCTTCTCCCCGGACCCGGCGGTGGTCGACCACGCGACGACGTTCCTCCGCGTGAGCGGTCTCTCCTTCGGGTTCATCGGCGTCATGCGCGCGTACACCGGCGGCTTCCGCGGCGCCGGCCACACCATGATCGCGGCCGTCATCTCCCTCGTCACGCTCGGCTTCGTCCGCCTGCCGGTCGCGTGGGTCGCCGCCGGTTCGCTCGGCGCGATGGGGCTGTGGATCTCGTTCCCGATCTCGAACGTCGTCGGCGGGATCGTCGCGTACCTCTGGTTCAACCGCGACACCTGGCGCGACGGGAACCTGACCGAGGAGGGCCCGTCGGTCGAGGAGATCGGATCGAACGTCCCGTCGCCCGACAACGACTGAGCGCGGACGTCGCGGGCGACACCTCCGAGACGGTATCCCGCTTTCACCGGCTGACGGCGTTCAAAAGAGACTCGTTCGCTCTGGAATCGATCCGGACCGCTATCCCGACAGCTCCCGCTTCGCCTTCCGCGCCCGCTCGGACATCTCCCCGTTGCCGTCGACGTCGGCGAGCGTCTCGATCGCCTCCAATTTCCGGACGGAGTCGTCGAGGAAGGAGAGCACGTCGCCGGTGTACGCGTACACCATGTAGTCGTCGGTCATCACGTCGACGATGGCCTGCGGACCCAACCCCTCGGCGCGCAGCTCGAGGACGTAGCGCATGAACTTCTCCTCGGGACAGCCGCAGTACGGGTTCGCGTCGCAGTCGCAGTCGAGGAAGTCCTCGGCGAAGTCGAGGACCCGATCGCGAGTCGTCTCGTCGAGCTTCGAGAGGCCGTCGCCGGTGAAAAGCAGGTCGAGGGTGGCGCCGGCGAACGCTCCCTTCGGGATGTTCGTCTCCAGCTGGGAGGCGAGCTGCCGGTGGTTCTTCACGTAGATCTTGTCGGTAAAGGCCACAGTTACGCCCTGATAGGCGGGCGGCCCTCAAAAGCGACGCGGTGATCAGGGATCGGTGGGCGTCGTTTGGTATACCCGTACACTTATTTCGAGAGTACGCCAAGTACACTATATGCCCGTCCGTATCGAGGAGTTCGAGTCCGGCGACCTGCCGAGCGGTCCGAGCGTTCCCGAGCGCGTGGTCGCGCACCTCTACGCGAATCGGGACAAGGCGTTCACCCGGTCCGAGATCGCATCCGCGATCGACGCCGACGCGAACGCGGTCGGAACCGCCCTTTCACGGCTGAAGAAACGTGATATCGTCCGGCACCGCGGCGAGTACTGGGCGCTCGCGACGGATCTGGATCGGGTCCGTGACGCGTACGCGCTCCGCGATGTCAGCGCCCGTCTCGACGCTGAGGACGGGGGTATCGATCCCGAGACGTGGGACGACGCCGCACCGGACGAACCGCACCCCAGCGAACGCGAGGACTGATGCGACCGGAACGGGGCGACGTGGTCCGAAGCTCGGACCCGTTAAGGTGGGCGACGAGCGACAGCGTCCGTGGCTGATCGTCAACAACGAGTCGCATCCGTTCGGTGACGAGCAGTTCGTCGCGGTCGCCGTTTCGACGAAGGGGTACCCGGAGTTGATCCCGCTGTCATCCGATGTGTGGGAGGTCGGTGGTGTTCCGCGCGACTCGTACGTTTCACCGTGGGCCGTTCACTCTCCTCGTGGAGAGGACTTGATCGCGTGGCAAGGTCAGGTCGAAGACGAGTTCGTCGACCGTGTCGTTGACGCGCTTACCGCGTACCTCCGATGAACCGCCCCGCCTCGGACGCCACTCAATGCCACGCCCGTCCGGGAGTCGTAACCGTTATTTATCGAAGCGGGGTAGTTGACGACGCGTGTCCGGGTTAGGGTAGTGGACTATCCTTCAGCCTTGTGGAGGCTGAGACGCGGGTTCGATTCTCGCACCCGGACCTTTTCCGACGAGCAAAGTGAGGAGCGAAAAGTCCGGAAGGCGAAATCGAATTACGCGAGACGAGCGGAGCGAGTCTCGCCTCGGGTTCGATTCTCGCACCCGGACCTTCTCACCGCGAGCAACTCCGCGAGCCGCGAGGCCGCGACGTTCGCGGAACGCGCTACCGCATCCCTTCGAGGATCTGTAGGTACCGGAACCCCGTCTCGCTGTAGTCCTTCGACGAAGCGCCCGCGGCGTGGCGAAGCTCCTCGATCCGCTCCGTGTAGTCGTCGTTGATCACGAGTCGAACCGAGGGCTCGTGTTCCGTCTCGGTGCGCTCGACGACCTCGGCGAGTCCGTCGGTCTGGTGCCCCTCGCTGACGTACGGCGCCCACAGCTGTATCTCGGCGAGCGAGAGGTCGTCGAACACGACGTCGAGGTAGCCGGCGACGCGCTCGAACTTCTCGGAGATCCGTTCGAGGCTGTACTGGTAGCTGGCGTTGCCGTACTCGGCCCACTCGTCCGTCGAGGGCGTTCCGGAGTACAGCTGCCCGTCGAGATGCGTGACGACCTCGCAGGCGAGGAGACGCTGTCCCTCGGGGGTCGATTTGACGCCCAGCACGTCGAGCTCCGTTTGGTCGCCCCGCTCCATGGAGCGCTGGTTGTACGTCACGAGATCGCACCCCTCGATGACGCGGAGGTACGCCCCGACCAGCTGCTCCCCCGGCTGCGGCTGCGTCATCGCTCGCCACCTGAGTAGGCCCGGTATCGAAGCCGCCTGAGTTTCAATAACACACGGAACCGTTTCCGACGAGCGACTAAACGCTTCCCGTCGGTTACCACGACTAACGTCGGGGGCTTCCGCCCTCGGAATCAATGTGAAAACGGATTCGGTGTCTCCGGAGGGCCTCAGACCGGCCGAGTGGAGATTTCGGCCCCCGCGTCAGTTGCGCCGCGATCCCTCGTCGCGTGTCGTCACCGATGTGAGCGGACGGCTCGTGTCAGGCGCTCTCCTCCGGCGTCGCGAAGCCGACGCCGCCGGCGAGGATCGCGCTGCCGGCGAGGACCGTCGCGCCGAGGACGACGAACCCGGGGTCCGGGCTCAGTCCGGCGATCCCCGCCGCCACGTCGACGACGAACACCGTGACGAAGAGGCTCAACACGGCGAACGCGAGCATCACGAACCCGCCGACCAATGCGCTGGCTACCGAACCGAACGCGTCGAGAATTCCCATGCCTTTCGTCGGTCGCCGGCCGGCCGTAAATAGGTGGGTGTGCGAGCGGGGTCGGTCGACGTCAGCGGGTTCACCCGAAGATACGCAGCAATCCGAGCGTCCACCGCGCCAGTTCGGAGCAGACGAAGAGGACGCCCTCCGAGCGCGAGAGCCGCCGTCCGGACCACAGCGCCGCGACCATCACGACCGTGAGCACCGTCAGCCAGGCGAGCGTCTCGATCGCCGCGCCGCCGACCGCGAGCGGCCGGAGGAGCGATGCGATCCCGAGGATTCCGAGCATGTTGAACACGTTGCTGCCGACGACGTTGCCCACGGACATCCCGACGTGGCCCTGCCGCATCGCGACGAGCGAGACGGCGAGCTCCGGCGTCGACGTCCCGGCCGCGACGATCGTTCCGCCGATCGCCCAGTCCGAGACGCCGGCCCCCCGGGCGAGCGTCGACGCGGCCTCGACCATGTAGTGCCCGCTGCTCAAGACGAGCGCCAGTCCGCCGGCGAGCAGCAGCGCGTCGCGAGCGCGGTGCGAGAACCGCGCCGGGATCGCACCCGTGACCCGAGAGTCGGCGTACTCGGTCTCGATCGAGTGCGCGGTGCGTTCGTCGCGGACGACGTAGGCCGTGTAGGCGACGAACGCGGCGACGAGGAGGGCGCCCTCGACCCGGGTCATCGTCCGGTCGAACAGGACCCAGAACCCGACGAGCGTCGACAGCACGAGCGCGCCCCCGTCTCGGTGGACCAGCGAGCGCTCGACCGGGATCACCCGCAGCAGCGACACCGCGCCGAGGATGAACGCGAGGTTGTAGGCGTTCGACCCGACGACGTTGCCGACGCCGATCTCGCCGAGCCCCGCGAGCGCGGCGTCGACGGACACGACGAGCTCCGGGGTCGAGGTCCCGATCGCGACGATCGTCAGGCCGATCGTGAGTTCGCTGACGCCGAACCGTCGGGCGATCCGGACCGTCGAGTCGACGAGCGCCCTGGCTCCGATCCACAGGCCGAGAACGGTCGCCACGATGATCGCGAACTGGGCGATCGGTGCTCCCGAGATCATACGCGTCGTCGTTCTCGAACGGCTGTGTTAAAATCGACCCACCAGGTCGAACGCGTCAGTTCGCCTCCGTAACGCCCGCGTACTTATATGCCGCTCGCGAGTCGTACCGAGTCGTATGAACGGACGTGAGACGCCGTGAACCGACGCGGGCTGCTCCGGAAGGGTGTCAGAGTCGGCGCGATCGGTATCGCCGGAATCGCGGGATGTACGGAGTCCGGCGGCGGCGACGGGCCGGTCTTCGAGGAGGGGTTCGAGGACGGTCTCGGCGACTGGGAGACCGGCGCCGCGATCGGTCCCGAGGTCGACGTCGACGAGTTCGACTGGGAGGTCGACGTCTCCGAGACGGAGGCGGCCTCGGGAGACCGGTCGCTCCGGATCTGGAACCAGGGCGACTACGACGACGGCGTCACGTGGGCGGCTCGTCCGGTCCCGGTCGAGTCCGGGGGTTCGTACCGGATCGAGGTGAGCGGGCAGTTCTGGAGCGAGTCGGAGTCGTTCAACACGATCCGGCACGCGCTGATGCGGCTGGGTCCGGAGCCGCCGGAGACGGAGGAGGACTTCCCGCAGCCCGGACTCAACACGACCGACCTCGGGGAGACGCCGTACGGCGGGCTCCGCGACGCGCTGTGGCTCGCCGACGGCTGGCGCGAGTACGCCTTCGAGTGGACGACCCCGGAGCTGTCGACGGACACGCTGTACCTCGCCGTCGGTACCGCTGTGATCTGGGAGGCGGACGCGACGCACTACGTCGACGACCTCGCGGTGACCGTCGAGCCGCGATGAGCGGAGCGACCGAACCGGCGTCGAGCGCTTCCGACGCCCCCGACGCCGAAAACGACGAAAGCGGCACCGACACCGCCGACACGATGCGCGAGCGCGCAGGAGAGAACCGGCTGAAGCTCTGGCTGCTGTTGCGCGCGAACCGGCCCCTCGTCGCGGCAGTTCTGACACTCGTCGTCTTCGTCGCGTTCGTCGCCGCGGCGGCCGTGTTCTCCCCGTCTCTCGCCGAGAAGGTCGGGTCGAGCGACCCGATCGAGACGCTGTTCGCTTCGATGATCACGGTGATCGTCACCGGGGCGACGCTCGTCGTCACGATCGGACAGCTCGTGCTCACGCAGGAGAACGGCCCGCTCGGAGACCAGCAGGAACGCATGAACGACACGCTCTCGGTCCGGAGCTCCGTCGCGGAACTGACCGGCTCACCGGTGCCGACGGACCCCGCGACGTTCCTCGACGCGATCCTCCGGAGCGCGTCGGATCGCGCCCGATCCCTCCGCGAATCGGTCCGCGAGCGCGACGCCGATCATAGCGGGTCGGACCGAGCCGCTCTCAGATCGGATGTCGACGAGTTTGCCGCGGAGATTGCCGAAAACGCCGACACCGTGCGCGGCCAGCTCGACGGCGCCGAGTTCGGCTCATTCGACGTGGTGTTCGCTGCGCTCGACTTCGACTACAGCCCGAAGATCGGTCGGGTCGAGCGTATCGTCGACGACCACGGCGACGCACTCAGTGACGACGAACGCGACCTACTCGCGGGGCTGCGGGAGTCGCTGTCGCTGTTCGGTCCCGCCCGCGAGCACGTCAAGACCCTGTACTTCCAGTGGGCGCTGATCGACCTCTCGCGACTGATTCTCTACGCCGCGATACCGGCGCTGGTCGTCGCGGGCCTCATGCTCACGGTCGTCGACGCCGGGACGTTCCCGGGACGGACGCTCGGGGTCGACCACGTGACGCTCGTCGTGGGGGCCGCGTTCGCGGTCACGCTGTTCCCCTTCACGCTCTTCGTCTCCTACGTCCTCCGGATCCTCACGCTGGCGAAGCGGACGCTCGCCATCGGCCCGCTGGTGTTACGGGACTCCGAGTAGCCGATCGCAGACGCTTTCGGATGTGCGGCGCTTTCGGATGTGCGGCGCTTTCGGACATGTCGGAATGTCGCCCGCGACACTAACGACCGGTCTCATCTCCGGCGGCGTGCCGCGTCGACCGGGAAACCCTCGTGGCGGGCGGTCGCCTGCGCGGCGACGGGCGGGTCGCGTGTGCGACCGGTGTGACGCGCCTGGGTTCTCCGCGCTGTCATCGCTCCCATCGGGGAGTACTCGGGCGGGGACTGATGGCGCGCGGCGGAACCTACCGTCCCGAGCGGCTTAACGGTCTTGCTCCCGCCGACGGGACCCCGAGCGGTTCCCTCTCGCCGGGTCGGTTTCGTCGCCGAGGCGGAGACGGCGACGACCGGCGGTATCGACGCCTATCCGAACGCACTTACGTCCCTGCCACGGACCCACGCGCAATGTCAGTCCGAGTCGGCATCCTCGGCGCGACGGGCGCCGTGGGTCAGCGGTTCATCCAGTTGCTCGACGACCACCCGACCTTCGACCTCGCCGCGGTCACCGCGAGCGCGGAGAGCGCGGGGAAGACCTACCGCGAGGCGGCCAAGTGGCGCGTCGACACGCCCGTCCCGGAGGGCGTCGCCGAGATGGAAGTCTCGGAGACGACGCCCGCGGGGATCGCGGACGACGACGTCGACCTGCTCTTCTCCTCGCTGCCCTCCGGCGTCGCCGCCGAGGTCGAACCGGCGTTCTTAGCGGAGGGGTACGTCGTCTCCTCGAACTCCTCGAACGACCGCATGGCGGCGGACGTCCCGCTCACCATCCCCGAGATCAACCCCAGTCACCTCGATCTCATCGAGGTCCAGCGCGACGAGCGCGGCTGGGACGGCGCCCTCGTGAAGAACCCGAACTGCTCGACGATCACGATGGTGCCGACGCTCGCCGCTATCGACGAGTTCGGGCTGGAGAGCGTCCGCGTCTCGACGCTTCAGGCCGTCTCGGGCGCCGGCTACTCCGGCGTCACCTCGATGGAGATCATCGACAACGCCATCCCGCACATCGGCGGCGAGGAGGACAAGATGGAGACGGAGTCGCGCAAGCTGCTCGGCGAGTTCGACGGCGCCGAGGTCGCGCTCCACGGGGCCGACGTGGCCGCCTCCTGTAACCGGATCCCCACGCTCGACGGCCACCTGGAGAACGTCTTCGCCGAGTTCGCCGAAGACCCCTCCCCGGAAGACCTCCGCGAGGCGATGCGCTCGTTCGAGGGCGTCGGCGACCTCCCCAGTTCGCCCGACCAGCTGATCAAGGTGTTCGGCGACGACGAGCCGGAGCGCCCGCAGCCGCGCCTCGACCGCACGTACGCGGACGGGATGGGTATCGTCGCGGGCGGCGTCCAGACGACGGACGCCGGCGCGAAGTACAACTGCCTCGCGCACAACACCATCTGCGGCGCGGCCGGCGCCTCCCTCCTCAACGGCGAACTGCTCGTCGAGGAAGGGTACGTCTAAGGCACGGATTCGGCCGCGAACGTCGTTTCCACCGACCGCGGCTTCTTTTAAATAATCGGTAGTGACCGGACCGCGGATCGGAATTCTGATCTTTCCCAGTGGCGCGCGCCTCCGAGTGGCCGCCTCTGGCGGCCACGAGGAGCGCGTGCGAGGGAGTCGGTCGCCGAGCGAAGCGACGGCGACCGACGAGGCTGGGGAGGCGTGAGGTGCGGTCGCTGTGCGGGGCGGGACTCGAAGGGGCAGCCGTGAGGCGGGCGCAGACGACGCAAGCACCGCAGGGAGCGAGCAATGCGAGCGACCGAGGAGCGCAGCGAGTGTGCGCCCGCCTCGCGGCTGGGGCTTCGGCGGTGTTTGTGTCGATCAGTGATTTAAAAGATTCACCGTCGTCCGGCCGATCGGCTGGGGCTTCCGCGGTATTCCTTATCACGCCGCGATTACTCACTTATAAACAAACAGCCGGAGACGCGATCCGCCCCCACTACCACGACCGACCCGCTCGCGTCCTACTTCCCTTCGAACTCCGGCTCACCGTCGCCCATGAACGCCGTGACCCCTTCCATGAGGTCGTCGGTGTTCATCACGTGGCCGAAGCCCATCGCCTCGACCTCCAGTCCGGCCTCGTTGTCGGTCCGACCGGCGTGGATCGCGCGCTTCGTGTACTTCTGGGCGATCGGCGGGCCGCCGGCGAGCTGCTCGGCCAGCTCCCGCGCGCGCTCGTCGAGCTCGTCGTCCGGGACGACCTCGTTGACGAAGTCGTAGTCGGCCATCGTCTCGGCGTCGTAGCGGTCGGCGGTGAGGATGATCTCCTTCGCGCGCCCCTCGCCGACGATCCGGGCGAGCCGCTGCGTGCCGCCCCACCCCGGGAGCAGACCGAGGTCGAGTTCGGGCTGGCCCAGCTCGGAGCGCTCGGAGGCGATCCGCATGTCCGCCGCGGTCGCCAGCTCCATCCCGCCGCCGAGGCAGTAGCCGTCGATGGCGGCGACGACGGGCTTGTCCGACTCCTCCAGCTTGCCGAACGTCTGTTGGCCCTGTCGGGAGAGCTCGACGGCGTGGATCGGGTCCGCGCCGCCGGCGGCCATGCTCTGGACGTCCGCGCCCGCGGAGAAGGCGCGGTCGCCGGCGCCCGAGAGCAGGATCGCTCGGACCTCGTCGTCGTCGTCCAGTCGGTCGATCGCGTCGGCGAGCTCGTCGAGCACCTCGCCGCTGATCGTGTTCATCCGGTGCGGGCGGTCGATCTCGACGTGGCCGACGCGCTCGTCGACCGCGACGTTCAGCACCTCGTAGTCGGCGCCGCCCTCGGCGTCGCCCGCGTCGCCCGCGCCGCTCGCGTCGCCGCCGCGGAAGCCGCCGGATTCGGCGGCCTCCCGCAGGTAGTCGGTCGCCTCGTAGCGCGCCTCGCCGGTCTCCTCGGCGAGGGTGTCGAGCGTCTCGACTAAGCTGTCGAGTCCCTCGGCGTCGGCCAGCTTCGCCGGGCCGTCGGGGAAGCCGGCGCCGAGCTTGACCGCCTCGTCGATGTCGTCGACGTCGGCCACGTCGTTGCCGATCAGCCCGGCCGTCTCGTTGGCCATCACCGCGAGCAGGCGGCGCCGGACGCCCGTGTCGATCGCGTCGCTCGGGATCTGGGCGCCGTCGCCGTCCTCGTAGTCGTAGAACCCTTTGCCGGTCTTCTTGCCGAGGTCCTCCGCCTCCACCTTCTCGCCGAGCAGCGGGCAGGGGCGGTAGGCGTCGCCGAGCACCTCGTGCATGTACTCCAACACGTGGTAGCCAACGTCGATGCCGACCTGGTCGGCGAGTTCGAACGACCCCATCGGGAGACCCATGTCGAACTTCGTCGTGGAGTCGACCGTCTCGATGTCCGCGTCGCCGGACTCGACGATCCACGCCGCCTCGTTCATCAGGGGAACGAGGATGCGGTTGACGATGAAGCCGGGGCTGTCCTTCCGGACGCGGACGGGGGTCTTCCCCATCGACTCCGCCAGTCCCTCGATCAGTTCGAGGGTGTCCTCGCTCGTGTGCTTCCCGGAGATGACCTCGACGAGGTCCATCCGCACGGGCGGGTTGAAGAAGTGCATCCCGCAGAAGCGCTCGGGGCGGTCGGTGACCTCGGACAGTTCGGTGATAGAGAGGCTGGAGGTGTTGGTGACGAAGACGGCCTCGTCGGGGGCGTGCTCGACGACCTCGTCGTACACGTCCTTCTTGATCGCCATCTTCTCGGGGACGACCTCGACGACGACGTCGGCGCCGTCGAGCGCGTCACCGAGGTCGACGAACGCCTCGACGCGGTCGAGCGCCGCGTCCGCCTCGTCGCCGCCGATCCGGTCCTTCTCCGCGAGCTTGCCGAGCGACCACTCGATCTGGTCGTACCCCTTCTGGACGAGTTCGTCGTTGATGTCGCGGAGCGACACGTCGTAGCCGGCGAGGGCCGCCACTTCCGCGATCCCGTGTCCCATGTTTCCGGCGCCGAGCACCGTCACGCGCTGGACGTCTTCGAGCTGCATACCTGAGGGTCGGAACCGTCATGGTTGAACGTTTCCATCTTCCAAACCCAAAACGCGCGGTGAGTTTATTCGGGCGGCTGGGAGGGAGACGAGGCAGGTCGGACGGGAACCGAACGTACTCGTGCGTGCGGTCCCGTCGATTCTGTATGGACGACGGAGTCGACGGCGCGAACGCGTCGGTCACCGAAGTGCTTCGAAAGGACCCGACGATGGCGGCGCTGATCGACCGGCACGGCCCCCTCGACGTCGCGCCCGCGGACGACGAGTTCGGCCGGCTCTGTACCTCGATCGTGAACCAGCAGCTCTCGACCGCCTCCGCGGCGGCGATCCGCGAGCGGTTCGTGGACGTTCTCGGCGGCGACCCGACGCCCGACCGGGTCCTCGACGCGGACGAGTCGGCCCTGCGCGAGGCCGGACTCAGCGGCACGAAGGTCGAGTACCTGCGGAACGTCGCCGCGGCCTTCCGCGACGACGAGCGCGACTTCACCCGGGAGGGGCTTGCGGACCGGAGCGACGAGGCGGTGGTCGACGCGCTCACCGAGATTCACGGGGTCGGCGCGTGGACCGCGCGGATGTACCTCATCTTCGCGCTCGGCCGCGAGGACGTGCTGCCGCTCGGCGATCTCGCGGTGCGGAAGGGGATCGAGCAGACCTACAACGACGGCGAGGAGCTGTCGCGCGCGGAGATGCGCGAGATCGGCGAGGCGTGGCGGCCGTACCGGAGCTACGGGACGCGGTACATCTGGGCCGAGTACGAGTCGTAGTTCGGCGGCGGCTCGGCGTCAGTCGAGGACGACGTGGTCCGGATCGCACGACCGACAGAGCCGCGATATCTCGCCCGGCACTTCGAGAAACCGCTCCCCACAGCGGATACACGACCGCTCCCGGCCGCGGTCCACGACGTTCCCGCCCGCCGCGCCGAGGGACGCTCCCGGCCTGCGGCCCGGGCAGTCGTCGCAGATGCGCGTGACGGTTCCCGCCGGTTCGGTGAACCGTTCGTGGCACCGAATACAGGTTCGAGTTCGTTCGAGCGTGACGACGTTCATGCGCGCTGAGCGGTGTCGACCGGGTTATCGATTTCGAGTCGTCGGATCCCCTTCGCGTTCGGACGCCGGCGACCGGTCGTCGCTCGCCGTGTCCTCGCGGTACAGCCGGAGGATCTCTTCGAGGAGGACGGCGTGCCGGTCGCCCGGGACGTACTGGTGGTCGATGAAGTCCTCGGCGTCGCTGAACTTCCCGCGGAGCGCGAGCTTCCGCACGAACGCGACGGACTCGAAGAACGGCGGCCCGTCCGCGTCGCGGTCGCCGCCGAGCTCCCGCTCCGCGTCCGGGATCACCTCCGCTTCGATCGCCTCGTAGTCGATCGTCTCCGGCTCGTAGTCGTCGAGCGTCCGGGAGAGCACGTAGTCGGCCGAGAAGCGGTAGAACTCCGACTTGCTCTCGAACTGCCCGTCGTCGACGAGCGATTCGATCTCCTCGACCACCGGTTCCGGAAACCGAACCGTGCTCTTTACCATGTGCCGTGCCATTGACACCCTCGGTCTTATATCTTCGTTACACGACCTCGGCGTTCGGCCCGGCGACGAGACGCCGGCGTCACTCCTCCTCCTCCAATATTTCCCCCGTCTCGTCGCGCTCCGCCTCGTCGGTGTCCGCGCGCCGGCGGACGTCGACCCGGTAGTCGGTGAGGATGTCACGGCCGAGCAGCAGCGGGTACTCCATGTGTCCGCGGTCCTCGACGCTCGCGGTGACCGTGTGCTGGTTGCCGCCGATGCCGATGACGAGGTCGACGACCGGACGGGCCTTCCCGCCCTTCACGCTGCCCGACTTCACGCGCGTCATGCTCTTGATCGGGCCGGCGCCGATTTCGGCGGCGAGCTGCGTGTCGATGCTCGTCCGGGTCGCGCCCGTGTCCGACTTCGCGAGCGCCTGCGTGGAGCCGGAGGTGCCGGTGACGACGACCTCCTCGATGTAGCCGATGTCGGGCTGCTCCGTTGAGGTCGGCTTCGGCGCCGGCGCGCAGGAGGGCCGCGAGTCGTCGAGGGCGCCCGCGACGCGCGCGACCGCCTCGTCGTCGACCTCGCCGCCGACCGTCTCGATCGCGAGCTTGGCGATGTGCGGCGCGGGGCTGGTGCCGGTCGCCTCGAAGAGGCCCTTGAACCCCGCGGTGGGGTTCACTTCGAGGACGTACCAGCCGTCGTACCCCTCGACGAGGTCGACGCCGGCGTAGTCCAGCCCCATCACCTCGGCCGCGTAGAGGGCGGTGTCGGCCGCCTCCTCGGGCATGTCGTCGGTGGCGTCCTCGACCGCGCCGCCGAGCGCGACGTTGGTGCGCCAGTCGCCCTCGGGCGCGTAGCGGTACATCGAGCCGACGATCTCGTCGCCGACGACGTACACCCGGAGGTCGCGGTGCTTCTCGTCGTCGCGGTCGATGAGCTGCTGGAGGAACGCCTGTCGATTGCCCACCTTCGGGTTCACGCGCTCCGTGAGGTCGACCTTCCACGTCCCGCCGCCGTGGGTACCGATCGCGGTCTTGTACACGCCCACGTCGCCGAACCGCTCCCGGTCCTCGTTGAGGCGGTCGTTCGACAGCGCGAGCAGCGCGTCCGGCACGCGGATGTTCCAGTCGGCGAGCGTCGCGGCCGTGGCGAACTTGTGGATCGACGCCAGCACCGCGTTCGGCTCGTTCAACATCGGTCGAATGCGCTCGAACGTCGCCGCCAGCCCCAAAAGCTCCGCGGGCTGGTCGGTGTTCGACACGAGGAGGCGGTTCGCGATCACGTCGACCGCGGGTTCGACCGACACGTCGCCGTCCTCGACGCTGACCGCGGCGTTCTCCTCGCGGAGCCACACCGGCTCGTGGCCGAGGTCCTCGACCGCGTTGCAGATCGCCTTCGTCTCCTTGCTGTTGTGCAGCGACAGCACTCCCACCCGAACCGAGTCCGAACTCATACGCGTCACTGCGTGGGCCGAGATAAAAGGCGCGCCGATCGATTCAGCACGGCGAAACGTCGGGTCGGCCGGTCGCCATATATATACCCGCCGCCGTGTTCCGCTCCGGCATGAGCGACGACCGGGCGTTCACGTACAACGGCGGGGCTGTACCGCCCGGCGAGACGCAGAACATCCGCTACGGGATCAGCGAGACGTACCTCGGCGACCCGGTGCGGATCCCGGTCACCATCGTCAACGGCGAGCGCGACGGGCCGACCGCGTTCCTCACCGCCGCCGCCCACGGCGACGAACTCAACGGGATCGAGGTCGTCCGCGAGGTCGCCCACGAGTGGGACCTCTCGGCGCTCTCGGGCACCCTGGTCTGTCTCCCCGTCCTCAACGTCCCCGGCTTCCTCGCCCAGCAGCGCTACCTCCCCGTCTACGACCGCGACCTGAACCGGTCGTTCCCCGGGAAACGCGGATCGACCAGTTCGAAGCGGATGGCCCACCAGATCTACACGAACTTCATCGAACCCTGCGACTTCGGACTCGACTTCCACACCTCCACTCGCGGGCGGACGAACATGCTCCACGTCCGGGCTGACATGACCGACGAGGCGGTCTACCGCCTCGCGATGGCGTTCGGCTCGAAGGTCGTCATCGACAGCGACGGCCCGGGCGGCACCCTCCGCGGCGAGGCCACCGACGACGACATCCCGACGATCACGATCGAGATGGGCGAGGCCCACCGGTTCCAGCGCCCGCTGATCGACGACGCGCTCGCCGGTGTTCGCTCCGTCTTCGCGGAGTACGGTCTCTTGGAGACCACGGTTCGCTGGCCCGGCTGGCGCACGATCGTCGCCGGCGCGGGCGAGAAGACGTGGCTGCGCGCCGACTCCGGCGGCATCGTCGACACCCACTTCGAGAGCGGGTCGCTCGTCCGCGAGGGCAAGCGCATCGCGACGATCACCAACCCGTTCAAGGAGGACGCGGTCGCGGTCGAGGCGCCCTTCACCGGTCTCCTGATCGGTCTCTTGGAGAACCCGGTCGTCTACCCCGGCAACCCGCTGTGTCACCTCGTCGAGATCGACGAGTCGACCCGGCGGGCGATCGAGGCGGGCGACGCCCCCGAGCCGGTCGGACAGCCGACGCCGACGGTCTCGGAGTAGAGCCGACTCGTCAGTCCCCGCCGAGTCGTTCCGTCAGTCCCCGCCGAGTCGCCCCCGCAGTCCGACCGCGGCGCCGGCGACGACCGCGAGGAAGCCAGCGAGGAACGCGACGGGCTGGAGCAGCGTCCGCTGCGCGACGACGGCGCCCGGCTCGCGCTCGACGGTTCGGGTCCAGAACTCGTACCGCTCGCCGTCGTACTCGACGATCAGCAGTCCGTCGCCGAGCGTCGGCTCTGTCGGGTACGGCAGCGAGTCGACGCGCTCGGCCGGGTCCTCGACGCCGAATCCGCCCTCCGGCGCGTCGCGAGCGCGGTCGAACGCTTCGCGGGCGTCGGGGGCGAGGTCGGCGTACGCGACGACCGCGTCCGACGCGTTCGAGTCGTTGCCCCCGTCGGTCTCGTTACCCGCGCCGGTCGCGGGCGACTCGAAGCCGGCGACCGACCCGTCGGTCACCGGCTGGACCGTGTGCGTGTACGCGGGGTCCGGCTCCCCGACCGGGACGGGGAGGAACAGGGGGTTCGCCATCAGGAGGACGCCGAGCGCGACGAGTCCGGCGGCCGCGAGCGGGGTGCGCATGGCTCAGGGTTTATCGGGCCGGCAGTTGAGCCTTTCCGACCCGACGCGATTTCGTAAACTGTCGCTGACGGATCGGCGACTGACACCTCCGAAGCCCCAGCCGCTCGGAGATACGCGGCTGCTGGCGGGAACACCTCCAAAGCCCCAGCCGCGACGGCTCGCGCGCCTTGTTGTGCGCCTCGCTCGTTCGCTCCGCTCACTCGCTGTGGTGCTTACTGCGGCGTGCTTCGCCCTCGCGGCTGCCCCTTTGAGTCCCACCCGACCGCGACCGCACAGCACCTCACGCCTCCCCAGCCTCGTCAGTCGCCTCCGCTTCGCTCCGGCGACTGACTCCCTCGCACGCGCTCCCCGCGGTCGCCGGTGGCGACCGCTCGGAGGCGCGCGCCACCGCACCGCTCCTTATGAGCGATCGTCGCGGGCGCCCGCGGCTGTTTAAATATCGTATCGCCGTCGCCGCACCGATTCGCGTACTTCAGCTATCTGTCTTGCTGTCCTCTTCTATCGCCCGATCGTCCCCTGCCGCGTCACGGGCGCGTCGGGGTCGACGAGGAACGCGACGACGGTCGCGCCCTCGTCGCCCGCGGTGACGGTCGGCGGCGCGTTGTCACCGGTCCACAGGACGCTCTCCGTCTCGTCGAGCGCGGCGTCGTCGACGTCGACGTCGCCCTCGAACACGTACACGTAAGCGTCACGTCCCTCGATCTCCGGGAGCGCCGCGCCCGCGTCCGCGTCGAGGCGAACGTCGTAGCAGTCGACCGCGTTGCGCACGGTGAAGGGGAGGTCGGATCCCGCGGGCGCGAACACGCGACGCCACTCGTTCGGCTCGGGGTCCGGGAGCGGCCCGTGCTGGATGCCGGGCTCCAGGCCCACCTCCTGCGGGCGGACGAAGATCTGGAGCATCCGGAGCGGCGGGTCGTCCGCGAGTGTCTCCTCGGCGTGCCAGAACCCCGCGCCCGCGTTCATCACGAGGAGGTGTTCCGAGTCGGTGACCAGCTCGTTGCCCTCGCGGTCGTCGTGGCGCATCACGCCGGCGGGCACCCACGAGACGATCTCCTCGTCGCGGTGCTGGTGCATCCGGATCAGCGTGCCGGGGTCCATGAACGACTCGACGACCGTCGAGAGGGGGCCGTACCCGTGGTCGTCGCCGTCCGGCAGGTTCCGGCCCGGGAAGTTGAAGCGAGTGCGGAACTTCCCCTGGTCCTGAAAGACCTCGGAGCGAGGCGCGGGAAAGAGGTTGTCATCGGTCGCGGCGGCGGTGTGTTCCATTGCCCTGCGTAGGTGCGCGCCGGCAAAAAGGCGCCCGGTGGCGGCGAGCGGCGTCAGTCCGCGGCCGCCGGCTCGGCCGTTTCCAGTCCGGACCCGCTCGGCGGGCGGAGGGCGTACACCGCCAGCCCCGCGGCGACCGCCAGCACGCCGCCCAGCGTGAACGTCGGGGTCCAGCCGAGCGTCGCGACGAGGTAGCCGGCGACGGTGCCGGAGAAGACGCCGCCGCCGACCTTCGCGGTGTACAGGACCGCGTAGTTGCCGGAGGAGTTGGCCGCGCCGAAGTAGTCGGCCAAAAGCGACGGGAAGAAGACGTACAGCGGCGAGGAGAAGAACATCGCGCCGAGGACGAACGCGACGAAGACGGCGCCGTTACCGGCCTCGCCGGCGCCCACCAGCCCGATCCGGAACAGCCCGGCGAGGAGGAACGACCCCGCCATCACGTGCTTGCGGCTGAACCGGTCTATCGCCTCGCCGAGGATCATCCGCGAGACGCCCGCGGCGACGGGGAGGAGTGTCGCGGAGAGCGTCGCGACGAGCGCCGCCAGCCCGAAGTTCTCCGCGAACCGGACCACGTTCGCGATGACGAGGAGGTCGGCGCTCGCCATCGCGATGAACATCGCGTACAGCAGCCAGAACTGCCACGTCGAGAGCATCTCGCGCGTGGAGTAGTTGCGGCCGCGGATCGACGCGGCGAGCCCCTCGTTGTCGCCGTCACCGCCGTCGGTACCGTTCTCGCGGTCCAGCCAGTTTTCCGGCGGGTCCCGGAGGAGGAACGAGCCGACGAGCGTGACGACCAGGATGCCGATCCCGATGTTGCGGAGAACATTGCTGTACGCCGCCACGGTCGCGTTCGCGCGCACGTACGGGACGACGAGGGCGCTCCCGGCGGCGAACGCCATCGTCCCGACGCCGGTCGTCAGCCCGGTGCGGTCGGGGAACCACTTGACCGCGGTGTTGACCGCGACGGTGTAGACGATTCCCACGCCGACTGCGCCAAGCGAGTACAGCAGGTACAGCTGCCAGAGACTCGTCGCGTACGCCAGTCCGATGTACCCCCCGCCGGCCAGCAGCGCGGCGAGGAACGTGAGCGCGCCCGGGCCGCGGCTGTCGCGCCACTTCCCCGCAGGGAACTGCGAGAGCGACTGAAACACCACATAAAAGGAGAACACCGCGCCCAGCGCCGGCAGCGCGATGTCGAGGCTGTCCGCCAGCGGCTGCTCGATGGACGACCAGACGTACTGGTACGGGCTCACCGCGGCCATCATCCCGGCCGCGGCGGCGATCTGCCACCACCGCGAGAAGCCGAGGACGTCGGCCGCCCGCGCGGCGTAGTCGACCCCGCCGGAGCCGTCGGTGTCGGTCGACTCGGCACCGTTCGTCCCGGCGGTCGAGCCGTCCCGTTCGTCGCTACCCATCGTCGTTCGTCGGCCGCGTGCTGTTGGTCCGTGTCATGTGTCCGTTCGATCTGCGGTTGCGAGGTCGACGCGCGGCGCGGTCGGCCCGCAGTCGTGGCTTCGTGTCCCTACTCGTCGCTCCACTCGACTAAAACGCGTCGTTGCGGTCGTTCTTGCTTCGACCGCGACGGTGCGGTCCGAACCGCACGCGACGGGCCGGACGACGAGGCGCGCGGCTCAGATCGCGTCCGGATCCTCGGCCGCGAACCGTACCGCCGGTGGAACGAGCCCGCCGCCGAACAGCATCGCGAGCCCCGCGGCCCACGCGACGACCGTCCCCGCCGACGCGCCGTAGCTGATCAGCGGCAGCGACAGCGCCATGAGGAGAAACGCCAGCGTGTACCGGCGCAGGACGCTCATCTCAGGCCACCCCCAGCAGTCCGGCGGCGTTCAGCGAGACGATTGCGAGTCCGACGAGCGCGCCGACCGCGGCGACCCACGGGATCGTCACGCGGAGCACGTCGCCTTCGCGACCGACTATCCCGGCCGCGGTCGTCCCGAGGATGACGTTGCCGGGCGAGATCGCGTTCCCGATCGCGCCGCCCGCGCTCTGCCCGGCCAGGATCAGCGGCTCGGAGAGCCCGCCGAGCTGCGCGGCGGTCTGCTGTTGGAGACCGCCGAAGAGGATGTTCGACGCCGTGTTGCTCGACGTCATGAACGCGCCGAGCGACCCGATGAGCGGCGAGAGGAACCCGTAGGTGTTCGTCGTCGCGACGCTCGCGACGCTCTCGGCGAGGACGAGCACCTGGCCGCTGTGGTCCATCACCTTCGCCATCACGAGGAAGGAGACGACCGCGATCGACGCCGGGATCGCCGTCGCCAACACGGCCCGCGAGAAGCCGGTCCGCGGCTCGTCGGCCCGATCTGCGGCCGCCTCGTAGTGCCCCTTCCGACGGTAGACGAGGAAGGCGACGAGGGCGCTCGCCAGCAGGAAGGTGCCCGGGTGCGTCAGCGGCGCGAAGGGGTCGTACGGCGCGGCCGCCTCGGTCACGACGCCGAGTCCCGTCGCGATCTCGGGGAAGCTCAGGCCGACCTGGAGGCTCCCGAGCGCGTCGCCGAGCGGGGTGACGACGGCGGTGACGAGCGCGATCGCGGCGAGTACCGCGAACGGCAGCGCGGCGAGCGGCAGGCTCATCAGGTCGTCGTCGGGCGCGGCCGCGTCGGCGGCCGTCGCCACGCCGCCGTCGGCGACCGCCCCGGTCCCGTCGCCGTCGGCGGCGGGAGTCAGGCCCTCTGTCATCACGAGCCGCTTTTCGATCGCGTCGGTCGCGCTGGCGTACCGGTCCCACGCCGCGAGCGGCGCGAGCGCGAGCAGCCCCACCGTCGCCGCGAAGAAGTTCGCGAACTCCGGCGGGATGACGGTCACCGCGGCCAGCTGGCCGCCGCCGTGGATGAGCGAGACGATCAGGATCATCGGGGCGGCGTACCGCACCGCCTCCATCCGGCCGTAGATCCAGGCGATCGAGAACCCGGCGACGAGGTTGGGGATCCACAGCAGGACGCCGAGCGCGAGCGCCGTGACCGCGACGCTTTGCATCTCCGTGACCTGTACCAGCGCCAGCCACGCGACGCCGAGCGTGCCGAAGGTGTTCGCCCACGCGTGGCCGATGAGCGGGATCGCGACCGAGTACACCGGCTTCACGCCGAGCGCCAGCAGCAGCGGTGCCACCACGACGATGGGCGTCCCGAACCCGGAGATTGACTGCATGAACGAGACGAACACCCAGCCGAACGCCAACACGAGGAACAGCTCGTTGTCGGTGAACGCCGTGATCCGGGTGCGGAGCGCCTCGAACCCGTCGGCCCGGTCGATCACGTGATAGAACACGAGCGCGGGGAGGATGACGTAGAGGACGAACACCGCGTCCCACACTCCCTTCGCGCTCGCGACCGACAGCGCCTCGGCCGGCAGGCCGTACGCCACCACCGCGACGCCGGCCGCCGCGAACATCCCGACCGACGCGGCCTCGTGGGCCCGCCAGCGCAGCACAACGAGCGTGAAAAGCAGCAGTGCCAGCGGCAACAGCGCTAGCGCGGCGTACGTCGCGTTAACTGGCAGCAAGGCGGACACCCCCGGTCGACGGCGGCGTATCGCTCCGAGACCGGGCGAGCCGGCGGTCCGCGTTCGAGAATCCACCCGTCTGATCGATCGTCCACACAGATTTACTCGACTTCATTGACTGACATCGCATCAACTCCGAGTATTTTACAAAAGAGTGCCCATAATACGAACCAGACGTGTGGGGAAGATTCATTTCTATGGGGTCATGTATTAGGTGTTCTATTACGGCCATTGTTCGGGATCGATTCGCGCTCGAGGGAACCTCGAGGTTCGAACGAACCGACCACCGGAACGGTCGCTCGTCCGACGCGGAACCGCACGCGACCGATTAAGTGGATCGGACCGCAACGATCGGTGTGACAGACGTAGGCATCGTTGGTGCGGGCGCGGGGGCGGCCGCGGCGGCGTTCGTGGTCGACGGGGCCGTGCCCGACGCGGACGTGACCGTGCTGGAGAAGTCCGGCGGTCTCTGCGGGCGCGCGGCGACCCGCCGCCGCGACGAACTCACGTACGACTACGGGGCGAACTACCTGAAAAGCGACGACGACCGCGTCGTCGAACTGATCACCGAGACGCTCGACGACGAGGGGCTCGTCGACGTGACGGACCCGGTGTACACCTTCGAAGCCGACGGGGCGGTGTCTCCCGGCCGCGACGCCGACGAACACAAGTGGAGCTACCGGCGGGGTCTCACCCAGATCGCGAAGCGCCTGTTCGGCCGCACCGACGCGGCCGTTCACCGGCGGACTCGCGTCGAGACGGTTCGGCGGATCGACGGTCCGGGTGGAGGCGGCGGCGCAGCGGACGGTGGCGGCGACGACGGTCGGTGGGAACTCGACGACGCCGACGGCGAGACGCACGGTCCGTTCGACGTACTACTCCTGAATCCGCCGGCCCCGCAGACCGCCGAACTGCTCCGGACGGCCGAGTGGGACGACCCGCTCCGCGAGACGCTCGTCGAGGCGGTCGGGGAAGTCGAGTACGGCAGCGTCTGGACCGCGGTGTTGCGCTACCCGTTCGCGCTCGACGTCCCCTACTACGCGCTCGTCAACACCGACAAGGAGCACGCGGTCGGCTGGATCTCCCGCGAGGAGTGTAAGGCCGGCCACGTTCCCGAGGGGGAGACGCTGCTGGTCGTTCAGGCGAACGACGCGTGGTCGGCGGCGCGCTACGACGACGACCCGGTCGAGAACGCCGCCGCGCTCGCGGACCACGCCGCCGACATCGTCGGCGACGAGCGGCTGGCCGACCCCGCGTGGACCGACCACCAGGGGTGGCGCTACGCGCTCCCCGAGGGCGGCGTCGACCGCGGACCGGTCGACTCGGCGCGCGACGCGGGGCTGTACCTCCTCGGCGACTGGGTCGCGGGCGAGGGACGACTCCACGCCGCGCTCGCGAACGGACTCGACGTCGGCGAACGCGTCGCGTATCGGACTTAAAAGAACGGCCGCGACGCCGCGGTTTGCTTCGTCGCCGTCGAAAGAACGGATCTGTTTCGGAGAGCGGTTCGGCGACGTTCCGGCCGGAGACCGGATACTCGCGCGGTTAGTTCGTCGTGATACGGTACTCGACGGTGCCCAGTCCGGGGAGCGTGAGCGTCTGGACCCGGCCGCTGCGCCGTCGCAGGGTCCGCAGGACGGACCGCGAGAGGACGGCGAGCGCGACGGTGCCGGTCAACAGCGCGACGGTGGCCACGGGGTACGCGAACGCGACGAACGGAACGACGACGAGCGCCAGGTACAGGAGCGTCCCCAGCGGCGAGCGGCCGGCAGGCGGCGACTCGGAGCCGACGGGTCGGTGCTGCTCGGCCGAGGTGATGGAGCCTTGGTACATACTACTCCGTACGAACTCCGACGACTAAAACCTTTCACTTCTCAAATAGGTTCTGAGAATTGGTACCACACCACTATCTATCAGAGGTTCTAAAACGGTTGTTAATGGGGTGTAAGGTGTACCATGACACTCGTTGGTATACGTCTCATAATTCTGTGACTTACGCCGAGCATGTCACCGATCGCCTCCGGTTCCCGGGGATTTCGGAGGGCGGACGTGGCGGTCGCGGTCGCGTCTCGACTCCGCGTACGGTCGTCGACGAGCACGGGCGCCGCTCCCGCTCGCCGGTGCTTTTATTTCGATTCGATACCTCTCGTAGTTACGGACAGACACACGATGACACTCGACACTCGCACCACCGATCCAGCGGTCGCCGTCGCGGCGCCGGAACGCAGGCGCGTGGTCGCCGGTCTCGCGGACGGCACCGTCGAGGCGGTCGTGGATCTGCGCGTTCGCGGGCGGGCCGAGGAGATCGCGGCCGAGCTCCGCGAAACGCACCTCCCGGCCCTCGAGGAGGCCGGCTACATCGAGTGGGACCGGGAGGCCGGCACCATCGAGCCCGGCCCGAACTTCGAGGAGGCCGCGGCCCACGTCGACGACCTCCCGCTGCCGGAGTCGGAGCCGGCCGACGACTGACCGGCCGGCCGCACGGGCAGCGACGGCCCGGAGCGACGGGCGGAAGCGCGGCGGCGGTCGCGGCCCGGGACGTTTATGCCCGGGCGCGGGCGACACCCGACAGCGATGGCCGAGCCGATCCTGAAGTGGGCCGGCGGGAAGCGACAGCTGCTCGACGAGCTGTACGCTCGGTTCCCGCCCGAGTTCGGTCGGTACCACGAGCCGTTCGTCGGCGGCGGCGCCGTCTTCTTCGATCTGGAACCCGCCCGCGCGACGGTCAACGACGCGAACCCGCGGCTCGTGAACTTCTACGAGCAGGTCCGCGACCGCCCCGACGAGCTGATCGCCAGGCTCGCCGAGTTCGCCGACCCCGAGAGCGACCCGGATCCGAGCCTCCCGTACGCCGAGGAGACCGCTCGCGGCCGGGCCGTCGACGCCTACTACTACCAGCAGCGCGCGCGGTTCAACCGCCGCCCGTACGAGGGCGAGTTCGACCCGCTGGAGGAGGCCGCGCTCCTCTTGTACCTCAACCGCACCTGCTACAACGGTCTCTACCGCGAGAACGCCGACGGCGGGTTCAACGTCCCGGTCGGCCGGTACGCCGATCCCGACTGGGTCCAGCGCGACCGGATCCGGCGCGCGAGCGACCTGCTCGCCGACGCCGAGATTCGCAACGGGGATTTCGCGTACGTCCTCGACGCCGCGGAGCCGGGCGATCTCGTCTACTTCGACCCGCCCTACGAGCCGATGAGCGCGACCGCGAACTTCAACGAGTACAGCGCGTCCGGGTTCGACCGGGAGGACCAGCGGCGCCTGCTCGACGCCGCCGGCGAACTCGACGACGCCGGGGTGTGGGTCGTCCTCTCGAACAGCGGCGTGATGTACGACGCGTACGCCGAGGCGGGGTTCAGGGTCGACCGCGAGGACGCGACGCGGGCGATCAACAGCGACGCCGGCAACCGCGACGCCGTCGACGAGATCGTCGCGACCAACGTCCCCCCGACAGAGCGCCGAGAGGGGGGCCAGCGAGAGCTGTCCCGGTTCTGACGCGCCGCCGGCGGCGACCGGTTGGTCCCGTCGGACCGCGGTCGCGGTCGCCGACCGGCGACGCCCGTCGGACCGCGGTCGCGGTCGCCGGATTCCGTCCCTCGGACCGCGGCGTTGGGGCGGGCTTTTTGACCTTCCCCGCCGACGACCCGGGTATGACCGATCTCGACATCGACCTCGTCCTCGCCGCCGTCGACGGCAGCGAGGAGTCACACGAGGCGGTCGATTACTCCATCGCGCTCGCGGCGGAGTACGACGCGGGCGTCCACGCGTTGTACGTGCTCGACGAGGAGGTCGTCCGCGCCATCGACCACGGCGTGGTCGACGAGAGCGACGTGGCCGACGACTCCGAGGCGTTCACCGACTCCGTCGCCCGCCGCGCGGAGGCCGCCGGGGTGACCCACAGCAACTCCATCGCGTACGGCTTCTCCACGTCGGTCAAGACCGTCCACCCCGGGAGCGTCGTCCTCGACACCGCCGAGGAGCTGGAGTCCGACTTCATCGTCGTCCCGCGCGAGCCGGTCTCCGGCGATCCCGGCGAGGTGCTCGGAAAGGCCGCGGAGTACGTCCTCCTGTACGCGAGCCAGCCCGTGCTGTCCGTCTGATGGTCGGCGGTCTCCTCCCGGCGGGCACGACGCTGCCGCCCGCACCGCACCTCCTCGTCGTCCTGCTCGCGACCGGCGGGGTCGTCGCCGCGCTCCGCCGCCGACGGCCGGGAGTCACCGCCCGGCGCGTGCTCGCGCTCGCCCCGTGGATGGCGCTCGGTTCCGCGGCTCACGTCCTCTACGTCGTCGACGCGCTCCCATCTCTGCTCTCCCCCCTCGCCGGCTCGCCGACCGTCTACCTCACGGTCGGATCGCTGGCGGGCGCGGCGTGGCTCGCCGCCGACGCCGCCAGCCCGGACCGCGTCGCGACGACCCTCGCGGCCGCCGGCGCGCTCCTCCTCGTTCCCGTCGTCGCGGTCGCGGCCGGGACCGGGATCTCCTCCGACGGCGCGCGCTGGTCGGCGGTCGCGCTCGCGCTTACCGTTCCGCTCGCCGGCGCCGCCTGGGTCGGCCTGACGCGGTTCCGCCCCGAGGCCGCGGTCACCGGTGCGGTCGGCGCGCTCGCGGTGTTCGGCCACGCGCTCGACGGCGTCTCGACCGCGGTCGGGACGACCCAGCTCGGCTTCGGCGAGCGCACTCCCGTCTCGCGGATCCTCCTGGAACTCGGCCCGATTCCGCCGGTGCCGGTGCTGGGCGAGGGATGGCTGTTCCTCCTCGTGAAGCTCGCGGTCGCGACCGCCGTCGTCTGGCTCTTCGCGGCGTACGTCCGCGAGACGCCGGCGGAGGGGTATCTCCTCCTCGGGTTCGTCGCGGCGATGGGTCTCGGTCCGGCGGCGCACAACCTGCTCCTGTTCTCCGTGGCGGCCTAACGGGTCGGTGGACGGCGTTACAGCACGGCGACAGCGAACGCGACCGTGACGCCGGCGAGCAGGGCGGCCTGGACGAACGCGCTGGCGAGGGCGCCGACCACCGCGTAGGCCGCCTGCCGAGCGGCCTCGCGCGTGTCGCCGTCGTGTTCGTTCAGCGCGGCGAGGAAGACGGTGCCGCCCAGCCCGACGACGATGCCGATCGGGCCGAGCGGGATCAAGAGGGCGATCCCCACCAGCGTCCCGACGACGACGGTCCGGGTGGAGGCACCGCCGAGCCGCCCGGAGACCATTCCCGACGCGAGGTCCGCGGCGGAGGCCAAAAGCGAGACGAGAACGAGCGCGACCAGCACGACGAGACTCGGTTCCGCGAACCCGGTGGTGTACGCGTAGCCGACGACGGTCAACGCCGCGAGGGCGCCGCCCGGCACGAGCGGGACGAACGAGCTGGCCGTCCAGACGACGAGCAGCGCGATCGCCAGTCCGGCCGCGAGAGTCACCATACGGACCGGACGCTACGTGCGCTGAAAACACTTCACCTCGATCGACCCGGCGGGGGCGGATCCGCCGACGCCGTCAGTCCTCCTCTTCGACGACTTCCGGATCTTCGATGGCCGACTGGAGGGAGTCCAGCCCGTTGACCCACTCGGAGACCAGCCCGTACTCCAGGTCCTCGACGAGTTCGATGTCGAGCGCCTCGCCGTCGATGACGCGGGTGCCGGCCTGAACGACGTAGCCGAGCGCGGCGTCGAGGTCGTCGCCCTCCTCGGCCTCGGCGGCCGCGCGCACGAACTCGCTCACGTCGCCGTCGACGACGCCGCCGACGACGTACTCCTCGGCCGCGTAGAAGACGGGGACGAGCGAGGTCTGGACACCGTCGATCAGCATCGCCTTGTCCTCGTCGTCGAACTCGACGTCGTCGAGGACGATGTCGCGGATGTCGTGGACCTCCTCGACGGCGCGGTCCTCGTCGATGCGGTCCTCGTCGAACGCGGCGAGCACCTTCACCACGGCGATCGCCGCGTCGTCTTGGAGGTTCAAGAGGAGGCGCGCGGAGTCCTCGTTCTCGGGATCCAGCTCCTCTTCGGCCAGCCTGTCGAGCCAGTTCTGCCAGCGTTCGTCGGTATAGAACGTTTCGACGGCGTCGTCGTCGGTCATGTCCCGTACGTCGCCCGGACTACTCAAAGGCCTTTCCTATCGATCGCCGCCCGAGATCGCGTCTCACCCGGGTGAATCCCGGATTCGAGGGTCGGCCGTCCGGTCCCGGGTTCGGGTTACGACTCCGACCGCTCCAGCGTCGCCTCGGTGTCGATTCCGTACACGTCTCGGGGCGTCTCGACGTGCGCCCGCCGGACCGCCTCGTCGTACCCCTCCTCCAGCAGCCAGCGCACCCGCCGCGGGACGGTCTTGGGTCCCAACACCATCCCCGGGCGGTCGGGGTCGTCGACGAAGTCGGTCTCCATCAGGAACGGCTCGACTGCCTCGGCCGCGCGCTCCAGTCGGTCCTTGTCGCTCATCACGCTCGGCGTGACTCCCGCCAGCTCGCCCGCGGCGTAGTGTTTGACGACGCGCGAGGGGTCGAGACCCGCCTCCTCCGCGACCGCGGCGAGGTCGGTCAGGTCCTCGGTGGCCTCCGTGTGGAGCTGGACCGCGCAGTCGACCTCGGCGCCCAGCTCGAACGCGCGCCGCGTGACCGCGTTCGACGCCTCCCAGACCGCGTCGGTCACGTCGTAGTGGGGCCGTCCGGATTTCAGCGCGAGCGCGTCGCCGTCGGCGACGTACTCGCTCGCCACTTCCAGCCCGCCGCGCATGAGGTCGCGGGCCTCAGTCGGCGAGAAGTCGCGCTCGTCGACGAGCCGGCTGATCAGGCCTGGGTGGACCCCGAGGACGGGCCACGCGCGCCCCGGCAGCGCCTCCGTCGCGGCCGCGACGGTCTCCAGCGTCTCCTCGAAGACGGCCCGGAAGTCGGCCGGCTCGTCCGGCTCGACGCCGAGCAGCCACGAGGGCTTGTTCACCACGAGCAGGTGGGTGCCGCCGAGCCGGACGAACTCCTCGACGGCCTCGATCCCGCGGCCGTGTCGCGGGTCGAGGTGGAGGTGGTTATCCAGCACGGGCGTCCCGAGGTCCTCGGTCATGCGAGGGCGTTCGGGCGCGCCCGATTAGAAGGCTCGGTCTGCGGCGGGAACCCCTTCGATCAGCGCCCGCGCCGAGACGCCGCTCGCGCGATTCGTGGTTCAGTCCGCGCGGTTCGCCGCGAACTCCGCGTCGGATCGAGGGATCGTCACGTCGGCGAGTCCCGACTCGATCTGGTCGCGGCGGTCCTCGAACTGCCCGGGCAACACCAGACGCTCGCCGAGTTCGTCGAGCGGCTCGTCGCTCGCGTACCCGGGGTCGGCGGTGGCGAGCTCGAAGAGGACGCCCGCGAACTCCCGGAAGTAGACCGATCGGAACCAGTGGCGGTCGATCTGCTGGGTCGGTCGCAGCCCCATCGAGGCCACCGCGTCGCGCATCGCGGACTGGTCGGCGTCGGTCGGCGTCTGGAACGCGACGTGGTGGACCGTGCCGCGCCCCGAACTCCCCTGTCGGTCCGTCTCGACGACGTCGACGTACTTACCCACGGGACCGCTCGCCGCGAAGCGGGTGCGGTCCTCTCCGGTCGCGGCGTCCGACTCGGAGCCGGTCACCGTCAGCCCCATCGTCCCCAGGAGCCGCTTGGTTCGCTCGGCGTCGTCGAGCCACAGCGTCACCGAGTGGAAGCCCCGGATCGCGGCGGACTCGGGGACGAACGCGGTCCACGCGGTCGTCGGGTCGTCGTCCGGTATCTCGACCGCGACCAGTTCGACGGGGAGGCCGTCCGGGTCGCGGAAGGGGAGGACCGTCTCGCCGAAGCGCTCCTCGCGGGCGTCGTAGTCGACGCCGCGCTCGTCGAACCGCGCCTCCCAGTAGTCGAGGCTCCCCTCGGGCACCCGGAACGCGGTGCGGGAGACCTGACCCGCGCCGACCTCGCCCTCCGGCAGGTCCGTCCACGGGAAGAACGTCATGCTGGTCCCGGGGTTCCCCTCGGCGTCGCCGTAGAAGAAGTGGTACGTGCCGGGGTCGTCCTGGTTGATGGAGCGCTTCACGAGCCGGAGACCGAGCGTCTCGACCCAGAAGTCGAGGTTCCGCTGCGGGTCCCCCGCGACGCAGGTCACGTGGTGGATCCCGGGCGTGGGTGTCGGGCCGTCCTCGGTTCCGATGTCGGCGTTCTCGGATTCGTCGGTCATGCTACCGGGTACGTCCCGGAGGGACTTGAATCGGCGCGGACACGGGTGTTACCGGATCGCCGACGGATCAGCAAGCCCGCGCCATCGCCTTCTCGATTCGTCGCATAAGCGCCTCCAAGCGGTCGCCGACCGCGCCGACGGCCCCGAGAACCGGGTACGTGACCTCGAGCTTCTGGTAGCAGTACTCCGGCAGATCGAGTTCGTCGCCGAGCGCGAGCCGCCGCTCGTGGTCCGCGAGCACGCGCTGGCGGCGGGCCGCGATCCGGTCGCAGTCCTCTCGGAGCGCCGCAGTCCGGGTCCGGCAGGCGTCGAGCGCGCCGAAGGTGGGCGTGCGGAGTTCGCCCTCCGATTCGTCGTCACCGGGATTTCCGTCGCCGAGCTCCGCGTCGATCGCGTCGATCTCCGTCCGGATCGGTTCGAGGCGAGACCGCGCGCGCTCGACCGATTCGATCTCCGACTCCAGCGCGTCGAGGAACGCCTCGCGCTCCTGGACCGCGGTCTCGGCGGCGCTCAACAGGGAGTGTTTGTACTCCTCGTGGAAGCAGTTCGTTCGGGTGAGCGCGTACGCGATCTCCGGACCGAACTCCTCGGCGACGCTCCGCTCGTAGGTGTCGTCGTACTCCGCCTCGTAGTGCGGGACCGACATCACCGTGGCCTGATACGCGTCCCGAACCGCGACCAGCCGGGAGCCGGAAGCGGCGGTCGCGTCGCCCCGGCCGTCCATCCCGCCTCCCACCGCACCGCTCATCGCGCCGCCCACGCCGGCGAATCCGTCAGACGCCGCGGGGTCCGACGGACCGGCGTTCGCGCTCTCGTCCGGGATCGAGGACACGCGGCCGCGGAACGCCCGGAACGCCTCCCGCTCGTCGACGACCCGACGCCGCTCGACCCGGAGTTCCGCTCGCGCCGCCCGGATCGGATCGCTCCCACCGTCCGCGTGAGTCGCTGCCATACGTCGCCGCACGTCGACACCCCTCGTAAACGCTTATATGAGAGGTATCGCGGGCGGCCGAGACGTCCGGACCGCTCCGGAGCGGTATATATCACGAACGCGGTGGACAGCGACTTTACGGCTCCGTCGCCGACCGCCGGTATGGAGAAGGTGGCGCTCGCCGAGGCGTTCGACTCGTTCGAGGAGACGTGGTCCCCGCGGCTCGCGGGCGAACTCAACGGGCAGGCGGTCAAGCTCGCGAAGGGAGACGGCGAGTTCGTCTGGCACAGCCACGCGGGCGCCGACGAGCTGTTCCTCGTTCACGCCGGGCGGCTCCGGATCGAGTTCCGCGAGGAGGCGGACGCGGTGTTGGAGGAAGGCGAGTTCGCGGTCGTCCCGCGCGGAACGGAACACCGGCCCGTCGCGGAGCCGGAGGCCGACATCCTGCTGTTCGAGCCGAGCGAGACGCGCAACACGGGCGACGTCGAGACCGACGAGACCGTGACCGAGTTGGAGCGGCTGGACTGACGCTTTCCGAGACGGGAAACGTACATCCGTCGGCCGACCGTACGGCGGTTCGATGGAGATCGCGCTGATCACGGTCGGGGACGAACTGCTCTCGGGCGACACGGTGAACACGAACGCGAACTGGCTCGCCGCCGAGCTGAGCGAGCGCGGCGTCGCCGTGGGGCGGATCCTCTCGATCCCGGACGACAGGGCCGAGATCACGGCGCGGGTCCGGGAGTACGCGGCCGACTTCGACGCCGTGATCGTCACCGGGGGGATCGGCAGCACGCCGGACGACGTGACGATGGAAGCTGTCGCGGACGCGTTCGACCGCGAGATGGCCGTCACCGACCTCACGCGCGAGTCGGTCGAGCGGCGGCTGGCCGCGATCCGCGAGCAGGTCCCCGACCGCGAGTTCGACGTCGACGTCGAGGCCGAGGCGGCGGTCCCCGCGGGGAGCCGCCCGCTGGTGACCGAGGTCGGGCTCGCGCCGGGCTGCGTGATCGAGGGCGTGTACGTCATGCCGGGCATTCCGGACGAGCTGAAGGCGACGTTCGAGACGGTCGCCGACGAGTTCGCGGGCGACCGGCGCTCGCGGTTCCTGTACACGGTCGAGCCGGAGTCGAACATCATCGACGTCTTGGAGACGGCGATGGAGCGGTTCGACGTCGTCGTCGGCTGTTACCCGGACCGCGAGGCCGACCACAACCGCCTGAAGGTGACCGCGACCGACGATGGGGCGCTCGACGCGGCCGCGACGTGGCTGCTGGAGAACGCGAACGCCAGCGAGACGCCGGTGTCCCGGGACTGGTGAGGTCGGACCGCGTTCAGTACCGCGAGGAGGTGTCGTCCGGGTGGACGTAGCCGTTGTCGAGGTCGACGACCTCCAGCGTCGCCAGCCGACTCAGCCGTGAGGTCGCGTCGTCCTCGTCGAGTCCCAGTTCGCCCGCTCGCGCGAGCACCCGATCGCGCGTCGGTACCGACTCGACCAGCCCGTCGTCGTCATCGACCGTAACAACACGGAGTCAAACTACCCCAACTGGTCAAGATCTCCTCGACGCTCGCGATGCATGATTCCGCCGGTGAACAGCCGAAGTTTCGAAATTAGCTCTGACTCGGTCTCGTACGTTGCTACGCGCAAGTCCCATCGCACCCGGGCGGATCGTATCATCGCGCTCGTCACGTCGTCCTCGTGAACGAAGATCAGCCGGTCGCCGTGAGTCGCTGAAAGCGCTTCGAGAATGCTTCCGGCTTCTTCGCCGACGCCGAAGTTATGCCCGAGAAACGGGAGAACGAACGCCGTCGCGTTGCTACATCGCGTGTACTCGATACTCTGCGTCGCGGCGTCCACGTCGTCGGTGTCCACGTCAACGTCAACGGCGAGAAACGCGTTCACGCCGGGGTCCACGCGAAGTGCGCCCTGTACCCGTCGCAAGAGCACCTGTGCCGCGTCGATCTCGTCTTCGCTACGGAACAACCGTCGGAGCGGCCCGGGGAGATCGGCCACGTCGATCGCGTCTCGCTCGTCCTCGTCGAGCACGTAGTTGAGATTGAACGATTTGTACGGACCCATCAGGTAGAAGAGGAACCGGTCGTACGCCACGTGACCTACCCGCTCAGCGATGAGGTCCCGGGTGATATCCACGGCCATGAGAAGTCACGACCGTCGTTAGTATTTAAAAACTGGTGTTTTTGAGAGAGTTCGGCTTGAGAAAGACTAAGCGTCTTTCCCTCGTACGGGACACCACGATGGCGACGAATCACCCGCAGCCCGCCGACGCAGCCCTCCCGGAGGACCCCGAAGACCTGCTGCCGGAGGACAGCGTCCTCAGCCTTGACGAGTACCTGGCGATGCACGCGGCGGTCGGGCACCGCACCAGATACGAGATCCTCTATCGGCTCGTCCACGGCGGCGACATGAGTCCCAAGGAGCTGGCGGAGGCGATCGAGGTCGACGACAGCACCCTCCACTACCACCTCAACGAACTCGTCGATGTCGGCCTCGTCGAGAAACGGCAACGCGCCGAGCGAGAAGCGGACGGTCTCTACACGTACTACCGAGCGACGGTGTTCGGCGAGGTAACGCTCACGAGCGGCGTCGACGAACTGATCCGCGGCGAGAACGACTTCGAAGCGTTGTACGACAGTTCGACCAAGGGGTGAGAGACGACTGACGCCGTGGACCCCCCTCGTCCCGCTGTGACGACAGCGAGTAGTGGAATTGCTCGTTTCTCCAGACAAACATCCGCTCTGGCGGCACGGCTCCTCACTCGCGTCGCTCGTTCGTCGCAGTGTGCCGCCAGAAGTGGGTTGGGGCGGATTCGAACCGCCGGCCTCCCGACGCCGTCCAGCGATTACGGCCCACAAAAGGCCGTAGGACGGCGCGGCACGAAGTGGTGAAGTGTGTGGTCATCTCCCCGTGTACCACGCCCGGCGTGAGTCGGCTTCAGAGACAACCAATGAGCCGACAAATGAAGCCCGAACGCGCCGTCGAACGGTATCTCAAAGAACGGAAGCCCGAAGTCTCGGAGTCAACCCACTACAACCATGCGTGTACGCTTAACGCCTTCTTGGAGTTCTGCGAGGAGGAAGGGTTAGACAACATCTGTGAAGTGGACGGCTTCCACATTCACGACTTCAAGATATTCCGCCGCGAGGTCGGGGGCATCAACGAAGTCACGCTCTACAAAAATCTCTGTACGCTCCGTGTCTTCCTCAAGTGGTGTCGCTCGATGGAACTGGTCGATTCGAGTGTCGTGGAGAATATGATTCTTCCCGACTTGGAGGACGACGCCCGCGATACGATGCTCGATGCCGAGCGTGCCGACCAGATACTCAATTACTTGGAGAAGTTCGAGTACGCCACGCTCCGGCACACACTATTCGCCTTGCTGTGGGACACAGGCTTCCGTATCGGAACTGCCCGTGCTATCGACGTAGAGGACTATCATCCGGAAGAACAATACGTCGAAATCAGGCATCGACCCGAACAGGACACTCCGCTAAAGAACGGGACGCGAGCCGAACGCGAAGTGAATCTCCATCCGTGGGTGTGCGACATCCTCGATGACTACCTCCAAATTCACCGTAACGACGTGACAGACGAGTACGGACGCGAGCCGTTGTTTTCCTCATCGAGGGGGCGAACCGTTCGGTCGAATCTCCGGATGCATATTAACCGCGTGACTCGGCCCTGTCACACTACAGGAGAGTGTCCCCACGGGCGCGACCAATCCGAGTGTGAAGCCGCACAGGATTACGACCACGCCTCGAAGTGTCCGACCTCGGTATCTCCGCATCCGATTCGACGCGGAGCGATTACGCATTGGCTCAACGAGGGGCACAGTAAGGAACTCCTCTCCGACCGGATGAACGTCTCCGCGAAGACGCTGGAGAAACACTACGATGCCCGTTCGGAGAGCGAAAAGCGAGAGCTACGACGGAGAGAGTTCGGGATGGAGTAGGGGCATTTTCGGGCGTCCATACTCCCTGATTTCCCGACTTTCAACGCCGCGAATTTCGACGTTTTCAGCAACCCGTTTTCCTGACCTCAGACCTGAAAATTCTCTGAGCGACTTACTAAATACCGCGCGGACGCGCTCGGTGAATGTTCTAACTCCCCCTCTCCTACTGTGTATATACCCTACTGTCCTTACTCAGTATTCTACCGCATCGAGTCGTTTGTTCTTACAGCGGGTTCACTCCGCTAACCCCTACTCGTTGAGTCGGATATAGACTACTGCCCGCGCTCCGACTTTCTTTTTCAGGAGTTCTCCCTGTTCGACCAGTTTCTCCAGCTTGTTGTATGCCGCCGGGCGGGAACAGTCCAGTTCGTCGGCTACCTCATTAGCCGTTAGTACGGGAACGTCGGCCTCCTCGAAGACATGGAGTACCGCATCGACCGTCAATTGTTCGACGTACTGCCCGGAGTTGTCGCGTTCGCGTTCCATACACAGGATTCGAGCCGTTGACGCTTCAATCCTATGACTACGAAGTAATAGGGGAATGCTTATTACCAATTACTACGTGGTTACAGGTAGAAGGTGGCCGTCCTTCGGGGCGTTCGTTTCGTCAGAATGCCCGAGTGCTGGAACACTCGGACGGTGGCCTTCGGTGGATACCAGAAAGCCATGTCAGAAAACGACTCTGCGGCAGATAAGCGCAACGCTGTTGAATACCTGAACTTCGGCGCGAAGACGTCGAAGCGCGTCTCGTGGGAGTTGTGGGAGTTCGCGGTCGAAGCCCCGCATCTGGTTCGCGTCACGAACGCTTCCTACGGCGCGGAGAAAGCCGACCACTCGTACCTCGTCGGCGTCGAAGACCGCGACGGCGTCCTCGTTCCGGCGGAGTGCGAGTGTCCGGCGGACAAGTACAACGAGAAGTACGACTGTAAGCACAAGGTCGCGCTCGCCACGGTCGGCGGCCCGGTCGTCCTCGAAGCATCTGTAAACTGTCCGACGCCGAGCGGGAACTCCGAGCGGTCGAACGCATCGACGTTGTCGGACAAGCTCCGGGCAGACGGTGGGGCTACAACCGAGGGAGTCGGCGGGGAGTCCAAACCCCTCGATGCGGCAGAACACGACGAGTGTGACTGTGCGGGATTATCCGACGACTTCCCCTGCTGGCCGTGCGTGAGAGACGGGAGGAAAGAACTTCCCGAGTAAGCGCTAAGCGAATCTTCGGTTTGAAAGATTTAGCCGCGACACACTTATCAAGGTGTGACACAGACTTACAAACCGGCACTACGCCGACCTACGAGAGACACGGTAGGTGCCGCTTCACGTACCATATCCTGCCGTGTTTTTTGTGGTGATTGTAGAGAAATTGATTGTTTTCACAACTCATCGTACTTCTCCAGAACTGTCTCGAAGTAATCCTCGTCCATCAGACGGGGATTCTGAACGCGGTGGAAGTCGTCCAGTACGAACGCCGTTTGCTCGCGGTCAAGACCGTAGGCGTGGAACGCGGCGGCGTCAAGTTCGGCCTGTACCTTCCGGCGTTCGTCCAACGTCGTCGCCGGCTTAATGCCACCGAGTCGGTTACGCATCTCCTCGAAGTCGTCGCCGTAGCAGTTGAGTCGAGCGGCCCGCCTCCAGATTTGCTCGAACCACTCGTCACCTTCGGAGAGGTGTGGGACTTGCGTCTCTTTGAACTTGTAGGTGACAATATGGGTGTCAACCTTCGTTCGGATGAGATAATCGAAGGGGAGTGAATTTAGCAGGCCAACTCCTGCGAATAGCTCTTCGTCCGTGAATATTGGCTGGTAGAAGTCGTGTAACGGATATTCTGTTAGTCCTTCCTCGAAAGGTTCCATCTTATAGTTGCGAACTGCTCTGAGAGTATTGTGGCAGACAATTCCTTCGGGGAGAACTGTTGAAATGAGTGTCCGCTCATTTGTGGAGTTAGTAATGTCCCGCAGAACAATTCGCGCCCTTGTACTATCAAGGAGAACGTCTTTTTCAGACAAGGGTTTCCCGCGATGTTCTTCAAGCAAATCGTTCACGAATCCCTTTTGCGACCCTGTGCCGTCGAACTCTTCGTAAATTGCTTTCTTCAGGTCGCCTATCGTCTTCTCACGCATACGCTGTTTCGCACTTCTCTCCGGGTCAGTCTCCTCCTCAACACTCCAGAACTCGGGGGAATCTATATCTTCGAAGAAATCTGAAGTGTAGGAGAATTGATATATATTACTACCACCATAGACCGGGTATTCTCCTTCCGCTTCATCAACGAACCTGTCTGAATCGCTTGTCCGTCTAAGTCCCTGATATGGCTCCATGTACCAATCTGAAGCTGTTTTATCTCCCAATGGAGGCTTCTCGATGAGCGTCTTGATAACCTCCAACTTCTCCTCCGACTCAATGTACGGGAAGATACGAGCTTCGGGAGAGTACGATTCGAGAACACCTTTAGGTATGTCAATAGCGTTCTCTTCAAACGATTGGAGTATTTCGACATTCCCTTCCTGATAAATTCCAGTTACAGTATCTGTCGTTCCTTGATTCTCAAAGACAGCGACTCCAAACTTGTATTGTCCGTGAATCTGGTCGAAGATACCGTGATTCTCGAAGATTGGAAGGGCTTTTAGCCGGGTTTTATCGAGTAGATGGCTCCGGAGGTCTTTACACGATGCTCCGTTGAACACCACTCCGGGCAGAACCTGTGCTATGTGGGAATCGTCATCGGCAATCCTGTAAACACGCTCTAAGAATAATGCGGAGAGGTCGTTCGGGTTCGGTTTTACCCGCCCATCAATTTCCGGTCGTTGTAGCTCATATGCTGAACTGTTCTTGAAGTACGTCGCCCTCTTGTCCATACTGTCCAGATAGTTCTCCCACTCTTGCGAGATGTGTTCATCCTCCAGTAGTTCCTCCTGTACCGCGTCCTTTTCGTCCGGAGGAAGTGTCCGGAATGTAGCCTTGTACCGGGAGAAAAAGTCGTCTCTAAGAGGTTTCAGTCTGTCCCACGGTGGGTTTCCAACGACTACGTCAAACCCGCCCTCCGCATACACCTCCGCGAACTCCAGCACCCAATTAAAGGGTTCCATCTCAGCGACTTCTTGTTGAGTGATTTCCTCAACACCCGCCTCGTTGAAGTCCCTGTGAATATCATCAATCAGTTCCTCACGAGCGTCCCGAAGCTTCTCGAACGCCCGCCGACGATGCTTCTCGGCAGTCTCGGTGTCAATCGCCTGTTCGTGCTTCTCGATTTCGTCGATGATTCCCTGATAGCGGTCGCGGACGCTGTCCCCGCTGAAACTCCCGAGACGGTACTGGTCGTCACCGTTCATTTCCGGGAAGCCTGTGTACCCGATGAGGCTGTTCCCTTCCCGTAGGTTGAACGCGATGTTCGGCAGGGCAAGCGCATCGGCCTCCGCAAGGTCGTCAACGTTCTCGGTTTCGAGTTCGGAGATAACCGAGAGCCAACACCGGAGTTTCGCAATCTCGACTGCCGGCCCCATCAGGTCAACCCCGTAGATGTTTTCGAGGACAGTCGTCTTTTTCAGGCGATACTCGTCGGGATAGGCTTCGTTTTGCGCGTACAGCGCCTTCCGGATGTTGACAATTTCTTCGAGGACGCTGGTGAGGAAGTGTCCACTCCCACACGCAGGGTCAACTACGCGGAACTCGTTCACTTCGTCCAGAAGCGGCCCGATTGTCCCCATATGGCCGGGAAGCCCCTCGATGAGTTCGTACACCGAGTCGAACCGCTCGGCCTCGTGTTCCGGCCAGTCACACTCTTCGACAAGCACCGTCTGGAAGCGGTCGAGCAGAGCCGGGCGGACAGTCTCCTCGGCGGAGAACCGGGTTATCTCGCTCGGCGTGTAGTACGCCCCGAGTTCCTTGTTCGTGTCCGCGTTGTCGCTCGTGATGTAGTTGATTGTCTTCTCGAAGACGTTGCCGAGAACGCTCGGGTCGAGGTCGGTCGGTGCGCCTTCCGCCGAGAAGCTGTACCGCTCCAAGAGGTCGATGATGGAGAACAGCACCGAGTTCCGCACGTCGAAGTCCGCTTCCTCGAAGTCGTCCCCGCTAATCGTGGGGCGGAAGAGGCCGCCGTTGAGGTACGGGATGTTCTGGAAGAGGTCGATGTTCTGGACGGAGTCCGGGCGGTCGTCCGGCTTGTTGTTCATCACGTCGTAGAACAGCGGTTGACAGAACGACTCGTAGAACGAGCCGGCGTACATCCCGTTCTCGTAGGTCTCCTTGAGCGTGCTGAGGAGGTTGGGTTCAACGAGCGTCTTGTCTTCGAGGAACTTGATGAAGACGAGCCGGTTCATCAGTTCGACCGCGAAGAGTCGGGCGTTGTCCTCGGTCGCTTCCTCGGGAACGACGACGCCGTCTCCGACGAGTGAGCGGGCGGTCTCTTCGTCGCCCCCGACGATACCGAAGACGTACCGGATGTAGTCGTCGTAAAACTCGTCGGTGATTTCCTCCTTCTTCTCCTTGATGACGCGGCGGGCGTCTCCCGCGATGGAGACGAAGTTCTCGTACTCGAACGTGCGGACGAGCCGAAGGACGCGGTCGCGGTCGGCGTCGAAGAGGACGTCCGCGGGGTCGTCGCGTTTGCCGACTTGGTTCTCGAAGAGCGCGAGAAAGACCGGCTGTAAGTCCACCTCCTCGATGACGTTGAGCGTGTAGGAGTCGGGGTCGTACCGGACGAACACCCACCGGAGGCCGTCGGTGGCGAAGCCGAAGTCCGACTCGAACTCTCGTTGACTCAGCCAGTCCCGGACTTGCCCGACGCCGTGCTTGCGGCTATCGAGGTCTTTGTTGATGGGTTCGGCTTCGATAAGGAGACGGGTAGAGTCTATTTCGGGATGGTCGCGGAGGGAGATGGTGTAATCGGCTACTTTCGTTTGCCCGCCGGAGAGTCCGCCGGCTTCGGTCGAATACTCGTGTCCCAACGCATCGAGGAGGGGATTAATGACGGCTTCCTGCGTGAACGATTCAGGCTGAAGGCCGTCTTTAGTCATCCCGCTCTTGAGCTGGTAGGAGCCGGCGTCGGCCCGGAGGATGCTTTCGAGCGTGTCGTCGTCTATCTGGTCGCGGAGGTTCGAGACGGCGTCGTCAATCGTCTGGATGAAGCGGTCGGCTTCGTCGTCGGTGACGGTCGTCTCGAAGGCGTCCGCGACGAACTCGGTGGGAACAGATGATGAGTCGGAAGACATTGGTGAATCCGGAGTCGGTTACTCGATTCTGGTGCGGAAATCGTCATAAACGTAGGGGTACTGTCGTGACGGAGTTCTGCCGATACTGTTGGCCGTGTTTTACCCTGCTGGTTCACTTCTCTGTGTTTCGCTCTTTGTGTTTTACCGCATCGAGGCGTTTTCTTTCCTCTCTGTCTCACTCGCCTGTGTTCAAACCCCCTCGATGCGGTAAACCGCTTGAGTCGAACCCCGGTGTGTATCACGGAGGTATCTCACCGGGTAGCTCCGCCACCTAATATAATACAAGATACCGTATATACCCCCTCCCGTCTTTAAGTCAGTCTTCGGTATCTTCGAGGTACTTCCGGAGTCGGGACAACACCATCTGGTAGCAGGAAATCAAATCCTCCTCGGTGAAACCCATCTGGTCGGCAACCCGCTCAATGACTTGATGCCCGTCGCCGTCGTCACCCATCTCCTGAGCGCGGAGTCGGGAGTGGGGACAACGATACCGCTTCGACTTGCTCGGGTAGCACTCAGTTGTCGGGTAGTACCTCCACTTCTCGCACCGTTCGGGCAGGTAGTGGTTGTAGAGAACGGCGGCAATACAGAACGCAACGAGATACTGCTTGTACTCGGGTTCGCCTTTCGGCGTATCGAAGCGGGCGTACCCCCGCATATCCATCGGCTTGAACAGTCGCCAAACGGCCTTCCTCATCCAGTATGGGAGTCCCATTTGGTCGGTAAGCGACCCACAGAACAGGAAGTCGTCGTTGTCTCGCTTTGCGGATTCATCGACCGTCCATTTGAGGTTGTGCGTCCCTCTGTTGTACAGTTCCAGCTTCGCGTAGTGGTTGATTCGTGCGTCGGACGCGTGTTCGGTAAGCTGGTCGTCCTCGACGTCAAGGTAAGTGCTGTTCTGTGCGTCAACGCTGACCGCGTGTTCCCCAACACGGGTGTCAAGATGCTCGTCGGTTCGCGCAAAGGGATGATTCGCGGTTACTTGCTTCGCTCGATGCTCGAAATCGGATGGTAGTGACTGCGTAGTAGCCATAAAGACAATCTCCGCCGCCCGGAGCGGCCCCTACACGGAGCAAGCTCGTGGACAGCAATTACGGCGAGAAAACGCCTACACTCTAAAAGACGGGAACATCCGTAATAATCGTTTCTGTCGGCGTATGCGATTCGCTTCGCACGATTTACCGATTCGCGTATCGCCGTATCAACTCGGGATGGAATCAAACTCTGGAGTGCTGTTTCATCCACATAATTCCGGGGAGACGGAGAAGAAGCCGTACTGGAACGACACCCCTCGATGCGGTGAATCGCATAGGGTGGAAAATCTGCTACGGGCGAGGGAAACATTATCAGTACTTCACAAAGCCGGTTAGTTGAGAGGTCTGCTTGCTGAAGGTGTGTCTAAGACCAAGCAAGCAGACGGTAAAATCCACGAAGACCAGCTCCTTAACTTCCTCGTCAACACGCTTGACGAGGAAGTTGATCTCGGTCTTGGCGCTAATGCTGAAATAGGTGCTGAGGATATCTACGAGGTCCTCGTCGGCGCTTGCGCCGACGGGACCTCGGTATCTGAACTCTGCGAGACTAGTGAAGACTCTCCTCATCAGAACACGATTCTGTACCACCTCCGCGAGAAGTTCGACCTAACGTCGGTTGAACAAGTCGGGAACGCACTCCTGCAAAAGGACGTTCTAGAGGTTCTCCCCGAGCAGGTGGAGGTCGTCGCAGACCTCCACCTGCGGCCCTACTACGGTGACAAGGACGAAACAGCTGGCCTCTACCACTCAGAGGCAAAGCGTGGAACCACCGCATTCCACGCCTATGCGACACTCTACGCGCGTGTGAAGAATAAGCGATACACGCTGGCGGTGCGCCGTCTTGTCGACGGCGACACCGCCAGCAGTGTCCTCGTGGAGTTTCTTGGTCTGCTTGACGGCCTTGACCTCGGCGTCAAGGCCGTCTATCTTGACCGAGAATTCTACGATAGCAAGTGTCTCACGCTGCTTCAAGCCCACAACTATGCGTACGTGATGCCGATCGTCCGATGGGGAAAGACGATCAAGCAGGAACTGTCGGAAGGATGGAGCCGTGTAATCCAACATGACCTGACGGGGAAACTCGACGGTCACAGCTGGACCGTCGAGTTTCCCGTCTACATCGACTGTACCTATCAAAAAGGGCGGTACGACGAGCACGGAGTGGCGCGTCACGGCTACGCCGCTGACGCGCCGTTCATTGACACACCCCGAGATGCCCGATACCACTACGCGAAACGCTTCGGTATCGAGGCCAGCTACCGACTCTCTGAACAAAGTATTGTGACGACGACAACGCAGAATCCGGTTGTACGGCTGCTGTACGTCGTTGTTAGTCTACTCTTGCAGAATGTGTGGCGGTATCTCCATTGGGAGTATGTGGCGACGCCCCGCCGTGGCGGGCGTCGCCTCTGGTCCTGGTCGTTTGAGGAGTTCATTAACATGCTCTGTCGGGCAGCGTGGACGGCCCTCGCGGTACGTCGGGCCGTCCCCGCGAACAGGCCACCGGACGACCGGTTCCACCGGTAATCGCCGACCGAGGACGTGCCTTGTGAGTGGCAACGCTGCCGCGTCGGCGGCTGGTGGCCGCCGACAGCGGCAGCTCGGTCTTCGATTAGCGTTCTTCGGCCACTATCGACGACTCATCCCAACAGAACAGGTGACTCAGGTCAACTCAACTGGCGATGCTTTGTGAGGTACTGATTATAGATACCGCGCGTACTACTCCAAGATGAAGCCGACCACGTCAAGCGGTTTGGACGACACCGACCGCCGACTTGGTGAGTCGGAAACGGGGAAGAAGACCACAACGCCGCCGTCTGGCGGTTAACTACTCGCCACGAACGAAGTGAGTGGATGGGTTGGGGCGGATTCGAACCGCCGGCCTGCTCCGTGTGAAGGAGCCGTCATAACCTGACTAGACCACCAACCCGCGCACTCGGAGGTATCCGACCTCCGGACTTAAGAGTTACCTTACGCCGAAGCTTCATCCCGGAGCCGAACGGATCCCCCGCCGTGACCCACGAACTCCGCTTTCTCGAACGCCTCCGGCAAGGCGTCGCGAGCCTCCTCCACGCGCCGCTGTCGCTCGTCGGGCTGTACGCCGAGCGGAAGACGCCCCGCGAGCAGTACGCGTTCACGCTCCGCGAACCGTACCCGGTCGTCGAGGCGCAGCTCCACCGACTCGGGTTCGTCCGCAACCTCGTCTCCTCGCTCAAGTACCGAGCGTACGCGACGCCCCCGGAGACGACGGTGGCGAGCTGGGTGCGGTACCCGGAGGGCGCGCTCGCGAGCGACAACCAGCTCCACCTCGCGCTGTACACCGGACGCGACCGGTCGACAACCGACGTGTACGCCCACAGGGAGCCGTCGTGGATCCGACACCCGATCCGTCACTACCGGGCGGAAGCCGTCGACGCGCAGGCCGGTATCGAACGAGCGCGGTCGCTGTTCGAGGAGTCGGATATCGAGTACGCGGTGGTGCCCGCGGCAGATCGGATCGGAATCGACGCGTCCGGAACGGAAGGACCGTCGGCGGACGCGCCGATCGGATAGTCAGTCGGCTGATGCCCCCGGCCGCTGCGCCGCGGAGGCCTTACTCCTCGGCGGCGTCGCGGCCGCGGTACTCGGTGACGCGTTTCCGGGCGGCCGCGACCGCCTCGCGCGCCTCGCCCTCGGCGCGCTCTTCGAGCCGTTTCAGGTCCGCCTGAAGCTTGTCCAGCCGCGACGGCTCCGGTTCCGGCTCCTCATCCTCGCGGCCGACGAGCTCCTTCACGCGGTCCTCGACCGGCTCCAGCTCCTCTACCACGCCCGCCTTCGCGTGTTCCGCCGCTCGACCGAGGTAGTACCGTGCGTCTTCGAAGTGCTTGCTCATATCTGTCCTTTGGTAGAGGGCAGATATAACCTTTGTGGCGACAAATAGGGGACAGTATTCGGCGCGGCCGCCGACGGGGCGCTCGCGGGCTCGACGACCGAGTCGTTTCGGGGCGTCTGCGCCTCACTCCCGCGCGCCGGGCGGCAGCGGATCGGCGTGGTCGGCGATCGCCTCGGCGACGCGGTGCGGGTGTTCGTGGACGACCCAGTGGGTCGCCTCGTCGATCGCCAGCAGGCGGCCGTCGGCGCAGCGCTCGACGCTCTCGTGGGCCAACCGGCGGGCGAGGAACCGGTCCTGCGCGCCCCAGATCACGAGCGTCGGGACGGTCACCTCCGTCCGCGCCGGCTCCGGACGGTCGCGGACGATCGCGCGGTACCAGTTCACCATCGCCTCGAAGGCGCCGTCGCGGTCCCACGCCCGCCGGTACCGCCGCAGGTCCTCGTCGGTGAAGGTGCCGGGCGCGCTCGTGTCGCGTAACGCGTTCGTCGCCAGCCGCCAGTTCCCCGCGCGGGCGACCGCTTCGGGCAGCTTGGGAAGCTGGAACGCGAGCACGTACCAGCTCTTGAGCCGCTGGTCCCACGAGGTGCGAAGCGCGCGCTCGAAGACGGTCGGGTGTGGGACGTTGACCGCGACCAGTTCCGAGACGCGCTCTTCGTGGTGGAGCGCGAGCCACCACGCCACCGCGGCGCCCCAGTCGTGGCCGGCGACGGCCGCGGTTTCGCGCCCGTAGGCGTCGATCAGGCCGACGACGTCGCGGGCGAGTTCGCCGATCCGGTAGTCGCGCACCGCCGGCGGCTTCGCGGAGCAGTTGTAGCCGCGCTGGTCCGGCACGACGACGCGGTAGCCCGCGTTCGCGAGCGGTGCGATCGCCTCGTGCCAGCCGTACCAGAACTCCGGGAAGCCGTGAAGCAGAACCAGGAGCTTCCCGTCTTCCGGGCCGGCCTCCACGACGTGGAGCGGCACGCCGTTCGTCTCGATCGCTCGGGACTCGGCGGGGATAGACCCCGGAATTTCGTCGTCGGAGATCGGTTCCGAGAGGGCCTCTTCGTCGACGTGTCGTCCCGTCGGCGGTTCGCTCATACGACTTTCGTGGGGCGGTGCCGGCAAATAGCTACCCGCGACCGACTTCGCTGATCGAAATCCTCAAGCCGCTGGCAGGCGGCGTTCCGGGTATATCCGTGATTCCCGGCGGATTGTACGTCGAGCGCGCGTTCCCCGGGGATTCGCTTCGTACCCAATGACATCCGATTCGTCGCCCCCTTCAGCCGCGGACGCGCCGGACGAGAAGGGGACCGTCTCGAACGTCGTCCTCGTTACGGTGGACTCGCTGCGCGCGGACGCCGTCTCCCCCTACGATTCCGAGCGCCACTCGCCGGTGATCGACGGTCTCGCGAACGGCGGAACCGTCTTCGACCGCGCGTTCGCGACGGGCAACTGGACGCCCTTCTCGTTCCCCTCGATCCTCGCCTCCGAGCCGGTGTTCGCTCGGACGGGCGAGATCGGCGTCGACGAGTCGGTGACCATCGCGGAGGCGCTCTCCGACGCCGGCGTCGCGACCGGCGGGTTCAACGCCGCGAACGGGTTCCTCACCGACCACTGGGGGTATCCCGACGGGTTCGACGAGTTCGAGCCGTTCGTCACCAGCGTCGGCTCCAGCGTGTACAGCCGGTACCTCGCCGCGCACCCCACCGTCGAGGCGTGGATCCAACTCGCCACCTCGCCGGTCCGCCGGCTCGGCTCGAAGCTCCGCGGCGACAGCGACGACCGCCCGTTCCTCGACGCCTCGCGCATGTTCGACGTCGAGGACGCGGCGACCGACTTCGTCGACAACGCCGACGAGCCGTTCTTCCTGTGGGTCCACTACATGGACACCCACACCCCGTACGTCCCCGCGCCGCGGTACATCCGCGAGGTGTCGGACGGCATCGTCGGCACCCATCAGATGCTCCACGCGCACGCCCGGACGAGCCTCGGTCTCGAAGTGGGCGAGCGGACCCTCCGCGAGCTCCGGACGCTGTACCAGGCGACGGTGCGACAGGTCGACGCCAGCGTCGGACGGCT
This sequence comes from Halorubrum trapanicum, assembly GCF_017873555.1. GTDB lineage: Archaea > Halobacteriota > Halobacteria > Halobacteriales > Haloferacaceae > Halorubrum > Halorubrum trapanicum. The sequence continues at coordinate 176,050 of NZ_JAGGKE010000002.1, read as the reverse complement.
GCTCGACAGCTTAGACGCCGCGGGCGTGGCCGACGACACCGCGGTACTGCTCGCCGGTGACCACGGTGAGGAGTTCCAAGAACACGGCCACCTCGCCCACTATCCGAAGCTGTACGACGAGCTGATCCACGTCCCGTTCGTGGCCGACGTACCCGGACTCGACGGCGGCCGCGTCGACGGACACGTGGGTCTCGACGACATCCCGCCCACGGTCGCGGACCTGCTCGGGGTCGACCCCGCACCCGAGTGGCACGGCGACTCGCTCCTGCCCGCGCTCCGCGGCGAGGAGGACGCACCCGAACCCGACACGGAGCCGGCGGCGGACCCCGTCGTCTCGGTCACCGTCCGAGGCGAGGACGTGACCCAACAGCCGATCCCCCGGTCGCTGTCCGACGGCGACCTGTTCGTCAGCACGCGCGACGACGACTGGACGTACATCGAGAACGTCGACGCCGGCGAGCGGGAGCTGTACCACCGCCCCTCGGACCCGACCCAACAGGAGAACCTCGCGGTCGACTCCGACGACCGCGAACAAGCGGTCATCGACCGGTTCGCGCCGGTCGTCGACGCCCACGCGGAGCTGCTCCGCGAGCGCGGCGCGGCGGCGGAAGCGGCCGCCGCCGAGCGCGGCGAGGACGGCGACGAAGCGGTCGACGAGGACCTCGAAGCCCGCCTCGAAGCGCTCGGGTACAAGTGATGATCCGAGCGACGCTGCGGAACCTCGCGACCGGGCCGATCGCGGTCCAGATGCGCCGGTTCGTGGTCGTCGGCGCGCTCACGGCCGGGATTCAGCTGGCGCTGCTGTGGCTGTTCGACAACGTTGCCGGACTGAACTACCTCCTCGCCGCGACGATCGCCATCGAGATCACGATCATCCTCTCGTACGTACTCAACAACGCGTGGACGTTCCGGGCGAGTCAGAACACCGGCCTGTCCGAGTACTTCGGCGGACTGCTCAAGACGAACCTGGTTCGCGGGACCGCGTGGCCGATCCAGATCGGCGTGCTCTACGCGCTCGTCGAGTGGGGCGGGATGATCGCGCTCGTCGCGAACGTGCCCGCGATCCTCATCAGCGGGCTGTACCGGTTCGTCCTCGACTGGCAGTGGACGTGGGGGTGACGCGGGAGCGACGAAACGCGCCGACCGCGGCGGCCTCAGAAGGGGAGTCGCGGCTCGAAGCGCTCGACGAGGTCGCGAACCGCGTCCTGCTTGTAGTAGCCGACAGCGGACGCGACGACGACGAGCGCGACGAGTGCCATCGCCGAGAGGAACCGCCCGCTCGCGAGCTCGCCGCCCGCGTACACCGTCAACACGTACGCCGGCAGCCGACCGACGGCGATCACGCCGATGAACGTGGGGAGCGACCACTTCGTGAGTCCGCTCAGAAAGCAGATCGCGTCGTCGGGAAGCCCGGGGATGATGACGAACGCGAACAGCCCGGGGATCCCGACGGTGTCGACGAACCCGTCGAAGCGGGCGATCACGTCCTCGTGGATGACGTTCTCGACGAAGGAGCGACCGTATCGCTTCGCGAGCGAGAAGGCGACAGCACTGCCGATGAGCACCCCGGTGAGGCTGTATACGGTGCCCCAGAACGAGCCGAAGAGGTAGCCCGCGACGAGGGCGACGACCTGTCCCGGAATCGGGGCGACGATGACTTGGAGGGCCTGGATGCCGACGAAGACGATGGGGGCGAATATCCCGAACTGGTCGAGCCACGTCCGGAGGGCCTGCGCGTCGGTGATGAAGCCGGCGTACCGGCTCACGAGGACGTAGAGTCCGACCGCGAGGACCGCGATGCCGACCGCGGCCGCGATGCCCCGCCGGCGGTCCGCCCGCGAGGAGAAGAGTTTCATTCGTGTCGTAGCGGGTGACAGAGGACCTTGAACCTTACCAACGGGACGACCGACCGTCGTCGACGACGAAGATGAGTCGCTTCGCGCCAGCGGCTCCGCGGCGTTCAAGACGGTCGCGGTCGTCCTCGCGGATCGGTCGAAGGCGCGGCCACCGCAGTCGGTTCGGTGAGCCGGAGAACGAGCGCCGTCGCTCGTCGGTTTAAAACGGATGCGGGAGAAGTGGGCCGGCACGAATTTGAATCGTGGTTACGGCCACCCGAAGGCCGAAGGATACCAAGCTACCCCACCGGCCCGCACTCGACAGAAGGCCGCTCGTTCTTTTAATCCTTCCGAAAGGGGGGCGATCAGAGAGTTTCAGATGGAACATGTATCGGTGATTTATGAGTAAACTGACGGCAGCCTCAGACACCGCCATAGCCCCAGCCGCTCATTGATAAATAATTGACCGGAGACCGGAGAGCAGCGATGGACACAGCCAAAGCCCCAGTCGTGAGGACGACGCACGCTCGCTGCGCGCCTCACTCGGTCGCTCACTTCGTTCGCTCCCTCGTTCCGGTGCTTACATCGCCTGCGTCGTCCTCACGACTGCCCCTTTGAGTCCTACCCCGCCCCGCACAGCACCGCAGCCTCACGCCTCCCCAGCCTCGTCGCTCGCTTCGCTCGCGACTCCCTCGCGCGTGCGCCTCGCGGCCGCCACGGGCGGCCGCTCGCAGGCACGCGCCACCGCACCGCGCCGTCGTTTATAATCCGTCTTTATCGTCTCCGCCGTCCGACCCTTCCACCTCGAAGTACCGGTCGCGGTGCTTCCGGCAGCCGGGGTTGAACGCGGCGCCGCACGCGGGACAGGTGTCATCACTATCGAGGTACGTCCGCGCGGTGAGCCTCTTCCCGCACGCGCCACACAGCACCGCCGGCTCGTCGAAGCGCTCGCGGCGCCACGGAACCGCCTCGTGGTCGGCCGCCCCGGCGTGGCAGGCGTCGCAGGGGTAGTACGTCTCACAGCAGCCGAACCGGAGTGCGACCACGTCGACGGGGTCGTCCCAGTGCGCGCAGCGCGTCTCGGGGTCGACGGAGATTCCGCGCAGCGGGACCTCGAAGCGCGGGTCCGTGTCGGGGACGGTCGTCGTCTCGCGGTCGGAGGGTTCGGTCGGCATCGGTCCCGGGGTCAGTATTCGGCGTAGCCGTCGGTGTCGAGCCAGTTGTGGACCACGGTGACCGTGTGGTCCGCGTGGAGCAGTTCGGGACCGACGCGGAGCCGTCGCTCGGCGCGGTCGGCGATCGCTTCGGCCTCCGAGTCGGCGAAGTCGTGGTGGTCCGAGAGCACGAACACGGGGTCCGTCGGGGGTTCGGCGTCGACGAGGGGGTCGCCGTCCTCGTGGAGCTGGACGAGCGTCCCGTCCGGGCCGCGACCGTCGTCGCCGAGGAGGCGGTCGAGCGTCGCGTCGAGTCCCATCCGGCGGAGTTCGACGCCGGGCGAGACGTCCGCGGGCATGTGTCCGATCGCGTCCGCCTTCGCGTCGAGCGCGTCGCGGACCCGCGCGGCCACGTTGCGCTCGTCGGGGTGGAGGTGGCGGAGCGTGTCGGAATCGAAGGTGACGGTGAACTCGTCGGCGATCGCGAGGTGGACCCGGACCGACTCGCGGATGCCGTGCGAGAGGAAGACGCCCGCGCTCACGCACCGACAGCAGAGGTCGAGCCGCCCGGCCCCGGGGACGTCCGACAGCGAGATCGCGTCGGGGTCGGTGGGCACGTCGCGGCCGAGGACGACGAACTGGCGCATATCCGGCGGTCGCCCCCGACCCTCATAAGGCGTGCGACCCAACGGCCGGCGTGAGCCTCACCGGACTCTGTCAGGTCTGCGAGGCGGCGACCGCGACCCACGCCTGCGACCGCTGCGGCCGCGCCGTCTGCGACGACCACTGGGACGAGACGGCCCGCGCCTGTTCCGGCTGCGCCGCCGGGCGCGGGTGAGGTCGGGTGGGTCGCGGGAACCGCCGGCGTCAGCGATGCCGGTTCAGCCGCCTCTTGAGCCGCTTCGCTGCGTCGCCCGCGGCCCCGAAGTACGTCGCCTCGTTGTCGGGGCGGCTCGACTCCTCGCCGGCGAAGATGATCCCGCGCGAGGAGTTCACGAGGCCGACGTCGACCGGGAGGTCTGGCCGGGCGGCGAGCCCGTGCTCGACCGCGGCCTCGGCGTCGCCCCCTTGTGCCCCGACGCCGGGCACGAGGAACGGGATCTCGGGGACGATCTCGCGGACCTCGGCCAGCTCTTCCGGCGCGGTCGCGCCCACGACGAGGCCGACGTTGTCGTTCGCGTTCCACACGTCCGCGAGCGCCGCGACGCGCTCGTAGAGGGGTTCGCCGGAGGCGAGTTCGAGGTCCTGAAGGTCGGCGCCGCCCGGGTTCGAGGTGCGACAGAGCGCGAACACGCCCTTGTCCGCGCGGTCGAGGAACGGCTGGAGCGAGTCGCGCCCGAGGTACGGGTTCACCGTGATCGCGTCGACGTGGTCGAGCGCCTCGGCGTACCGACGCGCCGTGTTCCCGATGTCGCCGCGCTTCGCGTCGAGCAGGACGGGAACGCCCTTCCCCTCGGCGTACGCCGCGGTCTCGCGGAGCGCGCGCCAGCCGTCGGGGTCCTCGTAGAAGGCCGCGTTCGGCTTGTAGCAGGCGGCGTGCTCGTGGGTCGCGTCGATGATCCGGCGGTTGAACGCCCACCGCGGGAGGTCGGCGTCGGTCACGGTGTCGGGGAGCCGACTCGGGTCGGGGTCGAGCCCGACCGAGACGACGCTGTCGACCGCGTCGATCCGGTCCGCGAGCGTCTCGAAGAAGCCCATACGCGCCCTGTGACGGCGGGCGCACTAACCGTTGTGTTCCGAAGTCGACTAACAGGAGCAGTAGTACTCGCGGTCGACGAACTCCGTCTCGAACAGCTTCGCGGCCGGACCCGGGTCGGCGGGGCGGTAGACGCCGGTCGTCAGGTTCCCGTCGCGCTCGAACGCGCCGGAGACGAGCCGGCGCCAGTCGGCGGCCGACAGCTGGTCCCAGAACGCGTCGTCGCCGGCGAGCAGCGAGAGGTAGTCGCGGAGGTACACCCACCGCGTCGGCTCGACGCCGTCGGACTCGTACTCGGCGTCGGTGACCGCGGCGTACGCGGCCATCGGGAGGTTCGCGCCCGCTTCGACGGGCATCGAGATCCACTTCCACGGCCGGGTGTTGACGTCGAGCAGGAGGAACTCCTCGCGGACCTCGTCGTAGACGTACTCCGACTCGCTGATCCCGTGGTAACCCGCGTCGTCGAGGACGGCGAGCGCGCGCTCCTCGATGGCCGGCTCGTCGGCGGTCTCGACGAGACAGGAGGTGCCGAAGTTGCGCGGGAACCGCACCGCGGCGTTGCCGACCACCGCGAGCGCGTCCTCGCGCCCGGACGGGGGGACGTAGGAGGCCAGCGAGTGGTCCCGCCCCGTCGCGATGTCGACGCGCTTCTGGGCCATCACGGCGACGCCCTCGTCGCTCGCGGCCGCGACCACGTCCTCGAACTCGCCGCGGTCCGCGACCTCGATCACGTTGGTGCCGAACGCCTCCTCGAAGTCGCGCTTGAGTTCGGGCTTCACCACGAGCGGGAAGCCGAGCGCGTCGGCGGCCTCGTCGACCGTGGCGTCCGCCTCGCGGGTCCCCGACGCCGCGGTCTCCGCCAGCCGGTACGTCTCCGGGTAGGGGACGCCGAGCCGCTCGCAGGTCGCGTACAGCTCCGACTTGTTCAACACGTCGTCGAGCGTGTCGCTCCCGGCGAACGGGAGCCGGACGCCCTCGGGGTCGGCCTCGGCGTACGACAGCGCCCACTCGTCCATACAGCCGAACGCGACCGCCTCGGTGCCCGCCGCCTCGACGATCGCCTCCACGTCCTCGCGGAACCCGTCGAGGTCGTCGAGGGGGTACGTGACCGCGCCCGCGAAGTCGACCGCGTCGGAGGGCGGCGCCAGCCCGTCGTGGGTGACGGTCCCGGTCTCGGCTCCACCGTCGCCGGCGTTGCCCGCGCGGTCGAGCGCGATGACGGGAACGTCGTGGGCGTCGAGCGCGCGGGCGACACCGAGTCCGGTGATGTGCGCGTTGCTGACGAGCGCCGGCGGTCGGTCGAACTCGGCGTCTGCGAGCGCGTCGATCAGTCCCTCCGTGGACCGGAACGTGTCTGCCATACCTCTCCTCGTCGGTCGACGCACAAAAGGGTCCGACGTACCGGCCGAGCGTGCCCGTATCGGTGAGGCGATACGCCCCGCCTCGGCATCCCGGCCCGCGGCTTGCGCGGGCCACGCGAGCGGCTTTTCAGGGCGCGCCGCCTCCGGATCGGTATGACCGAAACGGACGACGCCGAAACGGACGACGCCGAAACGGACGCCGAGCGCGTCGACGGCGCCGACTCGACCGGCGGCGATTCCGCCGGCGACGGCTCCGCCGCCGAACTCCCCGACCGCGTCCGGCGGGCGTTCGCGGACCACGGCTCCTTCGAGCGCGACGGCGACGCGTGGGTCTCGACGACCACCGCGTTCGACGGGCGGGTCCGCGCCGAGCCGGCGGACGAGCGGCAGATCCGATTCACCGTCACCGTTCGGGTCCCGACGCTCTCGGCGGTCACCGCGGACGAGGTCGCCGACGTGGTCGAGGACGGCTGGGCCGACACGTTCGAGCGGCGCGTCGTCGACGTCGGCGGCGTCACCCGCCGGGACCGCGAGTTCGACCCCGTCGTCGAACGCGAGGGCGACGAGATCCTGGTCACCTACGCGCTCGACGATATCAACGAGCGCCGCGGGGTTGACGACGCGGGCGCGCTGATCGACTTCGTCGAGGGGACGTACGTCCAGGGCGTGATCCCCGGCTACGAGTACACGGAGCCGGTCTCCGACCTGCTCTCGGCCGCGCGACGGCACGGGAACGACGGCGCCGTCTGAGGCCGATAGGGGCAAGTGTCGGCGGCCCGTACGGCGCCCATGCTCGCGCTGTTCGGGTTCGGCAGCCTCCTCGCCTTGGTCGCGTTCCACACGTTCCTCGCCGGGGTCGCGACCCGGTTCTTCCGGATTCAGCTCTCGACGTCGTGGGGGTCCGTCGTGTACACGATCGTCTTGACTCCCCTGCTGTTGTTCGTCTCGACGCTCGTGTTCACGGGAGCGCTCGGCGTGGGGACCGGGATCGACGTCGGGAGTTCGACCATTCTGCTGGCGCTTCTGGTCGGGCTCCCGCTGGCGCTCGGGGTCGCGATCGACTACCTCTACGTCCCGTCGCCCGAGGAGTACGAACTGCCGGACACGCGCTGACGAGGGGTTCCGAGCTGGTCAGCGCTCGACGAGGTTGGCGACGATCGCCTCGACCCGAGCGATCACGTCCTCGGGCGACCGCGTCGCGTCGACGCGGTGGAACCGCCCGGGGTCGGCGTCGATCAGGCGCTCGTAGTTCTCGCCCACCGCCGCCAGGTAGCCGTCGCGCTCGAACTTGTCGGTCCGGCCGGCGCGCTCGGCCGCGGTCTTCGGGTCCAGGTCGAGGTAGATCGTCGCGTCCGGCGGGCGCGAGAACGCGGCGTGGACGCCCCGGACGTACTCTAAGGGCCGCTCGATGTCGACGTCGGCGCGCGCGAGCGTCGCCCCCTGGTAGGCGAACCGCGAGTCCGAGTAGCGGTCGGAGATCACCAGGTCGCCGTCGGCCAGCGCCGGCTCCACCGTCTCCGAGAGGTGGTTCGCGTGGTCGGCGGTGTACAAGAACAGCTCCGCGAGCGGGTCGGCGTCCGGGTCGGAGAGCGACCGGTATACCGCGTCGCCGTACCAGCTGTTAGTGGGCTCGCGAGTGAACGTCGCGTCGGAGTACACGTCGTGGAGCGCCTCCCAGACCGTCGTCTTGCCGCTGCCGTCGAGCCCCTCCAGCGTGATCAGCATGGTCGCGTTCCGCCGCCGCGAGGAATAAACGACCCGGGTCGCGGCGGCGCCGTTCGGCGCTCCCGTAGGGCGGGGTCCGCGCTCGACCCCCATTTTTAGTGACCTCTCCCCGAACGGCCGGCATGGTCGCCGACTCAGCAGTCGCTCACGCGCCCGGAGGGAGCGAATGGTAGAGATCGCCGTCTCGCTCTCGCGCGTGGCGGCCGCGCTGGTGTTGGTCGTCCTGAACGGCTTCTTCGTCGCCTCGGAGTTCGCGTTCGTCCGGATCCGAGCCACCTCGGTCGACCAGCTGGTCGAGGAGGGGACGGCGGGCGCGGAGACGCTCCAGGAGGTGATGACCAACCTCGACGACTACCTCGCGGCGACCCAGCTCGGGATCACGCTCGCGTCGCTCGGACTCGGGTGGATCGGCGAGCCGGCGGTCGCGGCGCTCATCGAACCGGTCCTCGGCCCGCTCCTGCCGCAGGGGCTGGTACACCTGGTCGCGTTCGCGATCGGGTTCTCCTTCATCACGTTCCTCCACGTCGTCTTCGGCGAACTGGCGCCGAAGACGATCGCCATCGCGCAGGCGGAGCGGGTCTCGCTCCTCCTCGCGCCGCCGATGAAGCTCTCGTACCTCCTCTTTGCGCCCGGCATCACGGTGTTCAACGGCACCGCGAACGCCTTCACGAGCCTGATCGGGATCCCGCCCGCCTCGGAGAGCGACGAGACGCTCGAGGAGCGCGAGATCCGGCGCGTGCTGGCGCGGGCCGGCGAGGCCGGCCACGTCGACGAGTCCGAGGTCGCGATGATCGAGGGGGTCTTCGAGCTGGACGACACCGCGGCCCGCGAGCTGATGGTCCCGCGCCCCGACGTCGTCTCGCTGCCCGCGGACGCGTCGCTGACGACGATCCGCGGGACGGTCCTCGACGCCGGCCACACGCGGTACCCGGTCGTCGACGGCGACGACGCCGACCGCGTCGTCGGCTTCGTGGACGTGAAAGACGTGCTGCGCGCGACCGAGGAGGGCGACGCCGACGCCACCGCGGCCGACCTCGCGCGGGAGATACTCGTCGTCCCGGAGACGACGAGCGCGAGCGACCTCCTCGTCCAGTTCCGCGACGAGCGCCGACAGATGGCCGCGGTCATCGACGAGTGGGGCGCGTTCGAGGGGATCGCGACCGTCGAGGACGTCGCCGAGGCGCTCGTCGGCGACCTCCGCGACGAGTTCGACGCCGCCGAGCGCCGCCACACCATCCGCCGGACCGGCGAGCGCACCCACGAGGCCGACGGCTCCGTCCCGCTCACCGCCGTCAACGACGCGCTCGGGACCGACCTCAGCGGCGACGGCTACGAGACCCTCGGTGGGTTCGTCCTCGACCGTCTCGGGCGCTCTCCAGAGGTCGGCGACGTCGCCGAGACCGACGCGTTCGCCTTCGAGGTCACCGCGGTCGACGGTGCGCGCATCTCGACGGTGCGCGTCACGCGCCGCGAGCGAGAGCCGGATTCGGGAGACGGCGGAGACGGATCGACTGACGGCACCGAGTCGGGCGACGAAGCCGAGTCGGGCGACGGCGCGACGTAACCGAGCGTCGCGGCGACGCGCAGCGGGCGGTACCGACGCGAGCGTTTTTCACCTGCGGCCGTGACCGAGCAGGTATGTTCGACCGAATCTGCGTCCCCACCGACGGCAGCGACGCGGCCGCGGCGGCCTTCGAGCACATCCTGTCGGTCGCCGCCGACCACGGAGCCACGGTCCACCTCCTCCACGTCGCGGACACGACCCGCGACAGCGTGACCCGGATCGGCGGCGACGTGGTGGACGTGCTCGAACGCGAGGGCGAATCGATCGTCGAGGACGCGGCGGCCCGCGCCGCGGAGCGCGGCGTCGACGCGGAGACGGCGGTCCGGCAGGGCGGCGTTCCGGAGACGATCGCAGCGTACGCCGACGAGGTCGACGCGGACCTCGTCGCGATGTCGACGCGGGGGCGGCAGGGCGTCGAACACGTCGTCGGCAGCACCACCGAGCGCGTCGTCAGGCAGTCGCCCGTTCCGGTGTTGGCGCTTCGCCCGGGCGACGAGGAGACCGCGTACCCGTACGAGGACGTACTGGTCCCGACCGACGGGAGCCCGGCGGCGACCGCCGCGCTCGACCGAGCCATTCCGATCGCGGAGCGCGCGGGCGCGACGGTCCACGTCCTCTCGGTCGTCAGCACGGGTGGACTCGGCATCGGCGACTACGTCGAGGAGGACGCCCTCACCGAGTACGCCGACGACGCGGTCGCCGAGGGCGTCGACCGCGTCGAGGCCGCCGGGCTGGAGGCGGTGGGCGCCGTCGAGGTCGCCTCATCGGCCGCGCGCGGGATCCGGGCGTACGTCGACGATCCCGGCGTCGACCTCGTGGCGATGGGGACGCACGGCCGGACGGGGGTGGGGCGGTACCTGCTCGGGAGCGTCGCCGAGCGCACCCTCCGGACCGTGCCCGTTCCGGTGCTAACGGTTCCCACCCAAGACGAGGAGTGAGACGCTCCCGCGGGTCGCAGCCGACCGTTTCTCCCGTTTTCGACGAGCGTCTGACAGCGCGGTAGGTTTACGGGGCTTCCACGCCACGTTGATCGCATGAAAGTGTTGGTAGCCGGCGGAACCGGCTTCATCGGGTCGTACCTCTGTCGCGCGCTCGCCGACGACGGCCACGCGGTGACCGCGCTCTCCCGCTCGCCCGAGGAGACGCCGGAGGACGTGACGGGCGTCACCGGCGACGTGACCGACTACGACTCCATCGAGTCGGCCGTCGACGGCCACGACGCGGTCGTGAACCTGGTCGCCCTCTCGCCGCTGTTCGAACCGGACGGCGGCAACCGCATGCACGACCGGATCCACCGCGGCGGGACCGAGAACCTCGTCCGCGCGGCCGAGGACGGCGGCGTCGACGGCTTCGTCCAGTTGAGCGCGCTCGGCGCGGACCCGAACGGCGACACCGCCTACATCCGCGCGAAGGGCGAGGCGGAGGAAATCGTCCGCGAGAGCGGCCTCGACTGGACGATCCTCCGCCCGTCGGTCGTCTTCGGCGAGGGCGGCGAGTTCGTCTCGTTCACCAAGCGGCTCAAGGAGATGTTCGCGCCGGGCCTCCCGCTGTACCCGCTTCCCGGCGGCGGGAAGACGCGGTTCCAGCCGATCCACGTTGAGGATCTGGTGCCGATGATCGCCGCCGCGGTGACCGACGACGAGCACGCCGGCGAGACGTACGAGGTCGGCGGCCCGGAGGTGCTCACGCTCCGACAGGTGACGGACCTCGTCTACGAGGCCGAGAAGAAGGGCGTCACCATCGTCCCGCTGCCCATGCCGCTCGCGAAGATCGGACTCTCCGTTCTCGGCGCCGTCCCCGGGTTCCCGATGGGTGCGGACCAGTATCGTTCGCTGAAGTTCGACAACACGACCGCCGACAACGACGTCGGCGCGTTCGGCGTCGACCCGGCGGAACTGACCACGCTCGGCGAGCACCTCGGGATCCGATGAGATGACCGGGGGACCGAACGTGTCAACTGCCCTAATCTCAACGCTGGTAACGGCAACCGAAGGCTTATATACGAGATCACGTTCTGTTCATTTCAAACGCGGAGGGAGCACACGATGAAACTCGCAATGATCGGATTCGGACAGGCGGGAGGTAAAGTCGTCGACAAGTTCTTGGAGTACGACAAGCGGACCGGCTCCGAGATCGTTCGGGCCGCGGCGGCCGTCAACACGGCGAAGGCGGACCTGATGGGACTCGAACACATCGCCGAGGACCAGCGCGTCCTCATCGGCCAGTCGCGCGTGAAGGGCCACGGTGTCGGCGCGGACAACGAACTGGGCGCTGAGATCGCCGAGGAGGACATCGACGAGGTCCAGGGCGCGATCGACTCGATCCCGGTCCACGAGGTCGACGCCTTCCTCGTCGTCGCCGGTCTCGGCGGTGGGACCGGCTCCGGCGGCGCGCCGGTGCTCGCGAAACACCTCAAGCGGATCTACACCGAGCCCGTCTACGGGCTGGGGATCCTGCCGGGCAGCGACGAGGGGGGTATCTACACCCTCAACGCGGCCCGCTCGTTCCAGACGTTCGTCCGCGAGGTTGACAACCTGATGGTGTTCGACAACGACGCCTGGCGGAAGACGGGCGAGTCCGTCCAGGGCGGCTACGAGGAGATCAACGAGGAGATCGTCCGCCGCTTCGGCATCCTCTTCGGCGCGGGCGAGATCCAGCAGGGTCAGGAGGTCGCCGAGAGCGTCGTCGACTCCTCGGAGATCATCAACACGCTCTCCGGCGGCGGCGTCTCCACGGTCGGCTACGCGGAGGAGGAGGTCGAGGAGCGCTCCTCGGGCGGCCTGCTCTCGCGGCTGCGCGACGACGGCGACGACGAGGAGCTCGACAGCGCGCACACCACCAACCGGATCACCAGCCTCGTCCGCAAGGCGGCGCTCGGCCGGCTCACGCTCCCCTGCGAGATCGAGGGCGCGGAGCGCGCGCTGCTCGTGCTCGCGGGCCCGCCGGAGTACCTCAACCGGAAGGGCATCGAGCGCGGCCGCAAGTGGCTCGAAGAGCAGACCGGCTCGATGGAGGTCCGCGGCGGCGACTACCCGTACCGCGGTGCCGGCTTCGTCGCGACGGTCATCCTGCTCGCGGGCGTCACGAACGTCCCGCGGATCAAGGAGCTTCAGCAGGTCGCCATCGAGGCGCAGGACAACCTCGACGAGATCCGCGAGGAGAGCGACGAGAACCTCGACGAGCTCGTCAGCGACGACAGCGACGAGCTGGAATCCCTGTTCTAAGGGGCCGCCGTCGCCCGCGATGGAGGTCATCGTTCCCTTTTCGACCGACCGTCCGAAGTCACGACTCTCCGGCGTCCTCTCGCCCGACGAGCGAGGCGAGTTCGCGCGGGCGATGCTCGACGACGTGCTCGACGCCGTCGCCGCAGCCGGCGGCGAGCCGCGGGTCCTCGCCACCGACGCGGTCAACGTCGACCCCCCGGTGACCGTCGACGACCGCCCGTTGACGGACGCCGTGAATGCGGCGCTCGACGCGCGGATCGGGGTCGACCCCGAAGATGACGCCGGCGAGGGCGACGCCGGGACCGACGGATCCCAGGAGCCGGTCGCGGTGGTGATGGCGGACCTCGCGCTTGCGACGCCCGCGGCGCTCGACCGACTCTTCGCGGCCGGGCGCGACGCCGACGTCGCGATGGCGCCGGGCCGCGGCGGCGGCACGAACGCGTTCGTCGCCTCCCACCCGGAGTTCCGGGTGGACTACCACGGCGCGTCGTACCTCGATCACCGCGAGATCGCGGCCGAGATCGGGGCGGAATTCGTCGCGGTCGACTCCCGGCGACTCGGGACCGACGTCGACGAGCCGGCCGACCTCGCGGAGGTGCTGATCCACGGCGAGGGCCGGGCGGCGACGTGGCTCCGCGAGGCCGGCTTCGCGCTCGACGCGTCCGAGGGCCGGGTAGCGGCCGTCCGGAAGTGATCGACAGTCCGCTCGTCGACCGCCGTTCCGCGCCGATATTGGCAAGTGACTGAAAGTCTTACTAGTCGCCAGAACGCATGTCGAGACGGGCAGAAGACGCGGTCGCGGACACGCTCGGCGTCGCCCGAGACGATCTCTCGGTGCTCGTTACGCATCTCTGTCTCGTCGTCGGTATCGTCTTCTTCCGGTGGAGCATCGACGAGCTGATACTCGTCTACCTGATCGATATCGGGGTCACCATTCTTCTGTTCGCGACCGCGGCGCTGTTCGCGGCACGGCCGATCGACGACGGGGAGGCCGACAAGTGGCGGGAAGCGCCGAATCCGATCGGGTTGCCCCTTCTCCCGCCGCTGTACAGGCGAAACGTCCGACTGGTCGTCAGGCAGCTGTTCAACGGTGCCGGCTTCTTCTGTTTTTTCGCTTGGATCGCGGTGTCGATGTTCGACTTGAGCCTCTCCTCGCTGTCCTCGCTCCCGGTCGCCCTGACAGTAGTCGCCGTCTGCGGGTCGCAGGCGGCGCAGGTCTGGCGTCAGTTCCTCCGCGACGGGTCGTACCGAGACCGGTCGCCGGCGGACGCACTCGAAGTCGCCCTCCGTCCCGTCGGCCGACTGCTCGTTGTCGCGTTGTACGTGATCGCACCGATCACCGTCGTGTACGGGTTCACGGCGATCCTCCTGCTCGACGTGGAGTCGACGTCAGCGCTTCCGTACGGGGACACGCTCATCCTGCTGATCTACGTCGTCCCCATCGGCGCCGCGAGCGTCTGGCTGCGGAACGACCGGTTCGAGATGGGCCTGTCGTACTGAAAGCCGACGGACGGCTCTCGATCGCGCGAGGCCGTCCGATCGGCTCCGGCGAAACGAGAGCGGGCCGGCGAAACGAGAGCGATCGGTCTCACCCTCTGCCCGGGACGTAACCGGATCCGGTGTCGTCGAGGGATCCGCAACCGCGATCCTTTTTGAACGCCGACCGCGAGTGACGGCCGTGTTCGCCGGAGCCGACGAGTACGACGTCGACGTGACGGTCGACGAGCGGGCGGTCGAGCGACTGCTCTCGGTCCGCCCGGCCGACGTCGACGCCGCCGACCGGCTCACCTTCGCGCGAAACGTCTTCATCCCGCTCACCACGGCGTGCCGCTACACCTGTACGTACTGTACCTACTACGACGTCCCCGGCGAGGCGTCGCTCCTGTCGCCCGAGGAGGTGCGCGAGCAGTGCCGCGTGGGCGCCGACGCGGGCTGTACGGAGGCGCTTTTCACCTTCGGCGACGACCCCGACGAGCGGTACACCGCGATCCACGAGACGCTCACCGAGTGGGGGTTCGACTCGGTCCACGAGTACCTCTACCGGGCCTGCGAGATCGCCTTGGAGGAGGGGCTGCTCCCGCACTCGAACCCGGGCGATCTCACCGAAGCCCAGTTCGCCGACCTCCGCGAGGTGAACGCGTCGATGGGCGTCATGCTGGAGACGACCGCCGACGTCGACGCGCACTCGGGCGGCCGCCGGAAGACCCCCGGCCAGCGGCTCAACACGATCCGCGCTGCGGGCCGGCAGGGCGTCCCGTTCACGACCGGTATCCTGGTCGGCATCGGCGAGGGCTGGCGCGACCGCGCCGAGAGCCTCCTCGCGATCCGGGACCTCCACGAGCGACACGGTCACGTCCAGGAGGTGATCGTCCAGAACGTCGTCCCCAACGAGCGCTCCGACTTCCCGAAGCCCGACCGCGACACGATGCGCCGGGTCGTGGCGATGGCGCGCGCCGCGCTCCCGCCGGAGGTGTCCGTTCAGGTCCCGCCGAACCTCTCGCCGGCGGCGGAGCTCGTCGACTGCGGGATCGACGACCTCGGCGGGGTCTCGCCGGTGACGGACGACTACATCAACCCCGCGTACGAGTGGCCGGATCTCCGCGGTCTCGAAGCCGTGGCGGACGCCGGCGGCGTGCCGCTCCGCGAGCGGCTCCCGACGTACGCCCGATACCTCCCGGACGACCTGCGTCCGGCGGGCGTCGGTCCCGCGCCCTCCCCCGACCCCGCCGACCGCGAGGCGTGGATTCCGGCTGCGGTCCGAGAGCGGATCGCCGCGGACGACGTCCACGGCCGGCGGCTGCGCGCGGTCGCCCGGGGCGACGGGCCGCTCGCGGTTCGAAGCGACTGACGCGCGGGTCCCCTCGCTCGCGGTTCGAAGCGACTGACGGATCCCGGCGACCCGCCGGCTCCGCCGGCGAACCGGACGTAAACAACCGCGGTGCCAGTAGCTTCTTTATATAGTCTCCCGAACGATGGCGTGATGCACCCCTTACAGCTCGACGCGATCGCGAACGCGGTCAACGTGGCGGCGATCGCGAGGACGGCGCTCCAGTTCGTCGCCGGCTTCGTCGCCGTGTTGTTGCTCGGCAAGCTCGTCCTGATTCCCGGGCTTCGGCGTGTCGTCAGGTCGCGCGGGTTCGACGAGGCGGTGTTGAGCCTCGGCGCGAACGTCCTCAACGCCGTCGTCTGGGTGGCGGCGATCGCGATCGGCTTCGCCGTGGCCGGCTACGGCAGCTTCCTCTCGGCGTTCGCGGTGTTCGGCGGTGCCATCGCGCTCGCGGTCGGCTTCGCGGCGCAGGACCTCCTCGGCAACTTCGTCGCCGGCGTCTTCATCCTCAAGGACAAGCCGTTCGAGGTCGGCGACTGGATCGAGTGGGACGGCAACTCCGGTCGCGTCGAGGAGATCGACCTGCGCGTCTCGCGGGTCCGGACGTTCGACAACGAACTGGTGACGGTGCCGAACGGGGACCTCGCGAACAGCGCGGTGACGAACCCCGTCGCCTACGACACGCTCCGCCAGAAGTTCGTCTTCGGGATCGGCTACGACGACGACATCGAGGAGGCGACCGACATCATCGTCGAGAAGGCCGAGGCGCACGAGGAGATCCTCGACGACCCGGGCGTCTCGGTCCGGCTCGTCGAGCTCGGCGACTCCGCCGTCGGGCTTCAGTCGCGCTGGTGGATCGCCGACCCCGACCGCGGCGACTTCGTTCGGGTGCGCTCCGAGTACGTCACCGCCGTCAAGGAGGCGTTCGACGACGCCGGCATCGACATGCCGTACGTCCACCGGCAGCTCACCGGGAGCGTCGAAGTGATCGAAGACGTCGCCGCCGACGAGTAGGCCGCTGCGGCCGACCCGCGCTTCGCCCGACTCCTTCTTCCACGTCGCCCGCGTCGGGCCGGTACTGCCGGCTGACGGCCTGCCGCCGGTTCGACCGGAACCCGTAGCCGTTCAGCCCGGTGGACGAACTCCCGGGCCACCGGCGCCGCGCAGCGACCGTCGACGCCGGGCGGCACCGAGGCGACGACGAACGCCGCGGTCCGTGAGACGGGTCCGTACCTCACGACCGGAACGCAACCGTTTTTACGCCGCCAGCGCCCGATATCACACGTGAATATCAACGAGTGGCAGACATACCTCGTGACGGCGGCGAGCCGTTCCGCGGGGCGAACGACCCCCGAAGTCGTCGCGGCCGCGCTCGACGGCGGCGTCGACGTCGTCCAGCTCCGGGACAAAGCGCGGACCGCCCGCGAGCGCTACGAGACGGGGCACCGGCTCCGCGAGCTGACCGCGGCGGCGGGCGTCCCGCTGCTCGTCAACGACCGAATCGATCTGGCCGCCGCCGTCGACGCCGACGGCGTCCACCTCGGGCAGTCGGACCTGCCGACCTCGGTCGCCCGCGAGCAACTGGGCGAGGACGCCGTCGTCGGCGTCTCGGCCTCGACGGTCGAGCAGGCGCGAGCGGCCGAGGACGCGGGCGCGGACTACCTCGGCGTCGGCGCCGTCTACGGCACCGACTCGAAGGACGTCTCCGACGACCGGAACGGGGTCGGCACCGACCGGATCGCCGCGGTCGCGGACGCGGTCGAGGTTCCGGTGATCGGGATCGGCGGCATCGACGCGAGCAACGCCGCGCCCGTCGTCGACGCGGGCGCGACCGGCGTGGCGGCGCTGTCCGCGATCACGGCCGCGGCGGACCTGGAGTCGGCGACGGTGGAACTCGCGGAGGCGGTCGCCGATGTCTGACGGGAGCGACCCGCTCGACGCGTTCGACGCCGAGCGCCTCGGTCGGACGCTGTCCGCGGTCGGGGAGGCGTCGCCGCTCGTTCACCACCTCACGAACGACGTGACGACCAGCGAGACGGCGAACGTCACCCTCCACTGGGGCGGGCTTCCGGTGATGGCCGACGCGCCGGCCGAGGCGGGCGACATGGCGGCCGGCGCCGACGCCGTCGTGATAAACACCGGGACGGCGAGCCGCCCGGACGTCGACGCGATGGTCGACGCGGGCGAGCGGGCGAACGAGGCCGGCGTCCCGGTCGTCCTCGACCCGGTCGGCTACGGCGCGACGCCGCACCGCGTCGCGTCGGTCGGGCGGCTCCTCGACGCGGTCGCGTTCGACGTCATCAAAGGAAACGCCGGAGAGATCCGGGGCCTCGCGGGCGAGGAGGCGACGGTGCGCGGCGTCGAGTCCGTCGGCGAGGAGTCCGGCGTCGCGGCCGCCGCGGAGGCGCTGGCGGCCGAGACCGGCGCCGCCGTCGTCGCGTCCGGGGAAGTCGACGTCGTCGCCGATCCGGACGGCGGCGCGTACGAGGTCGCGGTCGGCCACGAGCGCATGGGTACGTTCGTCGGCTCGGGCTGTATGCTCGCGAGCACGCTCGGGACGATCGGCGCGCTGGCCGGCTCTCCGGACGGACCTGTCGAGACGGCGACGGAGGCGGCCCTCGCCGCGACGACCGCGTACGGGCTGGCCGGAGAGCGCGCGGCCGAGGCGGCGCCGGCCGGCCCGGCCAGCTACCGGACCGCGTTCATGGACGCGGTGGCGTCGACGGCGGCCGACCCCCCGGACGTCGACATCGGCGACCGCGTGACGCCGATCTGACTCGCTGAGGCGCGGTCAGGGGTGAGTGCGGGCGAGCGCCGCCGACCGGGGCCGCCGACCGGGCGCCGGCGCCCGGTCCGCCTTATCGCGTCGCCGACTTCCACTCTCGCAGGCCGACCCGCTCGCCGTTTACGTCGTCGGCCGGCGCCTCGGTGGCGGCCCAGAGGAACAGCGGCGCGACGCTCTCGGGGTCGCGGGCGCGCTCCTTCCCGGTGAGGTCGGTGGCGACGAGACCGGGGTCGACGACGCCGACGTTCGCGTCGAGGTCGGCGGCGAAGCCGCGCGCGACCGCCTCGGCGGCCGCCTTCGAGACCGCGTACGCGCCCATGCCGGGCTTCGACTCGGCCGCAACCGCGCCCGACGGGACGAGGACGCGCGCGCCGTCCGCGAGGTGGGGGAGCGCCTCGGAGATCGTCGCGAACACGCCGCGCGCGTTCGTCCGCATCGTGTCGTCGAAGTCGGCGTACGAGAGTTCGTCCGTCGGGCTCTCGCCCGGCGCGCCGTGGAACACGCCGGCGTTCGCGAACACGACGTCGACCGGGCCTGACTCGCGGGCGACGCGCTCGAAGAAGCGTTCGAGGTCGAACTCGTCGCGCACGTCGACGCGGTCGCCCCAGGCGGTGCCGCGCTCGTCGCCGTCGCCTTCCTTCGGGGCTTCGCCCCCGTCTTCCGCGTCGTCTCCCTCGCCGTTCAGCGCCGCGACGGTCCGATCGACGGCCCCGCCGTCGCGCCCGGAGACGGCGACGAACGCCCCCTCGTCGACGAACGCCTCGGCGACGGCTCGCCCGATCCCGCTCGTTGCCCCGGTGATCGCGACCGTCAGATCCATGTGGAATCGGCTACGCGCGTCGGCGACTTAGTGGTATCCACTCGGCGCGAGAGGCGGGTGTCGGCACCCTTCCGCGCGGCGCGACGAGGCGCACGTCCCGGCGCGTCCGACCGGATTTATACCGGAGCCGTCCGTAGGATCGGACATGGACGTGGTCCCGCACATCGGCGGCGTCGCCGGCGAGTCCGTCGTCGTGATCGGCGGCGGATTTGGCGGTCTCTCGACGGCCTGTTACCTCGCGGACGCCGGCGCGGACGTCACGCTGCTGGAGAAAAACGAGCAGCTCGGCGGCCGCGCCAGCCGGCTCGAAGTCGACGGCTTCCGGTTCGACATGGGACCGTCGTGGTACCTGATGCCGGACGTGTTCGAGCGGTTCTTCGGCCACTTCGGTCGGTCGCCCGACGAGTTCTACGAGCTGGAGCGGCTCGACCCCCACTACCGCGTGTTCTGGAAGGACGGGGACAAGGTCGACGTGTTACCGGACCGCGAGGCGAACAGGGAGATATTCGAGTCGTACGAGCCGGGCGCGGGCGAGGCGTTCGACGCGTATCTGGAGGAGTCCCAGCGGACCTACGAGATCGGGATGGAACACTTCGTGTACGAGGACCGCCCGCGGCTGCGCGACTACGTGGACAAGGACGTGCTCCGCTACTCGTGGGGGCTCTCGCTGCTTGGGAAGATGCAGGGACACGTCGAGGAGTACTTCGACCACCCGAAGCTCCAGCAGCTGATGCAGTACACGCTCGTGTTCCTCGGCGGCTCGCCGACGAACACGCCGGCGCTGTACAACCTGATGAGCCACGTCGACTACAACATGGGCGTCTACTACCCCGAGGGCGGGATCGGCGCCGTCGTCGACGGCATCGTCGAGCTCGCCGAGGCGCTCGGCGTCGAGTTCGTCACCGACGCGGAGGTGACGGGGATAGAGGGCCGGTACGGCGCCTTCGCGGTCGACACCGAGAACGGCGAGCGCTACCTCGCCGACCGCGTCGTCTCCGACGCCGACTACGCACACACCGAACAGGAACTCCTGCCCGAGAGCAAGCGGCAGTACACCGAGGAGTACTGGGAGTCGCGGACGTACGCCCCCTCCGCGTTCCTGCTGTACCTCGGCGTCGAGGGCGACGTGCCGAACCTCGAACACCACACGCTCGTCCTCCCGACCGACTGGGAGGGGCACTTCGCGCAGATCTTCGACGACCCCGAGTGGCCCGACGACCCCGCCTACTACCTCTGTGTCCCCTCGAAGACCGACGACACGGTCGCGCCCGAGGGCCACAGCAACCTCTTCGCGCTGGTGCCCGTCGCGCCCGGACTGGCCGACACCCCGGAGATTCGCAATCGCTACCGCGACCTCGTGATCGACGACATCGCGGCGAACACCGACACCGACCTCCGCGGGCGGATCGTCGTCGAGGAGACGTTCTCCGTCGACGACTTCGCGGACCGGTACAACAGCTACGCGGGCAGTGCGCTCGGGCTGGCGCACACGCTCACGCAGACGTCACTCTTGCGCCCGCCGCACACCTCCGACGCGGTCGACGGACTCTACTTCACCGGGTCGACGA
The DNA here is from genome assembly GCF_017873555.1 of Halorubrum trapanicum. Lineage (GTDB taxonomy): Archaea > Halobacteriota > Halobacteria > Halobacteriales > Haloferacaceae > Halorubrum > Halorubrum trapanicum. The sequence goes on along the minus strand of NZ_JAGGKE010000002.1, from coordinate 155,491 downwards.
CGACGCCCGGCATCGGCGTTCCGATGTGTCTCATCAGCGGGGGGCTGACCGCGGAAGCCATGGCCGACGACGACGTGTGATCTCCGCCGTGAGCGACCAGAACCGATCCGCCGACGACGGCCAGAGCCGGTCCGTCGAGGAGGGACAGAACCGCTCCGCCGGCAGCGGGAGCGAGGGGCTTCGCTACCTGCTGGTGCTGTCGCGGCCGCGCTTCTGGCTCTACCTCGCCGGCCCGGTCGCGGTCGGCGTCACCTACGGCATCGACGCCGTGAGCGGATTGTTCACGCCGGTCACGGTCGCGCTCGCGTGCTACTTCCTCGTCCCCGCCAACGTGTTCCTCTACGGCGTCAACGACGTGTTCGACGCCGACATCGACGAGCTGAACCCGAAGAAGGAGGGCCGCGAGGCGCGCTGGCGGGGGAGCAGACCGGTGGTCGCCGCGGTCGTCGCCTCCGGCGCGCTCGGGCTGGCGACGCTCGCGATCACGCCCCGGGTCGCGTGGCCGTACCTGCTCGGGTTCCTCGTCCTGGCGGTCGGGTACAGCGCGCCGCCGCTTCGGTTCAAGACGACGCCGTTCCTCGACTCGCTGTCGAACGGGCTGTACGCCCTGCCGGGCGCGGCGGCGTACGCGACGGTCGCGGGGACGCACCCGCCGCTCGCGGCGCTCGCCGGCGCGTGGCTCTGGACGATGGGGATGCACACGTTCTCCGCGATCCCGGACATCGAGCCGGACCGGGCCGCGGGGATCGACACGACCGCGACGCTGCTGGGCGAGGGGCGGACGTACGGCTACTGCTTCGCTGCGTGGACCGCCGCGGCCGTCGGCTTCTGGCTCGTTGACCCACGGCTCGGCGCGCTGCTCGGGGTGTACCCGCTGTTCGTCGCGTGGGTCGCGCGCTCGTCGATCTCGGTCGACCGCGCGTACTGGTGGTTCCCGGCGCTGAACACCGTCGTCGGCACGCTGCTGTCGATGGGCGGTCTCTGGCGGGTGTACCCGCTCTGGGAGGCGCTGCCGTGACCGACGGCGACGGCGGTTCGGCGGAGGGCGGCTCCGCGGGAAGGCGGTCGGCCCCGGCCGAGTCCGCGGAGGGCGCCGCGACCCCGACGACCGGATCGCGGGTCGACGCGCTCCGCGAGCGCGCGCCGGACACGCGTCGCGAGGCGGAGGCGCTGCTCGACCGGATCGTCCGCGAGAACCGCTTCACCATCGCGGTCGTCTTCCCGCTCGTGGGGGCCCTCGCGCTCGTCGGCAGCGCCGAGGGGTGGATTCCCGAACCGTTCGCGTTCCACCCGTGGTTCGTGCTGTTCGGCGTGATCGTGATGCGCTCGCCGCTGGTCGTCGGCGTGCTGCCGACGATCGATCGCCGCGCGCTCGGCTGGATCGGCGCCTTGACCGCGTACACGTACCTCATCGAGTCGGTCGGCGTCGCGACCGGGTGGCCGTACGGCGAGTTCGCGTACACGGTCGACCTCGGGCCGATGCTCGGCGGCGTGCCGGTCGCGCTCCCCGTCTTCTTCATCCCGCTCGTGACGAACGCGTACCTGCTCTGCCTGCTGCTGCTCGGGCCCCGAGCCGACAGCGTGTGGGTCCGGCTGGCGACGGTGATCCCGGTCGTCGTCGCGATGGACGTCGTGTTGGACCCAGGTGCGGTGTCGCTCGGCTTCTGGAACTTCGGCGGCGGCGCGTTCTACGGCGTTCCCCTCTCGAACTACGCCGGCTGGGTGCTGTCGGCGGTCGTCGCGGTCGTCACGCTCGACCGTGCGTTCGCGGCCGCGGGGATCCGCGAGCGCCTCCGCGACTGCGAGTTCATGCTCGACGACATGGTGAGCTTCGTGATCCTCTGGGGCTCGATTAACGTCTGGTTCGGCAACCTCCTGCCCGCGGCGGTCGCGGCGGCGTTCGGCGTCGGTCTCGTTCGCGCCGACCGGTTCGACACGCGGCTGTTCACCGAGTGGCGGCGATAGCGAGCGCTCGGGGAGCGCGGGCGCGGGCGATCGGCGCGAGCGCGACCGGGGGCGTGAGGGTCGCGGCCGCGGACGTTTGCGGCCGCGGGCGTGAACTCCCGTCCGACTCGGCTGCGCTTATATACCGGGGTCCCGTTCTTTCGGTCGTGACCGACGGCGGCAATCGCAGCGGACGACCGGACTGGGGGGATCGGGGACGATGAGCGACCTCGCCATCGACTACGGCGGCCACGAGCGGGTGTGCGAGGTCGTCGACCGGCTGACCTACTGCGCCGAGCACGTCAGCGTCTCCTTCGACGGGTGGGAGGAGCCGCACGTGAAGGGACCGGGACTGTACTTCGCCGTCATCGGCGACAGCGACTACGGCGCGTACGCCGACCCGATGGGCGACAACCGCTGGCCGCGCGACGACTGTCCGTCCGTCTTCGAGGAGGACGCGTTCGCGGCCGCCGCCGAGTCGGTGAGCGTCGCGCAGGACGGCGGCGTCGTCGTCGCGGTCGACGGCGAGATAGAGTCCCAGATGGTCCGGTTCCGCGACCTCGGCACCCGCGACGAGGAGACCGACCTCGTCGACGACGTGAGCTACGAGCCGTGGATGGGATCGCGCCACATGAGCGCGATCGAGACCTCCGTCCGCCCGGAGGTCGTCGCGACGGTGACGCTGAGCGAGGAGACCGGCCGCGTCAGCGTCTTCCGCGACGGCGAGGCGGACAGCATGCGTCGCGAGGAGATCGGCGGCCGCTGGCGCTGCGAGTAGCGCTCTCGGAGTCCGGTATCGAGGCCCCACCGTTAAGCCGGTACCGGGTGAACGTCGGCGCATGTACGACGATATCCTGGTGCCGACCGACGGGAGCGAGGCGGTCGACCGCGCGCTCGACCACGCGGTCCGACTCGCGAGCGACCACGACGCGACGGTCCACGCGCTGTACGTCGTCGACCAGCGGATCGCGGCCGCCAACTCCGGCGACCTCCACGACGAGGTCGTCGAGGACCTCGAATCGCAGGGCGAGACCGCCGTCGACGCCGTCGCCGACGCGGCGAGCGAGGCCGGTCTCGACGCCGAGACCCACGTCGCGCACGGCACGCCCGACACCGAGATCGTCGCGTACGCCGGCGAGACCGATATCGACGTGATCGTGATGAGTCCGGAGGGGAAGTCCCCGCGCGAGCGGATCCGGTCGCTCGGGAGCGTCTCCGACCGCGTCGCCGACGACGCGTCGGTGCCGGTGTTCCTGATCAAGTAGTCGACCGACGGACGCCGGCAGCGGTCGCCGCCGCGCTCTCCGGGCGGCAGGCCCGTCCACGCCGGATCGTCCGAGCCAGTTAGGTGGGTCCGACCGCAACCGGGCGGCATGGAACTCACCGTGCTCGGGTCCGGCAGCGCGATGCCGGTCCCCGACCGCGTTCAGGCCGGGTACCTCCTCGACGACGGCGACCGGTCGCTGCTCGTCGACTGCGGCAGCGGCGTCCTCCAGCGACTCGCCGGGACGGAGGCCGGCTACGAGGGCGTCTCGACGGTCCTGTTGACCCACCACCACCTCGACCACGTCGCGGCGCTTCTCCCGCTCCTGAAGGCGCGCTGGCTCGCCGGCGAGGAGCACCTCGAAGTCGTCGGTCCCGCGGGCACGAAGTCGCTCGTCGACGGCCTGCTCGGCGTCCACGACTACCTCGACGGACGGATCGACCTCGCGGTGCGCGAGGTGTCGGCGTCGCGCTCGTTCGCCGCCGGCGGGTTCGACGTGACCGCGCGCGAGACGCGCCACTCGATGGACGGGTTCGCCTATCGCTTCTCGCCGCCGAGTTCGGACGCGCCGGCGGCCGAGGGCCCGCTCGCGCTCTCGGGCGACACCGAGGCGTTCGCGGGGATGGCGCGGTTCGCAGACGGGACCGAGGTCTTGGTCCACGACTGCTCGTTCCCGGACGACGTGGACGTGTCCAACCACCCGCGGCCGACGAGCCTCGGCGAGTCGCTCGCGGGCGCCGAGATCGGGACGCTCCTGCTCTCGCACCTCTACCCGCACACCGGCGGCCGCGAGCGCGAGATGGAACGGGGGGTTCGCGAGGCGGGCTTCGACGGCGAGGTGCGGACCGCGACCGACGGGCTTCGGCTGTCGCTGTGAGGTCGACGGCGCGTTTCGCCGGCGGAATCGTACCGCTTGTCGGTCGCGTCTCGGGCGCGACGTAACCGGTGGATGTTACGCACCCACACGAACGACCCGGATACTTAAGCGCGCGTAGTCGCTCCGATCCGGTATGGCCGGCCCACTCGCGGACGACTTCGGACGGGAGGTGACGGGGGTTCGGATCTCGCTCACCGACCGGTGTAACTTCGACTGCGTCTACTGTCACAACGAGGGGTTAGGCGACACGCGCGGGCCGATGGAGCCGAGCGAGTCGGAGATGAGCGCGGACGACGTGGTCCGCTTCCTTGAGGTCGTCGAGGGGTACGGCGTCGACGCCGTGAAGTTCACCGGCGGCGAGCCGATGCTCCGGCAGGACTTAGAGGAGATCATCGAGCGCACGCCGGACTCGATGGAGGTCTCGATGACGACCAACGGCACCTTCCTCCCCGGGCGCGCCGCGGACCTGAAGGCCGCGGGACTCGACCGCGTCAACGTCTCGCAGGACGCGCTCGACCCGGACGACTTCGCGGAGGTCACCAAGTCCGGCGCCTACGAGAAGGTCCTCGAAGGCGTGAAGGCCGCGGTCGACGCCGGTCTCGACCCCGTGAAACTCAACATGGTCGTGTTCACGCACACCGCGGGCTACGTCGAGGAGATGGTCGACCACGTCGCCGACAACGAGGGGCTTCAGCTCCAGCTCATCCAGTACATGCCGGAGCTGACGGGCAAGCCCGAGTGGAACGTCGACATCGGGCGCGTCCACGACTGGCTCGTGGCGGAGGCGGACCGCGTCGAACACCGCGAGATGCACGACCGGAAGCGCTACTTCGTGGGCGAGGACAGCGACGACGAGACGGGCGGCATGGTCGAGATCGTCGACCCCGTCGAGAACGAGGAGTTCTGCGCCAACTGCGGCCGCGTCCGCGTCACCCACGAGGGCTATTTAAAAGGGTGTCTCAACCGCAACGACGACCTCCGGTCGATGGGTGAGATGACCCGCGAGGAGATCGCGGAGACGTTCGAGGACGTGGTGGCGAACCGCGTGCCCTACTACGGCGAGTACCTGATCGAGGGCAAGGACGGCGAGTACGAACTGAACGAAAAGTATCTGGGGGCGCCGAGCGCCGCGGACTGAGTGGTCCAGAATCGAAAATCTCGCGAAGACTATTTATTTGGGTGATGATTACAGGTTCGTGTTAAGTCACGCAGAAGCGCAAGACGGCAAGAGTATCCCGTGAGTTTTGAAGCCATTTATATACTCAAGATAGGGCGTAACTCCGGGAGAAACAGGATTTCCCTTCTCAGTTCTCTTTCTCGGTGATGCACAGAACACGATCCGCTACAACATTCTAGAACACTACAGAAAATCGCATGGCAGCAGCTATGTGGGTACTAACTTAACGCGACCCGTCTAGCTTGGCTGGATATTTATACGAAGGCTCATATCAGAATCACATGATGGGGCTGCGCCGATTGATAACGGGCCATCGATATAATCCGTATTTGTTTGCTTTCGTTGGCGGAGTAGCTCTAGTTCTCTTTACTCTGAGTTTCTTTATTGAGCTACGGATTATTATTGAAAGTCCAAGATATGGTGACATTACCTCGGTCATATCAACTATATGGAAAACGATTCTTGGGCTTACAACCATTGGATCCTTTATTCTTGCCGCCTACAACTATCAGACAGAGTCAGATAATTCAGACGGCCCTGCGACTGGATTCACTATTCAAGGACAGAACCATAACATCGATTTCCATCTTCATGTTGATGACACACCCGAATCAAGTAGAGAATCTGAAGATACGGAGTCAACAGAAGATGAAGTAACTGAAGGAGAGAGCGAAGAAAGAGAAATCAGAGATTGATTTGACGTGAGAGCCACTCACGAGCGGCAGCGGTGAGCATTGCCTCCCATGAACTGAAGCCAGTGTGTGTATCGATGTAATCGTCAAACTCTGATTCAGGGATCTGTTTAAAATCGTTCTCCGTTTCGATCTCCCAAGGACTACTATCGAAAAGCTCATCAATCGAATCAAATTCGGTATGTGTTCTCATGAAACTAGCCGAGAATAGTTCATTCATTGGAATCTCATTTTTGCCGCTTACACCTTCGAGATCCTGCTGGAGGCTATCCAGAGAGTCGGCTAATTCTTCGAACCCCTCGATCTGAACACTCATATCCACAATTCTGTGGCACAACTGTATAAACCTATTCAGCCCTCACATTCTCGCTTTTTAAGAGTCGTCTCGATTTCGCCGCTCACTTATCCAGGTACTCGCTTCGCTCGGACCTCACACCGTTCGCTGCGTGCGGCTGATGGGGTTCGAATCCCTGCGTCGCTACTGCTCGCTTCGCTCGCAGATAGCGGGCACGGTGGGATTCGAACCCACGACCATCGGATTAGAAGTCCGACGCTCTATCCGGGCTGAGCTACGTGCCCTCGTTCGCTTCTGATCCCCCCAGTCTAAAAAACGCCCGCGGTTCGCGCCCGCGGGCCAACAGCAGACCTAAGTCCGCGAGCGGAGTACGCGCCGGTAATGAACGTCATCGGAACCGTCGGTCTCCCCGGCAGCGGGAAAGGGGAGGCGGCGAACGTGGCCGAGGCGGCGGGAATCCCCGTCGTCGTGATGGGCGACGTGATCCGCGCTGAGTGTCGCCGCCGCGGGCTGGACCCGGCGCAACACCACGGCCGGATCGCGCAGGCGCTCCGCGAGGAGGAGGGCGACGACGCCATCGCCGCCCGGACGCTCCCGCGAATTCGGGAGGCGACCGCCGAGAGCGACCGCGACGACGACACCGTTCTCGTCGACGGTCTCCGCTCGACCGTCGAACTCGACTGCTTCCGCGAGGCGTTCGGCGATGACTTCACGCTCGTCGCGATCCGGGCGCCGTTCGAACTCCGCGCCGAGCGGCTGGGCGAGCGCGGGCGTGACGACTCCGACTCCGACCTCGAAGCCCTCCGCGAGCGCGACGACCGCGAACTCGAACTCGGACTCGGCGAGACCCTCGAACGGGCCGACGTCGAGATCGACAACACCGACAGCCTCGCGGCGTTCCGCGAGCGCGTCCGCGACGTGCTCGGCGTCGACGACGGGACCGGGGAGTCGGACGCCGACGCCGCCGAGGCGGCAAACGCCGGGGGTGACGGCGCGTGATCTACAGCGTCGACGTCCGGATCGAGGTCCCCGTCCGGGACACGGAGGTGACCGACCGGGTCGCCGACGCGGTCGAGAACGTCTTCCCGGACGCCGAGCCGGTCCACGAGGACGGACGGCTCGTCTCCGAGACGCACAGCCTCGACGCCTTCTCCGACGTGCTCCACGAGCAGGAGATCCTCGACACCGCCCGCCGCGTCTTCCGCCGAAACAGCTCCGACGAAGGGTTCGCCTTCTCGTTGAAAAAGCAGGCGGCGCTCGAAGGCGTCGTCAACTTCGCGGTCGGCGAGCCGGACGAGCTTGGCGAGATAGACGTCGAGGTGCGCGTCCGCGAGCCGGACGTCGAGTCGTTCATCGACTACGTCGCACCCGAGACGGACGAGGGGCAGCCGGTCGACCCCGCCCGCGAGTACGGCGACCGCTTCGACCCCGAAGACGAGACGTACTGACGGGAGCCGTCGCGAGATCGGTTTCCGACCTCAGTCGCTCAGCAGCGACGAAACCGTTCCGCCGATCGCGCCGAAGACGGCGGGGTAGACGGCGCCGGCGAGGAGGACGGCCGTCACGATGTCGGGCGCCACGCTCCCGTCGCCGGCGGCGTACCGGAACAGGAACGTGCCGACGACCGCGAGCGGGAGGTATCCGGCTGCGACGAGCGCCCCCGAGCGGGCGCCCCCCGCGGGAGTGCTCGCGTCGGCGACTCGACCGGCGACGACGCCCGCGACGAGCAGGAGGAGCGGCGGAACGACGAACAGGAACGACCCGCCGTCGGCCTGCATGAGGAGGTTCCGCGACTCCGTGCCGCCGAGCAGTCCGGGCGACGTGGTCTCGACGAAGTGGGCGTTGTAGAACATCCAGCCGGACACCTGCCACGCCGAGATGGGGTCGCCGCCGAACAGCTCCGCGAGGAAGTTCAGCCCTGATAACCCCTCCTCGATCCGGCCGCTCTGTGTGACGTAGACGGCTAGGTAGCCGAGGAGGTACGCGGCGGCGCCCGCAACCGCGCCGCCGATCGCGTCTCGCGCGATACTCTGGTTCGAACCCGTCGTCGCGGTCGTTCCACCGGTTGGTGACGAGGACATGTGCTCGGTATCGTTTCGGACGCCGTAAGTGTTTGTTGGCTTTGGTTCGATACATAATTCGACGGGAAAGAACGTTGGAACGACCTCTCGCGCCGGATACTTCCTCCGGTCAGTCGGTCGCCTCTCGCCACTCCGCCTGCGAGATCGTGTACCGGACCTCGTCGTGGACGCTCCCGTCCGCGAAGGTGAGCGTGTTGCGGAGACGGCCCTCACGCCGGCCGCCGAGGCGATCGACGTACCTCTCGATCGCGCGCCGCGACTTCTCGTTGTCGGGGTGGTGGCTCACGGCGACGACGTCTACGTCGAGGTCGTCGAACGCGACCGCGACGAGCGCGGCGGCGCGCTCGCCCGAGTAGCCGCGCCCCCAGAACCGCTTCCGGAGCCACGTGCCGAGGTTCGCGGTCCGCCGGTCCCACTCGACGTCGAAGCCGCCGAAGCCGGCGATCTCGCCCGCCCCGTTCTCGCCGTCGCGCGGCCGGATCACGTAGGTCGCGGCCTCGCCGTTCTCGAAGCGCTCGCGGCCCCGTTCGAGGAACTCCAGCGTCTCCTTTTTCGTCTCGTGGGGATCCCACGTGACGTGCTCGGTCACCTCGTCGATGCCGGGATCGCTCGAACAGATCCGGTAACACTCGTCGAGGTCGACCGTCTCGGGACCTCTGGCCTCCAGCCACAGCCGGTCCGTCTCGATGGTTTCGGGGAACACGTCGTACCGGTCGTCACCTCGCAAATAAATTCCACCGCCGGCGCGGGACGCGATCGCACACCCGGCACGGCGAGGTCGGAGCGCGCCGGCGGGCACACCCGGCACGGCGAGCGCGCGGACCGCGGCTACGCGTCGAGCGCGTCGCCGAGGTCGTCGCCGACGCTCGCGATCGCCTCGCGGGCGCGGTCGACATCCTGCATCGTCATGAACCCGTGAACCATCGACGGGTAGTTCTCGTACCGGGTGGCGACGCCGTCCGCGACCAGCCGCTCCGCGTACGCCTTCCCGCCGTCGCGGAGCGGGTCGAACCCGGCGGTGACCACGGTCGCGGGCGCGACGCCGCCGAGGTCCCCGGCGTTGATCGGGTCGGCGTACGGGTTCCGGCGGTGGATCTCGCTCCGGTAGTAGGCCTCCGAGAACCACTCGATGTCCTCCCGCGAGAGGACGACGCCGGCGTGTTCCCGGACCGACTCCTGTTCGGGATCGATACCGATTCCGGGGTAGAGGAGGGCCTGATGCGCGACCTCGGGACCGTCGCGCTCGGCGGCCATGAGTGCGGTCACGGCGGCGAGGGTGCCGCCGGCGGAGTCGCCCGCGACCGCGACGTCGCCGGTTCCGCGGAGCGCCTCCGTCGCGTCCGCGGCCCACTCGACGGCGGCGTACGCGTCCTCGACCGCGGCCGGGAACGGGTTCTCGGGCGCGAGGCGGTACTCGACCGAGAGGACCGCACAGCCGCTCTCGCGCGTCAGGTGCCGGCAGAGCCAGTCGTGGGTCTCGAGGCTCCCGAGGACGAACCCGCCGCCGTGGAAGAAGACGACGGTCGGGAACGGCGGGTCGCCGTCGGGGAGGTACAGGCGCGCGTCGAGACCGTCGGGCGAAGCCCGACTGCCGGAGGCGCCTCGCGCCTCGCCGGCGGGACCGGGGACGGTCACCGACTCGGTCGCGCCGACGCTCGGCGGGTTGCGGTTCTGAAGCCGCGTCAGGGGGCCGGTCAGGAGCCGGAGCAGCTTCAGTCGGTAGCGACCGTGCGGCAGCGGGATCCGCGACTGGCGGGCAGCCGCGCGTTTCGCTTGGGGATCGATCTGATCGGCGGCGCTCATGCCCGAGGGGTCGTCGGGCCGTCGATAAGACGGTTGCGGCGGGGTCGACGGAGCGCGGTCGGTGCGCTCACCGAACCACTCCGGCCGCCCGCAGCTCCTCGCGGATCGCGTCGCGTTTCACCAGCGCGAAGCCGACGCAGATGATCAGGAAGCCGGCGACCGTCGTGGCGGTGATCTCCTCGCCGAGGACGCGCCAGCCGACGATCGCGGCGAACACGGGCGCGACGTAGGAAACGAGGTTGATCTCGATCGGGCCGAGCCGGTCGAGGAGATCGAAGTAGATGAGGAAGCCGATCCCGCTGGCGACGATCGAGAGGTAGCCGAGGGCGAGCAGCGACTCCCCGTTCCAGACCGCGTCGGCGACCGATTCGCCGAGCGCGAGCGATATCAGGTGGGTGAGTCCGGCGCCGAGCAGCATCGCCCACGCCTCCATCGTCTCGATGGAGATGTCAGCGTCGGAGGCCCGAGAGAGCACGGAGCCGAGCGCGAACGACGCGGCCGCGAGCAACACGAGCAGCTTCGCGACGGTCCCGCCGCCGGTCAGGTTCGCGGGGTCCGGGTTCGCGAGGACGACCGCGCCGACGAGACCGATTCCGAGTCCGAGCGCGCCGACGGCGGTCAGCCGCTCCGCGGGCAGGAAGGCGCGCGCGAAGACGGTGGTCAAAAGCGGCGAGAGGCTGACGATGACGGCGGCGACGGCGCTGGTCACCGCCGGGTCGGTCTCGCCGACGAACAGGAACGCGTGGTAGGCGGCGATGATGAACACGGCGCCGGAGAGGACCTCAAGCCACGCGTCGCGGCCGCGGGGGATCGGGTCGTCGACCGCGTACGCCGCGTAGCCGAGCATCACCACGCCGGCGAGGTCGTACCGGAAGGCGGCGAACAGCACCGGCGGAAAGTACGCCAGCCCCGCCTTGATCGCCACGAAGGCGGACCCCCACGCGGCGGCGAGGACGAGAAACAGCGAGAGGTTTCTGAGACGGCTCACGTCCGCTCTCTCCCCCCGGCGTGCCAAAAGGTTCCGGAAACGGTTGCGTTCGCTGGATTCGCTCGGCGGGGGACGCTACCGGACCCGGTACCCGTCGGCGTCGCGGGCGACGACCCCGACGTCGGAGAGTCGGCGGAGCGCGTCTTCGACCGTCGACTCGCGGGCGCCGACCTCGTCGGCGACCGCCGCGGGCGTACCGTCGGTCTCGACCACCGCGGCGATGACGGCCGCGAAGAAGCGGCTGTCGGCCTGCCCGCCGAGCCGCTCGTCGATCTCTGCGAGCGCGTCCTCGACGCGGCCCTGAACCCACCGCTGGGCGAGGGAGAGCTCGCGGTCGAGGTCCTGGAGCCGCGCGAACTCCTGAGCGAGTTCCGCGAGGTCGCCGGTCGTCCCCGAGCCGTCCGGGACCTCGATCGAGAGGTGGGGGCACCGCCCGGACATGTCGAGGCTGTTCTTCGCCGGGTACGCGCTCTTCGCGCCGAACCCGTACGGCGAGACGCTCACCTCCAGCCGGAGGCTGCGCGCGATCCGGAAGTACTTCCGGCGCTGGTCGTCCGTCGTCGACTCGACGAGACCGGCCTCCTCCAGCTTCCGCAGGTGGTCGATCACCGCCTTCGGGCTCACGTCGAGGTACTCCGAGATCTCCGTGACGTAGCAGGGCTTGGTGGCGAGCAGCCGGAGGATGCGCCGCCGGTTCTCGTTGCCGAGGAGATCGAGCAGTACCGCGGAGTCCATTAACGTATGGTTAGCGTCCAGAACGTAAAAGGCTGATCTCCGGGGGCGGTTCGGGTGCGTTCCGTCCCGGAATCGACCGGGGGCGATCGTCGGACGGCGCCCTCGGTCGCGCGGAGCGAAGGGTAGTTAGTCCGGGGAGCGGATCGGGACGTATGGAGACGGCACTCATCGTCCTCGACGGCTGGGGACTCGGAAGCGGCGCGGGAGGCGGCGACGGCGAGGACGGCGAGACGGTCGACCCCTCGGGACGACCCGCGGGTCGCGACGCGGTCGCGGTCGCCGACACGCCGGCGTTCGACGACGCGACCGCCCGCGGCGCCGACGGTCGCCTCGTCGTTCACGGCCGCCGCGTGGGACTCCCAGAGGGACAGATGGGGAACTCGGAGGTCGGCCACCTGAACATCGGCGCGGGCCGGGTCGTCAAGCAGGCGTACACCCGGATCACGGACGCCCTCGCCAAGGGGTCGCTCTCGGACAACGACGCCGTCGCGGGCGCGCTCGACCACGCGAAGTCGACCGGCGGCCGGGTCCACCTCATGGGACTCGTCTCCGACGGCGGCGTCCACTCGGACGTGGAACATCTGCTCGCGCTGATCGACGCCGCCGCCGACGCGGGCGTCCCGGCGACGAGCCACGCGTTCACCGACGGGCGGGACACGGCCCCGGAGATCGCCGACCGTTTCCTCGCCGACGTGACCGCGAAGGCCGACGAGCGCGGCACCGGTCACGTCGCGACCGTGACGGGTCGGTATCACGCGATGGACCGCGACGAGAACTGGGAGCGCACGCGGAAGGCGTACGACGCGATCGTCTCCCGCGAGGCTCCGCACGAGGCCGAGAGCGCGGTCGCGGCCGCCCGCGAGGCCCACGCCCGCGGCGAGACGGACGAGTTCATCGAGCCGACGCTCGTCGCCGACGAGCCGTCCCTCGCCGACGGCGACGCCGCGATCTTCTTCAACTTCCGGGCGGACCGCGCCCGACAGCTGGTCCGGATGCTGACCGACACCCGGCCGGAGTGGGGGTTCGAACTCGACCAACCCGACATTCGGATGACGACGATGACCGAGTACGACGAGACGTTCGAGTTCCCGGTCGCGTTCCCGCCGCAGATCCCAGCGAACACGATCGGTGAGGTCGTCGCGGACGCCGACGGCACCCAGCTCCGAATCGCGGAGTCGGAGAAGTACCCCCACGTCACCTACTTCCTCAACGGCGGCCGCGAGGTGGAGTTCCCCGGCGAGCTTCGCGAGATCGTGGAGAGTCCGGACGTCCCCACGTACGACCGGCAGCCGGAGATGTCGGCGCCGGAGCTCACCGACGAGGCGCTCGGGATCATCGACCGGGAGGACCCCGACCTACTGGTGTTGAACTACGCGAACCCGGACATGGTGGGCCACACCGGCGACTTCGACGCGGCCGTCGAGGCCGTCGAGGCGGTCGACGCGCAGCTCTCCCGCCTCCTCGACGCCGTCGCGGACGCTGGCGGCCACGCGGTCGTGACCGCCGACCACGGCAACGCCGACGACATGGGGACGCCCGAGGACCCCCACACCGCCCACACGTTCAACCCGGTCCCGTTCGTCTACCTGACGCCCGACGGGGACGACGGCGGCCGCGCGGTCCGCGACGACGGATCGCTTTGCGACATCGCGCCGACGCTCGTCGAACTGATCGGACTCGACCGCCCGGCGGAGATGACCGGCGAGAGCCTGCTCGAAGAGAAACAGTAAACTCGGGATCGATTCCCGCTCGTTCCACGGCCATTTAAGGTCGCCACCGTCGTGTGATCGACCATGACAGACGAGAGTACGCCGGTGATCGCGGCCGCCTACCGAACGCCGCAGGGGAAAGACGGCGGCGTCTACGAGGACGTCCGCAGCGAGGACCTCTCGACGACGCTCATCGACCACGCGCTCGACGAGACGGGGCTGACGAGCGACCACGTCGACGACCTCATGTGGGGCGTCGCACAGCAGCGGACCGAGCAGGACAACAACGTCGCGCGCGTCATCGCGCTCCTGTCGGAGCTGGGCGAGTCGGTGCCCGCCACCACGATCAACCGCTGGTGCGCCTCTTCGATGCAAGCGGTCATCTCGGCGTCGGACGCGGTCGCCGCGGGGAACCGCGACTGCATCATCGCGGGCGGCGTCGAGAACATGAGCCGCGTGCCGATGGACGGCGACTCCTACCAGCACCTCCATCCCGAGCTGTCGGAGACGTACAACGTCTTCCAGCTCCAGATGGGGATGACCGCGGAGAAGGTCGCCGAGGAGTACGACGTGAGCCGCGAGGCGCAAGACGAGTACGCCGCCCGCAGCCACCAGCGCGCCGCCGAGGCGACTGAATCGGGCCGCTTCGACGACGAGATCGTCCCGGTCGAGACCGACGAGGGGCTGGTCGAGGAAGACGAGGGAATCCGTCCCGACACGACCGCCGAGAAGCTCGCCGACCTGCCGCCCGCCTTCACCGGCGACGGCACGGTCACCGCCGGGAACTCCTCGCAGATCTCCGACGGCGCGTCGCTCACGGTCGTGACGAGCGAGGCCTTCGCCGAGGAGCACGGACTCGACGTGCTCGCCGAGGTCGGCACGAACAGCGTCGCCGGCGTCGACCCCACCGTGATGGGGATCGGGCCGGTGCCCGCCACTCGCGGCCTCCTCGAACGCGCCGGCACGGACATCGACGACTACGACCTGGTCGAACTCAACGAGGCGTTCGCCTCCCAGTGCGAGTACGCACGACGCGAGCTCGGGATCGACGAGGAAATCTACAACGTCAACGGCGGCGCCATCGCGCTCGGTCACCCGCTCGGCGCGTCGGGTGCTCGCCTCCCCGTGACGCTGCTCCACGAGATGGAGAAGCGCGACGCCGACCGCGGCCTCGCGACGCTCTGCGTCGGGTTCGGGCAGGGCGCCGCGATCGAGTTCCTGCGGTAGGAACCGCGAAAAGCAGTACATTTCTGCGGTGGCGCGCGCCTCCGAGCGGCCGCCCCTGGCGGCCGCGAGGAGCACGCGCGAGGGAGTCAGTCGCCGGAGCGAAGCGACGGCGACTGACGAGGCTGGGGAGGCGTGAGGTGCGGGGCTGTGCGGTGCGGGGTGGGACTCGAAGGGGCTGTCGCGAGGACGAAGGCGGCCGACGTAAGGACCGCAGGGAGCGAGCGGCGCGAGCGACCGAGGACCGCAGCGAGGCCCCCGAGTTCTCGCGACAGGGGCTTCGGAGTGGTTGGCGACAGCGGTTCCAATCATGTATCGCCGAGCGGCCGGCACATCGGCGGAATCTGTGTCGACTTGCTACTCGTCGCCGTGCGTGTAGCCGCGGTCGGGAAGCGGGTCGCCGTCGGCGACGACGCGGGGCGCCCCCGTTTCAGGCTCCGCTGTCACCGTCCCGATCCGCGTCAGCCCGGCGGGACACGCCGCACCGACCGCCGCTACCTCCTCCTCCGGCACCGCACAGAGCAGCTCGAAGTCCTCGCCGAAGTGCGCCGCCAGCTCGAACCGCTCCGCCGAATCCCCGGCCACCTCCTCGACCGCGGGATGAACCGGAACCGCGTCCCGGTCCAGTTCGATCCCGACCGCGCTCGCCTCGGCGAGCTGGTGGCACGAGCGGGCCAGCCCGTCCGAGGAGTCCATCATCGCGGTCGCGCTCGGCGCCAGCGCCAGCCCGTCGGCCACGCGCGGCGTGAACCGGAACAGCTCGTTGGCGCGCTCGACCGCCGCGTCCTCTCCCTTGGTAAACAGCCGGAGCGCCGCCGCGGACCGGCCCCACTCACCGGTGACGCAGAGCGCGTCGCCCGGTCGCGCCCCGCTCCGGGTGACGCCTCCCGCGTCGGTGACGCGGCCGATCGCGGTGGTCGCGGTCGTGAACTCCACGTGCTCGTCGAGGTCGCCGCCGACGTACTCGGCGTCGACCGCCTCGCAGACGTCGACCGCGCCCGCGACGAACCGGTCCAGCTCCTCGCGGTCGAACGCCTCGTCCGCGTAGACGGCGACCGCGGCCCGGGCGGCCGCGCCCATCGCGGCCACGTCCGACAGCGACGCGCCGACCGCGCGCCAGCCCGCGGTGTACCGCGTCGTCCCGGCCGGGAAGTC
This sequence comes from Halorubrum trapanicum, assembly GCF_017873555.1. Taxonomy (GTDB): domain Archaea; phylum Halobacteriota; class Halobacteria; order Halobacteriales; family Haloferacaceae; genus Halorubrum; species Halorubrum trapanicum. The sequence continues at coordinate 139,547 of NZ_JAGGKE010000002.1, read as the reverse complement.
GGTCCGCTCGTGGAGCATGTCCGTCGTGATGACCGTCCCGTCGACGACGGCGGCGTCGTCGCCCGCGTGCGGGAGGTCGGCCGCCAAGGCCCGGAGGGCGTCGCGCTCGTTCACTCCTTACGCTCCGCGCGGCGGGACCAATAAGCGATCGGTCCGACCCGTCGTCACCCTCGTCGTCGACGCCGTCTTGCTTGTGCCGTTCACGTTTCCCATGTTGCGCGTTATCATGGAACATTTAATCGGGTAAAACAACATAACGAATATTATCATTATCAATCATTATGTTTATTACCATCCTCCGAATCGTACCGGTCGCAATGGCAGTACCCGTATCCGAGCACGCAGTGACCCGACGCACAGACCCGACCACCAGACGACCGCCGCAACCGCCCACACGACCCGATGACGACACCTAACGACACGCCCGACGACACGACCCAACGCACCGACAGCACGACCGCCCGATCGAGCGATCCGAGCTCGACCGGCCGACCCGATCCGGCTACTTCTCCGCGGACCGTCCCCGGCCGCACCCCGCTCACCGAAGCGGCGGGTGCGCCGCTGGTCCCGACGATCACGACCCGCCGAGCGACGAGGACGCGATCGTCCGGCTCGCAGCCGGGGACCGACACCCGCCAGCCCACGCGCCCGCCGACCGACGGCGAGCGCGACGCCCCGCTCGTCCCCGACCTGCGTCCCGCTTCGCGGACGCGGACGGACGGGGGATCGCGATGACGACGAACGCGACGCGACGCCCCCGCGACCGCTCGACTCGACCGAACGGCGAGGGCTCGTTCCGCCGCGCCGTCCCGATGGCGGGGACCGGCGACGGCCCGCGACCCGACGCCACGGCGTTCACGTCCGCGACCCGCACCGCCGGCGGGCACAACGCCGAGGGGCGCAGCGCCGACGGGCGACGGACGACGACGAACCGCACCGCAGACGACGCCACCACGCAGTAATCCGATGAATCCCAACGAACTCGACGACGACGTCTTCACGAGAGATATCGACAACCCGGCCGGCCGCCGGCTCCGCGAGCTGTTCGAGGAGCAGGACTACACGTTCGCGCCCGGGATCTACCACGCGCTCGACGCCCGCCTCGCCGAGATGGCGGGTCTCGACGCGGCCTACATGAGCGGCTACTCGACCGTCCTCGGCCAGTTCGGCTTCCCCGACCTGGAGATGGTCACCATGTCCGAGATGGTCGAGAACGCCAAGCGCATGGTCGAGGCGACGAACCTCCCCGTCATCGCCGACTGCGACACCGGCTACGGCGGGGTCCACAACGTCCGGCGCGCGGTCCGCGAGTACGAGAAGGCCGGCGTCGCCGCGATCCACATCGAGGACCAGACCTCGCCGAAGCGCTGCGGCCACATCGCGGGCAAGCAGATCGTCTCCCGCGAGCAGGCGCGCTCGCGCTTCGAGGCCGCGGTCGACGCCAAGCAGAGCGAGGACACCGTCATCATCGCTCGCACCGACGCGTACGGCTCCGCCAACGGCGACTGGGAGGAGCACCTCGAACGCGGCCGGATCTACGCCGACGCCGGCGTCGACCTCGTCTGGCCGGAGATGCCCGACCCGTCCCGCGAGGACGCGGTCGAGTACGCCGAGACGATCCACGAGACCCACCCCGACCTGGATCTCGCCTTCAACTACTCCTCCTCGTTCGAGTGGGGCGCGGAGGAGGACCCGCTCACCTTCGAGGAGCTGGGCGACCTGGGCTACCAGTACATCTTCATCACGCTGTACGGGCTTCACTCCGGCGCCCACGCCGCCTACGAGGACTTCGAGAACATCGCCGAGAACGACGAGGAGGCGCAGTTCGACCTCGAAGAGCGGTACATCGGCCACGAGACAGAGAGCCACCACGAGCTCTCCTTCGTCCCGCGCTATCAGGACATCGAGGCCGAGTTCGACCCCGAGGCGCGCGAGCGCCAGGAGGAGTCCGCGGGGTTCACCGACGAGGAGAGCGACCCGATCACGGCCTCCGAGGGAGGTGACGACTGATGGGCGGGGCGGACGACGTCACCCTCCGCCGGAGTCAGCTCGCGACGCCCGGCTCCGACCCGAAGATGATCGAGCGAGCGCCCGACTCCGGCGCCGACGAGGCGTTCATCGACCTGGAGGACTCGGTGGCGCCCTCGGAGAAGGTCGAGGCCCGCGAGAACGCCATCGAGGGCCTGATCGAGTACGACTGGTCCGACACCCGCCCGTGCTACCGGATGAACGGCGTCGACACCAGGTGGTTCTACGACGACGTGATCGAGGTCGTCGGCCGGGCGGGGGAGTACCTCGACACGATCATGGTGCCGATGGCGAACAACCCGGAGACGGTCGCCACCGTCGACAACCTGCTGACGCAGGTCGAGGAGAACAACGACCTGCCGGTCGGCGACATCGGGCTTCAGGCGCAGATCGAGTCGCCGGAGGCGATGACGAAGGTCGCCGACATCGCCCGCGCGAGCGACCGCCTGGAGTCGCTGGTGTTCGGTCCCGGCGACTACACCGCCAACGTCGGCGCCGCGGGACTCACCATCGGCTCCGGCGGCGGCTACCCCGGCCACTACTGGCACTACCAGCTCGCGCGCATCGCCCATGCCGCGAAGGCGCAGGGACTTCAGGTGATCGACGGACCCTACGCCGAAATCGAGGACGCGGAGGGGTTCCGCGACTCCTGTCGGTGGGCGAGCCAGCTGGGCTGTGACGGCAAGTGGGCGATCCACCCGAGCCAGATCGAGCCGGCCAACGAGACGTTCGCGCCCTCGCCCGAGGCGGCCGAGAAGGCCCGCCGGATCGTCGACGCCTACGCGGAGGCGAAAGAACAGGGCAAAGGCGCCGTCTCGGTCGACGGCGAGATGGTCGACGAGGCGACGGACAAGATGGCCCGCGGCATCGTCGCGCGCGCCGAGCAGGCCGGCATCCTGTAAGCCGGGAGCCTCCGAGGTCGACGCGGCACTCGAGCATCCGTTTTCGCCGTTCGCCGGGCGCTCGTCGGTGTCGCTACTCCGGGATCGCGCCGCGTCCGCGCAGCTCGTCGATGTCGCCGTCGCCGTAGCCGTACTCGCGTAACACCGACTCCGTGTGTTCGCCGAGCGCCGGCGGGTGTCGGCGGACGGTCGTCGGCGTCCGCGAGAAGTGCATCGGTGAGCCGGGGAACCGCACCGTGCCCGCGGTCGGGTGCTCCGCCTCGGCGAGCATGTCGCGCGCCTCGATCTGCGGGTCGGCGAACACCTCGCTCACGTCGCGGACGCGGCTCGCGGGCACGTCGTGCTCTTTGAGGGTCGCAACCGCCTCGTCGGTCGACAGCGCCGCGAACGTCTCCTCCAGTTCGCGGTCGAGGGCCTCGCGGTTCCGGACGCGCCCCTCGTTCTTTTCGAACCGCTCGTCCGCGAGCAGGTCGGGACGGTCGAGCGCCTCGCACAGCGGCGGCCAGAACCGGTCCGACGAGCAGGCGACGACGACGTAGTCGTCCGCCGTCTCGAACGCGCGATACGGGACGATGTTCGGGTGTTTGCTCCCCATCCGCCCCGGCGGCTCGCCGCTGGCGAAGTAGTTCGTCGCCATGTAGCTGGTCCAGGCGGCCTGCCCGTCCAGGAGGCTCACGTCGATTTTCTGCCCGCGGCCGTCGCCGAGTTCGCGTTCAAGGAGCGCCGCGAGGATCGCCTGCGTCGCGTACATGCCGGCGCCGACGTCGGCGAGCGCGACCCCGATCCGGACCGGGGGGCCGCCCTCGACGCCCGTGAACGACATGAAGCCGCCGCGGGCCTGCATCATGATGTCGTAGGCCGGCTCGTCGCGGTCGGGTCCCCACTCGCCGTAGCCGGAGATGGCGCAGTAGACGAGTCCGGGGTTCTCGTCGACGAGGTCGCCGTAGTCGAGGTCCCACTCGGCCATCTTCCCCACCCGGAAGTTCTCGACGAGCACGTCGGCCTCGCGGGCGAGGTCGCGGACGACCGCGCGGCCCGCCTCGGTCGTCAGATCCAGCTGGATCGACCGCTTGTTACGGTTGACGCTGACGTAGTAGGCGCTCGCGCTGCCGTCGTTCTCGTTGTCGTCGCCGCTCTCGTTACTCCCCCCGCTCCCACCGGCACCCTTGCTGAACGCCGGCGGGACCCACGTCCGGGTCTGGTCGCCCTGCCCGGGTCGTTCGACTTTGATCACCTCCGCGCCCAGATCGCCGAGCTGCATGGTGCAGAACGGGCCGACGAGCACACGGGAGAGGTCCAACACGGTGAGTCCGTCGAGCGGGCCGGCGTCGCTCTCGGGGTCGCGCGCCTCACCGACCACGCGGTCTCGCCTCCGCGGACCGTCGCCGTGTTCCGTCCATGCGATCCGGCTTAGCCGCGAGGCTACTGAGTGTTGCGGCGTCGACGCGGCGGAGAGAATCGCGTGTGAGGGGCCGTCTCAGGCCGGGAGCGTATCGATACCGTCGATCTCGACGTAGCCGTAGCCGCAGTCGGGACAGCGCCACTTCGTCTTCTCGCCGAGGTGGAGCGTCATCGCCGCGGTCCGGTAGAACGAACGGGTCTCGCCGCACGCGGGACAGTCCACGTCCTTTTCGAGCGCCATGTGCGCCGATCGATCCGGGGCGATGTTGAACCTACTGATTCGAGCGAAACGGACTTTTTCACCACACCGGCGCGAGCAGCAGCGCGACCGTCGCCGAGATGAAGACGAGCTTCAGGGCGGTGTTGACGACGATCACCTTCGTGCCGAACGACGCGCCCCAGATCCCGTACTGGAACGGGATCGAGCGCCGGAACGTCGAGACGGCAAAGGAGAGGATGCTCCCGATGAGCAGCGACGCGACCGCGGTGCGGGTGGTGAACGTGCCGACCTCCGCCCCGGCGAGGGTCGCCGCGCCCGCGGTCGTGTCGAGCGTGAACACGGCGATGACGGGCACCGCCTCGCCCGGCAGTCCCAGCACGCTCGTGATCGGCTCCGCGACGCTCGTCAGCGCGGCCACGTCGTAGGTCGTGACGAGCCAGATGACGAGCGTGTACACGACCGCGAGCCGCGGGACGATCCGGCGGAGCGTCCCCCACGACTTCTCGGCGGCGTCGCGGACGCGCTCCCGGTCTGTGCGGTCGTCGGTCTCGGGACCGGTCGCGTCGACGTCGGCGAGCGCGGAGCGGTCGACGTTCGCTTCCGAGAGGAGGAGTCCGCCCGCGAGTACGCCCGTGACGGTGATGAGCAGCGCGATGCCGGCGCGCGCGCCGACGTAGACGGCGCCGGTGGTGGCCCCGAGGATCGGGATCAACACCGGGACGTAGTAGGTGAACACGTGCTGGACGAAGCCGAAGAACGTGTTTATCACGACCGCGACGAGCGTCGCCCGGTCGTCGAGCAGCCCCGACTCGCGGTACTCCGCGAGCGTCGCGTAGCCCGCGGTCGTCGACGCCGCGGTCGTGAGGATCGCCGTGCCGACCTCGTCGGGGAGGTTCGCGGGCCGCGTGAGCCACCCCGCGATCCCGGCGACGTACCGCACCAGCCCGAACGCGACGGCGACGTTGGCGACGAAGACGCCGCCCGCGATGAACGCCGTGATCCGGGCCAGTCGGGGGACCACGTCCGCGAGCAGGACCGAGAGGTCGGCGGCGACAGACTGCACGGATCGGCGTACGCGAGGGGCGCTCAAATGGCCGTCGGAACGCGCGGGCGTCCCGGGCCGCCGGAACGCGCGTCGGCTCTCGGAACGGGAGACGGGCGCCGGCGCGCGGGGCTTATGCCTCCCGCCGGTGAATCCCCGGGCGATGGCTCCCGCCGAGGACGACATCTCGATCGACGAAAAGCGCGTGTACGCGGGCAGCGCCGGCCGCACCGACGCCTACGTCGCGACCGGGACCGGGATCGTCCGCGTCTCGCTGTCGGCCGACAAGATCGGCGCGTTCGACATGGTCGCCCGCGACGCGGCTCGCGACGTCGCCGTCCTCCCGCGCGACGAGCGGCCGGATCTCGTCGCCGCGGCCACGCCCGACGGGCTCACGGTCGCCGCGGTCGGCGACGACCCAGCGTTCGAGTCGATCGACGACGATCCGGCGGTCGCAGTGGGACCGGCCGGCGGTCGTGACGGCGGCATTCTCGTCGCGCGCGAGGACGGCGCGATCGAGCGCGTCGAGTTCGCGGCGGGTGGGACGACGGTCGCGTCGACGGCCGGGATCGGAACCGTGGGGGACCCGCGGGCGGTCGACGGCGCGCTCCTCGCGGCCGCGGACGGGGTGTACCGCGTTTCCGGCGGCGGACTCGACGACGTCGGTCTCGACGACGCGCGCGACGTGGCCGGCGCCGGGATGCCGCTCGCGGCGACCGGCGCGGGACTCTACTGGCTCGGCAACGGCTGGATGAGCGTCCGGGAGAGCGCTGCGGACGGGGTCGCCGCCGACGGCGACGGCCACGCGATGGCGATCGTCGACGGGGACTTGGTCGTTCACGCCGACGAGGCCGGCGAGTGGGACGACGAGACGTGGGAACTCGCTGAGCTTCCGGTGGACGAGAGGGTCGTGGCGCTCGGGTACGGGCCGGGAATCTCGGTCGCGGTCACGGACGCGGGCACGCTCTGCGTGGATGCGGGAGACGGCTGGCGCCACCAGGTGGTCGGCGTTCGCGAGGTGGCGGGCGTGGCGCTCGCGGTCGTGGAATAGGTCGATGCTGGCAGATGGGTGGTAACTGCCTCCAAATTCCCAGCCAATCGCTCATAAGTGGGATTCAGCAGGTCGGCGGTGAACACTTCCAAAGGGGCAGCCGTGAGGCGGGCGCAGGTGACGCAAGCACCGCAGGGAGCGAACGGAGTGAGCGACTGAGGAGCACAGCGAGCGTGCGCCCGCCTCACGGCTGCCCCTTTGAGTCCCACCCCGCCCCGCACAGCGACCGCACCTCGCGCCTCCCCAGCCTCGTCAGTCGCCGTCGCTTCGCTCCGGCGACTGACTCCAGCGAGGGACCGAAGGTCCCTCTTGCAGCCGGCGGCAGAGCCGCCGGCGACGCCACCGCCTCGTTCAGGTATAAATGGACGATCTCGTTCCCGCCTTGAGCGCTCCTACGCGCTCGGTAGGTCGATCGGCTCGCCGTCGGCGTAGACCGTCGGATCCCGGATGATGCCGTCGAGGTGGAGCGGCGCGTCGGTCTCGCCGCCGATCCCGGCGTTGTCGCCGATCGCGATGTGGACGGTGCCGCCCGCCTTCTCGTCTAAGAGGACCGAGCCGACGAGCGCCTCGACGCCGACGTTGGTCCCGATTCCCAGCTCCGCGAGGTTGTACGCCGCGTCGCCGACCTCCTCCGCGGCCGCCTCCACGTCGGCGCGGATCGCGTCGTCGGCGATTTCGGTCACGAACCCGTCCTCGACCTCGAAGGCGAGCTCCTGGTCCTCGTCGAGCAGGCCGTGCGGCATCATCGTGCCGTCGACGACGAACGTCCCGGTCGCGGTCTCGGGCGCGACGAACACCTCGCCCGCGGGGAGGTTCGAGAAGTCGCCCGGCTCGCGGACCATACCGGTGTCCGCGAGCCACTCGCGGTCGCCGATCCCGAACGTGATGTCCGTGCCGGCGGGCGCGGTGACGCGGACCTCGTCGGCCCCCGCGACCTGGTCGAGCACGTCGTCGCAGGCCGCGTCGATGGCGGCGTAGTCGGCGTCGAGACCGGTCGTGAACACGTCCTCGGTGATCCCCGGGAGCGTCGCGCCGCGCGCGCCGGCGTCGCAGGCCGCGCCGCGGGCGCGGGTGTGGCTCAGGCTCTTCGTCGTGGGCGCGAGGAAGACGTCGGCCTCCCGCATCGCGGCCGCGACCGGCGCCGGCGGCTCCGTCCCGTGCTGCTCGGCGGGCGGATACCGCAGGATCGTCGCGTCGTCGGTGACGGCGCTCGCGGCCGCGTACAGCGCCTCGCCGATCGGCTCGCGCTCGTCGTCGGTGACGACGACGACCGACTCGTCCGGGGAGACGTTCAGACACTGTTCGATCGCGGTCGCCGCGGCGTCGGAGCGGTCGGCTGCCATGCCCCCGTCTCCGAACGGCCGGGCGTTAGGGCTTGTCATCGCCGCCTTTACTCCATTCCGTAATTGAATTATTTACGTCCGGTGTCGATCGCCGTCGAATTAACCGACTGCTTACTCGCGGGGTAGTTAATTTCATTTTGCTGTTCTCGAAAACATTATGTCGGTTCCGCAGCGACGGGCGGATATGACACGCGTGGGCGTCAACGGCTACGGTACGATCGGGAAACGGGTCTCGGACGCCGTCGCGGCCCAGCCGGACATGGAACTCGTCGGCGTGACGAAGGCGTCGCCGGACTACGGCGTCGAAGCCGCGGCCCGTCGCGGCTACGACCTGTACGCGGCGGTCGAGGACCGCACCGACGAGTTCGCGGCCGCCGGAGTGGACCTGGCCGGGACCCTCGGCGACCTACTCGACGCCGTCGACGTCGTCGTCGACTGCGCCCCCTCCGGCGTCGGCGAGCGCAACGCGCCGGTCTACGAGGCCCACGACACGCCGGCCGTCTTTCAGGGCGGCGAAGACGCCGCCGTCGCCGACGCCTCGTTCAACGCTCGCGGTCGGTTCGAAGCCGCCCGCGACGCCGAGACGGTCCGCGTCGTCTCCTGTAACACGACCGCGCTCTCGCGGCTGCTCGCGCCGCTCGACGAGACGTTCGGCGTCGAGAAGGCGCGCGTCACGCTCGTGCGCCGCGGCGGCGACCCGAGCGAGACCGACCGCGGTCCGATAAACGACATCGTCCCCGACCCGGCGACGGTCCCCTCACACCACGGCCCGGACGTGAACGAGATCCTCCCCGACGTGGCCGTCGACACCGCGGCGCTGAAGGCGCCGGTCACGGGGATGCACACCCACAGCGTCAACGTCACGCTGGAGACCGACCCCGACCCGGAGGCGGTCCGCGACCTGCTCGCCGACGAGGGCCGGATCTTCCTCGTCCCCGAGGCCGCGGGCATCGACGGCGCCGGCGCGTTAAAGGAGTACGCCGCCGACGCGGGGCGTCCCCGCGGCGACCTCTGGGAGAACTGCGTCTGGGAGGAGTCGATAAGCGTCACGGGACAGGACCTGTACCTCTTTCAGAACGTCCACCAGGAGGCCGACGTCGTCCCCGAGAACGTCGACGCGATCCGAGCGATGGCGACCGACGCCGACGCGGCCGAGTCGGTCGCGCGCACGAACGAGACGCTCGGCGTGGGTCTCGACAGCCGACTCGGAAACGGGGAACTGGCACACACGGGGCTGACGGCCGACGACTGACTTTCGCGATCGGTCCTTTCCACCCCGCTACCGGCCGGAGCTGGCGGTCACTCGGCCGGTCGCGTCACGAGGAACGTCCGCCCGCCGCGGCGTTCGAGGTGGACTTCGCTGCCGTCGACGCGGTTCGCACGGACCCGGTCCGGGAGGCGGTCGGTTCGGCACTCGGTGACATCCACGCGCGTCGGCGTCGCGTACCGCGGTCGGTCGGCGGTGACTGCGCTCATACCTCCGGATCGGTCCGGAGCGCCCCTATAAGCGAGCCATCCGCGGAGTGAAAGTGAAAGTAGACGGCTCCACGTCGCTGAGGGTGGTTCGGAACCCGACTGCGGTCGAAGTTCGATCGGTCTACCCTATCGGCGGAGACCGGTCGCCTCGTCGTCCTCGACGAACCGCACCGTGAAGTAGTCGTAGCCGCCGTAGGCGGCGTCGAGCGCGCCCATCCACCAGTTCCACCGCTCCACCAGCGAGGAGCCGTCCGGGGCGTCCTCCAAGTGCCCGATCACCCCCGTCACGGTCAGTCCCTGGCCGCGGTCCTCGGAGGGCCGTCCGGAGTCGACGAGGTCGCGGGCCGCCCGCGAGACGGCGCGCCGCTCGGACTCGGTCCCGCCGAACTCGTCGTCGAGCGCGCGTTCCAGACGCTGTCTGTCCATGCCCGTGTATAGGGGACGTGGGTATTTGAGTCGCGTGGTAGGGGGTGTCACGTCCGGTGTCGCGGAGTGACCGCGATCCGGGGGAACGGCCGGCTCACAGCCGCGCGGCCAGCGCGAGGAACAGCAGGGAGAACGGTGCCGTAAGTAGCGCCAGCGCCAGTCCGCCCGCCCCCTCGCCGGCCGCGACGGCCATCAGGAGACCGACGACCAGCGAGAACGACCCCACGGTCGCGAGGGTGAGTCGCTCGGGAACGCTCGCGCGGTCCGGGCCGTCGCTTTCCGCCAGCACCGCGTCGAGGGTCGACTCGACCTCGTCGGCCCGATCGACGGGGACGAACAGCCACGGCGTCGACCGGTACCACGCGTTCCCCCGGTACGCGAGCAGGAACAGCGTCGTCCACGGGAGGTCGATCCGTCGCGTTCGGATCACGGATCCGAGGTCGTCGCTCCGAGTCCGATCCTGGCTCGGATACGTCCGCTCGACGGCCGACTCGGTCGGGTCGACCCGCACGACCCGCCCGTTCGACTGGACGACGGCCGGTACGAACCAGACGAGCCAGAACAGCGGCCAGAAGGCGGGGAGCAAATCGCTCGGTAACGCCAACGCCGCCGCGAGGACGGCACCGAACCCGGCGAGCGTCCAGCCGGGACTGAGCGCGCCGGCGGCCTCGCGCAGCCGAGCGGTGGTCAGCTCGTCGACGGAGGTCTCGCGGTACCAGAGGGACAGGGCGGGTGCGATGGTCACGGCGAGCGCGACCGCGACTCCGGCGGCGACGATCCCCGCGCCGAGACCGACGCTCGGCAGCGTGATCTCCCCGGCCGCGACCCGCGGGACCATCGCGGCGGCGACGGCGACGAATCCGACGAGGACCGCGCCGACGATCCCGGCCGTCGCACCGGCGGCGAACGACCGAAGCCGGTCGTGCCGGACCGGTCCCCACTCGATCGCGTCGCGCTCGGGGTCGCGGGGCTCGTCGACGCCGTCGGTCGCCTCGCGCTCGGCGGGGTCGACGGTGTCCGCGGTCGCGGTAGCGGTTCCGCTCTCGGAGGGCATACGAGCCGAGTTACCGCCGGTCCGGTAAAAAGAGTGAGGCCGATTAGAATCAATCGCCCCTCGAGGTCGACCGCCTCACCCCCGCTACGCGCTCGACTCGTCGGATTCCGCGCCCGCCTCCGGCGGCTCCGCCGGCTCGACGTTGCCGAGCCGGAGCGCGTTCCCGGTGACGCCGAGGCTCATCCCCATGTCGCCGACGACCACGGCCATCGCGACGCTCACGTAGCCGAGCGGGGCCCCGGCGGCGAGCACCGCCTTCACGGCGAGCGAGGCGCCGATGTTCGTCCGGATCGTCGTGCTCGCGCGCGAGGAGAGGTCGACCACGTACGGGAGCCGCGTCAGGTCGTCGGCCATCAGCGCCACGTCGGCGGTCTCGATGGCGGTGTCGGTGCCGGCGGCGCCCATGGCGATCCCGACGTCCGCGGCCGCCAGCGCCGGCGCGTCGTTGATCCCGTCGCCGACCATCGCCACGCCCCCCTCCGTCTCGGCCGCGAGTTCGCGCACCGCCGCGACCTTCTCGTCCGGGAGCAGTTCCGCGCGGACCTCGTCGACGCCGACGCGGTCGCCGATCGCCCGGGCGGTCCGCTCGTTGTCGCCGGTGAGCATCGCGACGCGCTCGATCCCGAGCTCGTGGAGCCGGTCGACGACCCACGCCGCCTCCGGACGGACGGTGTCCGCGACCGCGACGACGCCCTCCAGTTCCGTCTCGGTCCCCACGAGGACGACCGTCTTCCCCTCGGCCTGGAGCCGCGGGATCGTCTCGCTCGCTAAGTCGAGGTACTGACCGTGGTCGCAGGGTTCGGGTTCGGCGGCGGCCTTCGAGTCGCCGTCCCGTTCCCGGACCACACCGCCGTCAGAGCGGACGTGGGCGTGGCTCAGGTCGAATCCGAGCTCCTCGAACAGCGAGGGTTTCCCGGCGTAGTGGGTCTCGCCGTCGAGGTCGGCGCGGACGCCCTCGCCGGTCAGCGCCTCGAAACCGGTGACCTCGGTCTCGTCGTCGGTCGCGTCCTCGTCGTCGGGGTCGGCACCGGTCTCCTCGCCGCGTTCGACGATCGCCGCCGCGACGGGATGCTCGCTCCGCCGCTCGATGGCGGTCGCGCACGCGAGCACGTCGTCGGCGTCGCGGTCGCCGAGGGGGACCACGTCGGTCACCGACAGCTCGCCGCGGGTGAGCGTCCCCGTCTTGTCGAGCGCGACGGCATCGACGTCGCCCGCGGCCTCCAAGTGCTCGCCGCCCTTGATAAGGACGCCGTTGCGGGCGGCCGCGGTCACGCCGGAGACGACGCTGACGGGCGTCGAGATGACGAACGCGCACGGGCACGCGACGACGAGCAGCGTGAGTCCGCGGACGAACCACGTCTCCGCGCCGCCGCCGACGAGGACCGGCCCGAGCGCGGCGGTGGCGATCGCCCCCACGACGACGACCGGGGTGTAGACCGCCGCGAAGCGGTCGACGAACCGCTCGGCGCGCGTCTCCTCGCCGTTAGCGGCCTCGACGAGTTCGACGACCCGCGCGATGGTCGACTCGCTCGCGGTCGCGGTGGACTCGATCTCGAGGTAGCCGGCCTCGTTGATCGAGCCGGCGTACACCTCGTCGCCCGGTTCCTTCTCCGCGGGGACGGACTCGCCGGTGATCGGCGACTCGTCGACCGCGCCCGACCCCTCGCGGACGACGCCGTCGAGGGGGACGCGCTCGCCGGGGCGCACCGCCAGCCGCTCGCCGGTCGCGACGCTCTCGGCGGGCACCGTCTCCTCGTCGCCGTCGCGGATCACGACCGCCTCGTCGGGCGACAGCTCCATCAGCTCGCGGAGGGAGGTGCGCGCCCGGTCGATGGAGTAGCGCTCGAGCAGCTCGGCGACCGAGAACAGCACCGCGAGCGTCGCCGCCTCGAACGGGAGGTCGACGAGCAGCGCGGCGACGACGCCCACGCTCATCAGCAGGTCGATGTCGAGGCTCAGACCCCGCAGCGAGTAGAACCCGTTCCGGAGGATCGGCGGGCCGGCGACGGCGACCGCCAGCAGGTACGCGACCGACGCGCCGGTGACGGCCCACGGGCCGAGGAAGCCGATCCCGCCGAGGGTGGCGAACGTCGGGTCGAGCCCCGGGAGCAGCCACTCCAGGACGAGACCGACCGCGAGGAAGGCGCCGCCGACCGCGGTGCCGACGGCGCGGGGACTCGTGAACAGATCGTCGGCGACGCCGTCGGACTCCGCGTCCGCGACCGCGTAGCCGGCCCCCTCGACGGCCGCCGTCAGCGCCTCGACGTCGGTCCGGTCGGGGTCGTAGGTGAGGACGACGACGCCCGTGGTCGGCCGCGTGTCGACCGAGAGGACGCCCTCGCGGTCGAGCGCGCCCTCGACTTTCCCCGCGCACGACGAGCAGTCCATGTCCGGCACCGCGAGCCGGAGTTCCGCGCCGTCGGGGTTGTCAGGTCCCCCGGGGGCGGGCGGATCCGTTGCCCCGTCGTCGGGGCCGTTCGATTCGCGTGAGTCGCTCATTATCAGTCCCTATCGGCCGCACAGTTATTAATCCAACTGCCATTCTCACCGTCCAATTTATAAGAGATTATTAAAAATAGGATATGGAATAGCAAATAATCCGCGAGTATTTATCCGCGGGACGGCTACCTCGGCGCATGACAGACTGGCGCGCCGTCGGCTACGGGTTCGTGGTGATGCTGATCGCCGGCGCCTTGGCAATGGCCGTTCCGGTCGTGGGGCACGCGGCCGCCGGGCTGGTCGGCGGGTTCGTCGCGGGCTACCTCGCCGGCGGCGGCCTGCTCTCCGGGTTCTGGCACGGCCTGCTGGCGGGGTCGGTGAGCGGGATCGTTATCACCCTCGCGCTCGCCGCGTTCGGGAGCCTCGTCGGACTGGTCGGCGGGCCGCTCGGGAGCCTGCTCGGCGGCGCCGGCGTGTTGGTCGTCGGGCTGTTCCTGACGCTGCTGTTCGCGGTCGACTCCGCGCTCGCGGGGGCCATCGGCGGCGTGGTCGGAGAGTAAACGCCGCTTTTCGAGAGTGTCGGTTTTGAGGAATCGAAAAGAGCAGGCTTCGTTACTGGCGCGCGCCTGCGAGCGGCCGCCACAGGCGGCCGCGAGGCAGCGCGTGCGAGGGAGTCGGCCGACCGGAGCGAAGCGGAGGGAGGCCGACGAGGCTGGGGAGGCGTGAGGCTGCGGTGCGGTCGCGGTCGGGTGGGACTCAAAGGGGCAGTCGCGAGGCGGGCGCAGGCGATGTAAGCACCGCAGGGAGCGAACGAAGTGAGCGACCGAGGAGCGCAACGAGCGTGCGCCCGCCTCGCGACTGGGGCTTTGGAGGGATTCGTCGTCGATCAGCAGACACCTACGTACAGCCGAGCGACTGGGGCTTTGGAGGGATTCGTCGTCGATCAGCAGACACCTACGTACAGCCGAGCGACTGGGGCTTTGGAGGGATCCGTCACTACGATCGCATCCACCATTTATAAAAAGCGGGACGGAACGGCAACGAAACCGGACTCTCCGAAATAAACCGATATTTAAGCGCTCTCGACGGCGTCGAGGACCGCCTCGTACTCCGGTTCGTTCGTCGGGTCGTCGGCGACCCAGTCGTAGACGATCTGCCCGTCGTCGTCGATGACGAACACGGCGCGGTTCGCGATCCCGTGAAGCCCGAGGTCGGCGATGTCGATCTCGAGACCGTACGCCCGGATCGCGTCGCCGGCCATGTCGCTCACGAGGTCGAACTCGATCCCGTGTTCCTCGCGGAACGCGCCCTGCGAGAACGGCGAGTCGGCGCTGATCCCGAACAGCGTCGCACCGGCGTCCGCGAACGCGTCGGCGCGCTCTTGGAACGCGATCATCTCGTTCGTACACGGCGGCGTGAACGCGCCGGGGAAGAACGCGAGCACGACCGGCCCGTCGCCGATGTGGTCGTCGAGGTCGAACGGCTCGTGGTCGCTCGTGCCGACCGTCGCGGTGAACGCCGGTGCGGCGTCGCCTGTGGATACCATCGCTTCTCGGTACGGTCGATTCAGGCAAAAGGCTTGTCGCGACCCCGTTCGGTGCCGGATCCGGCACGGGGGCGTTTCGGAGGCTTCTGGCGGTTACTCCCGGTCGAGGTACTCCTGCTGGATCGCGACGATCTCCGCGGAGTCCTCGCAGTCGGCGTACCGCCGGAGCGGCTCCGCGTTGAGTTCGAGGAACGTCTCGCCCCACGTGAACTTCGAGAGGACCCGCTCGGCGTGGTCGCGCTCGCCGAGGACGATCAGCGCCGCGGCGAACGCCTCGACCGTCGTCAGTCGCATCGGCCGCCCGAAGTTCACCGGGTTGCCGGCGACGAGGTACGGGAGCGCGCGGTGTTCGCCCGGGAGGCTGAACATCTTCTCGCCGGCCGACTCCCACGAACAGTCGAGCGCGACCAGGGCGTTCTCGCGTGCGAGGTCGGCGTCCGCCGGCGAGAGCGCGCGCTCCGCGTGGGGGTTGAGCACGACCCCGTACGGCGTGGCGCGGTCCGAGCGGTGAAGCTCCGCGAGGTCGAACCGCGCGAGCTTCCGGGCCGTGCACTTATCCGGGTCGTCGTCGCCCTCGTACCGGACGTGAAGGTCCACAAGTACGGGATTGGTGGTTTGGGTTATAAGGGGTGCGGAGCAACGGTGAACACCGCCAAAGCCCCAGCCGCTTACTTATACGCAACTGACTGCGAGCTGCGGATTACTCCCTACAAAGGGGCAGTCGGCTCCGGTCGAGGGCCTCGTTGCGCTCCTCGCTCACTCCGTTCGCTGCGGTGCTTACTTCGGCCGTCTTCCCGGAGCCGACTGCCCCTTTGAGTCCCGCCCCGCACCGCAGCCTCACGCCTCCCCAGCCTCGTCGGCCTCCCTCCGCTTCGCTTCGGTCGGCCGACTCCCTCGCACGCGCTCCTCGCGCCCTACCGGGCGCTCTGAGGCGCGCGCCACCGCAGTTCGCTTTATAAGCGATCGCCGCCGTCTCGGTCGCACGCTCCACGTTCCGCCCCTCGGCCCCGATACCGTCAAACCGGCCCGGTACCGGCGGGGTTTTTCCTCGTCGCCGCGCAGGCGTTCGTATGGAGCTGTTCGCGGTTCCGGACCTCCCGGAGATCCGGGAGGGCGACGACCTCGCGGCCATGATCGACGAGCGCGTCGACCTCCGCGAGGACGACGTGGTCGTCGTCGCCAGCACGGTCGTCTCGAAGGCGGAGGGCCGCGTCTTCGACCTCGACGACTTCCCGGCGAGCGAGCGGGCGGAGGCGGTCGCAGACCGCCTCGCGGAGGTCGTGGGCGAGGAGAAGGACCCGCGCTTCGCGCAGGCCGTCATCGAGGAGTCGACGGAGCTGATCACGGAAGCGCCGTTCCTCCTCACCGCGACCCGATTCGGGCACATCGGCGTCAACGCCGGGATAGACCGGTCGAACGTCCCCGACGGCGACCTGCTGTTGCTCCCGGAGCGCCCCTCGGAGAGCGCGGCACGGATCCGCGAGGGGGTCGCCGCCGACCGAGTCGTCGTCAGCGACACCTGCGGGCGCCCGTTCCGCCACGGGCAGCGCGGGGTCGCGATCGGCTGGGCCGGGCTGCCCGCCAGCCGCGACTGGCGCGGCGAGCGCGACCGCGACGGCCGCGAGATGGGCGTCACCGTCCAGAACGTGATCGACGAACTCGCCGCGGCCGCCAACCTCGTCGCCGGCGAGGGCGACGGGGGCACCCCGGTCGTCGTCGTCCGCGACTGGACGTTTGGCGACCACGACGGCTCGGACAATCACTTCCGCGAGGTCGAGGGCGACTTCGTCCGGCAGGCCCTGCGGAAGTGGGAGTTTCAGGAGTAACCATGCTCGGCATCGAACTCACCCCCGAACACGAGTTGTCCCGCCTCGTCGACCTCGGCGTCCGCGCCGAGGCGGCCGGCTACGACGCCGTCTACTCGACGTGCCACTACAACAACCGCGACCCGTGGGCGTTCCTCTCGCGGCTCGCGGCCGCCACGGAGTCGGTCCGGCTCGGCCCGGGCGTCGCGAACCCCTACGAGACCCACCCCGTGACGCTCGCCTCGAAGGTCGCCACCCTCGACGAACTGTCGGGGGGCCGCGCCGTCTTCGGGATCGGTCCCGGCGACCCCTCGACGCTGGCGAACCTCGGACTCGCGGACGAGCGCGGCCTCCGCCCCGTGCTGGAGGCGTTCAAGACCGCCCAGAAGCTGTGGGCCGGCGAGCGCGTCGACCACGAGGGCGCCTTCGACGCGACGGACGCGGGACTCAACTACGAGCCGCCGCAGGGAGCCGATATTCCGGTCCACGTCGGCGGCGAGGGACCGCACATGTGCCGGATGGCCGCGAAACACGCCGACGGCCTGCTGTTCAACGGCTCGCATCCGAAGGACCTCGCGTGGGCCCGCGAGCAGGTCGACGACGGGCTGGAGGACAGGCCCGACGGCCGCGGCGAGTTCGACCTCATCGCCTACGCCGCCGTCTCGGTCGCCGAGGACCAGGCCGCGGCCCGCGAGGCCGCCCGCCCGCCGGTCGCATTTATCACCGCGGGCGCGGCCCCCCCCGTCCTGAAGCGTCACGGGATCGACCCGGACGCGGCGACGGAAATCGGCGAGCGCGTCTCCGCCGGCGAGTTCTCGGCCGCCTTCGAGCGCGTGACGCCGGAGATGATCGACGCGTTCTGTATGGCGGGCACCCCCGAGACCGTCCGCGAGCGCGCCGCCGCCGTCGCCGACCACGCCGACGGACTCGTCGTCGGCTCGCCGCTCGGCCCGGATCTGGAGACCGCCGTCGACCTCGCGGCCGACGCGGTCGGCGACCGCTTCTGAGGCCGCACCCGGGCGGCCTCCGACTCCGACGCCTCCCCCGGTCGGATTCTCAGCCGGTGACAATCGAGAATCGCTCGTGATAACCTCGGCGGGACCTTCATAACCCGTTCTCGTCGAGGTCCGAACATGTCCACGACACGACAGCGCCGCCCGGGGATACGCGGGCGGTACGAGGCCCTCCTGTGGCGGACGATGGACGCGCTCGGCGTCACGGAGTCGATAGAGCGAAAGGTCGTCACGGCGGTCGGGATCCAGTTCCTCGTCACCGTCGGCATCTTCCTCACCCAGTTTCTCGTCTCCGGGACCGCCGCGTACGTGGTCTCCGGGACCCTGTTCCTCGGGGCCGTCGTCGCCATCTACAACACGCTGCTCATCGTCCGGCGCGACTTCTCCGGCCCGATTCGGGCGTTGGAGCGCGAGGCGGAAGCGATCGCCGCGGGGGAGATTGACGGGGGGAACTGGGACGGCGGGGCGAACGCGCCGGGCGACGCTGCGAGCGCGCTCGACCCCTCCCAACCCGACGAGATCGGGAGTCTCGTCGGTGCGTTCGGCGAGGTCCACGGCTACCTCACCACCGTCTCCGCGCAGGCCGAGGCGCTCGCGGCCCAGGAGTTCGACGACCCGGCGCTCGACGAGGAGGTCCCCGGCTCCTTCGGCGAGTCGCTCGACGAGATGGCCGAGAACCTCGCCGCCTACACCACCGAGCTTGAGGCGCTCGTCGACGCATTCGGCGACGCCGCGGAGCGCGCGCAGGACGGCGACCTGACCGCGACCATCGACGAGGAGGCGCTGGCGACCGACGAGCAGCGGTACGCCGAACTCGTCGAGAACTACAACCGGCTCGTCGCGACGCTGGGCGAGACGCTCGGCGACGTCGGCGCGTTCACCGCGGACGTGGCCGGCACCGCGGACGACGTGCGCGCCAGCATGGACGAGGTCGACGACGCGAGCGGCGAGGTCGCCGGCTCGGTCCAGGAGATCTCCGACGGCGCGGCCGAACAGACCGACGAGCTGGAGGCGATCGCCGGCGAGATGAACACGCTGTCGGCGACGGTCGAGGAGATCGCGGCGAGCGCGGACGACGCGGCGGAGACCGCCCGCGACGCGGCCGAGCGCGGTCGCTCCGGCCGCGAGGAGGCCGCCGAGGCGATCGCGGAACTGGAGACGTTGGAGACCCGGATCGGCGAGACGGCGGCCGCGGTCACCGACCTCGCCGACCGGGTCGGCGAGATCGACGAGATCGCGGCCGTGATAGACGAGATAGCGGAGGAGACCAACCTGCTCGCCTTGAACGCGTCCATCGAGGCGGCGCGCGCCGACGGCTCCGGCGACGGGTTCGCGGTCGTCGCGGACGAGGTGAAGTCGCTCGCGGAGGAGACGCGAGAGTCCGCCGCGGAGATCTCCGGGCGCATCGAAGAGGTCCAGACCGCCTCCGCGGAGACCGCGGCCGACGCCGAGGCGATGGAGACGCAGGTCGCCGAGGGCGTCGAGACGATCGAGTCGACGCTGCGGGAGTTCGAGGGGGTCGTCGAGGACGTGACGACGGTCGACGAGACCGTCCAGGAGATCAGCGATGCGACCGACGATCAGGCGCGCACAACCCAGGAGGTCGTCGACATGGTCGACGGCGTCGCCTCCGTGAGCAAGCAGACCGCCACCGAGGCCGAGACCGTCGCGGCGGCGGCCGAGGAGCAGACCGCGACCGTCTCCGAGGTGACGGGACAGGTTCACACCCTCTCGGATCAGTCCGACGAGCTACTGGCGCGGCTCAACGAGTTCGAGGTACCGGACGGAAACGGAGGGACCGCGGACGCGGTCGGGGGTTCGACCGACCCGGATCCGGCGACGGGCGCCGGAACGCGGTCGGCGACGGGCGACGACGACTGAGGAGGAGAGCGGTCGAACCGCGGTACCGCGTCGGCTACTCCGAGCGCCCGCGCCCGCCCAGCGAGGGGAAGTCAACGCCGATTTCCCCGAGCAGCGCGCCGACCGCTGCGTACCCGAACACGGCGACGGCGCCGACGAGCAGGATCTGCCCGACGACGACGAGCAGCGCCGACAGCGGGTCGCCCGCGCCGAGAATCAGGTCGTTCAGGAAGATGTCGACGAACCGCCCGATGTCGCCGACCACCCGGGAGACGAAGTCGATGAGCGCGATCATGGGCCACGGTTGGACCGGGGGGTACTTGGGTGTTGAGTTCGCGGCGGCCTCTCGCCGCCCCGGGCGACGACCGGACACGGGTTCCCGGAACCGAACCCCTTACGAACGGCGGAACCTAAGGCGCCGCTAATGAACACGTTGTTCTGGGTGCTTACGGGGATCCTCGCGTACTCCGCGGTCGCGATGTGGCTGCGGAACGAGGGGATCCTCCCGGACGCGGTCAGGGTCTCCGGACCGGTGTTGACCCTCCGGACCCTCCGCGGCCGCGCCTTCCTCGGCCGGCTGGCGGCGCCGAAGCGGTTCTGGCGCGCGGTCGCCAACCTCGGGCTGGGGGGTGCCTTGGTGGCGATGGTGGCGTCGTTCGCGCTCATCCTCTCGTCGGCGATGTCGGCGTTCACGAACGCGCAGCCCTCCGCGATCCAGCAGCCGCAGAACTTCCTCATCATCCCCGGCGTCAACGACTTCCTCCCGCTGTCGGTCGCGCCGGAAATCGTCGCCGGACTCGCCGGCGCGATGGTGATCCACGAGGGCGCGCACGGCCTGCTCTGCCGGGTCGAGGACATCGACATCGACTCGATGGGTCTCGTCTTCTTCGCGCTGCTCCCGGTCGGCGCGTTCGTCGAGCCCGACGAGGAGGCGACACAGGAGGCCTCCCGCGGCGCCCGCGCCCGGATGTTCGCGGCCGGCGTCACCGCGAACACGGTGCTCACGGTCGTCGTCTTCGCGCTCCTCTTCGGTCCCGTCGTCGGCGCCATCTCGCCCGCGGCGGGCTACGCGGTCGGCGAGGTGAACCCCGGCTCCCCGGCGGGCGCGGCCGACATCTCGCAGGGCGACCGGATCGTCGAGGTTGCGGGGACCCCGGTCGAGACGAGCGGCGAGTTCGAGTCCGCGATCGCCGACGCCGGCGACTCTGTCGCGCTCACCGTCGACGACGGCGACACGCGGGAGACGCTGACGGTCGACCGCGAGCTACAGGTGGTCGGCTCCGCCGGCGGCAACCCCCTCGGCGTGACCATCGAGGAGGAACCGGTGACCATCGCGGCCGTGAACGGCGAGCCGGTCGCGACCGAGTCCGACTTCTACGCCGCGGTCGGCGACGACGAGCGCGCGACGCTGACGGTGACCGGCAACGCGAGCGTCCTCGACCAGGTCCGCGACGCGCCCGGCGCGGAGAACGCGACGGGCGTCGAAACGGCCGACGGCGAGGGCGCCGTCACCGTCCCGGACGCGCCGATCGGCGCGTACGTCGTCGGCGTCCAAGAGGACGGCCCGCTCCACGACGCGGGCGCGGAACTGGGCGAGCCGCTGACGGTCGTCTCGGTCGACGGCGAGCGCGTCGTCGACAACGAGGCGCTCTCGGCCGTCCTCGGCGAGCGCGAGCCGGGCGAGACCGTCCCCGTCACCGTCTACGACGGCGACGGCGAGCGCGACAGCTACGACGTGGAACTCGACCCGCACCCGAACCGCGACGGCGGGTTCATCGGCGTCAGCGTCTTCCCCGGGACGAGCGGGCTCGCGCTCGACGACGTGGGCGTCACCGAGTACCCCGCGGGCGCGTACCTCGAACTGCTCGGCGGCGACGGCGGCGCGGAGGCCGCTGACGGGCTCCCGCTCGGCGGGATCACGGACTCGCCGCTCGGTCTCGTCTTCGTCGCGCTCATCCTCCCGCTCGGCAGCCTGTTCGGGCTCCCGTTCAACTTCGCGGGCTTCACCGGCGAGTTGACCAACTTCTTCGTCGTCGAGGGGCCGCTCGCGGCGCTCGGCGGCGGCGTGTTCCTGCTGGCGAACCTCCTCTTCTGGTCGGGGTGGATCAACATCCAGCTGGCGCTTTTCAACTGCCTGCCGGCGTTCCCGCTCGACGGCGGCCGCATCCTCCGGATGGTCGCCGAGGCGGTTATCAGCCGAGTCCCGATCAGCGACCGACACGCCGCGGTGCGGACGATCACGGTCTCGTCCGGGCTCGTGATGTTGACCGGGCTGATCGCGATGATCTTCGGGAACCAGATCCTCACCGCGCTCGGACTGATCTGAGCCGGCGGCCCGTGCCGCAGGTGCGCCGAGGTGGGCGCACCGCTGGCTTACGCTTCTCCGACGTCCTCGACCGTGAGATCGCCTGAGATCGCGTGCTGGCTGGTCGTGCTGAGGTCGATGCCCGCGTCCCGACACCGTTCCGTCACGGTCCGGATGTACTCCGAGCGCGTCACCGAGAACTCCTCGCGGTCGGGGTCGGCGATCCAGAAGCGGGCCTGGAGGTCTATCGCCGTCTCCGCGAGACCGGCGACGCGGACCGACGGCTCCGGGTCGGCGACGATGTCGTCGTGTTCGGCGGCCGCGTCGAGCAGGATCCGGGTCGTCTCGTCGATGTCGTCGGCGTAGCCGATGCCGAAGGTCGTCGAGATGCGGAGCGTGTCGTTGCTCATCCGGTTCGTCACGGCCTCGGTCGCGAGTTCGGTATTCGGTACCGTGATCGTCTCGTTGTCGAACGTGCGGACCCGCGTCACGCGGAAGCCGATGTCGTCGATGAAGCCGGCGTTGCCGTCCCACTCGATCCAGTCGTCGATGTTGAAGTTCCGGTCCTGGACGATGAACACGCCGGCGACGAAGTTCGACAGCACGTCCTGTGCCGCGAACCCGACCGCGAGCGTGAGCGCGGCGACGATGAGCGCCGAGCCGCCGAGGAACCCGGTGAACCCCGCGGCCCACGCGCCGACGACGAGCGCGGCAACGAAGGTGACGGTCCCGAGCAGCTTCTCGATGGTCCGTTCGAGGGTCGGTGCGAGCTCCCAGCGGTCGAGCGTCCAGCCGACGATCGGTCTGACCACGTACCTCCCGGGGAGGTACAGCGCGCCGGCGACGACGAGGAACTCCGCGATCTGCGCGAGGAGGCCGACGTACTTCGGGATCAGTTCGGCGGTGACCTGTGACGCAGTCATACCCGACCCACCGGCGGACGCGGAATGAAGGTTGCCGTGTCCCGCGGGCGTCGGCGCGCGACGCGTCAGAAGATGTTCGCCTGGTCGTACACGGAGATACCGGCGTCCGTGATGTCGTACGGCTTCGTCTCGCGGGAGTGGTTCGCGTCGCGGATCTTCTGGATCTCGACGGCCAGCCGGGTCTCGCGGAAGTCCGACCCCCGGACGTACTGGAGGACGAACACCGCGTCGGTGAGGTACTCGACGATCCCGTGCCGGGAGGCGTACGGCGTCTCCTCGCTCGCCTCGGAGGTGAGCAGCGTCGTGACGCCAGCCTCCTTCAGCGAGCGCGTGAACCCGAACACCTCCGAGCGTCGCTTCGCGGGGTGGTCGTACATCATCTCCAAGAGGGAGACGGAGTCGAGCACCAGCCGGTCCGCGTCGAACTCGGCGATGAGCCGGACGAGGTCGTTCCGGATCGACGACAGCGAGTTCGCCATCTCGATGGGGTCGATGGCGACGACCGCGAGGCGGTCCTCGTCGGCGTGCTCGCGGAACGACCACCCCTTCTCGGTCGCCGTCTCGAAGATGGACTCGCTGGTCTGTTCGAGCGTGATGTAGATCCCCTTATCGCCCGCTTCGAGGGCGTGGTTGAGGAACTGGAGCGCGAACGTCGTCTTCCCGGTCCCGGCGCCGCCGATGACCGACAGCAGCGACCGGCTGGGAACGCCGCCGAGGATCATGTCGTCGAGACCTTCGATCCCGATGTCGGTCCGATCGATCGCCGACTCGAACTCGTCGGGGTCGACGTCGAAGTCGGCCGCGTCTCCACCGTCGGCGTCGCCGCCACCGAACTCTCCGAACCCGAAGTCGTCGTCGCCCCCGCCCGCGGAGCCGCGGTAGCCGCCGAAGGGGTCGCTGCCGGCGTCTGCGCCGGCGCCGCCACCGCTCGGTGACCCGCCGCCGCCCGACTTGCCGCCGGACCCACCGCTCCGGCTTCCGCCGAACGGGTCCTCCTCGCCGAAGGAACCGAACTCAGTGTCGTCGGCGTCGACGTCGCCGAACGCCTCCGCCGGTACGCCGCCGTTCGCCGGGTCGTCGTTCTCGGGATCGGCATCCGTCTCGGCTCCAACGTGGTCGCGGCCGAAGACGTCGGTCCCGTCCGCGTCGTCGCCGCCGAAGACATCGGTCCCGTCCGCGTCGTCGCCGCCGAAGATGTCGGTCTCGTCCGCGTCGTCGCCGCCGAAGACATCGGTCCTGTCCGCGTCGTCGCCGCCGAACGGATCGCCCCCCGAGTCGTCGCTCCCGTCCGCGTCGTCGCTCCCGATACCGATTTCCCGCGCCGGGTCGTCGGGACCGCTCTCGGTGTCGTCGGACTCGCGTTCCGCGTCGGCTGCGTCGGCCTCCGCGCTGTCGGCGTCGACTTCAGCGCTGTCGTCGCTGATTTCCACACCCTTCGACTCCGGGTCCCCGTCGTCGCCGGACTCCGATCTACCCGCCGGGCGCTCGTCGGACATCTCGTCGGTCTCGCGCAGCGCGCGCTCGAACCAGTCGTCCTCCTCGCTCATCGTTTCCGCCGCCCGTAGGGAGTCGACATGCGCCGAGCAACGCGGCCGAGCGGCTTGAAACTTTCCGGCGAGGTTTCAGTTTCCGAGAACCGGGCGGATCCGCCCTCCCATGACTCCCGGCGCAGTCGCCCGATGTCCGCACGCTTTTACCCGGGGACGGGGATGGGTTCGGCATGGAAGTGGGCATCGTGGCGCGAAAGGGCAGCGAGCGGGCGGCGTCGCTCGCGGCGACGCTCAGGGACGTCGTCGTCGACGCGGGCGAGGCCGTCTGGCTCGACGAGGAGACCGCCGCGGCGCTCGACGCCGGCGACGACGCCCGCCCGGTCGACGCGTTCGACGACTGCGACCTGGTCGTCGCCGTCGGCGGCGACGGGACGTTCCTGTTCGTCGCGCGCAACGCCGGCGACACGCCGATCGTCGGGGTGAACCTCGGCGAGGTCGGCTTCCTCAACGCCGTCCCGCCGACCGACGCCGCCGCCTCGCTCCGCGCCGAGATACGGTCGTTCCGCGACGGCAGGCTGGACGTCCGAGAGGCCCCCCGTCTCACCGCCAGCGCGGGCGACTGGACCTCGACGCCGGCGGCGAACGAGGTGGTCGTCCAGGGCGACCGCCGCGGTCCGGGCGGCGGGATCGAGTACGAGGTGCGCGTCGACGGGTCGCGGTACGGCGCCGGTCACGCCGACGGCGTCCTCGTCGCCACGCCGACGGGGTCGACCGCGTACAACCTCTCCGAGCGCGGCCCCCTCGTCCACCCGGACGTGGACGGCCTGATCGTCAACGAGATGGTCGCCGAGGAGGGGATGCCGCCACTCGTCGTCGACGCCGACGCGACCGTCACCGTCTCGGTCGCGGGCGAGTCGGGCGCCACCGTCGTCAGCGACGGCCGCGACACCGCCGCGCTCGACGGGCCGGTGGAGGTGACCGTCGAGCGGACCGCGCCGCCGATACGGGTCGCCGGCCCGCCCTCCGACTTCTTCGAGGCGCTCGGGAAGCTGTCGTGAGCCGGACGCGCAAGCTTCAATCCGCGGCCGGCCGGAGTCCCCGATCATGAACGTTCCGCTGGGGCTGGCGCCGTTCGCAGGGCAGTCGCGGACCGAGCACGCGCTCGTCCTCCTCGGCGGGGCGCTCGCGTGTCTCGTCGGCTACGCCGGGGCGGCCGCGGCGTTCTTCGGACTGGCCGCGCTGGGCCACGGGGAGCCGATCGGCCCGCAGCGGATCGCCGGCATTTTCGCCTCCCTGGCCTGCTGGGGGTTCTACGCGCTGGCGTTCGTCCGCGGGAAGGGCGGCCCGGTGACGGACGTCCTCGCGTACCCGCTCGCGACGGTGACGGTGGTCCCCTTCGCGTTCCGCTGGACCGTCTTCGGGCCGGCGTGGGACGCGCTCGCCGACCGGGTCGGGTTCTTCCTCCTCCGTCCGGCGCTGTTCGTCGACGCCGCCGCGCACGTCGTCCCCGGCGTCGTCCTGTGTGCGGGTATCCTGACCGCGTGGGCGAGCCTGCTCGGCGAGGAGGCCGTGGGGGCGTGGCAGCGCGAACACCTCTCGGAGCCGTTCCGCGAGGCGTTCGTCGAGGAGTGACGGCGAGCGACCCACAAAGCGTTTACCGGACGCCCGCCGACGCGAGGGCGTGAATCGTCGGTCGACGGTCGGGCGGTACGCGGTCGCGGGCGTCGTCGTCGCCGCGCTGGCGGCGCTCGCGCTCGCGGTCTCCCCCGAGGCGGCGCTCTCGCGGCTCCGCTGGCTCGCGGACGACCCGGTGCGGTTCGGGGTCGCCGTCGTCGCGCTCGCGGCCGTCAGACCCCTTCTCGCGTGGCCGACGACCCTGCTCGCCGTCGCCGTCGGCTTCGGCTTCGGCTGGGTCGGGACGCCGTTCGCGCTCGCGCTCGTGGTCGGCACCTCGCTCCCGCCGTACGCGCTCGCTCGGGCCGGGCGGCTCCGACTCCGAGGCGGCTCCGGCACCGACGGGGAGCCGGGTGTCGCCGACCGGTTCTGTCGCGCCGGCGAGCGCTTCGCGGCCGAGTCCGGAAGCGTGCGCGCCGTGGCCGGAACCCGCCTGCTGCCGCTCCCCTCCGACGCGGTGACGGTCGCAGCCGCGGCCGCGGGGGTCAAAATTCGGCCGTTCCTGACCGGCACCGCGCTCGGCGAGCTGCCGTGGGTCCTCTGCGGGGTCGCGGTCGGCGTCTCGCTCGACCGCCTCGCGGCGAGCGGCGGGTCGCTCGTCGACCCGACCGTCATCCTCGGTATGGCCGCGGTCGGCGCGCTGCTGCTCGCCGGGCCGCTCTATCGGACGTTCGTGCGACCTGAGTCGGCGGCGTCGGCGTGACTCGCCGTGCGAAGAGTGTCCGGGAGAACCGGTCGGCAGCCGACGAATCGAGGAAAGCGAAGACCGCCCGGACGCGTCGTCTCGCGGGCGATCGTGCGGGTCGTGTGCCTCTGACGGCGAACGAGTGCCTCGACTCGGGAACCGACCGCAGCGGTGCGCGCATTCCCCCGGTCCCCAAATCCCGGGAACCGACCCAGCCCTGACCCCGAAGCCGCGGTGCGCCTCGCGCTCGCGTTGTAGCGAGCGACCGGACGCGACCGCAGCTTCAACGGGGGACCGAGGGAACGCGAGTCGCTACGAGTCGCCCGAGCCGTCGGTCGAGTTCTCGCCGCCTGTCGAATCGTCGCCGTCGGATCCGCCGGACTCCTCGTACTCGACCTCGATGCCGCTCGGCACCGGCCGGAGGAGGTACCGCCCGTTCCCTCGCAGCACCGGCGCGAAGTCGGCGGTGAACGTCGTCCGCGCGTTCTCGCGGATCTCGAACGGCGCGTTGAACTTCAGCGGCGCGTTGCCCGGGAGGTCGACGGTCGCGTCGCTCCCGTCGGTGAGGGTCCCGTCGGCCGCCGACACGTCGAGCTGGAGGTACGGATACTCGCCCGTCTGTAGCTCGCGCTCGTCGATCAGCCGGGTCTCGCCGTTCTGAAGCTCCACGAGGTCCGCCTCCTGCGGCTCGTCGAACTCGAAGTACTCGCGGCCGTCGGGGGCGTCCTCGTCCCCGTCCGTCTCGTTGCCGTCCGCGGTCTCGTCGTCGCCGTCTGCGGTGTCGTCACCGCCGGCGTCGGTCTCGTTGCCGTCGCCGTCGGACTCGCCGTCCTCCGGCTCGGCCCCCTCCGGCCCGAGCCAGAACCCCTCGACGGTGACGACGAGCGACTCGAAGTCACCGATGTCGGCGGGCTGGTCAGTCACCCGCGTCGCGAGCGTCCCCGTCGCGCGGCCGACGCAGCCGGCGAGACCGACCGCGCCCAGCGCGGCGACGCCGGTCGCCTGGAGGTAGGTCCGGCGGTCGAGCGTGACGCGGTCGGGCGTGCGGTCCGTCACGTCACGCCTCCTCGTCCGCGTCGGATCCGTCTCTCGCACCCGAATCGCCGCCCTCGCCGGCGCCGTTCCCGGCGATCTCGCTCACGGTCTCGCTGAGATCATCGACGCCGCCGGAGAGGAACTCGTTCACGCTATCGAGGATGTCGCCGACGAAGTCCGGCACCTGGTCCGGGAGGTCGCTCGGCGGTCCCGCGTCGCCGGGCGCGTCCCCCGGCCCGGGAGTTGCCGCGACGGCGCCGGCGGCCGCGCCGGTCCCGATCAGTACCACCGTGGCCAGCGCCACGAGCAGCGTCGTTCGGAGTGCGTTCATAGCGACTCCCCCTCGGTGCCCGACGCCCTTTAATGGCGCAAGCCGTTCAGCCCATTTTCGCCCGATTTAACCCAGTTTAACCGCCGGAAGAGAGTCTGACGAGCGGATTCGTCTAAAATCGGTCTCTGCTTATAAAAGAACAGCTCTGACCGCCGAGCGGGCGGCGCGGTCGCGGGGCGAATCGAAGTCCGATTCCGACGCGCGCAACTGGGCGGGGGATCGGGCCGCCTACGGCTCCAGCCGGTTCGGATCGCGCGGGAACATGATCGCCTCCTTGATGTTGCTGAGGCCGGCGACCTTCTGGACGAGGCGGTCGATACCGAGCCCGTAGCCGCCGTGCGGGGGCGTGCCGTAGCTCAGCGCCTCGATGTAGAACTCGAAGTTCGCGGTCTCGACGCCCTCCTCCTCCATGACCTCGACCATGCGCTCGACGTCGTGCTCGCGCTGGCCGCCCGAGGAGAGCTCCTGGCCCTTGTAGATGAGGTCGAACTTCCGGGAGGCGATATCGTCTTCGGGCACGTCCTGCATGTAGTAGAACTTCTCGTCGGGGTAGCCGACGACGAAGAACGCCGGATGGCCCTGCTCCTCGAAGTGCTCGCCGAGCAGCTTCTCGCCTTTCGTGTCGAGGTCGGTCGGGTCGTCCGGGAAATGGCCGTACTCGGTCTCGAGGATGTCGAGCGCCTCGTCGAAGGTGATCCGCGGGAAGTCGTCTTCGGGCACGTCGAGGTCGACGTCGAGGAGGTCCAGCTCGCGCTCGGCGTTCTCGGCGACCTCGCGGAGCGCGTAGCGCAGCGACTCCTCTTGGACGTCCATCACGTCGTCCTCGTCGTCGATGTACGCCAGCTCCACGTCGAACATCGCGATCTCGGAGACGTGGCGGGAGGTCGCGAAGTCCTCGGCGCGGAACGCGGTGCCGGTCTCGTAGACGGCCTCGTAGCCCGAGGCCATCAGCATCTGCTTGTACAGCTGCGGGCTCTGCGAGAGGAACGCGTCCTGGTTGTAGTAGAGGATCGGGAACAGCTCCGCGCCGCCCTCCGCGCCGCCCTTCGAGATCAGCGGCGTCTTGATGTCGACGAACCCCTCGTCTTCGAACCACTCCTCCATCGCGGTGATCAGCTCGGAGCGCAGGGTGAACACCGCGAGCGTCTCCGGCTTCCGGAGGTCGAGCGCGCGGTTGTCGAGCCGGGTGGAGAGGTCGACCTCGATGTCCTTCGAGATCTCCAAGGGAAGCGGGGAGTCCGCCTCGTCGATGACCTCGTACTCGGTGGGCGCGATCTCGACGCCGCCGGGCGCCTGGTCGCTCTCCAGCGGCTCGCCGACGACGCGGACCACGTCCTCGGCGCCGACGTCCTGGACGGCCTCGAACAGCTCCGGCTCGCGCTCCTCCTTGAAGACGATCTGGATGAGTCCCTCGCGGTCGCGCACGATGAGGAAGACGAGGCCTCCCAGGTCGCGGATCTCGTGGACGTGGCCGGCGATGGCGACCTCGTCCGCGTCCGGTTCGACGTCCGACGTGTGAATTCGCTCGATCATGACGGGCTGCTTACGCGCAACTGGTCGGGCGTTCGGCATAGGCCTGTCGTCTCGGCGTCGACGGAACGCGGCGCCCGCGGCCGCTCCGGCGGATTCTCGGGGAACTCCGGCGGCGCTCCCGAGGCGGAAACGGCGTGACACGTTGTAGCATAACTAACATAATTTTAATACGAAACCGCCACACGGAGTCGATACCGGCGCATCCCGCGTCTCGGAGCCCGATCATGACCCGTTCCACCCGCTCGACGCTCGCGCGGTCCGCGAGCGTCGCGTTCCTCGGGTGGATCGGGATCGGCTACGGGACTCCGAACCCACGGTCCGTCCGCCCGACCGCGTGACGCGCGTCGGCTGGGGAGGTTTCCCCGCGGGACGGACCATCTCCCGTTCTCTCCAGCCGCCGCTGTCCGTCGCGCGCGTCGAGTCGGACGACCGTATCCCTCGCGAGCGCCGCCGGCGACTTCCGCTGGTGCCCCCAGTCGGTGGCCCGCCGTCGGCGCGTTCGAGGACGCGGACCGGTCGCAATCCCGGCTTCGTCCGGGACCCGACCGTCCGCCCCGCGTTCGACTCGCGGCGAGGGCGTATGGCGGCAGCCATCCACACGCCGTCGGTCGAGGCGACGGTGACCGTCCGCGTCTCGCAGGCGGCCGCCGGTGACCTCGTCGCCGGCGCCAGAGCACAGATCGAGCGAATCGACGGTCTCCGCGTCGAGGAGATCGAGATCGCCGGCCTCCGGCCCGGTCTCAACGACACCACGGTCGAGGCGGTCGCGACCCTCGCGGTCGGCGAGGAGCCGGAGCCTGACGCCGAGTTCGCCGAGGGGATCGACGACGCCACCGACGGGTTCGTCGTCGACCGCGTCCGGGAGCGCCTCGCCGACGGGTTCGGCGTCGACCCCGAACGCGTCGAGCGGATCGACCCGCCCGACTGACGGGGGACCGGTATCCCGTTCCTCTACTCGTCCGCGAGTCGCTCCCGCACGTCGGTCTCGGCGCGCCGGAGCACTTCTCGGACCGGAAGCCCGGTCGCCGCCGCGACCGCGGCCGCGTCGTCGTACTCCCCGCTGACGTCGTAGACCTCCCCGTCCGTCGTCGAGGCGACCTTCACGGCCACCTCGTGGTCCGCGCCGTCGACCCGGAGCGTCGCCGTCTCGAACTCGCGCTCCGCGATCCAGCGGTGGCTCGCGCCCGACTGGCGCACCCCGAGCGTCCCCGTCTCGCGGGCGAGCCGCTCCGCGACCGCCTCCGCGTCGTCCGGCTTACAGATCACCTTCACGAGGTGGCCGGGCCGGGACTTCTTCATCGTCGTCGGGACGATTGTCACGTCTCTCGCGCCGGCGCGCGTGAGAGTCTCCTGGAGTCCCCCGAGGACCTCCGGCGCGGCGTCGTCGAGGTTCGTCTCTAAGACGGCGATGTCGTCGTGGACGAGTCCGCCGTCGCGGGCGTGGTCTGCGTGAGCGTGGTCCGCTTGCGCGTCGTGTTCCTCCTCCTCGGAGTCCGGCAGACCCCCGTCGCCGACGAGCGCGCGGCAGACGTTCGGGTGGCGGTCGAAGTCGGCGTCGCCGGCCCCGTAGCCGGCGCGCTCGACCGCGAGGTCCGGGACCGCGTCGACGCCCTCGGCGACCGCGCCGAGGATCGCGGCGCCGGTCGGCGTGAGCAGTTCGCGGTCGATCGGCCCGCCGACGATCCGAAACTCGGACCGGGTCGCGATCTCGGTCGTCGCCGGGGCCGGGACCGGGTACGTTCCGTGACTCATCTCCACCGTCCCCCCGCCGGCGGCGACGGGCGTCGCGACCACGCGCTCCGGGTCGACGTCCTCGAGCAGCAGCGCCGCGCCGACTACGTCGGCGACCGCGTCGTCCGCGCCCACCTCGTGGAAGTGCGCCTCGTCGAGATCGGTGCCGTGGACCGACGCCTCCGCGCAACCGAGCAGTTCGAAGGCGTCGAGCGCGGTCGACTCGACCGGAGCGGGGAGGGCCATCGACTCGACGAGGTCGACCACCTCGCGGTAGGTGCGGTGGACGCCGGCGCCCTCGGCGTGATCGTCGCCTCCGGAGGATTCCGTGTCGTGGCTGTGGTCGTGGTCGTGATCGTGGTCGTGATCGTGGCTGTGGCCGTGGTCGTGACCCGGATCAGTTCCGACCCTCTCGGTGTCGTTCCCGTCGACGAGCACGTCGACGGTCGTCGCGCGGATCCCGGTTTTCTCCGTCTCGCCGACCTCATACCGAACCGGGAGGGCGTCGCTCACGGGGGCGAGGACGTCGGGATCGGCGCCGGCCGCGATCAGCGCGGCGCAGATCATGTCGCCGGCGGCCCCGGTCCGACCGTCGAAGACGAGCGTTCGCATGGTGCGTCCGAGGCGACTGGCGGACAAATACCCCCGGATCGGCAGCCGGAGTAGACGGCGAAAACGCACGCTTACGACGGGGTTTTAAGAGCGGACTCCGTACCGTGCTATATGATCACACAGTCTGCCGCGGTCGCCCGTCGGCCGGTGCGAAGCGGCGGCGCCGGGACGGGCAACAGGCTTATTCCCGAACCGGAAGGAGATAGGAACAACCCCCGCGAGGAACCATGAACGAAGTCCAACTCGAAGTGGCGAAGGCGTACCCGAACGACTCGGGGCGCGGCATCGCCCGACTCGACCCCGACACCCTGCTACACCTGAAGCTCTCGCCCGGCGACATCATCGAGATCGAGGGCGCGGAGACCACCGCCGCGAAGGTCTGGCGCGCGGACCGCCAGGACTGGAACACCGACACCGTGCGGGTGGACGGCTTCACCCGACAGAACGCGGACGTCGGCATCGGCGAGCGCGTCACGATCCGGAAGGCGGAGGCCGAGAAGGCCGACAAGCTCGTGCTGGCCCCGCCGGAGGAGGCGTCGGTCCAGTTCGGCTCCGACGCCGCCGGCATGGTGAAACGCCAGATCCTCAAGCGGCCGGTCGTCGAGCGCGACATCGTCCCCGTGATGTCGTCGACGAACCACCCGTTCATGCGGTCGCCAGGGCAGGCGATCCCGCTGATCGCGGTCGAGACGGAGCCTGACGGCGTCTGTCTCATCACGGAGGACACCGAGGTCGAACTGCGCGAGGAGCCGATCTCCGGGTTCGAGAAGACCGGCGGCGGGATCACCTACGAGGACATCGGCGGCCTCCAGTCGGAGATCCAGCGCGTCCGCGAGATGGTGGAGCTGCCGATGAAGCACCCGCAGATCTTCTCGAAGCTCGGCATCGAGCCGCCGCAGGGCGTCCTGCTCCACGGCCCGCCGGGCACCGGGAAGACCCTCCTCGCGAAGGCGGTCGCCAACGAGACGTCGGCGTCGTTCTTCTCCATCGCCGGTCCCGAGATCATCTCGAAGTACTACGGCGAGTCCGAACAGCAGCTCAGGGAGATCTTCGAGGACGCCAAAGAGGAGTCCCCCTCGATCATCTTCATCGACGAGCTGGACTCGATCGCGCCCAAGCGCGAGGACGTGACCGGCGAGGTCGAGCGCCGCGTCGTCGCCCAGCTACTGACGATGATGGACGGGTTAGAGACCCGCGGGCAGGTGATCGTCATCGGCGCGACGAACCGCGTCGACAGCGTCGACCCCGCGCTCCGCCGCCCTGGCCGGTTCGACCGCGAGATCGAGATCGGCGTCCCCGACGAGGTGGGCCGCAAGGAGATCCTCCAGATCCACACCCGGGGGATGCCGCTCTCCGACGACGTAAGCTTAGATCACCTCGCCGACGAGACGCACGGCTTCGTCGGCGCCGACATCGAGAGCCTCACGAAGGAGGCCGCGA
Organism: Halorubrum trapanicum; assembly: GCF_017873555.1. GTDB lineage: Archaea > Halobacteriota > Halobacteria > Halobacteriales > Haloferacaceae > Halorubrum > Halorubrum trapanicum. Next base: position 106,182 of record NZ_JAGGKE010000002.1, on the reverse strand, counting down.
TGAAGGCGCTCCGCCGGTACCTCCCCGAGATCGACCTCGACGAGGAGGAGGTCCCGCCGAGCCTCATCGACCGGATGATCGTCAAGCGTGACGACTTCTCCGGCGCGTTGAACGAGGTGGAGCCGTCGGCGATGCGCGAGGTGCTCGTCGAGCTGCCGAAGATATCGTGGGACGACGTCGGGGGACTCAGCGAGGCCCAACAGCAGGTTCAGGAGTCGGTGGAGTGGCCGCTCACCTCGCCGGAGAAGTTCGACCGAATGGGCGTCAACGCCCCGAAGGGGGTGCTGTTGTACGGCCCGCCGGGCACCGGGAAGACGCTGATGGCGAAGGCGGTCGCCAACGAGACGAACGCGAACTTCATCTCGGTGCGGGGGCCGCAGCTGCTCTCGAAGTGGGTCGGCGAGTCGGAGAAGGCGATCCGACAGACCTTCCGGAAGGCCCGGCAGGTGAGTCCGACGATCATCTTCTTCGATGAGCTGGACAGCCTCGCGCCCTCGCGCGGACAGGAGATGGGGAACAACGTCTCCGAGCGCGTCGTCAACCAGCTCCTGACGGAGCTCGACGGGCTGGAGGACATGGGCGACGTGATGGTGATCGGCGCCACCAACCGCCCGGACATGATCGACCCCGCGCTGCTGCGGTCGGGCCGGTTCGACCGCCTCGTGATGATCGGCCAGCCCGACCAGGAGGGCCGCGAGCAGATCCTCGACATCCACACGCAGGACACGCCGCTCGCGCCCGACGTGAGCCTCCGCGAGGTCGCCGAGATCACCGACGGCTACGTCGGCTCCGACCTCGAGGGGATCGCCCGCGAGGCAGCCATCGAGGCGCTTCGCGACGACGACGACGCCGAGGAGGTCGAGATGAAGCACTTCCGGCGCGCGATGGAGTCGGTGCGGCCGACGATCAACGACGACATCCTCGCGTACTACGAGGACGTCAAAGAGCAGTTCAAGGGCGGGGGCGGCGAGTCGCTCCGCGACACCGGCGGCCGGATCGGCTTCCAGTAACGCGGCCGACCGTCGTTCGCCTGCGGGGATATTTTCAGCGGTGCGCGCGTACGCGCAGCCATGTCCGACGACATCACCGTCGACGTGGAGGTCGAAGTCGAGGTCGACCGCGACGAACTGGAGGTCGAACGCAGCGACGCCGAGACGATAGAGGCGACCTACGAGGCGAACGGGATCGAGATCGCGGTCGAAGCGGAGGTGGAGACGCACGGCGAGGGCGACGAGTACGGCGAGGGCGACGAGTACGGCGAGGGCGACGGGGAATCCGACGACGGTGACGAGGAGTCCGGTTACGAGGACTTCGAGTAGCGAGCGTCGAGACCGCCGTCTCTCCCGCCGCCGCACCGCCCCGTTTCGCTCCTTTTAACCTCGCCAGCGACCAAACGGAGGTATGTCTCAGCCCCGCGTCCCCGGCGGCGACGAGAACGCGCTGGAGCTGCCCTGCGGGGAGGCGATCGGCGTCGGCGAACTGGACCTCGGGATGCGCGAGTACGAGTGCGACTGCGGCGAGGCGCACGCGGTCGTGATGGACGTTCATCCCCCGGAGCGGTTCCTCCCGGACTTCCTCGTCGAAGTCCTCCGCGAGGCGATCGAGACGACGAGCGAGGAGATGCCGGAGTTCGACACGCCGCACCTGCTCGGCGTCGTCTTAGAGGAGTTCCCGGAGGCCGTCGTCGCGCACGACGCCAGCGAGAACGCCGACGTCGGGTACGCGATGGCGTGGGTGACGGAGTTCGACTCCCGTCGCCTCCACGAGGTCGTCGTCGAACTCGTCGTCGAACTGATGGAACACGCCGTGAGCCACGCCGACGACGACGAGGCGCTGTCGGCGTTCGAGCGGGAGATGGTCGAGTTCGACGTGAGCGAGTTCGTCGAGCAGTACCGCGACGAACGCGACCTCGAGGCCGAGGACCCGTACGCCTGAGGGGGATCGAGTCCCGTTCGATCGCGCCCCGATGACCCGCTCAAACACCGGTTAACGGCCGCTTCACGCCTCGTGTCAGACAACCGTCCGACTCCTGTCTCACTGAACCCTATATGTTCGGAGACCGTGCGTAAGACACATGAGCGCCGGCGAATACGACCGGTACGACCGGATCCGCGGCGTGCTCGCCGAGGCCGACGAGCCGCTGACGGCGCGGGAGATCCTCGCCCTCGTCGACGAGTGCGACGAGTGCGAGGAGATCGATAGCCCGCACCGAGTCGCGACGGTGCTCGGGCGCCGGGCCGAGCGCGGCGAGATCGAGGTCATCGCGGGGCAGCCGTACCGGTACCGGCTCGATACCTGAAAGGCGTCCAGCGGCCCGGAACGCGGCCGTCCGCGGCCGTGTGAGGGGTTGTTCGACGGGACCCGCGAGCGTTCTACGGGGTGACGATCAGATCGAACCGATAGACGCCGTCTCGATATTCGACGACGACGTTCCGGAAGTCGACGCGGTCGTCGTAGTTCGCTATCGGTTCGAGGTCCTCGGCGATGCCGAGCGCGCCGAGGGCCTCGTCGAGTTCCTCCGACGGCGGTGCGCCCTCCTCGTAGCGGCGCGGGTCCTCGGCGATCGCGTCGTCTAACACCTGTCGGGCGGACTCGGAGAGCTCACTCGAGGCGAGGTCGCGTTCGACGATCTTCTCCCGTGCGTGCGCGGTGAACTCGCTCCGCGTGTCGCTGATCTCGGTGATCGCGTACGTCCACTCCGGGACCTCGACGGTCCGACGCTCGGTGACCACCCGGAAGTACTCGTCTTCGTACTCGACGAACTCGAACGCGGGCGACGGGACGAGGTCGCTGGCCTCGGCGTCGAGTTCGCGGTGGAACTCGACCGTCTGAAGCTCGTCGAACTCGGGGTCGCCGAGGAAGCCGTCGTTGCCCGCGTAGACGGCGTCGAGCGCCGCGTCGAGCACGCGCCCGTCCCCTTCGGAGAGGTCGAACGGTGGTTCCGCGACCGTCGCGTCGTCGGGCGGCGTCTCGTAGACCCGTTCGAGCGCGAAGTGCCACCGCTCCCGTTCGAGGGAACGCTCCGATACGATTCGAACCTCGTAGAAGGTCCCGTCGCGTTCGAGGAACGTCGGGCGGGGTCTCGTCTCGGACCCCCACGCGTCGCGGCCGACGAGCGGCCACTGTTGGACGGTCACGCTCCCCGTTTCGAACAGCTCCGAGAGATGCGCCGTCTTCGTCTCGGTCGCGAAGTCGACGCGAGTCACGGCGTCGATCTCGGTCGGGTCGGGCCACAGGTAGGGGCGACCGATCGACGAGAGATCCAGTTCGTCAGCGATGAGCGCGTACGAATCGAGGCTGCCGGGACTCAGACACCCGGCGGTCGCCGCGGTCGCGCCGGCGGCGCCGAGCAGTTGGAGGGCACGGCGGCGGGAACAGGTCATAGCCGTCTCGGAGTGCTCGACATCTCGATAAATCCCTTGTGGTGGGCGGTTCGAACCGCCCATTCGACGGTGGCGCGTCGAACACGTCGGGCGTCGGCGAGCGCGTTCGCGGCGGGCGTCGGCGCGTCGTGTCGTGTAGTACCGACCACCGTGGTACGCTCTCACTTGCGAAAATCGCAAACTCGCTGCGAGATTCGTACTCTACCGCCGACCTTATTACGATGAGCGTATTCCGTCCGCGTAATGAGCGAGGACCGGACGATTCTACTCATCGGCAGCGGACCGATCCAGATCGGACAGGCGGCCGAGTTCGACTACTCCGGCGCGCAGGCGTGTCGCGCGCTCCAGGAGGAGGGCGCCCGCGTCGTCTTGGTGAACTCGAACCCCGCGACGATCATGACCGACCCCGAGACGGCAGACCGGGTGTACATCGAGCCGATCACGCCCGAGGCCATCGCGGAGGTCATCCGCATCGAGGAGCCGGACGGCGTCATCGCGGGCCTGGGCGGCCAGACCGGACTCAACGTAACCGCCGAACTCGCCGAGGAGGGAATTCTGGAAGAACACGACGTCGAGGTGATGGGGACGCCGCTCGACACCATCTACGCCACGGAGGACCGCGACCTGTTCCGCCAGCGGATGGAGGGTCTCGGCCAGCCGGTGCCGAAGTCGACGACCATCTCCTTAGACGAGGGCGAGTCGGTCACCGACTTCGACGAGGCGGCCTTCCGCGAGCGCGTCCAGGCGGCGGTCGACTCGGTCGGCGGCCTCCCCGTCATCGCCCGGACGACGTACACCCTCGGCGGCTCCGGCTCCGGCGTCGTCGACGAGTTCGAGGAGCTGGTCGAGCGCGTCCGCAAGGGACTGCGGCTCTCCCGGAACAGCGAGGTGCTCATCACCGAGTCCATCGCGGGCTGGGTCGAACTCGAGTACGAGGTGATGCGGGACGCCGACGACTCCTGTATCATCATCTGTAACATGGAGAACATCGACCCGATGGGGATCCACACCGGCGAGTCGACGGTCGTCACCCCCTCGCAGGTGATCCCCGATGACGGTCACCAGGAGATGCGCGACGCCGCGCTCGAAGTCATCCGCGATCTGGGCATCCAGGGCGGCTGTAACATCCAGTTCGCGTGGCACGACGACGGAACCCCCGGCGGCGAGTACCGCGTCGTCGAGGTGAACCCGCGCGTCTCGCGTTCCTCCGCGCTCGCCTCGAAGGCGACGGGCTACCCGATCGCCCGCGTCACGGCGAAGGTCGCGCTCGGCAAGCGGCTCCACGAGATCGAAAACGAGATCACCGGCGAGACGACCGCCGCCTTCGAGCCGGCGATCGATTACGTGGTGACGAAGGTGCCCCGGTGGCCCATCGACAAGTTCGACGACGTGGACTTCGAGCTGGGCACGGCGATGAAGTCGACCGGCGAGGCGATGTCCATCGGCCGGACGTTCGAGGAGAGCATGGTGAAGGCGCTGCGCTCCTCCGAGTACGACCCCGCCGTCGACTTCGAGGCGGTGGACGACGACGAACTGGAGTCGGAGTACCTCGAACGCCCCAGCCCGGACCGTCCGTACGCGATGTTCGAGGCGTTCGACCGCGGCTACGCCGTCGACGACGTGATCGATCTCACCGGCATCCACCGCTGGTACGTCGAGCGCTTCGAGAAGATCGCCGACGGCACCGCGGCGGCCGCTGAGGGCGACTTCACCGAGGCGGCGATGGTCGGCCGCACCGACGCCGAGATCGCCGCGACCGCGGCCGCCGGCGGCGTCGACGCCGACGTGGGGACAGTCGAGAGCGCGGTGCCCGACCGAACCTACAAGCAGGTCGACACCTGCGCGGGCGAGTTCGAGGCGTCGACGCCCTACTACTACTCCGCGCGCTTGCCGGAGTTCCTACAGGGGGCGGACACCGCGGGCGCGGCGAACGAGGTCCGCGTCGACCCCGACGTCGAGAGCGTCGTGGTCGTCGGCGGCGGCCCGATCCGCATCGGGCAGGGCGTCGAGTTCGACTACTGTGCGGTCCACGCGGTGCGCGCGCTCCGCGAGCTCGGCATCGACGCGCACGTGATCAACAACAACCCCGAGACGGTGTCGACGGACTACGACACCTCGGACGGGCTGTTCTTCGAACCCATCTCCGCCGAGGAGGTCGCCGACGTGATCGAGACCACCGGCGCCGACGGCGTGATGGTCCAGTTCGGCGGGCAGACCTCCGTCAACGTGGGCGAACCGCTCAAGGATGAGATCGACCGCCGCGGACTCGACTGCGAGATTCTGGGCACGAGCGTCGAGGCGATGGATCTGGCGGAGGACCGCGACCGCTTCAACGTCCTGATGGACGAGCTCGGCGTCGCCCAGCCCGAGGGCGGCACCGCGACCAGCGAGGCCGAGGCGCTCGAACTCGCCCACGAGATCGGCTACCCCGTCCTCGTGCGCCCCTCCTACGTGCTCGGCGGGCGCGCGATGCGGGTCGTCGAGGACGACGCAGAGCTTGAGGAGTACATCGAGGAGGCGGTCCGCGTCTCGCCGGACAAGCCCATCCTCGTCGACCAGTTCCTCGACGACGCCGTCGAACTGGACGTCGACGCCGTCGCCGACGGCGAGGACGTCCTGCTCGGCGGCGTGATGGAGCACGTCGAGAGCGCGGGCGTCCACTCCGGCGACTCCGCGTGTATGATCCCGCCGCGCTCGCTCGGCGACGAGACGCTCGGCCGGGTCCGCGAGGTCACCGAGGACATCGCCCGCGCGCTCGACACGATCGGCCTGCTCAACGTCCAGCTCGCGGTGACGGGCGTCGAGGGCGAGGCGGAAAGCGAGGTGTACGTGCTGGAGGCGAACCCGCGCTCCTCGCGGACCGTCCCGTTCGTCTCGAAGGCGACGGGCGTCCCCATCGCCAAGCTCGCGGCGAAGGTGATGACCGACGACCTGACCCTCGCCGACCTCGACGTCGACGAGCAGATCCCCGAGCACCGCTCGGTGAAGGAGGTCGTCCTCCCGTTCGACCGGCTGCCGGGCTCGGACCCGCGGCTCGGCCCGGAGATGAAGTCCACCGGCGAGGTGATGGGCACCGCAACCTCCTTCGGCAAGGCGTACGACAAGGCGCAGGACTCTACGGGTAAGCCGATCCCGGAGTCCGGCACCGCCGTCGTCGACCTCTCGGCCGAGGAGTTCCCGGACCCGGGCACCGAGGCGGGCGAAGCGCTCGTCGCGGGGTACGCGGAGCACTTCGAGCTGAGCGAGGCGACGGACCTGATCGAGGCGGCCAAGCGCGGCGAGCTCGACCTCATCGTCTCGCGCCAGCGCGACCTCCTCGAAGTGGCCGTCGAAGAGGAGATCACCTACTTCTCGACGCACGCCTCCGCGAAGGCGGCGCTGGAGGCGCTCGACCACGCGGGCGACGACCTCGACGTGATGGCGGTGTCGGACCGCCCGAAGCGCGTCGCGAAGTGGGGCGGCGCGGAGTAGGCGCCCCCGCCCTCACAGCGCCTCCAGCGTCCCGCGGTCAACCTCGGTCGCGGGCATCGTCTCCCCGCCGTACTCGTCGACGAAGTCCTCGACGTCGCCGTCGTCGCTGAACGGGATCAGGTCCGGTCCCATCGCGCCGATCACCTCGCTGCGCGCGACGACCGTGAGGACCGACTCGCGGACGAACGCCTCGCGTCCGACGTGCGAGGAGAACATCGTGTCGCCTCCCTCCTCGAACACCTCCTGATCGACCGCCGAGTAGTCGGTGAGGAATGTCACGAGCGGCGTCCGCCCCGCGTCCTCCGCGTCGAACCGGTACGTGTACGCACAGTTGGCGCTACAGAACTGCGCCGGGCGCCCGCCCTCCGGCTCGGCGTCCTCGAAGTGGACCTGCCCGACCGTTCCGGGGTGGTCGGCGACGATCATCCCGCACTGGTCGCAGGCCTGGTCGTCGTCGATCGAGACGGGAGCGATCGAGTCCGACCCCCCGCCGGCGCAGCCGGCGACGGCGGCGGTGCCGGCGGCGCCGGCGGCGGCGATTCCCGCGAGCAGGCGTCGCCGCGGGACGCTTTCGCGTCGGTCGAGTGCCCTCGTCGACGGGTGACTTCTCGTCATAGTCTGATTTCGGATACCCGGCTATTAGCCCCTCTGGACTCGTTCAGCGGCGCGTTCGAGGAACGAACCAGACGCGCTAAGTCGCCGCCGATCGAAGCGGACGCGTGGCAGTTTTCGACACCGACTCCGCCCGGTCGCGTCGCCTCCGTCTCGCGGCCGTCGCGCTCGTCGCCGTCGCGGCCGTCGGGACCGCTGGCGCGTTCACCGCCGACCCGAGCGAGTCGGTTCCCGAACCGGTGCGGTTCGACGACGCGGTCGAGCTGGGGCTCTCCTCGGAGACGGACGCGCTGATGGCGGACGACGCGACGCTGCCGCGGGTCCAGGTGTTCTACTCGCAGCTCCAGTACGTCGTCGGCTACAACGGGATCGCCTCGTTCGTCGAGTCGCTGTCGGACGGCCGGACGGAGCGACAGTTCGGGTATCCGCTCATCGCGTACGTCGAGACGTTCGACCATCGCGACGCCGGCACGACCGAGTCGGGGCTGTTCTCCGCGAGCGGCGCCGGCGGGTGGACGCCGGTCGGAGAGGCACGATACGTCGTCGACAGCGACGCTCGGACGCCGGCCGGGGCGGTCGTCGTCCCCTTCGCCGAGCACGAGGCCGCGGCGGCGTTCGCCGACGACCACGGCGGGTCGGTCGTCGGGTGGGAGGCGGTCCGGGGCCGGTCGTTCGACGTCGACTCCGCGGCGACCGTGCGGGCGCTCGCCCCGGACCGCTGGCGGACGGCGAACGAGCGGCTCGCGGCGGCAGAGCGGCGCGCTGACCGCCCGGTTTCCGTGGTCGTCGGCGAGGACGCCCCCACCATCGACGCCGCGGTCGCGGCCGCGCCGCCGAACACGACGGTCCGCGTTCCCCCCGGAACCTACGAGGAGACCGTGACGGTGAACCGGTCCGTGACGATCGCCGGTGCGGGCACCGGCAGCGAGCGGGGCGACGAGCGCGTGACCCGCGTCGTCGGCAACGGGACCGGGTCGGTGATCACCGTCCGCGCCCCCGACGTGGCGCTCGCGGGGATGCGGATCGCGGGGACGGGGAACCGGACCCGAGACCCGGACGCGGCCCGCGAGTCCCGCGACCCGGAGGGCGGCACGTGGGACACGAACATCCAGCTCGGCTACGGCCACGGCGACGCCGGGGTCAAGGCGGTCGGCGCGCCGGGACTCGTCGTCGACGACGTCGTCGTCGACACGAACGCGAGCGGGATCCTGCTGCGGGAGGGTTCGCACGCGACCGTGAGCGGGCTCGTCGTCGATGGAACCGACGAGTGGCAGGAGGGGTTCATGGGCATCACCGGGATGGAGTCGCGCGTCACCGTCAGCGACAGCCGGTTCGAGGGCGGCCGGGACGGGATCTACCTCCACCGCGCCGACGGCTCTATCGTCCGCAACTCGACGTTCGCCGACAACCGGTACGGGACGCATCTCATGTACACCGGCGACGCGCTGGTCGCGGACAACGCCTTCCGGAACGAGCTGTTCGCCGGGGTCACCGTGATGACGCGGCCGGCGGGGAACGCGATCGTCGGCAACGACGTTCGCAACTCCAGCGCGGGGATCCAGGCGTCGGGGACGCGGACGTACATCGGCTACAACACGCTGGTCGGCAACGAACTCGGCTTCTCCACGAGCGCCCGCGGATCGCTGTACGAGCACAACGTCGTCGTCGACAACGAGCTCGGCGCGCGCGCGACGACCGTCGTCCCGTCGAGCCGGGTCGCCGCGAACGACTTCGTCCGGAACGGCGACCACGCGGCCGCCGGGGCCGGCGCGCTGCGCGTGTGGGCCGACGGCGACCGCGGGAACTACTGGGAGGGCGCGAACGTCGGGCCGCACGACTCCGGGAGCCGAGCGTACCGCCCGACGTCGCCGGTCGACGCGGCGCTCCACCGAGAGGTGAGCGCGGTTACAGTGCGCGAGTCGCCCGCCGCGCGGCTCCTGGACCGCCTCCGCGGGACCGTCCCCGGGGCCCGGTCCGGGAGCATCGTCGACCCGGCGCCGGCGACCGAGCCCTACCACCCGGACCGAGTCGACGCGGCGACGACGGCCGACACCGACCGACGGGTTCCGACGGGGTGGCGGTCCGCGCTCGCCCGGACGGGGAACGCCACGGCGCTCCGACACTCGACGGAGTGGCGCCGCGCGGACCGTCCCGCGACGGCGGGAGGGGAAGCGTGACCGACGAGCCGCTCGCGACCCTCGACGGGGTCACGCGCACGTACGGCGGCGTCCCCGTCCTCGCCGACGTGTCGCTGTCCGTGGGACCGGGGGTCACCGTCGTCGTCGGCCCGAACGGCTCGGGGAAGTCGACGCTGCTCGGCGCGCTCGCCGGGACGGTCGACCCCACGGCGGGGTCAGTTCGGTACCGGGACGGCGGCCCGCGCGACGGCGATGAGAAGCGCGTCGGCTACCTCCCGCAGCGGGTCCCGTTCCGCGACGGGTTCACCGCCCGCGAGACGCTCGGCTTCTACGCGGCGCTCGTCGGCGGCGACCCGGACGCCGCGCTGGCGGCGGTCGGGCTCTCCGACGCGGCAGACAGGCGCGTCGAGGCGCTCTCCGGCGGGATGCGGCGGCTGCTCGGGATCGCGCAGGCGACGCTCGGCGACCCCGCCGTCGTCGTCCTCGACGAGCCGACCAGCGGCCTCGACCCCGAGATGCGCGAGCGGGCCTTCCGCGCGGCGGCCCGCGCGGGCGACGACGCCGCGGTCGTCGTCAGTTCGCACGACCTCGACCTCGTCGACGCACACGCGGACGCCGTCGTCGTCCTCCGCCGCGGGCGGGTCGCCGCGGCGGGGGCCCGCGAGCGGCTCCTCGCTGACCACGACGTCGACGACATCCGGGAGCTGTACCGCGCCGTCGCGGGGAGTTCGGCCGGTCGACCGACGACTCCCGACGGTGAGGAGAGCGAGGACGACGGCGGCGGCGGGACGGACGGCGAGTCGGTTCACGTCGCGGGGGTGTCCGACCGGTGACGAGCGCGCTCGCGGGCGTCTGGCTCGTGTTCCGTCGAGAGCTGGCGACGGTGCGACGGACGCCCGGCTACGCCGTCCTCGCGGTCGGACTGCTCGTCGTCCTCGGGGGTCTCGTCGCGGTCGGCGGCGGCGGCGCGACCGGGTTCGTGCCCGCGGTCGTCGACCTGCTGTTGCCGACCGAGGTGCTGGTCCCGCTGCTCGCGGTGGTGCTCGGCTACCGCGCGCTGTTCGCGGACGCCGCGAGCGGCGAACTCGCCGTGATCCGAACGTACCCCGTGAGCGCGGCCGAGTACGTCCTCGGGGTGCTGCTGGCGCGGACGGTCGCGCTCGCCGCCCTCGTCGGCGGACCGTTCGCGCTCGTCGGCGCGTACGTCTGGCTCACCGCCGCCCCGGACACGGGGATCTTCGCGACGCACGCCGGCGTCGACTCCCCGGTGCTCTTCGTGCGGTTCCTCGCGCTCGTTCTCCTGTTCGGGGCGGCGTACCTCTCGCTGTCGGCGGCGGTGTCGGCGGTCGCGACGAGCCGGCGGAGCGCGATTGCGCTCGCCGTCCTCGCGCTGCTCGCGGGCATCCTCGGCGGCGACCTCGCGGTCCTCCGCTCGCTGTCGGTCGGCGCCTCGCCGAGCGGGATCGGGGGATCGGTCGCGCTCACGCCCAACGGGGCGTTCAGGGGCCTCGTCTTCGAACACGTGATCGGCGTCGCATTCGCGCCGGAGGGCGGGTTCGTCGACGGCGGTCGGGCGGTCGCGTCGCTCGTCGGGTGGACCGTCGGCGGGGTCGCCGTCGCCGCGGCGCTCCTCGCGTTCGGGTCGCACGTCGACGTGGCGGTCGAGCGGGTCCGCGAGCAGGTCCGGCGGTGAGGCAGCTCACTCGGTCGCGGCGTCATCGCCGACGGCGCCCGGCGCGTGGGCGTACACCGCGTAGAGGACGAGCGCCGCGATCAGGAAGTCGAGGGAGTGTTCGAGCAGGTGGTGAACCGGCATCGGGACGACGCCGAGGACGGTCCCGCCGCCGACGACGGACCGCGCCAACAGCGCACCGACCGCGAGCGCGATCAGTCGGTACTGGGCGGTCCGCCGCCGCCGGTAGGCCACGAGGCTGACGGCGAAGAGGACGCCCGTGCCGACGCCGGCGACGACCACGACCGCCAGGATCGGCAGCGACCCCTCCACCGCCCATCCGGTGAGCGCGACCGGCGGAGAGAACGGCGCCTGCATGACACCGTCCCTTTCGACGCGAGCGACAAGAAGACTCCTCTTCGTCGGGTGTCGGCCCGTTCCCGGGTAGCGTCCTTCCTCCGGGCGTCTTCGCCCGCCGAGCGGTGCGCTCCGGTCGCGCCCCACCGTTCCCACGACGGGAGACACCGCGCGCGCTTTTTAGCTCCCAGCCGGCTAGCACGAGCGAGAACGATGCCGGACACCAGAGCCCGGATTCGGCGCCACGTCCGCGACACCCCCGGCGCCCACTTCAACCGGATCGGCCGCGACCTCGACATCGCGACGGGGCAGACGCAGTACCACCTCCGGCGACTGGTCCGGGACGGGGAACTCGCGGTCGAACGGATCGGCGGGCGCGCGCATTACTTCGACCCGAGCGTCGACGCGTGGGACCGCCGGACCCTCGCGTTCCTCAGACGCGAGACGGCGCGCAAGATCGTCGTCCGGCTCCACGCGGCGGGGCCGACCCGGCCGGCGGCGCTCGCGGACGACCTCGGCCTCGCGAAGAGCACGGTGTCGTGGCACGTCTCGACCCTTGCCGACCACGGGATCGTCGAGAAGTCCCCCGACCGACCGATGACCGTCGCACTGGCCCGTCCGGAGCGCACGGCCGAGCTGCTCGACGAGGTGTCGCCGTCGCTGCCCGACCGGCTCGTCGACCGCTTCGCCCGCACCGTCGACTCCCTCTTTGACGCCGACGGCTGACCCCGTCGAGGCGGCGGACGGACTGAACGTCGCTGTCGCCGTTCTGAGAGGTGCGGTGCCGAGTCGAACCGCCGCTCGCCCACTCCCCGAGCCCGCGCCGAGGTCGTTCGTCGATCGCACCAGACGCGTTATGCGCCGCTCGACCGATCGGCCGAGTATGAAGCGCCGACCGCTGCTCGCCGGCGTCGGAACGGTCGCAACCGGCGCCGTCGCCGGCTGTGCCTCGCGCCTGTTCGGCGGCGGGCCGGAGGGCGTCGTGCTCGACCCGCAGGAGGACCAGATCGCGGACAGCGAGGACCTCGCGTACCCCGCGTACGGACAGTCGCTCCCGTCGTTCGAACTGCCGGCCCCGCTCGCGGACGAGACGGCCGACAGCGACGCGCTCGACCGGACGGCCCTCGTGACCGGCGTGTTCACCTTCTGCCCCGCGGAGTGCTCGATCCTGCTCCGACAGTGGGTGACGGTCCAGCGCCGCGTCGCGGACGCGGGACTGACCGACGACGTGTACTTCCTCCCGATCACGTTCGATCCCGAGCGCGACGACGCGGCCGCGCTCCGCGACAACGCCGAGTCGATCGGCGCCGACCTCGACGCGGGCAACTGGCTGTACCTCCGGCCCGAAACGCCGGCCCGCGCGAAGGCCGTGGTCGAGGACCGGCTGGGGATCGGCTTTGAGCGGACGACGGAAAGCGACCGGCTCCCGGGGTACGACTTCACGCACCTCGTGCTGACTCTGCTCGTCAACCCCGACGGGGTCGTCGAGCGCGCGTACCGCGGCGAGCGGGTCGATCCGGACCGGGTCACCGCGGACATCGAGCGGGTCGTGTCGGCGTTCGCCGACGAGTGACGCGCGACGAGCGGTCGGGACGACCGCGCGGGCGCGATTCCCGTTCGGTCGGAGGGGAACGCACAAGCCGCCCGCCCTCCTCCGAACCGGTATGAACGTCGACATTCTGCTGTACGACGGCTTCGACGAGCTGGACGCGATCGGCCCGTACGAGGTGTTCGACTACGCGCTCGGCTACGCCGCCGAGGGAAGCGGTGCGACCGAGAGCGAGTCGAGCGGCGATGCCGGCCGCGTCCGCTACGTCGCGCTCGACGAACGCGAACGGGTGACCGCCAGCCACGGGACTCGCGCCGGGGTCGACGGAACGCTTCCCGATCCGGACGCCGACGACGCGCCCGACCTGCTGGTCGTCCCCGGGGGCGGGTGGAGCGCGCGCGACGAGGCGGCGAGCGCGTGGGCGGAGGCGCGGAAGGGCGACATCCCGCGCGCGCTCGCGGCGCACCACGCCGCGGGCACGCGGATCGCCTCGGTGTGTACCGGCTCGATGCTCCTCGCGGAGGCGGGCGTCACCGACGGGCGCCGCGCCGTCACGCACGCCTCGGCGATCGAGGAGCTCCGCGAGTCGGGCGCTGAGGTCGTCGACGCTCGCGTCGTCGACGACGGCGACCTCCTCTCCGCGGGCGGGGTCACCTCCGGCATCGACCTGGCGCTGTACGTCGTCGAGCGCGAGTTCGGGGAGCAGATAGCCGACCGGGTGGCGACGGTCATCGAGTACGAGCGGCGGTACGAGGTCGCGGCGTAGCCCGCCGCGCCGACAGTCTCGCTCGCTCGGCGAGCCGGCGGCGCTCAGTCGTCGTCGGTCTCGTCCGGGAGGGGCACGGCGTCGCCGTTCCCCGCCTCGTCGGTCGTGGTCTCGCCGTCGGCGTCGACGGTGACCACGGTACAGTCGAGCTCGCCGCGGAGGAACGAGTCGATGTCGGGGTCGGAGAGCAGCTTCTGGACCATCCGCCGCCACCGTCCGGCCTGCTTCGAGCCGATGACGACGATGTCGGCGCCCTCGGCGACGACTTCCTCGAGGATCGTCTCCTCGACGAGGAAGCCGCGGCGGACGACGTACCGCGCGCGGTCTATCCGGCCGATCCGCTCTTCGACCGCCCGTTTGAGATCACTTCGCGAGACGCCGCCAGACCGCTGATATAAATCGACGTGAAGGACCGTGAGGTCGGCGCCGCGCTCCTCGGCGACGCGGGCCGCCTCTCGGAGCGTCGCCGCCGAGTGCGACGAGGGGGGGAACCGGACCGGGACCACGACGAGGGTCATGTCGAACCGGTGGGTACCCGGGCGTAAATACGCTGTCGGTGCGGGCGGCGGCGGGCGCGGGCGGCGGCGGGCGCGGATCGCCTCACAACGCGGGCGGTTCGCCGCGTCCGATCACGATCTCCTGTCCCTCGACGTCCTCTAGGGCGGCGACGCGGCCGCCGATCTCGACGCGGCCGTCCTCGGTCTCGACGACCAGCGACGCCACCTCCTCGGTGTCGACGAACGCGACGTCGACGACCTTTCCGCGGACGGTCACGTCGGCGCCCGTCTCGATGTCGCGCCCCTCGACGGCCGCGTAGAACTCCTCGTCGTCGAACTCGCGGACGTCCTTCACGGCGCGCCGGATCGAGGCGTAGCGGCGCGGGAAGGGGCGCTCCGCTCCGTCGGCGGCGAGCGTCTCCGCGGTCGTCCACAGGACGGTCCCGAAGAAGCCGGAGACGAGGAAACCGAGCGCGGAGCGGTTGAAGATGACGCCGTAGCGCTCGCGGTCGTCTCGCAGGGCGTCCTGGGTGGCGTACACGGAGTACTCGCCGTCGCCGACCGCGAGGACCGGCGTGGTGATCCCGCGGCGGGCGCGGGCGATGGTCGCGACCTCCAGGTAGTCGAACGTCGACGGGTCCGGCGCGTTCGACGCGGGCGTGACGAGGAGTTCGACGCTGACGCCCGCGGCGACCTTCCCGGCGAGCTTGTCGCGGAACCGCCGGAGGAGTCCGGGGGTGAGCGACACCGCCAGCTCGTACTCCGCGTTCTCGATCACCTCTTCGAGGTATCGGAGAATCGTCGAGCGCGACTTCACGAGCGACACCGCCTCGGTCTCGCGGGTCGGCGCGGTGTAGCGGGCCTCCAGCTCGTCGACCATCTCCGCGAACGACGAGCGCAGGTCGCCGAAGGCGTCGTCGGGGTCGACGGCGACGATCTTCATCGGCCGCGACTCGCGGAGCTCGACGAGGCCGCGGTCCGAGAGGCTCCGGACGGTGTCGTACACGCGCGGCTGCGGGATATCGGTCCGGTCGGCGATGTCGCTCGCCGTCAGTTCCCCGTGTTCCAACACCGCGAGGTACGCGTCGATCTCGTACTCGCCGAGGTTGAATCGGTCCCCGACGCGGTCGAGCGTGTCCCGGAGATCGTCGGTCATGTGGCGAGAAACGGGGGCGGGGATTATAGCTTTTTACTATGAGCCGAGTTGTACGGGTTTTCGGAGCGGACTCCTCTACGCGGGTCGACCGGCGGCCGTTACATGTACATTCGGTCGTAGCTCCCCTCCGGCTCTCGCTCTTCGATCCGCTCGGCGAGGTCCTCGTAGCGGCGGCGGATCTCCTCCGCGAACGCCTCCAGCGGGGCCGCGTCGACGCCGAGCTCGTATATCGCGTTCGCGGTGTCGACGAGCCGCACCGCGGCGTCGACGTCGGGCGCCTGCGCGTGGACCGGGGTGACGAACACCCCGACGCCGAGCGGCGATTCCAGCCCGCGTTCGAGCAGCCCGGCGTTCGCTCCGTCGAGGAAGCCGGACTCCATCGGGGGAACGTCGGTCCCGTCGATCAAGCGCGCGGCGCGGTAGTCCTCGGTGGCGACGTGGAACGTCCGATGGGCGTCGGGACCGTGCGCCACGGGGACGCCCGCCAACACCGCGATCTCCTCGGTCCCGTTCGCCTCCGTCCAGTCGAGGAGGGCGTCGGCGAGCAGTTCGCCGGGCATCGGCGGCACGAACTGCTCGGCGATCAAGACGGTGAGATCGAGATCCGGCGCGGAGTACAGTCGGATCGGGTGTCGCGGCGTCCCCTTGGTGAACGGCGTGATCGACGGGAGTCCGTCGATCCGGACGTGGCCCGTCTCCTCGAGGTCGAGGTCGTCGACCAGGTAGTCGACGGCGGTCAGGCCGGCGAGTCCGAACGACGAGAACCCGGCGATCACCGCGTCTCCCGGCTGCGAGTCGTGTTCGACGCTGAACCTCGGTCCCGTCGGATCCGCGGGCTGGCGTGACATACTCCCCGTTCGCTCAGCCGCGTCATAGTGGTTGTCCCCGTCCGCCGCGTCCGGGGCCCGCGTCCGTCGCCGAGCGTCCGCGGGGAGAAACGCTTTTTCGGATGGCCGACGGCGGTCCGCTATGGTCTTTCCGGAGGGGACGCCGATATCGGGGGTCGTCTCGCGGCTCGCCGAGATCGGGTCTCGGCTCGGGAACCTCCCGGGAGCGAGTCTCCTGACGGTCGTCGCGTCGGTCGCGGTCGGCGTCGTCGTCGCCAACTTCCTCGTGCGACTGATCGGCCGCCCCGTGGCGCGCCGCGTGGCGCGCCAGAGCGTCGCGCAGACGATCGTCCGCGGGGTTCGGGCCGGGACGATCGGGGTCGCGTTGTTCGTCGGACTCGACGCCGTCGGGTTCCAGTTCGCCGACCTCCTCCTCGGGACCGCGGTGTTCTCCGCGGTCATCGGTATCATCCTCGCGCCGCTGGTGGGGAACTTCATCAACGGCGTGTTCATCCTCGCGGACCAGCCGTTCGAGATCGGCGACATGATCGAGCTGGAGGACGGGACGACGGGGTTCGTCGAGGACATCACGATCCGGTACACGAAGATCTTCACCCTCGATAACACCTTCCTCGTCGTGCCGAACGGGACGATGCGCGAGCGCGACGTGACGAACTTCTCCGCCGAGGACGAGCGCACCCGCCGGTCGATCGACGTCTTGGTCACCTACGAGAGCGACATTCCCGAGGCGCGCCGCCGTATCGAGCGCGCGGCGCGCGACTGCGAGGCTGTCATCGACGGCGGTCCCGACATCCGCATCGGCGTGGCGCGGTACATGGCGGGTCCCGACTGCCGGCTCCACGAGTTCGGCGACGACGGGATCCTGCTCCGGCTCCGGTACTGGGTGAAGAAGCCCTACAAGCTGGCGAAGGTCCAGTCGGACGTGAACACGAAGATCCGCGAGCGGCTCGGGGACCCGGACGCGAACGTCACGATGGCGTACCCCCACCGCCATCTCGTCTTCGACGACACCTCCGGCGTCGCGCGCGTGGACGCCGGATCCGACGCGGCGGCGGTCGGCGGACACGACGCGCCCGCGGCCGCCACCCCGGACCTCAGCGACGACGCACCGACGGAGTCGGCGCCTCTCGGCGGCGACGCGTCCCCCGAATCGAGCGGCGACGGCGTCCCCGAAACCGACCGCGACGACGGGAGCGGGCAGTGACCGGATCGGAAGCCTGATAGAGCGTGCCCGGCGTTTCTACGCCAGTGAGCGACGACCCCGCTGCCGACCCGGAGGAACCCTCCAACGGCTCGGACGAACCCTTCGCCGGCGGTCCGCCCGACGAGCGCGGCGACGACGACGGCCCCCTCGACGACGGGTCGATCACCGAGGGGAGCCTCCTCCGTCCCCTGTTCCGCCTCGCGTGGCCGATCGTCGTCATCCAGCTGTTACAGGTGACGTACAACATCGTCGACACCCTCTACCTCGGCCGGCTCTCGGCGGAGGCCGTCGGCGCGATCAGCCTCGCGTTCCCCCTCATCTTCCTGCTTATCGCGGTCGCCGGCGGCTTCACGACCGCGGGCGCGATCCTCGTCGCGCAGTACACCGGCGCCGACGGCGACGGCTCCGCGGGGCTCGTCGCGGGACAGACGATATTCACCGTCTCGGTGCTGTCCGTGTTCATCGGTATCGCCGGCTACTTCTACACACGCCCCGCCCTCGAGATCCTCCCGAGCGACGCGGACACCGCGGCGACCGTGATACCGCTCGCGGCCGACTACATGGAAGTCATCTTCGCCGGGATCCCGCTGATGTTCGGCTTCTTCGTCTTCTCGGCGCTGATGCGCGGCTACGGCGACACCCGGACGCCGATGGCAGTCATGTTCGTCTCCGTCCTCGTGAACGTCCTGCTGGACCCGTTCTTCATCTTCGGGTTCGACGGGAACCCGCTGTTCGAGTGGCTCGCCGCGGTACCCGGCCTCGCCGCGCTCGACCCGGTCGCGCTGGAGGCGACCCTGCTCTCGGCGACGGGGATCACCGGACTCGGAATCAGGGGCGCCGCGCTCGCGACGATCCTCTCGCGCGGCGTCGCGACCGCGATCGGACTCTGGATCCTGTTCGGAACCGGGTACGGTCCGAACGTGACGGTCTCGCACCTCGCGCCCGACCTCGATTTTATCCGGGACATCTTCCGGCTCGGTCTCCCCTCCAGCGTCGAGCAGACGACGAGCGCGCTCGCGATGATCACGCTCACGGCGATGATCGTCACGTTCTCGCCGCCCGTCGTCGCCGCCTACGGGCTGGGGAACCGGCTCATCTCCCTCGTCTTCCTGCCGGCGATGGGACTCGGCCGCGCCATCGACACGATGGTCGGGCAGAACCTCGGCGCCGACCGCGCCGACCGCGCCGCCAAGGCGGTGAAGTTCGCCGCCACGACCGGCGCGGGCGTGATGTTCCTCGTCGCGGTCGTCGCCGTCGCGTTCACCGAGCCGATCGTCGGGGCGTTCCTCGGCGACGTGCCGGACGCGCTCGCGACGATCGGCTACGCGGTCGAGTACGTCCGGATCCGCTCGGTCGAGTTCGCCTTCATCGGTGTCTCGCAGGTAATCTTAGGCGCGTTCCGCGGCGCCGGCAACACGAAGACCGCGATGGTCATTTCGATCCTCACCCTCTGGGTGGGCCGGGTCGCGAGCGTGGCGTACCTCGTCTTCGTCGCCGGGTGGGGCGAGACCGGCGTCTGGGTCGGGATGGCGCTCGGGAACATCCTGGGCGCGATCGTCGGCGTCGCGTGGTTCTCGCGCGGCACGTGGACCGAGCGGTACATCGACGACCCGGACCCCGGCGTCGACCCCGCGGGCGACGACTGACGCCCCGGATCCGTTGCGATCCGTCGCAAGTGAGATATTCTGACCCGATCGCGCTCAATACAGCCTGACTACCGACCGAGCGGCTATCGAATGGTCGCGGAGAGTGTTCAATCAGAACGATGTTTCATCGAGTACAGTCTCCAATAGGGCGAAAATGATGAATCCCCAACGAGCAGAAGGCTCTCTGTGGGCCCATACTGGAACGGATAGACGGTTAACCCCAGTAGAAGGAGTGCGCCAGCGAAGCCGATTATTCCAATGAGAATCGCTTGCGTTCGACGCTCCATATCGCGTAAACGGGTTCGCCTTGTTGACATCCTCCTCCGCCTTCAGGCGGAGGAATCCCGAGCGGTGGGCGTTTCAGGTTTGCAACCATGATTTCTGCCACTTTGCGGGAACCCGTTTAACCCAGTCGTCGTAGTCAGTGGCTGTCTGGCGGTGCCAAACCGCCGATACTCCTATCCTCAGTATCGGTGACTTCCATCTGTTGTTTTTGCCAGCAGGGAGTCGCTGACACGTCGGCGGACTCAGAGTTATCGTGAGGCTTGCTCAACCAACAGGCACGAGACGAACGCGTCTAGCATTCGTGTTCACCGTGTTGGCGTTTCGGATATTGTCTCATTAGTGGCGGGGAGACCGCCTCCAAAGGTCGTTCGGAATCGCTCCGTTCCGACCTGACCCTACCGGTATGCACGATGCACTAGTGAGTAAAAGTACGGATTGGAAACTCCGAACTGTCGTCAAACGGAGGCTGTTGAACGTACTGTCGGATTCATCCTGCGCCTAAACGCGCAGGTATTCTCCTTGATTTTCTATAAATACTGTTACGGTCACTCACCCCTACACGAACGTTCATTTGCCCGATTCGCACGCTTCAGCGAAC
Source organism: Halorubrum trapanicum (assembly GCF_017873555.1). Classification (GTDB taxonomy): domain Archaea; phylum Halobacteriota; class Halobacteria; order Halobacteriales; family Haloferacaceae; genus Halorubrum; species Halorubrum trapanicum. Next base: position 86,000 of record NZ_JAGGKE010000002.1, on the reverse strand, counting down.
GGTAGTTTCATTCGAGAATATGTCAGAAGGATATGGTTTTAACAGAGCCGTAGAATCCGTTGTTCGAAGATCAGTAACCGACGGCCCAGGGAACATCCACTAAGGATGTCGCTGACGAGCGACGTTCTCGTTCGGCGTTGGACTTCTGCCCAACGCTTATGCCGTTGGGTCGTGTCCCAACACGTACGGGATGCCCGCAGAGCCGTTCTTCCAGTACACGCACGTCGAAGCCGGCCTCGTCGAGAACGTCGTGCTTCGACCGACCGACGACACCGAGACGTACCCCTCGGGCTGGAAGTACACGCTCCATCTGGGCACCCTCGACGATCTCACGCTCGTCCGGTACGACAACTCCCACGAGGAGACGAAGGGGCACGAGCATCACACCGCAGCTGGCGATCTCGACGGCGTCGGGTTCCCTGGGATGGAGGAGCTGCTCGTCGAGTTCTGGGCGAGCGCGGACGAGTACTGGGACGCCGTCGGCGGCGACCCACCCCGACCGGGCTGATCGAACACCACCCGACCCACCGCCACCCCAACCATGACCACACTCCACATCACCGTCGGCGACCGAGAACAGGTCCGTCAGGACGCACTCCAGTTCGTCCAGGACGTCGAGGACGACGACCAAGACGGAAAGGCGACGCTCCAGTTCGGAACCTACGACGACTTCGTCGACAGCCTCACGCCGCTCCGCCTGAATCTCATCCGAGCGATCGCCGAAGAAGCTCCCGAAAGCATGCGCGAAGCGGCGCGGCTCGTCGAGAGAGACGTGTCCGACGTCCACTCCGATCTGAAGCAGCTGGAAGTACTGGGCATCCTTACGCTCGAAGAGGGCGGCCCCGGCGGTGCGATACAACCGGTCGTCCCGTTCGACCGCATCGAAGTCCACATCGACTACCCGCTCATCGATGACGGCGATGCCGACAGCGCCCCCGCGAGTGCGTAGTCGGTTCGTCTCAGGCTGGGAGGATTCTCAGCGATCAATCTACACTCTTCAGCGACCAGCCGTTTCAGACGAATATACGTCTGAAGAAGGGGTTCCAACGGAGCCGACGCCCCGTATAACCGATCGCCTGTGCGCTCAGTGCCGGAACAGGTACACCGCGTCGTCGTCGCGGAGCAGGCAGAACCGCGCGCCGTCGTTCTCGGGGAACGTCGTTCCGGCCTGCCGCGTGACGAACAGCCGCGAGAAGACGTCGTCGCACACCGGACAGCCCATCCCCTCGCGGTTCTCCCAGAGGCTCGTCGCGCCCGAATCGCGGAGCTGTTTCAGCTCGTGGCGGTGGTCGTGAACGTCGAATCCGGTCATACGCGGGGGTTCGGCGGGAGGGTGTTGAACGTGTCCTCGCGAGTCTCAGTTCGGAGAACGCGACCTCAGCTTTCGACCCGCATCGGCTGCGCTTCCCCGTAGGTGAGCGTTCGCCACACCCACTCGACGGGGCCGAACCGGAAGTAGCGCAGCCAAGCCACCGAGAGGACGATCTGGACCGCCCAGATCCCGACGACGATCCCCATCGCCTCGAACCGGCTGACGGAGCCGAACAGCCCCAGCCCGTGGCCGTAGAATATCGTCGTCGCGACGACGGTCTGGAGCAGGTAGTTCGTGAACGCGGTCCGGCCGACCGCGGCGAGGGCGGTGGTCGCGATCCCCTCGCCGCGCCACCGGACGAACAGGGTGACGAGCCCGACGTAGCCGCCGGCGACGAGGAGGCTCCCGACGTAGTTGAACTGCCGCCAGTACAGCGCGGCGCCCGCGCTCCAGTCGTTCGCCTCGATGTAGGCGACGCCCGCGACGACGATGCCGACGCCGACGACGCCACCAGCGACGAGCCGGCGATAGAACGCCGTCGAGCGCTCGCCGGTCAGCACGCCCCGCTTGTACAGCGCCATGCCGAGCAGCATGACGCCGCCGACCCGCCAGAAGCTCGATCCGATGAAGCCGCTGGTCTGTCGCTGGAACGACGAGGAGACGCGGTGGCTCATCTGGTCGAGCCACCCGCCGCGGTAGGCGGCCACCTGCTGTTGGATGGCGTCCGCCGCGGGCATCCACTGGCCGGCGATCGCCTCGCCGCCGATCGACACCGCCGCGAACAGTTCGAGCACGGGGACGAAAAGCAGGAAGATCGCGCTCAGCCCAGCGAGTTGACGGGCGTCGAGGTCGCGGACGAAAAGCAGGAAGATCCCGGTGAGACCGTACGTGACCAGGATGTCCCCGTACCACAGCAGGTACGCGTGGAGGAGACCGACCGCGATCAGCACCGCGGTCCGGCGGAGGTGGAGGCGAACGGCGTCCTGTCCCTTCTCCGCTTTGCTCTCGATGAACATGAGGACGCCCGCGCCGAACAGCGCCGAGAATATCGTGATGAACTTCGACTGCGCGAACACGTGGCCGACGAACCACGTCCAGTAGTTGAGACCGGTGAAGTCGCCGTACACGTTGGGGTTGAGCAGGGTCTGCTCCGGCATCGAGAAGACCCTGATGTTGATGACGAGGATGCCGAGCAGCGCGAACCCCCGGAGCGCATCGAGGCTGGTGATCCGTTCGGAGGGCGGCGTCGGGCCTGAGTCGCGGGTCACGAGTTGTCCGCGAGAACGGTCCCCAGGACCGAATAGGTTCCCATCGCGGACGAGCCGTTAGTCCAGCCGCACCGCCGCGCCGGACTCGGCGGACCGGTAGATAGCGTCGATGACGCGCTGAACTCGCAGTCCCTCCTCGACGGTGTTGATCGCGGGCGTCTCGCCCGCGGCGACCCCTTCGAGGAACGCGGCCTGTTCGGCGGCGTGGCTGTCCCCCTCTCGGGTTTCGACCGTCGCGTCCGAGAGGTGGTGGCCGCCGCCGACCGACGCCTCGTGGATCGTGAGGTCGTCGCCGCCGCGGTCGAACGTCGCGCCCGCCTCGGTGCCCCGGACCACGAACTCGTCGGTCGCCGGGCGGTTCGTCGCCCACGCGACCTCCAGCGAGACGGTGGTGCCGTCGGCGGCGCGGAGGAACGCCGACGCGGAGTCGTCGACGTCGAACCCCTCGGGACCGGCGTCGTCGCCCCACATGTCGACGTACGCGTAGTCGTCGCGGCCGCCGAACTCCGAGCGCGTCTCTCCGGAGACCTCGACGACCTCGGGGTGATCGAGGAAGTAGAGGGCGAGGTCGATCGCATGGACGCCGATGTCGATGAGCGCGCCGCCGCCGGCGACCTCCGCCGACGTGAACCACGAGCCGCGGCCGGGAACGCCGCGCCGACGCACGTAGTTCGCCTCGACGTGGGTGGTCTCGCCGAATCGCCCCTCGTCTTGGTAGTGTTTGATCACTCGGACCGGCGCCGCGAACCGGTTGTTGAACCCGACCATACAGAACCCCTCGGCGTCGCGGGCGGCGTCCGCGATGCGCTCGGCGCTTTCGAGCGTGTGCGCGAGCGGCTTCTCGATGAGCACGTCGAGTCCGGCCGAGAGCGCCGAGACGGCGTACTCCTCGTGGAAGCGGTTCGGCGTGGTGACCAACACGGCGTCGCAGTCGTCGTAGAGGGCGGTTTCGTCCTCGTAGACGGAAACGCCGAACTCCTCGCGGAACCGCTTGCGGGCGTCCGCGTCGACGTCCATCCCGCCGACGAGGTTCGCGCCGCGTTCCGTCAGCTTCGTCGCGTGGTGGGACCCGATGCCGCCGAGTCCGACGATCCCGACCGCGACGTCGTTCGGATGCGTCATGGATGGGAGTCACGACGGGCGTTGTTAAGGCTCCCGTCTACCCGAACGCGGAGAGAACCCGGCACACGGGGCCGGATTTTACGCGTTACGCGGCCGGGACGGCGGCGATCAGCGCCAGCGCCCGGGTGACGATCACCGTTGCGCCGTCGACGACGACCCCGTCGACCACCGCGGGCGACATCGAGTCGACGAAGTCGAAGAGACCGCCGAGCGAGCCGGCGTTCTCGGCGAGCTCGTCGCGGGCGTCGAGCAGGGTCCGGAACTGCTCCGGTTCGCGGGCGATCACGAACCGACCGACGGCCGCGCTGGTCCCGAGGAAGGCGAGGAGGGCGAGCGCCCGCGAGATCGCGAGCAGCTTCAACAGGACCGGAAGCGCCAACGCGAGCGCGAGCGCGGCGACGACCCCCGTGACGACTTCTCCGAACGACCCGCCGTCGGCGAGGTCGATGACCCCCGACCCGGAGAGCAGGACGAACCCGCCGACGGCGAGGGCCAACGATCCCCACATGAACGCCGCCAACAGCCGGACGGGACCGTCGTACCCCCTCCCGGTGTCGTCAGGAACGTCGTCGTGGACCCACGGGTTTCGCATACGCGAACTCGGGGTCGGGCGCTCATATAGATCGCTTCAGATCTCGGAAACGCGTACCGTGAAACCGAGGTCTCCCGGCGGAGGCCGCGGTCACTCCTCGGGTCGCGGGCCGGTCATCCACTCGCTCGCCTGCGGCTCGTTCGGGTCCGTGACGACCTCGACGAGCGCCGGCCCGTCTCGGTTCCGAGCGCGCTCGACGGCGTCGCCGACCGCGTCGCGCTCGCGGACGCGCTCCGCCGGCAGGCCCATCCCCGCCGCGACCGCGACGAGGTCGAGACCGGTCTCCGCCCAGCCGTAGGCGCTCTCGGGGAACTCGTACGAGCGCGACGCCTCCTCGCTGATGATCGCGTAGTCGTCGTTGTTGAGCGCGACGACGGTCACGTCGATCCCCTCGCTCGCGAGCGTGTGGAGCTCGTGGACGCACATCATGAGTCCCCCGTCGCCGGTGAGCGCGACGACGTCGCGGTCCGGGTTCGCCAGCTTGGCGCCGATCGCCGACGGGAGACCGGTGCCCATCGTCGCCCAGGAACCGGGGTTGACGTACGACCCCGGTCCCGAGGCGGGGAACGAGACGAGCGTCCACAGCCGGAATCCGCCCGCGTCGGCGGTGACGACCGCCTCCTCAGGGACCGCGTCGCGCACCGCCGAGAGGACCTCGACGGAGCGGAGGGGGCGATCGTCGCTGCCATCGCTGCCGTCGCTGCCGTCGCCGTCGGCCGGTTCCGACAGCGCCGCGAACCGCTCGCGGTCGGCGGCGCGGACCGACTCGGCGCGCTCGGTCCCGGTGCGGTCGCGAGACGCCGCCCGTTCGCCGGCGGCCGAACCGCCGTCGAGGCGGTCGTCGAGCGCGCGCAGGAAGCGATCGGCGTCGGCGACGACGCCGAGGTCGGTCTCGTAGCCGAACCCCACGTCGTCGCCGTCGAGCGTGACGTGGACCAGGGACTCGGGCATCGAGACGGACCACGAGGCGGTCGCGACGGCGTCGAGGTCGGAACCGACGACGAGACCGACGTCCGCGTCCGCGAGGAGGTCGCGGAGCTCCGCGCTGGCGCCGCCACAGAGGACCCCGGCCGACAGCGGGTGCGTCTCCGGGAGCGTCCCCTTCCCCTTGTACGTCGTCACGACCGGCGCGTCCAGCCCCTCGGCGACCGCGCGGAGCGCGTCGCTCGCGCCCGATCGCCTGACGCCGCCGCCGGCGAGGAGGACGGGGGAGTTCGCGTCGGCGAGGAGGTCGTCGGCCTCGCGAACCGCGTCCGCGGGTGCGGTCGGCGGCGGGGAGGGGTCGCGGCCGCCGACCGCGGGCTGGGGCGTGCGGCTCGCGAGGACGTCCTTCGGGATCCCGACGCGGACCGGTCCCTGCGGGTGTTCGCGGGCGGTCCGGATCGCCTCGACGACGGCCGGGACCGCGCCCGCGGGGGAGTCGACGAGGACGTTCTCCTTGACGACCGTGTCGTACGTCTCGGGGGGCGTCTCGTGGATCCCGTCGCCGCCGCGGACCGATCGCTCCGTCTCGACGGCGAGGTGGAGCATCGGGGCGCAGTCGTTCAGGGCGTTCTTCAGCCCGTTCATCGCGTTCGTGTCGCCCGGGCCGGGGACGACGCAGGTGGCCGCCATCTCGCCCGGCTCGCTCGTCTCGGCGTATCCCCACGCCTGATGGGGAACGGCGGTCTCGTGGCGGGCGACGACGAACCGCGCGTCACGGTCGGCGAGCGCCCGGTTCAGCGGGAGGGTCTGCTTCCCGGGGATACCGAAGACGGTCTCGACGCCGCGGTCGAGCATCGCGTCGACGACGGCCTCCGCGACCGTCGGAGGCTTCTCGTCGCGGCTGTCGTCGCCGGCGGCGGGGTCGTCCGCGTCCATACCGCGACGTCGACCGAGCGGGTGTTGAAGCCTTCGGCGCGCCGGCCGGCCGGTCGTCCCGTCGTCCGCGACCGCCGTCTCGCGGCCGCGGCGTCCGTCTTCCTCTCACTCCGCGACGTTCGTCTCGCGGACGCGGACGCCCTTCCGACCGAGGTGGCGCATCTGCCGCTGGGCGAACTCCTCCTCGCTCGACCCGCGCGTCGCGAGGACGTAGACGAGCGCGGAGCCGGTCGGGCGCATCGTCCGCCCGGCGCGCTGCGAGCCCTGTCGCCGGGAGCCGCCGAGACCGCTCGCGACGACCGCGAGCTCCGCGTTCGGGAGGTCGATCCCCTCGTCGCCGACCCGCGAGACGACGAGGACGTCGAGGTCGTCGCCGGCGGCGCCGCCGCGGTCGGGACCGTCGTCGGCCGCGTCGCCGTCACCGCCGCTCTCCGCTCGGAACCGCCGGAACAGCTCCGCGCGCTCGTGGTGCGGCGTCTCGCCGCTGATGAAGGGAGCGCCGAGCGCGTCGGCGATCGCGTCGCCCTGATCGAGGTACTCGACGAAGACGAGCGCCTTCTTCTCGCGGTGGGCCGCCAGCAGGTAGCGGATCTCCTCGATCTTCGCGGGGTTCTCGGCCGCGAGCCGTCTGCGCTCCCGGCCGTCCGCGACGGCGTACTCGTTGCGCGCCGTCTCGTCGCGCCACGGGACGTACCGGATCTCCACTTCCGGCTCCTGGACGAAGCCGGCCTCGAAGAGCGAGTCCCAGTCGGCGCCGATCGGCTGGCCGATCAGGGTGTATATCTCCTCCTCGCTGCCCGTCTCGCTGACGGGCGTCGCCGAGAGACCGAGCCGGTGTTTCGCCTGTAGCTCCGCCGACCGAGAGAAGACCGGCGCCGTGATGTGGTGACAATTGTGTGTCAGATACCCGTCGGCGACGAACGTATGATCCTGAGTCTCGAAGTCATAAACTGTCTCAACACCTTTTTGCGTGACCGAGGTGACCTCGGTAATCTGTAAACCTTCGAGCTTCTCCAACCGATCTGCGTGCTGTGCCGCCTTCATACGACAGCGTTGTTCGCGTTCGTCGATCACTTTCTCTGTTCTCTCATCCGCTCGGGAAACCAAGGTATACGCGTGACTGGTCGAGACGTTTAGTTCGTCGCCGATCTCTGCGTACGTGACTCCGTCATCCTCACGCATCGCATTAACCGAGATCGGATCCGTCTGTGCGTACCTTCGAAGCCCTTCGACGAGAGAACTTAGATGTCGTTGGCCCAGACGGTTGTCTCCACGGATGATATCTCCGATCGTCTGTCGAGCGACACCAATCATATCCGCGATCTGTTCGTTCGAAAGCTCCACGTCCTCTTTGATCCGTTCGAGGTATGTTCCAACGGGTACCCCCGCCACAGGAGTCTCGCCGAGAGAGATTCGCTCCGATTTGTGTTGTAGCCTGAATCCGACTTTCTCAGCGAACAGCACACCGTACCGGGATGCTATCAGTACTCGGTGCTGATCGCTGTGGGAGCCCTCTCTGTCTATCTGAAGATAACTTGATGGAATGCCGAGATGCTGTAGAAGCAGGATAACGTCCTTTGCGAGGCCCTCTGAGACTGTGTTAAACTGTATCCGACCCTTCTTATCGACGGATCCCTCGGCATCAAAGAGCCCTCTCAACAACGCACCGGCTCGATTCGGATGCCATCCGTATGCCGCTGGAGGGACGGTCACTCTCCGTGCCTTACTCCCGGACGGGAGATCCCACGGCAGTCGGTCCGCAAATCGTTTCGACCATAACGTGAGGTCGCCCCTGCTGTTCTCAAAGACCGAATAGTCGATCTCGGCCCGGTTACACAGCTTTTCAAGAATATCTATCTGTTCCCGTTTGTTCCGTGCGAACGAGAATTTCACGTGCCCGTGGCGATCTCGGTGCCCGTCTCCGAGAAACCAACCGAGCAGTTCAGCAGATTCGATGTCGGACGCGTCCGTATCGGTATACCCCCCTGACTCCGTTTGCGGTCTAACGACGAATTCACCCTCCGAGACGCCTTTTTGTTCCGAGATACGCCCGGTCTCGGGATCGAAGACGAAGTGAGTGTGTCCCTCGGTCGCCGTTATCGGATATCCCTGACGTGTTTCGATCTGTTTGACCGATGCCGTGGATTTGTATATACCTGTGACGGGAGTGAATCGGTACGTTCCCCGCTTACGGTCGAACGTGCGAACCGAGAGATCGATATCCGTCGTCCACCCGTCCTCCAACTCGTATATCTCATCAAGCTCGTAGAATGTCGTCCTTCCGGAGGGCGTTTCAACGATAGTATCCCCGGTCAAACACTCGTCGAAGCAGATTAGCCCCCACTCGCGGGAGTCGAAGAGGCGCCGGTGGCGGTCCATCCCGGCGATCTGGTAGGTCGCGATCGTAACGGGGCGGATATCCTTGGTTCCGCCGTGGTATAGCCCGATGTCGGCGGGGTCGACCGTGGAGTGGTCGAGCAGCTCCTCGCGCCACTGGCCGGCGAGCTCGCGGGAGGGAACGAGAACCAGCGTCTCGCCGCCGACGGCCGCGATCGTCGCGATGGCGGCGACCGTCTTGCCGGAGCCGGGCGGGCCGACGTACACGCCCGATTTGCGGTCGAGAAACTCATCGACCCACGTCGCCTGGTAGTCGCGGAGGTCGGTCGTGAGTTCGATCTCGACGGGGTCGCCCGTTTCGAGGTCGCGGTCGTCCTCGACGGGGTAGCCGGCGTCGTAGAGCGCGCGCTTCACCGCGGCGACCGCCGCCTCGTTGACCCACGCCTCGGTGTCCGAGATGGGCGCGCGGAGGTGGTCGTCGTCGAGGTGCTGGTCGGCGACGTTCCCCATCAGGCTCTCCGAGGCGGCCTCGAGGACGACGTAGCCGTCCGCGTGGGTGTACAGCCGGAAGCGGTGCGCGCGCCGCCACTGGTCGCGCACCCACTCCTCGAGGTGGTCGTATCGTCGCGGCAGCACCGAGCGGAGCGCGTCGACGAGCGCGTCGGCGTCGTCGAACGGCGCGGCCCACACGTCCTCCTGCCGGATCCGGTAGAGGTACCCGCGGGTCCCCGGTTCGGTGCCGGTGGTGTCGACGAGGTTCGCGAACTGCGAGAGCCGCGCGCGGGTGTACTGCGTGGGGCGGTCGACGACGATCTCGCGGCGCTTCGGGAAGACCACGACGCGCTCGCGGCTCGCCAGCGCGCCCCAGTCGCGCGGGTAGAAGACGACGGGGTCGGTCTCCACGTTGAGCCGGTCCACGTCGCCGCGGTCGACCAGCGTCGCGAGCGCGTCGCGGGCCGCGGCCTGCGTGGTCCCGAGTCGGCGGGCGACCTCGCTCGCGGTCGCGACCGGGCGCTCCTCGGCTTCGAGCGCCTCGTGGAAGCGATCCAAGGAGAGGTTCTCAGGATCATTTCCGGCGTCGTCGTCGCCGGTGTCATCGGTCATCACCGCCGCTTCGGCCGCGACGCGGAAATGGATAGCGTCACCGGGCGCGAGGAATTGGCGACGGCATGCGAGTCGAGAAGGGTCGCCGCTGCGAGGGTCACCTCCGATGCTTCGGCGGCTCGTTTATAAATGACAGACAGTGGATCGACGGCGAACACCTCCAAAGCCCCAGCCGGGAGGCCGCTGTACGCTCGCTGCGCTCCTCGGTCGCTCACTTCGTTCGCTCCCTGCGGTGCTTGCGTCGCCTACGGCGGCCTCCCGGCTGCCCCTTTGAGTCCCACCCGACCGCGACCGCACCGCACCGCACCGCACCTCACACCTCCCCAGCCTCGCGGTTCGCGCTCTGCGAGCGCTCACCGCTCCCTCGCGCGCGCTCCTCGCGCCCGTCGGGCGCTCGCAGGCACGCGCCATCGCACTCGCGTGAGCACTCACGAGTAGCGTGCGAACTCGAACGTCGTTTATAAAGGAAGTCCGCCGACTACCGACCCGGCGACCGCTGCCGACACCGCCGCGAGGTGATCCCCTCCTTCGAGCGGAATCGGCAGCCGCAGTCGGTACAGCGCACGAACGGCTCGCCTGGTTCGGTTTCGAGGCGGTGTTCACCCACCTCGAACGGGCGGGTCACGGTCCGGGGGCGGATCCGGTCGGGGATCGCCGTCGACGCCGACTCGCTCAGCGCGGCGCGCACGGCGATGGTGTCGACGTCGACCCCGTCCCACCGCGAGGCCGCCAGCGCGGCCTCGCGGTCCGCGACTTCCGTCCACCCCGTGACGACGACCGGCGAGTTCGTCTCCGTGTCGCTCACGACCACGACGAACCGGACGCCGCCCTCGACCAGGGCGAACCGCCAGCCGTCGGTGCTGTTCCAGCGGAGCTGGCCGCTCCGGATCGCGTCGCTCACGGTCCGCGTCGAGACGTACCGACCGGGCTGTTCGAGGCGCTCGCGGAAGTGGTCGGTGAGCGCGTAGAGACCCGGATCGCGTACCGGTGGGTCCTCCGGCGTCCGGGCGGCGGACTCCCCGCCGTGGCGCGAATCGACCGATCGATACTCTGCGGATCGGTCGGTTCGGCCGGCCCGAGCGCGGCGGCGCGCGGGCGACTCCGGCGGCGACCGGGGCCGCGCGTCGGCCTGCCGGTTCGCGGCGGCGGTCGTGGAAGCGGTCCGACGCTCCGTCGATCCGGGCGCGAGGGGTTCCGCCTCCCCCGACCCGCCCTGTCGGGATGCCACTACGACACCGTATCGAGCGCGCTCTTAAGTGTGTTACGGCGGCACAGGGGAGTCGGGGGATGTCAGCCTACGCCTTTCTCAGAGGAAACTTCAAAGGGTTCCGTATACGACGTATACGTATGGGGACCCGTAACGTTCGGCTCGACGAGGACGTTTACGAGCGGATTAAAAGCGAGAAGCGGCCGGACGAGACGTTCTCCGATGCCGTCGACCGGCTGATTGGCGGGTCGTCCCTGCTCGATTTGGCCGGGATATTGAACGACGAGGAGGCCGACGAGTTCCGGCGCGCTATCGACAGATCCGACGCGGCCGGCACGCGAGAGATCGACGAGTTGGTCGACCGGTTCGACGGTGACGATGATTCTTGACTCGTCGTTTCTCGTCGATCTGATGAACGGCGACGAGGCGGCGATCGACGCCGCCCGCGAAATCGAACGCAGCAACGTTCCCCAGAAAGTGCCGACACAGGTCGTTTACGAGCTGTACGTCGGCGTCGGCCACTCGGAGAGAACCTCCCGAGAGGCGGAAACCATCCGCTCTGTGCTACAGACTCGTCCCATCATCGACTTCACCGAGGACGTTGCGAAACAGGCCGGATGCATCGACGGGCAGCTCCGCCGCGACGGTAGTCGGATCGGACAGGGAGACATCAGGATCGCGGCGACCGCGATACGTCACAACGAGCCGGTTATCACCGGCAATCCGAACGACTTCAATCGGATCCCCGACGTGGGAGTCCGCGAGTACTGAGGGGTCGAGAACGCCGCGTGAGTGGCGCGCGTTTACTCTGCGACCTTCAGATGAGCGAACTGATGGCGACTGGGGACCGCTACACGAGGCGATGGTCGAGCGGGAGGGCGTTGACGAGGTCGTTAGTGAGCATACTGAGGAACGGACACAGGCGTTTGTATGAGTATGGTGTCTCAGAGATCCCATTACCCTATATGATAGATAGAGGAAAGAACTATTAGTGGATGTATCAAATCGGTCTATAACAAGAACGGTGCGGCTGACTGTCACAAGTCACTGTCAAAATGGTTTCAAACTTTAGCGTAGACGGAGATTCACATGATGTCGCTAAAGGCATCAAGGCCGGATTAGAAGCGGCCCTATATGAAGAGGGAATTGAAGAACCAGACCCTCAGGAAGGGTTTAGTGACAAGAATATCAAGATTCAAAAGGAGGTCTATCGGGTGTCGGAGGATTGGGGGCTACCAATCATTCGAACCTGGTATCGTTACGGTCAATTCGAACCCTACGAAAATCTTCGCCCTCAATATCTAGATATTTCTCCACTTGAGGATCCCGAGAGACTTGTTCACGCAGACTACACTCGCAGAGAGATCAAGAGTTACTTCCTAACAAACAATATTGAGGATGATTGGAAAATGCCATTATTTGACTTTCTCAATGAAAATTATAATGAATGGGCCCCGGCTAGATACAAGCAAATATACCAATCCAACTTAGACATACTTGATATTCTAGATTCAGTGGCCGTCAGTTCCAACAGAGAACTGAGAGACTCGGTTGGTGATGCGATCGACGATCTACAGTCATCAACCCTCGATCTTAGATACGAGTTGGAGAAGATAGACGTATTTGACACTAACATACAGAGTCACATTATTGGTTTCTTAGAAACACTACAGGATGCATTAGTTTCTCTTGAAGCCTCTGAAGGTGAAGGATTGTCATTTCAGACAGTGAGGCGTTCAAGGAATCTTTACCATGGATACATTTGGCCTTGGGGAGCGATGCAGATCTCGCTTGACCAAGCTGAAGCTCCTAGAGACGAGATAGATCAATTCCGTATGAAGGGCAGGGATATACTGTCCCAGTTCCGTGAGACATTCCCACAGCAGAGGACAAGCTGGGAAGATGAGGTTGCTAGTGTCGGCCTGAGCCCAAGCTTGGGCGACTATCAAAATGCTCGTGGAGAGGTCAGCACGCAACTGGGAGAACTTGAGAGAGGTCTGGTGATGAGCGGTATGAATGACTGAAGTTGACCGAATCTTCGCGGATATCTCTGTGCTTCTTGATTACTGTCTAGTGTACAACGATGGTCAAGAGAGTGCTAACGTCGTTTTCGAAGAAATAAGCGATCGAGGTGGATCTATCGTTGCCAGCGAAGACGCTTACGCAGATTTGAACGAAATGATTTCCAATCGGCAACGCTTATTTAAACATTTAGTAGATAGTTGTACGGAATATATGAATGATCGAGAACTGACGGCAGCAGATTATAAGAATGACGTGTTAAATTATACCAGCATCAACCAAACAGTCGATTTCGACGTTGACGAGTCCCTCCTCCCTGATATCCAAAGTCTGCATGATTACTTTGATGAAGTCGGTCTCTCCGATTTTAGAAATGAAGTGGACCGGTTCATGAGGCAGGGCTCAATACAGAGAAGACAGTTACGGAAGCGGTTTTTTGCTGACAAGGGTTTATACAGCAAAGGTGGACAGAGTGCAACTATGCTGCGGATCACTATCTCAGGTATTGCAGAGTACGAGGCTCAGGAAGTGAGTCTCGTAGATGCGGCATTTTGGTGTCAGACCCAAGGAAACCAGATTCTGATCAGGCACGGTTCGAGCCCACATGAAAAGAGGGATAAGCTATTGAGCGCCGTCGAAGAGATTACAACAGGACCAGTCAGTGCCTATTCCCCAGAAGAGATCGAGGAGAGAATATAGTCCTAATCTGGGATTTGATTTTTTGACAGATTTTTGATAAGTCTTGAATCATCAATAATTCTTTCCTTGATGTCAATTGGGGAGATTGAATCACCGTCTTGATTTCGCCTGTGCCAGGCTTCGATCTCTGAAATTCGTCTGCTGGCTTCTCTGCTTTCTACTGTTTCCGGTCTCTTATCAACTAAGCCCTCTAGCTCGTTTAACAGTTCATCAATCTGTTTGATACTGGGATCATCTGACTGAAAACCGTCTCTTCCTACCGACACATCAGATGTTGGATCAATCAGATACGCTTCTCTTTCCAAATTCCGACTGGTCCGTAACAGGTCCCGGTACCACTCTTTCTCCTTGATCACTTGTTCTCGCTCTTTCCTCTTGCGATTTTGATACCATATTGAACCGAGGTTCACTACAACGCTTAATACAAAGCCAGAGATTGCTCCGGAAACTCCGGTCATATCTCGACTAATTGTACTGTGGAATATTAGAATATCGGCCGAAATATAAAATTCACATCCGAGGGTGGTGGATCAATATTTGTTACGAATACCTATTCTCGATCTCTTTCCTTATCGGGAATACAGCTTTCTTCCATACCTGATCAAGTGGCATTGAGCACGGCGTCATGTGCTCGATCACGTCGTCGAGCGCGACCAACAAGCCGATGAACGCGAATCCCGCGCCGGTCGCCGGGTAGTAGGCCAGATCGACGCAAAGCCGATCAGCGACAGCGCCACGCCCCCGTAGAAGTGGTACGGCGCCAGCACACCCGAACTAATCGCTCCCCGAGAGGAAAGTCGTCAACCGCTCGCTGTCGCTCACAAGTGTAGAAATTCAGTCCGCCCTCCCCGAATTGAACGGGGGACAAGTCGATCTACAGTCGACTGCTCTACCAGGCTGAGCTAAGGGCGGTTACCGTAACGTAGCCGCCGGATTCGACTTAAGGGTTCCCTTTCAACGCAGGTGTGATCCGCCGTACCGCGGGGCGGATCGACCGACTCGGAGATCTCCTCGCGTCCCGACCGTGCTCGCCGCGGGGCTGTTAAGTCGCTCGCGGCGGGAGCGAGGACATGGCCGACGGCGACGACAGACAGGCGACGTTCGGGTCGGACGGGAGCCTCGAAACCGAGACGACCCCGGACGCGACGGGCGAGAACGACTTCGGCGAGCAGAAGGAACCCAACGAGACCGACGGCGGCTACAGCCGGTACGTCGTCTCCAGCCTCCTCCAGAAGGCGGTCCGGCGCTCCGACGAGGAGGTCGCCGCGTGGGCCGCCTGGGAGCTGGCCCGCTCCGGCTACGCTTGGAACCTCTGGGACCGCCTGAACCTCTACGTCGTCGAGGACCTCCGGGCGGGCAGCGACGTGGCGCTCACCATCGAGCGCTACGAGGCGCTCGCCACCGAGCGCTGGGAGCCGGACGCGTGGAAGGGTCGCCTCTGTGCGGTCCACGCCTCGCTCGCGGCCGCCCGCGCCCGCTCGACCCGCGAGGCGTCGAACGCCGACGCCTACTTCGGCGCCGTCGCCGAGATCCGCGCCGAGGCCCGCGAGCGCGGCGAGGAGCCGGCCCACGACTTTCCCGTCGGCGACCTCGAACCGGAGGGGGAGTTCGACGCCGTCTTCGACGGCCACACCGGCGAGGGGTCGAAGCGCGGGCGCGGCACCCGATTCTTCAAGACCCACGGCGCCCGCGTCGGCCCCGAGGGCGAAGACGAGCAGAGCGCGCGCTGGCAGCGGCTCGCGATGCTGCTCGACGAAGAGATCGAGTACGACGCCGAGGAACTCGACCGCGCGGTCGAGCCGGTCGACCCCGACGACCCGTGGGGGGAGTCGGACGGCGTCGACGAGGACGGTCACGACTCCGAAAGCGACGACGATTCCGGGGGCGACGGAACCGGTTCGCTCACGGACTTCGCCGAGTGACCGCGCTCAGGCTCGCCAGCGCGACGGCGACGACCGCGGCGACGGCACCGAACCCGGGCGTCCGGCCGTCGGTCTCTCCGTCTCCCGTCTCCGAGCGGCCCTCCTCGGTACCGCCGGAACCGGTCGGCTCCGACTCCGGCGGCGTCGCGTCGACGGCGGCCTCCACGGCGGCCGGCGCGTCGACGACGCCGTGTCCGTACCGGTAGTCAGGCGCCGTCGCGTTCGCGGGGGGGACCGCGGTGTCTGCGAGCGCCGACTCGATCGCCGGGGGAGCGACCCGCCCGTCGGTCGCGGCGACCGAGAGCGCCGCGACGCCGCTGGCGTGCGGCGCCGCCATGCTCGTCCCCTGCTGGAAGACGTAGCCGTCCTCGGTGCCCGCGGCGGCACTCGGAATCCGAACGCCCGGTGCGGTCACGTCGGGGACGACGTACGACGCCGGCCAGTCGTCCGGGTGGGAACCGAACGCGGCGCTCGCGTTGATCCGCTGCCCGCCCGAGAACGGCGGGACCTGCCCTTCCCCGTCGACAGCGCCGACGGCGACCGCGTCGTAGGCGTTGGCGGGCGACGAGGAGGCGTTCGCTCCCTCGTTTCCGACCGCGGCGACGACGACGGTCCCGGTCGCCCGGGCGTTCCTGACCGGGGTGATGAACCCGCGGAAGGTACCGTTGGCGCCGAGGCTCAGCTGGAGCACGTCGGCGTCGGCCGCCGTCGTCGCGTGCTCCATCGAGGCGACGACCCCCGCGAACGTCGCCGTCCCGTTCTCCCCGAACGCGTCGATGCCGTAGAGGCTCGCCTCGGGCGCGACGCCGATGTACGTCCCCGAGGCGTTCCCGCCCGCCACCGTCCCCGCGACGTGGGTCCCGTGGCCGTCGGGGTCGCTCGCGTCCGCGACGTCGTCGCTCACGAGCGTCCCGTTCGCGTCGAACGACGCCCACCCCGCGAGGTCGATGTCCTGATGGGCGGGGTCGACGCCGGTGTCGACGACCGCGACGGTGGCGCCCGCGCCCCGCGTGCCGAACCGCTCCCACGCGGTCGGCGCGCCGATCTGCCGCACCCCGGCCACGGCCCGCCCGCTCGGATCGGCGTCGATCTGCGGGCTGGCGGTCGGTGCGGCCGGACCCTCGGCGGCCGTCTCGATCGGCTCGACGGCGACGTTCTCGTGGATCCGGGTGACGTTCTCGACCGCGCGCAGGTCGCTCGCCGCCACGGTCTCCGCGTCGACGGAGACGAGCAGCGCGTTCGCCAGCCAGAACTCGCGTTCGACCGTGATTCCGGGCCGCGAGGCCGCGAACGACTCGAAGGCGTCCCGCTCGGCGGCGGCGTGCTCTCGGAGGTCCGCGACCGTCGCGCTCGCGTTCGCGCCCGCCGCGGGGACGCCGTCAGTAGCGCCGAGCGCCGCGGGGTCGTCGACCGGATCGAACCGCACCACGAGTTCGACCGTTCCGTTCTCGCCGTCGAGCGGAGACCCGGTTTGCGCGACCGCCGCCGAACCGGGTCCGCCGTCGACCGGTCCGGGGGTCGCAGCGCCGGGGCTGGCGGCCGCGGAAGTGGCACCCGCGACGACGCCGGCTCCCGCTGCGAGCGCGACGAGGACGACGCCGACCGCGACCGCGGCACGGATCCGCCGATCGGGGGCGCGCGACCTCTCGGTCTCGGACGACCCCCGTACCGACTCGTGCCGCGGCCGGCCGTCGATCATAGACGGATCCTCCTCGTGTCGGCGCAAATAGCTTCTGCTCGGGGAGTCGCGGACGGTCGCGACCGACCGATCGGCGCGACCCGCCCCGTCGCCGTCGTCTCCCCGTTCGGTCGGTCGCCGTCGATCCCCGTCCGGTCGGTCGCCGTCGATCCCCGTCCGGTCGGTCGCCGTCGATCCCCGCTTCCGTCAACCCTTATGGGCCGGGCTGCGTTATGGCGACCATGACAAACGTCGTAATCGTCGGCGGTGGACCGGCGGGGCTGAGCGCCGGACTGTTCGCGAGCAAGAACGGACTCGACACGACCCTCTTCGACACGGACGGGACGTGGATGCACAAGGCGCACCTGTTCAACTTCCTCGGCGTCGGCTCCGTCGGCGGCAGCGAGTTCATGGCGACCGCCCGCCAGCAGGTCGACGACTTCGGCGTCGACCGCCACCAGGGAGAGAAGGTGACCGGCGTCGAGGCGGCCGGCGACGGCTTCGCCGTGACGACCGAGGAGGGCGAGTACGACGCCGACTACGTCGTCCTCGCGACGGGCGCGAACCGCGACCTCGCGGAGTCGCTGGGCTGCGAGTTCGACGACGACGACACAGTCAGCGTCGGCGTCTCGATGGAGACCAGCGTCGAGGGCGTCTACGCGACCGGGGCGATGGCCCGCGCCGAGGAGTGGCAGGCGGTCATCTCCGCGGGCGACGGCGCCGCCGCCGCGCTCAACATCCTCTCGAACGAGAAGGGCGAGCACTACCACGACTTCGACGTGCCCGACACCGCGGCGTCCGTGTTCGGCGACCTGATCGACGACGAGGAGTAACGGTCCCGACGCCGACCGACACGGCGCTTTCCCGTCTCGGACTTTTTCGCTCCCGGAGAGCCGTGCGTCCGTCAGCACCTCGGAGACAGGTATATCACGCCTCCAACCAGTTGTAGCCTATGACATCGACGCCCTCCGCCGAGTCCGACACGCTGCTCGCCGACCTCGAACTGACGCGGGCGCTGACGATCCAGATGACGTGTCTCGGCACCCTCGGCCTGATCGTCGCGGCGTCGGCGCTCGGCGGGTTGTACGAGACGGTGACGGGCGCCCCGGCGACGTTCCAGTTCGGTCCCGTCGGCGTTGAGTGGTGGACGAGCGCGCTCGACGTCCTCGTGATCCTCCTCCTCACGACCGTGTTCCTCGTCCCGCACGAGTGGCTCCACGGGCTCGCGATCCGGTACTACGGCGGCGAGCCGCGGTACGGGTTCGGCGTCGCGCACTTCATCCTGCCGTACGCCTACGCGACGACGGACCACGAGTTCTCCCGCGATCAGTTCATCGTCGTCCTGCTGACGCCGCTGGTCGTCATGACCGCCGTCGGCGTCCCCCTGATGCTCGTCTTCGAGTGGGGGTGGCTGGTGGTGCCGCTGGCTGCCAACGCCGCCGGGGCGGTCGCCGATCTCTGGATGACGCTGACGCTGCTCGGCGTGCCCGCGGATGCGCGGCTCCAAGATCACCCGAAGGGCGTCCGGATCTACGGCGACGCAGACGACCGGCCGCGCCGTGTGTCGGTGACCGCGCTCGTCTGGGACGGACTCGCGGGCGCCGCGGTCGCCGCCGTCGCGGTGTTCGTCCTGCTGGCGGTGGTCGGCCCGTTCGCGCTGGACTACCTCGGCGTCGACTCGCTCACGATCGGCACCGAGGGGACGTTCACCTACCTCTTCTCGTTCGCGTCGACGCCGACGGAGATCTCCCTGAGCGTCGGGCCGGGCGTCCTCACCGTCGGCGCGGCCGTCGGCCTGGCGTACGCGCTCGCCATGGGGTACCGGCGGGCGAGAGAGCCCGTGTCGTCCGCGGAGTCGAACGCGGGTGCCGGGCGCTGAGTCGGGAGCGACCGACCGGTCGCCCGGTCGCCCGGTCAGCGACGCGACAGGCGTCGCCGCACTCCCCTCGCCGCGCGCCGCGCCCCGCGAGCGACCCGCATCGCCCCGAACGCGCCCCGCACGAACCAGTCGGTCGGGACCCGGTCGGGGAAGGTCAGCGGGCCGACCCGCGAGACGCCGACGGTCCGCGTCTCCGTGTACCGCTGAATTCCCTCCGGTCCGTGTCGACGCCCGAGCCCGGAGTCGCCGAACCCGCCCATCGGCGCGTCGACGGCGCCCCACGTCGCGAGGAACGCGTCGTTGACGTTCACGGTGCCGCAGTCGATATCGCGGGCGAGCTCGGCGCCGCGCTCGCGGTCCGCGGTCCAGACGCTCGCGTTGAGTCCGTACGGGGAGTCGTTCGCGGCCGCGACCGCCGCGTCCGCGTCCGGGACCGGCGTCACCGCGGCCACCGGCCCGAACGTCTCCTCGCAAGCGACGGTCGCGTCCGGGTCGACGCCGGTCAGCACCGTCGGTTCGTAGCAGTAGGATCCGACGTCCGGACGGGCGCGCCCGCCGGTCTCGACGGTCGCGCCGCGCTCGCGGGCGTCGGCGACGTGCGACTCGACCCGGGCCAGCTGGTCGGCGTCGACGAGCGAGCCGAGGTCGGCGCCGTAGTCGTAGCCGGTCCCGAGCGTCAGCGCCTCGGTCTCGCGGACGAACGCGTCGAGGAACGCATCGTACGCGGACTCGACGACGTAGACCCGCTCGGCGGAGAGGCAGAGCTGGCCCGCGTTCGAGAAGCAGGCCTGGACCGCGCCGCGGGCGGCCTCGTCGACGTCGGCGTCGCCGAGCACGACGAGCGGGTTGTTGCCGCCGAGCTCCAGCGAGCAGCCGATCAGGTTCCGGCCCGCGCGCTCCGCGATCGTCCGGCCCGTCTCCGTGCTGCCGGTGAACGCGACGTAGTCGACCGCGTCGATCAGCGGCGGGCCGACCGTCGGTCCCTCGCCCGTGACGACCTGAAAGAGGTCGTCGGGGAGGCCGGCGAGCTCCAGCAGCTCGGAGAGAAGCAAGGCCCCGTACGGGGTCTTCTCGTCCGGCTTGAGGACGACCGCGTTGCCCGCGGCCAGCGCCGGGATCGCGTCGGCCATCGAGAGGGTGAGGGGGTAGTTCCACGGCGAGATCACCCCGACGACGCCGACCGGCTCGCGCGTGACCGTCGCAGTCGTGATCCCGGGCGCCACGCCCCGGCGCCGCTCCTCGGCGAGCGCGTCGGGCGCCTCGCTCGCGACGTACGAGCAGCCGCTCGGGACGTCGAACAGTTCCTCGACTGCGGTGCGACGGGACTTCCCGGTCTCGACCTGGAGGACGTCGAGCAGCTCCTCGCGGCGGTCGACGACGAGGTCGCCGAACCGGTCGACGATCCGCGCGCGCTCGTCGACGGGGGTCTCGGCCCACTCTTCTTGGGCCGCTCGGGCGCGCTCGACCGCGCCCCCGACGTCGGCCGCGTCGCAGGCCGGGACGCTCCCGATCCGCTCGGCTGTCGCCGGGGCGAACACGTCGAGCGCGTCGGGCTCGCCGCTCGGGCCGTCGCCGTCGTCCGCGGGCCGCGAGCGCGCCACGCGGTCTGCGAGGGCGTCGAACCGTCGGGCCGCGAGCGCCGGGGCGTCGCCGACAGCCGTAGGGGGATCCGTCGAGGACATCAGCTACCGGAGGGACGGCCGGCGGAGGGAAAGCCGTACCGGCGGCGGGGTGTGAGTTCAGTCGCTCGGTGGCCGGTCAGTTCGGCGAGTCATCGCCCCCCTTCGACTGACTCGGCCGCCGCCGCGACGGCCTCCGACGATGCGCCGCCTTCCGAGAGCATGTCGATCACTTCGAGCAGCAGCGAGACGACGAGGGGACCGACGATCACGCCGACCGCGCCGAGCGTGAGGATGCCGCCGACGAACCCGACGAAGTAGAGACCCGGCGAGATCTTCCCGGTCCAGTCGGCGAGTCGCGTCCGGATCACCGCGTCGGGGACGAAGGCGACGACGACCAGCCCGATCACCAGCACGGCGACCGCCCGCCCGGTCTCCCCGACGAGGAAGTCGCCGGCCCCGAGCGCGACGATCAGGACGCTCGGACCGACGATGGGGATGAACTGGAGAACCCCCGCGATGACGGCCAACAGGACCGGCGAACCGTATCCCAGCGCCCAGAACACCGCGAACGCGAGGACGAACGTGCCCGCCGCGGTCGCGGCCTGAAGCACGTAGATCGAGTACAGCGTCTGCCGCGTGCGCTCGTGGAGCCGGGTCGGGATGTCGTGGTACTCGGCCGGCACGACGCCGAAGACGGCGGTCTCGACCGCGCTCGGCCGGTAGAGGATCCCGTACACGAGGAACGTGAACACGACGAGCTCCAAGACGAGCACCGGTGCCGCGCCCGCGACCGCGAGCGCGACCCCCCGGACCCACGTCTCGGCGGCCGCGACGAACGGCGCTATCTCGACGACCGTCTCGAACCCGCCGACGCTGATCGGGACGGAGTCGGGGATCTGGCGGATGATCTCGATCAGCTCCGACCGCCGTCGGTACAGCGCGTACAAAAGCGGCGCCACGAGGAGCGTGGCACCGACGAACGCGACGGCGGTGGCGGCGGCGCACGCGATCCGGCGAGAGAGGCCGCGGCCGACGAGCCGCTGCCGGATGGGATACAAGACGTACGCGACGGTGACCGCGAACACCACCGTCCGTAACACCTCCGCCAGCACGGCCGCCGCGAGCGTCGCCAGGGCGACGAGCAGGACGCCCAACAAGCGTTGCCGGTTGAGAACCATGCCGTCGTGTCGCGATCGGCGAGCAAAGTCGTTGTGGTGGGGGCGGCGACCGCGAGGAGATACTTAAACAGCCTCGGCCGGCGGCGACGGTAACTTATAAATCAATGCGGTGGCGCGTGCCGACGAGCGCCCGCAGGGCGCGAAGTCGCACGCGCGAGGTCGTCGGGCTTCGCCCGACTGCCAGAGGCGCGTCGCGCCTCGCTGTCACCGGACTCCGTCCGGTTTCAAGCGAGAGCTTCGCTCTCGCACTGTCGCCGGCGCGACGCGCCGGCTGCCAGAGGGACCGAAGGTCCCTCGCTGGAGTCAGTCGCCCTCCGCGTTGCTCCGGGCGACTGACGAGGCTGGGGAGGCGTGAGGCGCTGTGCGGGGTGGGACTCAAAGGGGCAGTCACCGGCGGCAAAGCCGCCGGTTGCCCGTGGCGCGTAGCGCCACGCTGCCGCGAGGGCGGCGCAGGCGACGTAAGCACTGGAACGAGGGAGCAAACGAAGTGAGCGACCGAGTGAAGCGCGCAGCGAGCGTGCGCCGCCCTCGCGGCTGAGGCTTTGGAAGCGCCCCCTGTCGAATCGTCGGAGCACCGACGCGGAACACGTCGGTCCGCCCCGCGACTGCCACCCGCAACCACGGCGCCGCCACCAGCAACCACAGCACCTAACCTCGCGGCCGCCCGAACGCGGGTATGCGCATCGACCCGTTCGGCCTCGAACGCTGGTTCGCGGAGCACGAACACGAGGCCGACATCATGCTGGCCGAGAGCGGCATCCGGTCGCTCGACGCGAGTCGGTTCGACCTCGACCCGGGGAAGCTCGGCTACGTCATCCCGACGAACGGGGACCCCGAGTTCCGGGCGTCCGTCGGCGACCGCTACGACCGCTCGGCCGACGAGGTGCTGTTCACCTGCGGCACGCAGGAGGCGAACTTCCTGACGTTCCTCTCGCTGCTCGGCGACGAGGGCGCCGTCGACGGAGACGGCGGGGAATCGGGCGTCGGCTCCGGCACCCACGCCGTCGTCGTCACCCCCACCTATCAGGCGCTCCACGCCGTCCCGGACGCGTTCGGGGACGTGACCCGCGTCGAACTGGAGCCGCCGGAGTGGGAGCTCGATCCCGAGGCGGTCGCCGACGCGGCCCGCGACGACACCGCCGTGATCGTCGCCAACAACCCGAACAACCCCACCGGCCGGTACCACGACGAGGCCGCGATGCGCGCGGCCTACGACGTCGCGGTCGAGCGCGACGCCTACCTGCTCTGCGACGAGGTGTACCGCCTGCTCGCCGCGGAGCCGCAGCCGCCGGTCGCGAGCTACGGCGCGCACGGGATCTCGACGACCAGCCTCACGAAGGCGTACGGGCTGGCAGGGCTTCGGTTCGGCTGGATCGCCGGCCCGGAACCGGTCGTCGAGCGCGCGTGGCGCTGGAAGGACTACACCACCATCTCGCCGAGCCTCTTCGGCCAGCACGTGGCGAAGCAGGCGCTCGGGCGGCGCGAGGACCGAATCCTGTCGGAGAACCGCGAGCTGGCGGGCGACCACCGCGACCGCGTCGCGACCTGGGTCGACGAGCACGACCTCGACTGGCTTGACCCCGTCGGCGTCAACGCCTTCGTGACGGTCCCCGACGGCTTCGCGGACGCGGAGGACTTCTGCCGGACGGTCGTCGAGGAGGCGAGCGTCGTCCTCGCGCCCGGACACCTGTTCGGCTTCCCGGACCGCTTCCGGATCGGGTTCGGCCTCCCGACCGAGGAGTTGGAAGACGGTCTCGACCGGGTGAGCCGCGTGATCGAGGATCATACGGCGGAATCCGACTCGGCCGCGACGACCGGGGGTGACGCCTGATGGGCCTGCTGGGCGACCTCAAGGACGACGTGGTCGGGTTCGTTCGCGACCCGACCGACGAACAGAAGGTGCTGTTGGTGACGTTCGTCGCCATCGCGGTCGCGGACCGGTACCTCTACTTCAACGATATCCCGTTCGTCGTCCGGACGACGGCCGCGGTCGGCGTCGGCTTCATCGTCATGTTCGTCGTCAGCTACCTGTACACGGGACAGCTCGTCCCGCCGGACGGGAACGTCGACGACGAGAGCGAACGCGAGGAGTACGTCGACGAGCTCGACCCGTAGATCCCCTTTTTCGGAGGGAACTCCGTCGTCGCTACGTCGCCGCGGTCGCCGCCGCGCCGGCCGCCGCCGCAGAGCCGTCGCCGTTCGCGTAGTTCACCGCGTCGCCCCAGTCGACGGGTGGGACGCCGGGGTCGCCGTCGTCGGCGTCCGCCACGTCGCTCCGGAGGTCGCGGTGGTCGTAGTCGCGGTCGCGGAGTCGCTCCGCGATCTCGGGCGTGACCGCGACGCGTTTCACCGTTCGTCCGACGCCGCCTATCGAGCCGTCGTCGAGTCCGAACTCCACGTCGTACCCGCGGACGTGGGCGTCCTCGAACTCGTCGTGGAGGGCCGCGGCCGCGCGGGCGGCGTGGCGGTACACGCCGTCGGTGCCTGGATCGGCGGTCCCGAGCGGGACCCGGATCACCGGGACGTACACCGGGTCGCCGTCCTCGTGTTCGGCGACTTCGTGGAGGTCGGCCGCCGACGGCACGTCGGCTCCCTCACGGACCGGCGCGTCGGTGGGGGCGGGAAGGTCGTCGCCGAGCGCGTCGGCGACGCGGTCGACCCGCTCGTCGCCCGAACCGTACACGTACACGCCGATGCTTCCGAGCAGTATCGCTCCGGTGACGGCGGCCGCGCTGACGGCCGCCGCGATCCCGCCGCCGATCAGCGGGAGCGCCGGGAGCGCGTCGACCGCCACGTGAGCGGCGTCGATGGGGGGATCTGGATCGGGATCGGAACTGGAGGGACCTGACCCGCGATTGGGGAGATCTGAACCGGGGACATACGCGCCGTCTTCGTCGGGTCTCGTGTTGAACGTTTTCCCGACTTCGGCCGCTTTCCACTTTGTCGACCGGCCCGCCCGCTCGACCCGCGAGCGCCCGCCCGACGGCGTTCCAAACCGTTTATACCCGCCCCGGCGGAATTAGCGGCTATGCCGCGAGAGCAGAAGCAGGTTCGCGAACTCCAGGAGGGCAGCTACGTGATGATGGACGACGCGCCCTGTAAGATCAACCATTACAGCACCGCCAAACCCGGTAAACACGGCAGCGCCAAGGCCCGCGTCGAGGGGAAGGGCGTCTTCGACGACAAGAAGCGCTCGCTCTCGCAGCCGGTCGACGCGAAGGTGTGGGTCCCGATCATCCAGCGCAAGCAGGGACAGGTCGTCAACGTCAGCGGCGACGAGGTCCAGGTGATGGATCTGGACACCTACGACACCTTCACGATGCGAATTCCCGAGGGCGAGGACTTCTCCTCGGACGACAACATCGAGTACCTCGATTACGAGGGCCAACGGAAGATCATCGGGTAATCGGCATGTTCCCCGGGGCGACGACCGACCGCGAAGCTGCTTCCTACGTGGTCGTCGGCGCTCCGCTCGACGCCACGACCACTTTTCAGCCGGGCACCCGGTTCGGACCGGACCGGGTCCGGCGATTTGCCGAGACGTACGACGACTACGACCCCCGCACCGAGAGCCGCTTCTCCGCGCTGGGCGTCCACGACGCGGGCGACGTGCGCCCGTGGGACGACGTGCCGGCGTACCTCGACCACCTCGCTGCCGAACTGCGGAGCGTCGCCTACGACGACGCCGTCCCGCTGCTCGTCGGCGGCGAGCACACGGTCACGTACGCGGGCGTCGAGACCGTCGACCCCGACGTGCTCGTCGTCTGCGACGCGCACCTCGACCTCCGCGAGGCGTACGACGGGAACCCGTGGAACCACGCCTGCGTCACGCGCCGGTGTCTCGACGACCTCGGCGTCGACCGAGCGGTGATCGTCGGGGCGCGGACCGGCTCCGAGGCGGAGTGGAACCGCGCGGCCGACGCCGACGTGGAGGTCGTCGCCCCCGAGGACGCCCGCGAGTGGCTCGACGCGCTCGGCGACGGCTCGGCGGGCGACGCCGACGACCGACCGTTCGCCGCGGACGAGTCCGTCTACTGCTCGGTCGACATCGACGGCCTCGACCCCGCCTACGCTCCCGGGACCGGGACGATGGAGCCGTTCGGGCTGGACCCCCGAGAGGTCCGCGACCTCGTCCGGGCGGTCGCGCCCCGCGCCGACGGGTTCGACGTCGTCGAGGTGAACGACCGCGACGACGGGCAGGCGGCGGCGCTCGCGGGGAAACTGCTGCGGGAGTTCGCGCACTCGCACGCGAGCGCGGTCGCCGAGGGGCGGACCGGCGGCTCGGAGTAACGGGCGACGCGGGCAACGCGAGGCGCTCGACGGTCTCGGCTCCTACGACACCTCGGAGAGTCGCCGCCGCGCGGCGGTCACCGCCTCCATCGCGTCGATCCACTCGCGGGGGTCGGTACACCAGATGCGGTCCCCCTCGACGCTGACGCAGAAGACGGACTCGCCGGAGGGCGACAGCGTGACGCGGTCGACGTCGGGGCGGTCGCCGAGGTACGCGTCGATGAGTCGTCGCGCGGTCTCCGCCTCGGAGCGGAGGCGGTCCCCCGCGGCGTACTCGATGGCTATCTCTGCCATACGCTCTGGTTGGAACTACACGATTAATAACTGCTGTTTTCTGGCAGCGATTGCGGGTTTCGCGGTCGGTTCGTCGCGAGTCGACCCTCCGCCGCCACCTACCGCCCGTCGAACACGACCTCGCCGTCGACGACCGTCAGCGCGATGTCGATCTCGTGGACTGCGTCGGCGTTCTCCCACGGCGAGGCGTCGAGCGCGACGAGGTCGGCTCGCTTTCCGGGTTCGACCGTCCCGAGTCGATCCTCGTCGAAGCCCGCGTAGGCGGCGCCGCTCGTGTACGCGCGCAGCGCCTCGGTGACGGTGAGCCACTGGGACTCGGCGGGGGCGTTGACCGCGTGGTGGACCCCGAACAGCGGGTCCATCGGCATCCCGTCGGAGCCGAAGGCGAGTTCGACCCCCGCGTCGAGCAGCTCCCGGTAGCGGTTCGTCTCCGCGGTGCGCTCGGGACCCAGTCGCTCCTCGTAGAGTCCGCCCTCCCCGGCCCACTTCAGGAAGTTCGGCTGGACGCTCGCGACGACGCCGGTCTCCGCGAGGCGCTCGATCGCGTCGTCGTCGGCCAGCTCGACGTGTTCGATCCGGTGGCGGGCCTCGCCCGGGTCGGTCGCCGCGGCCTCCTCGTAGGCGTCCAACACGGCCGAGACCGCCTCGTCGCCGATGGCGTGCGCGGTGAACTGGAAGCCCGCCTCGGTCGCCGCGGCCACCGTCTCGCGCAGTTCCGCGGGGTCGACGACCCACTGGCCCGTCTCGTCGGGGTCGTCCGCGTACGGCTCGGAGAGCCGGGCGGTCCGGCCGCCGAGGCTCCCGTCCGTGTACGACTTGATCGCGCCGGTCTCGACGCGGTCGCCCCCGGCGTTCGTCGCGAGACCGACCTCGCGCGCCGCGTCGAGGTGGTCGCTCCAGTAGTTGATCCGGACGCGGGCGGTGAGTTTTCCCGCCGCGTCGAGGTCGCGGTAGACGCGCGGGGCGTGCGAGTCCCGGACCATGTCGTGGAAGCCGGTGATCCCGCGGGCGGCGCAGTGTTTGAGCGCGGCCTCGACGACCGCGCGCGTCTCGGCCGGACCCGGCTCGACCGCCCGGTAGATCGGGTCGATAGCGGCTTCGAGGAGGACGCCGGTCGGCTCGCCGTCGGCGTCGGTCGGCACCGTCTCGTCGGGGGCGTCGTCGAGCGCATCCGCGAAGCGGTCGAGCGCGACGCCGTTGACGGCCGCGACGTGCATGTCCTCGCGGAACGCCGCGACCGGGCGCTCGGTAGAGACGCGGTCGAGGTCGTCGCGCGTCAGGTAGCGCGACTCGTCCCACGTCGACTCGTCGTAGCCGTAGCCGAGCACCCAGTCGCCCGTCTCGGCTTCGTCGGTGGCCGGGTCGCTTTCGTCGTCCGCCGCGTCGCCGCCGCTCTCCTCGGTTTCCACTTCCGCCGCGCGCTCGGCGAGCAGGTCGACGGCCGCCTCGGGCGAGTCCGCAGCCGAGAGGTCCGCGTGGACGAGGTACCGACCGACGGTGGTCAGGTGGGTGTGCGCGTCGACGAACCCGGGGAGGAGGACGCGGCCGTCGAGGTCGACCACGTCGGTGTCGACGCCGGCGAGTAGTTCCACGTCGTGAGTCCGCCCGGTCCGGACGATCTCGCCGTCGCGCACGGCGACGGCCTCGCGGACCGCGTCGCCGCCCGAGTCCGGGTCCGCGAGCGTGTGTACTTCCCCGTTCACGAAGATCCGGTCCGCGGCCTCGGTCATGGGAACTCGGGGGGCACACAGCGTGTTAACCGTTCGGGAAACGGCGACCGATTTATTCGCTCGGCCGGCGAACCGCCGCGTATGTACGACAACGTCCTCCTGCCCACCGACGGAAGCGTCGGCGTCGACCGCGCGATCGACCACGCGATCGACGCCGCCGACCGCTACGACGCGACGCTCCACGTCCTCTACGTCGTCGACAGCGACGTGGTGAACGCCTACTCCGGCGACGAGTTCGTCGACGGCGCCGAGGGCGCCGAGGAGACGCTCGAAGAGACCGGTCGCGAGGCGCTCGACACCGTGGCCGAGCGCGCCCGCGAGGCCGGCGTGGAGGCGGTCACCGCCCTCCGGTACGGCGTCCCCCACGAGGAGATCCTCCGGTACGTTGACGAGGCGGACGTCGACCTCACGGTGATGGGGTCGAAGACGCGCTCCGGCGACTACCGCCGCATGCTCGGCTCCGTCACCGAGCGCGTCTCCAGACAGTCGGCAGCGCCCGTGAGCATCGTGAAGACGACGGTCGACGCCTGACCCTCGCGTCTTTTATAGGCAGTCTCGCACGTCGGCCGCGACCGCCGACAGCGCCGCCTCCGCGGCGTCGACGCGGTCCGCGAGGCTACAGAAGCCGTGCGCCATCGCCGGGTAGTGCCGGTGTTCGACCGGCGTCCCCTCGCGTTCGAACCGCTCCGCGAGCGCGACGCCGTCGTCGCGCAGGGGGTCGAACCCGGCGGTGACGACCGTCGCGGGCGGCAGGCCCCCGAGGTGGTCTGCGCCAAGCGGGACCGCGTAGGGGTTCGCGGCGTCGACCGGACTGCGGAGGTACTGCTCGTAGAACCACCGCATGTCCTCGCGGGTGAGCAGCGGGCCGTCGGCGTTCTCCCGGTAGGCGTCCGTCTCGAAGTCGTAGCCGGCGATCGGATAGAGCAGGAACTGCCCGGCCGGCTCGGGGCGGTCGGCGGACTCGCGGTCGAGCCGGTCGGTCGCCCGGGCGCGGAGCGACGACGCGACCGCGAGCGCGCCGCCGGCGCTGGTGCCCGAGACGCCGACCCGGTCGGGGTCGACGTCGAGCGCGCCCGCCGCCTCCGCGACCCACTCGACCGCCGCGGCCGCCTCGTCGACCGCGACCGGGAACGGGTGTTCCGGAGCGAGTCGGTAGTCGACCGAGACGACGACCGCGTCGGCGCGGACCGCGAGTTCGCGGCAGATCCCGTCGACCGAGTCGAGCGTGCCGAGCGTCCACCCGCCGCCGTGGAAGTGGACGAGGGCGCGGCCGGTCGATGCGCCTTCGGCCGTTCCGACGGCGCTTTCGGGCCGATACACCCGGACTGGAACCTCGCCGTGGGGACCGTCGAACGCGAGGTCGCGCACCTCGGCCACGGGCGGTTCGGGCGGCCCGGAGAACAGTTCGTCTTCGAGGCGGCGCGCGGTCTCGACCGAGAGGTCGCTCCACGCGGGGGGTCCCAGCGACTCGGTCTCGTCGATCGCCGCGGCGAGGTCCGGGTCGAGTTCGTCCGCGCGCATACCGGGGCGAGGCGGTGGGACTTTGTAAGTCGGTCGGCAACTCCGGGCGATGGACGTCCGGTTGACCTACGAGGACGGGACGATCCGGGTCGACGCGGACGCCGACCTCGCGCCCGACGCGCTGCCGCCGCTGCCCGGCGTCGAGACCGACCCCCGAACCGGGACCGGTCGCGCGCCGGCCCACCGCTACGCCGAACTCCGGCGGGCGCTCCGGGTCGCCGGCGTCTCCGTCGACGACCGGGTCCTCGCGGCGAGCGACCGCGCCGCGAGCGAGGCCGGACTGCCGGACGCGCTCGTCACCGACTACGACCTCCGCGAGTACCAGCGCGAGGCGCTCGACGCGTGGCGCGACGCGGGCGACCGCGGGGTGATCGAGCTCCCGACCGGCGCCGGCAAGACCGTGATCGCGATCCGCGCGATGGTCGAACTGGGCGTGCCGACGCTCGTCGTCGTCCCCACGGTGGACCTGCTCGACCAGTGGCAGCGCGAGCTGGAGCGCGAGTTCGACCTCCCGATCGGCCGCTTCGGCGGGGGCGAGCAGCGCCGCGAGGCGGTCACGGTGTCGACGTACCACTCCGCGTACCTGAAGGCTGACGGCGTCGGCGACGCCTTCGAGTTCGTCGTCTTCGACGAGGTCCACCACCTCGGCGGCGAGGGGTACCGCGACGCCGCGCGCCTGCTCGCCGCCCCCGCGCGACTTGGGCTGACCGCCACCTTCGAGCGCCCGGACGGCGCGCACGAGGTCGTCGCCGACCTCGTGGGCGACCGCGTGTACGCACTCGACGTGGACGACCTCGCGGGCGGCCACCTCGCGCCCTACGACATCCGGCGGATCGAGGTGGCGCTGACCGACGCGGAGCGCGAGCGCTACGACGAGAAACAGGGCACCTTCGTCGAGTACGTCCGCGACGCCGGGATCACGTTCACGAGCGGGAGCGACTATCAGGAATTGGTCAAGCGATCGGGCAACGACCCGGCCGCCCGCGAGGCGCTCCTCGCGAAGCAGGATGCCCGCGAGATCATGATGAACGCCGAGCGGAAGGTCGACCGGCTGGCCGAAATCCTCGACCGGCACCGCGACGACCGCGTAATCGTGTTCACGGCCCACACGGACCTCGTCTACCGCCTCTCGGAGCGCTTCCTCCTGCCCGCGATCACCGCCGAGACGGGCGCGACGGAGCGCCGCGAGATCCTCGAACGCTTCCGCGACGGCACCTACGGGCGGGTCGTCGCCGCCAACGTCCTCGACGAGGGCGTCGACGTGCCCGACGCGAACGTCGCGGTCCTGCTCTCGGGTTCGGGCAGCGAGCGCGAGTTCACCCAGCGGCTCGGCCGTGTGCTCCGGCCGAAGGAGGACGGCGGCCGGGCGACCCTCTACGAACTCGTCAGCGCAGAGACCGCCGAGGAGCGCGTGGCGAGTCGACGACGCTGACCGAACGCGGTGGCGCGTGCCTGCGAGCGGCCGACAGGCCGCGAGTCAGCACGCGCGAGGGACGCCGCGAGCGGAGCGAGCGGCGAGGCTGGGGAGGCGTGAGGTGCGGCTGCTGTGCGGGGCGGGACTCAAAGGGGCAGTCGCGAGGCGGCAGTAGGTGACGTAAGCACCGCAGGAACGAGCGCAGCGAGTGACGAGGAGCGTGGTTCGAAACGACGAAGCCGTTTCGTCATCACGAGACGCCTTCGGCGTCTCGAACGACAACGAGCGTACTGCCGCCTCGCGACTGGGGCTTTGGCGGCGTTCACTGCCGATGCGCGATTAGCTATCTGGCCTGTTGGAATCCGCGGTGAGAGACACGTTCTACCCCAATTCCGGCCAGCACAGAGAACCCACAGACTGGAGTCGGTCGACACCTCTCTCACATCTGTGAGAAACGCCTTGCGTGACACAATGGCTAAGTCCGACAGTTCTCGTAGCGGTCTATTCGACCTGATTCCGCTTAGAATCCATCCGTCTCTCGTGATGTCTCTTAAATAAATACAGCAGAAGCCCGACGAACGATACAAACAGGCCTAACGGAATAATCCAGACACTAGTTAACAGAGCCAAAAGAAGGGAGACGAATACAAGCAAGATACCGGCCGCGACGATATCTTTCGGCTCCATGTTTTTCGTTAGATATCTGAATTTATAAATTGTAGCTTCACTATCCCGGTCGTGTCCCGCAAGCCTTCTGAACACCTCTCTAAGCTAGTAGAGCCTTCTGCGGCCGATATACGCGTGTTAACGACCGGTCGTTTCGAACGAGAACACACCTGTAAACAAGGTCCAACGAAGCCGGCTATTTGTAAACGAGCGGCCGCGGTTTCTGAAGCAGTCCTCATCGATCTCCCGTCAGTTCCGCCAACCGCGACAGCCCACCGAGATCAATCGTCGCCGTCCATGTCGAGCGAGCGCTTCTCGCCCAGCTCCGCTTCGAGGCTGCCGCGCTCCCAGCTGCGGACCGCGTCGCCCTCGACCTCGGCGCGGAGCTTCTCTTCGAGGAGGTTCACCGCGACGCTGTTGGCGCCCTCCGGGATGATCACGTCGGCGTGTTTCTTCGAGGGTTCGATGAACTGCTCGTGCATCGGCTTCACGGTCGAGAGGTACTGGTCGATGACGCCTTCGAGGTCGCGGCCGCGGTCGATCACGTCTCGCCGGATCCGCCGGAGGATCCGAACGTCCGCGTCGGTCTCGACGAACAGCCGGAGGTCCATCATGTCGTTTATCTCCTCGTCGTACAGCGCTAAGATCCCCTCCAGCACGATGACGTCGGTCGGCTCGACGGTGACGCGCTCGTCTTCCCGGTTGTGGATCTCGAAGTCGTACTGGGGCATCTCGACGGACTGTCCCTGGAGGAGGGCTTCGAGGTGCTCGCGGAGCAGTTCCCACTCGAACGCCGAGGGGTGGTCGTAGTTGACCTCCTGGCGCTCCTCGAAGTCGAGATGCGAGAGGTCCTCGTAGTAGTTGTCCAAGGGGATCCGCGTGACGCTGTCGCCGAGGTCGCGGGTGACGAGCCGGGAGACCGTCGTCTTCCCGGCGCCCGTCCCCCCCGCGATCCCGATCACGAACGAGGGAATAGCCATATTGGCGTTCGAACGCCGGCGGGTTTGAACGCTCCCTTTTCGTCGTCGCGACCGATCCGCGAGCCGTCGCGGCCCGACCCGTGAATCGTCGCGCACGACTCCGCGATAGTCCGCCGCGAGCGACTCGCGCGAGTGTCGCGCGTGACCTTGCGTCGCTCAGTGTGCGAACCGATCGCAAGGCTACGTACGGTGCCGATATAACGGTGTCGGGGGCACCTTTTAGCCGATCGGAGCAAATTCGAGAGGTATGCGAACAGACACCACGGTTCGTGACGTGATGCACCGCGAGTTCCTCGGCGCCAGCGAGTCGGACTCGCTCTCGGACGCGGCCGCCTTGTTGGTCGAAGAGGAGACGAACTGCCTCGTCGTCGTGCGCGGCGGCGAACCGGTCGGCCGTTTGGAGTCCCGCGACGCGCTCGACGCGCTGTTGGACATGACCGGAGACGCCGACGAGTCCGGGGCGGGAACGGAGGGCGACGAACGTACCGCCGACGACCGCGCCGCCGACGAACGTAGCACCGACGACCGCGCAGCCGACGAACGCAGCACCGACGACCGCGCAGCCGACGAACGCACCGTCGGCGACGCGATGGGTCCGCCGCTACCGACGGTGTCTCCGGACGACTCCCTGTCGGCGGTCGAAGAGCGACTCATCGCGGAAGGGACCGACCGGGTCGTCGCCGTCGACGACGGTGAGGCGGTCGGCGTCGTCACGGACGGCGACGTGCTCGCCGCCGGCGCTCCGCGGACGGGCACGGGGACCGACGGGTTCGGCGACGAGACCGCGACCGGCGAGACGCGGCCGGACGGGACGGTGCTCTCGGCCGCCGCCGCGGACTCCGACGCCGAACGCGGCGCCGGGACCACGATCGGTCCGGGGTCGACGGCGGACCGCACAGCGGCCGCGTCCCGGGACGAAACCGCGGGGACGGACGGCGGTACCGACCCGATTGCGGGAGCGCCGAGCGGGGCCTCGACGCAGGGCGTCTGCGAGAACTGCGGCGCGCTCGTTCCCGACCTCGTCACCGCTAACGGGCAGGCCGTCTGCCCGAACTGCCGCGAGATCTGAGTCGGCTTCTGAGCGGTCGATCCGACGGCCGGCAGCCTCAACACGCCGCGAGCCGAAGTCGGCCGTATGGCCGAGACGGACCCCCGCGTCGAGCCGGCGAGCGCCGACGACGTCGACGCCGTCACCGACATGTGGGTGGCGCTCGCGGCGGGCCAGCGCGAGCACGGCGCCACGCTCCGCGCCGAGGCGAACCGCGCGACGGTCCGCGAGTGGGTCGCGCAGTCGGTCGTCACGGGCGACCTGTTCGTCGCTCGCGATCCGGAGACCGACGCGGGAAAGAGCGACGAGACCGACGTCGTCGGCTTCGTCGGCTTCTCGCTCGAACGCGGCGACTACGAGCGCGACGCCACCCGCGGCACCGTCAGCAACCTCTTCGTGGTCCCGGAGCGTCGCGGGGAGGGGGTCGGCGCGGCGCTGCTCGACGCCGCCGAGCGCGCCCTCGACGAGGCGGGCGCCGAACGCGTGGCGCTGGAGGCGCTCGCCGACAACGACCGCGCCCGGGCGTTCTACGCGGCGCACGGGTACGACCCCCACCGCGTCGAACTGACGAAGTCGTTGAGCGACGAGGCCGCCGGCGGACGCGACGGCGAGGATCCCGGTACTCCGGACGGCGAGGACTCCGACGCGCCGGACGAAAGCGACTGACGCCGGCCGGGTTCGCGGAAAGCGACACGCACACATAGGAGGACCGAGTACGGCCGCACGCGCCAGGGGAGCATGGGTGGTTCATGCACTCGACTTGTAATCGAGACTTCCGGGGTTCAAATCCCTGCCCTGGCTCTATCAAGTTTCTGAATGATTCCACGGCAGACCGGCACCAAGTGAGGTTGTGTGTCCTGTCGACAGTTGGATGATTATATAGAAACCACGATCGAGTGTCACAAATCAGGATCTCGGCGTGACCTCTAATAGTAGTGGTAGTAGTAACTGTTTTGTATCATCGCACCTCTATTGTCACACGCACCACGGGACGTGGCAGTAATGTGCCTATCCCCAATGACCATCAGAGCGACGGTGCCTCGCCGCTGTAACGGCGAGTAAGCCTGCTCCAATCAGGGAGCGAAATCCCATTATACCCTTTCAATACATGAATAGTGCCGCCAGTGGTCAGCTGGCGGCTACTTTTTCAGTTCACATACGACCACGCCACGAGACCAGCGGCGGCAAGTCCGGCGCCGATCGTGGGATGGCCGTTGCGAACGAGCCATGCTCCCATCAGAACTGCAAATCCCGGCGCTGTAACACCGGGAAAGAGCGAAATCCCATTCATATTATACCCTTCTGCGTGGTATTTCATCCACACAGACCGCCGCTCATCGGCGACTTGCGACCGCTTTGACACGACCGCTATCCCCGCTTGATTGTCATCACGTATGAACCTCCGGTTCGGGGTGGGCGTAGGTCATCCCCGCTCCCACCAGTTGCCGCTCTCCCGTGCTTCAATGTCGACGCCTGTAGAGACACCACGTCTCCGTCTGGACGACAAGTAGTCCTCCTCACGCAGATCGTCGACGAGTTCGTGAAGCCTGCCGTACACCTTCACGCGTTCTCGTAGTCGACCACCTGCCGTACCCTGCCACTTCGGCTCCGAGTGATATGATGGTACGACCGTCGCGAAGCGTTCCAAGTAGGTCTCTCCCCGCGACCGTCCCGCGGACATTTTTTAAGTAGCCCCGACATCCACGTCGGGTATGGACTCGTCGGACGCCGCCCTGCTCGGCGTGGCCGGAATCGTCGGCGCGCTCGTGTTGGCGGTCGCGTTCGCCGGCGGCGCCCTCTTCGGCTTCGACGAGTCGGCCGTGCGGCCGATACGACTCCTCGCGGTCGAACCCCTCACGTGGATCGTGATCGCCGCGCTCGTCGTCGCGGTCGTGGGGAACGCCTACATCGAATAGCGACCCGAGCGGCCGCGCCGCAGGGCGGGAACGCGTGCGCCGCCTGACGCGACCCCGACTCACCGAACGACCGTGACCGGCACCGGCGACCGCTGGAACACCGTCTTGGCGACGTTCCCCACGAACAGGCGGTCCGCGAGCGACCCGCTGTGGGTGCCCAACACGACGACGTCGAACCCCTCGGCGTGGTCGATGATCTGCCGGGCGGGCCGCCCCGCCTCGACGATCGTCTCGATCGCCGCGTCGTACTCGGCGGCGATCTCGTGTGCCCGCTCGAACACCGGCTCGGCGGCGTCATGGATGCCGTCTTCCCCGGCCTCCGACAGGGCGATCCCAGCCGCTTGTCCCATCATCGGCGACGCCCCGCCAACGACGTGTAACACGGTGATCTCGGCGTCTGGGTGGCCGTCGAGCGCGTATCGGAGCGCGCGCTCGGAGAGATCTGAGCCGTCCATCGCGACGAGTACGCGCTCTATCATACCGGCGGTACGCGCCGACACCGGATAAACGCATCTGGTGGGCTGGGCGGAACGGCCCGCTCGACTCCGCGCTCACCCGTCTGCGTCCTCGACGCTCTCAGTCGACGTTCTCGATCGCTCGGACGAGCGCGTCGAGCGCGCGCTCGGCCGCGCCCCGCTTCACCGCGTCG
Organism: Halorubrum trapanicum; assembly: GCF_017873555.1. Classification (GTDB taxonomy): domain Archaea; phylum Halobacteriota; class Halobacteria; order Halobacteriales; family Haloferacaceae; genus Halorubrum; species Halorubrum trapanicum. Next base: position 49,690 of record NZ_JAGGKE010000002.1, on the reverse strand, counting down.
CGGTCGCCGTCGAGGACGGCCCGCTCGGTGCGGACGAACGACTCCTCGGTACCCCACGGCGCGGCGTGCGCGACCCCGAAGTACACCAGTCCGACGGGTTTCTCGCCGGTGCCGCCCGTCGGTCCGGCGATTCCGGTCGTCGCGACCGCCCAGTCCGCGTCCGCTCGGTCTCGCGCGCCCGCCGCCATCTCCCGGACCACCGGGTCGCTCACGGCGCCGTGAGCGTCGAGCGACTCGCGGGAGACCCCGAGCAGTTCGCGCTTGGCGTCGTAGGTGTAGGTCACGAACCCGCGGTCGAAGTAGCCGCTCGCGCCCGGCACGTCCGTCACCCGCGACCCCACGAGTCCGCCCGTGAGCGACTCCGCGGTCGCGACCGTCTCGTCGCCGCCTGAGAGAAGTTCGTTCAAGCGCTCGGCGGGGTCCGTCGTCTCGTCCATACCCCTCACTCCGAGCGAAGCGCCCCTGAGGTTTACGCCCCGCCGCGTCGAAGGGCGACCGTGACCGACACCGACTGGGACGAGCGGTTCGCGTCGGGCGAGTACCCGCGCGCGCCGGAGCCGTCCCCTGTGCTCCGCGCCTACGAGCCGTCGCTGCCCGACGGCCGCGCGCTCGACGTCGCCGCCGGAACCGGCCGCAACGCGGTGTTCCTCGCGGACCGCGGCCGCGACGTCGACGCGCTCGACGCCTCGGCGGAGGGCCTCCGTATCGTCCGCGAGCGCGCCGCGGACCGCGGGATCGGCGACCGGATCGAGGCGATCCGGGCCGACGCCTCGACGTACGGGTTTCCGAGCGAGACGTACGACGTGATCGCGATGAGCTACTTCCACGCGCTCGACCGGTTCGCCGACCTCGTCGAGTCGCTCGCGCCGGACGGGTACCTCTTCGTGGAGGGACACCTCCGGTCGGCGTCGCCCTCGCAGTCGGGACCGAGCGGCGACCGCTACCGCTACGCGGCGAACGAACTGCTCCGCGCGGGGCTGGGGCTGAGCGTGCGCTACTACGACGAGACGACGACGGAGCGCCCGGGCGGCCGCGAGCGCGCCACGGCCCGACTGCTCGCGCAGAAGTCGACGGGCGGGCGACAGTCGTACCCCTCGCGCCCGGACGCGTCGGAGCGGTGGTCGACCGAGGCGGTTGGCTCGACCGATCCAGACGAGAGCGACGCGTGAGCGACGACAACTCGTCGTCGCCCGCGGCGGTCCTCCGCGCGCTCGTCGCCAGCGCGGTCGCAGCCGACCTCGCGGCCCTCGACGATCGGGTCGAGGTCGTCGAGCGGAGCGGCGGAGCGGCGGACGAAGGCGTTACCGCGGATCCCGCGAAACGGCTCGCCGGACTCGTCGGTTCGGCCGACAGCGTCGTCGCCGTCGTCCCGCGGTTCGACGCCGACCTCGCCCGTCGGCTGAACGCCTCGCTGGCGGCGACGGACGGCGACGGGGACGCGGGCGACTCGAACGGCTCCGAGAGGGACGCGACCGTCCCGGGCGACGTCCGCGTCGTGTTCACGGACGCCGCGAGCGACCGCCTCTCCGGAGCGACCGGCCCGGTCGTCCGGCGCGCGCTCGCCGACCGCGGCGTCGACGCGTACCGTCACGACGGCGAGTCGCCGGTGGCCGTGGTCCTCGCCGACGACCGCGCCGCCGTCGGACTGATCGACGGCGACGGAATCTCGGCGCTGTTACGGACCGACGCGCCGGCGGTCCGCGAGTGGGCGGCCGCGACCTGTCGGCGTTACCTCGCCGCGGCCGAGTCGGTGACCGACGACTGAGCGGATCTCCTCCGGACGGTGACGGTCCCCGGTCCGCTTTTGAGGGTCGCCGCCGAAGGGCGCGTATGAAAGCGCTGCTGCTGTTAGTGGCCGGAATCGGCGGACTGATCGAGGCGGTCGCGCCGCGGCGCGCCGTCGCGGTCTGGACGCGCGCGTGCTACCGGAACGCCGGCGAGGCGGAGCCGAGAGAGTGGGTGTACGCCGCCGCGAAAGCCGAGGGGGCGGTGGTCGCCGCGGGCGCGCTCGTCGGGCTGTTCCGGCTCGCGACCGCGGACGACGAGGCGGTCGACGAAGCGGCGGCCGAGGGCGGACGTGACGACGGCGGCGACGAAGCGTAATCCGGCGGACCGCCCGAACCCGACCGACCGGACCCGAACGTATATTTGTCAGGTCTCGGTACCGAGTAGCATGACGGGGCCTCTCGCGGACCCCAGGTCGGACGACGCAGCGACGGTTCGGGTCCTTCACGTCGACGACGACGACGCTTTCCTCGATCTGACCGCGACGTACCTCGAACGGATCGACGACGCGTTCGAGGTCAAGTCCGAGAGGGACCTCGCCGGCGCGCTCGACGCCCTGGCGACGGAGCCGATCGACTGCGTCGTCTCCGACTACGACATGCCCGGAACGGACGGACTCTCGCTCCTCCAGCGGGTCCGCGACCGGGGCGTCGAAGTCCCGTTCGTGCTGTTCACGGGGAAGGGGAGCGAGGAGATCGCGAGCGAGGCCATCTCGGCGGGCGCGACCGATTACATCCAGAAGCGCGGCGGGAACGACCGGTACGAGGTGTTGGCCAACCGGGTTCGCAACGCCGTCGACCAACACCGGTCGCGGGTCGCGCTCGCGGCCAGCCAGGAGCGGCTCTCGCGGTTCATCGACCAGTCGCCGCTGGGGACGATCGAGTACGACGACGCGTTTCGGATCGTTCGGGTGAACCCCGCCGCCGAGGAGATCCTCGGCTACGAGGAGTCGGAACTGCTCGGGGGGACGTGGCTCCCGTTCGTTCCCGAACCGGCGCACCGACACGTGGCGGCGCTCGAACGCGACCTGCTCTCCGATAAGGGCGGCTACCAGAGCGTCAACGAGAACGTCCGCAGCGACGGCGAGCGGATCCGCTGCGCGTGGCACAACCAGGTGGTGACCGACGCCGACGGGGAGGTGATCGGCGTCTTCTCGCAGTTCGAGGACGTCACCGAGGCGGAGGCGCGGAAACGCGAGATCGAGCGGACGAACGCCGTGCTGTCGACCGCGCTCGACACGCTCCCGGTGGGGATGCTCATCGAGGACGGCGACCGACAGGTGATCCAGGTGAACGAGCGGCTGTACGATCAGTTCGAACTCGACGGCGATCCGTCGACCGCCGCCGGCCGCGACTGTCGGGAACTCGCCGTCGAACTGAGCCAGCGGTTCGCCGACCCCGAGGGGTTCGTCGAGCGTATCGAGACGCTCGTCGAGAACCGGCGCCCGGTCGACGACGAGCGGCTCGCGCTCGCCGACGGGGACACGCTGATTCTGACGTACCGGCCGATCGACCTGCCGGACGGCGACGGCCACCTGTGGGCCTACAGGACGGCGGGTCGGGCCGACTGAGCCGACGCTCCGCGGTGGGCGGCCGCGGCCGACCACGAGACCGGATCAGTCGTTCGCGGGGTCCGCCTCGGTGTCCTCGAACGGCCGCTCCTCGTCGGGTCGGTCGCCCGTCAACAGGACGTGGCAGTCGCGACACCGCGCCTCGTAGGACTCCTCGGCGCCGACGAGGATCGTCGGGTCCTCGACGTGAGCCGGTTCCCCCTCGATGAGGCGCTGGTTTCGGGAGGCCGGCTCCCCGCACACCGAGCAGATGGCCTGGAGCTTGTCGACGTACTCGGCGGTCGCCATCAGCTGCGGGAGCGGCTCGAACGGCTCGCCGCGGAACGTCTGGTCGGTGCCCGAGACGATCACCCGGCTGCCGCGGTCGGCGAGGGCGTTACAGGTCTCGATGAGCGCGTTCGAGAAGAAGTTCGCCTCGTCGACGGCGACGACTTCCGCGGGGTCGTCGTCGAGGATGTCGAGGGGGCCGTCGCCCTCGTTGTCGACGACGGTCGCCTCCCACTGTCGCCCCGTGTGGCTGCCGATCGTCGTCTCGCCGTAGCGGTCGTCGACCGCGGGCGTGTAGACGGCGACCGACTGCCCGGCGATCTCGGACCGCCGGAGCCGGCGGAGCAGCTCCTCCGTCTTGCCCGAGAACATCGACCCGGAGATGACCTCGATCCAGCCGGATCGAGTGATGGCGTGCATACCCGATCGGGCCGGAGCCAGCGACTAAACCGTTTCTCTCCCGGCGCGTCGGTCGACGCCGACGCCGGGATCACCGGCCGGTTCGCGACTCAGTCGTCGCGGGGCACGACCGGCTCGCCGCCGATCACGACCCGCGAGACGTCGGCGTGGCCGGCGCGCCTGACGACCGCGCGGACGAGGTCTCGCGCGCCGGCGAGGTTGTCGGAGTCGCCGTCGAGCACGAGCAGGTCGGCGTCGGCCCCCTTCCGCACGACGCCGCGGTTCAGCCCGGCGATCTCGGCGCCGTTGCGCGTCGCCATCCGCAGGATCTCCCGCGCCGGGAGATCGGAGAGCTTCGCCGCGAACTCCATCTCGCGGAACATCGACGGCGAGTCGGTCATCACGTTGTCGGTGCCGAGCGCGACGGTCGTCCGCTCGGTCAGCTCGCGGATCGGCGGGACGCCGACGTTCGTCACGAGGTTCGACCGCGGGCAGACGACGACCGGCGTCCCCCGGTCCGCGACGCGTTCGAGGTGGATCGACTCGGCGTGGACCATGTGGACGAGGAAGTCCGGGTCGAGGTCCATCGCGGGGTTGATGTCGTCGGCGTCGCGCTCGCCCGCGTGGATCCCGAACAGCTTGCCGGCCTCTCGCGTCTCCGACCGGACCGCGTCGAAGTCGGCGTCTCGCGCGCCGGAGGCGCCGTACCCGTCGGCGACGGAGAGGACGTCCGGGTCGTCGCGGCCGAACACGACCGACTCGATCGCGCGCTCGCCGAACTCGACCCCCTCGCCCGCGAGCGCGTCGCGGAGCGCGGCGACGCCGTCGACGCCGCCCTCGCGGAACTCCAGGAAGGTACCGGTCCCCGTCGACTCCATGTAGCGCAGGGTGCGGGCCATCGCGGCCACCTTCTCCTCGTGGCTGGCCGACCGCAGGAGCCGGTGTTTCAGCCCGTCCGGCGGGGCGACCAGTTCGTCGAGCGAGAGTCCCTCGCCCGCCTCCTTGGCAATGGAGTCGCCGATGTGGGTGTGGGCGTTGACGAACGCCGGGAGGATCACGTCGTCGCTCTCGACCGATTCCGCTTCCACCCGGACGATCTCGCCGTCCGCGACGACGACCCGGCCCTCGACCGGCTCGAAGTCGGGACCGACCAGGATGGTCCCCTCGAGATGCATATCCGAGCCTCGCCAGCCGAGGTTAAAACGTCACGGGAACGGGTCCGCTGGGGGCGCCCCGCTCGCCTACTCGAACTCGTCGAGCGTCGTCGGCATCGCGCCGCGCACCTCGGTCACGAGGCCGTCGGGGTCGAGACCGAGCACGTCCGCGGCCGCTCGGCCGACGCGGTCGGTGGCGGGGGCCGGGGCGTACACGCCGAGGCGCCACTGGTCCCGCTGGGCGGTCCGGAGCGCCGAGACGAGCGGCGACTGTCGCTCCAGGCGCCTGATATCACCGTTGACGGTGACGCGCGCGGTCGACTCGCGCATCGTCGGCTCGGGCGGCACGTCGAGGATCACGTGGTCGCGCGCGACGCCAGCCTCCGCGGCTATCTCGCGTTCGAGCGCCGTCTCCGCGGCGTGGTCCGCCTCGTGGACCCGGTCGGGGACGTCGTCGTACTCGGCCCACACCGCCAGCTTGTAGAGGTCGCGCTCGTCGTACCGCCGGGAGAGTTCGGCCGTCTCCCGGCAGTCGCGGACCGCGGCGAGGAAGTCGTGGTCGTCCATCCGCCGTAGTTCGGCCGCGGTCGTCGCGGTCGCGTCGAGCAGGTCGCTCGCGGCCCGCCGCAGCATCGCCTTCGAAATGCGCGCCACGTGGTGGGTGTAGACGACCGGGTTCATCAGCGCTCGGGCGAGGAGCAGGCTCTCGGCGGTCTGAACGTTCCCCTCGTCTAAGACGAGTTCCGGGCCGTCACGGCCGGTCCCGTCGCGGTCCGAACCGTCACGATCCGCACCGTCGCCGTCCGCGACCCCGCCACGCTCCACGAACGTCAGCTCGCGGACGAACCGCTCGGTGTCGATGGTGCCGTACGGGACGCCGGTGTGGTAGGCGTCGCGCACGAGGTAGTCCATGCGGTCGACGTCCAGCTCCCCCGAGACCAGCCCGGCGTACGGTCCCTCGCCGGCGACGATCTCGGCGATCCGGTCCGGGTCGAGGTCGTGGTCCCGTAACACGTCGCCGACCGCGCCGGTCTCCAGCAGCTCGCCGACGTCGTCGTGGTACTTCCCGGTCCGGCGGTGGGTGAGCGACTCGAGGTTGTGGCTGAACGGGCCGTGCCCGACGTCGTGGAGCATGGCGGCCGCCTCGATGCGGTCGGCGCGTTTCCCCTCGATCCCGAGGTGATCGAGCGCGCGGCTCGCGAGGTGGTAGACGCCGAGGCTGTGCTCGAACCGCGTGTGGTTCGCGGAGGGGTAGACCAGCTGGACCGTCCCGAGCTGCTTGACGTGGCGGAGCCGCTGGACGGCGGGCGTGTCGACGAGGTCGGCGGCGACGCCGTCTATTTCGATGTGGTCGTGGACGGTGTCCTTGACCGTGATCATGCGTCGGCTTTCGGCGGCACCGGATAAAAGACTGTGAGTGTCGAGCGGGGCGCCACGGGCCGGGGGAGAGCGGACGTCGATTCCGGAGCCGCTGCCGCCGCCCGCGAATCCGCGGCACGATTTATGTGCCGACCGCGCGAACCGCCGCATATGTACGACGTGCTCCTCGGGATCGGTCTCGACGACGAGCCGCGCGCGATCGCACAGGCCGAAGCCGTCGTGGACCTGCCGAGAGCCTCCGACGAGGTGACCGCGCACCTCTGTCACGTCTTCCGGGACAACCCGGAGGGGGCGTCGGTCCACCAGCTCGGAACGGTGCGGCGCGCCCGCGAGGTACTGGAAGACGCCGGCGTCGACTGCGTCCACTACGAGGCCAGCGGCGACCCCGGCGACGAGCTGCTCGCGGCCGCGGACGACGTCGGCGCCGACGCGATCTGCGTGTCGGGCCGCAAGCGGAGCCCGGCCGGGAAGGTCGTCTTCGGCAGCACCACGCAGGCGCTCGTGTTGAACGCGGACCGGCCGGTGTTGGCGGTTCCGGGACCGGACGGGGAGTGAGGCGGCGCCGACGCGCGGCGTTCGGTCGCGAAGCCGACCAGGTCGCTCAGGCCGACGGTCGCCCCGTCGCGCGCAGTCCCAGCACATCTCGCGCGGCGGTCGCGACGGCGTCGACGTGCTCGGCGGGACAGTAGACGCCGAGCGTCCAGCGGCGGCGCTCGGCGGCGCGGAGTCCGGCCACCAGCTCCGAGGCGTCCTCCAGCCGCTGCGGGACGCCGTCGACGACGACGGCCGAGCCGGACTCCTTCAGCGCCGGGCGCGAGGGAATGTCGACGAGGACCGCGTCGCGGTCGATACCGACGGTCTCCGCGATCTCGCGTTCGGCGGCGCGCTCCTCCGCGCGCCCGGCGTCGACCGTTCCGGTCGGCACCTCGTCGAGCTCGGCCCAGACCGCCCGCTTGTAGAGGTCGCGGCGCTCGATGCGCTCGCCGAGCGCCGGGACGCGGTCGCGCAGCTCGACGAGGAGGTCGTGGTCCGCCATCCGGCGGAACGCCTCGACGTCGGTCTCCGTGCGGTCGAGGTACCGCTCGCAGGCGCGCTCCAGCATCGCGCCCGCGACCCGGGAGACGTGGTGCCGGTAGACGACGGCGTTCATCAGCGAGCGCGCGACGAGCAGGCTCTCGGCGGTGGCGACGTTCCCCTCGTCGAGGACGAGGTCGGCGGCCCCGCCCGCGCCGTCGCCGCCGACGAGCCGGAGCTCGGTGACGAGCCGGCCGGTGTCGACGGTGCCGTACGGGACGCCGGTGTGGTGGGCGTCGCGCACGAGGTAGTCCATGCGGTCCACGTCCAGCTCCCCCGAGACGAGCGGTCCCAAGGCCCCCTCGCCGTCGATCAGGGCGGCGACGCGCTCGGGGTCGAGCCCGTTGCGTTCGAGGACCTGACAGACCCCGCGGTCCGCGTCGGTGAGCAGCCACTCCACGTCGTCGTGGTCGCGCCCGGTCGCGCGCCGGATGATCCCCTCGGTCTGGTGGCCGTACGGGCCGTGACCGGCGTCGTGGAGCATCGCCGCGGCGCGGACGTGCGCCGCCGTGTCCTCGTCGACGCCGAGTCCCTCGATCGCGCTGCGCGCGAGGTGGTAGACGCCGAGGCTGTGTTCGAACCGCGTGTGGTTCGCGGAGGGGTAGACGAGCCGGACCGTGGACAGCTGTTTGATGTGTCGCAGCCGCTGGAACGCCGGCGTGTCGACCAGTTCGACGGCGAGGTCGCCGAGCCGGACGTGGCCGTGGACGCTGTCCTTGATCGCCTTCATTGGCGGGTGGTCGCCCCGGTCCGAGTTGGTCGTTTCGACTCGACGGGCGGGCGGGCGCGGCGAGTCACTCGTCGACGACGTCGATCCCGAACCGCTCTTCGAGCGCGCGCACGACGGAGCCGCCCACGTTCGCGGTCGCGGCCCGGCCGTCCTCGACCGCGAGGAGGTCGTCCTCGTCGAGCTCCAGCTCGGCCGCGACCTCCTCGACCGTCAGCCCGGCGTCCTGTCGCGCCTCGGTCACGAGGTCGCCGTAGCCGGAGACGAGGTACGGGAGGCGGTCGGACTCGTAGCTCGTCCCCTCCTCCTCCCAGCGCTTCGAGTCGCCGGTGGCGGAGTCGTACATCTTCGCCTGCTTCCGCGCGAGCTCCTTGTTCCGGCTCTCGGTCGCCCCCGAGCCGGATCCGGTGCCGCCCGAGCTTCCGCCCGAACTCCCGCCGCGGGACCCGCCGCTCGGTCCGCCCCGGTCGCTCGGGGCGTTCCCGGCGTCGTCGTGGGGACGGCAGTTCGAACACACGAGCAGCTTCGCGCCGGCGACCGTCGCCTTCCGGAGGGCCGTGGTCTCGCGGCCGCAGAGCTCGCACGCGTCGCCGTCGTCGCCGCCGCCGCCGCCGCCCGTCGAGTACTTCGGCATACCCCGAGTAGAGGGCCGGGCCGTTAAAAAGTCGTGGAGAGAAGCGCTCGGCGTCGCCGGGGTCGTCGACGCGAGTCGGGAGTTGTCGGTGTCGCCGGTGTGGCTGGTTCGCTACGGCGTCACGGGCCGAGATACCCCCATGACTGTAGTCGGTCGCCGTCGCCTCCGACCCAGCGTTCGCCGATGTCGTCGCGGTAGTACATGTTCGGCATCACGACCCCGTCGATGCGGTCGTACGCCTGCTCGCGTGCGGCCTGCATCGTCTCGCCCTTTCCGGTGACGACGAGGGGCATCCCGCTCCCGCCGGCGACGCGCCACTGGCCGTCGACCCGCTTCGTGTCCTCCAGGTGGATTCCGTCCCGGTTCTCGGTCTCGAAGACGACCGCCGCGTTCCGCGAGTTCTCGTCGTACGTCTGCTCGTCGTCGAACGGGAACGGCGGGAGGACGACCCTGACGGCGATCTGGTAGCCGCCGTGGACCTCCGGATCGGGACCGTTGCCGTGCGCGAGGTCGTAGAAGAACTCCGCCGTGGATGACTCGATCGACTCCTCCTGAAGCGCGATGGTGGGGTAGCCGAACCGGGGCGTGAACTCCAGCGGATAGATCCCGGTCTCGTTGACGATACAGTTGATGTCGATGCTCCCGACGTACCCCTCGTCGGCGAGCCAGCCTTCGAGTTTCCCGAACGTCTCTTGGAACAGCCTGTTCCGTCCGGCCCAGAACATCGAAGTCCCCATCTCACCGGTCGACGGGCCGATGTTCCCCGGAAACAGCTTCTTGTGCTCGAAGTTGAAGTTGACTCGGTCGACGAACTCGTCCCCGTCGAAGAAGCCGCAGATCGCGACTTCGACGCCCTCGACCTTCCGCTGGAGCTGGAATCCCTTCATCCGGTGGCCCCACGCCTTCTTGTACGCCCGAAGCACGTCGACCACGTCGCCGCCGTCGTCCTCGTTGCCGACGTACAGCAGGCGCTTGACGTTCTGGACCTCGCCGAGCGGTTTGATCACGTACGGCGCGGGGTTCTCCTGGACGTGTTTGATCCCCGCGTCGAAACTGTCGAAGACGTGGTGTTCGACGGTGTTGACGCCGTGCTCTTCGAGTATCTCCATCGCGTAGCCGCGGTCCTCCTCGAGGCGGTCGGTGTTCGGCGTCCCGCCGACGACGGCCTTGCCCTCCTCGCGGAGTTCCTCTGCGAGCGCGCCGGTCCCGACGTCGGAGCCGACCCAGATGTCGTCGAAGATTATCACGTCGGCCCAGCCGACCTCGGCGCGCCAGTCGTCCGTCTTCGGGACGAACCCGTCGCCGATCTCTCGGTCGCTTTCGGCCTCGACGTAGTACTTCACGGCGTGGCCCTCGCGGCTGACCTGCCACGCCAGGTCCGTTATCAGCGCCGCGTCGGCCGAGACGAAGAGGAAGTTGGCGGTGTCCATGCGGGGGCGTCGTCGGGGAGGGACTTGAGTGTGTTCCGGCGCGCGCGTCCGGTCGTCTCGGGAGAGGTTGAAACGTTAACGCTCGGGTTGATGGAGGACCGCGTGGTCGATCCGGGTATGCCAAGCGTGACACGGGACGGCGTGGCGATCGAGTACGCCGTCGACGGGAACCCGACGGGACCGACCGTGCTGCTGCTCGAAGGTCTCGGGTACGGTCGGTGGATGTGGCGGTGGCTCGCCGAGGCGTTGGCCGACGACTACGAGGTCCTCCGCCCGGACAACCGCGGAACGGGGGACTCCGACGTCCCGGCGGGACCGTACACGATAAGCGAGATGGCGGCCGACGCGGCCGCGGTCCTCGACGACCGCGGCGTCGACGCGGTCCACGTCTGCGGCGCGTCGATGGGGGGGATGATCGCCCAGGAGCTGGCGCTCGACGACGACCGCGTCGCCTCCCTGACGCTGCTCTGTACCTCCCCCGGCGGCGAGGACGCGGCACAGACGCCGCCGGAGGTCCAAGAGCACATCTTCTCCGCGCCCGAGGACGCCGACCCCCGCGAGCGGGTCCGTTACCTGATGGAGCCGGCGGTCTCCGACGGCTTCTACGAACGGGAGCCGGAGCTGGTCGACCGGATCGTCGACTGGCGGCTGGCGGGCGACGCGACGCCGGTCGGCCGCGAGGCGCAGGCGGCCGCGGTGGCGGCGTTCGACGCGAGCGACCGGCTCGGCGACCTGTCCGTGCCGACGCTCGTCCTCCACGGGACGGCGGACCGCGTGCTTCCGGTCGCGAACGCCGAGCTGCTGGCGGAACTCCTCCCGCACGCCGAGGTCGAGCTGTTCGAGGGGGGACCGCACCTCTTCTTCATCGAGGAGCGCGAGCGCGTCAACGACCGGGTCCGGTCGTTCCTCGGCGGGGTCGCCTGAGATGGCGGCCGAAGACGACCCGCGGAGCGACGACCGTACGGAGGGCACCGGAGCCGAGTCCGACACCGACCCCCGGCCGCACCCGCACGGCGACCGCGACTACGAATGGGTCGGCTCGCTCTCCGCCCGCCGCGCTCGCCTCTCGCCGGACCGCGTCGCGGTCACCGACACTGCCGCGAACGCCGAGTACACGTACGCGGAGTTAGAGGAGCGCGCCAACCGCACCGCGCGCTTCCTCCGCGACGCCGGGGTCGAGACGGGCGACCGCGTCGCCGTCGTCTCGCGGAACCGCGTCGAACTCGTCGACCTGTTCTTCGCGACCGGGAAGACCGGGGCGGTGCTGGCGCCGCTCTCGCATCGCCTCGCGGAACGCGACCTCGCGGCCGTGTTGGGCACCGTCGACCCCGAACTGCTCCTCGTCGAGACGCCGTTCGAGGGCGACGCGATCGACGCCTTAGAGCGGGCCGACGTCGAGCCGGCGGTCCGTTCGATCCCGACCGACGGCGACGACGCGTGGCGGCCGTACACGCGGGATCTGCCCGTCGACGGCTCGCCCGTCGAGACCGCTGACGTCTCGCTCGCGGACCCGCACCTCTTCTTGCACACCGGGGGGTCGACCGGCACGCCGAAGGAGACCGTGATCAGCCACGGCGCGGTCCGCTGGAACGCGTTCAACACGATCACCGCGTGGGGGCTCCGCGAGGACGATGTGACGCCGATGGTGTTCCCGATGTTCCACACCGGCGGCTGGAACGTGCTTACGGTCCCCTTCTTCCAGATGGGCGGGCGCATCCTGCTGAGTCCGGAAGTCGATCCCGGCCGCGTCCTACGCGACGTCGAGCGCGAGTCGGCGACGACGCTCGTCGCGGTCCCAGCGGTGTTGCGGATGATGGCCCGCCACGACGAGTGGGGCGACACCGACCTCTCCTCGCTCCGGTTCGTGAAGAGCGGCGGCGGTCCCTGCCGCGAGAGCGTCATCGCGGCGTGGCGCGACCGCGGCGTCGAGATATCGCAGGGGTACGGACTCACCGAGTGCGGGCCGAACAACTTCGCGATGCCCGACGGCTTCCCGCCGGAGAAGACCGGGAGCGTCGGTGTCCCGGCGCTCGCGGTCGACGCGCGCGTCGTCGACGAGGACGGTCCCGTTCCCGACGGAACGGTCGGCGAGCTCGAACTCGCGGGACCGGCCGCGGCCGACCGCTACTGGGACGAGCCGGCGGAGACGGCGGCGACCTTCGGCGACTGGGTGTCGACCGGCGACCTCGCGCGCGTCGACGAGGACGGGTACTACCACATCGAGGGGCGCAAGAAGAACATGTTCGTCTCCGGCGGCGAGAACGTCTACCCGCCCCGCGTCGAGGACGCGCTCACCGACCACCCCGGAATCGAGGAGGCGGTCGTGATCGGCGTCCCGAGCGAGCGGTGGGGGACGGTCGGGAAGGCGATACTCGTCGGCGACGAGTCGCTCGCGCTCGACGACGTGGAGTCGCACCTCGCCTCGCGCGTCGCCCGGTACGCGGTCCCGAAGGAGCTGGCGTTCGTCGACGAGATGCCGACCTCGGGTCCCTCGAAGATCGACCGGACGGCGCTGAAAGAGCGGTTCGGTGAGTAGACGCCGCATATCCTACAGGAACAACCATTATATACGCGGGGGATAAGGAGGTGGCATGCTCGACGTCACGATGGATATGGAGCAGTTCGACTGCCCGTTCATCGACACCTCCGCCGACCACGACGTCGCCTTCTCCGCGATGCACTGGCAGTTGGACACGGCGGCGGAACAGCTGGAGACGCGGCTGCTCGTCGAGTCGCCGGACCGGTACGAGCTCGGCGAGGGGCTCTCGGCGCTCCGCGACCACGAGAACATGGCCGAGTACCGGCTGTTCTCGAAGGAGGACGGGACCGCGATCGTCCGGACCGTCATCGAGGAGACGAACGCGATGTCGACGATCACGGACCACGGCGGCTACATCACGGGCCCGTTCCTGATCGAGGACGGCTCCGAGCGCTGGCAGGTCGGGTTCGACGACGAGGCGACGACGGAGGCGGCGCTTCACGACCTCGAGAAAGGCAACGAGTTCGTCGTCGAGGACCGGTCGGAACTCTCGATGGAGGCGCTGTTCGACACCATGCGGAACGCGAACGCGGCCTCGACGATGCTGGACGCGTGCCGCGACCTGACCGACGTCGAGCGCGACACCATCGAGTCCGCGGCCGACGCGGGGTACTTCGAGTCGCCGCGTGAGGCGACGCTGTCGACGCTCGCCGACGAGTTCGACGTCTCGACCGCAGCCGTCTCGAAGAACATGCGCCGCGGCGAGAAGAAGCTGCTCCGCAGCGTCGTCGCCGCGCTCGACGGACTGGAGTAGGTGCTGGGCGAAAATCGCCGGAAGGGGAAGTCACTGACGCGGCGGTGACGGCATCGAACGCGCGAAAACGACGCCGAGACGCCCCGTTGCGCCGCCGTCTACCGATTTCGCGTCGGCAGTTAACATCTTAACTCGGCCCTTCATGGTGGTGTCCGTCCTCGGATAGTGTATGCGAGACGAACACACACGGCGAGCGTATCTGCGAGGAACCGGGGCCGCGGTCGGCGCGGCCGGACTCACCGGACTTGCCGGCTGTTCCGGCGGCGGAGACGGCGGCGACGGATCGGACGGTGGTGACGGCTCCGACGGCAGCGGCGGCGACGGATCGGACGGCGGGAGCGGCGACCTCTCCGGCGAGACAATTCGGATCGGCGCTATCCAGCCGACCTCCGGGGACCTCCAGTACTACGGGCAGATCAGTCTCCGCGGGTTCTACTCCGGGCTGGCGTACAAACACGACCTCGACCCGATCGAGGAGGCCACGCCGGGGACGTACACGGTCGAACCCGACGGCGGACCGACCTACGAGATTATCGTCGAGGACACCGGGTTCAGCCCGGACACGGCCCAGAGCGTCGCGACCGACCTCGTGGTCGACGAGGACGTCGACGTGCTGTTCGGGGCGTCGTCGTCGGACAGCGCGCGGCGCGTAATCGACACGGTCGTCGACGAGACCGACGTGCCGTTCCTCATCGGTCCCGCCGCCGACGCCGACATCACCGTCAGCGAGGAGTTCTGTCACCCGCTGGCGTTCCGCGCGAGCGAACACACGGCCATGGACGCGCGCGCCGGGGGGACGTACGTCGCCGAGAACTTCGACATCGACACCGTCGCGATCTTCGCGTCGGACAACGCGTTCGGCCAAGGGGTCGCGAACAACTACACCGAGGTGCTGGAGGCCGAGGGCGTCGACGTCCTCGAACCGCGGTTCGTCGAGCAGGGGTACTCCGAGTTCGACGGGCTCTTCGAGCAGGCGATCTCCGACGGCGCGACCGGCGTCGTCGGCGGCTTCACGGCGTCGACCCTGCCGCAGTTCCTCTCGGCCGCGGTGTCGTACGACATCCAGGTGTTCGGCGGCTTCGCGGCGCTGCTGACCACCCAGCTCATCGGCGGGACGATCGAGTCGGCGCTCGGCGAGGACTTCACCGCGCAGGACGTCCGAGACGCCGGACTCGGCCCGTTCACCACGCGCTACCACTGGAACCAGTACGACAACGAGATCAACGACGCGTTCATCGACATGCACACGGAGGCGTACGGCATCGTGCCCGACCTGTTCAGTTCGGGGACGTTCACGATGGCCTCCGCGCTCTCGCAGGCGGTGAGCGAGTCCGGCTCGACCGACGGCGCCGACGTCGCCGACGCGCTGCGCGGCATGACCGTCGCGGACACGCCGAAGGGCGCGGACGCGTACACGTTCCAGGAACACAACAACCAGGCGGCCTCGCAGATGACGGTCGCGTGGCCGGTGCCGACGAGCGACGAGTACGCCGAGACCTGGGACGCGCCGATCATGCCCGGCGAGCCGGAGCAGCGGCTCGACGCCGAGGACGTGATGGTGCCCGAAGAGGACGCGACCTGCTCGCTGTAATGCTGCTGGAGACCGAGGGGCTCACGAAGCGCTTCGGCGGCATCACCGCCGTCGACGGCGTCGACTTCGCGTTGGAGACCGGCGAGCTTTGCTCGATCATCGGCCCGAACGGCGCGGGGAAGACAACGTTCTTCAACCTGCTCACGGGCGTGTTGGAGCCTTCTGACGGACGCATCCGGTTCGATCCGCCGGGCGAGGGCGACGGCGAGCGCCGCGCGCTCGCCGGCGGCGGGTCGGGCAGCACCGACTCGGTGCTCGACATCACCGCCGCCTCGCCGGACGAGACGGCGCTGGCTGGTATCCACCGATCGTACCAGATCACGAACTTGTTCCCGACGCTGTCGGTGCTGGAGAACGTCCGGGTGGCCGCGCAGGCGAGCCGCGGGAACGACTCCTGGAAGCTGTGGCGCAACGTGGCCGACTTCGAGGACCACTACGCGGAGGCGACGCGGATCCTCGAACGGATCGGGCTGGCGGAGGAGGCCGAGACCGTCACCGAGAACCTCAGCCACGGCGAGAAGCGCAGCCTCGAGATCGGCGTCGCGCTCGCCGGCGACCCCGACCTCCTCCTGCTCGACGAGCCGACCGCCGGCGTGTCGAGCGAGGGCGTCGACGACGTCGTCGCGCTGATCGAGGACGTGGCCGCGGACCACTCGGTGATGCTCATCGAGCACAACATGGAGGTGGTGATGGACATCTCCGACCGGATCGCGGTCCTCCACCGCGGCGAGTTGATCGCCGACGGGCCGCCCGAGGACGTGCGCGGCGACGAGGCCGTTCAGGAGGCGTACCTCGGCGGGTACGGCCGCGAGGGGTCCGAAGCGGCGGGAGCCGATTCCGAAGGCGACGCCGCCGACCGCGACGAGGACGCCGCCGCCGACGGCGGACGCCGCGCGAGCGCCGGAGGTGAGTCGCGGTGACGGCCCTCGAACTCGACGGCGTCCACACCTACTACGGCGAGAGCCACATCCTCCAGGGGCTGTCGCTGTCGGTCGAAGCGGGCGAGATCGTCGCCCTGGTCGGTCGGAACGGCGTCGGGAAGACGACGACGCTCCGCACCGCGCTCGGGCTGACGCCGCCCCGCGAGGGGACCGTCCGGTTCGACGGGACGGACGTGACGGGGATGGAACCCCACGAGATCGCCGCCCGCGGGATGGGATGGGTGCCCGAGGAGCGGCGCGTGTTCTCGCATCTCACTGTCGCGGAGAACCTCCGCGTCGCCGCGCACTCGGCGGCCGACCCGGACGCTCGGATCGCGGAGGCGTACGAGCTGTTCCCGGCGCTCGACCGCTTCGCGGACAAGGAGGCGGGCGACTTGAGCGGCGGACAACAGCAGATGCTCGCCATCGCCCGCGGGATGGTCGGCGACAACGACCTACTGCTCGTCGACGAGCCGAGCGAGGGGCTCGCGCCCCAGATCGTCGAGGACGTGGTCGAGGCGCTGCGCGCGGCCTCCGCGGACACGACGATGGTCCTCGTCGAACAGAACTTCCGGCTGGCGATGGATCTCGCCGACCGCTTCTACCTCGTCGACCACGGCGTCGTCGTCGAGGAGGGCGAGACGGCCGGCGTCACGAGCGACGACGAGCGCATTCGGAGGTACCTGACGGCATGAGCCTCGGAACGCTCCCCGCCGTCGTCGACGCCGCGGCCCTCGCGTCCGCCCTCGACCCGAGCGCGCTGCTCGCGACCGGCGGCGCGGTCGACGGCCTCCGGACGGCCGCCCGCGTGCTCGCCGAGGGGATCGGCAAGGGCGCGGTGTACTTCACCATCGCGGTCGGCCTGACGCTCGTCTTCGGGCTGATGGGCGTACTCAACTTCGCGCACGGCGCGGTCGCGATGGTCGGCGCGTACCTCGGTGGGCTGGTGCTCGTCATCGTCGTCGGCGCGAACACCGGGACGCTGGCGACGATACTCGTCTTCTTCGTCGCGCTGGCGCTGGTGTTCGCCGTCACCACCGCCGCCGGCAGCGCGATGGAGGTGACGCTCATCCGACCGATCTACGACCGCACGCCCACCTACCAGATCCTGTTGACGTTCGGCGTCTCGCTCATCATCGAGGAGGTCGCCCGGATCGTCTTGACGCTCCGCGGGATCCAGCCGGACCCGCAGTGGCAGGCGCCGATGGCCACCGCCCCGGACGTGCTCTTGGGCCGGACCCAACTGTTCGGCGTGGGCGTCAGGCGGCTGTACCTCTTCGAGATCGCGATCGGCGCGGTCGTCGCGGTCGCGGTGTGGGCGTTCCTGACGAAGACGCTGTACGGGCTGTACATCCGCGCCGGCAGCGAGGACACCGAGATGGTTCAGGCGCTCGGCGTCGACGTGCGAAAGGCGTTCACCGTCGTGTTCGGCGTCGGCACCGGACTGGCCGCCGTCGGCGGCGTCCTCCTGATGTGGGACCCGATCTGGGGACCGAGCGTCCTCCTGAGCATCGACGTGCTGCTGTACGCGTTCGTCGTCGTCATCATCGGCGGACTCGGAAGCTTCACCGGGACGCTCGCCGCGGCCGGCATCGTCGGGATCGCCGACTCGGTGACGACGTGGCTGTTCACGACCGGCATCGTCACCTTCCCCGGTCTCTCCGAGGTGACCATCTTCCTCCTGCTCGTGGTGATGCTGATCATCCGTCCGCAGGGGCTCTACGGCGTCGAGGAGGTGGGGGGCCATTAGCGACCCCGACTCCACCGTCGACGGAGACGTTCCAGACGACGCGGACGCCCCGGTCGACGCGGACGCCCCGGTCGACGCGGACTCACCGATCGCCCCGCCGACCGCGACCGGCGGCCTCCGCGAGTACCTGCGGGACCACGCCGTCCACGCGGCCGTCATCTTCGGGTTCCTCCTGTACCCGCTCGTCTACGAGGCGCTGCTCGCGACGCCGGCCGGGCCGCTCGCGGAGGCGTTCCTGCCCGCGGTCACGTTCATGGTCGTGGTGCTGTACATGGGGCTGTTCGCGATGAGCTTCGACTTCGTTAGCGGCTACACCGGCTACCTCTCGTTCGGCCACGCGGCCTTCTACGGTACCGGCGCGTACTTCGTCGTCCTCGCCGCGAACGGGCAGGTGCCGGGGATCCCCGGGGGGACGCCGTTCATGATCACGCTCGTGTTGGGCGCGGTGCTGGCCGGCCTGCTCGCGCTCGTCATCGGGTCGGTGTCGTTCCGGCTCACGGGCGTCTACTTCGCGATGATCACGCTCGGGTTCGCGCAGGTGATCTACGAGCTGATCCGGTCGTGGGGGTACGTCTCGACGAACCCCACCGAGGGCGCGACGGTGAGCGGCGACGCGCTGGCGATCGGCGTCCCCTACGTCGACGCGCTCAGCCTCGACGTGGGACGGCTCACGGGCGAGAGCGTCGAGAACCTGCTCGGGCTGGGGATCGACCTCTCGGCGACGGTGGTCTCCTACTACGCGCTCGGGATCGTCGTCGTCGTTTGCTACTTCGCGATGCAGCGGATCGTTCACTCGCCGTTCGGGCGCGTGATGATCGCGATCCGCGAGAACGAGGAGCGCGCCCGCGCCGTCGGCTACGCGACCTACCGGTTCAAGCTGGCCGCGTTCGCCGTCAGCGGCTTCTTCGGAGCTATCGCGGGCGGCATCTTCGCCGCCTACTCGCGGTCGGTCGCGCCCGACGGAACGTTCTACTTCCTCGTCACCGCCGACGCGCTGATCACGACGATCGTCGGCGGGTTCGGCACCCTCGCGGGACCGATCTACGGGACCCTGTTCAATCAGGGGTTAGAGGACGTCCTCTCGACCGAGAGCGGCGGGATCGCGACGCTGCTGCGCGAGGGACTCCCGGCGAGCGCCCTCGAGGCCGACCTCTTCGGGGTCAGCCTCGAACTGTTCGTCAACACCGCGGTCGACGGCCGCGCCCCGCTGTACCTCGGGATCGTCTTCGTGCTGTTCGTGCTGTTCGTCCCGAACGGCATCCTCGGGACGCTGCGCGACCGGCTCGGCGGCACCGTCGGGAAGCGGCTCCCGGACCACCTGCGGCGCTACCTCCGGTAGCGTCGCGGGCCCGCGACTCCGTGGCTCCGCGGCTTTCGACGCGTGCTCGACGCGGCGAACCGGAGATCTGACACACGAAACATGACCGAAACCACGCGACACGACGGAACCGAACGGACGCGACACGACGGAACGGACCGAACGCGACGCGGAGGAGCATCATGACCGTCTCGATCACCGGCATCGGGACGTACGTCCCAGACGAGACCATCTCGGGGGAGACCATCGCGGCCGAGAGCGGGATCCCCGAGGAGGTCGTCGTCGAGAAGATGGGCGTCCGCGAGAAGCGCGTCTGCCCGCCGGACGGCGACCACGCCACCGACATGTCGGTGACGGCGGCCGAGGCCGCGCTCTCGGACGCCGACGTGGACCCCGCCGACCTCGACGTCGTCGTCTACCACGGCTCCGAGTACAAGGACCACGTCGTCTGGTCGGCGGCGGCCGCGATCACCGACCGGCTGGGCGCGACGAACGCGTACGCGACCGAGAGCTACACGCTGTGTGCCGGCGCGCCGATTGCGTTGCGGCAGATCACCGCCCAGTTGGAGACCGAACCCATCGACGCGGCGCTGCTCGTCGCCGCCAGCCGCGAGGAGGACCTCGTCGACTACGACAACGAGGACAGCTCCTTCATGTTCAACTTCGGCAGCGGCGCGAGCGCGTTCGTCGTCGAGGCGGCGGGAGAGGAGTCGGACGGCGAGGAAAGCGCAGACGCCGCGCGCTTAAACAGCCGAGCGCGGGCGACCGTTCACGCCAGCGCGGCCGAGACCGACGGTTCGTTCGCCGACGACGTGGTGATGCCCGCGGGCGGGTCGAAGCGCCCGCCGAGCGAGGAAACGGTCCGCGAGGGGCTTCACACGCTCGACGTGCCCGACCCCGAGGGGATGAAGGAACGCTTGGGGCCGGTGTCGCTGCCCGCGTACCTCTCGGTGGCCGACGCCGCCCTCGTCCGGTCGGGGTTCGACCGGGACGACCTCGATTTCGTCGCGCTCACGCATATGAAGCGCTCGTTCCACGAGCGCGTCCTCGACGAGCTCGGCCTCGACCCCGCGAGCGACGGCTACTACCTCGACGAGTTCGGCCACGTCCAGAGCGTCGACCAGGCGCTCGCGCTGGAACGGGGCGTCGAGACGGGTCGGCTCGAACCGGGTGACCTCGTCTGCCTGCTCGCGGCCGGCACCGGCTACACCTGGTCCGCGACCGTAGTTCGGTGGTGCGGCTGACCGCTTATAAATAGTTACCCGTGGATCGACGGCGAACACCGCCAAAGCCCAAGCCGCTCGCTTATAAATAGTTGACCGCGGATCGACGACGAACACCGCCAAAGCCCCAGCCGGGAGGCGGGCGCACGCTCGCTGCGCTCCTTACTCGTTCGCTCCGCTCACTCGTTGCGGTGCTTTCGTCGTCATCAGAACGCTTCGCGTTCTGATTGGCTCACGAGAGCTCCGCTCTCGTGAACGCCTGCGCCCGCCTCCCGGCTGCCCCTTTGAGTCCCGCCCCGCACAACAACCGCACCTCACGCCTCCCCAGCCTCGTCGGCCTCCCTGCGGTCGGCCGACTCCCTCGCGCGTGCGACTCACGCCCTTCGGGCGTTCGTCGGCGCGCGCCACTGCCTCGACCCGTCGCTTATTTATAAACCGTATCTGTCGGACATCTGCCGCCGTCGGTCACTCAGGGTTTCCGTGCGGCACCGACAGCACCGTTGCCTCGCCGGAGAGGACGCGCTCGTCGCGCTCGGGGACTGTCGCGGTCGTCTCGACGGCGATGCGGTCGTCGCCGAGGTCGTCGGTGACGCGGACTGTCGCCTCGACCGTCTCACCGGGGAACACCGGCTTCTCGAACGACAGCTCCTGCGAGAGGTAGACGATGTCGCCGGAGAGCCGCGCGAGCGCGCCGGAGACGACCGCGGCCGAGAGAATCCCGTGCGCGACGCGGCCGCCGAACATCGTCCCGGCGGCGTACTCGTCGTCGAGGTGGATCGGGTTCTCGTCGCCCGAGAGCGCCGCGAACGTCTCGATCGTCTCCTCGGTGATCGGTACCTCGTGGGTCGCCGTCTCGCCGACGTTCGCGACTGGCATACCGATCGGTCGCGCTGTCGGGGCCTCAACCCCGTGGTTCAGCCTCGAACCCCAGTGTGGGGGTCACGGAAACAGCGGCCGGGAGGGGCGGCCGGAAGGGGATACGACGCGCCGTTCAGCGCGACCCGCCGGCGTCGACCGGACAGGTGTCGACGCCAAGCAGGGCGTACAGGCCGCAGGTGCCGGTCGCGGCGGTCGCGAGCATCGCGAGCGCGACGACGCCCAGCACCGGGGCCGCGAGCGCGGGGAGCGGCGCGGCGCCCGCGAGGGTGGCTATCGAGGCGGCGCCGGCGACGGCGCCGACCGCGGTTCTGACTCGCTTGTCCGCCGCACCGACGTTCTGGTTCATAATACACAATACAGCACACAACCGTATGAACCTTTCCACAGCTGAACGAACAGCACGGCGACGCACGCGGTCCGTTCACCCCTCGCTCGGCCGTAGCCGTCGAGATCGGTCGGCGTGGGCTCACCGACGGCGAGGTCGCGCAACCCTGTACGGCCTGACGGCCTGCGGAATCCCGACCGCGAGGAGGAGAAGGGCCAGCGCGAGATACCTGTTTGCGCTCGATCGAGTTCGCTAATAGGTCTTCTGGGCGGTGGTTCGAGACGCGCGCCGGAGCGGTCGGCGGTCGAACGGAGATGCGTCCGGCGGACGACGCTCGTGCGGACTCGCTGTTAAAAAGACGACACAGCGGTCAGCGACCGCGACCGCTGCTTACTCGCCCGTCTCGATCGGCGCGCCGACGAGGTTCCCCCACTCGGTCCACGAGCCGTCGTAGTTGCGGACGTCGTCGTAGCCGAGCAGCTCGTGTAGGAGGAACCACTCGATCGACGAGCGCTCGCCGACGCGGCAGTAGGCGATCGTCGACTCGTCGCCGTCGACGCCGGCGTCCGAGTACAGTTCGCGGAGCTCGTCCGCGCTCTTGAACGTGCCGTCCTCGTTCAGGGTGGTCCCGATCGGGACGTTGCTCGCGCCGGGGATGTGGCCGCCGCGCTGGGCCGTCTCGTTGAGTCCCTCGGGCGCGATGACCTCGCCGGAGAACTCCTCGGGAGAGCGCACGTCGACCATCGGGAGCCCCTCTTCGATGGCGTTGTCGATGTCGTCTTTGTACGCGCGGACGCTCTCGAAGGGACCGCGAGCCTCGTACTCGCGGGGCGTGAAGTCGGGCGCCTCGGTGGAGAGCGGGTAGTCGTTCGCGACCCAGTAGCCCTTCCCGCCGTCGATCACGCGGATGTCGTCGTGACCGTAGTACTTGTAGATCCAGTAGCCGAACAGCGCGAACCAGTTCGGGACGCGGCCGCCGCCGTACACGACGACGGTCGTGTCGGCGTCGATGCCGCCCTCGCCGTTTCGAGCCGCGAAGTCCGCCTTCGAGACGATGTCGCGCTCCGTCTCATCGGTGAAGACCTCGTCCCACTCGAAGTTGAGCGCGCCGGGGATGTGGCCCTCCTCGTAGGGCGTGTACTCCGACTCGTCGGTGACGGTCGGGTTATTGATCTCGACGAGCCGGAGGTCGGAGTCGTCGTCCTGGAACGCGTCGAGGTTCGATTCCACCCAATCCGCCGTGACGAGTACGTCTTCTGGCATCAGTACCCGTTAGGTCCCCAACCGGTTTTGAAGGCCCGATAACGGTGGTCCTTGCCAGCGTCTCTGACGCACCCGTCGCTCTCGGGGACGGTCGCGTCGGTGATCCCGACTGCTCGGGACATCCGTCGCAGAGCGCCCGACGCCTATCGGATCACCGTCACGGGCACGTCGGCCTTGTCGACGACGCTCTTCGCGACGCTGCCGACGACCTGCTCGCGCTCCTCCGAGAGCCCGCGGTGGCCGACGTAGATGGCGTCGACGGCCTCGTCGGCCGCGTACTCGGTGAGCGCGTCGGCGGGACGCCCCGTGAGCAGTTGGGTCTCCACGTCGATCGACTCGTCGCCGACCGCCTCCGCCGCGACGCTGCGGGCGCTCTCTAAGACGCCCTGGCCGGCCTCGACGGCGGCCTCCTCGCCGGGGAGGATGATCGTCCCGTCGACGAGCTCCGAGTCCGGCGTCAACACGTGGGCGATCTCGAGCGTCTCGTAGAACGCGACCGCCTGCCGCGCCGCGTACCGGACGGCTTCGTCGCTCTCCGTCGACCCGTCGGTCGCAACGAGGTAGCTCATACGCGGAGATGGGTCCGAGAGACACATAATTCCTGCCGGGCGTTCCCGTCCCGCGACGCCGCGGCCGACTTACGTCCCGCCGTCGTCCGCTCCCGGCCGAACGCGGTCGCCGTCGCCGCCGTCAAATCCCGGCCGAACGCGGTCGCCCCCCGAAGCGTTGATCGCGTCGAGCACCTCCTGAACGCGCGTCGCCTCGGCGAAGGAGACGAGGTCGCCGCCGTCGCCGTCGACCCTCCTCGCGAACTCCGTCAGGAGCGCGCTCACGGTGTCGCCGCGCTCGCCGACGAGCGTCGCCTCGTCCTCGCGGCCGCGGTTCCGAACGAGTCGGTGCCACTCCGTCAGCGACAGCGACGCCTCGTCGCCGACGACCGTGATGACGTTCTCCTCGTCGCCCTCGTGGTCGCAGAGCAGGTCGATCGTCCCGCGGACGCCGTCGGCCCGGAAGGTCCCGACAACGTCGTCTTCGTAAGCCTCCGGTCCCGAGTAGCCGACATCCGCGGAGACGGTCTCGACGGGACCGAACAGCTCCTGAACGCCGAACAGGAAGTGGGTCCCCACCTCGCGCAGCGGGCCGCCCTGCTCGCGCGACTCCAGCCACGCGACGTCCTGCCACTCGCGGGGCCACTCGGGGAACCGGAACCGGAGTTCGACCCGTCGCGGGTCGCCAATCTCGCCCGCGGCGACCGCCTCGCGAAGCCGGACGAACCCGGGCGTGTAGCGGAACGGGAGGTTCACTGCCGTGACGCGGTCCGTCTCCTCGGCGAGCGCGACGAGTTCCCTACCCGTCTCCGCGTCGGCCGCGATGGGCTTCTCGCAGATCACGTGCTTGTCGGCCGCGAGCGCGTCCGCGACCACCTCGCGGTGGGCGAGCGGCGGCACGCCGACGTAGACGGCGTCGAGGTCGTCGCGCTCGACGAGCGCCTCGTGGTCGGTCGTCGTCGCGGTGCGGTCGGTGCCGTGGTCGGCCGCGAGCGACGCGGCGCGGTCCGCGTCGAGGTCGCAGGCGGCCGCCAGTTCGAACCGTTCGTGGCCGTCTATCGCCGCGGCGAGGCGGTTCCCGATCACGCCGCAGCCGACGATACCGATCTGTATCACGGCCGTCGAGAACCGTCGAGCGCGCTTGTAGCTTCGGGAGTCGGAACGGGCGGACGCGACGTCGGGGCTCGTCAGGCGTCCTCGTCCAGCGGCCGCGCGACCATCTCGCCCCACGGCTCGAAGCCATGGCGCTCGTAGAACCCCCTCGCGCGCTCGTTCGCGGGGTCGACGTCGAGGACCAGCCGGTCGAGCGGGAGATTCTGGTCGGCCGCGAGCGCGAGCGCGGCGTCCATCAGGTCGTCGGCGACGCCGGTGCCGCGGTGCTCGGGCGCGACGTACAGTTCGTTCAGGACCGCGGCGTCCCAGATCATCGCCAGCCGCTCCGGGAGGACGAAGACGTAGCCGACCACCGGTCCCTCCGCGGGGTCGTCCTCGGCGGCGACCCCGTCGACCGCGACGGTCACGCACCGCGGGTCGTCGGCGACGCAGCGGTCGACCCAGCCGAGCCACCGCTCGCGGTAGGCGTCGGTGAGCTTCCCCTCGTAGGCGGTCGCCTTCTCGTCGCCGCCCGTGTTCTCGCCGAGGCCCCTCTCGAAGGCAACCTTCGATTCGTACAGCCCGTCCGCGTCGCGCTCGCGGTCGTACGGGCGGAGTTCGACGGTCATTCTTCTCCCTCCAGCACGAACTCCGCGAGCGTGGGGACGAACGTCCCGATGTCGGTGACCATCCCGATCGCCTGCGCGGAGCCGCGGTCGAGCAGCTGGGTGACGGTGGCGGGGTTGATGTCGACGCAGACGGTCTTCGTCGTCGACGGGAGGCAGTTCCCGACCGCGACGGAGTGGAGCAGCGTGGCGAGCATGATCACGAGGTCGGCGTCGTGGGCCTGCTCGCGGATCGCGTCCTGCGCCTCCACCGCGTCGGTGATCGTGTCGGGGAGCGGCCCGTCGTCGCGGATCGACCCCGCGAGGACCGTGTCGACGCCGTGTTCCACGCACTCGTACATCACGCCTCCCGTGACGATACCCTCCTCGACGGCGGACTCGATCCCGCCGGCGCGGATGATCTCCGAGATGGTCCAGATGTGGTGTTTGTGGCCCTTCCGCGGGTGTTCGAGCGTCTCGACGTCCATCCCGAGCGAGGTGCCGTAGATGGAGCGCTCCAGGTCGTGGGTGGCGAAGCCGTTGCCCGCCGAGAGCGCGTCGACGTACCCCGCCGCGACCAGATCGGCGAGCGCGTCGCCCGCCCCCGAGTGGATCACCGCGGGGCCGGCGACGACCATCACGTTACCCCCCTCGTCTTTCACCGCGCGGAGCTCCTCGGCGACCTCGCGGATCGTCGACTCCGAGGGGCGCTCGGCCGAGACGCTGCCCTGCATGAAGCCGAACGCGCCGCCGCCGCTCCGGGGGCGCTCCGGGGGATTCACCCGGATCCCGGACTCGTCGGTGGCGACGAGGTCGCCCTCCTCGACCGCGTTGAGCGTCTTCGTGTGGGCGCGAGGTGTGCCGTCCGTACCGCCCGAGGCATCCGCTCGGTTCCCCTCACCGGCGTCCGCTGCCGGCTCGGGTTCAACGACGAGCGCGCAGTCCATCTCGATCCGCTCGACGTCGATCCACTCGCCGTCGTACAGCACCTCGGTCGGGTGGTTCGTCGTCGAGTAGAAGTCCGGCGGGACCACCTTGTCCGCGGGCGCCGCGACGAGTTCCACCTCCGAGGGATCCTCCAGTACCGCGCCGTTCTGGTGGAGTTCGTGGAGGATGGCCCGCAGCGTCTCGGGGTCGTCCGCGGAGACGGTCAGTCGGCAGTACGACTCCTCGGTCTCGTGTTTCCCGACGTCGAACCGCTCGACGTCGAACGAGCCGCCGAGGTCCATCACCGCGCCGAAGCAGCGCTGCATCGTCCCGCTGTCGATGATGTGGCCCTCCAGTTCGACCGTCCGCGAGTGGGTCATACGGGGGCGTCGCGCCCGCCGGGGAAACGCGTTTCCCTGGCCCTGCTGGGAACTACCAATCGTGGAACACGTTCCGGCGTGGCCCTTGACACACCTGTGACTCGCGGAACTGCTCGCCGCGAGAATACACCGTCCGGGAATTGAACCGGAATCAGACGTGCTCGCTTACTGCTCGCGGCTTCGCCGCTCGCTCTTCGAGGCGCTCGCTTCGCTCGCGCCTCGCCCCGCTCGCTGCGCGCGACTGATAGGGTTCAATCCCGTCCGGAGACTTCCCTCACTACGTTCGAGAAATGCACCGTCCGGGAATTGAACCCGGGCTATTAGCTTGGGAAGCTAATGTCCTACCACTGGACCAACGGTGCTTACAATCGGCAACAAGGTCCGGATGTTGCCTCTCTGTCGTCTCGCATCTGGCTACAACGTATCCTCTGTTATAAACTCATTCATTGTGTTTCTACGAGGGGCAGTATAGTATCCCGGCGGAACACAATATCTCCCCCTCAATGCGTAGACATCTCTAATTGTATCTCCAGCACAGTTTGAAAACAGTATTCAGAGATTCTTATTCAGCAGCTTCCCCAGAAGCAGTAATTGATTGTCCCTCAGACTCAAATTGCTCTTCAATCTGATCAGACATCTCCAGTAGTTGCTTTACAATTTGTTCTTCACGTATATCCAAGAACTGCTGGAAGTTTTCAACGCTGTATGTATCTTCATCCTTCGGGATATAGTGTCGTTCAATCTGCGAATCGTGTCTCGATTCAACTGAAGCGGTAGCGCGGAGTCCCCTTCCTCAAGGAGCGACCGAAGGGAGCGAGTAGGGAGGGGAGGAGCGCGTTCGTATCTGTCACAAACACCAGTTTATAAATAGCCACTCATACACATTGAAACTGTGGCAGACGACTACGTGCGTCGGACGGCAATCACCCGCCTCTCGGTAGATGGCGAGCAACGCGAGTTGCTTGAGGAAACCATCTCCGAGTGGAAGCGTGGGTGCCAACTCGCCACGGACATGGCGTGGGGGAAGTGTAACGCCAAGAGCGACGTACAACCCCTCGCCTACGACGACGTGCGCGAAGAAACCGACCTCGGGAGTCAGCACGCGATCCTCGCCACCCACCAAGCCGCCCAAGCCATCACCGGCTGTCTCGAACGCCGCTCGAACGGCAAGCAGGCCAGTAAACCCACGTTCACCGCACCCACGGTAACATACGACACTCGAACGATGACGCTGTTCGATGACGATACAGTGTCACTCTCCACGACGGAGAGTCGCGTTCGATGCGAGCTTGCGCTCCCTGAAGCCGAGGATGGCTACCAACGGCAGTACCTCGACGCCGACAACTGGAGCGTCACGGAAAGCACACTCACCGCTCGTGACGGCGATTACTTTTTACACATCGGCTTCCGCCGACCCAAGACCGACATTGAGCGAGACACCGCCGAGGACGGAACGGTTCTCGGGGTCGACCTCGGTATTGAAAACCTCGCCGTCACCAGCACTGCCTACTTCTTCAGCGGACGGGAATTAACCCATAATCTCCGCGAGTTCGAGAAGGTGCGTGCCGGGCTCCAACAGGCCGGAACGCGAAGCGCCCACCGAACGCTCAAACAATCAAGTGGTCGGGAGCTTCGCTATGTCCGTGACGTACTCCACCAGGCGTCGAACGCTATCGTAGACGAAGCACTTCGATACGAGTGCGACGTGATTGCGTTTGAGGACTTGACAGACATCCGCGACCGAACGGGTGCGTCGTGGGGTCACAAGTGGGCGTTCCGAACCCTGTACGAGCAGGTAGAATACAAAGCCGAAGCAGCCGGCGTCTCGGTGAAGCAAGTCGGGTCGGCGTACACGTCACAGCGGTGTGCCGAGTGTGGATTCACAGCTGAGGAGAATCGCGCGACTCGCAATGATTTCCGATGCGTAAAGTGTGAGTCAGAAGCGAACGCGGATTACAATGCGGCGAAGAACATCGGGATGCGGTATGTCCGTCGAGGCCAACAGTCGTCTCGGCGGACGGGCGACAGTCAACTCGCCCTAAAGTCTGGAACAGTGACGCCAAGTGGCGGATTCACCGCCCACCCGGACAGGTTCGAGGCTGAGCTCACGGACAAGCCCCTCCCTCAACGAGCGAACCCATCAGGGTGAGCGAAGTAGGGTGGGGTTGTTGACCGTAGCGTTTCGCCGGGCGCGGCCCGGACTCGAACGCCCGAGTGCCGCGAGCCACACGCTTAAGCCGTCACCGACGGAGGCACGCTCATGACCGACGACGCAGCAGACGCGACGCGATCGGACGCGGCCGCCGCGGTCGACCGCGTGCGCGAGCGAGCGGCCGAACTCGCTCCCGCGCTCGGCGCGACGTGGACCGACGACGACCCGTGGCGCTTCCTCACCGACCTCACCGCGATCGGGAGCCGCATGGCCGGCAGCGAGGGCGAGCGCCGGGCCGCCGGACTCGTCGCGAACGCCTTCGAGCGCGCCGGACTCACGGACGTGCGCACGGAGCCGTTCGACCTCCCGGCCTGGGAGCGCGGGTCGGCGTCGCTCGACGTGACCGTCTCGGGCCGCGACGGCGAGCCGTCGACGCGCTCGTTCGAAGCGCTGGCGCTCCCGTACTCGCCGGCCGGGAGCGTCGCCGGCGAACTCGTCGACGTCGGCTACGGCACCCCGGCGGAGATCGACGAGCGCGACGTCGAGGGGCGGATCGCGGTCGCCTCGACGACGACGCCCTCCGGCGGTCGGTTCGTCCACCGGATGGAGAAGTTCGGTTACGCGATCGAGGCCGGCGCGGTCGGCTTCGTGTTCGTCAACCACCTCGACGGCCAGCTGCCCCCAACCGGGTCGCTCACGTTCGGCGAGGAGGCCGAGGCGGTCGCCGTCGGCGTCTCGAAGGAGACCGGCGCGTGGCTCCGCGAGTACGCGGTCGGCGGGGGGGACGGGAGTGGGAATCCCTCCGTCGCGCAGGCCGAACTCTCCGTCGAGGCGTCGACGGCGCCGGGCGAGAGCCGCAATGTGATCGGGACCGCCGGACCCGACACCGACGAGCGCGTCCTCCTGCTCGCCCACTACGACGCCCACGACATCGCCGAGGGCGCGCTCGACAACGGCTGCGGCATCGCGACGGTCGCGACCGCGGGCGGGATCCTCGCGGACGCCGACCTCCCGGTCGGGGTCGACGTCGTCGCGGTCGGCGCGGAAGAGGTCGGGCTGCTCGGCGCGGAGCACCTCGCGGAACGCCTGGACCTCGACCGGGTGAAGGGCGTGGTCAACGTCGACGGCGCGGGGCGATTTCGCAACCTGATCGCGCTCGCGCACGCCTCCACGGCGGCCGCGTCGGTCGCGGAGGCGGTGTCGACCGCGACTCGGCAGCCGATCGATGTCGACGCGCAGCCGCACCCGTTCTCCGACCAGTGGCCGTTCGTGCGCCGCGGCGTGCCGGCGCTCCAGCTCCACAGCGACTCGGGCGACCGCGGCCGAGGGTGGGGCCACACCCACGCGGACACCCGCGACAAGGTCGACGACCGGAACGTCCGCGAACACGCGATGCTGATCGCCCTACTCGTCGCCGAGTTCGCTTCCGCGGAGCGCGATCTGCCGCGGCTCGACCGGGACGAACTCGCGACCGCGTTCCGCGAGGCCGACTTCGAGACGGGGATGCGCGCCGCCGACCTCTGGCCCGCCGACTGGGACTGACGCGCCGTCGTCGCGGCGGGACCGGCGCCGACGCGTCGCCGCCCGCCCGTCAGTTTAGGTCCGCGTCCGGCGTCGGCGGCGGCAGCCGCTTGTGCGCCGTCGCGCGGTGGCGGCCGAGGAGGTCCGCGACGAGTTCGCGGTCGACGGCGGCGAGTTCGCCGGCGGGCGTCCCGTCGCCACCGCTGTCGTCGCCCGTGTCCGCGTCGGTTTCGGCGACAGCCGCCGCGATCCGCTCGACGACCGACTCCGGGTCGAGTCCGCGGTCGACGCCGAGGTGGAGGACGGGGTCGACGACCTCGTAGGGAGCGCCCAGGTCGTCGGCGTCGCGCTGTCCCGGGAGGAACCCGGCCGTGGGCGCCTTCTCGACGACGAACTCCGGTACGTCGAGGTCGGCCGCGAGCGCCCGGACGTCGGTCTTGTAGAGGTGACCCAGCGGGAACAGGTCGGCCGCGCCGTCGCCGTGTTTCGTCAGGTAGCCTAAGAGTAGTTCGCTCCGGTTCGCGGTGCCACAGACCAGGCGGTTCGTCGCGTTGGCGGCGAGGTACGCGACCGCCATCCGGAGTCGCGCGACCGCGTTGCCGGACCGAACCGGCTCGTCGTGGAGGTCGAACCGGTCGGGAACGACCGCGCCGAACTGCGCGAACAGCGGCTGGAGGTGGACCGTGTCGTGTTCGATACCGAGCGCCTCCGCGAGCGCCTCGGCGTCGCGGGCGTGCGGCGCGCCGATCTTGTTACACGGGAGTATCAGCCCGTAGACGCGGTCGGCGCCGAGCGCTTCGACCGCGAGCGCGGCCGTCACCGTCGAGTCGAGTCCGCCGCTCATGTTCACCACCACGCCGTCGGCGCCCGCGGCGCCCACTCGCTCGGCGATGAACGAGCCGGCCCGATCCCGCTCGACCCCGGGGTCCCGATCCGGGAGGAGCGAGCCGAGACGGGGTCGATTCCGGTCGGCGGCGGTTGAACGGCTCTCGTTCGACGCGGGCTCTCCCGTCGAACGCCCGGCCGCCGCGTCCCCGTCGAGATCGAACGCCGAGTCGCGGTCAGCCATCCGGCCCTCCAGTCCGACGATCTACCCTTTCGGTTCGGCATTCCGTTCTCTCAGTCCGGTATTTAGTTCCCTCAGTCCGGCCCGTTCGTCGCACTCGCCGTCTCGGCGGGTCACCGTCGATTCGCCGCGAAGCGCCGGTACGTCTCGGCGGCCGGTCCCGATCGTCACGTTGGATCGTCATCTGTCGCTCGCCGCTTCCGGTCGTGTTGGTAAATACTTGCGGTGTAGATCGTATAAGGAATTGGTACGCTACTACCTGTCTTATTCATAAACAACGATAGAACTCGATATTCATTTTGAGATACCAGCGATAACACTACATAGACAGGTTAATTGTTGCTTAGAACACGCTGATACAGTATGTTGGACGGATATCTCCAATTTTAGTTGTGTATCTAAAGTATAACTCCGTGAGAAAAGATTTCTAAGCATATAATGTCGTTATACACGAACATTTATCAAACAGATTCGTGTCCGTTTGCCTATGTCCGACATTCAGTTGAGTTCGAGTCAGAGTCGGGTGCTCACCGCGCTCGTGAACCTCTCCGAGGGCCGAGACGCTCCGGTACAGGGACACGAAATAGCCGACGCCATCGACCGCAACCCGGGGACGGTGCGGAACCGGATGGGAAGCCTCCGAACGCTCGGTCTCGTCGAGGGAGTCGCCGGCCCGGACGGCGGTTACGTCCCCACCGACGACGCGTACGACACGCTCGGCATCGAGCGGCTCAAGGACGCGGTGACGACTCCGGTCGAGCGCGAGGGCGCCCCCGTCGAGGACGTCACCGTCGCTGAGATCGACCTGTCGAGCGTCGCGAATCCGGAGCTGTGTCGTGCCGAGCTCGTGATCCGCGGACCGGTCGGTCCGTTCGACGCCGGCGACCGCGTGACGGTCGGCCCGACGCCCGCCACCGGCCTGCGGCTCTCGGGCGTGGTCGACGCGACGAACGTCGACGGCAACAGCCTGCTGGTCCGCGTCGACGGGATGGAGACGCCGGCGGGCGGATCGGCGGCCTAAGGACACACCGTCCCCCCGTTGCGATCCGAGCTACCGCTCCTCGACAGCCGAGGACAGCCTGTCGCGCACCGCGCCGGTGGCGACCGCGGCGTGGCGGGCGTCCCGGTGTCGTTCGCCGAAGGCGACGCGGGCGCTCTCCGCGGCCTCGGGGTCGACCGCGAACTCTGCGTCGGGGTAGGTCACGTCCCAGAGCACGAGCGGTTCCGGGGGCGCCGGACCGACGCCGCGCTCCCCCGAGACCGGCTCGGCCGAGAGCAGTCGGTCGATCCACGCGAGGTCGGCGGTTCCCCGACCGACGGCCCGGGCCGCGGCGACGACCCGACGCACGAGCGCCCGCGGGAAGCCGTCCGCGGCGAGTTCGACGACGAGCGTGTCCCCCTCTCGGGTCGTCCGCGCGTCGAGGTCGCGGACCGTCCCCGCGTCGTCGGTCGTCAAGTTGTGGAAGTCGCGTTCGCCGTCGAACCGCGCGAGCGCGTCGCGGAACCGGTCGTCGTCGACCGCGTGTTCCGGGTCGCGGCACGTGGCGCCAGGGAGATCGCCTTCGCCGGATTCGGGCGCGTAGAGGTGGTATCGGTACGTCCGTCGGACCGCGTCGTGCGTCGCGTGGAACCCGTCCTCGACGTCGGCCGCGGCCCACACGCGGACCGATCCCGGCAGGTGGCCGTTGAACGCGCGCGGCGTGAGCCACGTCGGCGCCTCGAACGCGACGGTCTGGGCCACCGCCGAGACCCCCGCGTCGGTCCGACCCGCGGCGGCGTAGTCGGGGGGCGTTGCGTGGGTCGGGCCGTCCCCCCGCTCGACGACGCCGTGTTCGGCGAGCGCGTCGAGGAGCGCGTCCGCGACCGTGCGGGCGTGCGGCTGGCGCTGAAATCCGGCGTACTCCCGGCCGTCGTACGCGACCCGGAACGCGCGGGTGACCGTCTCCCGCGCGGTCGAGTCGCCCGTCACCGGACCTCGGACGCGCCGCCCGCGCCGCTTTCGTCCGTCACATCGCTCGCGTCGTCGGCCGTCTCCTCGGAGTCGGCCATCGGAACCGTCACCACGGGCACGGACGCGACGCGGATGACCTTCTCCGTCACGCTACCGAGGAGGAGTCGGCGGATCCCCCGGCGGGTGTGGCTCGGCATGACGACGATGTCGGCGCCGTCGTCGACCGCGTTCTCGATGACGTCCAGCGGCTCGCCGCGGACGACGTTTCCGACCGCCTCCACGCCGGCGGCCTCCAGCTCCGCGGTCACCGCTTCCACGCGCTCTTCGGCCGCGTCCGCGAGTCGGTCGGAGAACGCACCGGTCTGCGGCCCCGCGAGCGTGTCGGCCGCGGTGTCGGCGGCCGAGACGACGTGGACCGTCGCGTCGTATCGCTCGGCGAGACTGATCGCGTGCGTGATCGCGTCGGTCGCCTCGCCGCCGGGCGCGACGGGCAGGAGGATGTCGTCGTACATACGCGACACTGCTCGCGCCCGGTGGAAAACGATACCGGCCGGGGAGCCGGGCTGGAGAGCGTCGGGCCGGGGAGCGTCGGACCGGGGAGCATCGGGCCGACGGGCGTTACAGCCCGAGCGCGTCGAGCAGGTCGAAGCCGACGCCCGCGTAGCCGACGAGCTTGAACCCCAGGTAGATTCCGACGATGGCCATCACGCCCGGCAGCTCCGGGGGCGCGGGGATCGGGACGCGGAGGAACGCGAACAGCGCGCCGACCGTCACCCCGACGAGGAGCGCCGCGGCGGTCAACACGGGGGTCGAACTCATGTCGACGCGTCGGCGGCGTCCGGTTAAAAGACCGGTGTTCGCGCCCGACGGCCCGCCCTCGCGGATGGGCAGGGTTTTCCGACGCGCGTCCCTCCCCGAAGACATGGCACGAGATGTTTCCGACCCCGACAACCCGCAGGTGACGCTCCAGACCAACCACGGCGACATCGTCGTCGAGCTGTTCGCCGACCGCGCGCCGAAGACGGTCGAGAACTTCCTCGGCCTGGCCCGTCACGACCCCGCCGCCGACGCGGAGCCGGCGCGCGACACGAACACGTGGGAGGACCCCAAGACCGGTGAGGTCCGCGGCGACTCGCTGTACGAGGGCATCGTTTTCCACCGCGTCATCGACGACTTCATGATCCAGGGCGGCGACCCGATGGAGAACGGCCGCGGCGGTCCCGGCTACCAGTTCGACGACGAGTTCCACGACGACCTCACCCACGACGGCCCCGGAATCCTCTCGATGGCGAACTCCGGCCCGAACACGAACGGCTCGCAGTTCTTCATCACGCTCGACGCCACGCCGCACCTCGACGGCAAACACGCCGTCTTCGGGCAGGTCATCGACGGGATGGACGTCGTCGAGGAGATCGGCGGCGTGCCGACCGGGCGCAACGACGACCCCCGCGAGGCCGTCGAGATCGAGAAGGTCGACGTCGACGAGTAGCACCGGGACTCCGCGCTCCGTCGCGGAATTCTTCGCGTGCGCTTGCCTCACACGCTGTGAAGAGTTAAGAAGAGTTAAATTGTCCCCGACGTAAGCACCGTTCGCGCTCGGTTGGTGTAGTCCGGCCAATCATGTTGGCCTTTCGGCGGACGCGGCGCCCTCGGCGCCGGTTCGGAAGTCAGCCGACGACCAGGGTTCAAATCCCTGACCGAGCATCCACTCTCACACCGCGAGCGACGCGCTTCGCCTCGCGGGCGGCCCGTTCCGTCTCGCGGGCGGCACGTTCCTTTCCGTGGACGATCCAAAGGGGAAGAATCACCAGCCTCGGCGACGGAGACCTATTTATGAGCGATCGATCTGACGCCGGCGACGGCGAGAGCGCCGACGACCGCCGCTTCGAGACCCGCGCGATCCACGCCGGACAGGAGCCGGACCCGGAGACGGGGGCGCTGATGACGCCGATCCACGCGAACTCCACGTACGAGCAGGACGCGCCGGGCGACCACCGCGGCTACGAGTACAGCCGGACCGGAAACCCGACGCGCACCGACCTCGAAGCGAACCTCGCCTCGCTGGAGTCGGGCAGCCACGCCCGCTGTTTCTCCTCGGGGATGGGCGCGATCAACACCGTCCTCAACCTGCTGTCCGCGGGCGACCACGTCGTCGCCGGTGACGACGTGTACGGCGGCACCCACCGGATCTTGACCCAGGTGTACGACGAGTACGACATCGAGACCAGCTTCGTCGACACCACCGACCACGACGCGGTCCGGGACGCGATGCGCGAGGAGACGGAGCTGGTGTGGGTCGAGACGCCGACGAACCCCCTGATGAACGTCAACGACATCGGCGCGCTCGCCGACATCGCCCACGAGGGCGACGCGCTCTGTGCGGTCGACAACACCTTCGCGACGCCGTACCTTCAGCGCCCGCTCGAACACGGCGCGGATGTCGTCTCCCAGTCGCTGACGAAGTACCTCGGCGGCCACTCGGACACCATCGGCGGCGCCCTCATCGTGGACGACGAGGAGCTGGACGAGCGGCTCGGCTTCTACCAGAACTCGGTCGGCGCGACGCCCGGCCCGTTCGACGCGTTTCTCGTGCTCCGCGGGACGAAGACGCTCCCGGTCCGGATGGACCGCCACTGCGAGAACGCGATGGCGCTCGCCGAGTGGCTGGAGGGCCACGACGCGGTCGAACGCGTCTACTACCCCGGCTTAGAGAGCCACCCGGACCACGAGCTGGCGGCCGAGCAGATGGACGACTTCGGCGGCATGCTCTCCTTCGAACTGGACGGCACCCTCGAAGAGGCGTCGACGGTCGTGAGCGAGACCGAGGTGTTCACGCTCGCGGAGTCGCTCGGCGGCGTCGAGAGCCTGATCGAGCAGCCGGCCGCGATGACCCACGCCGCCATTCCGCGGGAGGAGCGGATCGCGGCCGGTCTCACCGACGGGCTCATCCGGGTGTCCGTGGGGATCGAACACGTCGACGACATGAAGGCCGACCTCCGGGCGGCGTTCGACGCCGCGCTGTCGTAGACCGCTCGTCCGCTTAGGGGTCGCGTCCAGCGCCGGTCGACTGACACCATTTTTATCGGTTCCGACGAGACTGCCCTCATGAGCGATCCCGACGTTCTGGTGCTTCGGCAGACCATCCACGGACTCGGTCCCGACGAACTGGCGAACGCGATCCGCGAGCGACTCCCCGGGACCGAGGTGGCGCGGGCGCGGACGCCGGCGGAAGAGCGCGACCTGATCCGGGGCGCCCGAGTCGCCGTCGGTCTCAACATCGACGAGGAGCTGCTCGACGCCGCCGAGGCGCTGGAGCTTTTCGCCTGCGTGTTCGCCGGCACGGGACACCTCCCGCGGGACCTGCTCGCCGACCACGGGGTCGCCGTGACGAACGCGTCGGGCGTCCACGGGCCGAACATCGCCGAGCACGTCGTCGGGTCGATGATCGCGCACGCGCGGCAGTTCCATCGGGCGTACCGCCAGCAGTCCCGCCGCGAGTGGCGCACCTACGAGACGACGGAGGTGTACGGCTCGACGGTCGCCGTGGTCGGGCTCGGGGCCATCGGGCGGGCGGTCGTCGACCGGCTGGAGTCGTTCGACGTCGAGACGGTCGGCGTCCGCTACTCCCCCGAGAAGGGCGGGCCGACCGACGAGGTGTACGGGTTCGACGAGTTCCACGAGGCCGTCACCGACGCGGAGTACGTCGTGTTGGCGTGCCCGCTCACGGACGCGACGCGGGGGCTAGTCGACGCGGACGCGCTCCGGACGATGCGGCCCGACGCGGTTCTGGTCAACATCGCCCGCGGCCCGGTCGTCGACACCGACGCCTTGGTGACGGAGCTCCGAAACAACCGCATCCGCGGCGCGGCGCTCGACGTCACCGACCCCGAGCCGCTTCCGGAGGACCACCCGCTGTGGGGGCTATCGAACGCGACGATCACGCCGCACAACGCCGGCCACACGCCCGAGTACTACGAGCGCGTCGCGGACATCCTCGCGGACAACGTCGCGCGCCTGGACGCCGGCGACGACCTGCGAAACCGGGTGGTGTGAGCGGATCGGTAGGCAAAACCCCTTTCTATATATTTCTATATAATTAGACTCCTTCTGCCGGCCCTCAGCCGCCAGATATCGCCGACATCGAGTGACAGCTCGGTGAATCCCGAGTACTCCGCCCGGAACGGAGGCTGTACCGAGGTATATATTTTGATCAAAATTAAGGTGATCCGCTCCAGAGGGGTTGATATGGAAACGCGGAAGGTCCAGGTCACCGGCGGTTCGACGTACACGGTCTCGATTCCGAAGACGTGGGCGACCGACAACGACGTCGAGGCTGGGACGGAAATCGAGTTCCACCCGGACGGCGACTCGCTGTTTCTCACGCCCAGATCCGACTCGGAGCGGACACGGGGGACGCTCGACATCGCGGACCTGACCGGGCAGGCGCTCCGCCGGGCGGTGACGACGATGTACGTCAGCGGCTTCGACGTCATCGAACTGGAGGCCGCGGAGATCACCACCGAGCAGCGCTCGACGATCCGCGACGCGGTCCAGAGCCTCGTCGGCCTGGAGGTGTTAGAGGAGACTCGCGACCGCGTCGTCGTCCAGGACTTGCTCGACTCCTCGGAGCTTTCGATCCACAACGCGGTCACGCGGATGCGGCTGATCTCGCTTTCGATGCTCGACGACGCGATCACCGCGCTCGCGGAGCGCGACCACGACCTCGCGCGCGACGTGATCGGCCGCGACGACGACCTCGACCGACTGTGGCTCGTCGTCTCGCGGATCTTCCGCGCCACGCTGCGGACGCCGAAGGCCGCCGAAGAGCTGGGACTTCCGCGCGAGGAGTGTTTCGACTACCACTCCAGCGCGAGGCAGTTAGAGCGGATCGGCGACCACGCGACGAAGATCGCGCACCTGACGCTCAACATCGACGAACCCCTGCCAGACGAGGTCGTCGAGGCCGTCAGCGACCTCCACGGGGACGCCGCCGACGTGATCGACACGGCGATGGACGCGCTGTTCGACGACGACACCGATGCGGCGACGCGCCGGGCAAACGAGGCGCGGACCAGCGTACGAGCGATCGACGAGCGCGTCCGCTCCATCGACGAACTCCTCCGCGACCTCGACCCGACGCGGGCGCAGCTGCTCGGGCTGGTCGTCGACTCCGTCCTCCGGTCGGCAGACTACGGCGGAAATATCGCGGAGACGGCGCTTCAGAAGGCCGCGCCGACGCCGTAACTGGAGTCCGGTTCGCCGCGGATTTCGCCGCCGGGTGAACGGGTTTTTTGCCCGCGCTCCTCCGAGGTGATCGCATGCCAGAGATCGAACTCGGCGTGCCGAAGGGCGTCGTCGAGTCGCTTCCGGAGGAGGAGGGGACCGCCGAACGCGACATGCGACGCGCCATCGCGGGGATCCAGTCGCGGCTGAACGACGCGCTCGACGAGGCGGACCCGGACGAGGCGGCCGAGGTCGTCGCCGACGCGGTCGAGCGCATGGAGACGCAGGCGAGCACCTACCACGAGTTCGTCCCGGAGCTGCGCGCGTGGGGGCAGTCGCCCATCTACGCCATCGCGTGGCGGAACCTCTACCTCGAACTGATCGGTCAGCTGTACGACCACGAGTGGCTCGCCGACGACCTCGACCGCGAGCGGAACTTCCGGCTGGTCGAAGACGGAATCCGGCTCTCAGATCTGTAATCGGCGACGCGCCGGCTCCCCGGCCGCGGTCAGCCGTCGTATCGCGTTCCGCGGTCGGCCGCTTTTAAGCCGCCGCGACCCGACGTACTGGTATGGAACTGGAACTGCGGTTCTTCGCGACGTTTCGCGAGGCCGCCGGCGGGAAGACGGTGAACGCGGAGTTCGCCGACGGCTCCACCGTCGGCGACGTGCTTCGCGAGCTGGAGTCGGAGTACGAGGGGATGGAGGGTCGACTGATCGTCGACGGCGACCTCGCGCCGCAGATCAACGTCCTGAAGAACGGCCGCGAGGTGCTCCACCTCGACGGCCTCGACACGCCGATGGCGGACGGCGACCGGCTCTCCGTGTTCCCGCCGGTCGCGGGGGGCGCGGGAGACGACGGGTCGGCTGCGGCGGAGAAGGCCGGCGGCGACGCGAAGGCGGACGCGACCGACCTCCCGCCCGCGGAGGACGGCTGGGAGCGCAAGACGGTGGCGTACCGCGGTATCTCGCGTCGGCTCGCGGCCCACTACCTCCGGAACTTGGGCGGCGAACTGGTGGGGACCGACGACCCCGCGGAGGCGACCCGCGTGGAGGGCGACGGCTGGCGCGCGACCCTCAGCGCCGAGAAGGTGACCGCCGCGGCCGCCATCAGGATCACGGAAGTGACCGCCGAGTTCGCTGGCGACCCCGACGCGCTCGCCGACCTGCTTCCGAAGTACAAGCAAAAAGCCATGCGCGCCGGCGGGTGATGTCCGACGACGCCGACAGCGGGACCCGTGGAGGCGGGGACGGCGCCGAGCAGGACCCGGGCCCGTATCCGATCGAGGGGACCGCGCTGGTGAAGACCGCCGCGCTCGCGAGCGTGCCGGCCGCGCGCGTTCCGAAGTTGCTCGCGCGCGTTCAGGCCGACCTCGGCCCCAGGATCGACGCGTACCGTCGGCGCTACGAGCGGATCGCGGTCGAGGCGGACCGCGAGGCGTTCCTCGTCGAAC
The DNA here is from genome assembly GCF_017873555.1 of Halorubrum trapanicum. Taxonomy (GTDB): domain Archaea; phylum Halobacteriota; class Halobacteria; order Halobacteriales; family Haloferacaceae; genus Halorubrum; species Halorubrum trapanicum. The sequence continues at coordinate 9,790 of NZ_JAGGKE010000002.1, read as the reverse complement.
CCGACCACTGGGAGGCGGTCGGCGACCGCGTCGGGCTCTCCGAGCGCGAGCGCGACGCGGTGGCCCGCGCCCACGAGGCCGCCGTCGAACGGATCGGGTCCGGGAGCGGTCGACGGACGGAGTTCGACACCGCGCTGGAGATCCGGTCTGGCGTCGTGATCGGGGTCGATGCGGACGGCGGCGACGGCGACTGATATCGGTTCGCCGGTGCCGTCGCCGTCGGCGGCGCCACCGACGCTTTTTCACGTCGCTGTGCGGACGGTGCCCGCATGCGACTCGCTCGACTGCTCACGCCGGACGGTCCCGTCGCCGGCCGCTACGACGACGGCGCGATTGTCGCCGACGACGGTCGGTACGAGGTCGGTCGCGACGGGCGACTGCTCCCCCCGTGCGACCCCACCGCGCTGTACTGCGTCGGCCGGAACTACGCCGAGACGCTCGACCAAATGGACTACGAGCGCCCCGAGGAGCCGGACTTCTTCGTCAAACCGCCGGCGAGCCTGCTGGCGCACGGCGAGGCGATTCGGTACCCCGAGTGGACCGAGGAGCTGACCTACGCCGGCGAACTGGTCGCGGTGATCGACGAGCGCTGCCGCGACCTCGCGCCCGCGGACGTTCCCGACGCCGTGCGCGGCTACACGGTCATGAACGACGTCGACGCGCTCGACCAGCAGGGACGGACCGCCCGCAAGGCGTTCGACGGGTCGGCGCCGCTGGGACCGTGGATCGAGACCGACGTGGACCCGACGAATCTCGACATCGAAACGACCGTCGGCGGGGAGACGCGCCAGGACGCCAACACCGAACTGATGCTGTTCGGCCCGCGAGAGGTGGTCTCGTACCTCTCGAAGCGGTTCACGTTCGAGCCGGGCGACTGTATCGCCTTCGGTAGCCCAGCGAACCCCGGTCTCGTCGAACCGGGCGAGCGCGTCGAGATCACCTACGAAGGTGTCGGTACGCTCTCGAACGCGGTCGTCGCGCCGGACCCCGTGTGGACCCCGTGTGAGGAGTTCGGTTCGGACGGATGACCCGGTCGGACTCAGCGACCCGTGGAGTCGAGGTCGTCGACGCTCGCCTCGTCGATCAGGTCGGCGGCGGCCGCCAGCGTCGACTCGTCGCCGGTCCGAACGTACTCCCCGAGGGCGTCGGCGGCCTCGACGAGGGCGTCCGCGCTCGCGGGCGGAACGTCGCCCCCGAGGGCGTCGACGCGCGTGACGCGGTCGCGGAGGCGCTCGAAGGCGTCTCGGGCCGGACCGATTCTGGCTTCCGGCCGTTCGCCCCCGGCGGAGACGGCTGCCCCGTCGTCGACGTCGATTTCGTCGGGTTCATCCGGATTAGCGCCGGCTTCCAGTTCGTCGAGGAAGTCGAGCGCGTCGCCGCGGTACGCCTCGACCGCGCGCACGGCCGCCATTCCCCGGGCTTCGCGGAGGGCGGTCGGGACCTCGTCGGCGGACGGTCGCTCGCCGTCGTCGGCGCCGGCGAGCAGTTCGAGGAGGTACTCGCGGTCGGCGTCGGTCGGGTCCCGCAGCCGCTCGAAGCAGTCGACGGCCTCCAGCAGCTCGCGGGCAGCGAGATAGGTACCGTCGAGGGAAAGGAGACGTCCGCCGTCGATGAATCCGCGTTTCCGGCAGTACTCCCGGAGGTCCGACTGGAGTTCGTCGACTCCCGACCGGGGAAGGGTGTCGGGCGCGTCGCCGACCCGCTCGCGGTGGGCGGCGAGGTCGAGCGTGACGGCAGCGTCGGTGTGCGCGGTGCGGGCGTCCACGCCGACGCTGCGCAGGTCGCCGCAGCTCGGACACGCGACGGAGCCCGTCTCGTAGTACGACCACCGCGTGCCGCAGGACTGACACTCGCGTTCGCCGCGGACTTTCATGCGTACCGGTTCGTCGCGTCCGCCCTAAACGACTGCGGGTCGGTGGCGTCGGATCGCGGGATCGGTTCCTCGTTCGCTGACCGCGCGGGTGCCAGCCTATTTGACGCTCTCCGGCGAACGGTCGGTATGAACTGGCTCGCCGTCGACGCGCTCGATCGCGCCGTCGACGCGACGCGGCGGTTTCTCTTCCCCTTCGAGGCGGTGCGGTGGGTGAAGCTCGCGTTCCTTGCGCTCGTGATGGCGGGCGGGACCGCCGGAGCGTCGCGGGTCGGCGCGTCGCATCTCGGTGTTTCGGCAGCCGGCATCGGCCTGTGGACCGAGATTTCCCCGACTGGAGTCGGACCAATGCGACTCGAACGCGTCGTCGGTACCTGGAGCGAGCGAGTCGCCGGTCTCGACGACGCGCTGATCGTCGCGATCGCGATCGGAGCGCTGCTCGTGGGCGTCGCTCTCGCCGTGTGCTCGGTCGCGTTTCGGCTCGTCTTCTACGACGCGCTCGCCGCGACCGAGGTCGCGCTCTGGCGACCGCTCCGCGATCGGTTTCGACAGGCGCTGGGACTCTTCGGGTTCGCGACGACGCTCGCGGTCGCGTCCGCGATTCCCGCGGTCGCGTTCGTCGTCGCCCTCGGTCCCGGCGCGGTTCGCGTTCTCGGCGTTTCTGTCGGCGGGTTCTCCGGGCTGTCGACTGCCGCAATCGCGGCGCTCGGCGCGTTCAGCGCTGTGATTGGCGTGATCGGTGCTCTCGGCGGTCGGTTCACGTTCGAGTTCGTCGCGCCGACGATGGTCGCCCGCGACGTTGGCGTGCTCGCCGGGTGGCGTCGCGTCTGGGATTCCCTTCGCGGAACGCGGATCGATCTCGTCGCCTACCTCGCGGTCCACGCGGTCGTCGCGGCCGGCGTCGGATTCGTTCAGGCCGTCGCTGTCGCCTTCGTCGGGGGGGTCGTCGCCGTGGTCGCCCTCGTCGCGCTCGCGCTCGCGGCGGTTCCGCTCGGCGGACTCGGGGCGTTGATCGGAACGTCCGTGGGGACGGCCGTCCTCGCGACGGTTCTCGTTTGCGCAGTCGCCGCGGTCGTGGCTCTCTCGCTCCCGGTTCGGCTGGTGGCGCGGACGTATCTGATCGCGTACGAGGTCTCGACGCTCGCCGGTATCGACCCGGATTCGGCGCCGCTGGGGTCGGCGCTTGTCTCGGGTGCCGAGCCGGAGGTGGTCGGGGATAATTCGGCTTGACGGGCCCGATATCGAGGGCCACCGGCAACGCGAAGAGTGTACGAGACGGGCTCCGTCACGTCCCTGGAGAGCGAGTGGGGATCGTCGAACGTCGAATCACATATTCGACACCATCGGATAGCTTTTTACTCCGTTCATGAATGGAGAGAGACATGGGATTAGACGACGACGCGCGGGAGTATCACCGACAGGAGCCGCCCGGGAAGATCGAAATCGAGACGACGAAGCCCACGAACACGCAGCGGGACCTCTCGCTGGCGTACTCCCCGGGGGTCGCGGCGCCGTGCCGCGACATCGCGGCCGACCCCGAGTCGGTCTTCGAGTACACGGCGAAGGGGAACCTCGTCGCCGTCGTGTCGAACGGGTCCGCCGTCCTCGGACTCGGTGACATCGGCGCGGCCGCGTCGAAGCCCGTCATGGAGGGGAAGGGCGTGCTGTTCAAACGGTTCGCCGACATCGACGTGTTCGACATCGAGCTCGACATCGACTCCGTCGACCCGTTCTGCGAGGCGGTGAAGGCGATGGAGCCGACGTTCGGCGGGATCAACCTCGAGGACATCAAGGCCCCCGAGTGTTTCAAAATCGAGGAGCGGCTCCGCGAGGAGATGGACGTGCCGGTGTTCCACGACGACCAGCACGGCACCGCGATCATCTCCGGCGCGGCGCTGATGAACGCGGTCGACATCTCCGAGAAGGACCTCTCCGAGCTCGATATCGTCTTCTCCGGCGCCGGCGCGTCGGCCATCGCGACGGCTCGGTTTTACGTCTCCCTGGGCGCGCGCAAGGAGAACATCACGATGTGCGACTCCTCGGGCATCATCACCGAGGCGCGCGTCGAGGCGGGCGAGGTCAACGAGTACAAAAGTCAGTTCGCCACACCGGTCGAGGAAGGGGACCTCGCGGACGCCATGGAGGGCGCCGACGTGTTCGTCGGTCTCTCCGTCGGCGGTATCGTCTCGCAGGAGATGGTCCGCTCGATGGCCGCCGACCCGATCATCTTCGCGATGGCGAACCCGGACCCCGAGATCACCTACGAGGACGCGAAGGACGCCCGCGACGACACGGTGATCATGGCGACGGGCCGGTCGGACTACCCGAACATGGTGAACAACGTGCTCGGGTTCCCGTTCCTGTTCCGCGGCGCGCTCGACGTGCGCGCGACGGAGATCAACGAGGAGATGAAGGCCGCCGCGGCGGAGGCGCTCGCCGACCTCGCGCGCAAGGACGTCCCGGACGCGGTCGTGAAGGCGTACGGCGACGACCCGCTCCAGTTCGGTCCCGACTACGTCATCCCGAAGCCGCTCGACCCGCGAGTGCTGTTCGAGCTGGCGCCGCGCGTCGCGGAGGCGGCGATGGAGTCGGGGTCGGCTCGGACCGAGATCGACCTGGACCAGTACCGAGAGCGGCTCGAAGCGCGCCTGGGGAAGTCCCGCGAGATGATGCGAGTCGTGTTGAACAAAGCGAAGAGCGACCCGAAACGGATCGCGCTCGCGGAGGGAACCGACGAGAAGATGATCCGCGCGGCCTATCAGCTCTCCGAGCAGGGGATCGCGGAGCCGGTGTTGCTCGGCGACGCAGACACGATTTCTCGGACCGCGGCGGAGCTCGGCCTCTCGTTCCGCCCCGAAGTGGTCGACCCCGACAACCGAGACGTCTCCGCGTACGGAGAGCGGCTGTACGAGCTTCGCAAGCGAAAAGGGATCACGAAACGCGAGGCGGACGACCTGGTCAAACGTGACACCAACTACCTCGGGAGCGTGATGGTAGAGACCGGCGACGTCGACGCGATGCTCACCGGACTCACGCACCATTACCCCTCGGCGCTCCGACCCCCGCTCCAGGTCGTCGGATCCGCGGCCGACACCGACACCGTCGCCGGCGTGTACATGCTCACGTTCAAGAACCGGGTCATCTTCTGTGCGGACACGACCGTCAATCAGGATCCGGACGCGGAGACGCTGGCGGAGGTCACGCGCCACACCGCGGACCTCGCACGCCGGTTTAACGTCGAACCGCGCGCGGCGGTGCTGTCGTACTCCAACTTCGGCAGCGTCGACAACGCGGGGACGCGGAAGCCGCGGGACGCGGTGGGAATTCTCCAGTCCGACGACGGCGTGGACTTCCCCGTCGACGGCGAGATGCAGGCCGACACCGCGGTCGTCGACGACATCCTCAACGGAACCTACGAGTTCTCCGAACTCGACGAGGCCGCGAACGTCCTCGTGTTCCCGAACCTCGAAGCCGGAAACATCGGGTACAAGCTGCTTCAGCGACTCGGCGGTGCCGAGGCCATCGGCCCGATGCTCGTCGGGATGGACGAGCCGGTCCACGTGCTTCAGCGCGGCGACGAGGTGAAAGACATCGTCAACCTCGCCAGCGTCGCCGTCGTCGACGCGCAGGAGTAATTCGCCCGATCTCGGTTCCGATCTCGTAGCCACCGGTCGCGACCGCAGTGCGGTTTCGGGTTCCGTTTGTTCGCGAGAGTTTCTCGCGAACATTACGATTTTCGCGCTTGGCAACTCTCCCTCACAGGGGTTCCCGCGTACACGACGATCGGCACACCAATTTTACTTGTTTCCAACTACGACAGCATTGATATGGGACCGAGCGAGGATTCGGGAGAGGCGACCGCACCGCGGGTGCTCGACAACCGGCGCGACGCGACTCGATACCGGGTTCTCGTCGAAATCGCCGCGCGACAGCCGGCGGTGAGTCAGGAGGAGATCGCGGACGTCATCGGCGTGACCTCACAGGCCGTAAGCGACTACGTCAGAGATCTGGTCGACGGGGGATTCGTGGAGAAACGCGGTCGCGGCCGGTACGAGGTGACGAAAGAAGGGGTCGACTGGATCATCACGCGGACCGACGCCCTCTCGGAGTTCGTCGCTCGCGTGTCCGACGACGTTCTGGGTAGCGTCGACGTCGACGCCGCGGTGGCGACCGACACGGTCCAAGAGGGAGACGAGGTCGGTCTCGCGATGCGCGACGGCGTGTTACACGCCGTTCCCGAGGGGGGATCGGCGACCGCCGTCGCAGTCACCGGCGGTGAGTCGGGAGAGGCGGTCGGCGTCACCGACTTCGAGGGGGTCGTGGAATACGATCCGGGCGTGGTGACGGTCGTTCCCGTCCCGGCGGTGACTGAAGGAGAGCCGCCGTCCGCCGACGTCATTACGGATCGTGCTGCGGGGGCGGACTTGATCGCGGTCGGCGGAACGGAGGCGTACGCGCTCGCGACCCGAGCGGGAGTTCGGCCGGACGTGCGGTTCGGTTCGGCTGCGGGCGTCTCGCAGGCCGCTCTTCGCGGCTTGGACGTGCTGTTGCTTGTGTCGACCGACGAGCTCTCTCGGCACACGACGCGACTCCGCGAGGACGGCGTGCGGTACGAGGTTCGAGACTCTCTCGAACGGTGACCCGAAGAGCGGTCGGAGTCGATCTCTGATTGGAGGGACACACCGTGTTTCCGGTGAAATTGGGCTGTAGTGGGGTGGGGTTGGTGTCGTCGGAGTGCTGGCTCGATCTTTGTGACCGATCTGAAACAACAGGTTTTATCACTTATTCCGGAGTAAAGCTCGTCAAGCGGATTGAGCGACAGCTCGCTGAGCGATACTTAGAGTTTCACCGGAAACCCGGTCTCCCCTCGACCGCTTGGCTCGACTATCACATCGAACACCGTGTTTCCGGTGAAATGAGGCGGTTAGGCGTTTTCTCGTCGATTCTTCCTCGCGCCCGCTTCCAGGTTTCCGTTAGAATTCGGTCTTCGTCTATTAGATCCGAATTCTGAGTCTCAAGCGGACCATCATACTCTCGGGTCGCAGCTGTACTCACTCTCGGGTCGCAGCTGTACTCACTCTCGGATCGGCGGCCTGCCCGTCTTCAGACGCTTGTCCCGCTTGTTCTCAGACTATTGCCTCTCTTGGCTTGCCCGCGAGCTTACCCCACTCACTACGTCCCCCACCCGCCTCCCCCATTTCACCGGAAACACGGTGTGTGTCTCGACTACCAATCAGCTGCTTCGATCGCGCCGCGCGCGGTCACGAAACAGAACGCATTTCACCGGAAACCCGGTGTCTCCCTCATGGACGCAGCGGACGACCTCTTCACGAGGGAGGACCCCATCTTCGCGAACAAGGAGCTCCTCGAGATCAGCCATCTGCCGGGTGAAGGACGCATCGTCGGCCGAGACGACGAGATCGCCGACCTGGCGACGGCGGTCAATCCGGCGATCTTCGGACAGAGTCCGAGCAACGTACTCATCTACGGAAAGACGGGCACGGGGAAATCGCTGTGTGCGAAGTACGTCTCGAAGCGACTCGTCTCGACCGCCAGCGAGGAAGGCGTCACGGCGACGTTCGCTTACGTCGACTGTGCCCAAGACACCACGGAGACGCAGGCGGTTCAGACGATCGCCGAAGGCGTCAACGACCCCGAAGAGACCGGCATCAACGTCCCCGACAAGGGGCTCTCGACTTCCACGTACTACAAACGCCTCTGGCGGATCCTCGATCAGCGATACGACGTCGTCTTGATCCTCCTCGACGAGATCGATAAGCTCGACGACGACGCCATCCTAATGCAACTGTCTCGTGCCGGTGAGGCCGGGAAGATCACCGACTGTAAGCTCGGAGTCGTCGGGATCAGCAACAAAATTCAGTACAAGGACCGAATGGACGAGCGCGTCAAATCGAGTCTCTGTGAACGCGAGTTCGTCTTCCCGCCGTACGACGCGAACCAACTCCGGGAGATCATGCAGGCGCGTGCGGACGCGTTCCACGACGACGTGCTCGAACCGTCGACGATCCCCCGCGCCGCAGCGCTCGCCGCACGTGAACACGGCGACGCGCGGAAGGCGATCGATATCCTCCGGTACGCCGGCGAGATCGCACAGTCGAACGCCGAACCCACAGTCCGCGAGGAGTTCGTCACGCAGGCACGCGAGCGGGCGGAGACCGATCGATTCCGGGAACTCATCCGGGGATCTACCCCTCACTCACGGTACGTCCTCCAAGCGCTCGCACTGTTATCGCTCTCGAACGGTCGGCAGGACGGGTTCCGAACCAGCCGCGTGTACGAGATATACGAGAACATCTGTCGACAGGAGGGCTCCGACAGTCTCTCGCTGCGGCGCGTCCGCGACCTCCTGAAAGAACACGCGTTTCTCGACATCATCGAACAGTCGAAACACAGCGGCGGTAGCGCCGAGGGAAGTTACACGAAACACCAACTGCTCGAGGACCCGGGCGTCGTGAAAGAGGTCCTCACCGAGGACGACGAGGAAACGTAGCCGGACCGCACGCAATCACCCGATCGACACACTGATCTCCGGCCGATCGATACTGACTATCGACCGTGCTACCACTTCTTCGCCCAGACGAGGCTCCGAACAGACCGATCGATACGAGACCGCGTCAGCCGAGCAGCCCGAGCCCTTCGATACGTTCGACGATCTCTTCGACCGCCTCTTCGGCGTCGTCGGTGCGCTTGCCGCCCGTGATAACGATCTTTCCGCTCCCGAAGAGGAGGATGACGACTTCGGGTTCATCCATCCGGTAGACGAGTCCGGGGAACTGCTCCGGTTCGTACTCCACGTCTTCGAGACCGAGACCGATCGCGAGGGCGTTGAGATTGAGGTTGTGTCCGAGATCCGCGCTCGACACAATGTTCTGAACGGTTATCTCCGGGTCTTCCTCAACGGGGATCTGGAGGCCGCGGAGCTTTTCGAAGATGATGCCGAGCGCTTCGTGGACGTCGTCGATGCTTTTCGCCCCCGTACAGACGATCTTTCCCGAGCGGAAAATGAGCGCGGCGGCCTTCGGCTCCTGAGTACGGTACACGAGTCCGGGGAAGTTGTCGGGGTTGAAATCTGCGCCCGGAAGGTCCTCTGCGAGCGCCTCCAAATCGAGCTCCTGGCCGATACCCGTCGATGCAACAACGTTCTGAATCTCGATCGAGTCTGCAGGGTTCGTCATCGTTCGCTTTTATATGTGTCCCCCTCCCTTATAAACGCCCGTGGTATAAACGACCGGCTCTCCCCAGAGTGCGTTTTCGTTCGATTCTACACGCGCGTGAGACACCAGAACGCGGCCGACAACTTATGATATATTTCAGACATATCTGCCGGCGGCAGGTCTCTGTCTGACTGCTCGGCGACTGCCATTCTCTGCCGGTGTCAACTCTCCCCGCTGGATCTGATCCTCGAAAGTTGTTCCATGAAACCGCATGACGTGGCGGAGATGGTTCGACGGGGTTAAATACAACCCGAGCATTCGAAGAAATGCGAGGCGCCCCCGACGAAGGGGCACCGACCAGCCGCAGACGCGGCCGGTCGAAGCGTTCCGACGTGCTTAAGTGTATAAGCCCGTTCGGTCAATACGCGAAGAACGCACCGCGGACTCGGGCCGTTCAACTCGGCCCGGTTTCGCAGAGTCGGCCTGTCCGACTCAGTTGATGAGGATCGCGCCCCCTGCGCTCCGGCGTAAGCGGCGATCTGATGTGAGCCGTGGTCGTTCGGTGCCATCCAAGTCGCTGGTTGGTTCCGGACACCACACAGACCAATGCAATGGTGTGTCAACACTACGTTGACACCCGCCAACACCCCCTTCAGGCCGGGAATCAGGCCTGAAGGATATTCATTCCGGTTGATCCTGCCGGAGGCCATTGCTATTGGGATCCGATTTAGCCATGCTAGTCGCA
>NZ_JAGGKE010000001.1 GCF_017873555.1 Halorubrum trapanicum | reverse complement strand
GAGCAAGGCGACTCCCATTACCGCTTTCTCGACCTCGTTTTCCTAAACTCATTACGGCGTGATCCCGTTGCTGTCTTCCATTTTCAATAGAGCAGGTGATACAAGCATGAGCTACGAACTCGATCCGCTGCCGTACGAGTACGACGCGCTGGAACCGCACCTCTCCGAGCAGGTGCTCGAATGGCATCACGACACCCATCATCAGGGGTACGTCAACGGCTGGAACTCCGCCGAAGAGACGCTCGAAGAGAACCGTGAGAACCACGACTTCTCTTCGTCCGGCGGGGCCATCCGCAACGTGACCCACAACTCCTCGGGTCACATCCTCCACGACCTGTTCTGGCAGAACATGTCCCCGGAGGGCGGCGACGAGCCCGAGGGGGCGCTGGCCGACCGCATCGAGGAGGACTTCGGCTCGTACGAGGCCTGGAAGGGCGAGTTCGAGGCGGCGGCCTCCGCGGCCGGCGGCTGGGCACTCCTGGTGTACGACACGTTCTCGAACCAGCTCCGCAACGTCGTGGTCGACAAGCACGACCAGGGCGCCATCTGGGGCGGTCATCCCATTCTGGCGCTCGACGTGTGGGAGCACTCCTACTACCACGACTACGGTCCGGCTCGCGGTGAGTTCGTCGACAACTTCTTCGAGGTCGTCGACTGGGAGGAACCCACCAGCCGCTACGAGCAGGCCGTCGAGCTGTTCGAGTAAGCGCGTTCGAGCGAACGCGTTACGCGCGTCGAGATCCGCATTTTTTCGCAGTACGTTGCCCGGTTAGTGACTGCTCTCTGTGTCGCAATTGCCTTGTAAACAGCCGCGGCGAACACTTCCAAAGCCCCAGCCGCGAGGGTATCATTGGTTGACCGCGAGTTAGTGGTGAACACCTCCAAAGCCCCAGCCGCGAGGGCGGCGTACGCTCGCTGCGCTCCTCGGTCGCTCACTCCGTTCGCTCCCTGCGGTGCTTGCGTCGCCTACGCCGCCCTCGCGGCTGCCCCTTTGAGTCCCGCCCCACACCGCTCCGCACAGCACCTCACGCCTCCCCAGCCTCGCGGCTCCCTCCGCTTCGCTCCGGTCGCCGCGTCCCTCGCGCGTGCGACTCGCGGCCTGTCGGCCGCTCGTCGGCACGCGCCACCGCATTGGTCCGAGTGTCATCGGATCGATTCGGATCGTATCGGCAGCGTTTACGGACGCGGTCGCGTATCCCCGCGCATGCCCGAACCGAAGTCGGCGTTCGACGCCACCTACCCGTGCGACTTCTACGAGCCTGCCGAGCTGTTCGAGCCGGACCAGATGTACACGATCCCCGAGATCGGTCGCCTGCTTCAGGGGTTAGAGCCGGACGCCGAGGTTGACCCGGACACCGAGGCGGTGCTGGTCGACTGGGCGGTCCCGTGGGTATTGGTCTACGCCGAGGACATGGTCGTCGCCGAGCCGCTGAGCGAGGACGGCCCGGGCTACTACGGACTCGCAACGGAGGGCGGCTCGGACTCAGACATCGATAGCGACGCGACCCCCGTCGACGAGTCCGCGTGACCGGGGAGCCGTCGGATCCGCCGGTGTACCTCGTCGCCGGCGGCGCCCGCGTCGACGCCGGCAAGACCACCTTCTCGGCGGGGCTGGTCGCCCACCTCGCGGAGCGCGCGGGCGACGCCGTCGGCGTCAAGCCCCGCGCGGGCAACGACTACTGGTTCGACCACGACGACTACCGGGTCGCCACCGATTCCGCCCGCCTCTACGGGAAGGACGCCCGGGCCCTCGCGGCCGCAAACACCCGGACGCTGGAGACCGCCGACGAGTCGCCGTCGTCGCCCTCCCCGTCCCCCTCGGCGGTCACGCCCGAGTCGATCAACCCCGTCCACCGGCTCTGGCGCCCGACGCCGGGCCGGACCGGGATACTCGGCGACGCCGACCGCACCTTCCTCTGTGACCGCGTGACGACCGCGTCCGGAACGCGGTTCGTCGTCAACGGCGCGGCCGAGGGCGCGGGGCTGCTCCCCGACGACCTCGTCGAGCGCCTCCCGCTCGCGGACGCGACCCGCGTGCGCGAGGTGCCCGATTTCAACGAGGTGATGGCCGAGGCGCACCTCCCGGCGATCGAGCGGCTCGCGGCGCGGGTCGCACGGACCCCGGTCCCGGTCGTCGTCGAGTCGTACGCCGACGTCGCCGGGACGCTCCCCCGCGACGGGCCGGTCGCGCCCGACGCGGTCGCCGTCGTCGACCCCGGCCGCGCACGGATCTACGCCGGCGACCGGTACGCGAAGGCCCGAGAGGTCGCCGCCGGAAGCCCGCGCGAGGGAAGCCGCGAGGAGCACGTCGACGCGGTGACGGAGATGATCGAACCGCTGGCGACCGTCCCGCTCCCGGCGCTGTCCGGCGACGTTCGGGGGGATCCCGACCGCGTGGCGACACGCTACGAGTCGGCGTACGAGACGCTGGTCGGCGCGATCGAGGAGTGAAGGAGTGACGCGTACGGCCCGCGCTCAGGCGTTCCGCTTCGTGTAGTGTTCCAGCGCGGACTCGATCGACGAGAGGTCGGCGCTCACCCGGTCGTCGGCGACGCGCATGAACCCGGGCGTGTACGACGACGAGTAGTCGAAGATGCGGTTGACGGCGCGCTTGGGCGCGGAGACGGCGTTGAACTCGGTGACCGTGTACACTCGGGTGGTCGGAAAGGCGGTCCAGAACGCCCCGCTCGCCCACCGGTCGTCGTCCTCGAACGTCTCGCCGATGCGCCCGGTCGCGACGTACTCGTCGTCCGCGTAAAATAACAGGAGGTCGCCCGCCTTCATCTTCTCGAACGTCGACCCGTTGCCGCTGTCGTCGTCGACGGCCCACAGGCGGGCCTCGTCGAGGTCCGCGAGGGGTTCGGGCCGATCCGGGTAGTCGGTGAGATCGACGGGGGACCGGACCGTTCGGTCGAAGTTCTCCGGGTCGATCGGGACCAGGAAGACGTTCTCGCTCATTGTCCTCCGTTTCGCCGGGAGGGGTTTAAACTCGTTCGTTGCTGTGTCCGGTCTGAGGCCGTCCGGTCACCCCTCGTAGTCGGCGTACAGGCGGTCCATCCGCGCCGCCATCACGAAGTCGGCGCGCGTCAGCCCGCCGACCTCGTGGCTCCAGATCTCGATCCCGACCTCGCCCCACGACAGCGCGATGTCGGGGTGGTGCCACTCTGCCTCGGCCAGCTCGCCCACGTCGTTCGTGAACGCCAACGCCGTCTCGAAGTCGGGGAACTCGTAGCTCGCCTCCAGGTGGTGGTCGTCGATCACCTCCCAGGCGTCACCGAGTTCGTCGAAGTAATCGGCGTACTCGTCGTCGTCGAGCGGCTCCGCGTCGTCGTCGGCCGGCTCGACCGGCTCGTCCGCGAGCGGTGAGGACATACCCCGTGTTGGGCGACGAGCGGTTTGTACCTTCCGCGGGCGAGGGCCCGGCGCGGCCGACGAGCGAGACCTGACGAGCGGGGAGCAGGGACTCACCGGAACCGCGAGACCGCGTCGCGGACTACCCGTCGAAGCCGAGCGAGGCCCCCGGACCCGCGGTCGTCGCCGCCGCGACCATCGCCGTCGAGACCGTCGCCGTTCGGTCCCGTCGCGCCCGGATCGGACACCTCCCAACCGGCCTTCGCTGCGGCCTCGTCGACCCGCAGGAACTCGTAGCCGGTCTCCGTCGCGACGCGCTCGTCCGCGCGGGTGGTACCGACGAACACGCACCGCGGCGCGGCGCTCTCCTCGCGGACGTCCGCCAGCGTCCCCCACTTGTCCCAGTTCGTGAGCGCGTAATCGTTCTCGATCCCGTGGTCGCGGGCGAACGCCGCCACCTGGTCCGCCTCGTTCGCGACGATACCGACGTGGCGGCCCCACCGGCGCGCGTCGGCGAACGCCGCGGCCGGGTCCGCGAGCGAGCGCGCGGCGCCGAGCGAGAAGACGAGCGTCACGTCGCCGTCGCCGGGGTCCGTCGCGTCGATTCCCATCTCGATCGGACCCAGACGGCCGGCGCCCTAAACGCTGTGGGGAGGCTTTTGTCCGGGCGCCTCCTCGGCACCCACGATGGAGTTCGAGTCCACCTTCGGCACGACTGCGCCGCTGCTCGGCATGGTCCACCTCCCGCCGCTGCCGGGCGCGCCCAAAGCGCCCGACGACGGGCGAGAGGCGATGCGCGCGGCGGTCGACCGGGCCGCGAGCGACGCGCGGGCGCTCGACCGCGGCGGCGTCGACGGGATCGTGATCGAGAACTTCGGCGACGCGCCGTTCTACCCCGACGAGGTCCCGCCCCACGTCGTCGCCGGCGTGACCCGCGCCGCGACCGCAGTCGCCGCCGAGACCGACCTCCCGCTCGGGATCAACGTCCTCCGGAACGACGCCGATGCCGCCCTCTCGGTCGCCGCCGCGGTCGACGCCGACTTCGTCCGCGTGAACGTCCACACCGGCGCCCGCGTCACGGATCAGGGGATCGTCCAGGGGCGCGCCCACGAGACGCTCCGCCTGCGTGACCGCCTGGGCGTCGACGTCGGCGTCTTCGCCGACACCGACGTGAAACACTCCGCGCCGCTGACCCCCGAGGGCTACGCCGCCGAGTCGTTCGCGGACACCGCCGAGCGCGGCCTCGCCGACGCCGTCATCGCCTCCGGCTCCGGGACCGGCGAGGCGGTCGACGCGACGGATTTGGAGGCGGTCGTCGCCGAGCGCGAGCGCCACGGACTCGACACGCCGATCCTCGTCGGCAGCGGCGTCACCCCCGAGACGGTCGCCGACCTGCTCGATATCGCCGACGGCGCCATCGTCGGCACCGCCCTCAAGCGCGGCGGCGTGACGACCGCGCCGATCGACGCCGACCGCGTCGCCGCCCTCGTCGCGGCCGCCGACGCGGTGCGGTGACGCTCACGGGTCCGATCCGAGTCACCGACTCCCGGCCGGCCCGTACCCGCGCTCCGCGAGGAACGACTCGACCTCGTCCCGCGTCGGGAGTCCCGGCTGCGTGAACCGGGCGGTACAGTTGATCGCGGCGACCGCGGCCGCGAACCGCACGCCGGGAGCGACGCAGTCGCGGTCGGCGAGCGGCTCCGCGGCGGTCCCGGGCGATCCCCCCGCGATCCACTGGTCGATCAGCCCGGCGGTGAACGCGTCGCCGGCGCCGGTGGCGTCGACGGTCTCGACGTCGAACGCGTCGAACCGGGAGACCTCGCCGCCGGCGATCGCCGTCATCCCGTCCGCGCCGTGCGTGAGGACGGCGCGGGGCCACGTCGGTCCTCGGTGTCCCCGCGGGCGTGTCGCCCGAGTCTGCGCGGCCGCGACCCGCTCGACCGCCGAGTCCGCCGAGCCGAAGAACGCGGGGGCGGCGACGCCGTCCGCGACGAACAGGTCGGCCCGATGGAGGAACCGGTGGACCGTTTCCGGCTCGGTCCCGCGTCCGACCAGCTCCTCGACCGGGCCGGAGAGGTCGAAGACGAGCGCGGGCGGGTCCGCTTCCGGACGCTCGGCGGCGCGCTCTCGGAGGGACTCGACCCGGTCGAGAACCTGTCTCGCGGCGCGATCCGGCGCGTAGGCGGTGAGGAACACCGCGTCGGCGTCGGCCATCGCCGCCAGCGCGTCGTCGCCCAGTCGGAGTCCGCGGAAGCTCTCGCCCGCGGTGACGATGGCGCGCTCGCCCTCCGGGTCGCGGAGGATCAGCGACCGCGTGTGGGGGTCGTCGCCGACCGCGACGTGGGTCGCGTCGACGCCGGTCTCGTCGAGGTACTCCAGCGCGCGTCGCCCGTACTCGTCGTCGCCGACGCGGCTGATCAGCCCCGCGTCGCGGCCGAGGCGGTCGAGCGCGACCGCGGCGTTCGCGCCGACGCCCCCGAACGCGGACGTGACCTCGCGGGCGAACGCGCCCCCGTCCGGCTCCGGGAGGTTGCTGACCGCGTACCACTCGTCTATCGCCGCGGCGCCGACCGAGAGGATCGCGGGGGAGCCGCCGGTCCGGACCGCCCCCTCCGTCCTCTCGGTGTCGTCCCCGTCTCCGGAGTTCGATTCCGTCGTCACGGCTCGCCGAAGAAGGACTCGTGGACGCTCGTCGCGGCGTCGGCGGCGATCGGTCCCTCGACGCTCGTCTCGCCGTCGGCGCGGCGGATCACCTCCTCGCAGGGGATCGGGACCACGCCGCCAGAGAGGTCGGCCAGCGTCTCGCCGTCGACGCCGAAGACGACCCGGTCGATCCCCGCGTAGTGGATCGCGGTCGCGCACATGGGGCACGGCTCCGTGCTGGCGTACATCGTACACGCAGCCGGCTCGTCGGCGCCGAATTCGCGCGCGGCCCACCGCGCGAGCGTCAGTTCGGGGTGGGCAGCGACGTCCTCCTCGGTTCTCGTCTCGTTCCGGGCCTCGCGGACGACCTCGCCGTCGACGACGAGCAGCGCGCCGAACGGGGTGTCACCGACCGCGACGGCGGCTTCGGCCAGCTCGATCGCTCGGTCCACGTACTCGCGGTCGGTCGCGTCCGGCGGGAGGTCGCCCGCCGCCGGCTCGCCGAGCGCGTTCTCGTCGGCCATACGGGCACGTCCCGCCGCGGCCACCTAACGCTTCCTGCGGTCGTCGTCGGGGGGTCGCTCGCGGTCGCCGCCGGTCTCGGTCTCGCTACCCTCGCCCGTCTCGTCGGCGGGCGGTCCGGATCCCCGGACGTCGCGGAGGGCGTCGACCGCGTCGTCGGTGGCGGCTGCGGTCCGCGTCTCGGTCGCGGCCGCGGGGTCGAGTCCGTCGGGTTCGTCGGCGTCGCCCGCGTCGCTACCGCTCGATTCCGTTTCGTCGCCCGATTCGGCCGCGTCGTCCGCCTCGTCGTCCGCGCCGAAGAGCCACGCGCGGACCGCGTCGATGAATCCCATTGGTCGGTGGTGTCGTCGTCAGTAGTTCTTGAACAGCAGCGCGCGCACGTCGTCTTTGGTTCGGGCGGTCTCGACGCTCCCGTCCGGGAGGTCGACCTCGTACCGCGCGTCGCCGTCCGCCTCGCGCCACTTGTCCCCGTGAGTGTCGAGGAGGCTCATCATCGCGTCCAGCTGGCCGGCGCCGCCGTCGTTGCTGTCGTCGTCGCTCGCGTTGTCGCCCGCGTCGGCGTCGTTCGTGTCGTCGTCGCCCGCGTCGGCCGACTCGGTTTCGTCGGCGTCGGCCCCGTCGCGGTCGACTCCGGCGTCGTCACCGTCGGCGGTCGCCTCGTCGTCGGGGTCGACGTCGACGCGCGCGAACGGGTCGGCGGCGAGACGCTCGGCGGCGTCGAGGATGGCGTCGACGAGTTCGGGCTTCGTCATCTCGCTGCGTCCCGTGATCTCGAAGGCGGCGCCGATGTCGGACAGATCCATCGGATCGTCCGGCTCGGGGTCGCCGTGTCGTCGGTTCCGGGCCGCCAGCAGTTCTCGGGCGCGGTCGCGGTCGAATGGCGCGTCGGGTCCGGTACCGTCCGCATCCTCGCCCGCCTCCCCGTCTCCGTCCGCATCGTCGCCGGACGGCGGCGCCGCGAGGCGGTCGGGGTCGTCGACGGCGTCCGCGAGGTCGAGCAGGTACGCGAGCGCGTCCTCGCGGTCGACTGAGGCGTACGGGCCGGCGTGGGCCGCGGCCAGCTCCTCGCGGAGCGCTTCGATCCGGTCCGCGTGGTCGTCGGTGATGTCGAGCGTGGGCATGGTGTGGGTCCGATCGAGCGGTTACTGGTTCTCCTCGAAGCGCGCGAGCGCGTCCGCCCAGCTCTCGGCGAACTCCGGTTCGCCGGAGTGGTCGGCCTCGACGTCGGCGTAGCCGCAGTCGTCGCAGGCGACGGCGGTGGCGGCGCCGAGCGAGAGCGTCGACAGGTCGCCGCCGCAGCGGGGGCACTCGGGCGACACGGATTCTCGCGTCGAACGTCGTCGCCCGCCGTGAAAAACGCACGGGTCGGGTGGGGGACGCGGCGGCCGGGGAGCCGGCGAGGTCCCGCTCCGGTCGCCACCGCTCGGGGTAACAGTCATTACACTCGGCGGAAACGTTCGGACATGAGCGAAGCGGACGCCGAGAACGTCCTCATGGAGTACTACCGGCGGTACGTCGGCGACCCGGACCGGACGATCGACGTGTACGCCGGGTTCGGGCTGTTCTTCGCCGGTATCGCGCTCGGAGTGATCGGGGTCGTCGTGTTCCTCTACAGCGCGACGCTCGACCCGACCGCGCTCTCGACGTACGCGGTCCGCGAGGTCGCGGCCGTCGCGGGCGCGGTCGGTCTCCCCGCGCTGCTGTTCGGCATCGTCGTCCTCCTGCCGGTCGACCGTCGGATGCTGTACCTCGCGAGCGCCGGAGGGGTAATCACGCTCGCCGGGGTCGGCGCGTTCGTCTGGGCGTACCCGCACAACTGGAACGTCGTCGTCAACCCCGACTACAGCGCGCAGGTCGTCGCCGTCTACAGCGTCGGGCTGGTGGCGGTCATCGGCGCGACGGGCGGCGCCCTGGTCGCGCACCGCGTCGAGCGCGTGACGGGCGGCGCGGCCGCGAGCGGCGCGGGGGCGGCCGGAGGCGGCGCCGGCGCGGGTGCCGGTGGCGAGGCGGGCGCGGGAGCGGCGGGCGGCGACGAGGAGGTCACCGAGGAGTCGGTCCGCACCGACATCGAACGCGAGCTGGAGGACGCGGAGCTGACGTGGGGCGGCGTCGAGCGCTCCGAGACGCGCCGGCTGGAGCTGAACACGAGCGCGGTCGACGACGCCGACGTCGACACCGAGAAGCTCGCTGGGTCCGCGACCGAGACGCGAACGACCTCCGGCACGGTCAACGACGCGGTTTCGGAGTTACAGGGCCTCCAGGGCGGCGAGACGAAGACCGACAGCGGGCAAGGGACCGACGACCAGGCCGCGAAGCTCCGCGAACTGCGCGAACAGCAGCGGAAGGAGGCCGAGGCGGCCGACGAGGACGGCTCGGTCGTCGACAGGATCAAGGGGCTGTTCGGCTGACTCGCTCGCGTCAGGCACCCACGAACCACGATAATGGTGAACTCGACCTCTCGAACCCGGCCGGCTGTGATCGCGCTCTCCGTCACCTGTCTGGTCCTCGTCGTAGCGGTTCTCGGGTTCCCGTCACTGATCACCCGTATCAGCGGCTCGGCCGTCGGGCCGGTTTTCGGTGCCGCTATCTGGCTCGCCCCGTCGCTGCTCGCCGTTCTCGCGCTGTACGGCGTCCGCTCGGGCGAGTGGAACGTCGAGGCGGTCGTCCTCGGCGGTCTCGGCGTCCTCACGCTGTTGGCATTTCTGTTGAACCTCCGGACAGTCGTCGCGTCGCCGGGAGCGCTCACGTACGGCGGTCGGGGAGCGTTCGTCGGCCCCCTGATCACGCTCGTGTTGGGGTCGGCGATCGCGCTCGTCGTGCTGGCCGGGGAGACGGTGACGCTGCTGGAAAAGTGAGCGGGATACCGCCGGTGTTCATCGGTCGTCGATTCCGCGGTGTACGCCGTTGGACTCCCAGTCGTCCGCTTATAAGCAGCCGAGTACGGATCGCCGGTGAAGGCCTCCAAAGCCCCAGTCCCTCGGCGATACGTGCCCGACTGCGGATCGATGGAGAACGCCTCCAAAGCCCCAGCCGTGAGGCGGGCGCACGCTCGTTGCGGTCCTCAGTCGGTCGCTGACGCTCCCTCCTTGCGGTCCTTACATCGCCTGCGCCCGCCTCACGGCTGCCCCTTTGAGTCCCACCCCGCACAGCACAGCAACCGCGCCTCACGCCTCCCCAACCTCGTCGCTGGCGGCTGACGCCGCCAGCGACTCCCTCGCGCGTGCGACTCGCGGGCCGGCGGCCCGCTCGCAGGCACGCGCCACCGCAAGTGAATTTACGAATCCCCGCGAGTCAGTTGTCCGACGACCGTCGCTCGCCCATTTATATAGTTCCCGCCGCGTAGTTCGGGCGTGTCCCGCGTCACCGTCAGCATCGACCCGCACGTCCACTCCGAGGGGAGCTACGACGGCCACGAACCGGTCGAGCTGATTCTCGAACACGCGGCCGAGATCGGACTCGACGCGGTCGTCATCACCGACCACGACGTGATCCGGGAGTCGAAACGCGCCGCGGAGATCGCCTCGGAGTACGGGCTGATCGGCATTCCCGGCGTGGAGGTGTCGACCGCGCACGGCCACCTGCTGGCGATCGGTGTCGACCGGATGCCGCCGCGCAGCCGCCCGTACGCGGAGACGGTCCGGAAGATCCACGAGCAGGGCGGCGTCGCCGTCGTCCCCCACCCCTTCCAGCGCTCGCGCCACGGCGTCCGCCAGCGCAACATCCCGACGCCCGGCTCGGCCGACGAGGCCGCCGACGGGAACCGGAACCCGGAGCGTGACGCCGACCGCGCCGATCCGGTCGCGGAGACGGGCGGCGTCGAGACGTCCGGCGCGGTCGACGAGGTCGACGCGATCGAGGTGTTCAACGCCTGGCTGTTCACGGGGTACCGAAACCGTCGCGCGCGGCGGTTCGCGGCCGAACACGGCTACCCCGGAATTGCCGCCAGCGACGCCCACCACCTCCAGTACGTCGGTCGGGCGTTCACCGAGCTGGGGATCGAGGGCCGGGAGTCGCCGGACGAGGTCACCGCGGACGACGTGCTGACGGCGATCCGTCGCGGCACGACGACCGTCGACGGCCGGGGCGCGCCGATCCGGATGGCGGCGAAACACTACGTCGGCGCCGCCGGGCGCCGGTCGGCGTACTACGCCCGGACCGGCGCGGTCCGGGGCGTTCGAGCCACCAAGCGGACCGCGGTCGACGGGGCGGTGGCCGCGAAGGTCGCCGCCCTCCAGTCGGTCCACCGCACCCGGCGGCTCCTCTCGTGGTTCGCCTGACGGGACGAGTCGGGAGGCGGTTCGATACCCGGAGGCTCCGGCGGCGGTCGCGGACGAGACAGGGTTTTTTCCTGCGGTCTCGAAACGTTCGAGCATGAGCCACGACAGACCTGCGTCCGGGTTCGGGCGGCGAACTCGGGCGGACGGCGACGGGGTGGCCGAACGGACCGACGCGCGGACGCCGGTGCTGCGGTCCGGTCGGACCGCGGGCACCCACGCTGGCGGCGCGGCCGCGGGAGGCACGGACGCATGATCGAGGAGTCCGACCGCCTCGCGTCGAGCGAGGCCCGAGAGACCGCGCTCGAATGCGTCGAGGCCGGCATCGAGGCCGGCCACCCGAGGACGGTCGTCCGGGAGGCCGTCGCGCTCGACGGGACCGACCTCCGGATCGCGGACGCGACCTACGACCTCAGCGAGTACGAGGAGGTCGTCGTCCTCGGCGGGGGGAACGCCGCGGCGCACGTCGCCGCCGCGCTCGAACGCGAGCTCGGCGACCGGATCGACCGCGGCGTCGTCGTCACGGACGACCCCGTGGCCACGGAACGCGTGACGGTCCGCGAGGGGGACCACCCGATGCCGAGCGAGCGCGGGGCGGACGGGACCCGGAAGCTGCTCTCCGCGGCCGACGCGGCGGATGGTGACACGTTCGTCCTGGCGACGATAACGGGCGGCGGGAGCGCGCTCATGGCCGCGCCTGCGGGGCGCGTCTCGCTGGCCGCCCTTCAGGACACGACCGACGCCCTGCTCGCGAGCGGGGCGGACATCCACGAAATCAACGCGGTCCGCAAACACCTCTCGGCGTTGAAGGGTGGCCGGCTCGCCCGCCGCGCCGCTCCCGCGACGGTCGTGTCGCTGGTCTTCTGCGACGTCGTCGGGAACGACCTGAGCGCAATCGCGAGCGGACCCCTGGTCCCCGACGAATCGACGTTCGCGGACGCGCTCGCGGTGCTCGACCGGTACGGAATCGACGCGCCGGACGCCGTCCGGACCCGCCTCGAACGCGGGGCGGCCGGCGACATCGACGAGACCCCCGCTCCCGGCGACCCAGCGTTCGACGCCGTCTCGACTCACGTCGTCGCCGACGGGATGACGGTCCTCCGGGCGGCCCGGTCGGCGGCGGCCGAACGCGGCTACGAGACGCTGGTGCTCTCCTCGCGAGTCCGCGGCGAGTCCCGGGAGGCGGCCACGACGCACGTCGCCGTCGCGGAGGAGGTCCGGGCGACCGAGACGCCGGTCTCGCCGCCCGCGGTGGTGCTCTCCGGCGGCGAGACGACGGTGACGGTCCGCGGCGACGGGACCGGCGGTCCGAACCAGGAGTTCGCGACGAGCGCGGCGCTCGACCTCCGCGACGACGGTCCGGACGCCGACGCTCGGGGGCGGATCGCGGTGGCCGCCGTCGACACCGACGGGATCGACGGCGCGACCGACGCGGCGGGCGCGCTGGTCGACGGAACGACCGTCGCGGACCCCGAGGCGGCCCGCGAAGCGCTCGCCGACAACGACGCGTACCCGTATCTCGACGCCCGCGACGCCCTCATTCGCACGGGCGCGACCGGGACGAACCTGAACGATCTGCGGGTGCTGGTCGTCCCTTAGAGGACCAGTCCCGCGGCGTTACGGAGGACGACGATCCAACGGTCGACCGCGCACGGGTCGCGACCGGTGTGTGGCGCCGCGGCACGCTCCGATCACCGCCGGACTCCGCCGGGGACCGCGCCCCGCGAAGGTCCGGGCTTTTTGCCCGCGGACGCGAAATTCACACCCATGAGCCACGACAGACGCGAGTCCGGATTCAAGCGGCGGACCCGGGTCGCGGACGCGAGGGCGGCGCTGCTCGACGCCGTCACGCCCCGCGACCGGGCGGAGACCGTCCCGGTCGCGGCGGCCGACGGCCGGGTCGTCGCCGAACCGATCGACGCGCCGGCGCCGGTGCCGGGATACGATCGGGCCGCGATGGACGGGTACGCGGTCCGCGCGAGCGACACCTTCGGTGCCGGCGACCGCTCGCCCGCCGTTCTGACCGCTAAGCCCGCTGAGTCCGACGCGGTCGCGCCCGGCGAGGCGGCCCGCGTCCACACCGGAAGCGCGGTGCCCGAGGGCGCGGACGCGGTCGTGATGATCGAGCGGGTCGAGGCGGTCGGCGACGAGGTGGAGGTGTTCGACGCGGTCGCGGACGGCGAGAACGTCGGCGAGGCTGGCGAGGACGTCGCCGACGGCCAGCGCTGCTTCGAGCCGGGTCACGTCCTGCGCCCCTCCGACCTCGGTCTCCTGCGCTCGGTCGGTCTCGATCAGGTCCGGGTCAGAGAGCCGCCCGAGGTGGCCGTTATCCCGACCGGCGAGGAGCTGGTCGAGTCCGACCCCGGTCCCGGCGAGGTGATCGAGACGAACGGACTCACCGTCTCTCGGCTCGTCGAGCGCTGGGGCGGCGCGGCGCGCTACCGCGACGTCGTCACCGACGACCCGGACGCGCTTCGGGAGGCGGTTTCGGCCGACCTCGACGCCGACGTGGTCGTCACCACCGGCGGCTCCTCGGTCGGCGAGCGGGACCTGATCCCGGAGGTCGTCGACGGACTCGGCGAGGTGCTCGTCCACGGCGTCGCCCTGAAGCCCGGCCACCCGGTGTGTCTCGGCCGCGCCGAGGGGACGCCGATCGTGTCGCTGCCGGGGTACCCGGTCGCGTGTATCGTCAACGCGGCGCAGTTCCTCCGGCCCGCGGTGAAGCGCGCGGCCGGGATCGACGCCGAGCCGTTCCCGACGCGGCGCGCGACGCTCGACCGGAAGGTCGCGAGCGAACCCGGCGTGCGGACGTTCGCGCGGGTGACGCTCTCGGACAATGAGCCGGCCGAGAGCGACGCGGACCCGGCGGACGACGCCCTCCCGACCGCGACGCCGACCCGCGCGAGCGGCTCCGGAATCTTATCCAGCGTCGCGCTCGCGGACGGCTGGGTCGTCGTCCCCGAACCGCGCGAGGGACTCGACGCCGGCGAGACCGTCGACGTGGAGCTGTGGGAGGTGACGCCGTGAGCGACCGCAAGGAGTTCCGCGACCTCGCGACCCCCGAGGCCGCGCGCGACGCGATCGCGTCGCTCGACCTCGCGCCGGCGCCGGAGACGGTCCCGCTGCGGGAGGCCCGCGGCCGCGTCCTCGCGGAGCGCGTCGACGCCGCGATCGACGTGCCCGGCTTCGACCGCGCCTCGATGGACGGGTACGCGGTGCGGGCGCGCGACACCTTCGGCGCCGACGAGGCCGACCCCGCCGAACTCGACCTCGTCGGCGCGGTCCACGCGGGCGCGGCGCCCGACGTCGCGGTCGAACCCGGGACCTGCGCGGAGATATCGACGGGCGCGGTGATGCCCGACGGCGCGGACGCGGTCGTGATGGTCGAGCGGACCGACGAGGTCGGCGGGGGCGACGACGGCGGTGCGGGCGGGGACGCCGCCGACGGCGAACCCTCACGGATCGCGGTCCGGACCTCGGTCGCGCCCGGCGACCACGTGATGACCGCGGGGACCGACATCGCCGCCGGCGCCCGCGCGCTCGGACCCGGAACGCGGCTGACGCCCCGCGAGATCGGCTTGCTGTCGGCGCTCGGCGTCGACGAGGCCCCGGTCGAGGGACGTCCCCGCGTCGGCATCGTCTCGACCGGCGACGAGCTGGTCCGGCCGGGCGAGGACCTCGACCCCGAGCGCGGCGAGATCTACGACGTGAACTCGACGACGATCGCCGCGGGCGTCGAGGAGGCGGGCGGCGAACCGGTGCTGTACCCGCACGCCGGCGACGACTACGAGGAGATGGAGCGACTGCTCCGCCGGGCGGCAGACGAGTGCGACCTGGTGCTCTCCTCGGGGTCGACCTCGGCGAGCGCGGTCGACGTGATCTACCGCGTGATCGAGGCGCGCGGCGAGCTGCTCCTCCACGGCGTCGCCGTCAAGCCCGGCAAGCCGATGCTCGTCGGGCGACTCGACCGCGGCGGCGCCGACGCCGACGAGGGCGCCGCGGCCGGGAGTACCGCCCCCGCCGGCGAGTCGGCGTACATCGGACTCCCCGGCTACCCGGTGTCCGCGCTCACCATCTTCCGGACGTTCGTCGCGCCCGCGATCCGCGAGGCCGCCGGCCAGCCCGAGCCGGCGACGGCGACCGTCGAGGGCCGGATGGGCGTCGGCGAGCGCTACGGCGAGGGGCGCCTGCGCCTGATGCCGGTCGGCCTGCTCGACCTCGACGAGGCCGCGACGGAGAGGGGTGACGACCGCCCGCTCGTCTACCCGGTCGACAAGGGGTCGGGCGCGACGACGAGCCTCGTCGAGGCGGACGGCGTCGTCGCGGTCGACCCGGACACGGAGTACCTCGACGCCGGCGAGACCGTCTCCGTCGACCTGTTCTCGCCGGACGTGCGCCCGCCGACGCTGCTCGGTGTCGGCGAGGACGACCCCGCGCTCAACCGCCTGCTCGACCGGCTCGCGAACCCCCGGTACCTCGCCGTCGGCTCTCGGGAGGGACTCCGCCGCCTCCGCGACGGCGTCCCCGACATCGCCGTGACCGCGGGACCGACCGACCGCGACGTCGACGCCGCGGAACTCGGCGGCTGGAGCCGCGAGTGGGGACTCGTCGTGCCCGACGGGAACCCCGACGGCGTCGAGGGACTCGCTGACCTCGTCGACCGCGACCTCCGCTTCCGGAACCGGCCGACCGTCTCGGGACTCCGCCGGAGCCTCGACGCGGCGCTCGACGACCTCGCGGACGAGCGCGACGCCGACCGCCGCGCGCTCGCCGAGCGCATCGACGGCTACGAACGAACCGCGAAGGCGTTCGAGAGTCCGGTCCGCGCGGTCGTCGCCGGCGACGCGCACGCGGGACTCGGCCTCCGCGAGACCGCGGCGCGACTCGGCTGCGGGTTCGTCTCGCTCGGCGAGCAGTCGGTCGTCGTCCGCGCCGCTCCCGACCGCGTCGACCGCGAACCGGTCGCGGCGCTGGCGGCGGAACTCGGCGGTGGCGCCGACGCCGACATCGACGCCGAGGAGGCAGGCGCGGCCGATGGCGCGTCCGACGGCCGGCCCGACCTCGACGCGATCCTCGACGCCCTCCCGGGCTACTCTCGGAACAGCCGGAACGACCCCTGACCGACGACGACCTCCGAGCGACCTCCGTCGCTCGCGTCGTCTCCCGTGGCCCCTTCGCCGCCGTTTCCGGTGGTGGTAACCGTCATCTCGCTGACGCCGATCGAGCCGCCGGCCCGCACCACCTCGGCCTCCGCGCGGAGGTCGCCGGTCGCGGGGCGGAGGTAGTTCGCGTTGAGGTTCACGGTCGCCACGCCGCCGGCGAGCGGGTCCTCGAACGTCGTGCGCTGGGCGACGCCGCCCGCCGTGTCGATCAGCGTCGCCGCGACGCCGCCGTGGATCGTCCGGCCGTCCGCGTTCGTGAGCTTGTCGTCGAAGGGGATCGAGAGGACGACGCGCCCGCGCTCGATCGCCTCGACCGACGTGTTCAGCCACGAGAGGTAGCCGTGTTCGTCCTCCAGCTTCTCCTCGACGTACGCCGTCGCGGCCGACGGGAGCGGATCCATCTCGGCGATCTCCGTGCGATCCATACTTCGGGGATTCTCCGAGAGGGCTTGTAGCCCCCGGAAACGCGCGACAACCGGCGATCGATTGACGGTCTCGATCACCCGACGCCGAGCCGGATCGGGTCGTCGCTGGAGACGACCGCGACCGTCACCGACTCCCCGATGTCGAACTCGCGGTCCGGGCAGACGACCTTGACGCCGACCCGGTCGGCGCGCGCCGCGAACAGCGACAGCCCGACGACGCGCTCGCCGTTCGCGAGGACGTCGACGGGCGCCCACTCGACGCGCGGCGCGCCCGGTTCCGACCCCGCCTCCCCGCCGTGTCCGACCGCGGTTCCGATTCGGGTCCCGAGGAGGGACAGCGAGTCGCCCGCCACGGCGGACTCACCGACCGCCCCGAACGTGCCGCCGCCCGCGTAGTGCGTCAGCCCGCCGTCGAGCGGGACTCCCTCGTCGCTCGCGAACGCCGCGAACGCCGGACCGGAACCGGACCGACTCGATCCCCGACGGCGCGGCCCGTCGAGGACGACGTGCGCCGGGGCGCGCTCGACGACGGTTCCGGTCCCGTCCCACGCCACCGGCTCGACGGGGGCGTCGACGGCGACCGGGAGCGACCCGCTCGCCCTGAGCGGATCCGCGTCCGGCGGGCGGAAGCCGAGGTGGACGTGGTCGTCGACCCACCGGCCGAAGAAGCCGGAGCGCGTCGTCGGGCCGAGCGCGTCGCCGACGGTCACCCGGTCGCCGGGAGACACCTCGGGGATCACGTGGAGGATCCGCGCGACGGTGCCGGGGGGCGCGCCGGCGCGGGCGCACCACTCGTCGGCGAGGTCGACGACGATCAGGTGATCCTCGTCGGCCGCGTACGGGCGGTCCGGACAGCCGACGGTTCGGACCTCGCGGACGACGCCGGCGACCGGAGAGCGCCCGATGTCGTCGCCCGGGTACAGGTCGACCGCGCGGCCGCGGCGGTGGGCGGGGTACGGGGAGTTGAACCGCGAGAACTTCTCGTACCGCCCGACGACGTCGCCGGGGAGCGTGACAGTCGGATCCGGCGGATCGGGGTCGGCGGCGCCGGCCGGCGACCCCGTCACCCGTCCGCCGCCTCCATCCCCTCGATGGCGAACCGCGCGCCGCCGGCGTCGGACTCGGCGACGGAGAGCGTCCAGCCGTGGGCCTCGACGATGTCGCCGACGATCGCCAGCCCCAGTCCGGTGCCGCCGCCGAGCGACACGCCGCGCTCGGTGACGCGCTCGCGCTCCTCGGGCGGGATCCCGGGACCGTCGTCGCCGACCGCGAGCGAGACCGCCTCGCCGTCCGACGCGATGGAGACGGTGACGGCGACGTCCTCGCCCGCGTGGTCGATCGCGTTGCGGAACAGGTTCGAGATCAGCTGTTCGAGGCGGTCGCGGTCGGCCAACGCGGTCGCGTCGCCGTCGACGGTCAGCGTCGCGTCCGCGGTTTCGAGTCGGGACCAGACGCGCCTGACCGTCGCGTCCAGCGAGACGCGGTCGAGGTCGTCGACCGTCTCCCCCGCCGTCGCCAGCGCGAGCAGCCCCTCGATCATGTCGTCCATCCGCTCGTGGGCGTTCGCGGCCCGCTCTAAGGCGCCGTCCGGGTCGTCGCCGCGCTGGCGGGCCAGCTCGACGGCCGCGGACGCCGCGGCGAGGGGGTTCCGAAGGTCGTGGGAGACGACGCCGGCGAACTCCTCGAGCCGCTCGTTCTGCCGTTCGAGTTCGGCCTCCCGCCGTTCGAGCGCCGCCTGCCGCTGTTCTCGCGCGGTCACGTCGCGGAGCAGGAACACGTGGCCGCGGTCGGTCCCGCGCGGGTCGGTTATCGGGTTCTCCTGGATGTCGAACTGGCGGTCGCCGATGACGATCGGGTGTTCGGAGCCGTCCTCCAGCCGCGGGAAGGCCGCCGACAGCGACGAGCCGACCGCGTCGGGCGGGAGGAGCGCCTCGGCGGCCGGGTTGAGGTCGCGGATCCGGCCGTCCGAGCCGGAGACGATCACCGGATCTTGCATCACCTCGACGGCGGTGTCGCGCGCGACGACCGCGGCGTCCAGCGTGCCGAGCCAGAAGACGGTGCCGTACAGGAACACGCCGTGAATCACGAACGCCGTCGGCAGCCACGAGAGGTTCGCGTAGCTCCCGACGTCGACGAGCGTGGCGACGCTCGCCAGGAACGGGAACAGCGTGCCGAGCAGCACGACGAACGTCTGGAGCCGGTAGCGGTTGCCGGTCCGCTCGTAGAGGTCGACGACGAGGAGCGCGCCGGCGATGCACAGGCCGTACGCGAAGAGGACGAACGCCCAGCTCGCGGGACCGAGCCCGTACCCGAGCAGGGTAAACGGGCCGTCGGCGACGGGGGTCACCGAGCGCCGGGCCAGCCCGTGGGTCCCGCTCGACCACGCGAGCAGCACCCAGACGAACGCGGGCGTCGCGAGCGCGACGATCCGGTTCTCCGTCCGCCAGCGGTCGTGCCCGGTAAACGCCAGCGCGAAGCAGATCCAGAGGACGGGGAGCGCCCCGAGGAACGGCGTCGCCAGGTTGAGCGCGACCGTCATCGCGGTCTCGCCGGGCGCCGCGACCCGGATGGCGTACAGGAGGGAGACGCCGCCCCCGCAGAGCAGGTAGAGCGCGACCTCGATCCCCCCCGGCTCGTCGCGCTCCCGCCACGCGACCCGGCCGAGCCAGAGTCCGATGACCCCCGCCAGGAGGCAGGCGGTCAGGTACGCTCGGACCGGCAGCGCGCCCAGGTCGCTCATCGATACCTGTATCACTTCCACGGCCGACAAAACTGTTGTGTCACGCGCCGACGAGCGCGGCGCGAGACGGGAACGCGACCGACACCGCCCGCCGCAAAGTGCTTGTGCTCCCCCGCCCTGGGTTCGATCCATGCGCGTGTACAGGGGGGACCGCTCCTCGCCCGCGGCCAACCGTGCGCCCGCCGCGGACCTGCTCGCGTCGGCCGCGGCGGGCGTCCCGGCCGTGCGCGTCACCGCGCCGCCGCGACAGGTCGCGTTCGGCCGCCGCGACGCCCGCGAGGACGGATTCGTGGAGGCGAAGCGCGCGGCGCGCGACGCCGGCTTTCCCCCGGTCGAGCGCGACGTGGGCGGCCGCGCGGTGGCGTACACCGGCTCAACCCTCTCGGTCGGCGTCGCGGTGCCGACGGGCGACGGGCGCGGATCGATCGACTCGCGGTACGAGGTCGCGGCCGAGACGCTCCGCGGCGCGCTCCGAGACCTCGGCGCGGACGTGGTACGGGGGGAGCCGCCGGACGCCTTCTGTCCCGGCGACCACTCGCTGCGGGTTGGGGGCGGCGGTGGTGAGGCGGGCGGGGCGGGCGTGACGGTCGGCGGAACCGGCGCGGACGGCGCGAGCGCTTCAACCGGCGGAAAAGTTGCGGGCCTCGCGCAGCGCGTCCGCGCCGACGCGGCGCTCGTCGCGGGCGTCCTCGTCGTCTCGGCGGCGGACCCCGGTCCGATCGCGTCGGTCACCGACCCGGTCTACGACGCGCTCGACGTGCCCTTCGACCCGGAGTCGGTCGGGAGCGTCGCCGACGCCGACGGTCCGGACGACCCGGAGGCCGTCGCCCGCGCGGTCGAGGCCGCGTTCGTCGAGGGACCGTGGGGCGACGGCGAGCGAGAGATCGTGCGCGTCGACGGGGCAGACGCCTGAGCGCGGCGCGGCTCGCGGTTCCGACGTTTCGACGTGCTTTTTATGCGCGGGCATCTGGGTTCGCGCATGGCCGAATTCAAAGTCGTCGTCGCCGACCCCGAGACCGGCGAGACGTTCCAGCGAGAGGTCGACGGACAGGACGCCAACCGATTCCTCGGTCGCGAACTCGGCGACGAGATCGGCGGCGACGCCGTCGGACTCTCCGAGCACACGATCGAACTCACCGGCGGCTCCGACGAGACCGGGCGCCCGATGCGCGAGGACGTCTCCGGCACCCGCCTGAAGGAGCTCCTCCTCGAGGGCGGCGTCGGCTTCGAGCCGTCCCGCGAGGGCGAGCGCAAGCGGATCACCGTCCGCGGCCGCGAGATCGACGACGACGTCGCGCAGATCAACGCGAGCGTCGTCGACGGCGACGGCGACGTCGCGGCCGCGTTCGGCGAGGGCGACGCCGAAGACGCCGAAGACGACGAGTAACGGTCCCCGATGCCTCGCGTCCCCTCCGACGGCGAGGACGTTTCTTCGATCCGCGTCTCGCTCGCCCGGAGCGGCGGCACTCGTCGCCCGTGCGCCAGGCTCCCCGACGACGACGCGCTCGACAGGCGCGTCGAGTCCGGAACCTGTGACGAACTCGGACTGAGCGCGGACGACATCGTTCGGGTCGTGATCGACCGCGAGGAGTACCACGCGCGGGTCGCGGCCGACTCGAAGGGGCGGCTCCTCCGCGGCGCGTTCGACAACCGGCGGCTCGCCCGCCTCGCGGGCGAGGGGGCGAACCGGTTGGTCGAGTGGCTCGACGAGAACGACCGGGAGCCGGGCGACAGCGTCGTCTTCGACGTGGTGGTGCCCGGCGAGCTGTACGGACTGCGTATCCCCGGTGAACGGACCGTGTACGACGCGAACCGCGGGCCGCGGTCGTCGCTCGCGGACATCGCCCGCGACGTGGACGAGTAGCGCAGCCGGGGCGACCGACGCGGCTCGCGCCGGTCCGCTCGTCCGACACCGCCGAGTCAGGTCGAACCGCTTATTCTCGCTCGGTCCCGAACTCGACTCATGCAGGAGGTCGACGCGGATCTGACGGCGCTCGACCGCGCGATCATCAACGCGTTCCAGGGCGGCTTCCCGGTCGCGGAGCGCCCCTTCGACGCGGCGGCGGCCGCGCTCCGCGAGCGCGGGGTCGAGGTGACCGGTCCGGAGTTGTGCGAGCGCGTGCGCGAACTCGACGAAGAGGGAATCCTCTCGCGGTTCGGCGCGCTCGTCAACGCCGAGGAGATCGGCGGCGCCGCGTCGCTCGTGGCGATGCACGCGCCCGAGGACCGCTACGAGGAGATCGCGGAGACCGTCAACGAGTTCACCGCGGTCGCGCACAACTACGAGCGCGAACACCCGCACCTCAACATGTGGTTCGTCGTGAGCGTCGCGGACCACCCGGACCCGGACAAGGACGGGAGCGACCGCGTCGCGGAGGTGCTCGCGGAGATCGAGGCCGCGACGGGCCAGGAGACGTACAACCTCCCGAAGCTCCGGGAGTTCCACGTCGGCGCGAAGTTCCTCGTCGACGGCCCGGTCCCCGACGGCGACGTCGACCTCTCGGACCTCGGTCCCGAGGTGACGCCGAGCGACCGCGGGACGCTCACGCCCGACGAGCGCGACCTCGTCGTCGAGATTCAGGGCGGGCTGCCGGTGACGGAGACGCCGTACGCGGACGTGGCGGCAGCCCTCGACGCCGACGTCGACTGGGTGATCGAGACGGTGAAGCGGTTCGAGCGGGAGGGGAAGGTGCGCCGCGTCGGCGTCATCCCGAACCACTACGCGCTCGGCTACACGGAGAACGGCATGACGGTCTGGGACGTGCCCGAGGCGGCCCTAGACGACGTCGGGCCCGCGGTGGCGGCGCTGGACTTCGTCACCCACTGCTACGAGCGCCCGCGACACGCGGGCGTCTGGGAGTACAACTTCTTCGCGATGACGCACGGCCGCACGGAGGCGGAAAGCGAGCGCCGGATCGCGGAGGTGCGGGAGCTGATGGACGAGCACTGGGACGTCGGCGCCGACGACTGGGACACGCTGTTCTCGACGCGCATCCTGAAGAAGACCGGCATCCGCATCGCGGACCGGGCGGACAGCAACACGGCGTGACCCGCCGACTCCCGCCGCTCGGAGGTGCGCCGTGACGCCGCTGTACCACGACTTCGCGGGCGAGACGGTCGTCGTCTTCGGGGGCGGCTCAGTGGGTGCGCGGAAGGCCCGCGGGTTCGACGAGGCCGCCCGGATCGTCGTCATCAGCCCCGAGTTCGACGAGCGGCTGCGCTCGCTCGCGGACGGACGCGACGGGAACAGCGACGGGAACGGCGACGGCGACGGGAACGAAGCGCCGGCAGTTGAACTGGTCCGCGCCGCCCCGGACGCCGACGCCGTGGGCGACTGGATCGACCGGTTCGACCCGGCGATCGCGGTCGCCGCGACCGACGACGCCGCGGTCAACGCGGCCGTGGAGGCGGCCGCGCTCGACCGTGGAATACTGGTCAACCGGACGGACGTCTCGGGCGGGCGCGACCCGGGAAGCGTCGTGGTGCCCGCGACGGTCGAGGACGACCCGGTAACCGTGGCGCTCTCGACGGGGGGGACCAGCCCCGCGCTCGCGAAGGCGCTGCGGGAGCGGATCGAAGCCGAGATCGAGGGCGCCGGCGAGATGGCGGCGCTCTCGGGCGAGATCCGCGAGGAGCTGAAATCGGCGGGTATCGACCCCGAGACGCGCCGGGAAGCGGTCCGGCGCGTTGTCAGGTCGCGGGGGGTTTGGAAGGGTTTACAAAAGGGGAGATCCAACGGACGGCAAGAGGCCGACACCGTGATCGAGGAGGTACTCAATCGATGAGAGAGACGGGTGCGATCGCCGGCGTGAGCGTCGCCCACGCCGACGCGACCGTCGACGAGATCGAGGCCGCCGGCGGCGACGGCGTCCGCGCGACCGTCTCCGACCTGCTCGCTCGCGAAGGGGTCGAAGAGGCGTTCGCGGTGCAGACGTGTAACCG
This sequence comes from Halorubrum trapanicum, assembly GCF_017873555.1. Lineage (GTDB taxonomy): Archaea > Halobacteriota > Halobacteria > Halobacteriales > Haloferacaceae > Halorubrum > Halorubrum trapanicum. The sequence continues at coordinate 450,756 of NZ_JAGGKE010000001.1, read as the reverse complement.
CTCGGAGGCGTACGTCGTCACCGACCGCACCGTCGACGGCGCGACGGCGCTGTCGACGTTCGCGCCGGAGGTTCGCGGCGGCGCGGTCCGCCGCCTCGACCACGAGGAGAGCTTAGAGCACCTGATGCGGGTCGCGTCCGGGCTTGAGTCGCTCGTGCTCGGCGAAGACCAGATCATCGGCCAGCTGCGCGAGGCCTACGAGGAGTCGAAGTCCGCGGGCGGGATCGGTCCCGTCCTGAAAGACGCCGTGACGAAGGCGCTCCACGTCGGCGAGCGCGCGCGGACGGAGACCGAGATCAACGAGGGCGTCGTCTCGCTCGGCTCCGCGGCGGTCCGGCTGGCGGCCAGCGAGATCGACCTGACCGACGGCACCGCCGTCGTCGTCGGCGCCGGCGAGATGGGGACGCTCGCGGCCCGCACGCTCGACGACACCGCCGTCTCGGAGATCGTCGTCGCGAACCGCACCGTCCCGCACGCGGAGTTCGTCGTCGAGGAGGTCGACACCCCCGCGGAGGCGGTGTCGCTCGCGGACCTCCCCGCGGTCATCCCCGAGGCCGACCTCGTCGTCACCGCGACGGGCAGCCCGGACCTGATCGTCCACCCGTCGTACGTCGACGGCGCCGGGCGGGTCGTCTGTATCGACATCGCGCAGCCGCGCGACGTCGACCCGGCGGCCGGCGCCCGCGAGGGCGTCACCGTCTACGACATCGACGACCTCGAAGACGTCACGCGCCGGACCCGCGAGAGCCGCGCGCAGGAGGCCCGCGACGTCGAGTCGATCATCGACGAGGAGTTAGAGCGCATCCTGGAGGCGTACAAGCGCAAGCGCGCGGACGACGCCATCTCGTCGATGTACGCCGGCGCCGACCAGGTGAAGGCGCGCGAGCTCGACCGCGCGATGTCGAAGCTGGAGGCGCAGGGCGGCCTGACCGACGAGCAGCGCGAGACGGTCGCGGACCTGGCGGACGCCTTGGTTGGCCAGCTGCTCGCGGCGCCGACGCGCTCGCTCCGGGACGCCGCCGGCGAGGACGACTGGGAGACGATCCGGACCGCGCTCCGGCTGTTCGACCCCGAGTTCACGTCAGAGGCCGAGAGACCGGAGGAGGCGGATATTACTGACGCTGCGGTCGGCGGTCCCGACGCGGTCCCCGACTCCATCGCCGAGGAGCTCGACGACTAAGTTCGTCGTTTATAACTAGTTGACAGCGGGTCAACGAGGAACTCTTCTGAATCTCCAGCCGGTCGTTTATAAATGGGTGACTGCGGATCGACGACAAACACCGCCAAACCCCCAGCCGCTCGCATATAAATAGCTAACAGCGGATCGACGACGACTACCTCCAAAGCCCCAGCCGCGAGGGCGGCGTACGCTCGCTGCGTTCCTCAGTCGGTCGCTGACGCTCCCCTCCTTGCGGTACTTGGGTCGCCTACGCCGCCCTCGCGGCTGCCCCTTTGAGTCCCGCCCTGCACAGCACCTCACACCTCCCCAGCCTCGTCAGTCGCCGTCGCTTCGCTCCGGCGACTGACTCCCTCGCGCGTGCTGACTCGCGGCCGCCGGTGGCGGCCGCTCGCAGGCACGCGCCACCGCCTCGGTTATTTATAAACCGTTGGCCGCAGGGGTCGCGGATCGATCGCACCTGCGACTCGATTTGATCCCGACGGACCGCCGCGCTTTATTCCCCGCCCGGTCCACGGTCCGGTATGAAGCTCTCCGAGTACGTCGACCGACTCGACGACGAACTCGACACGGCCGCGTACGCCGACGTCGACGCGAGCGCGAACGGGCTACAGGTGGGTCCGGACGAGGCCGAAATCGAACGCGTCGCGTTCGCAGTTGACGCCGCGCAGGCGACGATCGAGACCGCCGCCGACGCGGGCGCCGACGCCCTCGTCGTCCACCACGGACTCTCGTGGGGGGGCATCGAGCGCGTCACGGGACGCGCGCACGACCGGATCGCGGCCCTGATCGAGAACGACGTCGCGCTGTACGTCTCTCACCTCCCGCTCGACGGGCACTCGGAACTGGGCAACGCTGCGGGTGTCGCAGACGCGGTCGGCCTTTCAGGGCGGGAGCCGTTCGGCGAGATCGGGCCGGTGACGATCGGAACGATCGGGGAGACGGCGTCGCCGCGCTCGGCGGACGCGATCCGCGAGACGCTCGACGGGTTCGAGGGCCAGCCGAAGGGTGAGCCGTCGCCGACCCGCGTCCTCGACTTCGGACCCGAGGAGATCGAGCGCGTCGCGGTCGTCACCGGCTCCGGCGTCGACTGGCTCGACGAGGCGGTCGCGGCCGACGCGGACGCGCTGATCACCGGCGAGGGGAAAGGGAAGGTCTACCACGAGGCTCGGGAGGCCGGTCTCACGGTGTTCCTCGCCGGCCACTACGCCACGGAGACGTTCGGCGTCCGCGCGCTGGAGTCGCTGTCGAGCGAGTGGGGGCTGGAGACGACGTACGCCTCGCACCCGACGGGGCTGTAGGCCGTCGCGGACGGTCGCGTCCGAGCGCCCGGCTGCCGGCCCGTCACCGCCGAACGCAACCCTTACCGCCCGCGTCCGCACAGTCGGGGTATGCGCGATCACTTCGAGATCCGGGACCACGACGCCGCCGGGCGGATCGGCCGGCTGGAGGTCCCGCGCGCCGGCGTCACGGTCGAGACGCCGGCGCTCCTGCCCGTGGTCAACCCCAACGTGCTCACGATCGAGCCGGAGCGGCTCGAATCGGAGTTCGGCGCGGAGATGCTGATCACGAACTCCTACATCATCCGCAGCACCGACCGCATCCGCGACCGCGCGGTCGACGAGGGACTCCACGAGTTCCTCGGCTTCGACGGCGCGATCATGACCGACTCCGGCTCCTTCCAGCTGGCCGAGTACGGCGACATCGACGTGACGACCGCGGAGATCATCGAGTTCCAGCGGCAGATCGGCAGCGACGTGGCGACCCCAGTCGACGTGCCCACGCCGCCCGACGCCGACCGCGAGCGGGCGGAGCGGGAGCTGGCGACGACGAAGCGGGCGCTCGCGGACGCCGAAGAGGCCGAGACCGGCGAGATGCTGGTCAACGCGCCGGTTCAGGGGTCGACCTACGCCGACCTCCGGGAGGAGGCGGGCCGACACGCGGCGGGGACCGACCTCGACGTGTTCCCCGTCGGGGCGATGGTCCCCCTCCTGAACTCCTACCGCTACGCCGACACCGTCGAGGCGGTGCGGGCGGCGAAGCGCGGGCTCGGGCCGGGCGCGCCGGTCCACCTGTTCGGCGCCGGCCACCCGATGATGCTGGCGCTCGCGGTGGCGGCCGGCTGCGACCTGTTCGACTCGGCCGCCTACGCGCTGATGGCGCGCGACGGCCGCTACCTGACCGTCTCCGGGACGGAACACCTCGCGGACCTCGACTACTTCCCCTGCTCGTGTCCGGTGTGCGCCGACCACGCGCCCGCGGACCTCCGCGGGTTCGACGACGCGGAGACGGAGCGGCTGCTCGCCGAGCACAACCTCCACGTCACCTTCGAGGAACTGCGGCGCGTGAAGGAGGCGATCCGCTCGGGGACGCTGCTGGAACTCGTCGACCGCCGCGCCCGCGGGCACCCGGCGATGCTCGACGGGTACCGCGCGCTGCTCGACCACGCCGACGAGCTGGAGCGCACCGACCCCGGCTCGAAGGACGCGTTCTTCTACACCTCCCACGAGGCGGCCCGCCGCCCGGAGGTAGATCGCCACCGCGACCGCCTCGCTCGGCTGGCGGCGCCCGAGAAGCTCCTCCTCACCGAGTCGAAGGCCCCCTCCGATCACGAGTACGACGCCGTGTGGCGCGTGAAGCCCCCGTTCGGCCCGTACCCGCCCGCGCTCTCGGAGACGTACCCGCTCACCGCCGAAGTGCCCGAGCGGACCGACGACGCGGCGCAGGTCGCGGCCGCGGAGAGCGTCGTCGCGCTGGCGGCCGCCAACCCCAAGACGGCCGTCACGCTCGGCCACGACGCGTGGTGCGAGCGCGCGCTCGACCGGCTGCCGGACCGCGTCGAGACGGAGAACCTGCGGACGCTCAGCTGACGAGCGGGGCGCTGGCGGCGGGAATCCGTCGCGGCGAAAACCGCAGCCGTGACCGTTTCGACCGCCGGTTCGGCGTCGTCGCGCGCCTCAGTCCCGCCGGTGACCGAGCGGCTTCTTCTGGTCGACCTCGACCTCGACGTGGATCGAGTCGGGGAAGTCGCGCCCGACGACGTCGCGTGCGATGTCGTCGGCGCCGTGGATCTCCATCGAGCGCCGGTACACGTCGTAGCGCCACGGAGAGAACTCGTCGCCGGCGGAGAGGTTCTTGTACAGTGGGACGGTGACGGTCTCCGAGGGGGTCGCGTGCGGGCCTTTGCACTCGGCGCCCTTGCGTTCGAGCGTCTCCTTGAGTTCCTGGACGGTCTCGGCGAGCACGTCGCGGTCGCCGGACGCGAAGTCGAGTTTCGTGACGAAGGTCATGGCTGGGGGTCGTGCGTGAATGGCCGCCCGAGCGGTAAAAACGCATCTACCCGCGGTCGACGCGCGCGATCGACCCGCGAATCTCGTCCGCAGACCGGTCGACGCCGCCGAGTCGCTCGGATCTGTTCGGGAGTCCGACACGCTCTTTAGGGGTGATCGCTTACCTGCGGCCAATGACGGTCGAAGCGACCAGTGCCGGAGCCATCCTCTTCCGCGACACCCGCGGCGAACGGGAGTACCTGCTCCTGAAGAGCCGACCGGGGGACTGGGAGTTCCCCAAAGGCGGGGTCGAGGGGGACGAGGAGCTCCAGCAGACGGCGATACGGGAAGTCGGCGAGGAGGCCGGGATCGAGGATTTCCGGCTGATCGACGGCTTCCGCAAGGAGTACGACTACGTGTTCGAGGCGAACGGCAAGACCATCCACAAGACGGTCCACCTGTTCATCGCCCGCTCGTTCGAGGCGAGCGCCGAGCTCTCGAAGGAACACCGCGACCTCCAGTGGCGCGACTACGACCAGGCGCTCAACACGATCACTCAGGACGGTCCCCGCGAGATTCTGGAAGAGGCACACGAGTACCTCGACGAGCGGAAAGACGAGGAGAACGGCAAGTACGTCTGATCGGGCTGCTGGGGCGGATCGCAGTCGACGACCGTCCCGCCCCCGAGCGGGTTCCTTTTGTCCGCCCCGCTCGACGGTTCGAGTAGTGACGCCCGACGCCGAGTTCGGCTACGAGCTTCTCGTCTGCCGGTACGCCGAGCTTACCTGGCACCCGAGCGAAGGGTCTCGCCCCGCGATAGTTTCCCGCCAGCTCGGAACGCAGGAGCGCCGCTGGGACACGGTCGTGCTCGAAGTCGATCCGGAGGCGTTCGAACGGCGGCGCGCGTTCGGCGACCGGACGATCGACTCGGACCTGCTCCACGTCGTCCGGGGCGCGCCCGCCGAGTGGGCGTGGTACCGCGACGCGCTGCCCGACCCCGGCTACCCGTGGCGCTACGTCCGGCAGGCGGTCCACCGCGCAGCGGGTCGGGACCTGATCGAGAAGCGCCGCCGGAACAACCGGATCCAGCTTCGCCGGGTGCGACCGTACCCGGACTGGGTCGAGCGGATCGTCGCGGTCGAGAACAAGCCGGACCTCGACCGCTCGGCGGCCGACCGGCTCGCCGACCAGCTCACACACGACATCGAGACCGGTCTCGCCGACGAGGCGTGGCTGGCGACCGAGACGACCGGCGAGCGCGTCGAACCCGCCCTCCTCCGCGAGATGCCGGTCGAGGCCGGGATCCTCGCGACCGACTTCGACAACGGGGTCGACGCCGACGCGGTCGACGTGGCGTGGCATCCGAGCGATCTGGCGCCCGGCGAGGGCGAGCGCCGGGACCGCGAGACCGAGACGCTGCGGCTGGAGATCGCCGAGCGCGCCTACGGGAAGGGGTGGCGCTCGTACCACGACACGATGCGGCCCGACTGCCGCCACTTCGAACTCCGGCGCGACGGCCGCGCGCTCCTCCCGTACTGCGCGGCGAAGGGGAAAGTCCCGACCGCGCGGGAGTGTTCCGGCTCCTGCTCGGAGTTCTCGCCGGAGCCACCTCAGTGGCGGACGAAGGGATGGCCGATCGAGGGCGGCCCGGGAAAGGGGTTCGAGCGGGTGTTGGCCCGGCGGCGAGAACGCGAGCGCGACCGGGCCGAAAACGTTGAGTGAGCGGCGGCGCCACCCCGTCGTATGCGGTTCCCGAACCCGTCGCTCTCCGAGTACGCGCTCAACACGGCCGTCGTGGTCCTCACGCTGGCCGTTCTCCAGTACACCGGACTGCTCTCCGACGAACCCGCCGGACTCGACCCGGCGTTCCTGGCCGTCGTCGCGGTGCTGTTCCCGGTCTTCTCGTACCTGATCGCCCTCGTCGGGGCGAACGTGTGGTCGACGGCGGAGTGACAGCCCGAACGGGCTGCCGCCTTACGCCAGCGCGGCCGCCAACTTCTCGACCGGGTGTGACGGCTCTGGGACCTCGCCGGGACCCTCCTCCAACTGCGTCCGGCAGGAGGTGCCGGGCGCGACGAGGGCGTCGCCGTCGCTGGCCGAGACCTGGTCGAACAGGGTCTCGCCGATCGCCTTGCTCATCGAGTAATGCTCGGCCTCGTAGCCGAACGAGCCGGCCATCCCGCAACAGGAGGAGTCAAGCGGGTCGACCCCGTAGCCGGCGCGCCGGAGCACGCCGACGGCGTGGTGGTCCTTCTTCGTCGCCTTCTGGTGGCAGTGGCCGTGGTAGGTGAGCGACTCGGCCGGCGCGTCGAGGGGAAGAGCCTCGTCGAGGCGGTGAGCGTCGACGTACTCCATCACGCCGTAGGCGCTCTCGGAGACGGCGGCCACGTCGTCGTCTGGCACGTCACTGGCGCCGCCGTCGAGCAGGTCGTGGTAGTCCGACTGGAGCATGACGGCGTCGGAGGGTTCGACGACGACCACGTCCCAGCCGTCGCGGACGTCTGGCGCGAGCGTCTCCACGGCGTCTCTCGCGGTCGCGCGGGACACGTCGAGCATCCCCTTCGAGTGCGCGGGGCGCCCGCTGCCGTCCACGTCCGGAATCGCGACGTGGCAGTTCGCGGCCTCCAGCACGCGCACCGCCGCCTTTCCGGCCGCGGGGTTCGTGTACGTGGTGTACACGTCGGGGAATAAGAGCACGTTGCGGTCGGCCTCCTCGCGCGGGACGCGCGCACCGTCGCGCGCCTCGAACCAGTCGGTGAGCGTCTCCGAGCGGAAGGTCGGGAGGTCCCGATCCCTCGCGATCCCCAGCGCCTTCTCCGCGAAGAGACCGCTGCCCGGAATCTTGTTCGGGAGGTTCGAGAGGGGGGCGAGCGTCGAAGCGAGCGGCGCGAGCGACTCGAAGCGGCCGAGCAGCCGCGTCCGGAGGTCGACCCCGTGTTCCTCGTGGTGGGCGTGTTCGACTTCCGCCTTCAGCTTCGCCATGTCGACGCCGCTCGGGCAGTCCACCTTGCAGCCCTTACAGCCGACACAGAGGTCCATCACCTCCGTGACGAACTCGTCGTCGGTCGGGTCGTCAGGAAGCTCCCCGCTCATGGCTCCGCGGAGGGTGTTCGCCCGGCCGCGGGTCGACTGAATCTCTTCCTCGGACGCGCGGTAGGTCGGGCACATCACGCCGCCGGTGGTCTCCTGCGGCCCGCGACAGCCGCCGCAGCCGTGACAGAGCTCGACCATCCCCTGCATCCCGTTGTCGACGGCCCACTCCATCGCGGGGTCGAAGCCGGCGTCGTGCTCGTAGTCGGCGTCGAACCGGAGGTTCTCGCGCATGTCGAAGTCGCCGCAGACGTTCCCGGGGTTGAGGAGCCAGTCCGGGTCGAACGCGGTCTTGAGGTCGCGGAAGGCGTCCCAGAGGTCGTCGCCGTACAGCTTCCGGTTCCACTGGGTCCTGGCGCGGCCGTCGCCGTGCTCGCCGGACACCGAGCCGCCGAGCCGGACCACCGCGTCGGTGACGCGGTCGGCGATGTCGACCATCGCGTCGACGCCGTCGACGTCTTTCGTGTTGATCAGCGGGCGGACGTGTAACACGCCCGGCCCGGCGTGCGCGTAGAAGGTGGCGAACGTGTCGTTGTCCGCCAGGATCTGCTGGAACTCGCGGGTGTACTCCGGGAGGTGTTCCGGCGGGATGGCGCAGTCCTCGATGAAGGAGATGTGCTTCTCGTCGGTGGTACGCGAGAGGAGGATCGGCAGGCCCGCCTTGCGCATCTTCCAGAATCGGTCGCGTGTCTCGGGGTCGTGCGCCTCCATCGCGTGGACCGCCCGGCGGGGGTAACTCGTCGTCTCGGCGGCGCCCGCGCTCGGGTCAGCCGCGGTGTCGACGGCCGCGCCGTCCTCGTCGGCGGTCCCCCCGTTCGCGGCGGCGCCCACCCGGTCCGCGATCAGGTCCGCGACCTTCCGTTTTCCCTCGGCGTCGCTCTCGGCGTAGAACTCGACGAGCAGCACGGAGTCGGTGCCGTCGGGGAGCATGTCGACCACGTCCGCGAACTCCGGCGTGTCGGCCGCCAGCCCGAGGAGCACGTCGTCCATCACCTCGACGGCGGCGGGGTCGTGTTCGAGACACGCCGCCACGTCCTCCATCGCGTCGAGGAGGTCGTCGTAGGTGAGAAGCGCCACCGCCTTCGTCTCGGGGATCTCGACGAGCGAGAGGGTCGCCTCGGTGACGGTCGCGAGCGTCCCCTCGCTGCCGGCCATGAGGCGGCCGAGGTTGACGACGCCCGCCTCGCCGTGCTCGCCGCGGTACTCGGCGAGCAGGCGGTCGAGGTTGTAGCCGGAGACGTTCCGCTTCAGTTCCGGGAACCGCTCGTCGATCCGGTCTGCCTCCTCGTCGAGGATTCGCACGATCTCGGCGTGGATTCGAGGTAGCAGGTCGTCGCTGTCGGGGTCCGCGGACTCCCGCAGTTCCTCGACCGCGACCTCGCCGAAGGTCGTCACGGTGCCGTCCGCGAGGACGACCTCCAGCTCCTCGACGTAGTGGTCCGTCTTCCCGTACTTCAGCGAGTGCGAGCCGGTGGAGTTGTTGCCGATCGCGCCGCCGACCGCGGACTTGTCGCGCCACGCCGGGTCGGGCGCGAACTTCAGGCCGTCGTCCTCGACCGCGGCGTTGAGGTCGCCGACGTACGCGCCCGCCTGAACGCGGGCCGCCTTCGCGTCGGGATCGGTCGACACCACCGCGTCCATCTCGCCGGTGAGATCGAGGACGACCGCCTCGTTGACGGTCTGCCCCGCGAGCGAGGTGCCGCCGCCGCGCGGGAGGACGGGGACCCCCTCGGCGAAGCAGTACTCGTGGACGGCCGCGACGTCCGCGGTCGACTCCGGGATCACGACGCCGATCGGCGTGACCTCGTACGCCGAGGCGTCGGTCGCGTACAGCCGCTTCGAGTAGTCGTCGAACCGTACGTCCCCGTCGACGCGGCGGTCGAGCGCGTCGACGAGCTCCGGTCGCTCCACCGCGCCGCCGGCGTAGTCGAAGTCGCCGCCGTCGGTCGGGTCCGACCCCGGCGTGTGTGTCGCCATGCGAGTCCCTCACGGTCGAATCATGAAAAAGCTCCTGCCGTCCGCACGTCGCGGGAATTCGCCCGTTCCAGCCGCGTCGAACGGGACCGCCTCGGCGCACCGCTTCTGCGCGCCGAGAACGGCCACAACACCCATATGCCGGCCGGCGAACGGACGATCATGGCACTCGCAGACGCGTCGACGTTCACCGGTCGGCTCGACGAGCTCGGCGTCGCGGTCTCCGCGGGACCGCCGGCGGAGTGCGCGGCCATGATCGACGCGGCCGCGGGCGAGCCTGCGGTCGGGGTGCCGCTGGCGCGCTCGGGACCGGACGCGTTCGCGGACTCGCCCGCGACGCTGCCCGACCGGGTCGGGACCGATCCCGCGACCGCCGACTTACGCGAGGCCCACACCGGCGTCACCGCGGCGTCGCTCGGCGTCGCCGAGTACGGGAGCGTCGCGCTCGAAGCGGACGCGGCCGGGACGGAGCCGGTAACCCTCTTCGTCGACCGCCACGTGGTCGTCCTCCGCGAGCGCGACATCGTCCCGGACATGCCCGACGCCTTCGACTGGCTCGGCCCGCGGGCGCGCGACGAGTCGGTCGACGTGGTGTTCGCGACCGGTCCGAGCGCCACCGCGGACATGGGCGGGCTGGTCCACGGCGCGCACGGGCCGAAGGAGGTCCACGTCGTCCTGTTGCGCGACGGCGACGCGGCGGACGACGCGAGCGGCCCGGGCGACGAGCCGGAGGTGGACCGATGAGCAGCGACGCCGGCCCCGGCAGTGAGACCGGCCGCGCGGGGGGCGCGGAGGCGAGCGACATCGACCGAGAGACGAAGGCCGAGCGGATCCGCGAGCTGCTGGCGACGGAGGGGGACGCGGTCGCGGCGAACACCCGCGGGTTCAACGAAGGGCGCTACGAGTCGACCGGTCGCCTCGACGGCTACGAGGCGCTGAAAGCGGAGGCGCGCTCGATAAAGGAGGACGCCATCGAACGGCTCCCGGAGCTCATCGACGAGGTGAGAGAGACCGTGGAGGCGAACGGCGGCACCGTCTACCTCGCGGACGACGCGGCCGACGCGAACCGCTACGTCCGGGAGGTCGCGGCCGAGCGCGACGCCGAGCGCGCGGTGAAATCGAAGTCGATGACCTCCGAGGAGATCGAGGTGAACGACGCGCTCGCCGCGGACGGCGTGGAGGTCGTCGAGACCGACCTCGGCGAGTGGGTGCTCCAGCTGGCCGACGAGGAGCCGTCGCACATCGTCGCGCCGGCGATCCACAAGTCGCGCGAGGGGATCGCGGCGCTGTTCGCCGAGCGGTTCGACCCCGACGACCCGCCCGAGACCGCCGAGGAGCTCACGATGTTCGCCCGCGAGCGGCTCGGCGACCTGATCGAAGACGCCGACCTCGGGATGACCGGCGCGAACTTCATTGCGGCCGATTCGGGCACCATGCTCTTGGTCACCAGCGAGGGCAACGCCCGGAAGACGGTGACGGCGACCGACACGCACGTCGCGGTCGCGGGCGTCGAGAAGCTCGTCCCGACCGTCGAGGAGTTCTCCCCCTTCGTCGAGCTGATCGGCCGGTCGGGGACCGGCCAGGACGTGACCTCCTACATCTCGACGCTCACGCCCCCTGTGGACTCGCCCGTACCAGACTTCGAGGACGACGAGACGCCGCTGGCCGCCGATCCAGACGGCGCTGCGTCCGACCGCGAGTTCCACCTCGTCTTGATCGACAACGGCCGGCTGGCGATGCGCGACGACGAGACGCTGAAGGAGACGCTGTACTGTATCCGGTGTTCGGCCTGCTCGAACGCCTGCGGGAACTTCCAGAGCGTCGGCGGCCACGCGTTCGGCGGCGAGACGTACTCCGGCGGCATCGCGACGGGCTGGGAGGCCGGCATCGAGGGACTCGACACCGCCGCCGAGTTCAACGACCTCTGTACCGGCTGCTCGCGCTGCGTGCCGGCGTGTCCCGTCGGCATCGACATTCCGTGGATCAACACCGCGGTCCGCGACCGGATCAACCGCGGCGAGGCGGACCCGAGCCAGCTCGACTGGGCGTTCGAGGAGCTGGTCCCCGACGAGGAGCCGGGCGGGCTCGATCTGGCTACCCGGCTGGTCGGCAACTACGCGACGCTCGCGAAGCTGGGACACGAGACCGCGCCGGTCGCGAACCGGCTCGCGAACGCCGGCCCCCTGCGCGCACTCGCCGAGCGCGTCGTCGGGATCGACCGCCGCCGCGACCTCCCCGAGTTCGCGCGCGAGTCGCTCGTCGACTGGTTCGAAGCCCGGGGCGGCCCCGCCGTCTCCGAGACCGAGGCGACCCGCGAGGCCGTCGTCTACCCCGACACCGCGACGAACTACGTCGACGTCGAGCGCGGGAAGGCGACGGTGCGCGCGCTGGAGGCGCTCGGAGTCCGCGTTCGGGTGCCGGATCTCCCCGGCAGCGGACGTCCCCCGCTCTCGCAGGGGATGGTCGCGACGGCCGAGGCGGCGGCCGAGGACGTGTACGCCGGGCTGGCCCCCCACCTCGACGCCGGGCGCGACGTGGTCGTCATCGAGCCGAGCGACCTCGCGACGTTCCGCCGCGAGTACGAGCGGTTCCTCCCGAGCGAGTCGTACGAGCGGCTCGCGGACGCGAGCTACGACGTCATGGAGTACGTCTTCGGCCTGCTGGAGAGCGGCGCCGACCCGGCGGCGCTGCGCGCGCCGAGCGAGGGGACCGGACCCGTCGCCTCCGGCAAGCGCATCGCGTACCACCCGCACTGTCAGGCCCGCACGGTCGAGGTGGGCGAGTACGCGACCGCGGTGTTCGAGCGCCTCGGCTACGACGTGCGCGTCTCCGAGACGGAGTGTTGCGGGATGGCCGGCTCGTTCGGCTACAAGACCGACTACTACGAGCTGAGCATGGACGTGGGCGAGCCGCTCCGCGAGCAGTTCGGCGACACCGACCGAACCGTCGTCGCCCCCGGCACGTCCTGTACCGAGCAGCTCGACGCCCTGCTGGACTCGTCCCCGCGACACCCGATCGAGGTGATCGCGCCGCGGGAGTGACGCGGGAAAACAGGAGATGGCGGCCGACGCGCGGGAGTCGAAGTTGTCCGACGCGCGTCGTTCGACAACGAACGCTTATTAGGCGCGCTCGTGACCGTATCGAGTATGAACGCAGCCCCCGAAGAGATCACGTCGCTCGTCGGTCGCGAGGTGTACTCGAGCAACGGCGTCTTCGTCGGCGAAATCGAGGACATCCAGCTCGACCTGGACGCCCGCGCCGTGACCGGACTCGCGCTCGCCGAACTCAATCACGAGCTGTTCGCCGGACAGGTCGGCGGCTCGACCGGCGTCATCGTCCCGTACCGCTGGGTCCGCGCGGTCGGCGACATCGTCCTGGTCAACGACGTTATCGAGCGCTACGACGCCGGCGAACAGGACGAGGAGTCGGCCGAAATCGAGGCCCGCTCGGAGGCTCGGTGAGCGGTTCGGGCGACGCCGTCGCCGCTCGACGCCGGCTCAGAAGGGAAGGGCGTCGCGGAGGCTGGCGATCACGCCGCGCTCCTCGCGGCGCGCTTCGTCGAACACCGGATAGAGCGCGTTGAGAAACGCCGTCTCGGTTTCGAACTTCTCCTGTGGCACGCGGTCGAGGGCGTCCGAGAGCGCGATAGTGCGCCCCTGCGCGTCGTAGGGGACCGCCTGATCGCCGAGCGCGTCGCGTAGCTCCGCGGCCGTCGCGGGAAACGACACCTCCGCCTCGTCGAGCCGAGCGTCGAGCGCCGCGATGCCGAACTCGATCGCCTCCGGCTCTTCCGTATCGCCGCCGCCGGGTGGCCGTGCTGCCATCGATGCGACCTACTCCCTCCGGCCGCTTGAAACTCCTGTTCTTCTCACTCCGGAACGGACTCGGTCGGCGGGACCGCGTCGACGACGCTGAGTTTGACCCCGTCCCCGGAGCGGTCGAACGCGGCGACGGAGTCGTCGTCGTACGGTGGGACGGCGACGAGCACCACGGCCGCGAGGTCGTCCGTCCGCGACACGCCGAGGAAGCCGTTCGGGTGCGAGACGAACCGCGCGCCGCCGTCGCCGGCCGGGGTGCCGAGGTCGACGCCGAACACGGAGCTGACCGAGCCGCCGACGGACGGGAGGGTAAAATGCGTCACCACCGGCGTCTCCGGGTCGAGTCCGAGGTCGGTCTCGAACTCGCCCGCGGGCGTCGTCGAGAGGCGGACGTTCACCTCGTCGGGGTCCTCGCTCGCGGCGCGCTCGCGGAGCACGGTCAACAGGTCGCGGGTGACGTAGATCACTGTTCGCTCCGGGCTACGGGACGAGACGGCAAAAGGACACGCACGGATCGGCCGGTGGGAGAAGGGGTCCCCGTCGCCGAGACGGGCGTCTCGCCCGCGTTCAGAACGGCAGCGCGGACTTGAGGGTCTTCGCGTACAGTCCGGGGGCCTTCCCCCGGGAGTTCGAGAGGGCGTCCTCGACGGCGACGGCCGCGCGCTCGTGGACGCCCACGCCGTGGCCGACGAGGACGCGCTCGGGATCGAGACCGGAGAGCGCGGTCGTCGGCGGCGTGAGCCGGAGCATCGGATGGACGCCGAGGCGCTCGCGGTCGCCGCGGAAGTACGACCCGGTGCCGAGCGACTCGGGGACGATCAGCGTCTCCCCGTCGAACAGGCCGACCTCCTGCCACGGCGGGAGCGAGGAGTCGCGGATCCGGATCGCCTCGAAGCCGGTGTCGGCGAGCCGCGAACCGAACCGCTCGACGTCGACGTCCGGCCCGAGCTCCTCCGCGACGCCGGTCATCCACTCGGGGACGTACACCGGGACGCCGTGGCGCTCGGCGAGTTCGCCGCTGTCGCGCACGTGGCGGTCGAGTCCGACCACGACGCCGGCGACGGTCCCCAGCTCGTCGAGCAGGTCGTCGACGCCGGGCGCGTCGACCGGGTCGACCACCCACACGTCGTCCGCGCCCGTCTCCTCGTTCGCGACCGCGAACGCGTGGCTCGCGCGCTCCATCGCCTCGTCGGGGTACGCGATCCAGCCGACGCCGCCGTCGTAGCGGTCTATCTCGTGAAAGTCCGGCTCCTCGTCTCTGGTGCTCATACGTCCTCTTCGGCCCGGATCCTTGTTAACCCGTCTCTGACGGAACGCCGATCCGGCACCGCCCTACTCGTCGGGCCACTTGATCGAGCAGCCGCGGGAGGGTCGGTCCGGAATCTCGACCTCCTCGCCCGCGAGCACGGCGTCGACCGCGTCGCGGACGTAGAACTCCGTCGGCTCGTCGTCGGGGTTGAGGGCGTCGTCGAGCCGGCCGTGATACCGCAGCCGCCACGCGCCGTCTTCGCGGCCGAAGAGGAACGGGTCGGGCGTACACACCGCGTCGTAGGCGGCCGCGACCTCGCCGGTCTCGTCGCGGAGGTACGCGTCGTACGCGACCGTCCCGTCGGCGACGCGTTGACGCATGGTCTCGAAGGAGTCCTCGGGGTACTCGTCGGCGTCGTTGGGGTTGATCCCGACGACGGCGAGTTCGTCGTACTCGGCCGCCAGGTCGTTCAGCAGGTCGATCTTCGCCTTCGCGTACGGGCAGTGGTTACACGTGAACACGACGAGGAGCGCGTCCGCCTCGAAGTCGTCGAGCGCGTACGTCTCCCCGTCGGTCCCGGGCAGTTCGAAGTCGGGCGCGGCGTCGCCGCGGTCGAGCGCCGAGTCGGATTCCATCTGAACCATGGGCGTGCGTACGGGCGGGAACGGAAAAGGCGTTGCGCGGTGCGCTCAGTCGAGCGACGCGCTCCGCCCCGCGGCGACTGATCTGCTCCGCGGCAACTGATCTATCCCGCAGCGAGTTAGTACTCGATCGCCGCGGAGTAGCGGTTCAACAGGAGCACGACGCCGGCGCCGGCGAGCGCCGCCAGCGCGAACCGCGGCGCGGCCGCCCGCCACGACTCGCCGCTCTCGAACAAGGTGTCTCCCGTCTCGATGAGCGGCGCCCGGAGCGCGCCGACGACCAGGCTCACGAGGAACGCCAGCGTCGCCTCGCGGGCGCGGGAGAGCGCGTACCGGACCGCGTGCGCGATGGTGACCAGTCCGACGATGCCGCCCGCGCAGAACGCGGCGACGACCGGCGCGGTCTCGACGATCCCGTCGGTCCCCCGACCCAGCGCGAGCGCGACGACGCCGTCGACGAACCGGCCCACCGTCCCCGCCATGTAGTCGTACTGACCGAGGACGATCAGCAGTAGCGAGCCGGAGATACCGGGGAGTATCATCGCGCTGACCGCGACCGCGCCGGCGACGGCGACGACGGGCAGGGAGCTTTCGACCGCGGCGGAGGCGTACCCGGACGCGAGGAACGCGGCCGCGAATCCGCCGAACGCGGCCGCCTTCCGTCGCGGCGTCGAGAGGTCGACGTCGGCGAAGAGCACGGCCGCGCTCGCGGCGATCAGCCCGAAGAAGAACCCGTAGGTCGCGACCGGGCGGGTCGCGAGCAGGTAGTCGACGCCGCTCAACACCGCGACGACCGCGGTGCCGATCCCCGCGCCGAGCGCGAGGAGGAAGCCGGCGTCGAGCTCGCGGAACGCGGTCCGCGCGTCGGCGCGGCTCGCCGGGCGCACGCCCGCGAGTATCCGCCGGAGTCGCGAGGGAGTCGCGGCCGTGATCGCGGCCACGAGCCGCTCGTAGATCCCGACGATGAGCGCGATCGTCCCGCCGGAGACGCCCGGCACGGCGTCGGCGCTCCCCATCGCCACGCCTTTCAGATACAGCGTCGCCCATTCGCGAAACTCGACCATCTTCGTGCGTCGAAAAGCGGAGCGGCGGTAATGAAGGGACGGGATCGGGCGCCCCCGTCGGCCGCCGTCTCGGGGACCGCGGTCAGTTCGGTGCGGTCGCGGTCGTCGCGGTCGTTGCGGCCGGCTCGACTCCGATCAGCGACCCCGCGTCGGTCGAGTTCGTCGAGTTCCCGCCGTCGCTCCCGCTGCCGTCGTCGACCGGACACTCCGCGTCGCCGCTCGGGCAGTCGATGATCTGCTCTTCGAGCTCGACCGTCGCGGCCGAGTCGTCGGCGCCGACGACCTGGCCCTCGGTGACCTCGACCTGTCCGACGCGCTGGGTGGTGTAGAGGTCGTCGCCGGTCGTCTGCTCGGTGGTGACGTTGTACGGCCCGGTCGCGCGGACGCTCGTGTTCGTGTACCCGTTCTCGGGACCGAACTCGTCGTAGCCCGTCGTCGAGTACGGGAGCGTGAGCTCAAAGCTTCCGTCGTCGTCGGCGGTCGCGTACTGCGTGTACTCGAACGTCTGCCCGTTCGGCTTCTCCATCTCGACGGTCGCCTCGACCTCCTGGCCGGGTTCGGCGCCCGACCCCTCGACCGTCGCGCCCGGAACCCGCTCGAACGTCTTGACGAAGTCGTCGCTGAACGCGCCCAACAGCGACTCGCCGAACGTCGACTGGAGGTCGATCCCGAACTGCTGGGCGAGGATCTGCGCCTGCTGCGCGTACGGCGACTGTCCCGGGGACTGCGTGGCGTGGACCAGCCGGTAGTGTTCGAGGGCGTCGAGCCGCTCCGAGGGAACGCCCATGACGCCGCCGACCTGTGCCGAGCCGTCCTCCTCGACGTACGACTGCGCGGCAGAGAGATTGTCGAACCGCTGGATCGGCTCGCCCTCGCTCGGGAGGACCTTGATGTCGACCTGCTCGCCGGACTGGGTCTGGGCCGTCCGCGGCTCCCAGTCGAGCACGACCGGCTCCGGCTCGACCGCGCTCCCGTAGTGCTGGTACAGCCGGATCATCTGGCTCTCGTGGTAGCGCTGCGTCCGTATTTGAAGCGCGGCCTGGAGCCCGCCCTGCTGGCCGTCCTGCCCCTCGACCTGCTGGTAGAGCAGCTCGTTGAAGTCGTTGACCGTCTCGTTACCGCTGTAGAAGGTGACCGGGGCGTTGAACTTGGAGTTCGGCGACGCCATCTGCCAGTCGACCATCACGTAGCGGGTGTCGTTGCCCTCGGTGCTCTGGCTCGCGAGGACCTCCGCGGCTTCTTCCTCGCTCGGCGCGAGGAGGTAGTCGGCGGCCTCGCCGGCGTTCTGCTGGAACGGGTTGGCGTTCGGGATGCGCTCGGCGCGCGTGGTGATCCAGTGGCCGTAGTCCCACCACGACTGGACGCCGTAGGCGCCCTCCGGGTACTCGAAGTCGCCGTCGGCCGGGCGCTCGTAGGTGCCGTATAACTCCATCGGGTTGTCCGCGCCCTCGAGCTCGCCCGGCTGCGGGGTCTCGTCGTTCATCCACTGGAGGCTCTCGTCCCACTGGACGACGCTGCCGGGATCGCTGGAGTTGCCCGCCTGCCAGACCGGCGTGGCGACGCCGACGAGGGGAACGATGAGGACGGCGAGCACCGCGACCACCGTCAGCACCTGCCACCCCTCGATATCGCGGAGCGCGTCGAGTGAGGTGAGATCGAGAGCGTCGAGCGCCACTTGGAGGAAGTACGCCGTGCCGACCGCGACGATGACGGCGAGATAGTAGTTGAATCGGACCTGCGTGAACGCCGCGCTTCCGATGAACGCCGCCCACACGACGAAGTACAGCTCTTGGGTGTCGTACTCGACGAGGAACGTCGCGCCGACGAGGAACGCCGCGGCGACGAGGAGACCGATCACCTGCCAGCTCACGCCGACGAGACCGCCGATCGCGCCGTACGCCTGCGGGACCACGTAGACGGAGCCGACGACGGCGAGCGCGGCCGGGATGTAGAGGGTGTGGTTCGTGTCGTCCGACCGGTAGAGCGGGCGAGCGAGGACGTAGAGGATCGCCGCCAGCGCGAGGAAGAAGGCGAGCCCGTACTGCGAGAGGACGAAGTCGGCAAAGGAGGCGTCTTGGAGCGGGGGTTGGGCTTCGCCGATGGTGCGGGTATTCGCCGTAGCCGAGAAGCCGACGGTGTTGAGGAGATTCCCGACGAGCGTCGACCACAGTGACGGGATCGCGAGCCAGACGAAGCCCGCGGATGCGAGGATGAGACCGCCGACAGCCGCGGGATAGGTGTCGTTGCCGAGGTTGCGTGCCTCCCACTGGCGGGCGAGCCACGCGAGGAAGACGGTGCCGACTGCGACGCCGAGGGGGAGAACGATCTGGAGCAGGGAGTAGCCGGTGGTGTCGAATCCGAACTGGTTCAGCGGGACGACTTGCATCAGACCCGTGACCGTCATCGCGACCGCGCCGGCGAACGCGACCGGTTCCGGACTCTTCCCGTGGTAGGCGTCGCTCGTGAGCTTGATCGCGAGGAAGATCCCCGTGAACCCGACCATCAGGACGCCGGGCTGCCACGTCCAGAGGTAGAGTCCGAGCGCGACGCCGGCCGCGACCGCGTACGTGACGGGGCGTTTCAGGGCCTCCCAGTCCTGATCCACCACGAGTTCCCACACCGGCTTCTCGCGCTCCGCGACGCCGAAGGCGACGAGGAACGCGAGGACGGCGGTGCTCTGGAAGAAGACTTCGGCCGCGCTGTGGTCGGGGAAGCCGACGAGCGAGTACCGGAAGAAAGTACCCGAAAACAGCGCGAGGGTCGCCGCGCCGGCGAGCGCGGGAACGCGCTCGGTGAACCGACGCGCGATGAAGTACGTCGGTACCGCGACGAGCGCGCCGACGATGGGGGACATGACGAGCATGACCTCCTCGGCACTGCCCATGATCGGGCTGGCGATCCAGATACCGACCGCCATGATGTGGTCCCAAAGGGTGCCGAACTGCCCCGCACTGTTCCCGTACGGGAACCCCGTCCACGGGTCGAATGGAAGCGTGTTCGGCCAGTTCTCCATGAGGTAGGTCGTTTCTCTGAGGTGGTACCACGCGTCGTTGCCGCGGAAGTACACTTCGCCGTCGCGGACGAAGTTGCCGTACGACCGGATCCGCGTCCACAGCATGACGGCGAACACGCCGACGAGCACTGGGACGTGGAACCAGCGTTCGAGAAGGTCGAGCGGGGACGAACCCGAACCCTCGGACGAGTCCTGTTGCTGGCTCATTACAAAATGCCACTGTGAAAACGCGCTTAAGACTTGTTATATACGCGGACGATTCCGAGCCGTCGACCGCGGGTCCGTCACTATCCGCGTGGGTTTTTATCCTCCAGGCGTCAAGCGCGACGCATGAGTCCATTCGCGGCCGTCGCCGGCGTGCTGCTCGCGGTGACGGCGGCCCCGTACATCGCGTTTCTCGGGCTGTACGCGTGGTTGCGTCCGTCCGGGTCACCGGCAGCCAAGTCCGAGGCCGAACCCCCGGTTAGTATCGTCCTCCCGACGTACAACGAGTCCCGGATCGTCGAAGCGAAACTCGACGACCTGCTGGCCTTGGACTATCCGATGGAGGAGGTCGAACTCGTCGTCGTCGACTCGTCGACGGACGAAACGCGCGAGATCATCCGCGACTACTTCTCAGACTTGGAGGTTCCGGACCTCACGCTGATCGAGGAAGACGAGCGTCGCGGGCTCGCGCCCGCGCTAAACGAGGCGTACGAGGCGGCCGGGCGCGAGATGGTCGTGAAGACCGACTGCGACTCGAAGCTCCCCCCGGACGTCCTTCGGGAGGCGGCCGCGAACCTCGCTGACCCCGAAGTGGACGCCGTCACGGGGCGCAACGTCGAAGTCCTCGGCGGCAGCGGCGTGGAGTCGGGATACCGGGGCGTTCAGTCGCACATCCAACAGCTGGAGTCACATCTCGACTCGACGCTGATCTTCCACGGGCCGTTTTCGGCGTTCGAGAACGACGCGCTGCTCCCGATTGACCCGAACTCGCTCGCCGACGACACCGAACTCGCCCTGAAGATCCGTCGACAGGGCGGGCGCGTGATCTTCGATCCCGCGGTACGGTACAAGGAGGCCAGCCACTCGGAGTTCGTGAAGCGACGCAAGCAGAAGGACCGGCGCGCGATGGGGTTGATCCGACTGTTGGTTCAGCATCGCGACGCACTCGGCCGGTACGGCAAATACGGGCGAGCGGTGTTGCCGTTCAACTGGTGGTTCATGATCGCCTCGCCGTGGCTGCTGGCGCTGACGCTGATCGTTGGGACAGCCGGGGTAATTCTACAGTTCGGGGCCGTCGGGCTTGCCCTACCGGTGGGAGTGGGACTGTTCACGTACCTCGGACAGAAGGATCTGCTCGGTCCCGTCCAAGCGTTGTACTCGCTATTCGACACACAGGTATCGCTTCTCCGGGGGGGAATCGATCTGCTCCGTGGGAAAGGAGACGGAACATGGGAAGTGGACGCGGAACTCAGGGAGATCTACGAATGAGTATGAAAGAAGCGGGAGATGACGACGACGTGGACGAGACCGCTGATACGGACCTAAAGTCAGTTGACGCTGAGACTTTCGGGAGCGTCGCCGTCGCACACGGCAACTACCTCGAACGCGGTGGTGCCGAACGGGTCTCAGACGAACTCGCACGGCTCTTTGATGCGCCACTCTACTATGGTTTCGGTGATCCTGATTATCTGCCCACCGACGTGGAGACGACAAGCCTATTCAATGACTCGCCCGTCTCCTTCCTGAAACGGAACATCCTCACACGAGACCTCTACTACGCGTGGGCTGCGCAGCGACTCCCCGAGCTAACCGAGTACGACACGCTCGTCCTCTCGAAGAACGAACTGTCATGGTATGTCCCCGAAGATGAACAAACGCTCGTACACTATATCCACAGCACGCCGCGCACGCCATACGACCTGTTCCAGCAGCGTGCTGGGAGTCCGATAACCCGTCTCTATGCCTTCCTCGCTCGGACGCTGTTCCTGCCGAACACGAACTACCCAGACCGCTTCGTCGCCAATAGCGAACTCGTCGCGCGGCGGGTCCAGCGCTACTGGGGCGTCCCCAGCGAAAAGGTGAGTGTCGTCTACCCACCGGTCCCTGTTGGGGAGTACGAACCCCGCGAGCGAGCGGACTACTACCTGACGTACTCCCGGCTCATCCCGGAGAAGAGAATCGGCGCCATCGTCGACGCTTTCGACGAATTAGACACCGAACTCGTTGTTGGCGGTGCGGGCAGGGAGCGCGGCGCCCTTGAATCGCGCGCGCCCGAGAACGTCACATTCGTTGGTTACATGGACGAGACCGAGAAGAAACGTCGCCTCGGTGAGGCGAAGGCTCTGTTGTTCAACGCGATGAACGAGGACTTCGGGATGATACCCGTTGAGGCCTTCGCGAGTGGTACCCCGGTCCTCGGGGTCGCGG
This sequence comes from Halorubrum trapanicum, assembly GCF_017873555.1. Taxonomy (GTDB): domain Archaea; phylum Halobacteriota; class Halobacteria; order Halobacteriales; family Haloferacaceae; genus Halorubrum; species Halorubrum trapanicum. The sequence continues at coordinate 429,049 of NZ_JAGGKE010000001.1, read as the reverse complement.
AGGGGTACACAAAGTACCAAGTTCGGGACGGTGAGAACGGCTACACCCACGGCCCCAACCCAGCGAGTATTCGCGAGTCGATAGCGCGCTTCGAACAGGAGGGCGTCGCATGGTCCTCCGCGCAGATCCAGACCTTCGCCGAGCGCTACAGTACAGCGGCGTTCCGCGAGGGGATGCGCGAGGCCGTCGCACGAGCGCAGTCTGAGTCCTGCGTGACGGTGCTCGAGACGGACGTATCCGGGGAGTCCGACTCCGGTTCGGGAGACACGCGGGGCGGTGAAACCCAGCCACCGGACCCGTTCGAGGGGGGTGACGCGGAATGACGCTCGGCGAGTGGGTCGAGAACAGCGTCAAACGCTTCGGGCGCGACGGCGCGGCGACGGGCGTTTACGGCGCCGTCCAAGAGTTGTACGAAGGTGGGCTGGGCAAAATCGGCGAACACATATACAACTACGGCACTCCTGTCTGGGAGAAAGAGTGGGACGTATTGGTCGTGTTGGACACCTGTCGCCCCGACCTGCTGGCCGAAGTCAGCGAGGAGTACGACTTCCTCTCGGGGTACAACCCGGAGCGAGACCGGATCAACTCCGTCGGGTCGCGCTCGCCGGAGTGGATACGCAAGACCTTCGACCCCGACGAGCACGGCGAGGAACTGGAGAAGACGGCCTATGTGAGCGCGAATCCGCACACCAGAGACATACCCGACCCCGACGCGCTCTACCTGATAGACGAGGTCTGGAAGTACGCGTGGGATGTGAACTGGGGGAACGTCCCGCCGGAGAACCTCACCGACCGCGCCGTCGCCATCGGCCGCAAACACGACGCCGAGCGACTGATCGTCCACTACATGCAGCCTCACGCCCCCTACAGGACCTTCGTTCAGGAACACCCCGAGTGGTACTCCCTCACCGTGGGAATGGATAACCCGGATGACCGCCCGGAGATGAATATGTGGGAGCGCCTGAGGACGGGCCGCCTCACCGTCGATGAGACGTGGAGGGCTTACCGGGACACACTGCGCTGGGTTCTCAACAGCGGTGTCGCGCCGCTTTTGGAGAACATCGACGGCACAGTAGCCGTGACTAGCGACCACGGCGAGGGGTTCGGCGACTGGTGGTACTACGGTCACAGCACGCCTGCGCCCATCCCGCCGCTCAAGCGGGTGCCGTGGGCGACGACGGAGGCGAGCGACTCGGGCGAACTCGATCCGGAGATAGAGCCCGAGGCCACCCGGCTGAGCGACCGGGAGGTTGAGGACCGCCTCGCAGCGCTGGGCTACCGCTGACTCCCCTCGATGCCCTTGAACCTCATTGAGAGTCCCTGTGACGGCCGTCTCCGGGTCACGGGGCGCTACCAATAGGGAAGTATTAAAAGGAGCGGGGCCAACTCTCCCGATAACACGTCGTGCCGCACGGCGCGATGACAGCTCAATATGACGCTTCAGGACTGGATGGACGAATCCCGGGAGCGCGTGGCGGAGTACGGGGCCCTCACCGGCGGGCGGGGCTCCGCTGAGGCACTCCTTACGGGCGTCCTCGACCGGGTCGGACGGAACGGCTACAACTACGGCACGTCGGTGTTTGAGCGCGAGTGGGACGTGCTGGTCGTCCTCGACACTTGTCGTCCAGATCTGCTCGCGGAAATGGCCGGGGAGTACGACTACGTCCCCCGAGACGTGCCGACCCACATCTCCCTCGGGTCGGCCTCCGTTGAGTGGGTGAAGAAGAACTTCACCAACGGAGACTACCCCGAACCGACGATAGACCGGAGCGTCAACGGGAACTACACCGAGAAGCTGGCGGATACAGCGTACGTCACGTCCAACCTGTTCGCTGAGCATATCGACGAGGACGCCCTCCTCCACCTGGACGAGGTCCACAAGTACGGCTGGAACGACGACGACTACACGACGCCACCCGACGTGGTCACCGAGCGCGCCGTCGCCGCCGCGCGCGAATACGATCCCGAGCAGCTGGTCGTTCACTATATGCAGCCCCACGCCCCCTATCGCTCGATGATCGACCGCTACGGCTGGGACGAGAAACCCGGTATCGGCAACCAGGGCGCGACCCACCCGGCGCGCGAGATGTGGGAGGAACTCCGCGCGGGTGAAGTTTCGGTTGAGGAAGTGTGGGACGCCTACCGTGACAACCTCCGCTGGGTGATGGAAGACGGTGTCGAACCACTCTTGAACAACGTCGACGCCGATACGGTCGTCCTCACCAGCGACCACGGCGAGGTGTTCGGTCGCTGGGGGCTACAGAAGTGGACCGGCAACGGCCCGACCGGCCGGGAGTGGGGCACATACGCCCACCCACCCTACGTTCCAATTCGGACGCTGAAGGAGGTTCCGTGGGTGGAGACGAGCGCGACAGACTCGGGCGAACTCGTGGTAGAGACCGGACCTACCGAGTCCGAGGTGTCCGATTCGGAGCGCCAGAACCGCCTCGAAGCCCTCGGGTACGTATGACGTTTGTCGACTGGGTTGAGGAGTCCCGGTTCAAACTCGACCAGTACGGATTGCGTAAGGGCGGGCGTTCAGCTGCTCTTGATTTTTGGGGCGGCGCCCTGCGTCACTCCTCTCACACCTTTGGGTTCGATCAGCGGGGTACGAACGTCTACGAGGAGGAGTGGGATGTCCTCCTGCTCCTCGACACCTGCCGTCCCGACGTGATGGCCGAAGTGAGTAACGAGTACGACTTCCTCCCCGGTGACATCCCCTCTTTCACTTCGGTCGGTTCCACGTCATGGGAGTTCCTTGACCGGACGTTCGCGGGCGCGGATCCGGAAACAATAGCTGACACCGCCTACGTCTGCGCGAACAACTTCTCACAAGAGTTCGGCGACGCCTTCGAACCCGACCCCGAAGCGTTCGGCCTACTTGACGAGGTGTGGCGTTACGGCTGGGACGACGACCTCGGTGTCGTCCCGCCCGAAACTGTCACCGATCGGGCCGTCTCGGTCGGCCGGGAGGGAAACTTCGACCGCCTGATCGTCCACTACATGCAACCTCACGTTCCTTACCGATCGCTCGACGTGGGCGACCGCGCGGAGGCAGACGAGCGCGGCGAGGCTGAAAAATCGGTTTGGGACCTCCTCCAGATGGGTGAGATAGACCAAGAAGAGGCGTGGGCCGCCTACCGAGACAACCTCCGCTGGGTGCTTGAGGACGGGGTTGCGCCCCTCCTGAAGAACCTCGACTCCGGAACAGTTATCATCTCCAGCGACCACGGCGAGGCCTTCGGCGAGTGGGGCCTTTACGGCCACTATCGTCACGTCCCGGCGTCCGCCCTCCGGGAAGTGCCGTGGGTGGAGACGAGCGCCACCGATGAGTGGACTCTGGAACCCAAGATCGAACCCGTGGAGGTCGAACTTGAACAGTCGACGCTAGAAGACCGCTTGACCGCGCTGGGGTACAGATGAGCGCCGCACGAGATTTATGCCCAACGGGAGCGAAGGACGGACGATGAGCCCGCCCGCCCTTCTCGTCACCGTGGACTCCCTACGCTACGACCACTACCAGTACATGCCTGAGACGCGGGCGTTCCTCGGCGAGGCCCACCCAGCGACGTTCGCGACGAACACGGCGACACCATCCTGTTTCCAGTCGATCATCGGTGGGGTCTATCCGGACGAGGCAGGCGTGACGCCCGAGGAGAGCTTCGTGCCGAAGGTCGACGCCGGCTACAAAATTGGCGTTTCGACGAACCGCTTCCTCTCCGAACGCTACGGCTACGACGCGGGTTTCGACCGCTTCGTCGAACCCGAGCGCGACGGATCCTCGCTGAAGGACCGGGTTGCGGCGAACATGACGCCTCAGAGCACCGTCTACGGAATCGCCTCGCGGGCGTACAACGCATACCAGAGCCTGCGGGGCACGGTTGGAGACGCCTCTCGCGACTACCGACCCGCGGCCGAGGTCATCGACGACCTGTTGGAGGACGTCGCGACGGAGGCGCCCGACGGCGACTGGTTCGGCTGGCTCCACTTTATGGAGCCTCACCACCCGTACAACCCAGACGACGCCCCGGTCTCGCGGACGGAGGCCCAGAAGGTCACCCGCCGCCTGCTCGACGGCCGCGGGAGCGAGGACGACGTCGAACTCGGACGTGAACTCTACCGGGGCGAGGTTCAGGAACTGGATGACCGCCTCGCGCGCCTCTGGGAAGCGGTGCCCGACGAGACAAGAGTGTTGTTCTGCGCGGACCACGGCGAGTTGCTCGGTGAGTACGGTGAGTGGGGCCACCACGCGACGATGTGCCCCGAGATACTGCGCGTGCCAGCCACCGGGCGGAACCTTTCTGTCGACCTTGCCGACAGCGAGGTCCGGAGCCTCGTGGATATTCCCTCTGTATTTCTGGGCGCTGAACACGGTGACGGGGATCTCTCGCGAGGTACCGCGTTTGCTGCGTCGAACGGCAGCCATGCCGCGATGAACGCTCAGCACTTTGCCAACGCAGAGGGCATTCGCACCCTCGACGGCGAAACAGCGACGGACCGTGACCTCGAACTCGCGTTGGAGGAGTGGGCCGCCACCGCAGCAGAGCCCGTCTCGAAGGACCAACTCCCTGAAGACGACCTCGAAGCACTGGGCTACAAGTAACGGATGGCGGAGAACACCGCTGACCTCGATCTGGGTAGCGAAGCCCTCTCCTCGGTCGCAGCGAAATTTACGATGTCCGGACTGGGGTTCGTCGGGGTGGTGTTATTCGCTCGCGTCCTCGGCCCCGCGGGGACGGGGCGGTACTACTTCGCGCTCGCGATAGCGCTCCTCCTTGTCCGCGTCGACGCGGGTGTCGGGGTTGCCCTGAAGAAGCGCGTCAGCGAGGCGGGTGCGGACCCCCGTCCGTATCTGGCAGTGGGGATAGCGTTCCACCTCGCGTGGGTCGTCGTCGTCGCGACTGCCACGTTTGCCGTCGCGTACTACACCTCGTTCTTGCCAATGACGCCGCTCGTCGTCACGGCCGTCGTAGCCGTGCTCGCCACGGTCGGACTCTTCCAGATACTCAATCGCTTTTACGCCGGGCTGGGATACCCGAGCCGCTCGCTGTGGGCCGACACCGTCCGGAGCGTACTCACACTCGGATTCCAGCTTCCGCTGTTGTTCGCGGGCTACGAAGCGTTCGGCCTGCTTGCTGGCCTCGCTGGCGGAACGCTCATCACCGCGCTCGGAGTGTTTGCTGCCGCCGGCGTCCGACCCAGACTCAAGGGATTCGGTGACACTAGCGAGGACCTCTTCGTCTTTGCGCGCTACTCTGTGCCGACCGCTGTCGTCGAGGACTTCTACAAGCGTGTCGACGTGATCCTCATCGGCTTCTTCGCGGGGGACGCGGCAGTGGGATTCTACGAGACGGCGCTCCGGATCGTCACGCCGGCCCAACAGCTCTCGGGGAGCATCTCAAACGCGCTCGGAGTGAAAGTGAGTGGACTCACCTCGCTCGGCCAAGAAATCAGGGAGGATGTAGTGAACACCGTCGCATACTCGGGGCTGCTTGTCCTCCCGATGTTCTTCGGTGCGCTGGCGATGCCAGCGGCACTAATGCGGACCTTTTTCGGGTCAAGCTTCGGCGCTGGGGGAGCCGCACTCGTTGGTGTGGCCGGCTTCTTCATCTTCTACATCTATCAGGACCCGTTCGCGACGGCGCTCGAAAGCTCTGACCGGCCGCAGTTCGTCTTCCGACTCCGGACAGCGGCACTCATCATCCACCTTCCGCTCGCCGGTGTGCTCGGTTACTACTGGGACGGCCTGCTGGGGATTATTGCGGCGACCCTTTTTGTCGAAGTAGTAGTATTATTTTCCTACCAATACTTAAGCAAAAGAGAGTTGGGCGGTATCATCCTCCCTTGGCCGCTGTGGGCACAGTTCGGGAGCGCAGTACTGATGTACATCACTATCATCGCCGTCAGGCCCTTGATTGCGCTGTCGTGGTGGCTCCCGGTCGTCGGACTTATCGGTTTCGGCGCTGCCGTCTACTTCGGTACATTAGCCGTTCTTAGTCCGCACTTTCGACTAACGCTCGGCAATGTTCTCCTCCCCGCCCTCAGGCGGATCAAAGAGCGTATCGCGTGATTTCGAGGTGTCGGTGGGGTAGTGTTGAGATAAGGCCGGGAATGAGGTGGTCAGAGGATCGAACGGTCTATGCTCAGTTTCGACCGTCTCAACGGCGGTAGCGGCTGTATCGAGTTAGATTTTCTGGAGCGAGAGGTGACGCCCGAACCGGCGATAAAACTCGGTATCCGACTCCATTTGGCTGGAATATCATTTTCGAATACCGTTTCGATAATTGAAAACTTGGATGCCGATCCCCGTTGAACTACAGTCCACCGAGGGGTACAAAAAGCCGATTTACAGCCGACAGACGGTCCCAACTCGAGTCTCGTCGCGGTCGATGAAGTCGTGATAGATCCCAAACCTGAGCGATATTGGCTGTACGCTGCCGTCGATCCCGACACGAACCGCTTGTCCACGTACGGCTCTATCCGAGAGAACAAACGCGATCATATCGATGTTTCTCTCAGAACTGCGTGAAAAACACCAGATTGACAACCCGGTCTTTCCCGTCGAGGGTGCGCCATGGTTACACGCGGCCTGTCATCGCCACGGGTTCCGATTCCAACACGTCACATATGGGACTCGAAATGCTGTCGAACGTGTCCTTCATGAAGTAAAGCAATGAATAAACCACTTCTCAAATACGTTTTGCCACGTCGAACCGATACCGCCGAAAACCGGTTACAATCGTTTGTCTTGGCATGGGATCAGCTTATCTAAGTACCATTTACAAGAGTATCCACAAGTTAACATTTCATCTCCACTCTCTGTCGACGCCGGACCGACACGATAATCCGGACGCCCGAACGAGCGTAACCCATGCAGGACAAACGCGTCCTCGTCACGGGCGGCGCCGGCTTCATCGGCTCGAACCTCGCGAACCGCCTCGCGGCCGACAACGACGTGATCGCGGTCGACGACACCTATCTCGGGACGTCCGAGAACCTCGATTCCGACGTGGAGTTCGTCGAGGCCTCGGTCGTCGACGGCGAGTTCCCCGTCGACGTCGACGTCGTCTTCCACCTCGCCGCGCTCTCCTCGCGGAACATGCACGAGTCCGACCCCCAGCGCGGCTGCCGGGTCAACGTCGAGGGGTTCGTCAACACCGTCGAGCGCGCCCGCGAAGCGGGCTGTGACACCGTCGTCTACGCCTCCACTTCCTCGATCTACGGGAGCCGCACCGAACCCTCCCCGGTCGACATGGACGTCGAGGCGCGCACCGCCTACGAGGCCTCGAAGCTCGCTCGCGAGCGCTACGCCGAGTACTACGCGAACCACCACGAGATGAACATGGCCGGCCTCCGGTTCTTCTCGGTGTACCAGGGGTTCGGCGGCAACGAGGAACACAAAGGCGAGTACGCGAACACGGTCGCGCAGTTCGCGGACGCCATCGCGAACGGCGAGGCGCCCGAGCTGTTCGGCGACGGCAGCCAGACCCGCGACTTCACGCACGTCTCGGACGTGGCCCGCGCCTGCGAGCTGGCGGCCGACCACGAACTGACGGGCGTGTACAACGTCGGCACCCAGGAGGCGTACTCGTTCAACGAGATGGTCGCGATGATCAACGACGCGCTCGGCACCGACATCGACCCCGTCTACATCGAGTGCCCCTTCGACGGCTACGTCCACGACACGATGGCCGACTACTCGACGTTCCACGAGGCGACCGGCTGGGAGCCGGAGATCGGCTTCGAGGAGGGCGTCGAACTCGTGTGTGAGCCGTACCGCGACGAGTAGTTCTTGGGAACGCCAGGCGGTACTCGGCCACCGTTCAGAATTCCGCCCAGTCGACGACCGGCACGTTCTCGATGCGCTCGAAGTGATCGACGTTCGCCGTCAACACCGGCAACTGCTGTGCGCGTGCGGTCGCGCCGATGTACACGTCGTGTAAGTCGTCGAGCCGCTGCCCGTCGTCTCGGAGATCCGCGATTATCTCGGCGGCCGCCGTCGTTATCGGCCGTGAGATCGGGTACACCTCGAAGCGCGCGAGGAGTCGATCAAGGTCGTCCATCGCCTGTCGATACGCGTCGGTTCCGCGATCGTACTGTAGTTCGACGCCCAGTCGGAGCTCCGTCACCGTCACCATGCTGAGCGCGTGGCGACCCTGCTCGTCGAGGGCCTGTACCTTCTCGTCGATACCGCCGCGGTCGATGTCGACGACGACCGATGTGTCGAGCAGCTTCATCGATCAGTCGCTCTGTCGGTCAGTCGATCCAGCGTCCCGTCGCTCAGCCGCTCGATCTCGGCGTCGACCTCAGCGTACGTCTCCGGGTCGAGCACCTGCTGTCCGGTCACGTCAGCGAGCCGGCCCCCCTCGTCCAGCGTGTCGGCGATGAGATCGCTGAAACTCCGATCGCCCTTCTCGCGTTTGAGCCGGCGGTACACGTCGTCGCTGATCGAGATATTCTTGCTCATGACTTACGTATGGGTACCCATACATAAATACGCTCGCGTGGGTGTAGACACGGAATCGGTACGCGGCCATGTTTGACTCGGCTCTTTCACACGATCAAAAAAATCCGGTCGAAGTCTCGGCCGAGCGTTACATGTAGCCGAGGTCGCGCAGGCGCTCCATCAGGTCTTCTTTGTCCTGGGCGCGGCCGGCGCGCTCGGTCGTGCCCTCGAGGTTCTGGAGCCACGCGGGCTCTTCGGTCGTCTTCTCCGTCGAGACCTCGCTGCCGAGCGAGCGGAATCCGGCGAAGTACTTCGGCGAGATGGGTACGTCCGCTTGGGTGACCCCCTCGGGGAGGTCGTCGTCGGCCTGCGGGATGTACCCCTCGTCGGGGAACGCGTCGACGGTGTCCGGCACCACGAAGTTCCAGAAGGCGTCCCACACGTCGGTCTCGGCGAACTGGAGGATGGGCTGGATGCGATCGTGGGGCGGGAACAGATCAGGATCGTGGCGCGGCGAGAAGAACGTCTCGTCGGCGCGGGCCTCCTGTTCGTCCCAGCGGACGCCCGAGATGACGCCGTCGATGTCGTACTCCTCGAGTGCGTCGTTGAGCGCGACCGTCTTCAGCAGGTGGTTCCCGACGTAGGTGTCCAAGAGGAACGGGAACGCGTCCTCTTCGAACTCCAGGATCTCTCGGATGTGGTGCTGGTTGTGCTCCGAGAGCGCGTCGACGGGGATGTCGTCACCCGGTTCGAGACCGTGCTCTTCGACGTACGCGCCGACGTCGTCGTTGCGGGCGTACACGAGGTCGATCCCCCACTCGTCGGCCCAGTGCTCGACGAAGTCGGTGATCGAGTCGAAGTGCTGGAAGTGGTCGATGAACACGGCGGTGGGCTTCTCGTAGCCGTACTCTTCGGCCACCTGATTGATGAAGTACAGCGTCAGCGTGGAGTCTTTGCCGCCGGTCCACATCACCGCGGGGTTGTCGTACTGTTCGAGCCCGCGGCGGGTGACCTCGACCGCCTTCTCGATTTTGTGCTGGATCGACGGGTAGTCGTCGGGACTCTCGCCCTCGCCGTCCGTGTAATCGACGTCGACGCTCGCCGGGAAGTCGTCGCTCATACGCCGAACCCGTCGGCGCGAAGGGAGATATGCCTTCTGAATCTCGGCCGCGGGCGACCGCCGACGCGTGGGCCGTCGCCGCCGCGGTCTCGTGGAACACAAGGGATATGTCGACCGCCGCGGAACCAGCGGACATGGGTCTGTTCGACCGGCTCCGCGGCGACGACGACGGCCGCGTCGTCTTCCTCGGAATCGACGGCGTACCGCTCGATCTCGTCGAGGACCATCCCGACGTCTTCGAGAACCTGACCGACATCGCCGAGACCGGCTCCGGCGGGCGGCTGGAGAGCATCGTCCCGCCGGAGTCGAGCGCGTGCTGGCCGAGCCTCACGACCGGCGTGAACCCCGGCGCCACGGGCGTGTACGGCTTTCAGGATCGCGAGGTCGACTCCTACGAGACGTACGTCCCGCTCGGGCGCCACGTGAAGGCGACCCGGCTGTGGGACCGCGTCACCGACGCCGGCCGCGACGCGACCGTCCTCAACGTTCCCGTGACGTTCCCGCCGTCGACGCGGGTCCAGCGGATGGTCTCCGGTTTCCTCTCGCCCGACCTCGACGCGGCCGCGAGCGACGAGTCGGTCCGCGAGACGCTCGACGGCTTCGACTACCGCATCGACGTCAACGCCAAGCTCGGCCACGACGACGACAAGACGGAGTTCGTCGAGAACGCGTACGCGACCCTCGACGCCCGGTACGAGGCCTTCTCTCACTACCTCGCCGAGGACGACTGGGACCTCTTCTTCGGCGTCTTCATGAGCACCGACCGGGTGAACCACTTCCTGTTCGGCGACTACGCGAACGACGGCGAGTACGCCGAGGAGTTCCTCGAGTTCTACCGGCGGCTCGACGGGTACATCGGCGAGATCCGCGACTCGCTGGACGACGACACCACGCTGATCGTCGCCTCCGACCACGGCTTCACTGAGCTGAACTGGGAGGTGAACTTCAACCAGTTCCTCGCCGACGAGGGGTGGCTCTCCTACGAGGACGCCGACCACGACTCGCTCACGGACATCGACGACGAGACCCGCGCGTACTCGCTCATTCCCGGCCGGTTCTACCTCAACCTGGAGGGACGCGAGCCGAACGGCGTCGTTCCCGAAGCGGAGTACGAGGAGACGCGCGAGGAACTCATCGACGACCTCGAATCGCTCACCGGGCCGGACGGCCGAGAGGTGTGCAAGCGGATCGTGAAAGGCGAGACCGTCTTCGACGGCGACCACGACGAGATCGCCCCGGACCTGGTCGTCATTCCCGCGGACGGGTTCGACCTCAAGTCCGGCTTCTCGGGCAAGGAGGCCGTCTTCACCGAAGGCCCGCGAAACGGGATGCACAAGTTCGAGAACTCGCTGCTGTACGCGACCGACCCCGACCTCGACCTGACCGACGCGAACCTCTTCGACGTGACCCCGACCGTCCTCGACCTGATGGACGTCGACGTCGACGCCGAGTTCGACGGCGAGAGCCTGCTGGGTTGACGCGTCGCGGTCGGCTCGCTCGATCTCGCTTCTTCCCGACCGATTTCGCTTCTACCCGAGCGGCGACCAGCGCTCGCCCGGGGTCGCGCGGAACCCGTACGCCGTGCCGCCGTCGAGGGCGACCAGCCGCCCGCCGATCGCGAACAGCTCCGACGGCTCGACGCCCTCCGGGAACGGTGTCTCCCACCGAACCGACCCGTCGGTACCGACGGCGACCATCCGGGCTTCCGCGTCGTCGAATCCGTCCCCGCGCTCCGCGACGTACGCGCCCCGCTCGTCGACGGCGAGGTGACCCCGGGGGAGATCCGACCGCTCGAACGCGACCTCGCCCGCGTCGACGTCGACCCCGACGACCGTCCGCCCGTGCGAGTAGTAGAGGCGTCCCTCGCCCGAGACGTGAGGCGGTCGGCTCTCGGGGGCCTGCGCGTCGAGCGCGAACCGGCGTTCGAGTTCGCGGTCGTATCCGGTGAGCGTCCCGTCGGCGCCGCCGACCGCGACGGTGCCGTCGACGGCGACGATCCAGTCGTTCGCGTCGTCGACGGCACGCTCGACGCGGCGCGCTCCCGTCCGATCGTACCCGACGACCGTCGCGTCGCCGTTCTCGGTTGCCGCCGCGTCTCCGGGGATCAGAACCCACACGGTAGCGTCGTCGACCGCGACGCGCGGCGTCGGGTCGGCGGGGGACCCGCCGCTCTCGTCGGTCCACAGGTCCGGGACCGCGAGCGCGCGGTCGCCCGTCTCCGCGTCGACCGCCGCGATCCCGTGCGCTCCCACCGCGACGACGATCGAGTCGCTCGCGCGGACGCCGCGGAGGGACGACCCACCCCCGTCGGTCGTCCCGTCTCCGTCGGTCGTCTCGTCCCCGTCGGCCGTCCCGTCTCCGTCGGTCGTCTCGTCCCCGTCGGCCGTCCCGTCGTTCCCGGACCCGCCCTCGGATCCGGTCGCGAGGAGCGATCCGGCGTCGATCCGCCAGCGGACCGCGCCGTCCGCCGACTCCTCCGTCGAGCCGTCGCTCCCGGCGGGATCCGCCTCGGACGAACCGCCCGCTGACGGTTCCCCTTCCGACAGGTCGACCGCCGTCAGTCGATCCCGTTCGAGCGGGAGGAAGACGGCGTCGCCGCCGACCGCGGGCGCACCGACGGCCTGCCGTTCCGTCTCGCCGACGCTCCGGAGAGTCCCGTCGGGCGTGAGGACCGAGACGGCCGCGTTCTCGACGTCGCGCCAGACCTCCTCCTCGAAGTCGTAGTCGCGCCCGGACTGGTTCTCGACGGTGACCAGCCGATCCTCGGCCGGGAGGGACCGCCTGTCGGAACCGAACGCCAGGCTCCCGACCCGGAGCGACTCCCGCCACGCGAGGTCGCCGCCGCCCGGGACGTAGCCGCAGCCGGCGGTCGCCGCCGCGAAGGCGGTCGCGACGCCCGCGAGGAACCGCCGGCGGGTCGGCGGCGACGAGGGGCGTTCGTCGCCCGTCACGCCTCCTCACCCGCCAGCTCGCGGAGCCGCGCGATCCGCTCTCGGGTCGGCGGGTGCGTCTCCGGGAACACGTCCGTGCTGACCAGCTCCTTGTCGCCGAACGCCCGGGCCTCCAGCGGCGCGAGGTACAGCGCCTCCGCGCCGCCGTCGAGCTCGCGGAGGTCGCTGTCGGGCACCTCCGGCATCACCTCGTCGACGGTCCGCAGGGCGCTCGCCAGCGCGGCGGGCGAGCCGGTGATCTCCGCGGCCCCGCGGTCGGCCGCGTACTCGCGGTATCGCGAGAGCACGCGGTGGATCAGGACGCTCCCGACCCAGAACATCGCGGAGACGGTGAGCGTCAGCAGCGCGCTGACGGTGATCACGACGAGACCGACCGCGAGCGCGCGCCCGTCTCGGTCGCCTCCGCCCCCGCCACCGCCGAATTGGAGGAGCTTGAACAGGCCGTAGAGGACGTAGAAGGCGAGGGCGGCGACGTAGTAGGTGACCGTCGGCAGCACCCACGCGACCGTCATCAGGCTCGCGTCGCGGTTCGCGAGGTGCGACAGCTCGTGGGCGAGCACGGCGTCCAGCTCCTCGTCGTCGAGCCGGTCGAGGAGCTCCGTTGTGACGACGACGGTGCCGTCGCCCGACGTCCCGACCGCGAACGCGTTCGGGAGCTCGGTTCGCTTGACGGCGATATCTGGGACGGGCACGTCGGCCTGCGCGGCCAGCCGCGTCACCGCGGCGCGGAGTTCGGGGTACTCGTCGGCCGAGACGCGCCGCGCGCCGACCGAGCGCAGCACGGTCCGCGGCCCGTACCGGTACTGGACGGCGAGTCCGCCGAAGACGACGACCGCGAGGAAGACGGGATCGACGTACACCTCGCCGGTGTAGGGGCGCTCGTTCGCCCACTCCAACAGCGGGAGACCGACCGCGTTGATCAGGAAGACGAACGCGTACACGAACGCGAACGGGAGCGCGACGACCAGCGCGGTCGCGACGAGCATCCGGATCCGGAGGCCGCGGTCGGATCCGAGCCTACCGGATCCGCCGGACGCGCCGGGACCGCGGGAGTCGCTGGCGCCGTCGGCGGACGCCGACCGCTCGGCGCTCCCGAACGAGGGGACGGAGGGCGACATCGGATGTCGATCGACCGGTTCGCCCCCGGCGGTTAAATGCCCTCGGTCCGCGTCGAACGCCGCGGCCGGAGGAGTCCGGCGCCCGTCCGGGTCAGGTGGTTCGACCCGCGGTTCGGACACCGGTGAGTCACGCCTACCGCCCCGCAGCGGGGGTCCGATCCGAGAGCGCGCGGTAGAACGCCACGGAGTAGGTCGCCCACAGCGCGCCGAGGACGCCGGTAACGACCACCACCGCGACCCCGACGCCGACGGCTCCCCCCGTGCCGACCTCGACGGTCGGGACCCACGCCGGGGCGTTTTCGATCGCCGGCGCCGGTGCGAGCGACAGCGACGCGACGGCGACGAGGAGACCGAACGCGGAGGCGCCGGCGGTCAGGAGAACCGTGTACAGGAGGGTGACGCCGAGGTTCGATCGCACGACTCGGACGCTGCGGCGGAACGCGGCGACGAGTTCGGCGTCGTCGACGACGACGGCGTGCGCGTAAAACTGGATCAGGAACGTGACGAGCAGGTACGCGCCGAACAGCCCGACGGCGATGATCGCGAGCACCGCGACGAGCGTCACGTCCTCGGCGGGGACGACGAGGAATCCGGACGGCTCGCTGAGGAGGTTGCCGGCGACCCCGAGGAGCACGCCGACGAAGGCGAGGAAGCCGAACGCGAGGCTCACGCCGAGGACCGCGAGGTACGCGACGAGCAGCGGCAGGTAGTGTTCCTTCCCCGCCGAGACGAGCGTCGCGAGGCCCGTCTTCCGGTCGAGCGCCTCGTCCGCCATCGCGAGCAGGCCGCCCTGGAAGAAGGGGGCGACGAGGAGCAGGATCCCGAACGTCAGCGCCGACACCGCCGCCGAGAGCTCCGGGCTGGCGGCCGGTCCCACGAGGAGATCGGGGAGCTGTGCGAGCGCGAACAGCGCCGAGACCCCGACGAGAACGGGGTTCTTCGCGACGGCACCGACCGCGGGTCGGATCGAGCGGAGGGCTGGCATGGGCGGTCGTTCTCGCGGGGAACGCTTAAAATCTCTCGACGCCGCGGCGACGCTCGCCGTCGCGGCTGACCTCGGCCGCGTTTTCCGACCATACTTACTTCCGAGGGTCGAACCGCTCGTATGGTGAGACCGGGCGGCGGTTCGCGGTCGGCCGCGGAGTCGGCGTCGCGATCCGGGTCGGGACCGGAGAGTCCGTCGACCAGCGGGCGCGTCGAGTGGCTCCTCGTCGTCGGCCTGCTCGCGGTCCCGATGGTGGTCGTTCCGGGCGGCGACGACGCCCCGACGCTGGTGAGCCTCTGGGGGTTCGTGACGCTCGGCGCCGACGGGGGCGGCGTCGGCGGCTACCCGGTGTGGGCGTATTTCCTCGACCAGCCGCGCCCGTTCGCGACGCTCCCGCCGTCGATCCGGGCGTGGCCGCTCGCGGTCGGCTTCCACCTGCTCGCGGCCGGTAGCGCCACGGGCGGGGTCGCGCTCGGGCGAGAGGACCGGCGGGTGACGGGCGGACTGCTCGTCCTCGCCGCGGCCGCGACGCTGTGGGTCGCCGCGGGACTGGGGGTGCGCTTCGGCGTCGGGGCGACCGCCGGCTGGCTCTCGGTCCTCCCGGTGAGCGCGGTCGCGACCCTCGTCGTCGGTCTCGCCGCCTACGGCCGCGACCTCCGGCGCGTGGCGGTCCGCTGATCGCGATCCCCGGCGACGGCCGCCGCTCCGACGGCCGCCGGCCCGGTGTCCGTCGCCCCGGCGTCCGCCCCCGGCCCTTTATCAATCCGTGTGCGGTTGCGAAACGCATGACGACGCTCGCGACGGTCCTCGGCGTGACAGGTGTCGCGGGACTGGCGACCGGTCTCGGAGCGCTCCCGGTGTTCTTCCGGAACCGCGTGACTCACCGCGTCTACGACGCCGCCCTCGGGCTGGCGGCCGGGCTGATGGTCGCCGCCAGCGTGTTCGGTCTCGTGATCCCCGGCATGGAGGAGGGGACGCTCCGCGCGGTGATGGCCGGGGTGCTCCTCGGCGGCTTCGCGCTGCTCGGCGGGAACTACCTCATCCCGCACCTCCACGCGGAGTACCGAGAGTGGTTCGCGGAGGGGGGCGCGACCGACGACGACGTGGCCGTGATGGAGACCCCGGCAGCGGATCCGGTCGCCGAAGCGACCGGCCGAAGCGATGAAAGCGACGCCGGCGCCGGGACGGCAGCGGACGACGCCGGACTCCTCGCCGAGCGCGAGTCGTCGCTCCGGAAGGCGCTGCTCATCGGCGGGGCGATCACCCTCCACAACGCGCCGGAGGGGCTGGCGATCGGCGTCGCGTTCGCGTCCGGGTTAGAGGAGGTGGCGCTGCTGCTCGCGATCGTCATCGGTCTCCAGAACGTTCCGGACGGCTTCGCCTTCGCGGTGCCGATGGCCGAGACGGGGATGCCGAACCTCCGAGTGGTCTGGTACACCACTCTCTCGGGGGTCGTCCCGCAGGTCGTCGCGTCCGTCTTCGGCTACTCGCTCGTCGGACTGAGCGCCGGGCTGTTCCCGGTGTCGTCCGGGTTCGCGGCCGGCGCGATGCTCGCGGTCGTCTTCCGGGAGCTGATCCCCTCCTCGCACGGGCACGGACACGCCGACGCCGCGACCGGCGCCTTCCTCGTCGGCTTCGTGTTGCTCGTCGTCGTCGACGCCGTCGTCGTGGTGTGAGTCGCACGGACGCGCGACGCCTTTTCAAGGCGGTACGCCCTGTCTCCGCCCATGTCCACGACCGTGTCGACGCCCGACGCCGACGAGTCCTGCGCGTACTGCGGCTCGCGGATCTTCGATCACGACCCGATCTGCGTGCGCGACTGCGACGACGGCTGCGGCTCGCCGAGGTACTTCTGTAACTACGCGTGCCTCTCGGCGCACGTCGACGAGAACGACCTCACCGCGGGGAACGCCTGCGAGTGGACGCCGGGGGAGTGAGGACCCAAACCGCTATCTTCCGACCCTTACGCACTCAGCGAACCCCCAGATACCCCGCCGTCGCCCTCGCGATCGCCTCCGTCGTCTCCTCGATGAGCCGTCCCTCCTCGCCGTAAATGTCCGCGTGCCGTATCGTCACGACGGTCCACGGGTTGACGTACGTCTCGCGCGGGAGACCACCGTCGGCGAAGTCCTCCTCTGTGAGCGGGATCGCGGCCGAGCGGCGCGTCGTCGTCGCGGTGACGTAGACGGCCTCCTCGTCGGCGAACGGGTGCGTGTCGTCGTTAATCCGGACGTACGGCCGGAACTCGTTGTCCGCGAACAGATCCGGCCCCTTGACCACCGCCCCGCGTTCCTCGGTCACGCTTCGTCCTCGCCGTAGTAATCGTCCGTCGTCGACGCCGAACTCGCCGCCCGCTGCGCGGCGAACGACGCGAGCCGCTCGTCCTCGGCGATCGCCCAGTACCGACCCCGATGGCGGACGAGTCCGCGGTCCGCGAGTCGCGATAAGACGGCACCGACGCTCCCGCGCTTGATTCCTGTCTCCTCGTGTATCTCGGTTTGTGTGAACGCTTGGTCGTCGTGCCCGGCGAGGAACGCGAGGACCCGATACGGTTGGGTCCCGGGGGCCACGTCGAGTGCCGCCTCCGGTTCGTCGTCGAACGCGTCGATACCGATCGGCATGTGCCATAGTCTGTAATATTCTGTAATAAATTTGTGGGCGAGTCAACGACTCGTCGGCTCTCGAATCCGTTGCCACCGCGAAAAACCGCGCCGAACCAGCGTCCCCCGCTACTCGTTCTCCGGGCTGCTCGGATGGTACTCGGTGTCGTACTGGCCCGGATTCCCGTCCACGCGGTCGGGGTTGATCCGGCCGGCGAGCAGCATGAAGTCCAGGACGGTACAGTAGAGCATCGCCTCGACGACGGGGACGGCCCGCGGCGGGAGGACGGGGTCGTGGCGGCCGACGACTTGGATCTCCTTCTCCTCGCCCGTCTCCCAGTCGGCGGAGCGCTGCTTCTTCGGGATCGACGTGGGGGCGTGCCACGTCGCCTCGCCGTAGATCGGCTCGCCGGTCGTGATCCCGCCCTGAAGCCCGCCGTGATCGTTGCCGACGGGGACGGGGTCGCCCGCCTCGCTCTCGACGTGGTCGAACGACTCGCCGTCGTCGAACGTCCAGTCCTCGTTGCGCTCGCTGCCCGTCACGTCGACCGCGTCCTTCCCCAGCCCGAACTCGACGCCCGTCGTCGCGGGGATCGAGAACATCGCCTGCCCGAGCCGGCTCGGGAAGCCGTCGAAGCGCGGCGCGCCGAGTCCGCGCGGAACGCCCCGACACTCGAAGTAGATCGAGCCGCCGATGGAGTCGCCCGCCTCTTGGTACTCCTCGATCAGCTCCTGCATCTCGGCGGCCGCGTCCGGGTCGGCGCAGCGCACGTCGTTCTCCTCGCTTCGGTCGAGCAGCTGGTCGAAGCTCACCGCGTCGGCCTTGACGTCGCCGATCCGGTTCACGTGGGCTTTGATCGCCACGTCGTGGTCGGAGGCGGCGAGCACCTGCTCGGCGACCGCGCCGGCCGCGACCCAGTTGACGGTCTCGCGCGCCGAGGAGCGCCCGCCGCCGCCCCAGTTGCGCGTGCCGAACTTCGCGGAGTAGGTGTAGTCGCCGTGCGAGGGGCGCGGCGCGGTGACGTACGGCTCGTACTTGCCCGACCGGGCGTCCTTGTTCTGGATCACCATGCCGATCGGCGTGCCGGTGGTGTAGCCGTCCTGGACGCCGGAGTTGACGACGACCTCGTCCGGCTCGCCCCGCGAGGTCGTGATCATCGACTGCCCCGGCTTGCGCCGGTCGAGCTGCGCCTGGATCGCCTCCTCGTCGAGCTCGACGCCCGCGGGGACGCCGGAGACGGTGACGCCCATCGCGTCGCCGTGGCTCTCGCCGTAGGTCGTCAGCTGGAAGAGTCGGCCGAACCGGTTCCCGTTCATACCCGCACGTGTGGCCGGGGGCTTATAGGGGTTGCAATCCGCGCAACGGTGCCGCGGCCGGCGACCGCCGGCGCGGTCTCACGGGTCGGGTCGCTCCCCGAGGGTCACCTCGACGGTCCGCTCGTCTCCGTCGCGAACGACGCCCACGGAGACGGTGTCGCCGGGACGCGCCTCCAGCGCGAGGAACTGCGAGAGGTCGGCGCTCTCGGCCACCTCCGTGTCGTCGAGCGAGACGATGGCGTCGCCGCCGGTCGGGACGCTCGCGCCCTCGACCGTCGTCTCGCCGGTTGCGCCGCGGAGGACGCCGTCGGCCGGGCCGCCGTCGACCACGCCGCGGACGTACACGCCGCGCGCCTCCGGGAGGTCGTTGCCGGCCGCGATCAGCGGGTCGACCTCCAGCACGCTCACGCCCATGTACGAGTGGTCGTAGCTTCCGGACGCGATCAGCTCCGGGACGACCTCGTTGACGAGCCGCGCGGAGACGCCGAAGCCGAGGTTCTCCCCCTGCGTCGCGGTCGCGACGGCGACGACGGTGCCGTCGAGGGTGACGATCGGTCCGCCGCTGTTGCCGGGGTTCAACGCGGCGTCCGTCTGGATCGCGTCGGCGATCGAGTACCGCCCCGCCGCGGTCGACGAGGCGGGAATCGTCCGGTTCCGGCCGCTGACGATCCCCTGCGTCGCGGACCCCTCCAGCCCGAGGGGCGCGCCGACGACGAGCACCTCCGAGCCGATGTCGGGCAGCTCGCTCGCCACCGGGAGCGGGTCGCCGGGGAGGTCGCCGTCCAGTTCGACGACGGCGAGGTCGCTGTAGGGGTCGCGCCCAACGACCGTCGCGTTCACCCAGCGCTCGTCGGCCCCCTGTACCCGGATCGTGTCCGGGTCCCCGATGACGTGGTCGTTCGTGACGAGGCGGCGGTCGTCGTACAGGAAGCCGGACCCCTGTCCGGCCTCGCCCCCCTCGCCGGGACCGAAAATCGTCTCGCGGCTCTCGACGTACGTCTGGACGCGGGCGACGGAGGGGGCGACCGCGTCGTACACCGCGTCGTAGCCGGAGCCGCTCGCCGGGTCGTCGACTGGCGGGTCGGTCTGGGGGACCGCTCCCGCCGCGTCGTTTGCCGTTTCGCCGTCGGTGCCGCCGATCGCGTCGAGACAGCCGGCCGCGGCGACAGCCGCGAGCGCCGCGCCCGAGCCGAGGACCTCGCGTCGGGTGCGCTCCATGTCGCCCGATAGGCGTCGCGTCCGATTAAGCGATCGGGCGCCCGTCTCCGACCGAGACCGGTCTCGCGCCCGCCATCCCGCGATTCGGCGCGCGACCGATGGGGGTATGTAACTCGGCCTCGTTTGTGGGGGCGTGCGCGACCGCCTCACCTCGGACCTCGGCGTGTACGCCCTCTCCGGGCTGTTCTCGCTCGTCGTCTTCGCCCTCGCCCTCGGGATCCTCTCGCGGACGCTCCCCGACGGGCTCGCGAGCCGACAGCTCGGAGGGCTGATCGTCGGCTACCTGCTGTTCGTCGGCGTGTACACGACGGCGTGGTTCATCTACACGGGGATCGACAGCCGCGAAGAGGTTTGACGGGCGCACCGCGGCCGGCCGTCGACGACGTTTCTGGCCCGCCGGACCCGCCTGCCGAACCGTTTTCACGCCCCCCCGTGACGGACCGCGTATGAGTCGGGACACCATCGCCTTCGACGTCGACGACCGCGGCGTGGCGACGATCACCGTCGACCGACCGGAACAGCTCAACGCGCTCACCGTCGAGACGCTCGAAGCGATCGAGGACGCGCTCGACGAGGCGGCCGACCGCGACGCGCGCGTCCTCGTCCTCGCCGGCGCGGGCGACGAGGCGTTCGTCGCGGGCGCTGACATCTCGCACATGGTCGACCTGTCGACGCCCGAGGCGCAGGCGTACGCCGAGCTCGGCCACCGCGTCGCGGACGCGATCGAGACGTTCCCCGCGCCGACTATCGCCGCGGTCGACGGCTACGCGTTCGGCGACGGCTGCGAACTGGCGCTCGCCTGCGACCTGCGGGTCGCGGCCGAGAGCGCGGTCCTCGGACAGACGGAGATCGACCTCGGGATCATCCCGGGCTGGGGCGGCACGCAGCGACTTCCCGCGCTGGTCGGCGACGAGGTCGCCCGCCGGCTGATCTTCCTCGGCGAGCGGATCGACGCGGCCGAGGCCGCCGAGGTCGGCTTCGTCGGCGAGGTCGTCGCCGACGACGCGTTCGACGAGCGGATCGACGAGCTGGCGGGAGAGCTGGCCGCGAAGCCCGCGACCGCGCTGCGGGCCGCGAAGGAGGCGCTGAACGCGGCCGGCGACGGATCGTCGGCGACCGGGCTCGCCTTAGAGCGGCGGGCGTGGGCCGGCCTGTTCGGCACGCACGACCAGCGCGAGGGGATGGCGGCGTTCTTCGAGAAGCGCGAGCCGGAGTTCGAGTAGACAAATCCCGGCCGACTCGGATCTGTTGCGGTGGCGCGCGCCTCCGAGCGCCCTTTGGGCGCGAGGAGCGCGTGCGAGGGACGCGGTGAGCGACGGGCGACCGAAGGGAGCCCGGAGCGAACCGCGAGGCTGGGGAGGCGTGAGGTGCGGTCGCTTGCGGGGTGGGACTCAAAGGGGCAGTCGCGAGGGCGAAGGCGCGCGACGCAAGGACCGCAGGAACGAGTGAAACGAGTGACGAGGACCGCAGCGAGCGCACCGAGTCCTCGCGACTGGGGCTTTGGAAGTGTCCAGCGCCGGTCCGTCGTCGACTACGAATAGAGGTGCGAGTGGAACTTTCGCAGAATTCCCCGCGGATCTGTAGTTAACGACCTATTCGTCGCCCTGGGCGTCGACGACCACGACCTCGCCGTCCTCGACGGTGACGTTGATCAGCGTCTTCACGTTGTAGTCGGTGTCGTCCAGCTCGTTGGGACCGGCCTTCTTGATCACGGCGACGACGTCGACGACCTCCGCGCCGACTTCGTCGGTGAGCGCGTCGAGGATGGCCTTCATCGTGCCGCCCGTCGAGAGCACGTCGTCGAGCACGAGCACGCGGTCGCCCTCCTCGACGTCGTTGATGTACATCTCCGACTCGGAGTAGCCGGTCTCCTGGAACAGCGGGACCTCGCCGTCGAGACCGTACTGACGCTTGCGGATGACCACGAGGGGGATGTCGGTCATCAGAGAGAGCGCGGTGGAGATGTGGATCCCCATTGCCGCGGGGGTGACGATCTTGTCGACGTTCTCCAGCTCCGCCTTCCGGATGATCCGGATGACGATCTCCCGGAGCAGCTCCGGCTCGAGCATGGGGACGCCGTCGCTGATCGGGTGGACGAAGTACTGGTACTCGCCTTTCTCGATGATCGGCGCGTCGAGGAGCGACTGCCGCAACTGGTCCATGTCGCGGGTACTCGGGCGGATTAATAAAGCGTGGCGGTTACGGGATCGCGGTGGGAGACGATGGCACGGAGGACAGCAGCCGAATATTCGTTCGTGAATCACCGGACGACGTGAGCACCGCCGAAGCCCCGGCCGCGAGGCGGACGCACGCTCGGGGCGGTCCTCGTTCGTTCGCTCCGCTCACTCACTGCGGTCCTCCCGTCGCCTGCGTCCGCCTCGCGGCCGCCCCTTCGAGTCCCACCCCGCAAGCGACCGCACCTCACGCCTCCCCAGCCTCGCGGTTCGCTCCGGGCTCCCTTCGGTCGCCCGTCGCTCACCGCGTCCCTCGCACGCGCTCCTCGCGCCCAAAGGGCGCTCGGAGGCGCGCGCCGACCGCACCGCCACGTTCAGTTATAAACCCCGCGCCGTCCCTCGTCGCTGCCGGGCGCGGGCGCCTTTTATATGGCGGTCGCGAATGACGGGGTACACATGACCGAAGCGCTGTTCGTCGTGAGCGAGGAAGGCTACTGGGCCGAAGAGTGTATCGAGCCGCTGACGACGCTGGAATCGGAGGGCGTCGACGTGACCGTCGCGACCCCCTCCGGGTCGCCGCCGGTCGTCGACGAGCGCTCGCTGGACCCCGAGGCTGCGGGCGGCGAGGAGCGAGTCGCAGAGCTTCGCGAGGTCGACGAGGAGCACCCCGGCCTCAACGATCCGGCGCCCGTCGCGACGGTCGACGCCGCCGACTACGACGCGGTCGTCTTCCCCGGGGGCCACGGCACCGTCTGGGACGTGAACCAGGACCGTCACGCCCGCCAGCTGCTGCTCGACGCGGTCGCGGGCGAGGAGGGCGTCGCCCTCGTCGTTTGCCACGCGGTCGGCATCTTGGCGTTCACGCGCGAGGCCGACGGGACGCCGCTCGTCGAGGGGCGCGCTATCACCGGGTTCCCGAACGAGTGGGAGGAAGACATCGTCGACGAGAACGACGTGATGCCCGACGGGCGGAAGCTCCCCTACTGGGTCGAAGACGAGGTCATTCTCGCCGGCGCCGACTTCGACGCCGAACTCGACGCCGACACCAGCGTCACGGTCGACGGCGACCTGATCACCGCCCGCGGCCCGGGCTCGTCGGCGGCCGCGGCCGCGACGCTGCTCGACGAACTGTAGGCGCTTCGGTCGGGACGCCGGCCCCGAATCGCCCGGCTACCGGATCACGAACGCCGGCTCCTCGATCCGCTCGCACTTACACTCCGGACACCGCGACGGATCGTTGACCGGGTCGTCGAAGCGGTCGAACCCGCACTCGCGGCAGGTCGGCGGGGCGACGAGGAACTCCTCGCCCTCGTCGCCGGCTCCGTCGCTTCCGGGTTCCTCGTCGTCCGCGACCGACCGCGAGACGTGTTCGAGGTGTTCGTACACGACGGGCGTCGGCAGCGACAGCGCCGCGGCGAGGTCGCTCGCGGTCCGGGGTTCCTCGCGGAGCGCGTTCGCGATCCGCTGACGGGTCGTCTCCATGCGCGGACTTCGGCGCCGACGGGGAAAACCGTCCGGCCTCGGACCGACGTCGAAACCCGTCTCCCGGAACGCGCGTGGGCACAAGAGGTATGTCATCGGGGCGAGACGGGAGACGTATGAAGGCAGTCGTACTCGCGGGGGGTTACGCGACCAGGCTCTGGCCGATCACCGAACACCGGCCGAAGATGTTCCTGCCGGTGGGAGAGGGAACCATCATCGACGAGATATTCGAGGACTTGGAGGCCGACGACCGAGTCGACGAGGTGTTCGTCTCGACGAACGAGCGGTTCGCCGACACGTTCGCGGAGTACCTCGCCGACAGTCCCTTCGAGAAGCCGACCCTCTCGGTCGAGGAGACGGTCGAGGAGGACGAGAAGTTCGGCGTCGTGGGAGCGCTCGAACAGCTCGTCGAGCGCGAGGGCGTCGACGATGACCTGATCGTCGTCGCCGGCGACAACATGATCAGCTTCGATCTGTCCGACTTCGCCGACTTCTTCGAGGACAAGGGGACGACGACGCTCGCGGCCTACGACGTCGGCGACCGCGAGCGGGCGAAGTCGTACGGACTCGTCCAGTTGGACGGCGACGAGGTGATCGAGTTCCAAGAGAAGCCCGACTACCCGGAGTCGACGCTCGTCTCTATCGCCTGCTACGCCTTCCCCGCCGAGACGCTCCCGAAGCTCACGACCTACCTCGAAGACGGCGAGAACCCCGACGAGCCGGGCTGGTTCCTCCAGTGGCTCCAGCGGCGCGGGGCGGTCCACGCGTACACCTTCGACGGCGCGTGGTTCGACATCGGCACCCCCGAGAGCTACCTCGACGCGGTCGAGTACGCGCTCGACGGCGGAACGCTCGTCGCCGACGACGCGACCGTCGAGCGGACCGACCTGGGCGACGTGGTCCACGTCATGTCGGGCGCGACGGTGACCGACTCGGCGCTCGACCGCACCGTCGTCTTCGAGGACGCGACGATCACCGACTCCGAGATCCGCAACTCCGTGATCGACACCGGCGCCAATTTGGGGGGTGTCGACCTCTCGGGCGCGCTGATCGGTTCGCACACCTCGATCACCGAGGGCGACGAGTTCTGAGCGCGCTGTCCGCGTTCAGTCGTCGTTATAGCGCCTCGCAGCGTCGGTACCGGCCTGCGCGTGCGTATGATGGTAACAGTCGACCGCGGGGTCGCCGTCGTCGGTCGCGGGATAGAAACACACCCGCCGGTAGCGCTCGTTGTCGAGTAAGTTCGCCACGAAGCCGCCGGTGTGCCGGGAGACCGACTCGTACGGGTCGCCGCAGGCGGGACACTCCGCCGGCGGATCGTCAGGGACGTACATGAAGGTTGAACGGAGCTACGGCCGCGAAGCTGAAAACGGCCCCGTCAGGACCCGTTCGAGCCGTCGCCGCTCCCGCCCTCGACGCCGAGCGCGTCGAACAGCTTCCGGCGGACCGCCTCCTCGGTGAGGTGGAGCAGGGTGTCTCGGTTCTCGCCGCTCGCCTCGATGCCGGTGAAGATACCGAGCGGGATTTCGAGCGACCCCTGCGTCGAGTGGCCGGCGGCGTCGCCCATCTCGGAGAACGCCTCGTCGAGGACGTTCCCGATGTTCAGCCGGATGTCCTTCGAGCGGGCCGCGAGGTAGATGTTGTCGTCGGCGATGCCCAACACGGCCGTCGTCGTGATCCCTTCGAGGTTGAGTAAGTGTTGGGCCGCCTGCGCGAGCGCCTCGCGGTCGCGGATGAACCCGGCCGTCGAGAAGAGGTGGCTCCCCTGAACCTCCCGGTTCTGGATCGCCTCCGCGAGCACGTCCAGCGTCTCCGGACTCATCGACGGCGACTCCACCTGTTCGAGCGTGTCGTGGTTCGCGAACGGGTGGAGGTAGGCGGCCGCGGTCAGGTCGGCGGGCGTCGTGTCCCGCTTGAAGTCGAGCGTCTCGGCGCGGATCCCGTAGAGGAGCGCGGTCGCGACCGCCTCCGAGGGCGACTGATCGAACTCCTGGAGGTACTTCGTGAGGATCGTCGACGTCGAGGAGACGTTGGTCCGCACGTCGACGAACCGGGCGTCGAACGGCACCTCCGTCTCCAAGTGGTCGAGGTAGATGTCGATCTCGACGTCGAAGTCGAAGCTTTCGTCGGCCGACTTCGCGAGGTCGACGGCGGCGACGGTCCCGTACTCCGACAGGTCCGGCGCCTCGGAGCGCGCCAGCAGGTCGATCCCGAGTAAGTTGACGAACGCCCGGTTCTCCTGGTGGCCGACGTCGCCGGAGTAGACGATGTCGGCGTCGACGCCGAACGCCTCGGCGATGGCCTGGAGCGCGGTCGCGGACGCGATCGAGTCGGGTTCGGGGTTGTCGTGCGTGAGGATCGCCATCCGGTCGCCGCCCGCCTCGATGATCTCCGCGAGCTGGCGGGCCATGTACTCCAGTTCCCCCGTCTCCAGCGACTGGAGTGCGCTGTCGGCGATCACCGTCGAGGGGTTGATCACGACGTCGGCGCCGCGCTCCCGTAACTCGTCCTCGCTGACGGGGTCGGAGGCCCGGACGACGACGTAGTGGTCGCCGCCCGTCTCCCGCACCGCCGAGACGGCCGCCTTGTTCGCCTCGACGTCGCTCGCGAGGATCAACACGATGTCGCGGTCGCCGAGCTCGTCGACGACGTCCGGTTCGGCGATGTCCTGGACGCGCGCGTTGAGGTCCTGGTCGCGGAGCGCCTCGACGCGGCTCTCGTCGCGGTCGAGGATGAGGACGTCCTTGCCGCGCTCGGTCAGTTCCTCCGCGACGGCGTGGCCGACGCTTCCACAGCCGAGGATGGCGTATCGGGTCCGCGCGGATCCGGATGCCCCACTACTCATTGGAGGGATTTCCGCGGCACGACACTTAACGAGTGCGCTCTCGCCGTCGCGGGACGCGAGGAGGTCGTGGAGTCAGTCGCTTTCGGATCAGTAGATAGCCGTCGAGCCGAGTCGGTCCCGTCGCTCTCGTGCGATTCGGGCGCCGACTCGGAGACGCCGGCGTGGTCGAATGAAAAGGCCTTTTACCGTGACCGGGATACGAACTCGTGAGGGCCGGTAGCTCAGTTAGGGAGAGCGACGGACTCTTAATCCGTCGGTCGCGTGTTCAAATCGCGCCCGGCCCGTACACTGAACCGCGGAGCGACAGCGACGCGGTGAAGGAACCGGACGGAAGCGATTTGAAGTAGAGAAGTCGCAGCGCGAGCGAAGCGAGCGACCGTCTTCTCGTAGTTCACAATCGCGCCCGGCCCGTTCTTAAATCGCAGAGCGACAGCCACGCGACGACCGCGTGACGACGGCGCGACGACAGCACGACGACAGCACGACGACGGCGCGGTACCGGAGACGAATCCACGGGGAGCAGCCGACGGATACTTGTACGAACGCCGTTCAGACCGTCGATATGGTAGGACGCTACGGTGACATCGACTACTCGAAAGCGACGAAACGCGCGTTCGCGGTCGGCGCGGTGCTTTTCACGTTCGGAGTGGTCGCTGACGTGTACCTCCGTTCCACGGGTGCGGCGGTCCCGGCGTGGGAGCAGACCTTGCTCGTCGAGGCCGAGATGTTCGGCGTACTGGTG
Source organism: Halorubrum trapanicum (assembly GCF_017873555.1). Classification (GTDB taxonomy): domain Archaea; phylum Halobacteriota; class Halobacteria; order Halobacteriales; family Haloferacaceae; genus Halorubrum; species Halorubrum trapanicum. The sequence goes on along the minus strand of NZ_JAGGKE010000001.1, from coordinate 402,051 downwards.
ATGCTCCTCGCGCCCTTCGTGTTCGGAATCCTGCTCCCGCTCACGGAGTGAGACCGACCGTTCGGGAAGCCGGGCCGCACCGAACCACCGCGGCGACGTCAGTCGCGGCTCGTCGGCGGTTCGATAACCGCCCCGCACTCCGGACAGGCCTCGTCGGCACACGAGACCGCGAGGTCGCACTCCGGACAGAACCGGCGGTCGCAGGCGGATTCGCCCATACGGGCACGTCTCTCGGACGCCACATAAGCCCGACGGCGGCCCTCGGCCATCCGGCCCGGCAGACGTTTCGAATCGTAACCCCTTTTGAAGCGGTACGCGCCGATATGGTGTGAGCAACGCGGACGACGGCAACGGGGCGGACCGATCGCAGTTCTGGGCGCTCTACCTCACCCGGTTCGCGGAGGGGTTCGGGTTCATCACGCTGATCACGCTGTTGCCGACGTACATCAACACGCTCGACCCGCAGGCGACGACGGTGCTGGGCGTCACGGTCTCGGCCGGGTTCGTCATCGGGATGTACACCACCGGCTTCACGCTCGCACAGACGGTCGCCGTGGTTCCGCTCGCGTGGGCGGGGGACAGGTTCGACAAGCGGCTCGTACTGCTCTGCGTTCTCGGCGCCGGTGCGGGCGTGTACGCCCTCTTCCCGCTCGCTGACTCGTCGGGGTCGTTCATCCTCGTCCGCGCGCTTCAGGGGCTGGTCGTCACCGGCGCGGGGCTGATGACGCTCTCGCTCGTCGGCCAGCTCGCCGACGCCGGCACGCGGGCGGACAAGATCGGGAAGGCGAACGCCGCCTCCTTCGCGGCGTCGATCCTCGGGTCGCTCGGCGCGGGCGCCATCTACGACGCCGTCGGATTCGGGCCGGTGTTCACGCTCATCACGGCGCTGATGGTGGTCGCGTGGCTCGTCACGTGGGGCATGCTCGACGCCGACCCGACGCGGATCGAGGGGTTCCCGTTCTCCGATCTGGCGGTGAACCGCAGGATCCTCACCATCTCGACGTTCCGCGCACAGTACGCCTTCGCGGTGACGATGGTGCGGACGTGGATCCCGATCTACGCCGGCACGGAGCTGGCGGCGGGCGGGCTCGCGGTCGGCGCGACCGCGGTCGCGGTGACGGTCACCGCCGAGAAGGCGACGAACATGGTCGGGCAGCTGTTCACCGGGCGGCTCTCGGACGCCTACGGCCGGTCGCTGTTCGTCTTCGCCGGCGGCGGCGCCTACGGCGCGATAGCGGTCCTGATCCCGTTTGCCCCGGCCGCCGGCACGGCGCTCGGCGCCGACGTGACGGTTCCGCTCCTCGGCGGGTTACCCCCGGCGTACCTCCCGCTGGTGGCGCTGTCGGGACTGCTCGGCGTCGCCGATTCCTTCCGGGAACCGGCCAGCATGGCGCTGTTCGCCGACGAGGGCACGGACGACGGCGGCGTCGCCTCCAGCTTCGGGATCCGCGAGCTCGTGTGGCGACCCGGATCCGTTGCGGGACCGCTCATCGCCGGCTGGCTGATGGTCGAGGTGAGCATGGCATCCGTCTTCTACGTCGGCGGGGCGTTCGCGATCACCGGCGTCTTGGCGTTCCTCGCGATTCTCTCGCGGGATCACGGGCGCGCGGCGCTGACGACGTGGTAGGGTGGCGCTGACGACGTGGTAGGACAGCGCTGGCGGTGTGACCAGGGGCCGAGATTTCGGTAGAACAGTTCTGCTTTCGCTCTCGGGGCGGCCTCTCCCTCCCCAACCGCCGTTCGGCGCCCTCCGCGTCGCTCCGGGCGCCGAACTGGCCCTCGCGCGCGTTTCTCGCGCGCGCCGGAGGGAGACGTCTGGGAGGGCGCAACCCTCCCCGTCCCATCGGTTGCTATCGGTTACTATTCGTCGCTGCCCGTCGCTACCCGTCGAATCCCTGTCGCGCCAGCGCGTCCTCCAGCGCCGCGAGGACGTACTCGACGTTCTTCGGCCGGGCGGAGTAGCCCATACAGCCGATCCGCCAGATGTCGCCCTCGAGGGCGCCGAGACCGGAGGCGATCTCCAGGTCGTACTCGTCGAGCAGGCGGTCGATGACGGCGCCGTCGTCGACCCCGTCGGGGACGCGGACGGCGTTCAGACTCGGGAGCCAGTACTCGTCGGGGGCGTTCATCTCCAGTCCCAGATCCTGAAGGCCCGCCTTCAGGTCGCCGGCGACCCGGCGGTGGCGCGCCCACCGTTCCTCGATCCCCTCCTCGGCGACGAGGCGGAGCGCCTCGCGCAGCGCGTACACGTTCGTGATCGGCGCGGTGTGGTGGTACGAGCGGTCGTCGCCCCAGTACCCCTCCAACAGCGAGAGGTCGAGGTACCACGACCGCGGTCGCTCCTCTCGGTCGAGCACCTTGTCCATCGCGCGGTCGTTGAGGGTGAGCGGACTCGCCCCGGGCGGACAGGAGAGGCACTTCTGGGGTCCGGAGTAGGCGACGTCGACGCCCCACTCGTCGACGCGCAGCTCGACGCCCCCGAGCGAGGTGACGCAGTCGGCGATCACGAGCGCGTCGTGGTCGTGCGCGATGTCGGTCAGTTCGGGGACGTTCGGCTGAAGGACGCCCGTAGAGGTCTCGGCGTGGACGAAGCCGAACACGTCGGGCTGGTGTTCGGCGAACGCGCGCTCGAGGTCGACCGGATCGAGGGGTTCGCCCCACGGCGCCGACACCTCGACGACCTCGCCGCCCGCGCGCTCGGCCATCGACTTCATCCGGCCGCCGAAGTAGCCGTTCGTCGGGACCAACATCGTGTCGCCCGGCTCGACGAGGTTGCCGATGGCGGCCTCCATCGACGCGGAGCCGGTGCCGGACACCGGAATCGTCCACTTGTTGTCGGTCCGGAAGGTGTAGCGCAGCAGCTCCTGGACCTCGTCCATGATCTCGACGAACGAGGGGTCGAGGTGGCCGACGAGCGGCGTGCTCATCGCCCTGAGTACGCGTGGGTGGACGTCGCTCGGCCCGGGACCCATCAGCGTGCGGTCCGGGGGCGTCAGCTCTCCGACCTCGGGCGGTCGCTCGTCGATGCCGAGTTCGGCGTGCCGGTTTGACATGCGTTCAGTTCCGGCGAGCGTCGGCAAAAACCCGACGGAACCACCGCGTGTCGTCTCGGCGGGCAGATCGACGGACCCGAGCGCAACGGACGCGTGTCGGCCCACCCCACCGCCGCCACCGAGACCCTGACCGGCGATCCGCGTCACCTAAACCGCCGCGACGCGTACTCGGTACCATGTCCGGTCCCGCGCGCGGCTCGGCATCAGAGCAGGACCTTCAGACCGTCCTCGACCGGATGGCGGACGGGTTCTTCGCCCTCGACGCGGACTGGACGGTCACGTACGCGAACGAGCAGGGACGGCGGATCCTCCGGTCCGCGATGAGCGACGACGCGGTCGGACCGGAGGGAGCGGTGGAGGGGTGCCACCTGTGGGACTCGATCCCCGGGTCAGAGGGGACGGAGTTCCACGACCAGTACCACCGCGCCATGGCGACCCAGGAGCCGGTCTCGTTCGACTCCTACTACGAGCCGCTGGACACCTGGTTCGAGGTGCGCGCGTTCCCAGCCGACAGCGGTCTCTCCGTCTACCTTCGGGACATCACCGAGCGGCGCGACTTAGAACAGCGACAGCAGGAGAGCCTCCGTGCGATTCAACGGCTCTACGCGGTCTCGTCGGACCACGACCGCACGTTCGAAGAGAAGGTCGAGGCGATTCTGACGCTCGGCTGCGAGTACCTCGACGTACCGAACGGGTTCCTCACTCGGATCGAGGACGGGACCCAACACGTCGAGGTGTCGCACGCCGAACACCCCCTGTTACAGCCCGGGGAGACCTGTCCGCTCGACGAGGCGTACTGTAAGCGGACCATCGAACGCGACGAACTGTTAACGGTCGTCAACGCCTCCGCAGAGGGGTGGGCCGGCGACCCCGCACACCAGACGTTCGGGCTGGAGACGTACATCGGCGGGAGAGTCGAGACCGACGGCGAGCAGTACGGGACGCTCTGCTTCGCCGCGACGACGCCCCGCGCCGAGCCGTTCACGGACACGCAGCGGACGTTCGTCGAGCTGTTGACGCGGTGGGTGAGCTACGAGCTCGAACGCCAGCGCGCGGCGGCGCGGCTCGAACGCGAGCGCGACCGCCTCGACGAGTTCGCGAGCGTCGTGAGCCACGACCTCCGGAACCCGCTCACGGCCGCGAGGGGGCGACTCGACCTCCTCGCCGACGAGTGCGACAGCGAGCACGTCGAGCCGGTCGAGCGGTCGCTCTCGCGGATGGAGGCGCTCGTCGACGACCTGCTCACGATCGCCAGGGAGGGTGGCGACGTCGACGACCCGGAACCGGTCGATCTCGGCGCGCTCGCGGCCGACGCCTGGGAGACGACCGACAGTCGGGGCGGAGCGCTCCGCGTCGCGGTCGACGGACTCGATATCCTGGCCGCCGAGGCGCGGCTGCGACAGCTGCTGGAGAACCTGTTCCGCAACGCCGTGGAGCACAACTCAACGAGCAGTCGGGCGGGGCCCGACGACGCCGTGGAGCACGGCGGCGAGGACGTCACGGTCACGGTCGGAGCGCTCGCGGACGGCGACGGGTTCTACGTGGCCGACGACGGAGCGGGGATCCCCGAAGACGAGCGGGAGCAGGTGTTCGAGACGGGGTTCACGACGGCGAGCGACGGGACGGGGTTCGGCCTGAACATCGTCGCGGAGATCGCCGACGCGCACGGCTGGGCGGTCCGGGTCACCGAGTCCGAGGAGGGCGGTGCGCAGTTCGAGGTCACCGGCGTCGAGCCGGCCTGACTCCCGCCGCGCGCCGGCGGCCGCCCGTCGGCCCCGCGTCGAGCGTCACTCGCCGTCGACGAAGTCCGGCTCCGTCCGCTTCTCGTCGCGCTCGTCGACGAGGTGGTCGACGAAGTCGTCGAGTTCGACGTCGCCGCGCTGGTCCTCGAAGCGGTCGCGAACCGAGACGGTGCCGGCCTCCTGCTCGTCGTCGCCGACGATCACCATGTACGGGAGCCGGTCGTCGTGGCCCGCGCGGATCTTGCGGCCGACGGTCCAGTCGCGGTCCTCGACCTCGACGCGGAAGCCCGCGTCCTCCAGTTCGTTCTTCACCCGGTGGGCGTAGCCGAGGGTCTCGTCGGAGACGGGGAGGATCCGGACCTGCTCCGGCGCGAGCCACAGCGGGAAGTTGCCGTCGAAGTGTTCGATGAGGACCATGAAGAAGCGCTCGTAGCTCCCGTACAGCGCCCGATGGATCATCACGGGCTGGTGGTCCTCGTTGTCCTCGCCGGTGTAGGTCAGATCGAACCGGTCGGGCATGTTGAAGTCGAGCTGGACGGTCGGGCCGTCCCACACGCGACCGAGCGCGTCCTCGAAGCCGAAGTCGATCTTCGGCCCGTAGAAGGCGCCGTCGCCCGGCTCGACGTCGTAGTCGTAGCCGCCGGAGTCGAGCACGTCGCGGAGCTGCTCCTCGGCGGATTCCCAGATCTCGTCGCCGCCGACGGACTTGTCGGGGCGGGTCGCCAGCGCGACTTCAACCTCCAGGTCGAGGGTCTCGACGACCTCGAAGATCATCTCGATGACGGACTCGATCTCCTGACGGATCTGGTCGGGGCGGACGAACAGGTGGCCGTCGTCGATGGTGAACGACCAGACGCGCGACAGGCCCGACAGCTCCCCGCGCTGCTCTTTCCGGTACACCTTCCCGTTCTCGAAGTAGCGCTGCGGGAGGTCGCGGTATGACCACGACTGCTGGTCGAAGATGGTCGCGTGGCCCGGGCAGTTCATCGGCTTCAGCCCGTACTCCTCGTCGTTGACGTCGAGGAGGAACATGTCGTCCTTGTAGTTCTCGTAGTGGCCCGACTGCTTCCACAGCTCCGTCCGGAACACGTGCGGCGTCTCCACCTCCTCGTAGCCGTTCTCGCGGTTGAGCTCGTTCGCGAAGTCGGACAGCTCGCGGAGGACCGTCTTCCCCGGCGGGTGGTACAGCGGGAGACCGGGTCCGGTCACCGTCGGGATCGAGAAGAGGTTCATCTCCTGACCGATCTTCCGGTGGTCGCGCTCCTGGGCCTGCTCGCGCAGTTCGAGGTACTCCTCGAGGTCGGACTCGCTCGCGAAGGCGGTGCCGTACACCCGCGTCAGCGAGTCGTTCTCCTCGTCGCCGCGCCAGTAGGCGGCCGACACCTCGAGCAGCGTCGCGGCGCCGACCTCGCCGGTCGACTCGACGTGGGGTCCCTGACAGAGGTCCTCCCAGCCGTCCTGGACGTAGAAGGTGACCTCCTCGCCGTCGGCCTCCTCGTCGAGGATCTGCTGCTTGTACTCGTTGTCGGCGTAGACCTCCTTCGCCTCCTCGCGCGACCGGACCTCGCGTTCGATGTCGTAGTCGGCCGCGATTATTTCGTCCATCTCCGCTTCGATGGCGGCCAGGTCGTCCTCGTCGACGTCGACGTCGGTCACGTCGTAGTAGAACCCGTCGTCGGTCGCGGGACCGATCGTCAGCGTCGCCTCCGGGTGGAGGCGCTGGAGTGCCTGCGCGAACACGTGGGCCGCGGAGTGGCGCAACACCGTGAGGTACTCGTCGGACTGGTCGGTGACGATCTCGATCCGCGCGCCGTCGTGGACCTCGGCGTACTTTTCGACGAGTTCGCCGTCGATCTTCCCCGCGACGGTGTCGCGACCGAGCCCGGGGCCGATCTCGAAGGCGACGTCCTCGACTGTCGACCCCGCCGGTACGGTCAGCTCTGATCCGTCCGGCAGGACGACCGTCACCTCGGCCTCCGCATCGGTCTCGCTCATACAGGGTCGGAGCCGGACGACCGGCATAAGTGTGTTCGATCCGCGGCGCGGAGTCACACGGTCAGACGGTCGAATCGGTCCGCCACGGCGGTCCCCGAGAGGTCCCGGTCCCGGCAAGCCACGCCGCCGCCCGGGATCCCCGGATCCGGAGGAAGCGATGGCAACACACAAATCCCGCGGCAACGTTTGCCGGGCTATGACCGCTCATCGGGAGCCCCTGTCGTCGGTGTTGGAGACGATCGGGGAGACGCCGCTCGTCGACGTCCACGACGCGCCGGACGCGGTGCCGGTGTACGCCAAGCTGGAGTCGTTCAACCCCGGCGCGAGCATCAAGGACCGCATCGGGAAGTACATGCTCGAACGCATGCTGGAGCGCGGCGACGTGGGCGAGGGCGGCACCGTGGTCGAGCCGACCGCGGGCAACACCGGGATCGGACTCGCCGTTGCCGCCAAGCAGCTGGGACTGAACGCGATCTTCGTCGTCCCCGAGCGCTTCTCGGTGGAGAAACAGCAGCTCATGCGCGCGCTCGGCGCGGAGGTCGTGAACACGCCCAGCGAGGACGGGATGGGGCTGGCGATCGACCGCGCGCATCAGATCGCTGAGGAGCTGGACGACGCCGTCGTCCCCCAGCAGTTCTCGAACCCGCTCAACGCCGAGGCGCACTACGAGACGACCGCCCCCGAGATCGACGAGGCGCTCGACAGCGAGGTCGGCGCGGTCGTCGCCGGCTGCGGCACCGCCGGGACGCTGATGGGGATCGCCCGCTACTTCCGCGAACGCGACGCCGACACCCACGTCGTCGCGGTCGAGCCGGCCGGCTCCGCGTACCGCGAGTTCCTCGGCGAGGACGTGGAGCACGAGGAGTACAAGACCGAGGGGATCGGCACCCACGACACCGAGCGCAACGAGCTGTTCGACCCCGACCTCGTCGACGAGATCGTCGCGATCGACGACCGCGACGTCCACGAGGAGATGGGGCGGCTCGCGAGCGAGGAGGGCCACCTCGTCGCCTCCTCGTCGGCCGCGAACGCGATCGCCGCGAAGCGGGTCGCCCGCGACGTCCGCGACGGCGAGATCGACGCCCCGCACGACGCGGTCGCCACCGTCTTCCCCGACTCCTCCGAGCGCTACCTCTCGAAGGGCGTCTATCGGAGCTTCGAGGAGTGGGAGGGGTGATTCATGCGAGAGCGGCGCCGTGATCGACAGCGGTGCGATATTTAAATTGGCCCTGGGCGACGGCTATCTCCTATAACGGAGGGCGGTGGCGCGTGCCTGCGAGGCCGCCTTGCGGCCGAGCAGCACGCGCGAGGGACGCGGCGAACGCGAGCGGCGAAGCCGCGAGCCGTGAGCCGCGAGGCTGGGGAGGCGTGAGGTGCGGTTGCTGTGCGGGGCGGGACTCAAAGGGGCGGCCGCGAGGACGACGCTTGGCGATGTAAGGACCGCAGGAGCGAGCGTAGCGAGCGACGAGGACCGCAACGAGCCACGCGAGTCCTCGCGGCCGGGGCTTTGGCGGCGTTCGCCACCGATCTGCGGGCAACAGTTTATAAGCGAGCTGCCGGGAATTCGACGGTGTTCACCACAGCTCTGCTATTTGCTTACAAATAGCAGACAGCAACACCACATTTTACAGATAACCAACTACCCTACAGATCCGATTCACCCAGTACCGCAACCGATCGAGACGCACGCATCAGCGACCAGCCGTTTCGGACAAACTGATGTCTGAAAACGGGGATCTCGACAGTCCCGCCGTCTTAACTGCGTAGCCGACCGTGTTCGACCTTGATACAGCGGTCCTGTACCACGTCGATCCCGTCGGCCTCCGCCGCCGCGGCCGCCTCGTCGTGGCTGATCCCCAGTTGGAGCCACACCGCGTCGGCATCGCCGCGCGCCGCGTGCCGCTCGCGGACGGCGTCGACGATCTCCGGCACCTCCTCGCTCGGGCGGAACACGTCCACGAGGTCGATCTCCTCCTCCACGTCACCGAGCGCGTCGTACGCCGGCTCCCCGAGGACCTCGTCCGCGAACGGATTTACGGGTATCACGCGGTACCCCTGATTCTGGAGGTACGCGGGCACGTCGTGGGCGGCCTTCCCGGGCGTCGTCGAGCAGCCGACGACCGCGACGGTCTCCGCGTCGAGCAGGCGGTCGAGTCCGGCGTCGTCCGTGATGGGCATGGCTCCTCGTTCGGTCGCGACGGGATTAAGCGGATCCCCCGGTCGTCGTGCGGGGAGAAAGCGAGAGGACACGGAGCGGACTGCCACCCCTCCCGTCAGGGGAGCCGAATGTCGGGTTCGCCGTCCTCGGTGACGGTGATGATCCCGTCGAACAGCTGTTTGAGCGTGTTCATCGCCTGGTCGTCGTGCGCCGTCGAGTCGATGCTGTACAGCCCCAGCCCGTCGACGCTCTGGACCCGGCCCGTGAACACGTGGAGGAAGCGGAACACGGTCTGGAGGTCTGAGTACATCAGCAGCGTCGACAGCGAGTGGACCATCACGCGGTTCCGCTCGATACCCCGGTCGCCGAACGCCTGGAAGAACTCCGAGAGCTTGATCCCGATGCCGGTCATGTCCACCGGCGAGGAGGCGTACTTGATCCGGTCGGACTCACGGATGTCGCCGCCCTGCTGGCGGGTGACGCAGTCGACGACCGCGACGGGCTTTCCCTCGTAGGGCGTCCGCTTCTCGTAGTCGCGGAGCACGCGGTCGGCGCCGTCCTTCGTGGTGACGACGATGGCGCCCTCGTCGCGGTCGGTCCCCGCGGCGAGGATGTCCATCATGATCGACCGCTTCCCGCTGAGCGGGGGACCGGTCAACAGGATGTTGGTCCCGGGTTCGACCTCGGCGTCGAAATGCGGCGTCAACTCATACATGGACGCACCTCGGGGGCGACGTCGTCGGCGCGGACCGCTCGTTCGGCCGCGAGGCCGTACGACCAGGACTCATCTACTACCGAAACATGCCCGCTCCGAATAATATTCTTTTTGATCGCCCCTCGCAAGCCGCCGCCGCGTCTCCGCGCGGTCCCGCGTCGGCTCAGCCGCCGGCTCCGATCGCTGGACCGGAATCGTGCGCCGTCGCAGGGGCCGGACGTATCACATCCGCGAATCGAAAGAACGGCGGTAACGTTGACGGACCCGCTGACTGCGCGGCGCCAATTTCGAATCGCGGGACTTAACACGCTCTCGGAAGTACAGGAGGGCACGGGCGCTTAGCTCAGTTTGGACAGAGTGCTTGGCTTCGGACCAAGTTGCCACGGGTTCAAATCCTGTAGCGCCCACTTACTTACGGTCCGTTTCGGGACTAATACGGATTCTCTCGTAGCGACTCGCTACGCTACGGAATCGGCCGAATAGGTTCCTTCCGAACCTGGCCATAATTCGGGTTCCATACGTCACCGATCGCGCCCCTTCGCGTCGGGCGTTCGACCCGACAAACAGCGGGGTGGTGTTCGCATGATGGACCTCCGTGTTGAGCCGGACGAGTCCGGGGTCTGTCTGGGGTGCGGGTCGCATCTCCCGCCGCGGTTCGGTCGAGTCCACGGCGACGATGACCGCGCTCACCGTTACCCCCCATCTTCATGAGCCGGTGATGGCATTGTACCCTCATGGCAAGCGCGGCGTCGCCGCTCTCGGAACCGCGCGTGTTGGCGCACGCGAAGCGCCGCCTGTACCCCGACGACGCCGACGACGGGTACGCGGTCGTCGATACCCAGTTTTCGTCCGACCGGTGGCTCGCCGACGAGTCCATCGATCCGGCCATCACGGACGAACTGGCGCCGTTCAACCACGTCCGAGTCGGCTCCGGCTACCCCGACCTCGTCGGCGTGCGGCTGCTAAGCGACGAGCTACTGGCCGTGGACCGACTTGGCGACGACCCGCCGCTGGTGGTCGTCGAGGCGAAAGGTCACACGAACCGACGCGACGCCGACGTCGAGCGCGGAATCATTCAGGCGTACGACCGGCTCCACGAGGCGAACGCCGCGTACGTCGCGGCCCCGGCGAATACGGTCTCGCAGTCCGCGCGGACCCTGGCCCGGGAGCTGAACGTCGGCGTCCTCGGCGTGGCCCCCGACGGCACCGTGGATCCGGTCGAAACCCCTCGCGTGGTCGGGAACCGAACGACGACCGAGACGACGGCCATCCGATTTCAGGCCAGCGCGCAGGGCGTCGCCGGCAAGTCGTTCGGCCTCAACCACCCGAAGAACTACCTCGCGTACCCCCTCGCGGCCTCCCACGAGCGTGACACGGAGCAGGTCCTCGCGGAGCACGTCGTGCGCGCCACCGATGACGCCCGGATGGGGGCGGCCTTCCTGAACCTCATCGACGACCAACCCGCCGCTGCTCGGCTGACACCCCTCGGCCGGGAGGTCGTCAGGTTCGCGCTGCGGGAGTACGGATCGGTCGAGGCCGCGATAGCGAAATTCGACGACTGGAAGCGCTCGCGGGAGCGCTTCTGTGACCTGGCGCCGAAGTGGGGCATGCTCACCAGGCGCGTCGTCTACGCCTATCCGGCGACGCAGCTGCTCGTCGAGGAACTCCAGCACATACACGAGGACGGGATCAGCGAACCGAGCCTCCCCGAGGTCGTCGAGTACCTCCACGAGTTGTACCCGTCGCTCACAGTCGAACTGTTCGTCCGCGGGGACGACGACGTCCGGAGTCGCGTCCTGAACGCCGACGGGGAGTTACAGCGCGAGCTCCTTACCGACGGGAACGTCTACCATTCCTCCACCGTGTTCCAGCTGAAGGCCATGCTGTACCACGCCGGAATCCTGACTTCACGGGGTGCGGAACCGTCGAACCTGGACCCGGCGGCCGACGTGTGGGCGTTACGCGAGTCGGTGTGATTCGATTCAGTCTCGTTCCAGAACTCTCCCCCAAGCGTTATTACACAACACACGAATTATGAATTGTATGTCAAAAACGGCCGAGGGGCCTGAGCGCGCCGTTAACGGCCTCCTGTCGGTGGCCCAGCTGTTGGAGGAGCCACGGCTGGCGCGGCTGTACACGTTCGTCCTCCGTGAGGGAGGCGTCACGATCGACGGCGTCGTTGACGCGTTGGAGATGCCGCGGACGACCGCGTACTCGGACACGGGCACGCTCGTTGAGCTCGGGGTATTGACGCGAGACGAAGAGCAGAAGACGCACGTCTATTCGGCGGTCCCGATCACCCTCACCGCCGACCTCGACGGGGACGAATACACGGTCACTCCGACCCTCATCGAAGCGATCGGACGCGCACCCCGCGATCGGGATCTCGATCTCCTGCTCGAAAAGCACGGCCTGGGAAAGCTCGCGGCCGCACTAACGTACGCGATCCCCTACGCCGAAGGCGAGATGTCAGAGCGGGTCGCCGCCCGTGAACTCAAACTACAGCCCGCGTTCGCTATCGCTGTCTTACAGGCCCTCCGAGAGGTCGTCCTCGACATGGAGTCGGTCGACCCGTACTTCGAGGACATCCGGAGTGCCCGCGAGCGACCGCCCGAGACAGCGGACTGACGGCAGCAGCGATGAGTGAAGAATTCGCTCCGAATCGGGCGGACGTCCTCTGGGTCGCGGATACCGGGTTGTTCGTCGCCTGTGGCCGCCAGCAGAACAACAAGTACACCGCGCTGGAGCAGTTCGCCCGACGGAACGACATCACGTTGGTGATTCCACAGCGCGTGTACGATGAACTCGGCGGCGCACCGGAGCGGAGTACACCGGGCCAGACCCCGATCAACAGCGCGATCGACGCGGGGTGGGTGGCGGTCGCTGAAGAACCGGACTACACGAACAGTACCGTGTCGCAGGTGATGGACGACGTGCGGACGTTTATCGCACGGTCGTCGAACCGACGGGAGGATCAGATTGAGAAGGCAGATACCGCACTCGCGGCAGTTGCGGCGGAACGTCTCGACACGGGCGACGTAGAGTTCGCGTGTATCGTGACAACCGATATCGACGCTGGTGAGGGGATCGTCTCTGTACTCTCACGAAACGGGTTCGACGATCGCGTTCAGTTCAAGAATGGATTCGAGTTGATCGAGGAGATCACCTAGTAAGACGACCAAAGCGGTATCCCCGCTATCTTTTTGTGACTCGTCCGGTTCCCGGTAGTCGTGCCTATCCGGAGAGCGAAACGTGCGGAGTCACTCTACGCGGAGGTCGCGGAGTACGACCTCGTTATCACTCCCGACGCCCCGCTCGCGAGCGCGATCAACCGCCGCCTCGACCGCCCTCACTTCGGAACGTTCGCGACCACGCCGCGCCGCCTCGCGGCCGGTCGGCGCGAACAGGCGGAGGACCGCCACGCGTTCCTCAAACTGGTCGCGGAGACCGACCACGACTGGAAGGCGATCGCGTACGCCATCGGGAACGTGCTCCAGTGTTGGGAACACCAAGGCCGTCTCGACGCGATCTTAGAGTACGACGCCTACGTCGACGACGCGACCCGCGAAGTCGTCGAGGTCATGCGGACCCTCCGAACGACGTCGAAGCGGCTCAGCGAGTACGCGATCGACGGGGATCGAACGACCGACGGGGATCGAATGGCCGACGATCGATCGGTCGCCGTCGTCGGCTACGATCAGCTGACCGCCTTGGAGCGTAGCGTTCTCCCGGACGCGTTCGACCGCGTCGATCTGTTCACCGACGAGGCGTTCGACTACCCGCCGTTCCACGTGTTCGAGTCGGCGACCGACATCGTCACGGCGCTGCTCGACGCGGTTTCGACGCGCAACGCCGACCGCGTCGCTGTCGTCCTCGACGGCGGGGGACAGTACTCCTCGCTCGTCGAGTCCGCGCTCGAAGCGGCTGACATTCCGTTTTACGGCGGTCCGGGATTCGTCGACGACCCGCACCACAGGGCGTTCGTTCACCTCCTCCGGCTCGGCTTCGGGGGTTCCGAGACGACCGTCGGCGACGTCCGCCCGCTGCTCGCGCAGCTGGACGTCGACGTTCCGACGGCCGACCGCGACAGGCGGCTGTCGGCGGTCGACGATCCGGGCGTCGAGTGGCTGCGGACGTTCTGTGGCGGTATCGAAGACCGGACGTTCGCGGACGCGCTCGACGCGTACGCGAGCGAGGCCGGCGTCGAACTGGAACGCTTCGACGCGGAGCTACGGGAGCTCGGACTCGCCGACGAACCCGTGACCGCCGGTGGAGTCGACCGCCTCGCCTACTACCTCCAGACCTACGAGGTCCCGGTCGACAGGGACAACGAGGGCGTCCTCCTCGCCGACGCGAAGTCCTCCGCCTACGTGGACCGACCCGTGGTCTTCCACCTCGGGATGGGCGAGGAGTGGACGCACTCGGCCCCGCAGCGGCCGTGGGTGGACACCGAGACGCAGTTCGAGCGCTACGTCGGTGACTTCCAGCGCCTGCTTCAGAGCGGCGACCGGCAGTACTACCTCGTCCGGGACGCGGCCGGCGGGGAGCCGGTCACGCCCTGCCTGTACTTCGGCGACCTCCTCGACGAGGAGTTCGAGCGGTTCAGCGACCTCGACTCGGTCGAGCATCGACGGCGACCGCGCTCGAACGGCGTCGGCTTCGACCGCCGACCGCTCGGCGTCGACGCCGAGACGGTCGAGACGGTCAGCCAGTCCGCGCTCAACAGCTACGTCAACAGCCCGCGGGACTACCTCTTCGGGCGGCTCCTCGACGCGCCGGATCGGGAGCGGTTCGTCGAGGGGAACCTCTTCCACGACTTCGCGGAGTTCTACGTGAACCATCCCGGCGTCGTCGCCGACGCCGACATCGACGACCTCGTCGACGCCATGCTCGGCGAGACCGAGGCGTTCTTCACGGTCTCGGACGAGACCCTCCGCCGGCGAACGTACCGCATCGGGCTGGAGCTGATCGCGGAGTACCTTGACGACAACGCGCCGGAGTCGGACGACTTCCTCACGCCGGCATCGGGGAGGGGGACCAACTTCTTCGCGGACCACTTCGACGAGCCGGTCGACTCCCCGCTCACCGAGCGCTGGTTCGAGGACGACTCCCTCGGTGTCAAGGGCAAGATAGACCTCGTGCGCTCACCCACCCAGCTCCTCGACTACAAGAGCGGCCGCAAGAAGCGACCCACGCAGGTCGTCAGGGGCGCGGCGACCGATCCGCCGGCGGACGCGCCGAACTTCCAGGCGGCGTTGTACCTGACCTACTACCGGATGCTCCGCCCGGACGAGCGGCTGGAGTTCACGTTCTTCCACTTCCTCGAACCGATTGACGACGTGGTCGCGGGCGACGCCGACCTCGACGACGCGCTCACGACCGTCTCGTACCACCCGGTCTCGTTCGACGAGTACGTCGGCTCTCGGGACGCCTACGAGACGCTGCTCGACGGCTACACGGACTGCCGAGAGACGTTCGACGACCTCGGCTATCAGGGCTACGTCGACGCCGTGACGGATCTGTCCTTCCCCGAGACGACGGACCGAGACGAGCTGCGCGACTCGGCGTTCGCCGAGCGGTTCACGGCCGCCGTCGACGCCGGAACGTCCGACGGCGTCGACGCCGAGAAGGGCGCTGACCAGGCGATCCGGGCGCTCAACGGCGTCCGCAAGCGGGCGTTCTTCCGCGAGGACTTGGACGCGTTCGAATCGTTCGTCGACGAGCGCCTCGACGAGCTGAACCGCCGGCGGGCCGGGGAGGAGCGCTTCCCGGTCGAGGGGCTGACGGGCGAGCCGAACTACCGGCGCGTGGACAACCGCGACCTACTGTTGGAGGGAGACCGATGACCGACCCGACGCCGAACGACCGACAGCGAGAGCTGATCGAGAGCACCGAGGGAGTGTACCTCGTCGACGCCGGTCCGGGGACGGGGAAGACGTTCGCCATCGCCCGTCGCTACGGGCGGATCGTCGACCGCCCCGACGTCGAACCGGAAGACGTGCTGCTGGCGACGTTCACGCGGAGCGCCGCGACGGAGATGAAAGAGCGGATCGTCGACCGCAGCGCGTACGGGCTGCGGGAGCTGGCCGACGCGCCGATCCGGACCTTCCACTCGCACTGTCACGACGTCCTGCGGGAGCACGGCTACGCCGCGCCGACGCACCTCGGACTCGACGAGCGGATCACCGGCTCGACGCGGGTCGTGGACGACGAGCTGATCGAGTCCGAGCGGTTCCGCGAGTTCTTCGGCGGCTTCCGCGACGACCACCCGGAGCACGCCGAGTTCTATCGGGTTCTCTCCGAGCCGGGCGAGCTGCTCGACCTGATACGGGAGCTCGCCTCGAAGGGTATCGTCCCCACGACCGACGGGTGGTATCGAGACGGCGAGGCGCACCTCGACGGCGACTTCGAGGCGTTCAAAGAGCGGTTCGACGCCGCGAACCGCCCCCGCAACGACGGCCGGAAGCAGTCGGCGTTGCGCGAGGACCTGAGCGGCTTCGGGCGGGACAAGGCGTACCTCCCGGACGCGCCGTCGAAGTCGGAGCTGCGCGGCGGCCGCGGGACGAAGCGGCTCGACGACGACGTCGCGGGGGAAGTCTTCCACGAGGACCGCGAGGACCTCAAGGCGTTCGTCCACGACGTTTACGTCGAGTACGTCCGGTTCGCGCTGCGCCGCAACTACCTCACCTTCGGCTTCCTCCAGCTGTTCGCGTTCGTGCTCCTGCGCGAGGACCCGCGCGTGCGGGAGGCCGCGCAGTTCGAGTACGTCATGGTCGACGAGTTCCAGGACACGAGCGAGATCCAGTTCAAGCTCGCCCTGCTGCTCTCCGGGACGGACAACTTCTGTGCCGTCGGCGACTGGAAACAGAGCATCTACTCGTTCCAGTACGCCGACGTGCGCAACATCCTCGACTTCGAGGAGCGGATCGAGGGGTTCGCCGCGGACCTCAACGACGACGCCGACCGGGTCTCGCTCGCGGGGACCGACCCGACCCGGATCGAGCTCCGCGAGAACTACCGGTCGACGGCGTCGGTCATCGACCTCTCCGAGCGGGCCATCGCGACGCCGGCCGCGAGCGGCGAGGAGGTCGACGCCCCGCTCGACGAGGTCGTCGAACTCTCCTCGAACGCCGCCTTCGACAACACCGTCGTCGAGGGGATCCGACACGAGGACGAGCACGAGGCCGTCCTCTCGAAGATTCAGGACATCGTCGGCGACGACGACTACGCCGTCGAGGGCGAGGACGGCGAGCCCCGGCCGCCGGAGCACGGTGACATCGCGGTGTTCACGCGGACGCGGGACTACGGCCGGGAACTGCTCGACGTCGCCGACGAGTACGGCTTCCCGATGGCCTACGACGGGGGGATCGAGCTGTTCCGTACCGATCCGGCGAAGCTGCTGCTCGCGTGGCTCCGGATCCTCGAATCGGACGCCGACCGAGGCTGGGCGGTCGTCCTCGAACGGGCCGGGTACGCGTTCGACGAGATAGCCCGCGCGCTGGAGACGGAGTCGTACCCCGACGACTCGGTCGCGTTCCGCGACGCGCTCCGCGAGCTGGAGTCGGTCGGGGCAGTCGCGCGCCGCGTCCTCGACCGCTACGGGTTCACGGGCGACACCGCGGACCTCCTCCTCCACACGATCCAGTCGATGTACGACTCGACGACCGCCACTCGCGGCGAGCTGATCCGGTTCGTCGAGCGCGGCGTCGAGACGGGGACCACGGTCGATCTCAGCGCGAACGCGGGCGACGACGCGGTGACCGTCCAGACGATTCACACGGCGAAGGGGCTGGAGTACCCGGTCGTCGTGATGGCGAACATGAACGAGGGGCGGTTCCCGCCGCGGGCCGGCGGATCGAGCGTCATCGAGTACCGGGACCCGGTCGGACTCAGGCTGCGAAAGCGCTACTCCGAGGTGCGGGACTACCCCCACGTGTACGACAACTGGCGGCACGACGTCCTCCGGCGCTGTCTGCCCCGGGAGTACGACGAGGAGCGCCGGCTGCTCTACGTCGCGGTCTCTCGCGCGGAGAACCACGTCGTGTTCGCGGCCGGCGAGGAGCCGAACGCGTTCCTCGACGCGCTGCCGGTCGCAACCGAGGAGACCGACGCCAGCGTCGAGCCGGTCGATCGGGGCGAGCCGGCCGACGCGGAGCTACCGTTCGCGGTGACGGCGCCGGACGGCCCGATCGGCCACACTCCCCACTCGCTGATGGACGAGTCGGTGTTCGAGGAGGCCGGCGAACGGATGGAGACCGCCCCCGAGTCCGAACCGGAACCGGAGACGCGGGGGATGGACTTCGGCTCGCGCGTCCACGACTTCGCCGAGGCGTACGCGCTCGGTGACGACGTGACGCCGTCGAACGACCACGAGCGACGGATCGTCGCGTTCCTCGACGACCTGCCCGGCGAGCGACACGTCGAGGAGCCGGTCACGCTCCCGATCGACGTCGACGGCCGCCGCGTCACCGTCTCGGGAATCGTTGACCTCGTTCACGTGACGGCCGATCGGGTCGAGATAATCGATTACAAGACGGACTCGACGCGGCGCGCGCAGTCGGAGTACCGAAAGCAGCTCAGCGTCTACTACCACGTCCTCGACGAGTGGTTCGGCGACAAGGCGGTCACGGCGAGCCTGTTTTACACGACCGACGGGACGCGCAAACGGATCGACCCGTACTCGATCGAGGAGCTGCGCGCGCTCGTTCGAGAGACCGAGGCGCGGGACGACTGAGGCACCCCGCCCGACCGCGTGGATTTTTGACGACGCGAACCGGACGACGCGTATGGCTCCCGTCCCCGCACCGCGTGGCCGCGTCGGAGTCGACGACCACGACCCTTCCGCGACCGCGGGGGACGACCCGTGACGGACGACCGGGGGGGTGTCGACGCCGAGGCGGAGGAATCCGGACCGCTGGACGCGTTCCGTCGGTTCTTCGCGCTGGAGCGCGACGTGCTCGTCCTCTCGGCCGCGATGTTCGCGTTCAGCCTCGGCTTCCAGATGACGAACCGCTTCCTCCCGGAGTACATGGTCGCGCTCGGAGCGTCCGGGTTCGTCGTCGGACTGTTCGGCACGTTCGGCAACGTCATCTCGGCGATCTATCCGTATCCGGGCGGCGCCGTCTCGGACCGGATCGGGTCGCGGTACGCCCTGGCCGTCTTCGGACTGCTGTCGACCCTCGGCTTCCTCGTCTGGCTTGTCGCGCCCGGCGTCGGCACGATCACCGTCGGCGGCGTCACCGTCGAGCCGTGGGTCTGGATATTCGTCGGGCTGGTCCTCGCGCAGGCGTGGAAGTCGTTCGGATTGGGCGCGACGTTCGCGGTGGTCAAGCAGGCGACCGACCCCTCGCGGCTGGCCGCGGGGTTCGCCAGCACAGAGACGTTCCGGCGGACGGCGTTCCTCGTCGGGCCGGTATTGGCGGCCGTCCTCATCGGTCTCCGGTCGGAGTTCACCGTGAGCTTCCGGTTCGTCCTCGCGGTCGCGGTCGTCTTCGGCGTCCTCGGGACGCTCGTCCAGCACGCGCTCTACGACGCGAGCGACGACTCCTTCGGCGACTCGTTCGCGGGACTCGACGAGATCCGGCGGGACCTCCGCGAGATGCCCGAACCGCTCCGCCCGCTGCTCGTCGGCGACACGCTCGTGCGGTTCGCGAACGGGATGGTATACGTGTTCTTCGTGCTGGTGGTCACGCAGTTCTTCGAGGTCGGGCTGGACGCGACCGTCGCGCTCGGCGGGTTCGCCTACGACGTGAGCCTCTCGCCGCAGGCGTTCTTCGGGTACCTCCTCGGCGTCGAGATGCTCGTCGCCTTACTGATCATGGTCCCCGCCTCGAAGCTCGCGGAGCGGGTCGGACTCAAGCCGGTCGTCGCGGTCGGCTTCGCGGTGTACGCCCTCTTCCCCGTCGTGCTGATCTACGCGCCGGCGCTCGCGGGGTCGGCGCTGCCGCTCTGGGCCGTGATGGTCGCCGTCTTCGCGTTCTCCGGGCTGCGGTTCGCCGGGCTGCCGTCGCACAAGGCGCTGATCGTCGGCCCGGCGGAGCGAGGAGCCGGCGGCCGCGTCACCGGGACGTACTACCTGCTCCGGAACACGATCGTGATCCCGAGCGCGGCCGTCGGCGGGTACCTGTGGGACTTCGTCAGCCCCGAAGTCGCGTTCACCGTCGCGGCCGTTATCGGCGTCGTCGGCACGGGCTACTTCCTCGCGTTCGGCGAGGAGTTCGAGGCGTACGCCTGACCCGTTTTCCGGCCTCAGTCCGCCGGTTCGGAGCGTTCGCTTCCCTCGGTGGCTTGCTGTCGCTCCGGAAGCGGCCCGTCGTACCCCTCGGGGACGTACGGACAGAGCGGGTCGCTGCCGGTCGGGTCGCCCGTGGCGGCGTACGCCCGCGAGCGGCTCCCGCCGCAGACGTGGCGAAACTCGCAGGCGCCGCACTTCCCCGAGAAGCCGTCGGGGTCGCGGAGGGACTCGAAGAGGTCCGAGTTCCGGTAGACGTCGACGACCGACCGCTCGCGCACGTCGCCGGCGGACTCGGGCAGGAAGCCGGACGGGAACACCTCGCCGGTGTGGCTGACGAAGGCGAAGCCGCGCCCGGCCGTGATCCCGCCCCGCCGCTGCGCGGCGCCGTCCGTCTCGCCCGCCTCCGCCCGCTGGATTCCGACGCGGCGGTAGAACGGCGCCTCGGTTGTCTTGACGCCGAAGCGCTCCTCGTCGGACACCTCGTGGAGCCACGCCATCGCACCCTCGGCGCGCTCGGGCGAGACGGGGTCGAGGACGCGGCCGCGACCCACGGGGACGAGGAAGAAGACGCTCCAGAGGACGGCGCCGAGGTCGCGGACGCGGTCGCGGATCGCGGGGAGGTCCTCGACCGTGTCGGCGCAGACGGTGGTGTTGACCTGGAGCGGGATCCCGGCGTCGCGGGCGGCGCGCGCGGCCGCGACCGTGTCGTCGAAGCTCTCCTCGCCGCGGAACGCGTCGTGGCGCTCGCGGGTCGAGCCGTCGAGGCTGAGCGCCATCCGCGCGATTCCGGCGTCGCCGAGGTCGCGGACGCGCTCGGGCGTGAGCGACCGCGTCCCGCTCGGCGTGATCGTCATCCGGAGACCCAGGTCGTCGCCGTGCGCGACCAGCTCCGTGAGGTCGTCGCGCGCGAGCGGGTCGCCCCCGGAGAGGACGACCAGCTGGCCGTCGCCGAACTCGGCGGCGTCCGCCAGCAGTCGCTTCCCCTCCGCGGTCGTCAGCTCGTCGGGATGCCGCCGCGGCTGCGCGTCGGCCCGACAGTGCCGACACGCTAACCCGCAGGCCTGCGTGACCTCCCAGACGAGGACCAGCGGCCGCCGGTCGGTGTCGAGGTCGTCGAACATCGGTTACTGTCGGCTACGATCCGGATCCGTTTGGGGGCATCCCCGAACGTGTTCCCTCGGCTCTCAAAGCGCGAGACTCGACCGACCGGATCAGGAGTTCGACGCGCTTCCGGGGACCTGATCGGTCGCTCCCGGACCGCCGGGGAGCGACCCGTCGCTCGCGGCCGCGTCACCCTCGCTTGCCCGCTCGTCCGAAACGCCCCTCTCGCCGTCCGCCGGCCAGATCGCGGTGACGACCGCGTCGGTCGCGTCGGTCTCGACCGCGGCGTACGCGAACCCGCGGTCGTCGAGTCGCGGGAAGAGGAACTGCGGCGTGCGGTCGTTGTACTGGACCAAGACGTCGTCGTCGCCGAGCGTCTCCACGCGTTCGAGCGTCTCGCGAAGGGGTTTCGGCGGCCCCAGTTCGCGGACGTCGAGGGAGACGGTCTCCCCGCCCGTCGGCGCGTCCGTCCGCTCGGTCACCGCCCGCTCGACCGCCGCCGGATCGCCGGGTTCGGAGTTCATGGTCGACGGTACGGACCCGACCCCCGGGTGGTTTGTGACGAACATGTTCCGGCCGCCGCGGAGCCGAAGGTACTTCCACGCCGGGCGCCGAACTACGAACATGGCACAGGCACGCCTCCGCGTGACCATTCCGGACGGCCCGTGGGTCGGCGACGTCTCGCGGGAGTACCCGGACGCGCGGTTTCAGGTTCTGACCGCGACGCCGGACGACGGCGCCGGGTTCGCGCTGGTCCGGATCACCGCGGACGAGCTGGACCCGATCCTCGGCGCGGTGGAGGAGCACGACGTCGTCACTCACTGCTCGGTGATGGCCGAGGACGACGGGATGGTCACCGTTCAGGTCGAGGCGCTCGTCCCGCTGTTACAGACGGTCGCGCGACGGGCCGGCGTCCCGATCGAGATGCCGGTCGAGATCCGCGACGGGGTCGCCCGCATCGACATCACCGGCGACCACGAGCGCGTCGCGGAGTTCGGTGACGCCCTCCGCGACGTCGGCGCCGACTTCGAGGTCGAGTACGTCCAACAGCGCGTGAACCCCGGCGGGTCGCTCACGGAGCGCCAGCGCGAGGTCCTCTTCGAGGCCGTCGACCGCGGCTACTACGACGTCCCCCGAGAGTGCACGCTCACCGAGGTGGCCGAGCACGTCGGCATCGCCAAGTCCACCTGTAGCGAGGTGCTTCAACGCGTCGAGCGCACCATCGTTCGCGAGTTCGTCGACGACCTCCCGCGCCGCCCGATCGACTTCGAGTCGCCGGATGACGACGGGATCGAGCGGATTCAGTAAGGGTCGGTGTGGACTCGGCAGAACGGTCAGACAACGGCCGGTAGCGGCCGCCCGACGCGGCCGGATTCAGTACTCAGAGTCGACGGCGACGGACCAGCCGCGCCGCGAGCGCGACCGGAATCACGCACCACGCGACGAGCGACGCCGCGAGCGCGACCGTCGACAGTCCGCTCCCGGCGAGGACGGCGGTGAACCCGCCGCCCGCGGTGGTGCCGAGTCCGCTCAAGGCGAGCACGCGGAACGCGCTCACCGGGTTCGACAGCACCAGCGCCGACAGCGCCGCGTCCGGCAGGTCGGCGGCCGCGACGATCCCGAGCGCGAGCAGGTCGTGGCCCAGCACGAACCAGACCCACACGAGCAGCGCCGCGCCGAGCGCGTGGGTCTTCTCGCGGGCGACGGTCGACAGCAACAGCGCGACTGCGAGGAACGCGGCCCCCACGGCGACGGCCCCCCCGAGGAACCCGAGGAACCCGGGCAGCGCGCCGACCCCGAACTCGCGGACGATCAGGGCGCCGCTGAAGGCGAACCCGAGAACCGTCGCGCCCGCCAGCACCGCCAGCCGCCCGAGGTACGTCCCGGCGACGACCTCGCTCCGGCGAACCGGCAGCGAGAACACGACCGCGAGCCACCCCTCGTCCTCGCGGCCGACGATCGCGTCGTAGCCCAAGGCGAGCGCCGCCAGCGGGACGAGATAGGCGGCGAGGCTCGTCAGCGACGCGACGACGCGCTCCGCGCCCGCCGGCCCGACCGCGGAGCCGCTGAACGTCATGAGTACGGCGCCGAAGAATACGAACAGCCCGGTGAGCGCGAGCGCCCACCGGCTCCGGACCGCGAGCCGGTACTCCGTGACCGCGACGACGAAGACGTGCCGGAGCGTACCGCGGGTCCCCTCGCTCGTCTCGGTCTCGGCCGCTTCGGCCGTCGCCGTCGCTCCCGACTCACCGGTGTCGACGTCCGTCCCGCCGTCGAGGGCGCCGACCGTGGCCGCCGCGTCCGGGTGGCCGCCGTCGGGACGGGTTTCGCCCTCCGGCTCCTCGACCGGCCGATCGGTCGGGTCGCTCATGGCGCCACCTCCTCGGAGTCCGCCTGTGAGTCGTGTGTCGCGTCGCCTCCGATCGCCTCGCGGAACGCGGCCCGGAGACCGCCGCGGTCGCGGCCGGAGGCGGTCGTCGGTTCGTCGCCGTCGCCCGCGACGCCGTTCCCCGTTTCAGCGTCCGCGGCGAGTTCGTCGACCGACCCCGCCGCGCGCACTCGGCCGTCGTGGAGGACGGCGGCGCGGTCGCAGAGCCGCTCGACCTCCCCCAGCACGTGCGAGCAGAACACCACCGTCGCGTCGGTCTCCGCCGTTATCTCTCCGACGATGGCGTGGAACTCGTCGACGCCGCGGGGGTCCAGCCCCGCGGTCGGCTCGTCGAGGATGAGCACGTCGGGGTCGGGCAAGAGTACGGTCGCCAGCCCGAGCCGCCGCTGCATGCCGTTCGAGTAGCCCGAGACGCGGCGGTCGGCCTCCTCTTGGGTCAGCCCGACCCGCTCGATCGCGTCGGCGGTCCGCCCGTCCTTCGGGAGTCCGCGGATCGCTCTGTGGACCCCCAGCACCTCTCGCCCGGAGAGTCCGTCGGGGAATCCGACGTGTTCGGGGAGGTAGCCGACGCGCTCGCGGACCCGCCGCCCGGCCTCGGTCACGTCGGTGCCGCCGACGCTGACCGTCCCGGCGTCCGGCCGGTCGTGGCCGACGAGCAGCCGGAACAGCGTGGACTTCCCGGCCCCGTTGGTGCCGATGATCCCGTACGTCGAGCCGCTCGGGACCGAAAGCGAGAGCCCGTCGAGGGCGGTCACGTCCCCGTACGTCTTCCGCACGTCGGTCGCGTCGATTCTCATGGTGTGTCCTCCGTGTCCGCGGTTCGGTTCGCGGCGCGGGTCCCGTCCCCGCCGGCGGCCTCGCCGCCGCTCGCGGCGTCCGGCTCGTACGCCCGCCAGTCGTGGTTCGGCTCGACGAGCGGCCGGCGGTCGACCACCCCGGGGGTCTCGACCACCGGGAAGGAGCTCTCGGCCAGCCGCACCGCCTCGAACGCCGGGCTGTTCGCGAACGCCGCGGCCTGCGGGTGGTCGTCAATGAGGTTCTCGACGATCCCGATCGGCCGGTGACGCACCTCGCTGACCCCGTCGCCGTCGCGGTCGGCGACCCGGGCGCCCGACCAGTAGTTGCCGCGGTCGGTGCCGTTCCACGCGACGAGCGAGTTCCGCGCCGTGCGGACGGCGCGCTCGTTGCGGACGAAGCTGTTGCCCGCGACGACCTCGCTCCCACTCTCGGCGGCGCTGTGGATCCCGACCCCGTTGCGGTACACCAGGTTGTCCACGAGCCGGTTCCCCTGCGCGTTGTAGCGGTAGAGCCCGTTCCGGTTCGCGACGAGGTGGTTGTCGGCGACAGTCGAGTCCTCGATGTCCTTGGCCATGATCCCGTGTCCGCTGCTGCCGTCGTTGCGCAGGGCGGTGTTGTTCCGGACGGTCAGCCCCTCGCTCACCATCAGCGCGTAGCCGACGCCGTTGTCGGCCGCGACGTTGTCGACGAGGCGGTTGTCGTCCGAGTACATGTAGTGGACCCCGTACCGCGTGTGGCGGATCGTGTTGTTCTCGGCGAGCACGTCCGTCGCCCACGAGAAGTAGATCCCGTCGCGGGTGTCCGTGATCTCGCTGTCGCGGACGACGGTCCCGCTCGTCTCGAACAGGTGAATCCCGTTGCCGCGGTCGGTGACCGGGTAAACGTCCTCGCGGCCGTCGATCCGCACGTCCTCGACGGCGGCCTCGTCGGCGCCGTCGATCCAGATCCCGTACGCCGTGTCGGTGATCCGGACCGACTCGATCCGGGCGCGGTCGCCCGCGACGAAGACGCCGGCGTCCTCGCTGCCGAGGTCGCTGCCGGAGCCGCGGACCCAGACGCCGGAGACGGTGACGTTCTCGCCGGAGACCGTGAGCACGCGCCCCTCGCCGCCGCCGTCGATCACGGCGCCCGACTCGCTCGCGACGATCCGAAGGTCGTCGACGCTCGCGTTCACGCGCTCGTCGAACCGGCCGTCGAGGACGACCGTGTCGCCCGGCTCGGCGGCGTCGACCGCCGCCCTCGCCGACGCGAACGACTCGCCGTCGACAGTGGCGGTCCCGTCGCGGTCGGGCGCGGTCACGCCCGTCGCGGCGAAGTCCGTCGTGACGGCGAGACCGGGAGCGCCGGAGGCGTTCGGGGCGGCCGCGTCGCTCGCGTCCGCGCCGACGCCCGCACCGCCGGCCGCGCCGGCGACCGGGAGCGCGACCGCGGCCGCGACGCCGAGCACCGCGACGACGACGGCCGCCGCGAGGAATCCGGCTTCCAGGCGGTCATCCGACATGGTCACCACCGCCGACGTCGCGGTCTCGGTCGGTGTCTCGGGTCGACTCGGCGTCGTCGCGGTCGCGCTCCCTGTCTGTGCTCTCATCTCCCGTAAGGCGTTCGCGGATCGCGCCGGGGAGCGCGCGGGCGAGCGCCGGAAGTTCGCTCACGGTCGCCTCGATGTCCCGCGCGAGGTACGCGGTCGCCAGCAGCAGGACCGCGAGGACGGTCATGTACCCGCCCGGGCCGAACCACGCGAAGCCGCTGATGTTGGCCACCTCGTAGGAGCCCAGAAGCGGCGGCGTGAACGAGTCGATGCCGCGCAGGGGCGCGTCCGGGTCCAGCGAGTGGCCGGCCTGGTAGAGCCGGTACTGGATGAACGCGAACATGCCGACGAAGACGGTGATCGTCCCGACGAGCTGCGCGGTGAGTCCGGCCTTCAGCTTGCGGACCGTCGGCGCGAGCGCGACGAACGCGCCCGTCAGGGCGAGACCGACGAACACGACCGGTCCGAGCAGCCACTCGGGGACGTCTATCGCCGCCTCGTTGACGGGGTAGTTCGGGTCGATGAACACCGGGTCGGGGTAGTAAAAGCCCGCGTACTTGTTCAGCCCCTGTACCTCGGCGAAGTCGCCGCCCAGACGCGGGTAGGCGTACAGCTCGATGAGCAGCTCCTGACCGGGGTACTGCGGCGCCGTGAGCGTGATCTGCCACACCGGGACCAGCAGCGCGCCGACGAGCAGCGCCGCCGCTGCCAGCGGGAGCGCGCGTCGGATTTCGGTCAGCCGCGCGAGCGACGAGGTCATGGATTTACTCCTCCGGTTTGACGATGAGCCGCGAGCGCATCTCCAAGTGTAGCGCGCTACAGAAGTGCGCGCAGTAGACCCAGTAGACGCCCGGTTCGTCCGCGGTGAACGTCGCCTTCCGCGTCTCCTGCGGCGCGATCCGCATGTGGACGTCGTGGTCGGGGATCGCCACCGAGTGAAGCATGTCGCTCGTGGTCTCGATGTTCGTCACCTGCATCTCGACCTCGTCGCCCTCTTGGACGACCATCTCCTGGAACCCGTAGTGGTTCCGCGTCGAGTACATCTCGATCTCGACGCGGTCCTCCTCGACCCGCTCCATCGTCGACTCGCCCTCGGCGGTGTGGCTGAGTTCGAGGTCCTCGGGGTCGTAGACGGCCTTCGGGTTTATCTTCGACTTGTGGGCGATCGACGCGTCGTGCGGCTCGGCCTGCGCCGGCGAGTCCTTCACCAGTTCCATCCCGTTCTCGTCGTCGCCGATGTAGATCAGCTGGTCGTTCTCGGGGTGTTGCGGCCCGACCGGAAGGAACCGGTCCTTCGAGAGCTTGTTCAGCGAGACCAGCCAGTCGCCGGCCGGGTCCTCGGTGTACGACTCCGCGGCGATGAGGTGGCCGGGGTTGTAGTGGACGTCGATCTTCTCGATCACCGGGCTCTCGGAGCGCGCCTCGGCGTTCACGGCCTCCTCGATGTCCCACTTGACGACCTGCGAGTCGATGAACAGCGTCGTGTACGCGTGGCCGCGCCCGTCGTAGGCCGTGTGGAGCGGACCCAGCCCGAGCTTCGGCTGGCCGACGATCGCGTCGGCCGGGTCGTCGACCTCGGCGATGGCGTCGATGTCGATGACCGACGCGGTCGGGTCGAGCTTTCCGCTGACGATAGCGTAGTTGTTGTCCGGGGTGACGCTGACTCCGTGGGGACTCTTCGGCGTCGGGATGTAGTGAACGATCGGCTCGTCGCCCTGGTTGAGCGGGCTGTCCTTCCGCCCGTCGACGACCGGCACCTCGTTTATCGTCTCGTACTCCCCGGCCTCGACGGCCGCCTCGATCCGCGGGATGTCGAACGCCTTCACGTCGTCGCGGTCGGCGCGGGTCATCCCCGACTCCGTGGCCGCCTCCTCGGAGTTGTAGGCGCTCGTGAAGAAGTACCGACCCTCCTTGCTCCCGTCGCCGTTGTCCATGTTACCGTCGATGAGGACCTCCCACTCGACGTTCATCGACTCGGGGTTGATGGCGGCGAGCACGGAGCCGTACGAGTCCGGGTCTTCGAGGTCGCCGCTCCCGTCGTTGGGGATCGGCGTCCGGAACTCGCCGACGCCGAAGATGAGGTCGGTGTCGGGCAGCTGCGCGCAGGCGCCGTGGGTCCCCTGCTGGTTCGGGATGTCGACGATGGCGTCCGTCTCGAAGTACGTCAGGTCGATCCGGGCCATTCGTCCGTTCGCCTTGTCGTTGACGTACGCGAACCGGCCGTCGTAGTCGCCGTCGGTCTGGCTGATACGCGGGTGGTGGGTGTCCCCCCACGTGTAGCCGCCGGCGTCTTCGAGCATCTGCTTGCTCTCGTCGTCGAAGCCGTAGCCGCGCGAGGCGTCCGGGTTGAACACCGGGATCCGGATGAGTTCGCGCATCGACGGCAGTCCGTACACGCGGACGTCGCCGGCCTGCCCGCCGGAGAGGATCGCGTAGTACTCGTCGTGTTCGCCCGGCGGCACGGAGTTGTCGACCCCGCTCGCCGAGGCCGTCCCGTCGACGCCGTCGTCCTCGCTCAGCAGGCTGGTACAGCCCGCCAGCCCGCCGAGCGCGCCGGTCGCAGCGCCGGCCTTCATGAAGTCGCGGCGACGGACGCCCGGAAGCATCGAGTCGAACCCGTCGGCCGAGCCGGTCGTCTGGTCGCTCGATTCTTCCGCGTCCGTGGGCCGCTGTGTGTCGTTCGACATGGGTGAATCCGCGAGCGGCGATTCCCTCGCGACAGGCGGACGTTGCGGACTCCGGTATATAGCTCGTCAAGCGGCTTGCTGTGCGGTAGGAAGCGCGCGAACACGTTCGGAGATCGGCGTCCGCGTTTCGGGATCGTGAGAACGCGGTCCGAGCGCGGACGGCCCGCTGCTCGCGAATATCGACCGGAAAGAAGCGACTGCGTAGCGTTCGTGACCGGCTCGCGGCTCAGCCGCGGCCGGCGTTCACTGAACGACGACAGCGCCCTTCATCCCGACCGAGCTGTGGGGAGTACAGACGTACTCGTGGATCCCCGTCTCCTCGAAGGTGTACTCGAAGGTGTGGCCCTCCTCGGTGACCGTCTCGCTCTCGAAGTCGCCCGACTCGGCCGCGACGTTGTGGCCGCCGCCCTGGCCGGTCCACTCCCAGACGACGGTGGTCCCGGTGCTCACCGCCACCGCGGCCGGACCGAACGCGAGGCCGCTCCCCGCGCCGACGTCGACGGTGACCTCGTCCTGGCCGGTGGCGTCGACGGTCTGCTCGTAGTTGTTGGCGTCGTCGAACCAGCCGCCGTAGTCCGGCTCCTCGCCGAGGTACTGGGTGTCGCCGCCGTCGGACCCGCCGTCGCCGCCGTCGGAGCCGTCTCCGCCGTCGGAGCTGTCACCGCCGTCTCCGCCGTCTCCGCCGTCGGAGCTGTCACCGCCGTCTCCGCCGTCTCCGCCGTCAGACCCGTCGCCGGAACAGCCGGCGAGCAGGAGCGTCGCGCCCGCCGCGGTCGTCGCCTGTACGAATCGCCGTCGATCGAGTGTGGTGTCGTCGGTCATGTGTTCGGTCGTCGGTTGGTCGCGTGTGGTTGTAACGAGTCGTGCGTCGCTTCGTTCGGCTGGAACGGAGGTGAACATGTTCGGCGTCGCCCCCGTTACCGGTCAGCGGGCGGGGGCGCGAGCGCCGCGGCGCCTACGCGTCACCCCGCGGCGCCAACACGATCAGCGCGGTGGCGTCCTCGCGCGCGGTGGGCTGGACGCTCCGCTCGCCGGCGAACCGGAGCAGCTCGCCCGCCTCGACGCGGTGGTCCTCGCCGTCGAGGGCGACGTCGAAGGCGCCCTCCAGCGCGTGGAACAGCACGTCCCTGTCGGGGTGGTCGTGTTCCGCGACGCCCTCCCCCGCCGGCAGCGAGAGCCGGACGGTCTTCGGCTCGCTACCGGGGAGCACCTGTGCGGCCGGCTCGCCGTCGATATCGTCGATCCGTACCGTCTCCGGATCGCCCGTCGACGCCGCCTTCGGTAGCTCGGCGACGAACCGCTCGGGTCCCTCGCGCTCGACCGCGTACGCCTCGTCGTCGAACGCGGGGACCTCCGCCGACAGCTCGTAGTAGAGCGGCTTCGGGTCGTGGTCGTTGACTATCGTGAGCGACTCGCCCGGCTCCAGGTCGTCGAACGCGTCGTGGATCCGGTCGTGTCGCTCGTTCGGCGGAATCTCCCTGACGTCGAGTTCCGGCATCGTGTCTCACCGTCCACGCCGCAGCCGCATGTCGGACGGCGCGAACACGTTCGGGATCGGCACGGCCGGGGCGCTACCGAAGAGGGCCGCGCGTCAGCCGTCGTCGAGCAGTTCCGCGATCCGCTCGCCGATCCGCCCCATCGTCGCGTCCGAGAGCCCGTGGCCGTCGCCCGCGTCGATCCGGAGTTCGACCGCGGCGCCGGCGCGCTCGAAGACACCCGCGGTCGCCCGGACGCGTTCGGCGGGGACGTACGGGTCGTCCTCGCTGCTGTCGAGCGCGACCGGCGTCTCGGCGAGGGGGCCGCCCTCGTCGCGTTCTGCCCCTTCGACACCGCCCGAATCGAGATCCTCGCCCGGCAGGGCGGCCGAGACGACGAACGCGCCGCCGAACCGTCGGGGGCGGCGTCGCAGGAACTCGGCCACCACCGCGCCGCCCTGCGAGACGCCGACGAGGACGACGCGCTCGGGCGGGACGCCGGCGTCGCGCGCGACGCCGACCGCGCTATCGACGCAGTCGACCGCCGAAGTCAGCGATGGCTCGTTGGCCGACAGCGGCGCCTCGTGCGGGGCCGGGAACCACGTCGACCGGACCGCGCCGGGCGCGAGCAGGGTCGCGCCGGAGCGGTAGAACTCGTCGGCGAGCCGGATCAGCCCCTCCGCCGTGCCGCCGCGGCCGTGGACCAACACAACCGCGACCTCGGCGGCCGCGACCGGGGCGCCGCCGGTGACGAGCGTCGCGTCCGCGTGCGGCCCGGAGACGCCGGGGATCCGGCGGCACATCGCGACGAATCCGCGCCTGAGTTCCCTTGCTCCGGTCCCGGTATCTCGAACGTCGGTAGCTGCGACTCGATCAGCTCGCGGTCGTCCTCGAACCGCGGCGGGAGGTAGAGATCCGTCGCGTGTCCGGTCGCGTCCGGGTCGGCGAGTCCCGGGCCGGGCGGCCCGTCGGCGGTCGGCGCCTCGGTCGCGAGCTCGACGAGGAGACCGCCGGGACCGCGGACGTACAGCGAGTGGAAGAAGTGCCGGTCCTTCACGCGCGAGACCTCGTACCCGCGGTCGCGGAACAGCCCGTGCCACTCCAGCAGCGCCTCGCGGTCGGCGACGCGCACCGCGGCGTGGTGGAGCGTCCCCGGCCCTTCCCGGAGGTACGCGGCGTCGCGGTCGAGTAAGTCGACGACCGTCGCGCGGTCGCCGGGCGCGCGGTACCGCACCCGGTCGCCCGATTCGGCCTCGTACTCGAAGCCGAGGGTCTCCAGCACGCTCGCGGTCCCGTACGGGTCCGCGGGGAGCGCGGTCACCCCGCGGAGTCCG
The DNA here is from genome assembly GCF_017873555.1 of Halorubrum trapanicum. GTDB lineage: Archaea > Halobacteriota > Halobacteria > Halobacteriales > Haloferacaceae > Halorubrum > Halorubrum trapanicum. The sequence goes on along the minus strand of NZ_JAGGKE010000001.1, from coordinate 370,842 downwards.
CGGATCGCGTGCTTGGCGGGCACCGGACCGTCGATCCACGGGTTCGACCCGCTGCGCTCGGTTCCGACCAGTTCGATCTTCGTCCCGGAGGGGTCCGCGAGCGTCAGCCCGCGGTCCCCGAAGCGCGCGTCGGGGTCGAGCGGTCCCGCCTCCATGCCGCGGTCGGCGAGGCGGTCGCGCCAGTAGCTGATGGAGTCCGGGGGTACCGCGAAGGCGACGGTCTCGTAGCCGGGTTTCCCGGTTCGACCGGGATCGGCGTTCGGGTCCGGGAAGACGGTGAACACGGACCCCGACGAGCCGGTCGCGTCGCCGAAGTAGAGGTGGTACCTGAGGACGTCCTCGTAGTTCACCGTCCGCCGGAGCAGGCGGAGCCCGAGCGTCTCGCCGTAGAAGGCGGCGTGCGACTCGGGGTCGCCGACGATCCCCGAGACGTGGTGGAATCCGGGGGTGTCAGAGAGCATGGCCGGAGATCCGCGCCGCGCGGGAAAGTCGGTGTCGGTGGGGGCGATTCCGGACGGGGGCGCGAGACCGCCCGAGCGTCCCGGTCCGCGCGTCAGGAGAGCCAGAGCAGGCGCACGTTGCTCGCGGTGAGGTACGCGCCCGTCGCCGTGAGCAGCACCGGCGGGAAGTAGTACAGCAGGCGGTCGCCCTCGCGCGCCCCCTCGACGCTGATCCAGAGCATCACGAGGTAGACGGCTATCTTCAGCGCGACGAGTCCCGAAAGCCCGAACGACTCCAGCGCGACCCGCACGACCGGGTTCGCCTCATCGATCGCCGGGACGTATCGGAGGAAGGCGATCGTGGAGACGACGTCGCCGACGCCGTACGTCGCGGTCGCCGCGATCCACAGCCAGTAGAACTCGCCGGGCCGACGGCGGTAGGCGGGGCGGCGACGGGACCGGTCGCGGGATCGGACCACGGCCAGAAGTGTCGGCCGAACGACGTGAAACTGCCGGTCCGCGGCGGCGCGACCCGACCGGCGCGGCGGCTCAAACCCCGGCCGCCATCCAGCCGACTTAAGAGGGATCGCGCCGTCTCGCCGGCCGTGACGGAGCCGCCGACCCGCGACGAGAAGCTGGATCTCGGCGTCGAGCTGCTGGCCCACCTCGAACGCGAGGAGCTGGACCTCGCCGCGGCGGTCGACCGGATCGAGACGATCACGACCAGCCCGGCGCTCACCCGCGACATCCTCGACGCCGCCGAGAAGCGCGGGGTCATCGACCGCGAGGGCGCCCGATTGCGGGTCCGGCGAAACGGGACCTACGTCGAGTACGACAGCCAGGTCGTCGCCCGCGAGGGCGAGTTCGAGTGCCGGCGCTGTGGCACGTCGATCTCGACGGGCCACTTCATCCAGTTGGACGCCGGCGAACTCGGGCCGTTCGGCTCCTCGTGTATCCGGAAGGTGACGGGGCGAGAGTCCGAGTCGGAGTGACGTTCGGTCGAACCCGCCGGAGTATTTACGCCGGAGACCGAAGCGGCGGTAATGACCGCGCCGAACCGGAACGTCCTGTGGGCGGACGCGCTCGTCGACGAGCTCGTCGCCGCGGGCGTCGACGCCGTCGTCGCCTCGCCCGGCAGCCGCTCGACGCCGCTGACCGTGGCCGCCGCCGGCCACGACGAGATCAGCGTGTTCTCGCAGCTCGACGAGCGCTCCGCCGCGTACTTCGCGCTCGGACGCGCCCGCAGGACCGGCCGCGTGACGCCGCTGATCTGTACCTCCGGCACCGCCGCCGCCAACTACCACCCGGCCGTGATGGAGGCGAGCGAGGCCCGGGTTCCCCTCCTCGCGCTCACCGCAGACCGGCCGCCCGAACTGCGCGACTCCGGCGCGAACCAGACCGCGGACCAGGAGAAGCTGTACGGCGACGCCGTCCGGTTCTACAAGGACCTCCCGGAGCCGGCCGCGAACGACCGGGCGCTCCGGTCGCTGCGCACTACCGTCGCCCGCGCCGTCGCGGCCGCCGAGGGCGCCGATCAGGGACCGGTCCACCTCAACGTTCCGTTTAAAAAGCCGCTGGAGCCGACGCCGGTCCCGGGCGACGTGCCCGAGGACCTGCCGGAGGCGGCCGAGCGCGGACGCGACGGCTCCTACGTCGACGTGACCCCGGGCGCGCCCGAGCCGGGCGACGACGAGCTGCGCGCGCTCGCGACCGAACTGAGCGGGGCGGACCGCGGGCTGATCGTCGCGGGGCCGGCCGATCCGCCGGGTATCGATCCGGAGTCGGTCACGGCGCTCGCGCACGCGACCGGGTTCCCCGTGCTGGCCGACCCGCTTTCCGGACTGCGGTACGGCGGACACACGCGCGTCGCGCCCGTGATCGGGAGCTACGACGCGTACCTCTCTGCCGACCTCGCTGGCGGCGGGGACGAGGCGGGCGACGGTGAGGAGACCGGCGACGCGGCCCGAACCGGCGAGACGGGCGAGACGTGGGCCGACCCCGACCTCGTCCTCCGGCTCGGCGCCTCCCCGACCTCGAAGCGGCTCCGGAAGTACCTCGCCGGGACGGGCGCCGACCAGTATCAGGTCGACCCCGCCGGGCGCTGGCGGGAGGCGGAGTTCGCCGCGACCGACCTCGTCGTCGCCGAGCCGAGCCGGCTCTGCGCCCGCCTCTCGCGGCTCGTCGCGGGCGGAAGCGGAGACCCCGACTGGCGCGCCCAGTGGGAGGAAGCCGACCGCGCCGCCGAGGCGGTTCACGCCCGCGAGGCGGACGCGGCCGGCGAGGCTGACTCGGACGCGACGGCCGACGAGACCGCGGACGACGAGCCGACCGCCGGCGACCGCGGGACCGAGGCGGGATTCCACGAGGGCGACGCGCTGCGCGCGGTCGCGGGGGCGCTCCCGGACCCGGCGACGCTGTTCGTCTCCAACTCGATGCCCGTCCGCGACCTCGACCGGTTCGTCGGGCCGACGACCGCGAACGTCACCGCCCTCGGCAACCGGGGCGTCTCCGGCATCGACGGTATCGTCTCCAGCGCGCTCGGCGCGGGCGCCGGGACGACCGACGACCTCACGCTCGTCGTCGGCGACCTCGGCTTATACCACGACTCGAACGGCCTGCTCGCGATCGGCCGCTGCGACGTCGACGTCACCGTCGTCGCGCTCAACAACGACGGCGGCGGCATCTTCCACAAGCTCCCGATAGCGGCGTTCGAACCGCCGTTCACCGAGTCGTTCGTGACGCCGCACGGGCTGGATTTCGAGCCGCTCTCGGAGCTTCACGGGCTGGAATACGCGCGGATCGACGCGCGCCCCGACGCGCTCGCCGACCGCGGCGAGAGTCCGGCGGAACGCGCGGCGGCGGTCGCCGACGACCTCGCCGCCGCCGTTTCGGAGGCTCACGAGGCGGCCGGCTCGCACCTGATCGAGGTCGAGACCGACGCCGAGGCGAGCCACCGCACGCGCGAGCGGCTGGCGGAAGCGGTCGAGCGCGCGGTCCACGGGGACGCGACGGACTCGGCCTGATCAGGGCGGGGTCGGGTTCGGTCCCTCGCGGCGGCTGGCGCCGAGGGTGACCCCCGCGTAGGCGACGACCGCGAACTGGATCCCGATGCCGAGGCTCGCGCCGAGCGCGAAGACGGCGGTGACGACCGGGCTGCGGTCCGGACCGAGGTACGAGAGGACCGCGGCCGAACCGACGAGGAACGCGACGGTCGCGCTCGCGCCCGTCGCCAGCGCCGTCGACGTCGCGGAGACGTCCGCGTCCCGCGCCCCCGACGCGAGCGCGACGCCGAACAACAGGCCGTATATCAGGACGAACGCGGCGAACTGAGCGCTCATGAGGTACACCGAGAGCGTCTCGGTCGAGGGGAGCGAGACGGGCGACTGGAGGATGATCGGCGAGAGCCGTCTGATTCCGCTGACCGCGAGCGCGACGACCGCGGCGACGACCGGCGGGAGGGCTGCCGTGCGCATGTCCGAGACCCGAATCCGGATTCACTTATAAAATACGATCCGGACGGTGTCGCCCTCACCCCAGATCGACGACCGTCTCCGCGCGGACGTCGCGGTCGGTCGCCGTCACCTCGCCGACGATCCGGTACGTTCCCGGGGGCGGGTCCCGCCATTTCCCCTCGTAACCGACCGACTCGCCGGAGGCGACTGTCTCGCTGCCGAGCGCCTGCGTGAACATCCGTCCCGCACCGTCCCGCCAGACGGGATCCGTCCGATCCGCGTCCGACCCCTCGCCCTCCTCGGCGGCCGGGTACGCGGTGAACTCCGCCCGTTGCCCGGTCCGAAAGTCGAGCGTGACGGGTTCCGGACCCGGATTTTCGATCCGCAGCGAGAGCGCGATCCCGTCGTCGGTCGCGGTCGCCGCGAGCGTCGCGTCGAGCATGGCCGCGTCTGCGACGCCCGCGAATAAAACTCCTCGGCGGTCGGGGTCCCGTCTCGCTTGCGACTCCGCGAGTGAGGCGGCCGACGACGCCTATAAGCCTCGGCTCCCCCTACCGCTCGGCGTGCAGGTCGTCGGCTACGAGACGGACGTCGCGAGCGACTCGCCGGACGCGGACGGCGACCCGGAACGGGATCCGATCCCCGAAGCGGACGGGCCGGTCGGCGGCGGACTCTACGTCGCGAGCGGCGGGAGCGTCGACTACGTGGACGCGAGTCCGGGTACCGAACTCGCCTTCGGACTCGGCGAGCGCCGCTGCGCGGGGACCGTCCACGACGGCGCCCACATCGCCTGCGACGCCGGAGACGCGCCCTACTGCGACGACCACTCGCACGTCTGGGTGTGCGCCCGGTGTACCGGGACGTGCCTGAAAGACGAGATGGACTGTCACGAGACGCACGCGATGTACCTCGCCGCGTTCGCGCCCGACGTGTTGAAGGTCGGCGTCACCCGCGAGTGGCGCCTCGGGACCCGCCTCCGCGAGCAGGGCGCCGACCGCGCGGCGCATATCCGGACGTTCCCGAACGGTCGAATCGCTCGCGAGGTGGAGGCGGAACTGGCCGCCGGCGACGACCTCGTCGACCGCGTCCGCGTCCCGACGAAGCTCGACGGGTTCGGTCGCGCGGTCGACGACGCCGCGTGGGAGGCGCTCCTCGACCGGTTCGACCCGATCGCGCGGTTCGACTTCGACTACGGTCTCGAACTCGACGACCGCCCCGTCGCCGAGACGATGGCCGCGGGGACCGTCCGCGGCTGGAAGGGCCGGGTGATCGTTCTCGACCGCGGCGGCTCGACGTACGCGGTCGACGCGCGCGACCTCGTCGGCTACGAGCTGACCGACGCGGTGCCCGAGCGGGAACTCCAGTCGAGCCTCGGCGCGTTCGGCGGGTGAGCGACTACTGACCGAAGCCCTCGACGGCGACGACCCGGCGGACGCCGAGGTACGCGGCCGCGGCGATGACGGCGTACGCGACCACGAGGACGCCCGTCGTCGCGTCCGCGCTGTCGATGGCGAGTCTCGCCACCGCGTTCGCGGGACCGCCCGCCATCGCCGTCGCCCCGCCGAACAGGACGAGGACCGCGACCGAGTAGAGCAGCTGCGCCGCGCGCCGGTCGGGCGCGACCGCCGAGATGCCGACCGCGACGGCGACGACCAGCGTCGTCAGCGCGGTCATCAGCGCGAGGATCGGGCCGACGTTCGCGACCGACGTGCCGTTCGCCTCCAGCAGGAGGAGCCACAGCAGGGCCTGTCCGGGGGCGATCCCGACCGCCGCGGCCGCCTTCCCGTCGACGATCTCGGCGAGCGTGACGGGCGCGACGCGGAGCAGCTCCATCGTGCCCCGGTCCAGCTCCTCCGTGATCGAGTCGACGACGAGCGACCCCGAGATGAACACCGGGAGGAACACCAGTACCGGGATCAACACGGTGTAGGTGAACGAGAAGTACGGGCTGGTCTCGCCCCGGTCCGGGAGCGGCAGCGGCGACTCCTCGAGGAACGAGACCCGTTGCTCGCGCTCGTTCAGCTCGTAGGTCCGCAACAGGTCGCGCAGCTGTACCACGATCACCGTCGTCTCCACGGTGGCGTCCGGGGCGGTGACGGCGGTCGACACCCGCCCCGACTCCGTGTGGGTCGCGACCACCACCGCGTCGGCCGCGTTCCGCTCGAAGGCGCTCCTGGCCGCGCCAGCGTCCGCGTAGGGCGTGACGGAGGCACCGGGGACCTCGCTCGCGGCGCGCTCTAAGTCGCCGACGGCGTCGCCCGCGGCCGCGACCTCGATCTCCGCCCCGTCGAGCGCGCCCGGGTCGTACATCGAGACGAGTCCGACGACGAGGAACGACGACAACGCCGCGATGAACAGCTGGATCCCGATCGCCAGCAGGATCGTCTTCTCGGCGCGCAGCCCCGCCAGCTCCCGCCCAGCGATCGTCAGGCGGCTATCCAAGGCTCACCACCCCGGCGTTGTACGCGGCGTGCCCCAGCGTCGCCAGGGTCAGCGCCACGGCGTACGCGGTCCGCCCGCGGCTCGCCCCGACGCTCGCGACGCTCGTCGTCGCGACGTGGAGGACGAGCGGCGCGAAGAACAGCGCCGCCAGCGCGAGCGGCGGCAGCCCGGAGAGTCCGGTCACGTCGCCGAAGGCGGCGCGACCCAGGAACAGGTCGGTGAGTCCGACCGCCTGGACGACCGCGGTGACCTTCTCCGCGAGGAAGAACCCGGTCCCCGAGGCGAGTCCGACCGCGAGCGCGACGCGGAGCCTTCCGTCACCGTCGCCGACGCCGTCACCGTCTCCGACGCCGTCGGTCCGCGCGAAGACGCCGCGCTCGAACCCGGCGTAGAGTCCGACGCTCTTCGCGACCTCCTCGACGAACGCGATGGTCACGAGCAACACCGGGATCGACACCGTGACCGGCAGCGCGAACAGCACCGCGACGGCCAAAAGCTCCGCGACGAATACGAAGGGGATCGTACAGGCGGTGAGGAGCGCGACCGAGCCGAGCGCGCGGAGCCGGTCGCGGTCGAGGACTCCGCCCCCGACCGCCCCGGCGCCGGCGGGCATCGCGAAGAGCCGCACCGCGAGCGCGTCGAGGAACTTCCGCGTCACGGGCTTTTGCGAGAACATGTCCTCCTCGCGGTAGACGCCGAGACCGAGACCGAACAGCAGCGCCGCCCCGACCGCCATCGGCGCGGTCGAGAAGAGCGCCTCGCCGGCCGAGACGGCCTCGCCCTGGAGGTCGAAGACGACGAGCGTCAGCGGCGAGACGAGCGCCACGGGCGTCACGTTCGTGAAGATAGCCGGGACGAACGCGTAGGTGGTCAACAGGACGCTCACGCCGACCGTGACGAAGGTCAGCTCCTTGAACGAGCGCGCGAACATCGCGCCGACGAAGGTGGCCCCGAGGAACGCCGCCGCTATCGGCGCCACGGCGACCACCGAGAGCGCTCCGCCGCCGACCGCGAGCGCGATGAGGGACGTGACGACCGCGGCGGCCGCGGCGTACGGCAGCGTCTTGCCGGCGACGATCTCGGCCGGCGACAGCGGCGTGACGAGCAGCGGCTCCCCCCGGCGGTTCGTTCGCTCGTCGAGGATAGACGAGCCGTACGCCTGGATCAGGAAGTTCATCGGGACGAGGAAGGCGAACGCCAACAGCAGCGAGGTGAACGGGAACGGGGGCGTGATTGAACCCGGCGAGCCGACCGTGTCGGCGCCGAAGGTGCCGCCGCCGATCGACGGCACCGCGAAGCCGCCGTCGTCGCTCGAGTCCGCGTCCGCGTCGCCGGAGTCGGTGTCGCCGATACTCGTGTCGCTACCGTCCACACCGGAATCAGAGCCGTCCGGTCCGCCGTCGGCCGATCCGCCTCCTGACGGACCGTCACCCGTCTCGGTATCATCTGTACGACTAGTGGAGTTTCCACCGGAACTGGCATCTCCGGTTTCAGAGCCTCTACTGTCTATTTTTCCGTCTGTCGCGTCGCTGCCGCTATCGCTCTCGCCGCCGGTCCCGTCGTCGCTCCCGCCGCCGCCGAGCGTCGCGCCGTCGTCGAACCCGGTCGTCCGGCCGACGTACCGGAGCGTGACGGTGACGGGGAAGGCGGCCGTCTGATTCGGTTCGGCGCGCATCAGGCGCTCGTTGTGCGACTCGACCGCCTCGCGGACCGACGCTGCCGCCGCCTCACCCTTCTGCGTGTCGGTCGCGCGGACGACGACCTCCTCGACGTCCGCGCCGTCGATCGTCCCGTCGTCGCCGGAGCCTGGGCGGATCACCGTTACCACGACCGCGTCCGCGGAGTCGCCGATCGACGCCGTTTCGGGCGAAACGGGCCGAAGCGACGCCTCCTCGTCGATCGCCTCCGCGTACGGCGACCCGGGATCGACGCCGACTCGGTAGACGTCGCGGTCGACGTCCAGCCCGGCGACGCCGGTCGCCACGCCGACGCCGACGACGCCGCCGGCGACGAGGAGGAGCGCGATTCCGGCGGCGAGGGTTCGACGGTCGACGCCGCCGGACGCGCGGGCCGACTCCCACCTGGCGACCCGGAGAACGCGGCGGACGCCGACCGCGAGCCGTCGGAGAACGCGGCGAACGCCGGTCGCGCACCGCCGGGCGACGCGGCGGATCCGATCGGTCACTCGGTCGCCTCCGTCGTCGACGCGGCCTTCGTCCCTCCGCTCTCTCCGGCGTCCTCGTCGTTCGCGGATTTCCCGGAGTCACCGCCGAGGTCGCCGGTGTACCGGCCGGGCATCGGCCGGCCGACGATGTCGAGGAACACGTCCTCGAGGCTCGGCTCGCGGCTCCGGATGTCGACGACCTCGCCGCCGGCGTCGGCGACGGCCTCGCGGACGGCCGCGACCGCGTCCATGCTCGGGACCGCCATTCGGAAGCGGTCGCCGACCTCCTCGGTGGTCGCGTCGAGGTCGGCGAGCGCCGGCGTCGCGGTCGGCTCGGCGTCCGTGAACACGCGGTAGGTCGTCTCGCCGTGTCGCTCGCGGATCCCGTCGACGCTCCCGCGGGCGACGATCCGGCCCTCGTTCATCACCACGACGCGGTCGCAGACCGACTCGACGTGGTAGAGGTTGTGCGCCGAGAAGACGACGGTCTTGCCCGTCTCGCGGAGCTCGCGGGTGAACGCCAGCACGGAGTTCGTCGTCACCGGGTCGAGTCCGGAGGCCGGCTCGTCGTACACCAGCACGTCCGGGTCGTTGACGAGCGAGCGCGCGATGGCGACCTTGCGTTTCATCCCCTTCGAGACGTCACCGAGGCGGCGCTCGCGGTGGTCCAGTTCGAGGCGGTCGAGCGCGGCCTCGATCCGCTCGTCGGCGACCTCCCGGGGCACGTCGTAGAGGTCGGCGAAGAAGCGGAGGTACGACAGCGCGGTCATCTCCTCGTACAGCGGGGACTCCTCAGGTAGGAACCCGAGGTGGCGGCGCATCTCGGGGTCCGAGGCGTCGAACCCGGCGACGGTCACCTCGCCGTCGGTCGGCTCGACGAGTCCGGCGAGTATCTTGAGCGTCGTCGTCTTCCCGGCCCCGTTCGGGCCGACGATCCCGAACACCTCGCCGTCGTCGACTGAAAAGTCGCTGTCGACCACGGCCGCGAAGTCGCCGTAGGTCTTCCGCAGGCCCGACACCTCGATCATGCGTGCGGCTCCGCCGGCGGCCGGGTTAAACCCACGCCCGTGGTTATCGGCGGCGAGAACGACGCTCGTCGCCGCCGAGTCGCCCCGTCGGGTTTCACCGCCGGTAGCCTTACGGCGGCGCTTCGAGAACACGCTCGGTATGAGCGATCGACGGGGAGTCAGCGGCGGGCGCGACGACGCGCCGGACGACGCCGGCGGGGCCGCCGCGTCCGATCACCCGGGCGAGCGGACCGAGGACGCCGGGTCCGCGGATCGGAGCGACCGCGTCGCGGACGCCGGGTCCGAGGGTCCGGACGGCGACGCCGCGATCGATCCGGCGGTCGCGGCGACGACCCGCGAGGAGCTTCACACCACGTTCGACTACCAGGTCGAGCGGCTCCGCGAGATCGACAACAAGGCGATCGAGATTCTGAAGGCGAACCTGCTCCTCATCGGGATCGTCGTCACCGGCGGGTCGATCGTGGTCCAGACGACGGTGGACCTGGCCGCCTTCCTCAACCCCTTCACAGTGGTCGGCGGCCTCCTCCTGCTCGCGTCGACCGGGCTGGCCGCGGTCACCTACACCGCCTCCGACCTCCGCGGGGGGCTCGATCTCAAGGCCGTCGATAGGGTGATCGCCGCAGAGCGGGACGACGGGTCCCGGTCCGCGGCCCACGCCGACCCCGACGCGGCCTCCCGTCCCGAGGTCGACGCCGAGTTCGACGAGCGACTGCTCCGGAGCTACGCCGAGTGGATCGACTACAACGCCCGCGTCACCGCGGTCAACGACCTGCTGGCGACGGTGACGGTGCTGCTGATCTTCGTCGCCTTCGTCTACGTGACCGCCGGGGTCGTCGTGGGCGCGGCGGGACTCACGGCCGTCGAGTCGTGGTCCTCCTTCGTCGTCCTCACGGCCTTCTCGGCCGCGTTCACGTGGGTCGCCGCCCACATGGACCACCTCGGTCCCGAGACCACTCACCCGGCGGCGTCGTTCGCGGGGATCCCGCTCTCGAAGGGCGGCGACAGGCGGCAGGCGTGGTCGTCGCTGCGGGCGATGCTCGGCCGAGCGCCCACGGAGGCGGAGGAACTCGGCATCGCGACGGCCGAGTCAGAGACCGAGCGAGAAGGGAGCCGCGACGGCGAAGATTCTGGTCGGTGAGACGGTCGAACGCCGGCGAATGGGACCGGTGGACGGGACCGACGAGGGCCCACAAACACGCCGAACTCGCCGCTACGCGGGCCGCGAAACCGGAGAGAAAGCCGCGAGAGTCGGCGCGTTACTTCTCTTCTTCCTCTTCCTCGACCGGTCCCCGTCCTCGTTCCCAGACGGCGTCCGCGGAGGTGTCGTTCGGCGCTGTGTGCGAGACGTCTTTCATGGTGTCGCGATCGCTTGCCATATTGACTCCCGATACCTCGGACCTCCGTATTAACCCTTCGTGGAAAGAGATAATGAGTCTTGATATCATATTAGGAATTAATACAGAACGGTGCGGCCGCGGTTCGATCGGTGAACGGATCGCGAATTGTTCTCGATTCGAGCGGCGGAAACCGGACGAGCGTGCGGAAATAATTGGTGAGCCGCGACGATGAAGCGCCGCCCCGCCGGAACGCGAAACGTGTCAGGGGATCCCGACCGCGACGATCGGACCGCGGTGGTCAGGGAGGGGACGACGCTCGCGGTCGGTCGCGACGTCGCCGCGCCGCCCGAGCCGACCGCGAAACTGCTCCGCGACACGCGGCGGTAGTCAGATTGGAGTCCGTCCGTCCGCGGCGTCGAGAGTGCGGACCGATACGTCGAGACGGGAACGACGGGGCGGGTCCGGATTGACGGCGTCTGGGTCCCGTTCCGGGTGACGGCCGCGACGCGGCTCCGCTGGGACTGGCGGGTCGGCCGCCTCCCCGCGACCGGTCACCGAGTGGATCGGTATCCCGGAGCGCCGGATCGGTGTCGGGTAGTGATCGGAGTCCCGCTGCTCGCGGCGCCGTACGTCCCGATCTGTCGGCGTGCGCTGGATCGATTTGCGGCGCTCGTCGCGGTGGACCGCTGAATCGCTTCGGGCCGTGGGGTCCTCGCCGGGCAGTACCGCGATACGGGACGCTCGGCGCTCAGTTCTCGTACCCCTCCTCGAACGGGTCGATGACCTCGCTGCCGGGGTCGTCCTCGTCGCGAGTGAAGCCGGGTCCCTGCGTCGCCAGTTCGAAGACCAGCCCGTCCGGGTCGGTGAAGTAGACGCTTTTGAAGTAGGTGCGGTCTTTCACCTCGGAGACGCGGACGTCGTTCTCGCGCAGGTGCTCCTGCCACTCGCGGAGGGTCTCCTCGTCTTCGACACCGAACGCGAAGTGGTGACTCGCGCCCGGGCCGGGGGTCCCCTGCGAGTCCGGGTACTCGAAGTAGGTGACGTTTGTCCCCGGCTCGCCCTCGGGCGTCGACGAGAAGTAGTAGTGCGGCGTCCCGGGGTCGTCGTAGTTCTGAGTCCGCTTGACCGTATGCCAGCCGAGGACGTCCTCGTAGAACGCCGCGGTCTCCTCGATATCGGTACAGATGTTCGTGACGTGGTGGAGTCCGGTCGTCGGCGGCACGTCGCTCATGTGCTCGGCGTCGCCGCCGAGACGGTTAGCCGTTCCGGCGGTCAAGCGTTCAGCGCCGTCGGCCGCGGTCCGGCGGACTCCCCGTTAGCGTCGCCTCAGAACAGGCCGATGCCGACCGCGTACGGCCACGCGGTGCCGCCAACCGCGAGCAGGGCGAGCGCGGCGCCCGCGCCGTAGAGGTTCTTCAGGAAGCTCGTCATCTCGTTCTGCTTCTCCTCGGGGTCGTCAAGCGACCAGAAGTCGTGCATCGTCACGGCGGAGACGAGGAGGAAGACGGCGAGCGCGCCGGCGGAGACGACGGGGTACGCGCCCGCCGCGACGCCGAGACCGCCGAGGACGAGGACGGCGCCGGACGCGATCACCGAGAACTGCGGGGCCGGCAGCCCCTTGAACTCGGCGTAGCCGGTCATCGTTTCGAGGTCCATGAAGTGGTTGAGACCCATGAACGCGAGCGTGGCGCCGAACAGGATCCGGCCGAGCAGGAAGAGCTCGCCCGCGAACGGGGTGTCGAACTGTAGCGGTAGCGTCGTGATTTCAGCTAACATCGTGTAACCTGCTATACGGACGTAACCTATTTATCGCTTCCCGGACAATACGGTTAGTAGGTAACACCGATGTCATCACAGGACCTTTCGGCGGTGGAGTCGGCGGATGCGGACTCGGAGGCGGCCGCGACGGGGGAGACGGGGACCGACGCGACCGAGGCGACCACGCCGGAAACTCCCTGCCCGGTCGTCGACTCGCTCGAACAGATCGGATCGCGCTGGCGGCTCGTCGTCCTCCACGAGTTGTTGAACGGCGAGGCGCGGTTCAACGAGCTCAAACGCGAGACCGACGCGAACGCCCGCACCCTCTCGCGCGTGCTCGACGACCTCCAGGAGACCGGCTTCGTGGATCGGCGGCTCGAAGAGGACTCGCCGGTGGCGACGTACTACAGTTTGACTGCTAAAGGCGAGTCGCTCGCCCCTGTCTTCGAAGAGATCGACGACTGGGCCCACGAATGGCTGGCCGAGTGTGACGCGTAATATCTGGTCAACGGTAATGCTGACAGTTTATAAGTGAGCCTCGACCTCGTGGCTGTCTGTTTATGAATTGTTGCTGGCGGATCGATCGCGAACACCGCCAAAGCCCCAGCCGCGAGGACGGCGCACGCTCGCTGCGCTCCTCGGTCGCTCGTTTCACTCGCTCCCTGCGGTGCTTACATCGCCTGCGCCGTCCTCGCGGCTGCCCCTTTGAGTCCTGCCCCGCACAGCACCGCAACCGCACCTCATACCTCCCCAACCTCGTCGGCCGGCCTCCGCTTCGCTCCGGCCGACCGACTCCAGCGAGGGACCGAAGGTCCCTCTGGCAGCCGGCGCGTAGCGCCGGCGACCTCGCGCGTGCTGCTCGCGGCCTACCGGCCGCTCGCAGGCACGCGCCACCGCGTCATTCATTTATAAGTAACTGACATCGCGGTTCGTGTCTATTTATATATCGTGCCGCCGGAAACCGCCTCTCCGCGACAAAACACACACCCTCTTCCGGCCCATATGGTTGACCGTGTACGCCGGACTGAAGAACACCCCCTGTTGTCTGTGCGGCCGGGACGACACTCACACCCTGATCGCCGTGCCGCCGCGCGCTCCGGCTCATGGAGAACGGCGGGCCGATCGCGTGGCGCGACGTGGTCGGCACGGTGACGCTCCGCTTCTGCGCCGACGACTGGGACCTCGTGAGCGACCTCGCGATCGAGATGGACGCGCATCCTCTCTCGCGGTGTAACGCGGCTCACGTCTCCTTAGACCTCCGCGAGGACCACGAGGCGCTGCTGTCGGCGACGAAGGCCGAGACGGACCAAACGGAACTGGAGGCGCGGCTGTCGCGCGAGGCCGAGGCGACCCTCGACGCGGTCGACGACCCCTACACCGAGGAGCGCGACGTGGTCGAGGCGGTCGTCGTGTTGCGCGCGCTGGAGGAGCTCGGCGTGCGAGACGGTCCCGGCGGCGCCGCGGACCCCGGGGAGTCGACGCCCGCGGACGACGACTGATCGATCCGCCTCACCACCGGACCTCGAACCCCTCGGCGCCCTCCGGCGCGCCGTACTCGGCGTCCACGTCGTCGACGTCGGCGGCCTCGCTGCCGGTTTTACACCACGCGACCATGTCGCGGACGTCCCCCTCGGGACCTTCGAAGACGGCCTCGACCCGCCCGTCGTCGAGGTTCCGCACCCAGCCGTCGACGCTCTTCTCGCGGGCCGTGTCGCGGGTCGTCGCCCGGTAGTAGACGCCCTGAACGCGACCCGAGACGAACACGTGTGCGCGAACGCGGTCGGTCATCGCCCGACGGTGGGACCGCGGCCCGCTTAAACGCCCCGCCCGCAACCGACGCCTACTAACTCCCGGGCGCCGAGGTGGTCGACATGGACCTGTTCGGAACCGCCGGGATCCGCGGCGGCGTCGGGGACCGCGTCACGCCGGCGCTCGCGCTCGCAGTCGGGCGAGCCGTGGGCGCCGAGATCCGAAGCCGAGCCGACGAGTCGGCCGACGAACCGACATCCGGATCGACTTCCGAGTCACCCCCCGAGCCGACGGTCGTACTCGCCCGCGACGGGCGGGTGACCGGCCCGGCGCTCGCGGCCGCGATGGAGGCCGGGCTGGCCGCCGGCGGCGTCGCCGTTCGCCGCGCCGGCCGGCTCCCGACGCCGGCGCTCGCACACGCCTCGCAGGGTCGCTACGGCGTGATGCTCACCGCCTCGCACAACCCGCCGACCGACAACGGGATCAAGCTGTTCCGCGACGGCACCGAGTTCGACCGCGACGCGGAGCGCGCCGTCGAGTCGCGGGTCGCCGACGAGGAGTCGGTCGCCCGGTGGGACGAGTGGACCGAGGCGACCCGGACCGACCCGCTCGGCGACTACCTCGCCGACGTGCGCGAGTACGCCGCGGAGTTCGGCGCTGACCTCGACGGCCTCCGCGTCGCGGTCGACTGCGGCAACGGAATGAGCGCGCCCGCGACGCCGACCGTCCTCCGCGAGCTCGGCGCCGACGTGGTCACGCTCAACGGCAACGTCGACGGTCACTTCCCCGGCCGCGGGAGCAAGCCGACGCCGGAGACGCTCGCGGATCTCCGCGCGTTCGTCGCCGACGCCAACGAGGGTGTGGAGCGTCCGGGCCGTCCGACGAGCGACGGGAGCGACGGCGAACGCGGTGATGGCGACGACGGCGGAGCGGACGAGGCGGAGGGGTTCGCCTTCGCCATCGGGCACGACGGCGACGCCGACCGGATCGTGATCGTCGACGCCGACGGCGAGGTCGTCCACGAGGACACGGTGCTCGCGGTGCTCGCGGAGCGGTACACCCGCGAGAGCGACGCCGCCGACCCGGTCGTCGTGACGACGCCGAACGCCTCGGGTCGGATCGACGAGCGCGTCCGCGAGGCGGGCGGCCGCGTCGAGCGCGTGCGCCTCGGCGCGCTCCACGAGGGGATCGCCGCGGTTCGGGAGGCGGCCGCGGACCCGGACGGAGCGGGCGATGACGACACCCGCGTCGTCTTCGCGGCCGAGCCGTGGAAGCACGTCCACGTCGGCTTCGGCGGGTGGATCGACGGCGTCGCCTCGGCGGCGGTGCTCGCGCGGCTCGTCGCCGACGAGGGACTCGACGCGCTCCGCGAGCCGGTCACCGAGCGGCCGTACCGGAAGGTGAGCGTCTCCTGCCCCGACGACGCGAAGGAGTCGGCCATGGACCGGCTGGAGACGGCGCTCCCCGGGGCGTTCCCCGACGCCGCGGTCGACACCGACCACGGCGTGCGGCTGGAGTTCGACGACGCCTCGTGGACGCTGGTGCGTCCCTCCGGCACGGAGCCGTACGTCCGCGTGTACGCCGAAAGCGACGACGTCGATCGGCTCGTCGCCGAGGTCGAGGACGTGGTCGAGGACGCGGTCGCGGCGGCGTAGCCGACGACCGATCCGCCCCCGAGATCATCGACGGGGTATCGATCCCGGTGGCCCGCGCGGCGACCCGCACGGCGACCCGTTCACAACCGTGAGAAATCCGACTTCGTGGATCAAAATATCGTAGTCAGCGGAAGATCTCCCCGAAAAAAGCCGCTTCTCTTCACGAACGTGTCACCTCTGTGCTGCGGGAACGACGAATTTATGCCGTGTTCCGACGGTGGTACGGACGAGATGGCATCCGACTTCGATCGGCGGCGGTTCATCAAGGCGGCAAGCGCAGCGGGTCTCGTCGGCCTCGCCGGGTGTAGCGGCGGCCCGAGCGGCGACGGGGGCGACGGGGGCGACGGCGACGTGCCGGCGCGGGTCGGCATCGTCTACTCCGACGGGGGGCTGGGCGACAACTCGTTCAACGACGCGGCCCAACAGGGTATCTTCCAGGCCGAAGAGGAGTTCGGCATCGAGTACGACGAGTCGGAGCCGGACGGCGCCGGCGAGTTCGAGCAGTTCCAGCAGCAGTACGCCGGATCGACGGACCCGGCGTACGACCTGGTCTGTACCATCGGGTTCAATCAGGGCGACGCGCTCACGCAGACCGCGCCCGAGTACCCCGATCAGGACTTCATGATCGTCGACACCACGGTCGACGAGCCGAACGTCGCGAGCTACCTGTTCCGCGAGCACGAGGGTTCGTTCCTGATGGGCGTCCTCGCCGCGCGCCTGACCGAGACCGAGTTCTCCGCGGGCGCCGGCGAGACGGACCCGGACTCGACGAACGTCGGGTTCGTCGGCGGTTTGGACAGCCCCGTGATTCGCCGGTTCCAGGCCGGCTTCGAGGCGGGCGTCGACTACGCGTCCGACGACGTCGACGTCACCACGAGCTACGTCGGCAGCTACAGCGACCCCACGGGCGGACGGGAGGCGGCGCTGTCGATGTACCAGAGCGGCGCAGACATCGTCTACCACGCCTCGGGCGCGACGGGCGTCGGCGTGTTCCAGGCCGCGCAGTCGGAGGGGCGGTTCGCGTTCGGCGTCGACCAGGACCAGTCGGTTTCCGACGAGTCGTTCGCGGACGTGATCCTGGCGTCGATGGTGAAACGCGTCGACACCGCGGTGTACGAGTCGATCTCGAACGTCATCGACGACGAGCATCAGGGCGGGTCGACGACGGCGCTCGGCCTGGAGTCCAACGGCGTGGAGTGCGTCTACGGGCAGCAGATCGGCGACCAGGTGCCCGACGAGATCACGACCGCGGTCTCGGACGCGCGCGACGAGATCATCGCCGGCAACATCGACGTGCCGGAAACCACGAGCAACTGAGCGGCGCGGCGTCGGCCGACTCAACCGCGGGACGGCGGCGGATCGCGGCGTCTTCGCGGCGACCGTAGCCGACGCGACCTTTTCGACGGTTTGGTCGGCCGACCGACAGTACAGGGGTCGTCAGACCGAAATCCGCGAGTTTTTAGGCTGCGGTGCGGAGTTACGGGTGAATGAACCCGGCGGTCCACTTGGACGGCATCACGAAGCGATTCCCCGGGGTCGTCGCGAACGACGACGTCGATCTCGAGGTGGAGCGCGGGAGCGTCCACGCCCTACTCGGCGAGAACGGGGCCGGCAAGACCACGCTGATGAACGTGCTGTACGGTCTCTACCAGCCGACCGAGGGGATCGTCCGCCTCGACGGCGAGCCGCAGTCGTTCGACTCGCCGCGGGACGCGATCGACGCCGGCGTCGGCATGATCCACCAGCACTTCATGCTCGTCGACCCGATGACGGTGTGGGAGAACGTCGTCTTGGGCAACGAGCCGAAGACGTGGGGCGGCCTGCGCGTCGACAGGGCGGCGGCCCGCGAGGCCGTCGTCGAACTGAGCGAGCGGTACGGGTTCGACGTCGATCCGGACGCGACGGTCGCGGACGTCTCGGTCGGCGAACAGCAGCGCGTCGAGATCCTGAAGGCGCTGTACCGCGGCGCCGACGTGCTCATCATGGACGAGCCGACCGCGGTGTTGACTCCCCAGGAGGTCGAGGAGCTGTACGGCGTCTTCGAGGAGCTGACCGAGCAGGGGAAGACGATCATCTTCATCTCGCACAAGCTCGGCGAGGCGCTGTCGGCGGCCGACGACATCACCGTCCTCCGCGACGGCGTCAACGTCGGGACGGTCGCGGCCGCGGACGTGACCCGCGAGGAGCTCGCGGAGATGATGGTCGGCCGAGAGGTGTTGATGGACCCCGCGACGCCGCCCCAAGAGACGGGCGACCGGGTGCTTGAGGTGACCGGTCTCAGCGTCGAGGACGACCGTGGCGTCGAGGCGGTCTCCGACCTCTCCTTCGAGCTTCGCGCCGGGGAAATATTGGGCGTCGCGGGCGTCGACGGCAACGGCCAGTCGCAGCTCGCCGAGGCGATCACGGGACTGCGCGAGTCGTCGTCCGGGGACGTCCGCTACCGCGGCGAGCCGATGGCGGGGAAGACGCGCCGCGACCGGATCGAGCGCGGAATGGCGTTCATCCCCGAGGACCGACAGGAGCGCGGGCTGGTGATGTCGTACGACCTCACAGAGAACGCCATTCTCGGGAGCCAACACGATCCGCCGTTCGCTCGCGGCGGGCGGCTCGACTGGCGCGCCTCGCGGGACCACGCGGAGTCCGTCATCGAGCAGTACGACGTCCGACCGCCCGACGCGGGCGCCGAGGCCGAGTCGCTGTCGGGCGGGAACCAGCAGAAGTTCATCGTCGGCCGGGAGTTCGAGCGCGATCCGGACCTCGTCGTCGCGACCCACCCGACCCGCGGCGTCGACATCGGCTCGACGGAGTTCCTCCACGACCGGCTGCTCGAACTGCGCGCCGAGGGGAAGGCCGTCCTGCTGGTGTCCTCGAAGCTCGACGAGGTACAGGGCCTCTCCGACCGGCTCGCGGTGATGCACGAGGGGGAGTTCACCGGGATCGTCGACCCCGCGACCGTGACGGAAGAGGAGATCGGCCTGCTGATGGCCGGCGAGTCGCTCGACGACGAATCGGTCGAAGGGGCGGCGCTCCACGACGACGCGGGCGACGGCGCGGGGACCGGCGACGCGGGGGACGGCGACGGCGCGGACGACTCGCCGGGCGACGAGATCGACGGATCGGCCGGCGGTGGCGAGGGGGTGGACGCGTGAGCGACTCCGATCCCGACACCGACCGCTCCCCGTCCGTCCTCGCCCGGCTGGTCGCGCCGTTCGTCGACCGGAGCGTCGCGGAGCGCCTCGTCATCAGCGTCGCCGCGATCTTCCTTTCGATCCTCGTCGGGTTCGCGATCGTGCTCGTCTCCGGCCGGATCGCCGAGTGTTCGACCGCGGCCTGGACGTTGCCGTTCACGGGGATCGGGTTCTGTTACGACCCGGTCGAGGTGTACGTCGTGCTGTTCAACGGGGCGCTCGGCTACCCGTTCGCGGTCGGCGACCCCGGCCTGTTCAACCCCGGGTGGTCGCCGTTTAACCTCTCGTTCGGCCTGACGCTCTCGGAGACGACGCTGCTGATCTTCACCGGGCTCTCAGTCGCCGTCGCCTTCCGCGCCGGCCTGTTCAACATCGGGACGCAGGGACAGCTCGTCGTCGGGGCGCTCGCGACCGCGCTCTCGGTCCTGGCGCTCGTGCCCCTGCTCCCCGCGGGCCGGGTCGCCGGGGTCGTGCTGATCGTCGTCGGGACCGTTGCCGGCGCCGTCGCCGGCGGACTGTGGGGAGCGATACCCGGCGCGCTCAAGGCGTACGCCGACGCCAACGAGGTGATCACGACGATCATGCTCAACTTCGTCGCCGCGAACGTCGCGTACGTGCTCGTGCTGGAGGTGTTCCGCGCCGAGGGCTCCTCCGTGGTCGCAACCGGGTACGTCCCCGAGTACGCGCAGCTCCGGCCGTGGCTGTTCCCCGCCTCCAGCGACTTCGCGCTGATCGCGCTGCTCGTCGGCGTCGGCTTCATCGGCGCGCTCTACTACTTCGTCGAACACACGTCGCTCGGGTACGACCTCCGGACGAGCGGGGTTCAGGCCGCCGCGGCCGAGTACGGGGGCGTGAACGCGAAGCTCACGACCGTCCGAGCGATGACGCTGTCGGGCGCGCTCGGGGGCGTCGGCGGCGCGGTGTGGGTGCTGATGTCCGAGGGTCGGTGGATGGCCTCGATCCCGGACCTCGGCTTCGACGGTATCACCGTCTCGATCCTCGCCGGGAACAACCCGATCGGCGTGTTGCCGGCGGCGTTCCTCTTCGGGATCCTGAAGGGCGGCGCCCTGGAGATCGGGTTCCGGACGGACGTCCCCACCGAACTCGTCGCCGTGTTGCGCGGGCTCATCATCCTGTTCGTGGCGATGCCGGAGTTCTTCCGGATGATCGGCCGGTACGCGGGCGTCGGTGGTGGCGGCGTCGCGGCGTCGACGGAGCCGGACGAGACCGGCGGCGACGGAGGTGAGACCGATGCGTAATCCGCTTTCGCTGATCGTCGGCACGGTCGGGGTGCTCGCGCTACTTGGGATACTCGGCCTCGCGTTCCCCGAGTCGGTCGCGGGCGACCTCGCCGGAATCGTCTTCTCGACGAGCACCGCGACGTCGACGGCGCGGCTCGCGGCGCCCATCGTGCTCGCCGGGCTGGGCGGTATCTTCGCCGAGAAGTCGGGCGTCATCAACATCGGGCTGGAGGGACTGTTAATCATCTCGGCGTTCGTGTCGGTGTACGCCGCGTCGGTCGTCGAAATCGGCAGCACCGTCTTCGGCGTCCCGGCCCTCGCGGTCGGGTTCCTCGCCGGTATCGCCGCGTCGACGCTCCTGTCGGCGGTGTTCGCTGTCGTCTGTATCGAGTTCAAGGCCGATCAGATCATCGCCGGACTCGCCATCTGGCTCATCGCGTTGGGGCTCGCGCCGTTCATGTCGACCGTGTTCTTCGGCGGCGTCAACACGCCGAACCTCGGGGCGAGCGTCGGGTGGCGGTACTCCGCGGCCCTGGTGCTCCTCGCGACCGTCGGCTCGTGGTGGCTGCTGAACCAGACCGCCTTCGGGAAACACCTCCGGGCGGCCGGGGAGAACCCGAAGGCGCTCGACACGGTCGGCGTCTCGGTGTCGAAGGTGCGCTACGCCGGCGTCCTGCTCTCGGGCGTCCTCTCCGGGGTCGGCGGCTCGGCGCTGGCGCTGTCTATCGGTCAGTTCGTCGGCTCGGGCGAGACGATGGTACAGGGGAAGGGGTTCATCGCCATCGTCGTCTACCTGTTCGGTAACTACAACCCGATCGGCGCGCTGGGGGCGGGGACGCTGTTCGCGGGGCTACAGGCGCTCCAGACCCGACTCCAGCAGCTCGGCTACGGGATTCCGAGCTCGCTGGTCGAGACCATCCCGTACGTGGCCGTGATCGTGGTTCTGGCGTTCGTCGGCCGGACCCAGATCCCCGAGGCCGCGGGCGAGCACTACGAGACGGAGGAGTAGGTCGCGCCGGGAAACCGGCGGGCCCGGCGGGGGCGCCCCGACCCGGTCTGACGCCCCCGCGGCGCTGAGCGAGTCGGCCCGTGCCTTGAAAAACGTCTCCACGCCGGTAAGCGGCGAGCCTGAGCGGTTAGGCTCCGGTCCCGTGACCGGCGATCTCCCGTCGGGACGGGAAATGCGTCGCCTCTGAGCCGACCGAAACGGGAGCAAAGAGTTTTGCCGGGGGCACGACACGCTCCGGTAATGGATATCGACGAGTACGACGTCGTCGTGGCGGGCGCCGGCACCGCCGGCTGCTACGCCGCCGCGACGATCGCGAACGAGGGGCTCGACGTCGTCATCGTCGAGCGGAAGGACGCTGAGGAGGCCGGCCACATCGCCTGCGGCGACGCCCTGAAGGGCGCGGACGCCTTCCCGGAGGCGATCCCGAAAGACCGGCTGGAGCCGGCGTTCACGAACACCGGCGTCGACCACGGTCGCTTCGAGATCCCCCAAGAGGACACCATCCTGGAGATCCCGGTCCCCGGCGAGCTCGCCGTCATCGACCGTTGGGAGTACGGCCGCCAGATCATCGCCGGCGCCGAGGACGCGGGCGTCGACTTCCACTACGACACGGTCATCAACGACGTGGTACAGGACGAGACGGGGCGCGTCACCGGGCTTCGCGCGGTGCGAAAAGGCGATCCCGTCACGTACGCGGCCGACGTCGTGATCGACGGCGCCGGGTCGCTCTCGCTGCTCCAGGACAAGGCCGACTTCGAGGGGACGACGTTCGACACCAACGTCCGGTACTCGCAGTTCTGCTCGGCGTACCGCGAGATCGTCGAGGTGCCGGAACCGGTGGAGTGGGACGACGCCCTCGTGTTCAAGGCGACCGACCGCGCCGCGGGCTACCTCTGGTACTTCCCGCGGACGGCGACGGAGATCAACGCCGGGCTGGGCTTCCAGATGACCGAGGAGCCGATGCAGCTGGTCGAGTCGCTGAAGAAGGACCTCCGGGACCGCCCCGAGTTCGAGGGCGCGGAGGTCCGCGACAAGCTCGGCGCCGCGCTCCCCACGCGACGCCCCTACGACTCGGCGGTCGCGCCGGGGTACATGGCGGTCGGCGACGCCGCGGGCCACGTGAACCCGACCACCGGCGGCGGCATCGCCGGCGCGGCGTACGCGGGCAAGTACGCCGGCGAGCAGGCGGTGAAGGCGATCTCGGACGGCGACGTGAGCGAGGAGAACCTCTGGCGGTACAACACCCGCGTGATGGACCACTTCGGCGGGCGCTACGCCGGTCTCGACGTGTACAACGTCCTCTCGACCGCGGTCGACGTCGACGACCTGATGGGCCTGCTCGCGTCGCTGCCGGGCGAGAAGCTCGCGGAGGCGTTATACGAGGGGTCGACCTCGATGTCCTTCGGGCTGAAAGTGAAAGCGGCGATCAAGAGCTTCGGCTACTGGGGGACGATCCGGAACTTCTACCAGACGAAGTCGCTCGCCGACGAGCTGATCGGTCACTACGACGAGTACCCGACGAGCCCCGCCGCGATGGCCAACTGGACCCGCGAGCGCGACGCCATCATGGACCGCGTCTACGAGACGACCGGCGCCGACGCGAAGTACTGAGACCGTGAGCGGCTACCGACTCACCACCGTCGAGACCGTGCGCGAGCAGGGGTCGTGGGCGTTCACGGCCCGCGAGGGCGACGCCGACCGCGAGGTGTTCCTCGTCCCGTGCGCGGACGAGTCGGACGGGGACGCGGGGAACGACGTGGACGGGGAGACGAACGGCGACGACGACGGCCAGCCCGTCCGCGCGTGGATCAACCGCTGTACCCACGAGGACCAGCGGCTCCACCGCGAGGGGGTCGGGGCCGTGACGCGGGGCGGCTCGGTCGTCTGTCCGAAGCACGGGTCGGCGTTCGACACGTGTGAAGGCTCCTGCGACAACGGCGAGGCCGCGGGGACGACGCTCCGCTCGATCGACGTCGACGTGCGCGACGGCGCGGTGTTCCTCGTCGACGAGGATCTCACGTACCTCTACGGGGGGTTACCGGACGACAACGGCGACGACGAGGGACCGTCGTCGAGTTCGCACCTGACGTTCTGAGTCGAGGACGGTCCGGAAGGCGAGCCCGTGGTCGGGCGTTTCTACGTTATGGCTTCGCTGAAATCAGCGGGAAGTGATATATTCTACCTCGGTACGGTCAGTACAGGGGACTCACAAATCACTCAGTACAAGAATTCACAGATCAACGGCACTGTGTGGCTACTGTGTGAGAACCTTGCCACTGGAAACTAGACGTTCACATTGAGTGATCAGACCCCGCCACCACGATTGTAGACGTGGTCTTCTTGCGGCGTAGAGTCGGAAAAGAACACAACCGCTGATGCGATGATCAATAACACTCCGATGATGATTGAATAAATTGACCACATTTCGTCGGAGGCAAATACAAGTGGATAACCGACCATCCCCACCCCGATGAGACCGGCCACAATAGCAGTCACTTGGTTTCCACTACCTTCTTTATTCATATCTGTGAGTTTTCAACCATTCAATATAAAACTCGGTGTCGAGCTAAGACAAGATAGTCCGGTATGTCAGGAAGAATTGAACAATACGCACTCTTCGTCGACCCGCTGTTTCAGTCGATAGTGTGTCTGAAAAAGAGGATTACAGCAGGGCCCATATTATCAATGACCGCCTCGCAACGATGTCCGTCGAAGCCCAAGCCGCTCGCTTATAAATCGTTGCCAGTAGATCTCCGGTGAAGGTCTCCGAAGCCTCAGCCGCTCGGCTGTACGACGATGGTTCTTATAAATGACCGATCGACACAGACACCACCGAAGCCCCAGCCGTGAGGCGGGCGCACGCTCGCTGCGCGCTTCGGTCGCTCGCGTTGCTCGCTCCCTCCAGTGCTTCCGTCGCCTGCGCCCGCCTCACGGCTGCCCCTTCGAATCCCGCCCCGCACCGCACAGCACCTCACACCTCCCCAGCCTCGTCAGTCGCCCGTCGCTTCGCTCCGGGCGACTGACTCCCTCGCGCGGTGCTGCTCGGCCGCGTAGCGGCCTCGCAGGCACGCGCCACCGCATTCGTTTATAAAACCAGTCGCAGACGTTTTTAAGCCCGATCCGAAAAGCGCTCCAGATCCCTACGGCCGCGTCTCGGCGACCCGCCGGATCGCGCCGGCGATCACGTCGATACCGATTCCGATGTCGCCTTCGACCACGTCGAAGTCGCTCGTGTGGTGGCCGCCCGGGTGGTCGGTGCCGACGCCGAGGTAGCAGGCGAGCCCGTCCTGCTCTTGGACGCGGTTCATCAGGTACGTTGCGTCCTCGGAGCCGCCGAGGTCGTCGCTGTCGACGATGCTCGTGACGCCCGCCACGTCGCCCGCGGACTCGCGGACGAGACCGGCGAGCGCGTCGTCGCTCGTCGCGCTGGGCGCCTCGCCGAGTGTCGACACCTCGACCTCGCAGTCGTGCATCTCGGCGGCCGACTCAAGGATGCGGTCGGCGTGGTCGGACATGTACTCGGCCAGCTCCGTCGTCTGTCCCCGCAGCTCGCCCTCGATATGCGACTCCTCGGGGATGATGTTCGTCGCGGTGCCGCCGCCGACGAGCCCGGCGTTCACCCGCGTCGGGCCGTCGGCGTGCCGGGGAATTGCGTAGAGGTTCTGGACCGCCGCGGCCATCGCCTGGACCGCGTTCCGGCCCTGCTCGGGGCGTGCGCCGGCGTGGGCGGGTTCGCCCTCGAACTCCGCGAGCAGGTGTCGCACCGCGAGGAACCCCTCGACGCCGCAGACGACCTCCCCGGAGGGGTGGTCGAGGCCGACGTGGACCGCGTAGAGGTAGTCGACATCGTCGAGGTGGCCCGACTCGGCCATCGGCTTGCCGCCTGCGACCTGCTCTTCGCCCGGCTGGAAGAACACCTTCAGCGTGCCCGAGAAGTCGGAGTCGAGGACCGCGTCGAGCGCGCCGAGTCCCATCGTCGCGTGGGCGTCGTGGCCGCAGGCGTGCATGAACCCCTCGTGTTCGGAGCGGAACCCCTCCCCGGCCGGGACGTGGTCGTCCGACTCCGACTCCGTGATCGGGAGGCCGTCGATGTCGACGCGCAGGCCGACTACCGGGCCGTCGCCGCGCTCGACGACCGCGACGCAGCCGGTGTAGCCGCCGGAGAGCTGTTCGAGTATCTCGGGGTCGGCGCCCGCGTCGCGGGCCTGCCCTTCCCACTCGGCCAGCTCGTCGTCGTCGGGGACGTTCAGTCGCTCGTCGGTCGCCAGCGCGTCGCGTCCGACGTGGAGCTCCGTCAGATCCCGCTCGCGGAGTTCCTCGACGATGCGGGCGGTGGTGTAGAACTCGCGCCACGCCGGCTCGGGGTGGCGGTGGAGGTCGCGGCGGAACGCGCGGTACTCGTCGTTGTCGAGAGCGCTCATACCCGTGGGTGGCCCGGGGACCGCTTAAACGATCGCCTGCCGGCCAGCGACGGGGACCGCCGAAACTCGTCCGACTGCGGTCGGCTCACTCGTCCGTCGATCCCATGCGCTCCGTGTAGTCCCACGAGTGGAGCCGCTCCGGCGCGATCCGGATCTCGACCTCCTCACGGTCGGGTCGCAGAAGCCGGTCGCCGGTCGCGTTGTCGGTCCCGCCGAGGTACTTCGTCAGCAGCGACCGCAGGAGTCGCTTGTCGTCGTCGGGCACCACGGTCGCGCGGCCGCGACCGCGGACGCCCTTGTACGGGGGATCGTTGGTCGACACGTCGAAGGAGACGTGATCGTCGTGGTCGACGAACTCGACGAGGTCGGCGCTCGCGCTCGTCGCACAGCGGATCGCGCCCGCGGGGCCGTCCGATTCCGCTTCCGCGTCGCCCCCGACTCCGGCGTCGGGGTCCCACGCGAACCACAGCGAGACGATCCACGGTCGGTCGCTCGCCGTGCGGCAGCCGAGGCGGACCGGAACGCGCGAGGCGGCGAGGAACTCGTCGACGCGGTCGCGGTCCCACGGGCCGGTCGGGTCCATACCGGTCCCTCGGTCGCGTTCCGCCTAACAGTTGCGGCGGTCTCCGGCGGAGCGCATCGATCGGAACGTCGAGACGTCGGTGCTTACGCCGCCGGCACGCCGAGCGTGATCGTCGTCCCCGTCTCCGCCGCGCTCGCGCCCTCGTCGTCCTCGCGAACCGTCTCGATCGAGAGCCACCCGTCGAACGCGTCGGCGGTCGCGCGCACGATCCACAGCCCCAGCCCGCTCGCGTGTTCCAGCTGCGTCTCCGGGTCCCGTCCGGTGATCACCCGGCTCTCCGACTCGTGGATGCCCGGCCCGTCGTCGCCGACGGCGATCTCCACGTCGCCGTCGCGCTCGCGGGCCGACAGCGAGACCTCGCTCGCCCCGTGTTCGACCGCGTTCGTCGCCAGCTCCTCGACCGCCGTCGCCAGCCGGTCGTCGGCCAGCGCGGCGACGGGGTCGGCGTCGACCTCGACCGTCTCCGCGCCCGCCTCCCGGGCCGCGTCGGCGGCGTCTTCGACGATCGACTCGGCGTCGACGGGACCGCGCTTGTCGGGGCGCCGCTCGAACGCGGCCTGGAGCCGCTTCGCGTCCTCCGCCAGCCCGCCGATCACCGACGCGCTGCGCGCGACCGTCTCGGCGGACTCGCGGAGGTCGGGGTCGTCGACCCCCTCGGCGACGAGCGACGCGTGTCCGCCGAGCACCGTCGTCTCGTTGCGGAGGTTGTGTCTGATCACGCGGTTGAGCACCGAGAGCTTGCGCTGTTCCTTCGCCAGCTGTTGTGCCCGAACCCGTCGGGCGTCGTAGACGCCGATGATCACGTGCGCGACGGCGCCGATCGAGAGCACCTTCGCGACCGAGAAGGTGGGCGCGACGAGCGGCGAGCCGAGCGCCGCCTGGTACTGGAGGATGCCGAGCATGATCCCGCCGAGGACCGTGATCCCGAACAGGTTCCAGACCGCGATCCGGACCGCGTTCTGCGTGGAGAAGGAACTCCGGAACAGCAGCCCGCCGACGGCGATGAGCGCGACCGAGAGGACCGTTCCGAGGACCGAGAGCGCGACGCCGATCGGGGGTTCCCCGCCCGACGCGAGCGGCGTCACGTTCGGGACCAGGAGCGCGAATCCGGTGAGCGAGACGAACGCCGCGGCGGCCGCCCGGGTGAGTCCGCCCTCCGGGCGGCCCTCGGCGTAGTCCGGATCGGCGATTCCGAGGGTCACCAGTAGCTCTTGGAGGCGATTCCTGCTCGCGTCACGCGTGTCGAACCGACGACTCATTGGACGGAGAGACGAAGCGGCGACACAAAACCGTTGGCGCGCGGCTATCAATCGGTGGAATCGACCTCGACGGTCGACCGCGACCGTCCGAGCCGCGGCAACCGTCCGGCCCGCGGCGACCGTCCGGACCGCGGAGTCCCGCCGACCGCGGAACACAAGAGAATTGACCGTCCCCGTGCGAGTGGTGGTATGACCGACTACTTCGAGGTCCACGAGCGCGACGGCGCCGCTCGCCTCGGGGAGGTCCGCCTCGCCGACCCCGTCACGACGCCGGCGCTCGCGGACCCGTTCCTCGACGACGCCGGCAGCCTCTGGGCCGGCGACCGCGAGGTGCCCGACGGCGACGAGGACGCGCTGACGGTGCTGCCGCACCGGTCGTTCCCGGCCGGGACCCGCGACGAGGTGCGCGAGTCGTTCGCGGTCGAGCACCCCGACGCCGACTTCCCCTCGGCCGCGGTCGTCGACAGCCGGAGCGCCCGCGACCTCGGCGCCGACGCCTACCTCCTCTCCGACGCGCAGGGGTTCGTCGGCCACGGCGAGGCGTTCCGCGACGCGGTCGTCCGCGCGAAGGAGACCCTCCCCCCGGACGCCGCGCTCGGGCTCTCCGGCGTCGCGACGCCCCGGAACGTCGCGGTCCTCGCGTACGCCGGGGTCGACCTCGTCGACGCGACGCTCGCGCGGACGAAGGGGACTCAGGGGATGTACCTCACCGCCGACGCGGAGCACTTCCTCGAGGACCTCGACGAACTCCCCTGCGCCTGCCCCGCCTGCGCGAAACCCCGAGACGAGTTCACGCGCGCCGACTGCGCCGATCACAACGTCAACGCCCTGCGCGCCGAACTCCGCCGCGTCCGCGAGCGGATCCGGAGCGGTCGCCTCCGGGACTACGTCGAGGGGCAGGCCCGCCACGAGGGGTGGCTCACGGCCGCGTTCCGCGAGTTCGACGACCAGTGGGGGTACCTGGAGGAGCGGACCCCGCTCATGCGCGACGCCGAGGTGACGGCGGCCTCCGCTGAGACGCTCGACCGCGTCGAGATCCGGCGGTTCGCCGACCGCGTCACGAGCCGCTACCGCAACCGATTTTCCGACCAGCCGCTCGTGTTGGTCCCCTGTTCGGCGACGAAGCCGTACAGCGACTCCCAGAGCCACCGCCAGTTCCACGACGCGATCAAGTGGCGCGGCCACACCGTCTCGATGACCTCGCCCATCGGCGTGGTGCCACAGGAGCTGGAGACGACCTACCCCGCTCAGCACTACGACTCGGTCGTCACCGGCGACTGGAGCGAAGACGAGATCGAGTTCGTCGCGGAGGTGCTTCGACGGTACCTGGAACGCAACGACTACTCGCGCGTCGTCGCGCACGTCCCCGAGGACGGCTACCGCGAGATCTGCGAGCGCGTCGAGGGCGCGGTCGACGTCCCCTTCGAGTACACCTGCGTCGACCACCCGACGACCGACGAGTCGCTCGGCGAACTGAACGCCGCCTTACAGGGCGAACCCGCCTACAGCAAGCGCGAGCGCGAGCACAACACGGTCCGCGCGCTCGCCGACTACCTGCTCGGCGACGGCGCGGGCGACGACCTGTTCGGCGGACCAGGGGAGTCCGACGTCCGCACCACCGGGCGCTACCCCAAGCTTCAGGTGTGGGGCGACGACCCCGACGCCGGCCGCGAGGGCGAGCCGGGCGAGCAGCTGGCGACGATGGTCCCGCAGTACGGCACCCTATCCTTCACCCTCGCCGGCGCGCGCCGCTGGGTCGAGGGCGACGCGCCGACGAAGCGGGTCGAGATCGACTCGTTCGTCCCGCACGGCTCCGTCCTCGCGCCCGGCGTCGTCGACGCCGCCGACGAGATTCGGGTGGGCGACGAGGTCGTGATCGAGGGACCGAAGGCGTTCGCGGTCGGCCGCGCGGCGATGTCCGGCCCGGAGATGGCGGGGGCGACGCGGGGGGTCGCGGTCGAGGTCCGGCACGCCGACGAGAAGTGACCGAGCCCCGAGAGAGGGAGATCGACCGATCGTCTGAACGAGTCTCCGACTCCGATGGATCGACCTCTTGAGACGGTCTACCGTCTCGTCCGAGAGGGACGCCGGACGACGCGGTGACGGTCCTACGCGCGGTTCTCCGCGACGTACTCGCGGGCCGCCTCTCGGATGACGTCCTCGGGGCCTTCGACGCACTCGCGTCGGAGGTCGGGGTACTGTCCGTCGAGCTCGCGAGTGACGTACCCGTCGAGGTCGGCGACCGCCTCGACCGGCATCCCGTCGAGTTTCTCCGAGAGGAGGCTGGCGACGGCGCGGCTGACCGCGCAGCTCTGGCTCTCGAAGGCGATTTCCTCGATGTGCCCGTCAGCGACGGCGACGTGGAACTCGCCGTCGTCGCCGCAGGTCGTCTCCTCGGAGGACTTCACGAACGTCGGGTCGGTGAGGGCGCCCGAGTTGCGGGGGCGGTGGTAGTGTTCGCTGATGAGGTCGTGGTAGCGGTCGGAGGCGAGATACGCGTCGATGTCGTCGCGGGCGGTGTCGACGACGTCGAGGAGGCGATCGACGTCCGCACGGGTGTTGTACACGTAGAACGACGCGCGAGCGGAGCCGGGGACGTCGAGTCGGTCGTGGAGCGGCTGCGTACAGTGGTCGCCGGCGCGGATGGCGATACCCCGATCGTTGAGGAGGCTGGAGAGGTCGTGGCCGTGGACCCCCTCGACGTTGAACGAGACGAGGCCGGTGCGCTCCTCGCCGACGCCGGGACCGTACGTCTGGACGAACTCTCGGTCGCCGAGTTCCCGGAGCAGGTACTGCGCGAGGTCGTTCTCGTGGTCGCGGACGGCGTCCATCCCCAGCTCCGCGAGATAGTCGACGGCGGCGCCGAGCGCGATGCCCTCCGCGATGGGCGGCGTGCCGGCCTCGAACTTCCAGGGGAGTTCGTTCCACGTCGAGTCGGTAAGCGTGACGTTCCGGATCATCTCTCCGCCGAACAGGAACGGATCGAGCTCCTTCAGGATCTCCCGTTTCCCGTACAACCCGCCGATGCCGGTGGGACCGGCGAGCTTGTGGCCGCTGAACGCGAAGAAGTCAGCGTCCATCGCCTCCACGTCGACGGGCCGCGTCGGGGCGGACTGGGCGCCGTCGACGACCGCGTACGCGTCGTGGTCGTGTGCGAGGGCCACGAGGTCCGCGACGGGGTTGACCGTCCCGAGCACGTTCGAGACGTGGGGTGCGCAGACGACCGCGGCGTCGTCGGTGACGAGGTCGCGGGCGGCGTCCATGTCGAGGTGGCCGTCGGCCGTGACGGGGACGTGGCGGACGGTCGCGCCCGTGCGCTTGGCGATCTGCTGCCAGGTGACCAGCGAGGCGTGGTGGTCCATCTCCGTCGCGACGATATCGTCGCCCTCGCCCAGGTGCCGGCCGAGACCGTACGCGACGAGGTTGATGCTCTCGGTGGTGTTCTTGGTGAAGACGATCTCCTCGCGGCCGTCCGCGCCGAGGAAGTCGGCGACGCGGTCGTGTGCCCGTTCGTAGGCGAGCGAGGCCTCGTGGCTGAGCTCGTGGATCCCCCGGTGGACGTTCGCGTTGTACCCCGCGTAGAACTCCTCGAAGACGTCGTACACTTGCCGGGGCGTGTGCGTTGTCGCGGCGTTGTCGAGGTAGGTGAGTGGGTGCCCGTTTACCCGTCGGTCGAGCACGGGGAAATCCGCACGTATCGCTTCGGCATCGAAACTCATGTTACTACCAAGAGATCAGTTTGGCTTAAATAAATCCCAGATGATATTGGTACTCAATAACGCGGTCGACGGCGGCTACATGACCGACGAGATCGTCCGCTTCCTCCCCGACGCCCGCGCGTACCACTACCCGCACGAGGACGGCGACCCGAGCCTCGAAGACGTGGGCGGCGTCGTTATCGGCGGAAGCGAGGTCGGCGTGTACGACGAGCCCGACCAGCCGTGGATCACGGCCCAGAAGCGGTTCGCGCGCCGACTCGTCGAGGAGGGCGTCCCGACGCTCGGTATCTGTTTCGGCCATCAGATTCTGAACGCCGCCCT
The DNA here is from genome assembly GCF_017873555.1 of Halorubrum trapanicum. GTDB lineage: Archaea > Halobacteriota > Halobacteria > Halobacteriales > Haloferacaceae > Halorubrum > Halorubrum trapanicum. Next base: position 339,076 of record NZ_JAGGKE010000001.1, on the reverse strand, counting down.
CGGCGGCGATGTCGTGGACAGCGGGACGTCCCGCCTCCGGCTCCACGACGCCGATCTCGACGCCGACGAGCCGCTGTTCGAGGGCGTCGAACCGAGCGTGCCCGTCCTTCACTCCGACGTGGTGACGGAGCTCGGCGACGGAATGGAGGTCATCGGGCGTGCGGACTACTACGAGTACTTCGCCACCCGACACCGTGACCGGCCGGTCTGGTCGGTCCAGTATCACCCCGAATTCACCCCTCGGATCGCCGACGAGTACGACGGCTGGGAGGCCGCCGACAGCTCCTTCGAGGACTCCACCGCCACCCGAACGCTCGCCAACTTCGCGGACCTCGTCGAGTCGTCCCGGAGCGACCCGTAGTGTACAATCCTTCTTCGGTGCGGCATCCGCAGATGACTCGCTCGCAAAACGACGGTGCGACGAGTCAACGGCTCAGTCGTTCGCGGTCGCCTCGGGCCGGTACGCCTCGCTTATCTTCTTCCACTTGCCGGAGCGGAATCGGAGGTAGTTGATCGCGGCGGGGATCGTCGTCTCCGCCATGAACGCGAGGTACAGCCCCCAGATCCCGATCGCGGGGAGCGCGACCTGCGGGAGCGTGAACCCGACGAACGGGATCTCTATGAGCGGGGTCGCAAAGCCGACGAGCGGGACCTCTACCGCCGGGATCGTGAGGATTTCGGGGACCGTTATCGCCGGCGTCGCGTCGTGTGCGCCAATGTACGCGAGCGGGATCGACACGCAGAACATCCCGAGGAACTGGCTCGCGAAGGGGATCTTGGTGTCGCCGGCGGCGTCGAGGGGACCGGCCGCCCCGCCGGAGACGCCCTGGAAGATCACCGCACAGCAGGCCGCGTACACGAGGTCCCTCGCGATCGGGATCTCGGGGCTGGTTGGCGACTCGGCGAACAGCGAGACGATGTCCGTCGCGAAGACCGCTATCAGCACCGCCGAGACGGCGTACGTCGCCACCGAGAAGCGGATGATGTCGCGGGCGTACGCCTCGGCCTCGTCGGGGCGCTCGACGCCGAGCTCCTGGCCGACGAGGCTGGAGGAGGCGAGACCGAACCCCCAGCCGGGGGTGTTCATGATCCCCCAGATGCGGCGCGCGATGACGAACGCGGCCACGGTGTTCTGGCCGAACACGTCGAGGATGGCGAGCATGGGGAACTCCGCGGCCGTCCAGACGAGGTTGCGCGCGCCGACGGGCACCCCGATCTCGACGAGGTCGCGGAGCATGTCGGGGTTGAGGTAGGAGCCGGCCGGGTCGATCGCGACCGGGAACTCGCCGACGAGCGGGGCGCTCCCGCGGACGAGACCGACGGTGAAGCCTGCGACCGCGAGCACGTTCGAGAGGACGGTGCCGACCGCGGCGCCCTCGACGCCCCAGCCGAAGCCGAAGATGAACAGCGCGCTGAGGACGATGTTCGCGACCGCGCCGCCCGCCCGGACCTGCATCGCGGTGTAGGCGTCGTCGCAGCCGACCAGCACGCGGCTGCCGACGAGGTTGAGCGCGGCGAACGGGACGCCGAGACCGACCACGCGGAGGTAGTCGGCGCCGTAGGCGATCGCCGCCTCGTTGCTGCTCAGGACGTCGATGAAGGCGGGCGCGTACAGCCAGAAGGCCCCGCTGACCGGGACGCTGATCGCGATCACGAGGAGGACGCTCGACCGGACCGCGTCGCCGAGCTCGACGAACGCCTCGGCGCTGTAGCGCTGGGAGACCAGGGCGATGGTGCCGCCGGCGACGCCCCCGCCGAGCGCGAACGCGAGCCCCCAGTAGGGACCCGCGAAGCCGACGCCGGCGACGGCGCTCGTGCCGACGGCGACGCCGACCATCGCGACGTCGACCGCGTTCTTCGACATCCGGGCGATCCCCGTGACGATCCGCGGCCACGCGAGGTCGGTGGTCCGGACCACGCGGTGGCGGTCGATCAGCCCGGCCTTCGCGAGGGCGAAGCCGATGTAGAGGATTAGCAGGCGGAACGGGTTCGGAAGGCCAGCGACGTATGAGATCAGCGCACGGAGGGATTTCGGAAGGCGAGACACGGCAGATGCGCTCCTTTTCCGCTGGCGATTAAAGGGGTTTCGTCACGCGGCAGACGGTTCCGGATCGCGGGGTCGAGGTCTCCGGATTGCGGGATCGAGGTCTCCGGATCGACCCGCGGTCAGGCCCCGGAGACCAGGTAGACGGCCGCGGCGGCGAAGACGATTCCGAGCCCCTTGCGGGCGGTGAACGACTCGCCGAGGAACAGGAAGCCGATCACCGACGAGAAGACGAGGAACATCGCGAAGATGGGCGTCACGACGCTCACCGGACCGAGCGACAGCGACCGGTACAGCGCGAGGATGCCGATCCCGAGGAAGAGCCCGGCCGCGAGCACGTGCGCCAGCTTCGGCGACGCGAGGTGCGTCGTGAACCCCTGCCCGGTGTACGCGATCACGCCGACCGCCATGGCGACGAGCAGGGTGTTCGAGACGACGACGGCGACGTCGCTCGGGATCGCGTTCGGACCGGTCGTGGCGACGCGCATCAGCGGCGAGACGAGCGCGTACGCGCCCATCGCGAGCAGCGCGTACGGGAGATATGTCGTGGCCGTAGCGTCCATATCCCGGGGACGCCTCCCGGCGACAAGTGCCTATCGACCCGCGTTGGGCAGCGATCCGAGCGTCCCCCACTCGTCGTCGACCGACCCGTCGCCGAGTGTCGATGCCCCGCGGCCGCCCCCGGTCGATTCCGACCGGTCGACCGGGACACAGACCGTCACCGCCGTTCCCCGCGGGTCGCGCTCGTCGAACGAGATCCGCCCGCCGAGATGGTCGACGCCCCACTTGACGATCCACAGGCCGATCCCGCTGCCGTGTCGCAGCGGCGTCTCCGTGCCGCGGTCCAACACGTCGTACTCGGCGGGGTCGATTCCCGGGCCGTCGTCCGCGACGGTGACCTCGACCCACCCGTCCGCGACCGCCGCGTCGATCCGGACCCACGGCGACTCCGCGTCGTTGTGGCGGACCGCGTTCGAACAGAGGTTCTCCAGGACGACCCGCAACACGACCGGCACCCGAACGTCGGGCACCGAGCCGACCTCGATACGGGCGTCGGGATCGACGCCCCGAACGCCCGCGACGACCTCGTCGACGACCTCCGGGAGCGGCGCCGACTTCGCTTCCTCGGTCGGATCGAACAGCTCGCCGGCGGTCCGGGTGCGCTCGCTGAGTTCGAGCATGCGTCCGGCGCTCTCCTCGATGACGGAGAGGGCGCGTTCGTCGGTCGGGTCCGCCCGCAGCTGCTCGGCGTACCCCCGTATGAGGTTCGTCTCCGTCCGAACGTCGTGCCGGAACACTCGGTTGAGCACGTTGAGGCGCTGCTGCTGGCCGAGGTACGCGCCCACGTCGTGGAAGGCGATCACCCGGGCGGTGGTGCGCCCGTGGTCGTCCACCACCTCCCGGACCGTCGCCTCGTACGGTCGCTGTCCGTCGCGTCCGACGATCGGGATCGCCCGCGGCTTGTCGGCCTCGCCGGCGGCGAGTTCGCGGACCGAGTCGTACTTCGGAACGACCGCCGCGGCGGCTTCACCGATCGCGTCGCGGCGGTCGATGCCGAACGTCTCGGCCGCGCTCTCGTTCAAGTCGACGAGGAGCCCCTCGGTGCCGACGACGAACACCGGGTCGTGGAGCTGCTCGAAGACGAGCTGGCGCGCGCGGCGACGCGGGGCCGGCGCGAGCGTCAACAGCCGGAACCGCGAGAGCGCGAAGAGGTACGCCACCCCGGAGACCGCGAACACCAGCGGCGTGGGGTCGAGTCCGGGGATCGGGATCGCGCCGGTGAGATACGCGACGCTGCCGCCCCACGGCGCGGCGGTCCCGACGAGCAGGGCGGCGCTCTGTCCGCGGAACGGACGGGCGTCGTCGCGGATCAGCTGAAGCAGGGGGATCGACCCGACCGCGCCGAGGAGGTAGGTGTAGCCCGCGATGATGTAGTACAGCGGTCCGGGAGCGACATCGAGGAACGTCCCGACCGCGGTCTCGCGCACGACGCGGTCGACCGCGAGGAGGTTCCCGGGGTCGCCGGCGGCGGCGACCGCGACGGTGGCGACGGGAACGATCGACACCAGCGCGATCGAGAAGGGGGTCACGTAGCGGTCCCGGCCCGTGTACTCCAGCGCGAAGAAGAGCCACCCCACGGGAATCGCGACGACGCCGACCCACTGGACGTCGTACCACAGCGCCTTCGCCGGCAGCGTCGCCGCCTCGAGTTCGAAGACGAGGAACGTCGCCCACCAGACCTGCCCCGTGAGGAGGACGGCGAGCCACGTCGCGCCCGGCTCCGGACGCTCCCGCCACGCGAGAATCGCCGCCGCCAACCCGACCGTCACGGCGACGAGGAGCGCGACGGATAGCGGACTCAGCGCGGCCATGGCGTTTTTTACGGTTATTGGCGTTATAACTTATCGGGTCGGTAAATTTCATGTAAAAATCGTCGGCGCGGCCCCTCGGCGGCGAACGTCGCCGCCCTACCAACCGAGCGCGAGGAGAACAGCGCCCGCGACGAGGTAGCTACAGTCCGGCGCGACGCCGAGCGCAGCGCCGCCGAGCCGGTCGGCCAGCGCGGTGACGGCCACGGAGAAGGCGAGGCCCGCGGCGAGCGCGACGAGGACCGGTCGCGGCGCGGCGCCGGTCGCGGCGACGACCGCCAGCAGTCCGGCCGCGAGCGCGTCGACGCCGAGCAGCACTCGGCGCGTTCCGCCGACGCCGTACGCGACCGGGAGCGTCGAAACACCCCGCGCGGCGTCCGCGGCGACGTCTCTGACGTTCGGGACCTCGACGTCGACGAACGAGCGGAGGGCGACGTACGCGAAGAGGAGCGCGACCGTCGGCGTCCCGACGGCGTCGACGGCGACGACGCCGAACGCGAGGGGGGCGGCGACGACGGCGACCGCCCACGCGAGCGCGACCGCCGCGGAGTTGAGGAGGAACACGTCCTTCAGCCGCGGGACGGAGACCGCGGCGAGCGGCGCGGCCAGGTCGCCGACCGTCGGGAGCCAGTCGGAGGCGTACCCTATCCACACCGCCCCCGGGACGAGGACGAGCGCGAGTGCGGAGGGACCGGCGACGACCGCGAGCGCGACCGCCGCCCCGTAGCTCACCGCGGCGGCCGTCATCAGCTGATCGCCGTAGCGTAAGGCGATCCGCGCCCGCGCGGGCGTCGACCCCATGTCGCCCTCGGCGTCGGCGACGTGGTCCGCGGCGTACACCGCGAACGCCACGAGTCCCACCGCGACCGGCGCGGTCGACCGCGGGACGCCGAGCGCCGCCGTCGCGATCGCGACCTCGACGGCGGCGACGAACGCCGTGAACGGTGCCCCCGCGGCGAACGCGGCGATCCCCCGGAGCGCGCTCGCGTTGGGGATCGTTAGTCGTGAACGAGACTGCTCTGCCGTGCCGTCTGTCGTCGACGGGCTGGTCGGTTCGTTTGCCATGACTGTGTTCGCCGCCGGACGGCGGCGAACACCCGGAATGGGGGACCGAAACGTATCTATCCACGCCGCACGGCATTAATAAAACTGGAATTTCGCTGGTATCAGATCGTCCGAGCCGTCGCGGCCGCGGGGTTGGTTCGGGCTTCAGTACGCTTTTGACCCGAGCGGCCGATCGCTCTCGTATGGACGGAACCTTCGACCACGTGATGATCCGCGTCGAGGACTTAGAGGAGAGCCTCGGCTGGTACCAGACGCACCTCGACTACGAGGAGAAGGGTCGCTGGGAGGCGGACACGTTCACCAACGTCTTCCTCGGTCCCGAGGACGTCCACGAGGACGGCGCCCTCCTCGAGCTCACGTACAACCACGACGGCCGGAGCTACGAGATCGGCGACGCGTGGGGCCACGTCGCGGTCCGCGTCCCCGAGGACGCGCTCCAGGAGTCGTACGACCAGCTGATGGCGGAGGGCGTCGAGGACTACCGCGACCCCGACTCGTGCGGGAACCGCTACGCGTTCGTGAAGGATCCCGACGGCCACGAGATCGAGATCGTCAAGCGCGACCACGGCGCGAAGTGGAGCATCGACCACACGATGGTCCGCGTCGAGGACGCCGACGAGGCGCTCGGCTACTGGACCCGCAAGTTCGAGTACACCGAGGTGCCCGGCCGCTGGGAGGCCGACACCTTCTCGAACTACTTCGTGGCGCCCGAAGACGCCCCGGAGGAGGCGATGAAGCTCGAACTCACGTACAACTACGACGGCCGCGAGTACACGATGGGCGACGGCTGGGGCCACGTCGCGGTGCGCGTCGACGACCTCGACGAGGCGTGGGACGACCTGATGACCCGCGAAGCGCCCGACTACCGCGACCCCGCTTCCTGCGACCACAACTACGCGTTCACGAAGGACCAGGACGGCCACGAGGTCGAGCTGGTCACTCGGGACTGATCGGCTCCGAAGGCCGGCGAGCGTCGCGTCTCTGGACGATTACGCGGACTCGACGCCGGTGATCTCGAAGCGCGCCCCGCCCGCCTCGCTCTCGACGGCGCGCACGGACCATCCGTGCGCGTCGGCCACCTGTTCGACGATCCGCAGCCCGAAGCCGGTCCCCGACTGCGACGTCGAGTAGCCGGCGTCGAACACCTCCTCGCGCCGGTCCGGTTCGATCCCCGGCCCGTCGTCGGCCACGTAAAACCCGTCCGGCAGCGACCCGACCGTGACCGTCACGCCGTCGCCGCCGTGTTCCACGCTGTTTCGCATCAGGTTCTCCAACAGCTGTCTGAGCCGGCTCTCGTCCGCGACGATCATCCGCTCGGCCTCGGCGCGCAGCGTCGCGTCCCTCGTGTCGACTGTCCGCCAACAGGAGCCGACGACCTGCCCCAGATCGACCGGTTCGGCGTCGGTGACGGGGTCTCCCTCCCGGGCGAGCGTGAGCAGGTCGTCGATCAGCGCGGTCATCCGCCCGTGCGCGTGCTCGACCGCCGCCAGGTGCTCGCTGTCGCACTCCTCGCGGGCGAGTTCGGTCCGCCCCCGCGCGACTTCGAGCGGGTTCCGGAGGTCGTGAGACACCACGCCGGCGAACTCCTCCAGGCGGTCGTTCTGTCGCTCCAAATCGGCGGTTCGCTCGGCGAGCCGGCGGGTTCGCGCCTCGGCCTGGAACGCCGTCTCGGCCGCGGTCGCGAGGATTCCGGCGAGGTACTCGTCGACCCCGCCGAACACCCCCGGCTCCGTCTCGCCGATCGCGATCGTTCCGTACTCGCCGATCGGGACGATCAGCAGGCTGCGAAGCGCCGTGTCGGCGTCGAGCGCGTCGGCCGTGCGAATGTCGTCGTACATCCGTGGTTCGCCCGACTCGAACGCCGCCCAGTTGAGGCTCCCGCCGTCGGGCGTGAACGTCTCGCGCTCCGGGAGCAGCGCCTCAGCCTCCGGCGAGACCGCCGACGGCACCAGTCCGCCCGCGGCCTCGTCGTGAACTCGGACGGTGACGATCGAGAATCCCAGCACGTCGGTCGCGGCCTCGACCGCTCGCTCGGCGATCTCCGCCCGCGACTCAGCCCGCACGAGGGTTCGCGTGGCGCCGTGGAGCCGCTCGACGCGGCTCTCTCGCTCGATGCGGTCGAGCGCGGCTTCGAGGTGGCCGGAGAGGATCTCCGCCACGAGGATATCGGTGTCGGTGAACTTGCGCGGCTCCGGGGAGGAAACGACGAACAGCCCGTGATCGCCGATCGGGCGCAACACCAGGCTCTCCGCGGGCGAGGACTCGTCGATCCGCTCGTACGTCGAGAGTTCGTCGATGACGACCGACTCCTCGCCTCGGAAGGCGTTCCACGCCAGCGCCGCCCGCGTTCCCGGCGGCGCGTCGCGGTCGTAGGACGGCTGCGTCTCGAACAGCGCGGGTACCGATTGGCCGAGCGCGGCCGGTTCGAGGCGGTCCCCGTCCTCGGTTCGCAGGTGGATGCCGCTCAGCCCGGCGTCGATCAGGTCGTCGATCGCCTCGACCGCCAGCTCGGCCGCCTCCTCGGTCGTCCGGGTGTAGTTGAGTTCCCGCGTCCACTCTCGGAGCCGGGAGAGGGTTCGCTCGCGCTCCTTCCGCGCGGAGACGTCGCGCGTGGTGACGACGTACCCCTCGATCCCGTCGGTGTCGATCCGCTCGCTGCCGACGGACTCGAGCCAGCGGTACTCGCCGTCCGCCGTCCGAAAGCGATACTCGGCGCTCGGGAGGTCCCCGTCGAGCTCGCCGAACGCCGCCTCGACGGCCTCCCGGTCCTCCGGGTGAATGTAGTCCAGGGACCGTTCGCCGAGCAGCTCCGACGGGGCGTAGCCGGTCACGCGCTCACAGGAGGGGCTCAGGTACCGGAACCGCCAGTCGCTCGATAACACGGCGACCACGTCGCTTGTGTGTTCGATGAACGCCCGGTGTCGGTCGCGGTCGGCGTCGTCGCGGACCACGCCGACGAACTGCCGCTCCCCGTCGACGGTGAACTCGCCGTACGACACGGAGACGGGTATCTTGCTGCCGTCGCGGTGGAGCGCTTCGAACCGGACGTTCGACCAGTCGATACCCCGTTCGCCGGTGTCGAGGTAGCGCTCGACCGCCTTGCGGTGCTCCTCGCGGTACCGTTCGGGCATCAGCGTCGCCAGATGTTCGCCCTCCAGCTCCGCCGGCTCGTAGCCGAACACCGACTCGACGGCCGGGTTCGCGAACCGGATCACGCCCTCGGTGTCGATCGAGACGATCGCGTCCGACGCGCCCTCCGCGACCGCGCGGAACTGCTCGACCGCCTGCTCGGCGTCGCGCTCGGCCCGGCACTTCTCGACGGCCTCGACGATCCGGTTCGCCAGCCGCTCGTACCGCTCCGTTCCCCCCCGCTTCTGGAGGTAGTCGGTGACGCCGGCGGAGATGGCCTCGCTCGCGACCGCCTCGCTGCCCCGTCCGGTGAAGAGGATGAAGGGCAGATCCGGGCGGCGCTCGCGCACCGCGTCGAGGAAGTCGAGCCCGTCCAGTCCCGGCATCTCGTAGTCGGAGACGACGCACTCGACGTCGCGCTCCGCCAAGGCGTCGAGTCCGGCGTCCGCGTCTGGGGCCGTCTCGACCGCGATCCGGTCGTCCTCGCGCTCCAGGAACGAGGCAGTGACCGCGCGCAGATCCGGATCGTCGTCGACGAGGAGGACCGAGATGCGGTCGGACATACGTCTCGAGTACCGACGAACCGGATATAACCGTTTTGGCGGCGTCGGTACCTGCTGTCGGTACCGGTCGGCGGGTCGTCCCGGCCGGGCGAGTCGGTTCCGGGGACTGACGTGCGCCTTCCGGTCTCACTCGCCGTCCACGGGGCGGAAGACGACGAGCCGCTCGCCGTCGGTGACGCGCTCGCCGACGCCGACCGCGACCCGGTCACCGATTTCGACCTCGGGCGTCGCGTCGCGCCCGTGGTCGCCGTCGCGGACGATCCCGGTCAGCCGCGTCGGGCCGAAATCGACCACGGCGGTCGCGTACGGCGCGTCGTCCGCGAAGCGCGGCGAGGGGACGTGGACGACGCTGTACGTCTCGACGGTCCCCGCCTCGCGGAGGGGTTCCCGCGAGAGTTCGGCGGACCCGCACTCGGGGCACACCCGGCGCGGCGGGAGCGACCCGTGGCCGTCCGGGCAGACGAGCGCGAACCCGTCTCCGCCGGCCAGCGCGTCGAGCCACTCGGCGTACTCGCGGTCCGTCGGCGGCGAGGCGTCCGCCGCCGCCCCGTTGTCGCTCATTCCGCCACCTCCAGCACGTGGACGACCGCGCTGGCGACGGTTCCGCCCGCGTTGTGCGCGACGCCGACCTCGGCGTCGGGGACGTGCTCGCTGTTGGGGTGGTCGCCGCGGAGGAGCCGAGTCAGCTCCGCGATCTGGGAGCCGCCGGTCGCGCCGACCGGGTGTCCCTTCGCCTTCAGCCCGCCCGAGAGGTTCACCGGGAGGTCGCCGGCGGCGGTCGTGACCCCCTCCCGGGCCGCCGAGATCCCCTCGCCCGGCTCGAACAGCCCCAGCGACTCCAGCGCCAGCACCTCGGCGATCGTGAAGCAGTCGTGGACCTCCGCGACGTCGACCGCGTCGGCCTCGATTCCGGCGTCGGCGTAGGCCGCATCCGCCGCGTCGTCCGCGGCGGGCGTCCGCGCGAGGTGCTCGCGGTCGCCGAGCGCCATCCGGTCGGTCCCCTGTCCGGTCCCCGTCACCGCGACCGACGCGTCGAGGTCGCGGTCGGCCGCGTACTCCTCGGAGACCAGCACGAGCGCGCTCGCGCCGTCGGTGATCGGACAGGCGTCGTAGAGGTGGAGCGGCTCCGCGACGGGCGGGGCGTCCATCGCCTCCTCGACTGAGACCTCCTCGCGGTACTGGGCGTACTCGTTCGGCACGGCGTTCGCGTGGTTCTTGGCGGCGACGTGCGCGAGGTCCTCGCGGCTCCCGCCGTACGCGTCGAAGTAGGCGTTCGCCATGAGCGCGTAGGCGCCCGGGAACGTCACGCCCGCCCGGACCTCGAAGAGGTCGTCGGCCGCGATGGCCAGCCCCTCCGTCACCTCGTCGGTCGGGAGGTTCGTCATGCGCTCCATCCCGCCCGCGAGGACGACGTCGGCGTCGCCCGCCGCCACCGTCCGGACCGCTTCGCGGACCGCGACGCCGGCCGACGCGCACGCCGACTCGTACCGCGTCGCCGGACACCGGACCCCCGCGGCCTCGGCCATCAGCGGCGCCTGGTGGCCCTGATGCTCGGCGAGCGCGCCCATGAAGTTCCCGTAGTTCAGCTCCTCGACGTCGGCCCTGTCGACGTCGGCGTCCTCGAACGCCCGCAGCGCGGCCTCGCCGAACAGGTCGCGGCCGGTGCGCTCCGGGTGGCTGCCGAAGCGCGTCAGCCCCACCCCGGCGACGCGTACGTCTGTCATACACGAACGATGATCGGGGATGCGGTTTAGCTCTGCCGGAAGCGGGGGTTTCGCTCGGCCGACGAGGGCGATCGCCTGCGGAGAAACGGGGTCGAAGTCGCCGTGCCCTTCCGTTTATCCGATGTACCGCAGGTCGTCGTCCGGCACGGCCGGTCCCTCCTGCATCTCGCGGATCTTTCCGACGACCTCCTCCATCTCCTCGGCGCGGTCCTCGAGGCTCTCGTAGTCGACGGCCATGTCGAGGACGGACTCCAAGACCTCCAGCACGGCGCGCGCGCTCTTCGGGTCGACGAGGTAGCCGCTCGTCTCGCCCATCAGACAGGCGGCGTCGAACCCGCGGCGACCGCCGAGTCCCAGCACGAGTCCGGAGACGCCGACGATGCCGCCGGCCGGCTCGTCCGCGCGGAACTCCACGCCGGCGTCTTCGAGGTCGTCGACGAGGTCGGCGTCGGAGACGGCGCCGAGAACCGTGTACTCCTCGACGAGTTCGCCGGTCGGGACGCCGCCGAGCGCGAACGCCCGGTCGGCGCCGAACTCCTCGGCGATGTCGAGGAACGTCGAGGTGAGCCGGTAGTGGCCGGCGTTCGACCCGGCCTGGTGGTCGCCGGTCAACACGAGCAGGTCGGCGCCGTCGGTCTCGACGGCGTGGAACTCCGCACAGGTCAGCTCCGCGACGCCCCCATCGTCGACGCTCACCTGCGGCGGGAACTCCGTGGCGTACACCCGACGGACCAACTCCCCGTCGAACTCCTCCAGCAGGTGCTCGGCCGCGAGTTTCCCCACGTGACCGACGCCCGGCAGCCCCTCGATCAACACCGGGTCCGTAAGCTCCGGCGTCGCGACCTCGTCGATCTCGATCTCTTCCATACCGTGCCCGTCCGGGCGGCGGTCACAAGAGCGTGGCTATTCCGGTGGCTCCCGTGGTCGATCGGTACCCGGAAACTCCGCCGCCGGTGCCGCCGAGCGTCGAACGCCTACTCCGAGTCGCGTCGCCGCGCCCGCCGGCGGTACTCGCCGTAGGGGTCCTCCGGCCCGAACGGGGCCGGCGCGCTGTTCTCGGTCGGGCCGTCGCACTCCGGGCAGCGGTCGCCGAGCGCGTACACCGGCCGGTCGTGAACGGTCTCCCAGTTCGCGCAGACGCGGATATCTGATTTCACGGGAAGAAGGGGTCGTGTCCTCGGCCGCTCGCGGTTACTCGTCGTCTTCGCGCCGCTCGCGGTGGAACTCGCCGGCGCCGCCGGCGGTCTCGATCGACTCGCGGGCGCGCTCGGCGGCGGATTCGAGCTGCGCCTCCGCCGTCTTGTAGTTCGGCGCGCGGACCTTGATCCGGTACTCGGGCGATCCCACGTAGCCGACGTCGAGCTCGACGCCGTCCGGGATCTCGCCGTTCCCCTCGGCGGCCGCGAGCGCGTCGCGCACGTCGTCGACGCCGTCGGGGGCCGCCGACTCGAGGTCGACGTACCCCGTCACGTCCACGTACGGGACCGAGACGTTGTCGCGGGCGGCCGTGACGATCGCGTCGACGGTGTCGTCGTCGACGTCGACGTCTTCGAGCGCCTCGTCGCCGCTGATCGCGGCCGCCTCGAAGGCGTCGTAGAGGCTCTCGTACTCGACGAGGAGGGCGTTGGCGACCGACGTGTAGCGATCGTCGTCGACGTCCTCGCCGAGCGCGATGAGCATCCAGTTGTCCGCCTTCTGGGCGTTCTTCCAGTCCTGGATCGTCTCCTTGCGCTGGTGCTCGTTGACGTCTTTGATCGACAGGTCGATCTGGTTCGCCGACTCGTCGATCTCCAGCACCTTCGCGACGACCGTCTGTCCCTCGCGGACGTGGTCGCGGACGTTCTTGATCCAGCCGGAGGCGACCTCGCTGATGTGGCAGAGACCGCGCTTGTCCTCGTACTCGTCGAGGTCGACGAACACGCCGAAGTCCGCGATCTCGTCGACGTCGCCGACCACCAGCTCGCCGGGTTCGGGCCAGCCGCTGTACTTCATGACGGAGCGGTGAGGCGGTTACCGCGCCTCAACGGTTTCGACGATCTCGCCGTGAAGCTCGGCCTCTCCCCCGGTGGGGGTCGCGAGGGTCGTACCGCAGACCGCACACGACACCGTCGAGGAGGCCTTGCCGAAGACGACCTGTTCGTTCTCGCAGTCGCCGCAGGCGACGCGGTGGAAGTCTCCCGCCATGCTTACTCCTGGAACGTGAGACGGCCGGCGCGCCATCCCTCGCGCATGTGGGCCTTCCCGCAGTCGCCGCAGCGGTACTTCAGGTGGGTCTTCTTCGTCGGCTTGTCGCCACCGGGCACCTTCGAGTACCCGCCGGCGTTGCCGATCGTCGCGAGCGCGCGGCGTCGCTGCCGAGCGTCGCGTTTCATTCCGGTCGCGCGACCCGATCGAACCTTCTCCACCTCGTGCTCGTGGTGAGAGTCACAGTGGGGGCAGTACGTGTTGAAGCGGCGTGGCATTTCCATGGATATCGACCTTGAAACGCGGTTCGTCGCCGACGCTTAAAACGGGTTTGGTCTGGGTGCGCGCGAGTCGGCGCGTTCCCCGGTCTCGTGGTCTCGCGGCTACGTGTCTCCCGGTCGTCCCTCCCATTCCGCGACCGCCCGCACCGGCGACCCGTCCCCGTCGCGAATCCGGAGCGGGAAGGCGGACAGCCGGAACCGAGCCGGGAGGTCGTCGAGGTCACAGAGGTTCTCGACGATCGGGAGCGAGTCGCCCAGGAGAACGTCGTGGGCCGGAGTGCCGTCGGGTTCGTCGCCTCGCGCGTTCGAGGGAGGGTCAGCGTCGCCTTCCGCGGTCGGCGTCGGGTCCGGCCCGAAGGTATCGAGACCGACCCCGACGCCCGCCTCCCGGCAGCGCTCGGCGGCCGCCGCGGTCAGGTACGGGTGGTCGCGGTATCGGTCGGTCCCCCAGTACGAGGCCCAGCCGGTCCGGAGGACGAGGAGGTCGATTTCGGCGTCGAGGTCGCTCGGATCGGGCAGCGACTCGGGCGCGATCGCTTCGCGCGGCTCCAGCGACCGGAGGTCGACGAGGCGGGCGTCGAACGCGAACTGCCCGACGCCGAGTTCGTCGACCGTCTCGCCGCCGGGAATCGTGTGTCGCGGCGCGTCGACGTGCGTTCCCGCGTGGGTGCCGGTCCGGAGTTCGCTCGTCGCGTAGCCGTCGGCCTCGTGGGTCGCGTCGGGCGCGAGCGTCACGTCGGGGTCGCCGGGGTAGGTCGGCATCCCCGTCTCGATCGGTCGCGAGAGGTCGCGGAACACGGCCGTCGGTCGGGCCGCGTCGCGGTTAAGTCGGTCGCCGTCGCTCGCCTCGAGGCGCGGTCGCGCCGGATCCCCGTCGCCCGCTGCGGTTCCGCGGCCCGAACGTATTTCCTCGGTCCGGCGCTGTGTCGGTTCATGTCGGAACTGCCGCTGGACGCGTACTACGATCTGACCCAGATCGGCGAGGTCGCCGTCTCACCGACCGGCGACCGCGTCGCCTTCACCGCGACCGAGTACGACCAGGCCGCCGACGAGGCGGTCGCCTCGCTGTTCGTCGCCCCGACCGACGGCTCCCGCGAGCCGCACCGCCTGACGAGCGCGTCGGGCGCCTCCGCGCCGACGTGGGGACCGGACGGCGACCGCCTCGCGTTTCTCGCGGCCCGCGAGCGCGACGCCGAGCGACGGGTGGGGTGGCGCGACCGAGACGGGGAGGACGGCGAGGGCGCCGCGGACGACGGGGGAAGCGCCGAGGACGACGAGGAGGGCACAGAAGACGAGGACGACGAACCCCTCGGAAACGGCGACGAAGAGCCGAAACCGCAGGTGTGGCTGTTCGACCTCGCCCTCGGCGGCGACGCCCGACAGGTGACGGAGCGCGACGAGGGCGTCGCCGGCTTCGACTGGTCGCCCGACGGCGACCGGCTGGTGATCGAGTCACGCGACCCGACCGACGAGGAGTCCGAGTACCTCGATCAGGTGCGAGAGGAGGGCGGCCCGATCGAGACGACCCGGCTCCAGCACAAGGTGAACGGCGCCGGCTGGACCGACGACGTGACGCGGTACCTGTTCGTCGTCGACCTCGACGACCCCGAGAGCGACCCCCGCCGACTCGACGACGCGTACGGCGGCGGGGCCTTCGAGGACCTCGCCGGGATGGACCCCGCGTGGAGCGAGGGCGGCCGGATCGCGTTCACCGCCTGTCGCCTCGACCGCCCCGACGACACCACCGTCCGCGATCTGTACGCGGTCTCGCCCGAGGGCGGCGACGCGGAGCGGCTCACGGACGTCGACCTCACCCACGGCGCGCCGGCGTGGCGCCCCGACGCCGACGGGGTCGCGACGGTCGCGAGCGACCCGGACGACCCGCCCGCCCCGGCGGAGGTGTACCTCGTGGACGAGAACGGCGGCGGGACCGCTTCGCTCACCGCGGACCTCGACCGGACGGTCGCCCGCGGCGGGGAGCCGGTGTGGGTCGACGGCGCGATATACGTCCGGATCGCGGACGAGAGCAGCACTCGCCTGGTCCGCGTGGAGACCGACGGCACGACGGAGCGCGTCTTCGAGGCGCAGGGCCGCGACCGCGCCATGGCCGACTTCGACGTGGCCGACGACGGGTCGACGGCGGTGACGGTCCTGTCGGACCCGGAGGACGGGAGCGACCTGTACGCGGTCGACGTCGAGGACCTCGACGCATCCGCCGAACCCGACTCCTTCCGGCGGCTCACCCGCGTCAACGAGTCGCTCGTCGACGAGTTCTCGATGCCGGAGGCCCGCCGCGTCGAGTGGGAGTCCGACGGCTGGACGCTCGACGGCGTGCTCTACCACGACCCCGAGGTCGATCCGGAAGACGGCGACCACCCGCTGGTGGTGGCGATCCACGGCGGGCCGATGTCGTACGACGAGCCGGTGTTCAGCTTCGGCCACGCCGCGCTGACGAGCCGCGGCTACCTCGTCTTCCGTCCCAACTACCGCGGCGGCACCTCACGCGGCCGCGAGTTCACCGCGGAGCTGACCGGGAAGTGGGGGACCGCCGAGGTCGACGACATCGCTGCTGGGGTCGAGTCGCTCGCGGAGCGCGGCTGGGTCGACCCCGACCGCGTGTTCGGCCACGGATTCTCCTACGGCGGCATCGCGCAGGGGTTCCTCGTCACGCAGGAGCCGGAGCTGTTCACCGCCGCCGCGCCCGAACACGGCATCTACGACCTCCGGTCGGCGTTCGGCACGGACGACACCCACGTCTGGCTGGAGGCGGAGTTCGGCCTCCCGTGGGAGAACCCCGAGGCGTACGACGCGTCGACCGCGGTCCTCGACGCCGGGAACATCGAGACGCCCCTGCTGGTGATGGCGGGCGGCGAGGACTGGCGGTGCCCCTCCTCGCAGTCGGAGCAGCTGTACGTCGCGGCCCGGAAGCAAGGGATCGACGCCGAACTGGTCGTCTACCCGGACGAGCACCACAACATCGGCGACCCCGACCGCGCGATCCACCGGCTGGAGAAGATCCTCGACTGGTACGAGACCCACGACCCGGCGGTCGAGGCCGAGGACTGAGGAACCGACCCGCCGACCGAGCCGCGGCCGGCCCGCCACGGTCGCGGTCGCCGCGAACCGGACTCAGCCCTCGACGAACTCCACGAGCACGCCGCCCGTCGACCGCGGGTGAAGAAAGGCGACCTCGTGGCCCCACGCGCCGGGACGCGGCTCCCCGTCGACGAGGTCGATCCCGAGGTCGCGCGCGTCGTCGAGCGCGGCCGGGAGGTCGTCGACCGCGAGCGCGACGTGGTGAATCCCCGGTCCCTCGCGGTCGAGGTAGTCGGCGATCGTCCCGCCGGCGTCCGGTTCGAGCAGCTCGAAGTAGCCGCCGCCGTCGAGTTCGAGGAAGACGATCCGCATGTCGTCGAACGTCTCCTCGTGGGCGACCGGGGCGTCGAGCAGGCCGCCGAACAGGTCGGCGAGGACGGTGGCGTCGCGCGTCGCGACGCCGACGTGATCGAAGCGCATGGCGACACGTCGCGGCGCGGAGCACATAAATGACGGCGGGCGTCGCGACGAGGTCGGAAAACGGGGACCGACGGCGTCGGACCGCTCCGACGGTCGCGGAACCTGGGTTCGCCGATGGAAAGAATTGGGTATCCCGGGCGACAACTGCGACGCGGGACTCCGCGTGAGCGATCAGAACACCGACACGGCGTTAGAACAGAAGTCGTCGCGGACGATCCTCGACTCCATCCTCGACAGCGCGCTCCACGAGCTGAACCGGGAGCGGTCCGGGCTGCTCCTCTCCGGGCTGTCCGCGGGACTCGACATCGGCTTCGGCCCGCTGATGATGGCGGTGGTGCTGACGCTCTCACCGGGGGGGTACGGGGACCTTGGGACCGAGCTGCTGCTCGCGAGCGTCTACTCCGTCGGTTTCATCTTCGTCATCCTGGGCCGCTCGGAGCTGTTCACCGAACACACGATGCTCGCCGTGATCCCCGTGTTGGACGGACAGGCCTCCCTCGGACAGCTGGGTCGGCTCTGGGGACTGGTGTACGTCGGCAACCTCCTCGGCGGGCTGTGTTTCACCCTGCTCGCCGTGCTCTTGACCCCCGGACTCGGCGTCGTCGAGCCGGCGGCGTTCGAGGAGATTGCCCTGAAGCTCGTCAGCCACGACCTCCAGTGGCTGTTCGTCGGCGGGATCTTCGCCGGGTGGCTGATGGGGCTGCTGGCGTGGCTCATCACGGCGGCACAGGAGACGACCGGCCGCCTGCTCCTCGTGTTGATCGTGACCGGCACGATCGGGATGCTCCACCTGCCCCACTCGATCGCCGGCAACGTCGAGGTGCTGTTCGGGCTGTTCTCCTCGCCCGCGATAACGGTGACCGACTACCTCTCGTTCCTCGCGCTCGCGACCGTCGGCAACGCCGTCGGCGGCGGCATCTTCGTCGCGGCCCTGAAGTACGGGCACGTCGTTCGGGGGGCGAGCTGAGCCGCGGCGCCCCGCGACCGCGCCGTCACCGCCCCGGCTTGTACTCGCCGAACTCGTCGCGGAGCACGTCCGATATCTCCTGGACCGTCGCGTACGCCTTCACGGCGTCGACGACGTGGGGTATCACGTTCTCGGTTCCCCGCGCGGCCTCGCGAAGGCCCGCGAGCGCGTCGTCGACCGCGTCGTCGTCGCGGTCGGCCTTCACCTCGTTCAGGCGGTCGCGCTGGTTCTGCTCCTGTTCCGGGTCGACCTCCTCTAAGTCCATCTCCGGCTCCTCGTCGACCTCGAACTCGTTGACGCCGACGATGATCCGCTCGCCCTCCTCGATCTCCTGCTGGCGCTCGAAGGCGACGTCCTGGATCTGCCGCTGGACCCAGCCGCTCTCGACGGCCTCCAGCATGCCGCCGCGGCGGTCGACCTCCTCGATGATCTCGAACGCCCCCTCCTCGATCCCGTCGGTGAGGTCCTCGACGTAGTACGACCCCGCGAGCGGGTCGATCGTGTCCGCGGCGCCCGACTCGTGGGCGAGGATCTGCTGGGTGCGGAGCGCGGTGCGGACGGACTTCTCGGTCGGTAGGGCGAGCGCCTCGTCTTTCCCGTTCGTGTGGAGGCTCTGCGTGCCGCCGAGGACGGCCGCGAGCGCCTGATACGAGACGCGAACGACGTTGTTCTCGATCTGCTGGGCGGTGAGCGTCGAACCGCCGGTCTGCGTGTGGAACTTCAGCTGCTTCGATTTCGGGTTGTCGGCGTCGAACCGCTCCTCCATGATCCGCGCCCACATCCGGCGCGCGGCGCGGAACTTCGCGGCCTCCTCGAAGATGTTGTTGTGGGCGTTGAAGAAGAAGGAGAGCTGCGGGGCGAACTCGTCGACGTCGAGTCCGGCGTCGATCGCGGCCTCGACGTACTCGATGCCGTCGCCGAGGGTGAAGGCGATCTCCTGGGCCGCGGTCGACCCCGCCTCCCGGATGTGGTACCCGGAGATGGAGATGGTGTTGAAGCTGGGGACCTCGGCGGCGCAGAACTCGAAGATGTCCGTGATCAGCCGTATCGACTGCTTCGGCGGGTAGATGTAGAGGTTCCGCGCGATGTACTCCTTCATGATGTCGTTCTGTATCGTCCCGCGGAGCTCCTCCCGCGGGACGCCCTGCTCGTCGCCCATCGCGACGTACATCGCGAGCAGCACCGCCGCGGGGGCGTTGATCGTCATCGAGGTGGACACCTCGTCGAGCGGGATGCCGTCGAAGACGGTCTCGAAGTCGTCGAGCGTGTCGATGGCGACGCCGGAGCGCCCGACCTCGCCCTCGGCCATCGCGGCGTCGGAGTCGTACCCCATCTGCGTCGGGAGGTCGAACGCCATCGACAGCCCCGACGACCCCTCGTCGATGAGGTACTGGAAGCGCTCGTTCGTCTCCGCGGCGGTTCCCATCCCCGCGTACTGGCGCATCGTCCACAGGCGCCCCCGGTGCATCGTCGAGTAGACGCCGCGGGTGTACGGCTCCTCGCCGGGGTAGCCGAGGTCCTCGCGGTAGTCCGTCTCGGCGTCGGCGGGCGTGTACAGCGGGTCGACCTCCTGGCCGCCGGTGTCGGTGGTGAACGTCTCCTCGCGCTCGCCGAACCGGTCGACCGTCTCGCCGTAGGTGCCCGCCTCCCACGACTCCTTGGCCTCCCGGATCGCGGCGAGTTCCTCAGGGTCGTACATTACTGAATCGGTCGACCGAGCGGGACTTAACAGTTTTCAGCCCGCCGGCGACCGTCCCGGCGCGATCCGACGCCACGGGGCCGCCGATCCGATTTAAGTGTCACGCGCTCGACCCGACGACATGGACGTGCTCACAGACCCCGTGCGTCGGTTCCTGACTGCGACGGCACCGGAGCACACGCCGGTTCAGAGGGAGATGGCCGACCTCGCGGACGAGTGGGGGTTCCCGATCATCGGTCCCGAGGCGGGGGCGGTCCTCCGCCTGCTGGCGCGGCTGACGGACGCGGACCGCGTCTTCGAGTTCGGTTCCGGGTTCGGCTACTCCGCTACCTGGTTCCTCCGGGGCGGCGCCGAGCACGTGGTCTGTACCGAGTTCGACGCCGATGAGGCCGAGCGCGGCGCCGCGTTCGCGGCCGACGGCGGCTACGCCGAGAGCGTCACCTTCGAGGTCGGCGACGCGATGGAGACGGTCGACCGCTACGACGGACCCTTCGACGTGGTCCTGATCGACCACCAGAAGGGCCGGTACGCCGACGCTTACTGGACGGCCCTCCCGAAGGTCCGGTCCGGGGGCGTGATCGTCGCCGACAACGTCGCGCGCGGTCCGATCGACTTCCAAGCCCTCGTCGCGCACTTCGAGGCGGGCGAACCGCTCCCGGACGCCGCGGTCGACGAGGAGACGCGCGGCATCGGGGAGTACCTGGGGACCGTCCGCTCGGACGACGCCGTCGAGACCGCGGTCCTCCCCGTCGGCTCCGGGATCGCCGTCTCGACGGTCGTCGGGTGAACTCGAACGAAACGGTTATCCTGTCGGATTAGAAACACCATCACAGATGAGCGGAGGGAACGGAGCCGACGGGACCGACGCCGGACGGGAGCGACCGGTCGTCCGCGTCCTCGTCGTCGACGACGAACCCGAGTTCGCGGACGAGACGGTTTCGGCGCTGGAACGGCGCCGAGATCGGATCGACGCGGCGCCGGTCGAAAGCGCGGCGGCGGCGCTCGACGCGCTGTCGTCGTCCTCGTTCGACTGCGTCGTCTCGGGGTACGAGCTGCCCGAGACCGACGGGATCGAGCTGCTCGAAACCGTCCGCGGGCGACACGGCGACCTCCCCTTCGTGCTGTTCACCGGAGCGGGGTCCGAAGCCGTCGCCAGCGCCGCGGTCTCCGCGGGCGTCGACGAGTACGTCCGCGGGGAGACGCCGGACCGGTACGACCGGCTCGCGGCCGCCGTCGACGACGTCGTCTCCCGCACCCGGAGCGAGCGCCGGGTCGCCGACCACCTCGAACGGATCTCCGACGCGTTCTGCGAGGTCGACGGCGACTGGCGGGTGACGCACCTCAACGACCGCGCGACCGACATGATCGACCTCGACGCCGACGATCTCCTCGGAGAGCGTATCTGGGATCTGTTCCCCGAGACCGTCGGCACGGACGGCGAGGCGACGCTCCGCGAGGCCGCGGCGACCGGCGACCCCGTGCGGTTCGAACAGCACCTCGACCGGCTCGGGGCCGACCTCGCCGTGAACGCGTATCCGACCGGCGACGGTCTCGCGCTGTACTTCCGCGACGTGACCGAACGGCGCGAGCGCGAGCGCGAGCTCCGCGAGCTCTCAGAGCGCCTCCAGCTGGCCGTCGAGGGGGCCGACGTCGGCGTCTGGGACTGGGACGTTCAGACCGACGAGGTCCGGTTCGACGAGCGGTGGGCGGCGATGCTCGGGTACGATCGCGAGGAGATCGGGTTCGACATCTCCTCGTGGGAGGACCGCGTCCACCCGGACGACCTCGGCTCGGCGTGGAGCGCCATCGAGACCCACTTCGCCGGGGAGACCGACCTCTACCAGTGCGATTACCGGATGCGGTCGAAGTCCGGCGAGTGGAAGTGGATCCGCGACCGCGGTCGCGTCGTCGAGCGGACCGACGACGGCGATCCCCGTCGCGCCGTCGGTATCCACATCGACGTCACCGAGGAGAAGGCGCGCGAGCGGGAGCTGGAGCGGTACCGTCGCATCGTCGACGAGCTGCCCGAGTCCGTCTGCGTCTACGACGCTGACGGCCGGTTCGCGCTCGTCAACGACCACGCCGCCGACGTGTACGGCACCGCTCCCGAGGCGCTCGTCGGAGCGGAGAGCTGCCTCGTCGAGCGGATCCGAGCGGAGAGCGACGGCGACCCGTTCGAGGCGCTCGTCGACGGCGACCGCGACTCGCTGACCGGGACGAGGGAGCTCGATCTACCGACGAAGTCGGACGCCATCGTCGATTACGCCCTGACGCGGCTCGTCATCGACGGCGAGTTCGACGGGGTGCTCGGCATCTCGCGGGACGTGACCGACGAGCGGCGGCGACAGCGGCGGCTCGAACACACCTCCGCGCGGCTGGAAGCGCTGTTCGAGCGCTCCCCGGACATGATCGATATCCACGACGAGGCGGGGGAGATCGTCGACGCCAACCGGGCGATGACGAGGGAGCTGGGGTACGACCGAGACGAGGTCGTCGGCATGGACGTGTGGGAGGTCGACGACGAACTCGATCCGGAGGAGGGCGTTCGGCTCTGGGACGGCCTGGAGATGGACGAGACGCTCCGGCTGGAGACGACGTTCGCCCGCGCCGACGGCTCGACGTTCCCCGTCGAGGTCCACGTCAGGCGCATCGACGTTCGCGGCGAGGACCGCTTTCTGGCGAGCAGCCGCGACATCTCCGAGCGCAAGGCGTACGAGCGCCGCATCGAACGCGAGAACGAGCGCCTCGACGAGTTCGCGTCGATCGTCTCACACGACCTCCGGAACCCGCTCAACGTCCTCTCCGGGTACCTCCGGCTCGCCCGCGAGACGGGGACCGACTCGTACTTCGACCGCTGTGAACGCGCGCTCGACGAGATGGAGCGGCTGATCGACGACGTGCTCGCGCTCGCGAAACAGGGCGAGACGGTCGGGTCGTTCGAGCGCGTCCACCTCGGCGAACTGACCGCCGCGTACGGCGACGAGGCGTTCGGCTCGACCGGCGGCGAGGACCCGTTCGGGGGGATCGAGGACGCGGGGGGCGGCGCGGAGGGGACGCCGATCGAGATCGCGGTCGAGACCGACAGCGAAATCTGCGCCGACCCCGGGCGCGTCCGTCAGCTCCTCGGGAACCTGTTCCGGAACAGCGTGGAACACGGCTCCACGGACAGTCGGGCGGAGCCGGACGACGCCGACGAACGCGGCGTCGAGCGTGTCGTCGTGGGCGACCTGCCCGACGGCTTCTACGTCGAGGACGACGGACCGGGGATCGATCCGGACCAGCGCGACAGGGTGTTCGAGAGCGGCTACACCACCTCCGAGACGGGCACCGGCTTCGGTCTCTCGATCGTCCAGCGCATCGCCGAGGCGCACGGCTGGGAGGTCGCGGTCACCGAGGGCGAGCGCGGCGGCGCCCGCTTCGAGTTCACCGGGGTCGACCGGCCGGAGTCGACCGCCGAGGAGGCGGAGTCGACCGCGGGAGAGGTCGAGCCCCGGGACTGAGCGATCGAGCCGCGAACGAAAAGACGGCGGAGCCTGCGGTCCGGCTCAGAACGCGCCGGGGTAGACGCTGATGTCGGCGTGGAGTCCCTCGCGGAGCGCGCTGTGGACGTGACAGATGCCCTCGGCGCGCTCGGCGATGTCGGCGGCGGTCTCGTCGTCGAGGTCGGTCTCGACGTGGACGTCGAACGCGATCGATTCGAGGTCGTCGTCCTCGTCGAGTTCGGCGCTCGCGTCGATCTGGATCTTGCCCAGCTCCTCCTCGCCGCGCTGGCTCCCGCCGACGCGGAACGCCGGGAGGTAACAGGAGGCGTACGTCGCGACGAGCGTCGCGTTCGGGTTCGGTCCCGTCTCGTCGGTCGCGTCGATCTGGAGGTCGAACTCGCCGACCTGGCTGGTGCTGGCGTACCCTTCTTCGGAAACGGTGGACGTCTCGATGTCTGCCATAGTCGAGTGTTCGTTCGGTCTCGCGCGGATAAAGGCTATCGGCATCGGCACGTCGAGGACGTACCGAGCCGCGGCGCGACGGCGCCGGTTCGCGGCCGCCGCCTCAGTCGTCGTCGGACGCGGCCGCCGTCATTCCGGTCGCGCCCCGGAGGTCGGCCTCGATCGCCTCCAAGGTCCGACCGTTGGTCTCGGGGACGGTGCGGTAGGTGAACAGCAGCGCGACGACGCTACAGGCGCCGAACAGCCAGAACGTCAGCGGCGTGCCGATCCCGTCGAGCAGCACGGGGAACGACAGCGTCACCGCGAGGTTCGCGAGCCAGTTGGCGACGGTCACGATCCCCATCGCGCTCCCCCGGACGGCGAGCGGGTAGATCTCGGAGATCAGCAGCCAGAACACCGGCCCGAGTCCGATCGCGAAGGACGCGACGAACGAGATGAGCGTGAGCGTCGCCAGCCACCCCAGCCCGCCGGTCGGGTCGGCGAACTGGAAGACGAGCCCGGCGACGGCCAGCGACCCGATCATCCCGCCGGTCCCGACGAGCAGGAGCGGGCGTCGCCCGACGCGGTCGACGAGGAGGATCGCGACGACCGTCATCACGACGTTGACGGTGCCGATGAACACCGACGCGAGGATCGACTGCGAGCTTCCGAACGCGGTCGACTCCAGGATCGTCGGCGCGTAGTACATCACCGCGTTGATCCCGGTGATCTGCTGGAAGATCGCGAGCCCGAGACCGACGATCAGCGCCGGGCGCATCCACGGACTGAGGAGGTCGCGGACCCCGCTGTCGGACTGGGCCTCGACGGTGGTTTCGATCTCCGACAGCTCCGACTCGATGTCGCCGTCGCGCGTGCGACGGAGGACCGCGCGGGCCTCGTCGGTCCGGCCCTGTTCGTAGAGCCACCGCGGGCTCTCGGGCATCCGGATCATCCCGGCCGCGAGCACGACCGCGGGGATCATCCCCGCGCCGAGCATGATCCGCCACGACCCGGAGCCGGAGAAGGCGTAGTTGACGAAGTACGACGAGAGGATCCCCACGGTGACCATCAGCTGGTTCAGCGACGTGAGGCCGCCGCGGACGGAGGGCGGCGCGATCTCGGAGATGTACAGCGGACCGACGATCGACGCGAACCCGATGGCGATCCCGTCGATCATCCGTCCCGCGACGAGCACCTCGACGGTCGGCGCGACCGCCATGAGGAACGAGCCGAGGAAGAACACCCCGGCGGAGACCAGGATGAATCGCTTGCGACCGATGCGGTCGGATATCTGTCCGCCGACGGCCGCACCGGCGGCCGCGCCGACCATCGCGCCGCTAACGACGATTCCCTCCACCAGGGGACTCAGCTCGAAGGTGGTGTCGATGAAGAGGATAGCTCCCGAGATGATCCCCGTGTCGAACCCGAACAGGAGTCCGTTGAGCGCTGCGAGCGCGGAGACGATGTACACGAACCGTCCGCCGTCCCCCCGGATCACAGCCCGCATATCAGCGGTTGACATGGTGTACCAATTCGGTCCTAACCAACTTTTATTTAGAAGACTTTTGGTTTATTATTAATTTAAATATATCCGATATATTTGTGCTGGCAGCGATATACGAAATCTACACTCAGCTACCTAATATTTATTCAGATTCAAATAGTATTCTACAACCGGTCGCCGGCGGTGTCGCCTCGCCGCGTCGAACGGAGACCGCACGCGGACCTCGCGCTCCGCGATCGCGTCGTCGCCTCGAAAAAAGCGGCCGTCGCCACGCGTCGCGCCGGCCGCGTCGGATCGGACCGGCGTCCGGAGCGTCGCCGCGCTACTCGAGCGTGTACGTCTCGTCGCCGTCGAGGACGACGGGCTCGGCCGCGGCGCCCGCGGCCTTCACCTCGTTGACGAACTCGCGCGTCTCGATCTCGATCGGCCCGAACGAGTCGTAGTGCATCGGGAAGACCACGTCGGCGCCCACCCAGTCGGCGGCGATGCCGGCGCCCGCGGGACCCATCGTGAAGTGGTCGCCGGCGGGCAGCGCGGCCGCGTCCGGTTCGAGGTACGGCGCGATCACGTCGACCATCTCGGACATCAGGCCCGTGTCGCCCGCGTGGTAGAACGTGGTACAGTCCGCGTCCGACTCCTGGGTCGGCTTCTTGTCGCCGATGACAAACCCGGTCGGCATGCCGCCGGAGGTGCCGTAGCCGGTGTCGATGCCGTTCGAGTGGTCCGCGCGGACCATCGTCACCCACGCGTCGCCGACCTCGACGGTACCGCCGATGTTCATCCCGCCGGCCGGGAGCGTGTGTTCGTGGCCGAAGTTCTCCTGAACGTAGCTGGTCAGTTCCGGGGTCGCGACCACGGTGGCCCCCTCGAACCGGTCGGCGTCGGCGATGTGGTCGGTGTGCCCGTGGGTCAGGAGGAGGTAGTCGGGGTCCAGCTCCTCGGGGTCGACGTCGGTCTTCGGGTTGTCGAAGAACGGGTCGATGAGCAGCTCCGTGTCCTCGACGACGACGTGCCACGTGGAGTGGCCGTGCCAGGTGAGTTCCATGGTTCGTTCGGTACATCTCGGCGAGCGGTAATAAAACTCGACGCCGCGGAATCCGTCGCCCGGCGGCGAAAGCAATTAACCGGGACGAGCGCGAACCCTCGGGCGAATGCCCTCCGAGACCAGCGACCCGGACGGTCCCTCCGCCGCGTGTCCGGCCTGCGGTGAGGCGGTGCCCGCCGGGGCGAGCTTCTGTCCCGACTGCGGCGCCGACCTCGGCGACCCCGCCGACCCCGCGTACTGCGCCGAGTGCGGCGAGGCGTTCGACGACGACGACCGCTTCTGCTCGAACTGCGGCGCGTCGCGGTCGGGCGGCGGGTCGACCGCGGTCGCGTCCGACCCGTCGACCGACGCATCGCAGCGGTCCAGCGGCGCGGACTCGTCCCCGTCGCGTTCGCCGTCGTCTCCGGGAGAGAGTCTGCGCTCCTTTCGCCGCCGGGTACAGGACCACCTCGACGCCGGGTGGGAGATCGAGCGGGACGACGGCGACCGCGTCGTCCTCGTCGACAGGGGGATCGGTTCCGTCGGGATCCACGTCCTCCTGTTCGTCTTCACCAGCGGGATCGGGAACCTGCTGTACGGCTGGTGGCACTACTCCAAGCTGGCGGAGCGCCGCCGGCTCGTTCGCGGCGACGGGACGCCCGCGCGCTCTACCACCGGCCGCGAGGGCGAGACGCGGGTGGAGACCGTCTCCGCGTACATGATAACCGCGTTGCTGCTGCTGATCGGTGGCCTGATCACGTTCCTCGCGGCGACGAGTAGTTCCCCGCCCGCCGCGCTGATCGGACTCGCGTTCGCCGGACTCGGACTCGGCGTGGCCCCGCCGGTGCGCCGACGGCTCGACCGTCGCCACGGGGTCACGAAGTTCGGCCGGCAGAAGACGGTCGACCATCGGGTCGTTCGCCCGCCGGAGTCCGTCGACGAGACCTGCGTCGTCTGCGGCGAGGAGTTCGAGCGCGGCCTCGTCAGGCGGCGCCGAGACGAGACGGTCGTCGCCGGCGTTCCGGTCCGCACCCACTCGATGCGCCACAACCACTACTGCGCCGACTGCGCGCGGTCCGAGGTGTTCGGCGACCGCGTCGGCGCGCCGTCGCTCGACGACCTCGCGGACGACGGAGATTCGGGCGCAGTCGACGACGGAGATTCGGGCGCAGTCGACGACGGAGATTCGGGCGCAGTCGACGACGATGTCGCGGACAGTTCGGCCCGGGAACCGACGGGTGATCCGTCGGAGGGGGAGACCGACTCGGTCCGCGAGGCGACCGACTCGGCCGAGTGATCGGCGGGGGCAGGACCGTCATCGTCGTCGATTGCCTCTCCGGGAACCCTTTTCGGGCGGCCGCCCGATCGCACTCGTATGTACCGCGCACGGTTCCGCGACCCGGCCGGATCGATCCGCGAGGGCGAGTACGACCCGGCGACCGACACGGTCGCCTTCGGCGGCGACGAGTACGCGTTCTCCGACCCCGCGATCGACGTGCTCGCGCCGACCGACCCCTCGAAGATCGTCTGTATCGGACGCAACTACGCCGACCACGCAGCCGAACTCGGCAACGACGTGCCCGACCGCCCGCTGCTCTTCCTGAAGCCGCCGAACGCGGTGGCGAGCCACGGCGACACCGTGACCGTCCCCGCCGGCAAAGACCGGATCGACTGGGAGGCGGAGTTCGCGGTGGTGATCGGCGAGCAGTGCAAGGCGGTCGACGCCGAAGACGCGATGGACGTCGTCGCGGGGTTCACCTGTATGAACGACGTGTCGAACCGCGACGACCAGAACCGCGAGCAGAACTGGGTGCGCGGGAAGGCGTTCGACGGCGCCGCGCCGTTGGGTCCGGTCCTCGCGACGCCCGACGAGGTGCCCGACGACGCGAGCGTCGAGCTCCGCGTCAACGGCGAGACGAAGCAGTCGAGCGACCGCGAGCACATGATATTCGACGTGCCGACGCTGATCGAGGAGATCACGACGTACCTCACGCTCGAACCCGGCGACGTCATCGCGACGGGCACCCCCGAGGGCGTCGGCGCGCTCTCCGACGGCGACACCGTCGAGGTGGAGGTCGAGGGCGTCGGCACCCTCGAACACGACGTGCGCGTGCCCTGAGCCACGCGACGAGCGACGCCGGTCCCGACCGCGGCGCGGGAGAAGGCCGACCCGGTCGCCCGCCAAGACCACGCTTAAGCCCGCCGGCCACCGACTCCCGGGCATGCGACCACGGGATCTCTCCGATCACTCGCCGTACGTGCCCGGGCGGGGCGTCGAGGAGGTCGCCCGCGAACGCGGGCTCGACCCCGACGACCTCATCAAGCTCTCCTCGAACGAGAACCCGCACGGCCCGAGTCCGGCGGCGGTCGAGGCGATCCGCGAGCACGCCGACCGGGTGAACCAGTACCCGAAGTCCTCGCACACGGACCTCACCGCGAGGCTCGCCGAGAAGTGGGGGGTCGACGACGAGCAGGTGTGGGTGTCGCCGGGCGCGGACGGCTCGATCGACTACCTCTCGCGCGCCGCCTTGGAGCCGGGGGACGAGGTGCTGGTGCCGAGTCCCGGCTTCGCCTACTACGCGATGTCGTCGCGGTACCACCACGGCGAGGTGACCGAGTACGAGCTCTCGCCCGCCGACGGGTTCGCGCAGGACGCGGAGACGGTGCTGAGCGCGTACGGCGGCGAGCGGATCGTCTACGTCACCTCGCCGCACAACCCCTCCGGCTCCACGATGCCGCTCGACGAGGTCGAGGCGATCGCGGACGCGACCGCCGAGGAGACGCTCGTCGTCGTCGACGAGGCGTACGGGGAGTTCGCCGACGTCGACAGCGCGATCCCGCTCGTCGACGAGCGTGACGACGTGGCGGTGCTTCGCACCTTCTCGAAGGCGTACGGTCTCGCCGGACTCCGGATCGGTTACAGCGTCGTCCCCGAGGCGTGGGGCGAGGCGTACGCCCGCGTCAACACGCCGTTCGCCGCGAACGAGTTGGCCTGCCGCGCCGCGCTCGCCGCGCTCGACGACGACGAACACGTCGAGGAGTCGGTCGTGACCGCGCGCTGGGCGCGCGAGTACATCGCCGACGAGCTGGACGCGCCGACCGTCGACTCCGCGGGCAACTTCGTCCTCGCCGCGGTCGGCGACGGCGAGCGCGTCGCCGAGGCGGCCCAAGAGCGCGGCGTGATCGTCCGCGACTGCACCTCGTTCGGACTCCCGGAGCACGTCCGGATCTCGACGGGCACCCGCGAGGAGACCCGGGAGGCGGTCGCCCTGCTCAACGAGGCGCTGGCGGACCTCGAACTCGGTGTCAGCGCGTGAGCGACCGTTCTGACTCCGCCGATAGCCCCGACCGCGGCCGCGCCGACCGCGTCGCGGTCACGGGCACTCCCGGCACGGGGAAGTCGACCGCGACGGCCCTGCTCGAAGACGAGTACGACGTGATCCACCTCAACGACCGGATCAAGTCGGACGACGACCTCTGGACCGAGCGCGACGCCGACCGCGACACGCTCGTCGCCGACCTCGACGCGGTCCGCGAGGAGCTCGGCGACTGGTCCGGCGTCCTCGACTCGCACCTCTCGCACCGGTTCGACGTCGACCGCGTCGTCGTGCTGCGCTGTCACCCGGAAAAGATCGAATCCCGACTCCGCGAGCGCGGTGAATCTGACGCGACCGCCGCGGAAAACGCCGAGAGCGAGGCGCTCGACGTGATCCTCTCGGAGGCGGTCGCCGAACACGGCGCCGAGCACGTCTACGAGGTCGACGCCACCGACAGCGACCCCGAGGAAGTCGCCGAGGCGATCCGCACGGCGATAGACGGGGAGCGAGAGCCGAGCGCGGGCACCGTGAACTTCATCGATTATATATGAGCCGGCCGCGAGCGTCGGAACGTTAGATGACCCTCGACCAGTACCGCTCCGTGGCGGACCGCCTGCTCGGCCCGTGGGTGTCGGCGGCCGACAGGCTCGGTCTCTCGCCGGACCAGGTGAGCGTGATAGCGTTCCTCGTCGCGGTCGCGGCCGCCGCCGCCTTCGCCGTCGGGTCGGCCACCCTCTACGCGGCCGGCGCGCTGCTCGTCCTGCTCAACGGCTGGCTCGACGTCGTCGACGGCGCGCTCGCTCGCCACCAGGGGGTCGCCTCCGACGGCGGCGACTTCCTCGACCACGTCCTCGACCGCTACGCCGACGTGGCTATCATCGCGGGGTTCACCGCGGGAGTCGAGGCGTACGCGCTCGGCTTCGCCGCCGTCACGGGCGTCCTCCTCACCTCCTACCTCGGCACGCAGATCCAGGCGGTCGGCATCGGCCGCGAGTACGGCGGCCTCCTCGGCCGGGCGGACCGCCTCGCGCTGGCGGGGACCGTCGGCGTCGTCGCCGCGGTGTACCCGTCGCCGATCGCCGCCGGGCTGAACGTCGTCGGTCTCCTGCTGGCGCTGTTCGCCGTCGTCGGCCACCTGACCGCGGTCCAGCGGTTCCTCGGCGCGTGGCGGGACCTGTAGGCGGTTCGAGAGTCCCGGAATCTGAACGCGGAGCCGAACACCTTCGGGCGAGAGACCATCCCCCTCTGGGCGCGTCCTCGATCCGAGAGATGGCCACCGAAATCGACCTGCGAGACCGGCCGGACGAGGAGGGCCGAGAACGGCTCCGCGACGCGCTCGACGCGACCGAGACGGGGGAGGAGCTTCGTATCGTCGCCGACCGCGACGTCGACGTCGACCTGATCCGGTATCAGATCGACCGCGGCCGCGACGTCGAGTGGGAGTACGAGCAGCCCGACGCGGAGCCGCGCGAGGTCCGCGCGGTCGACCGCGGCGAACTCGACGGCGGGGCGCTGGGGACCGCCGACGTGCGCGAACTGCTACCGCAGCGCCGACACGAGGTGCTGCTCGCGGCCTTCGACGGCCTCGACCCGGACGAGGGGTTCGTGCTGGTGAACGACCACGACCCGAAGCCGCTGTACTACGAGCTTCAGTCGACCTACGGCGACGTCGTCGGGTGGGAGTACGCGAGCCGCGAGTCCGGCGAGTGGCGGGTCGAGATCCGGAAGACCGCCGAGTCGACGGCCGCCGAGTCGGAGGCGTTCACGCGGTACGACGTCCGCGAGATCCCGAAGCCGGACCGCCACGAGACGATCCACCACCGATACGGGATGATCCCCGACGGCGAGACGATGGAGATAATCGCGCCCCACGAGCCGCGGCCGCTCCACGGGGAGTTCCGCGAGCGCTACGGCGACGCGTTCCGCTGGGAGGTAGTCGAGACGGAACCCGGTCGGTGTCGCGTCCGGATCACGAAGACCGAGGGGTCCGCCGCCGCGAGCGACGAGGGAGGCTCCGAATCCGCGGCGGACGACGGGACGGCGGCGGGAGGAAGCGAGGGAGGTGCGGGCGCAGGCGGCGAGCCGCCCGAGGTCGCCCGGGAACTGGACGTGCGCGACCTGCCGCCGGCGCAGCGTCACGAGGAGATATTCGACGCGTACGCGGCCCTCGACGACGGTGACGGCTTCGTGCTGGTGAACGACCACGACCCGAAACCGCTGTACCACCAGTTCGAGACCGAGGCCGGTCCCGAGTTCCATTGGGAGTACCGCAAGCAGGAGCCGGGCGAGTTCCGCGTGTTGATCGGGAAGAGCGAAGCGGGCGCCGAGGGGCAGTCCGTCTCGGAGGAGACGAGCGCCCCGTTCTGACCGGCCCTCCGATCCCGCTCAGAACGGCGCGTCGGTCGAGCGGCTCCGCGCGCTCGCCTCCCCCGTTCCCCCCGTCGGATTCGGTCCGACACCGGCGCCGTCGTCCGACTCGGACTCCACGTCGCCCGTTTCGAGGTACGCCTCCTCGAGCTCTACGAGCCGGTCGTTCACCGCCTCGCTCTGGTTGTGCATCGGGGCCGCGCGGACCCGGACGAGGTCGTACTCGTGGCGTTCGGCGAGCCCGTTCCACGCGCGGAACGATCCGATCGTCAGCGTGTGCGTCTGCGGGCAGAACGGCGTCGTCGGCGTGAACTCCGCGCGGAGGACGCGGCCGAGGTCCCCTTCCTCGGGACCGTCGTCTCCGACGGCGTCTCCGTCGACGTCGGCGGGACCGACGGCGTCCGCGGGGTCGCCGCGCTCGACGGCGTAGCGGAACCCGGCGTTCCCGTGGCGCGTGTCGAGGTTCAGCCGCGCGAGGTTGTAGTTGAACGTCATGTCGTACACCTTCCGCTCCTCGAAGCAGTCGCGGGTGAGCCGGTGGAACGCGAGGTGGTCGGCGCCGTCGAGCACGTCGTGACCGTCGAGGAACTCCCCCGGCCGCGGGAGGTCGGCGGCGACGAACTCGTCGTACCCGTCGAACAGGTCGTCGTCGTCGGACCCGAAGGGAGACGGAAAGCTGGGCATACTCGACCATCGTCTCCCGCCGGGGTACCCCTGACCCCGCAGATGTTCGGGCCGGCCCGACTCTCGTCTCGGCGCACGCCGCGAACATCACCGCCGAGACGAGGGAACGATTTAAAAGCGTCCGGTCGGAACGGGAGGTATGCCCACTTTCGAGCTGAACCTCTCGGACGACGTGTACGCGGAGTTTCAGCAGCTGGCGGAACAGGAGTTCGTCTCGGAGGAGCAGGCCGCCGAGGACCTCATCGCCTCCGGCATCGAGGCGTACAACGTGAGCGTCGTCGACGACGAGCGCCGCGACGAGATGCTCGACGGCGCCGAGAACAACATGTTCGACACCGCCGAAGACCCGGGAAGCCTCGAAGACGACCGGCTCTGAGGCGCCACACCCCTCGTTCTGCCGTTTTCCCGGTTCAGTACCCCAGACCCAGCAGGCGGTTCGCCGACAGCGTCGCCAGCCCGAGCGCCATCACGCAGGCGAGCAGCCCGAACGCGACTGCCCAGCCCGCGGCGTCCGAGACGGTACCGACGACGACGCTACCCGAGGCGCCCGTGACCATGTACGCCGTCCGGACGAGTCCGAAGCCGGCGCCGCGCTCCGCGTCGGACAGGAGATCCATGAACCGCGACTGGACCGGCGCGCCCCACGACATCGCGAGCCCGACGAGAGCGACGCCCGGAACCACCGCGAGGAGTCCCAGGTCGAGCGTCGCGGCCGCGACGAGCGTCCCGTAGCCGACGACGCCGGCGGCCATCGTCACCATCGCGGTGGCGTCGCGGCCGATCCGGTCGGACACCGACCCGGTCACCGGCTGGGTACCGCCGTGGACGAGGAAGTACACCGAAAACAGGAGCGCCGACAGCGCGCTCGACAGGCCGGTTCCGACCTCCAGGAACGTCGGAAGGAAGGAGGCGGTCGCCTGCCACGTGAACGCGCCCATCGTCGCCAGCGCGGTCGTGTAGAGGATCCGCGGCCGCGAGAGCAGTTCGACGAGCGGCCCGAGCGCGAACCGCTCGCCCATCGGCTGGTCCGGGCGGAGGGGTTCGGTCGGTCGGACCCGCCACGCGAACAGGAGGAACACGGGGACCGCGACGGCCGCCCCGAGGAGGACGCCGGCGCGCCAGCCGTACCGCGACCCGACCAAGGCGGCGGCCGGCGGCGCCGCCAGTCCCGCGAGCGGTCCGCCAGCAACGTGGACACCGACCGCCCGGCCGGTGTCGTCGAACTGCCGCGTGAGGAACGTCGTCGCGACCGAGTAGTGGAGGCCCGCGCCGACGCCGAGCGCGGCCGCGAACAGCGCGAACGCGACCATCGACGGCGACGCGGCGAGGAGCACCGACGCGACCGCGGTGGCGCCGACCGCGGTGAGGATCACGCGGCGCTCGCCGTAGCGGTCGCCGAGGACGCCGGAGGGGAACTGCGCCAGCGCGTACGTGAGCCACATCCCGCTGAGCGCCAGCCCGACGGTCCCGTTGGTCACGTCGAACTGCGTCGTGATCTCCGGGACGAGCGGGCTGACGACCAGCCGCGCCACCATCGTCCCCGTGAACGCGAGCGTACAGAGCGCGAGCGCCGTGTGTTCGTACCGCCAGTTCACGGTCGTCGTTGCCGACACGGGTCAAAGCGGCTTCCGATCGCGGTCAGACGGGCCGGGGCCTCGCCCGGTCAGAGGGCCCGAAGATTCACTCGGCCGCGAACCGGATCGGGTAGTCGGTGAGGTTCTCGTGGCCGTCCTCGGTGACGACGACGAGGTCCTCGATCCGGACGCCGCCGACCTCGGGGTCGTAGAGTCCCGGCTCCACGGTGATCACGTGGCCCGGCTCCAGCGCCTCGCCCCCGTTCGCGAGCCGCGGCGACTCGTGGACGTCGAGACCGATGCCGTGGCCGGTCGAGTGGATGAACCCGGTCTCCGTCTCGGGGTCGGTTCGGAAGGTGGGTTCGCCCGCCTCC
This sequence comes from Halorubrum trapanicum, assembly GCF_017873555.1. Taxonomy (GTDB): domain Archaea; phylum Halobacteriota; class Halobacteria; order Halobacteriales; family Haloferacaceae; genus Halorubrum; species Halorubrum trapanicum. Next base: position 304,768 of record NZ_JAGGKE010000001.1, on the reverse strand, counting down.
TCGTACACCTCGCAGGCGGCGGCGTGGACGTCCTCGCCGGTGGCGCCCGGCTCGACCGCGTCGAGCGCGGCGTCCAGCGCGCGCCCGGTGAGTTCGTACCACTCGCGGAGCGCCTCGCTCGGCTCGCCGACGCAGAACGTCCGCGTCATGTCGGCGTTGTACTTCGTCGCCTTCGAGCGCGGGAAGATGTCGACGATGATCGCCTCGTTCGCTCGCAGCGGCCCCGACCCGCGGTCGTGCGGGTCCGCGGCCTGCGCGCCGCCGGCGACGATCGTCTCGTCGAGCGCGCAGCCGTGTCGCAGGAGAGTCACCTCGATCTCCTCCGCCACGCGCTCGCTGGTGAGCGGCTCGCCCTCGTGGAGCAGGACGCCCGGCTCCGCGTCGCCGACCTCGGCGTCCTCGCCCGCCACGTCGGCGCCGGCGATCAGCTCCTCGGCGGCCCGCATCGCCGCCTCGTTCGCCCGCTGGGCCTCGCGGATCGCGTCGATCTCCTCGTCGGTCTTCACCGCGCGGACCTCTCGGAGTCGGTCGTCGGTGTCGACCGCGACGTCGATGCCGCGGTCGCGGAGGGCGTCCGCGGTGCCGACCGGGCCGCGCGGCGGCATCGAGACGGAGTCGACCCCCTTGTCGCGGACGAACTCCGCGTACATGTCGTTGCGGGCCTCGCGGCCGCCGTACTCGTAGCCGTAGTCGGCGTGACGCTCGACGGTGTCGGCCGTCGCCTCCGCCGTCGCGCGGCCGTACTCCAGCCCGCTGACGAGGACGTGGACCTCGCCGTCGGCGTACAGCGTGAGGAACGGGTCGGGACCGGTGAACCCGGAGAGGTACAGCTGGTTGGCGTCCTCCTGCGAGGCGTCGATCAGGTAGCCGTCCGCCTCGAGGTCGGCGAGTCGGTCGTCGAGCCGCGGTCGGTTCATACCACTCCCTGTTCGGCCGACGCTCAAAGCGGTTGTCCTCGCGGAACCGCGAGCGACCCTGAGCGCCGCGACAGCTCGCGAAACGCCTATATACTACGTCCCCGCTCAGATCGCGTCAGTTTCGCACTCCTCGGTGCTCCGCTCGGCACATCGGCAATTCCGAATTGTACAGGGTTGTACACGCCGTTTTCGGCCGTGTCTCTGAGTCACCAGACACGAAAACGTTTAAGTATTTGGGTCACTTACCTAAGGGTGAGGAAAACACCGAGAATCGTCTCTCGGTTTCGTTGTTCCCTCCACGTACCAAACCAATGAGCGAGAACCTTCGAACGTACACGACAGAGACCGTCGACGACGAGAGCGAGACCGAGTCGGAAAGCGAGGAGGAGGAGCTGCGGTGCCCGGAGTGCGGCGGGCAGTTAGCGACTGACACGGAGCACGGCGAGACCGTCTGCGTCGACTGCGGACTCGTCGTCGAGGAGGACGAGATCGACCGCGGGCCGGAGTGGCGCGCGTTCGACTCCAAGGAGAAGGACAGCAAGTCTCGGGTCGGCGCCCCGACGACGAACATGATGCACGACAAGGGGCTGTCGACCAACATCGGCTGGCAGGACAAAGACGCCTACGGCAAGTCGCTGTCCAGCCGCCAGCGCGAGAAGATGCAGCGGCTGCGCACCTGGAACGAGCGGTTCCGTACCCGCGACTCCAAGGAGCGCAACCTCAAGCAGGCGCTCGGCGAAATCGACCGCATGGCCAGCGCCCTCGGACTCCCCGACAACGTCCGCGAGACCGCCTCCGTCATCTACCGCCGCGCGCTCGACGAGGACCTCCTGCCCGGTCGCTCCATCGAGGGCGTCTCGACGTCGTCGCTGTACGCCGCGGCCCGGCAGGCGGGGACGCCGCGCAGCCTCGACGAGATCGCTGCCGTCTCTCGGGTCGAGAAGGACGAGATCGCGCGGACGTACCGCTACGTCGTCCGCGAGCTGAAGCTGGAGATCCAGCCCGCCGACCCCGAGAGCTACGTCCCGCGGTTCGCCTCCGACCTCGGCCTCTCCGACGAGGCCGAGCGGCGCGCCCGCAGCCTCCTCGACACGGCGAAAGAGCAGGGGATCCACTCCGGGAAGTCGCCGGTCGGGCTCGCCGCGGCCGCCGTCTACGCCGCCTCGCTGCTCGTCAACGAGAAGGTGACCCAGAGCGAGGTCAGCGAGGTCGCGAACATCAGCGAGGTCACCATCCGGAACCGGTACCACGAGCTCCTCGAGGCCGAGGACTCGGTCGCGCTGAACTGACGCGCCCTCGGCTTCCGGGCGTCGTGACGTTCGGAGTCCGTTCCGTTTTCAATCGCCCGTTTCGCCGTCGTCGCCCTCGCCGTCCCAGTAGTCCACGTCGTCGCCGATCCGGTAGTACCCCGACAGCGACCGCTCCCCGCGGCCGCCCGGCGGCGAACCGACGTACACGCCGAACTTCCCCGAGTCCGGGTACACGGTCACGTCCGGCTCGTGCATCGTCGAGACGACGAGGTACCGAAGCGGCTCGTCGCCGTCGTTGACCACGCGGTGCGCGCCCGTCTCGTCGGCGGGGAACGCGGCGTACTCTCCGGGGCGAAGCGGATACGTCTCCCCGTCGAGCCGGAGAGTTCCCTCGCCCGCGAGGACGTACAGGGCCTCCTCGTTGGCCGTGTGATGATGGTACGGCCACGAGCGTTCCCCCGCCGGAAGCTCGTAGAGGCTACACCCCAAGTCCTCGCTCCCAGCGGCCGCGCCCAACTGCTTCCGTCGCCAGTCGGCGGCCGCGGCGTCCGGCGTCGTCCACGACATGTCGTCCGCGTTGATCGGTGGCATACCCTTCGGTCACACAGGTCCGCCAAAGGCGTTCGGGCGGGAAGTCGAGGGTCGTTCCGGCGGCGGCGCGAGCCGAAACCGCGAAGGCGGCGCGTCGCCACCCGCGGACATGGAGACGACGCGCCACTTCACGGCGACGACGTACATCGTCAACGACGGGGCGACCGCGCTTCACGAGCACGAGCGGCTCGGGATCAGGCTGCCGCCCGGCGGCCACGTCGACCGCGACGAACTCCCCCACGAGGCGGCGCGCCGCGAGGTCCGCGAGGAGACGGGGTTAACTCCGGAGCTGGTCGCCGCGGAGTCACAGATCGCGGGACCGAACACCCGCGGACTTCCGGAGCCGGCCCACCTCATGCTCCACGACATCAACGTCCACGAGGACGGGTCGGTGGGCCACCAACACGTCGATCACCTCTACTACGCGCGGGTCGATTCCCGCGAGATCGCCCCCGACGGCGACGACGAGGTCGACCCGGAGCGCTGGCGGTGGTACACGTCGTCCGAACTCGCTGCGAGCGACCTGCCGCAAGACGTCGTCGACCTCGGTCGAGAGGCGATCGCCGCCGTCGTGGAGCGCTGAGCGGTCCGGGTGGTCGGGGGCTTCGGTCCCGGGCCGTCGGGAGCGTCTCCCGGCCGCGGCACCGCCGTCGTCGGGTTCGAATCCGCGGATCCCGGCGTCAGACGGCCGTCTCACGCTCCGGAAGGTATTTGGGTCGGTGTTGGCGACGTAAACGCAAGGATGGACGCACAGCGAAGGGAAGCGATCGCCGAGTGGGACGACCGCTCGTTCTCCGACGGGTTCGGGGGACTCGGCCGGGTCGTCAGCGACGGGTTTTCCGGCGCGGCGACCGACGGGACCGGCTGGCTGTTCCTCGTCGACGGGAAGGTCGTCGGCGTCGTCGACGGGTCGCTCGACGACTTCGCCGACGCCTCGGGGACCGTCTACCGGGCCCCGGACGACGCGCTCCCCGTGCTCTTCGCGATGCAGGAGCTTGGCGGCGAGCCGCGGGCGAAGTACTACACCAACGACACGCCGCTGACCGAGGCCGACCGCAAGCTCTCGCAGGGGGGGTTCACCGGCTACGTCGAGCTGTCGGAGAACGTCCTCTCCGGCGACTACTACGTCGCCTACACGGGCGGCGAGTCGATGGCGGCGGCGTACGTCGGCAACGCCAGGCGGCTGGAGACCGGCGAGGAGGCGTTCGACCTCGCCGCCGACGAGGTCGGCATCTACACGGTGTACGAGGTCGACCTCGACGTCCGCCCGCTCCCGGACGGCGACAGCACGGGTGACACGGGCGCCGCCGATCCGACCGATCCGGCGGACTCGGCAGAGACGACCGACCGGACCGGTTCGGGTGCCGCGAGCGACGCGGACGAAGGGCCGGCCGACGAGTCGGGAGACCTCGGGAACGCCCCTGAGACGGCTGGCGACGACGGGGCGGAGGCGGAAGGCGGGGACGCCGATACTCCCGCGAGCGCGGCCGCCCCCGGCCCGAGCGCCGGTCGAGACGACGACCCGAGCGCCGGTCCGGATCCCGACCCGACCGCGTCGTCCCGGCACAGCGATCCGGCGACGGCGGACCGATCGACCGGAACCGACGACGGTAGCGTCCCGGACGACGGTCCCGACGCGGACGGCGAGTCCCCGGACGCCGATGCGGGAGCGGGACCGAACGCGGTCCAGATCGGAGACGCCGACGCCGCCGGCGGCACCGAAGTCCCGGACCCTGCCGACTCGGACGGCGGTAGCTCGGACGCCGCCGCCTCGGACGCCCCAGACACGCCCGACTCCGAGGACGTCTTCTCGGAGGAGGCGGAGTGGCGGGAACAGAAGTCGATCCCGGCGCTCGACCCCTCGGAGGCGGGCGAGGAGACCCGACCGGGCGACGACCGACGCGCCGCGTCGTCACAGCGCAAGCGGCCGGCCGGCCAACGCGGCCGGTCCGAGCGGAACGAATCGGGAACGAACGGCGGGTCGCCGTCGCCGCGCTCGACCGCGCAGTCGGCGTCGACGCCGTCTGCGGTCTCGAAGCGCGACGCGGGCGGAGACGCGGCGGGGAGCGCGGACCCGGAGCGACTCCGGAAGCTCGAGGCGGCTCTCCAGGAGACCGAGACGGAGCGCCAGTCGCTCGCCGACGAGCGCGACCGGCTGGCGGCCGAACGCGACGAGGTCGAGACGGAGCGCGACGAGTTGGCCGACGAGGTCGAGCGGCTCGAGTCCGAGACGGAGGACCTCAGGGAGGAGCGCGACCGGCTCCGGCGCGAGCTCTCGAAGGCGAAGGAACGGCTCCCGGACGCGGAGCGGACGCTCACCCCGGCGGAGGCGCGCAGCGGGACGAACCTGTTCATCAGGTACGACTCGAAGGAGGGCGCGACGCTGGCCGACGCCCACGAGGGGAGCGTCGACCGCGAGGCGCTCCGCGAGAACCTCCGGGTCGAACACCACACGAGCTTCGAGACCGACGGGGTCGCGGTGGACGGGCGACCGTTCGAGGAGTTCTTAGAGGACACCATCGAGTACGGGTTCACCCGCTGGCTCGTCGAGGACCTCCCGTTCGAGGTCCGCGGCACCGGCAACGAGGGGACGCTCCGGGACCTCTACGACGCCCTCCCGGAGGTCGACCGCGCCGAGATCGGCGGGACGGTGTCGATCGAACTCCGCGAGGGCGGCGAGGAGACCCGCGAGCAGCGGACGTTCGACCTCGTGTTGCGCGACCGGATGGGCCACCCCCTCTTCGTCGCCGACCTGAACGACAGCCGGGACCCGACGCCCGAGGGGACGCTGGAGTCGCTCGTCGAGAACGGGCGCGACATCGCGTCCTCGAACGAGACGTTCGCCGGGGCGTTCGCGGTGACGGAGAGCTTCTTCGAGCCGGGCGCCTTAGAGACCGCGAGCGACGCGGTCGGCGGCGGCCTGTTCAGCCGGTCGAAGCGCGCGAGCTTCGTGAAGCTCTCGCGCAAGCAGGGGTACCACCTGTGCCTCGTCGAGGCGCGCGACGGCGGGTTCCACATGACGGTCCCCGACCTGTAGGCGTCACCGACCGTTTCGGATCCGCGGCTGCGCGCGGAGAGAAAACGCGGCGCCTACTCGGCGAGCGAAATCGAAAGCGGCGTCAGTTCTCGAGTTCCGCGGCGTCGTCGATCCGCATGGATCCGAGCTTCTCGACGGTCTCGTCGAGCTTCTCGTCGAGTTCGTCGACGAACTCGTGGGTGCGCTCCGTGGTGATCGCGCCCTGGCTGGACGGCTCGATGAGGTTCTCCTCTTCGAGGACCCGCAGCGAGTAGCGGACCTTGTGGTGCGGGTAGCCGGTCTCGTTCGACATCTTCACGATGCCGATCGGTTCGTTTTCGATGACCATTCGCAGGACCTGGAGGTGACGTTCCAGCATGTCTACCTCCTTCTCTAATCGATCTATCATGGCACATGTTAACTCGTCATGCCCCCGTTTAAAAGTTGCTGTCGGCGGCCGGGGAGACCGCGCCGGGCCGCGGCGGCCGCGACGGATCGAGTGATCCGACGCTTTGACGTGCCAGTAGTTAACGTGTTCGATCGCGGCACGACGGACGGAGCCGAGTCAGCGCGGACGGCGGCGAGGCGGGCGCCGCCGGTCGAAATCGAGACAATACACGAACGAGCCTATCGACAACTACGCGTTTATCGCGTGATCCACATCCGTGGCGTTCTCGCGGTCGCAGACCGTAATCTGTTTTACCCCCCGCAGGGAATCGGCAGGTCGTATGACACTCACCATCGTCGGCTCCCAGCTCGGCGACGAGGGCAAGGGCGCGCTCGTCGACCGATGGGGAGGGGACGCGGACGTCGTAGTCCGTTATCAGGGCGGCGACAACGCCGGCCACACCGTCGTCGAAGGCGGCGCGGAGTACAAGCTCTCGCTGGTTCCCAGCGGCGCGGTCCGGGGGACGACCGGAATCCTCGGCAACGGCTGCGTCGTCAACCCGAAGACGCTGTTCACCGAGATCGACGACCTCCGTGAGCGGGGGCTCGACCCGGCCGTGCGCGTCGCCCGCCGCGCGCACGTCATCATGCCGTACCACCGGGTGCTGGACGGGATCGAAGAGGAGGTCAAGGCCGACGACGACGCAGGCGACGAGGTCGGCACCACCGGCCGCGGCATCGGCCCGACGTACGAGGACAAGGCCGGCCGCCGCGGGATCCGGATCGCGGACCTGCTCGACTCCGACGTGCTCCGCGAGAAGCTCGAGTACGCCGTCCCGCAGAAGCGCGCGCTCGTCGAGGACGTGTACGGACTCGACCTCGCAGACGACGACGACCGCGCCGCGGCGTTCGACGTCGACGCGCTCCACGAGGAGTTCGCCGCGATCGGCGAGCGACTCGCCGACGAGGGGATGACCGTCAACTGCTCCGACTACCTCCACCGCCGCCACGCGGCGGGCGACGAGATCCTCTTCGAGGGCGCGCAGGGCACTCACATCGACGTCGACCACGGGAACTACCCGTTCGTCACCTCCTCGAACCCGACCGCCGGCGCCGCGTCGGTCGGCTCGGGGCTCGGCGTCACGGCGGTCGGCGACGGCGAGGTGGTCGGCATCGTGAAGGCGTACCTCTCGCGGGTCGGCGAGGGACCGATGCCGACCGAACTCGACGGCGACGCCGACGAGGAGGCGCTCGCCGACGAGATCCGCGAGAAGGGCGGCGAGTTCGGAACGGTCACCGGCCGCCCCCGCAGGATCGGCTGGCTCGACCTCCCGATGCTCCGCCACGCCGCGCGCGTCTCCGGGTTCACGGGCGTCGCGGTCAACCACGTCGACGTGCTCGCCGGCCTCGACGAGCTGAAGGTGTGTACGGGGTACGAGCTGGACGGAGAGCAGATCGACACCGTCCCCACCACCACCGACCGGTGGGAGCGCTGCGAGCCGATATCCGAGACGCTCGACACCTGGGAGCCGTTCGACTCGGCCGCGGTCGCCGAGGCGGGCTACGACGCGCTCCCCGAGGCCGCCCGCGAGTACCTACAGTTCCTCGCGGACGAGATCGACACCCCGGTCTACGCGGTCGGCGTCGGTCCCGACCGCGAGGAGACGGTCGAACTGACGAACCCGTTCGATAGATAGGCCGGATCCACGTTCTGTGGATCTCAGGTGAACAGGCGGGAAGTCAGTTACTCGGCGAGCGTGAGATCGTATTCAACGTTCACTACGTCGTTGCTGAGGTTTGTTGGGGGTGACGCTTCTCCTCGTTCGGAGTTATCGACAACAAGCCGATACTCGCCTTCGGGAACTTTTGAACTCACGGTTGCTCCACTGGAATCCAGAGCTGAGAGGTCCGGAATGTATTCGTATCGATCTCCCTGGTCAAAGTGTTCGTACTCGGACTCGTCCATCAGAATCACGTCGATCGCTGGCCCGTCTCGGACGATGAAGTCAAACTCGATATAGCCCGTGCTCGAAAAGCTAATACTGAAATGTCGCCACTGGTCTTCCTCTAGGTTCCGAGTATCGCTCTCAGTCTGGCTACCACTGAGATCGGGATCGTCTGGGTATTCGTCTTGTACGTCAGGAACGCCATCACCGTCTGTGTCGGCCGGTTCGTCGTTTTGCGAATTCGTGTTTGAACCTCCTCCCCCATCGGAATCGTTTCCCTCTGAACAGCCAGCAAGTGTAGCGCTAAGCCCAACCGATGTCGCAAGCAAATGTCGTCGGCTAAGTTCCATCTAAATCTGCTTCAGCACAATTTCACTTATAGACTTGTTAAAAATAAATTAAATTTGGATATGAGAGGTTTCGAATGGCTCAGCAGGAGATTCTGCGAATTGTCTCAGTACTGCGGGTCGATCTCGTCCAGCGCCGTCAGGTCCTCGTCGGTCAGCGACAGCTCCGCGGCCGCGAGGTTGGATTCGAGGTGGTCGACGCTCGACGTGCCCGGGATCGGCAGCGTCACGTCGGAGTGGTCGAGGAGCCACGCGAGCGCGACCTGTCTGGTCGTCGCGTCGCGGCGCTCCGCGACCTCGTCGATCGCCTCGGCGGACTCGTCGTCGTCGACCGCGTACATCGGTCCCCACGGGATGAAGCCGACGCCGTGGTCCTCGCAGGCGGCCAGCACGTCCTCGTCGTCGCGGTGGCCGACGTTGTAGCGGTTCTGGACGGTGGCGACGTCGACGATGTCGGTCGCCGTCTCAAGCTGCTCGACGGTGACGTTCGAGAGGCCGACGTGGGCGATCTGCCCGGCGTCTTTCATCTCCGCGAACGCGTGGACGGACTCCTCGAAGTCGGTGTCGGGGTCCGGGCGGTGGTACTGGTAGAGGTCGATGGTGTCCGTCCCGAGCCGGTCGAGGCTACACAGCACCTGGTTCTTCAGGAACTCGGGGTCGCCGTAGGGGAGCCAGTCGCCCTCGCGGTTGCGGAGCAGGCCGGCCTTCGAGGCGATCACGACGTCGTCGGGGTCGCCGAGCGCCTCGCCGATCAGCCGCTCGGAGACGCCCGGTCCGTAGGAGTCCGCGGTGTCGACGAAGTCGACGCCGAGGTCGACCGCGCGCTTGAGTACGTCCTTCGCGTCGTCCTCGTCGTCGGGTCGCCCGATGATCTCCTCGCCCGTGATCCGCATCGCGCCGAAGCCGAGGCGGTTGACGGTGCGTTCGCCGCCGATGTCGAACGTCTCGCTCCTGTCGGTGGTGTCGGAAGCCATGACTGAGTGATCTCGCGCCACGCGGAAAGCGGTGAGGGTGGCGGAAGGAAGCGTGCCTCGACGGTGCCGGCTCGATATTGCAACCGTTCGCCCGTGTTGCGCCCGTCGCTACTCATAAACCGTCCCCGCGTGATCGTGAGGTATGGACGCCGAGCGCGAGGTACTCGACGTGTTGGCGCGGAACGCCCGCGAGGACATCGACGACATCGCGGCCCAGACGGGTCTCGACGCGGCGGCGGTCGCGGACGCGATCGACGCGCTGGAGGCTGACGGCGTCGTCCACGGCTACCAGGCCGTCGTCGACTGGGACCGCGTCGACGAGGGGAAGATCCGCGCGGTCGTCGAGATCAACGTCGAACTCGACCGCGAGACGGGGTACGAACAGGTCGCGGACCGGATCGCGAAGTTCCCCGCGGTCGACGCCTTACACCTCGTCTCCGGCGACTACGACTTCGCCGTCGAGGTGCTCGGCGAGAACATGCAGGACGTCTCCGAGTTCATCTCCGAGCAGGTCGCGCCCATGCCGGCGGTCACCCAGACGGTGACCCACTACATCATGGAGACGTACAAGGACGGCGGGATCCGGTTCGAGGACGGCGACGACGACGACCGCCTCTCCGTGTCGCCATGAGGCTGTCGGACCGCGCGCGCACCCTGCCCGAGTCGGGGATCCGGAAGTTCTTCGAGCTGGCGGAGGCGCGCGACGACGTCATCTCGCTGGGCGTCGGCGAGCCGGACTTCTCGGCGCCGTGGACCGCCCGCACCGCCGCGATCGACTCGCTCGAACGCGGGAAGACCTCCTACACCGCGAACCGGGGGATGGCCGCGCTCCGCGAGCGGATCGCCGACCACCACGAGCGCTACGACCAGTCGTACGCGCCGGAGTCGGAAATCCTGGTCACGACCGGCGCGAGCGAGGCGGTCGACCTCGCGTTCCGCGCGCTCGTCGACCCCGGCGACACGGTCGCGGTCCACGAGCCGACGTACATCTCCTACGGCCCGGGGATCGAACTCGCGGGCGGCGAGCAGCTGACGGTTCCGACCCGCTCCGCGGACGACTTCGCGCTCACCCGCGAGTCGCTGGAGGCCGCGGGCGCGGCCGAGGCCGACCTACTTGTGCTCTGTTACCCGAACAACCCCACGGGCGCGACGATGACCGACGAGGAGTACGCCGAGGTCGCGGCGTTCTGCCGCGAGGAAGATCTCCGCGTGATCGCCGACGAGATCTACGCCGCGCTCACATACGGCGCCGACCACGCCTCGATCGCGACCCAGCCAGGGATGCGCGAGCGCACGGTCGTCGTCAACGGCTTCTCGAAGGCGTACGCGATGACCGGCCTGCGGCTGGGGTACGCGCTGGGCCCCGCGGAGGCGATCGACGCGATGAACCGGATCCACCAGTACACGATGCTGTCGGCGCCGACGACGCCGCAGTACGCGGCCATCGAGGCGCTCGACCGCTGCGACGACGAGGTGACGGAGATGGTCGAGGAGTACAACCGTCGCCGCCGGCTGGTCGTCTCCCGGTTCAACGAGATGGGTCTCGACACCTTCGAGCCGGGCGGCGCGTTCTACGCGTTCCCCGAGTGCGGCGGCGACGACGAGGCGTTCGCGGAGGCGCTGCTGGAGGCGCAGGGCGTCGCGGTCGTCCCCGGGTCCGTCTTCGGCGACGGCGGGGAGGGCCACCTCCGCGTTTCGTACGCGACCTCGATGCGCGAGCTGAAGGAGGCGACCGACCGGATCGCGGCGTTCGTCGAGGGCCGATGACCGAGTTCGTCGAGGACCGATGATCGACAGGATCTGGCACGGCTGGACGACCCCGGAGAACGCGGACGAGTACGAGCGGCTGCTCCGCGAGGAGATCCTCCCATCGTTCGCCGACGCGGACAACGACGGCTACCGGGGCACTCGGCTGCTCCGGCGCGAGGCCGACCCCGAAACCGACGACGGGGAGGTCGAGTTCGTCACGATCCTCCGGTTCGACTCGACCGAGTCGGTGAGGGAGTTCGCGGGCGAGGAGTACCGAGACGCGCACGTTCCGCCGGCGGCCCGCGAGGTCCTGAAGCGGTTCGACGACCGCGCGCGACACTACGAGGTCCGCGAGGAGCGCGAGTACTGAGCGGCGGGTCGCGACCCGAGCGGCGACCACCCGGGGACTCCGCGATCGCCGTGCGCCCGCGACCGGTAAACGAACAACTCCTCGCGAATTTATCACCGTTCGCCAACGATTATCACGTTCGATCCGGATCGACGGGGTATGGAGTTCCAGCTAACGGACGAACAGAAGCAGCTGCGCGAGGAGGTACGGAAGTTCGCCGACGAGGAGATCCGGCCGGTCGCGACCGAGTACGACGTCGACGAGGAGTACCCCCACGAGATCATGGACAAGGCGGCCGACATGGGGCTGCTCGCGCCGCACGTCCCGGTGGAGTACGGCGGCATCGGCTACTCCTCGCTGGAGAACGCGATCCTCACCGAGGAGCTGTTCGCGGCCGACCCCGGGATCGGTCTCTGTATCTCCAGCGCCGGGTTCGGCGCGGAGGCCCTGATGGAGTTCGGGACGGAGGATCAGAAGGAGCGCGTCCTCTCCGAGGTCACCGCGGGCGACGCGGTGATGGGTTCGGCCATCTCGGAGCCGCAGGCGGGGTCGGACGTGACCTCGGTCGCGACGCGGGCGGAGAAGGACGGCGACGAGTGGGTGCTCAACGGCTCGAAGATGTGGATCACGAACGGCACCGTCGCGGACTACTTCGTCGTCGTCTGCGAGACGGACCCCGAGATCGACGACCGCTACTCGGGCTACTCGCAGATCCTCGTCGAGGGCGACCGCGACGGGCTCACCCGCGACAAGATCACCGGCAAGCTCGGGATTCGGGCGAGCGACACGGCCGAGCTGCGCTTCGATGACGTTCGGGTCCCCGAGGAGAACCTCATCGGCCAGCGCGGCATGGGGTTCCTCCAGCTCATGCAGTTCTTCGACGAGACCCGAACCGCGGTCGCCGCACAGGGGGTCGGCATCGCCCGCGGCGCGGCCGAGCGCGCGCTGGAGTACGCCGAGGAGCGCGAGCAGTTCGACCGCCCGATCAGCGACTTCCAGGCGATCAAACACAAGCTCGCGGAGATGCACACGAACACCGAGGCCGCCCGCTGGCTCACCTACCGCTCCGCGTGGGCGGTCGACAACGAGTCCGGCGACCTGACCGCGCTCGCGTCGATGGCCAAGGAGTTCGCCTCGCGGACCGCGGTGGAGGTCGCCGACGAGGCGGTCCAGGTCCACGGCGGCGCCGGCTACGTCAACGACCACGACGTGGAACGGCTCTACCGCGACGCGAAGATCACCCAGATCTACGAGGGGACCACCGAGATCCAGAAGAACATCGTCGCCCGCGAGCTGCTCGACGAGGGGATGTGAGGTCGGGGACGGGTCCCGCGCCGGCAGCAACCGGTACGTAAAAACTCCGGGGCGACGTAGGACCGCGGCATGAGCAAGGACGCGGACGCCGAGCGGGTCGAGGGGGCAGACGCCGGAACGGGCGACGGCGTAACGTTCGAACCGGGCGACGAGGCGGACCCCGAGGAGCGGCTCAAGCGCCAGCGCGACGACCTCCGACTCCTGAACCAGGTAATGCGCCACGACATCCGCAACGATCTCCAGCTCGTCGGGGCGTACGCCGAACTGCTCGACGACCACGTCGACGAGGAGGGCGAAGAGTACCTGGACGTGATCAAACGGAACACCCAGAGCGCCGTCTCGCTCACCACGACGGTCCGCGACCTCGCGGAGGTGATGCTCCGGGACGACGCGGAGCCGAGCCGCGTCTCGCTCGACCGGATCCTCTCACAGCAGGTCGAGGAGGTCCGCTCCGCCTACTCGGAGGCCGTCTTCACCGTCGAGGGGTCGTTCCCCGAGGCGGCGGTCGTCGCCGACGAGATGCTGAGTTCCGTGTTCCGGAACCTCCTACGGAACGCGGTCCAGCACAACGACGAGACGCCGCCGAAGGTGACGGTGTCCGCGACGGTCGAGGGGAGCGAGGGCGTCGCCGAGGTGCGGATCGCCGACAACGGGCCGGGGATCCCCGAAGACCAGCGCGACGAGGTGTTCGGCAAAGGCGAGAAGGGACTCGACAGCCCCGGCGCGGGGATCGGACTCTACCTGGTCCGGTCGCTCGTCGAGATCTACGGCGGCGACGTGTGGATCGAGGACAACGAGCCGAAGGGCGCCGTGTTCGTGGTCCGCCTGCCGCTCTGTGAGGGATCATAAGCGAGGGGCTGGAGAGTTAGAGAGATTCTCCGCGTCATCGGTCATTTATAAACAGACCGTCAACCGAATCTCAGACCCGACCTACTCGTCGTCGTACTCCATCGCGACCGAGTTGATACAGAATCGCTTGCCGGTCGGCTCGGGGCCGTCGTCGAACACGTGGCCCAGATGGGAGTCGCAGTTCGCGCACCGGACCTCGGTCCGGCGCATCCCGTGGCTGGTGTCGACCGTCGTCGTCACGGACTCCTCCTCGGCGGCGTAGAAGGCGGGCCAGCCGCAGCCGGACTCGAACTTCGTCTCGGCCTCGAAGAGGACGGTGCCGCAGGCCCGACAGCGGTACTCCCCGTCGTCGGGGTGGTGGTCGACGTACTCCCCCGAGAACTTCGCCTCCGTGCCGCTCTCGCGGAGCACGCGGTACTCCTCCTCGGAGAGCCGCTCGCGCCACTCCTCGTCGGTCAGTTCGCTCGGGTCGCGCTCGTCGGTCTCGCTCATACCACCGGTACGCGCCCCACGGGCAAGGGGGTTGCGCCGATCGGAGCGACCCCGGCGGCGACGCGCCGCCGACCCAACTGGTTTCACCCTCGCTGCGGATCGGTTCGCATGGCGCGCGAAGTCACGCACGAGGAGCGGGGGCCGGCGGTGCTCGACGACGACGACAAGGGCGACGACGGCCTCATCTACGTCTGCCAGTGCGGCCTCTCGGACACGAAGCCGCTCTGTGACGGCTCGCACAACGCGACTGCCGACGAGGCGGACGGCGTCGTGTACAAGTACCCGGACGACGACCCCGAGGCGGAGCGGCGCGAGATCGACGAGATCGTCTACGCCGACGAGTAGCCGCCTCTCGCTCGCCCCTTAGAGCACGCCCATCTCGCCGAGCCGCTCGGGGAGGTAGGTGTCCGTGACGAAGTCGAGGCCGCGGCTCGCGAGCGACTGCTGTTCGGACTTCTTGCCGATGTCGAGCTGGAGCTCGATCTGCTCTTCCCAGTAGTCGGTCTGGAAGCGCGGGTCCTCCAGCTCGGATTCGAGAGCGTTCACGTCCGAGTCCGAGAGCGGGTCGGAGGGGAGGTCGTACTCGACGATGTCCTCCGGCTGGATCCCGATGAACTTCGCCTCCGGCGTCGCGAGGTACTTCGAGAGGTGCGCGGACTTGATCGAGCCGTACGCGACGGAGCCGTAGATCCGGTAGGACCACGGGTCGCCGTCCGTGAACACCACCACGGGGAGGTCCAGCTCGTCGCGGAAACGCTTCGTCAGCCGGCGCGTCGCGCGCGCGGGCTGCCCGCCGAGGTGGACGACGAGGGCGTCGTGCGCCTCGTCGAAGCCGTTCTCGACGAGCCGGTCGCGCATCCCGCCGGTCTCCACGCAGAGGACGAACTCGGCGTCGTTGTCGAGGAACTCGATGGTGTCGGGGTTGTTAGGGATCTGGTACCCCCCCTGCCCGACGTCGAGCTGACAGTGAATCTCGCGGTCGCCGCGGTTGGTCTGCTCGCGGATCTGTAGCGGTCCCATCACCTTCGCGCCCGACTCCTCCGGACGCATGTGGAAGTCCTCGCGGGTGACCCCCGTCACGATCTCGAGGTCCTCCACGAGGTCGTTCGACTCGTCTTGGCTGTTGAACTGCGCCTCGTCGTTGTCCCACGACTCCGAGAGGTAGTACAGCTCACGCAGCGTCGACGAGCGGTCGTCGTCGAGCTGGCCCGCGAGGAACTCGATCGTGTAGGCGGCCTTCAACAGCTTGCGCGCGCCCCGCACCGAGTTGGCGCTGCGCGTCGAGGTGCGGTCGCCGTAGGTCCAGACGCCGCTCTCCTCGTCGTACTCGATGTTGCTCTTCGTCCGCGTGGGGAGCGTCATCTCCGGGATGTCCCCCGCCGCGAACTGGTCGTAGAAGTCCGCGGCCAGGTCGATCAGCTCGTCTCGTGCGTCGCTTTCGGTCGTCATTTATGCGTTCACCGTGAGCTTCTCCGTCTCCACGCCGCCGACGCTGACCTCGAACTCGGGGTTGCCGTCGACCGCGTACGTCAGTTCCCTCTCGTCGCCCGAGGGCACCTCGGGCTTCCACTGGACGAACCACTCGCCGTCCATGTCCACCACCGTCCCGTCGGAGAGGTCGGTCGGCTCCGCCGAGACGATGTCCGTGATCTCAAGCGCCTCGTTCACGTCCGAGTGGTTCTCGACGACGAGGGTCACCGTCTCGCCGTTCACCTCGCGCTCGACGCTGACGTTGTTCATGATCCGCGCCAAGGCCCCGTCGATGTCGGGGCGCGACCGTCCCGTCACCTCCGAGACCTTGTCGGCCATTTCGGGGAGTATCCGGCCGAGTACGTCCTGCTTCTCCCGGCGCTGTTGCATCGAGCGCCGCTTGTTGAGGAACGACTTCAGCTCCCTTGCGGCCTCCCGAACCGCCAGCTCGATCTCGTCTTCGATCTCCGGGACGTTCGCGAGCGCGTCCTTCGACTCGCTCGTGAACGGGACGTTGGTGGAGGCGACGTGGATCGAGATGACTGCGGGACCGTTCGGCATCCCGGAGCCGCCGGGCTGGTCCAACCCGTAGTTGCGCCAGCCGATCTGCTTTATCACGTCCGTCGTCGCGCAGGCGCCGCGCTGGTAGACGAGCGGGACGCGGTTCGCGAACCGGAGCAGTTCGACCGACCCCTCCGACGGGATCGACCCGCCGTAGGCGATGCCGGCCTCGACGATGAACGGGTCGCCGCCGTGGACGTCGGCGTCCCGGGTCGCGGCCGCGTAGAAGTCGGCGTCGTACTCCTTCCGCAGCCCGGCCTCGACCAACTCCGCGGTGATCGGCGCGAGGCAGTCGGTCGGCGGCGCGAGGATGTCTGTCGTCCGCATCGCCTCGAGCAGGTCGGCAGCGGCGTCGCGGTCGCCCGCGATCGATTTCACCTTCGGCGGGTCGTCCGGAACGGTCCGCGCCCGCGACCAGAACGCCTCGACGACGTTCTCGCGGGCCGTCTCGCCGAACGTCGCGTCGCGCTGCTCGGCGACGAACGACGCCGCGTCCGCGACGAGGCGGTCGAGGTCGTCGCGGGTGATCCGGAACGCGTCGCCGTCGAGGTTCTCGAACCGGCGCGCGAGCGCCTCTGCCATCGCCTGGACCGCGGCGTCGTCCTTCCGCGTCGACGTCGCCTCGTCGACGAGGGCGTAGACGTCGGGGACGAGCGGCGACTCCTCGGTCTCGTCGGCGTCACCGACGTCGCTCTCGCCCGGATCGGCGGCCGCGTCCTCCTCGGCGCCGAGACCGGTGACCGCCCGCCACGCGGCGTCGACCGCGTTCTCGCGGACGGTCCCGCCGAACGTCTTGCTCGTGTCGCCCTCGACCGTCTCCGCGGTGTTGTCGACGATTTCCGCGAGTTCGGACCGGGTGAGCCGGTCGTTGTTCGAAACCGTCTCGGCGACGCCCTCGGCGAAGGCGGTCGTCGCGTCCTTGCCCTTGTTGGCGACGGCGTCCGCGACCGCGCTCGCGACGTCGCGGTCGTCGTGGGTCCGGGGCGGGGACCACGACAGCTCGCGGCCGTAGTAGATATCGCGGAAGTTGTCGATGACGCCGTCCGCGGTCTTCTTCCCGACCCGCGTGAACTCCTCCTGGAGGAACCCCGACACGGAGTACGACTCGGTCGCCTCCAGCATCTTGATCAGCGACCCGAGTTCGACGCCGTGCGGGTGCGGACGGATCTCCTTCGTCTCCGCGGGCAGCTCGTCGGTCGCGCGCTCGAACTTCAGCGGCTCGTCGAGCCCCGGCTCGCGCAGTTCGATCCGGGCGTGGGGGTTGACGACCGCGGTGTGTTTCACGTAGTCGTGGAGCTGCTGGCGGGCGCGCATGTTCGCCTCCATCTCCAGCTCGATCCGGGTGCCGTGCGGACGGTCCCACGTCGTCTCCTCGTCGGCCTGGATCTCCGGCTCGTTCGTGTCCGTGTCGATGATCAGCTCGAAGTACTGCGCCCGCGACTGCCCCTTCGGGCGCGAGGTGATCTTCGCGGGCTGGCCGGAGGTCAACTGAGAGTACAGCACGGCCGCTGAAATCCCGATCCCCTGTTGACCGCGATTTTGTTCACGCTTATGGAATCTTGAGCCATACAGAAGCTTCCCGAACACTTTCGGGAGCTGTTCCTTCGTGATGCCCGGCCCGTTGTCCTCGATGACGAGCCGGTAGTAGTCGCCCACCTCCTCGATCTCGATGTAGATGTCGGGGGGGACGCCGGCCTCCTCGGTCGCGTCGAGGGCGTTGTCGACCGCCTCCTTGACGGCGGTGACGAGCCCGCGGGCGCCCGAGTCGAACCCGAGCATGTGCTTGTTCTTCTCGAAGAACTCGGCGATGGAGATCTCGCGCTGGCCCTCGGCCAGCTCCTCCGCGATCCCCTCCTCGTCGCCGATCGTCGACTGGAAGGACGTCATTCGGTACACCATCCTACCTCCGAGGCACCTAAAAACGCACCGGCGGCGCGGTGGAAGTGGATATCCGCGTCAGACGGCGTCTCGTCGCCCTGTTCGAGAGTGTGTCGCACGAAAAGGCAACGTCCGATCCCGCCGACAGGTTTCTCCCCGTGACGCCCCTTCTGTACCCCATGACAGAGTGGACCGCCGAGGACGTGCCGCGACTGGACGGGAAGACGGTCGTCGTCACCGGGGCGAACAGCGGACTTGGGTACGAGGGGACCCGCGCGTTCGCCGCCCGGGGCGCGACAGTCGTGATGGCGTGCCGGAGCGTCGAGCGCGCCGAGGAGGCGGCCAGCGAGCTCCGCGCCGACGCGGGGGGCGCGGTCGACGGCGAACTCGACGTCCGCGAGTGCGACCTCGCCTCGCTCGACTCGGTCGCGGCGTTCGCCGAGGGACTGCGCGACGACTACGACGCGGTCGACGTCCTCTGTAACAACGCCGGCGTGATGGCGATCCCGCGGAGCGAGACCGAGGACGGCTTCGAGACGCAGTTCGGCGTCAACCACCTCGGCCACTTCGCGCTCACCGGTCGGCTGTTCGACCTCCTCGACGCGGCCGACGGCATCGACGGCGACACCCGCGTCGTCACCCAGTCGTCGGGCGCCCACGAGCAGGGCGAGATGGACTTCGATGACCTCAACTGGGAGCGCTCGTACGGCAAGTGGCAGGCGTACGGGCGCAGCAAGCTGTCGAACCTGCTTTTCGCCTACGAGCTCCAGCGCCGCCTCGACGCGGCGAGCGACGAGGGCGACGACCCGGGGATCCGCAGCGTCGCCTGTCACCCGGGCTACACCGACACGAACCTCCAGATGCGGACCGCGGCCGAGAGCGGGAACCCCCTGATGAAAGTCGGGATGCGGGCCGCGAACCTTGTGCTGGGACAGGACGCAGCGATCGGCGTCGAACCGATGCTGTACGCGGCGACGGCCGACGTCGACGGCGGCGCGTACGTCGAGCCGGGGGGCCTGATGAACATGCGCGGGCACCCGACCGTCGGCCGGTCGAACGACGCCTCCTACGACCGCGAGGACGCCCGGAAGCTCTGGGAGTACTCGACCGAGGCGACCGGCGTCGAGTTCCCGGTTTGATCGTCCGAGCGACTCAGTGTAACGTCCCCTCGCGGACGTGGTCGTCGTACGCGAACAGCGCGTAGCCCACGTCGACAGCGCGGTAATCGGTCTTGTCGACGATCTCGCGGATCGGCTCGATCATCGCGACGTAGTCGGCGGCGTCGAAGCTCTCCTTCCGGCCGTCGAGGTAGCCGAGCCGCTCCAGTGACGCCCAGACGCGCGTGTCGACGACCGCGTGGCGGTCGCCGTCGAGCGCGGCCAGCACGCACGACGCGGTCGGCGCCTTGAACCCGGAGAGACCGGTGAGGAGGCGGATCGTCGAGAAGTCGCCGTCGACCGCGCGGGCGTTGCGGGTCACCTCTCGACACCGTGATTCGGGGTTCGTCTCGACGTGGTAGGCGCTCCGCGTCGACGACGCGTAGGCGATCTCGTACAGTTGATCTCGGGTCAGGTGCCCCTGCGACCGATACGTCTCGCCGAACTCCTCCAGCCGCTCGGGGAGCAGGCCCTGCGTCTCGGCGTAGCGGTCGAGGTTCTCGGCGACGAACGCGTCGAGGTCGTCCGGTGACGGATGAGCGTCGTCCGCGTGGGAGTCGTCAGCCTCCATGCGGAGCGCTCCTCGCTCGGCGACCAAAACGACGGCGCCGTCGCTCGGGGCGTGAATATACGGGAACGCGTTTCGAGAGCTGTCCGAGTTCGTCGGTAGCGGATGCCGCCGGACGAGCTACAGCCGAGTGAGGTTCGTCGCGCGCGGACCCTTGTCCGCCTCCTCGATCTCGAACTCTACCTCCTGTCCCTCCTCGAGGTCCGGGCCGCCGACGTCTTCCATGTGGAAGAACACGTCCTCGTCAGCGTCGTCAGTCTCGATGAATCCGTAGCCGCCGGTGTCGTTGAAGAAGTCGACCTTGCCTGTCGCCATCGCAATCTAACTGTCTCCCGACGTGGTGATAAGTGTTGCGTGCCTCGGGAGATCTCCGCTGCGTGCCTTCTGCCGGGCGTATTCGTCGCACGCGAGGGGAATTCGGTGCGCGTTCGTGTGACGCGGCGTCGAGACCGCTACCGATTTCAGTCGCGGACCGCGACCTCGTCGCCGACGCGGAGCGTCTCCCCGCGGTCGCGCTCGGGAATCCGCGCGATGATCATCAGCGAGTAGTAGTGGTCGAACGCGTCGTCGTCGGCCCACTCGGGGAACGTCGCCTCCCGTCGCCGGACGAACCGCTCGCGGAACTCGGGGGTCGGTTCCCCGGTGTCGGGGTCGCGCTGCGGAACGACGCACCGGCCGCACGGCGTCACCCCTTCGACGCGCACGCCGTCGAGTTCGAACGCCGGTGCCTCGTCGCCGACGAACCGGTCCTCCCAGAACGCCGGGACGCCCGAGACCTCGACGTTCGCCCGAAGGCGTCGACGCGCGCCGTCGACGGTCATCCCGTCGAACCACGACGCGACCGCCTCCAGCGTCGCCGTGCTGACGACCGACGGACCCATGTCTCGCCGGTCGACGAACCCCAGCGACTCGTCCCGCCGGAGCGTCAGATCCGCGTCGAAGAAGTCACTGAACCACCGCGTCGCGCGGGTCCGCTCGTCGTCCAGGTCGAACCGCCGACCGGTTCCGTCGGGCGTCTCGACCCGCAGCGTCCCCGACTCGGGGTCGAAGTCGGTCGCGAGGTCGTGTACCCGGTCTGTCCGCTTCCCGTTGAGGACGTCGCCGTCGGCGTCGAACAGCGCGAACTCGCGGTCGTGTTTCAGCGTCCCGCCGTCGAGGATCGGGACGGCTTCGACGTCGACCCCGTCTAATCCCTTCACCGGAAACACCCTGAGTCGCTCCAAGCGGGCCATATCGTGGGAACAACCCGCCGCTCCCTATAGCCTTTCCTCGAACACGTCCGTGCCGCTGACCGCGGCCGAGGACGGGAACGACGACGCCTCGACCGATCCCGATCCGCCAGTTTCCGTTTTCTGTCGCGGGCGCGACCATCGGTTGGGTTTTGATCCGAAAGTACCGGCGGTGGAGAGCTTTGGTTCCGAAGGGGAAAACGCACTAAGGGAGTATCCCGTAGTACAACACAAGATGAGCACCAGAACCACCCATCTCGACATCACGGGGATGAGCTGCGCCAACTGCTCGGCGACCGTCGGCGACGCCGTGGAGTCGCTCGACGGGGTCTCGCGGGCGGACGCGAACTACGCCACCGACGAGGCGACCGTCGAGTACGACCCGGAGCGGACCTCGCTCGCGGCGATCTACGACGCCATCGAGGACGCGGGCTACGGCGCGGTCTCCGAGACCGCGACCGTCGCGATCACCGACATGTCGTGCGCGAACTGCGCGGACGCCAACCGCGAGGCGCTCGAAGGCGTCTCCGGCGTCATCGACGCCGACGTGAACTACGCGACCGACGAGGCGCAGGTGCGGTACAATCCCGCCGACACGTCGATTTCGGCGCTGTACGACGCCGTCGAGGACGCGGGCTACTCGCCGGTCCGCGAGGGCGACGGCGAGGCGGCCGACGGGGAGGGCGGCGACTCCGCCGAGAGCGCGCGCGACGCGGCCCGGAACGACGAGATCCGCAAACAGCGCCGACTGACGCTGTTCGGCGCCGCGCTCTCCGCGCCCCTCCTCTTCTTCCTCGTCGATAATCTCCTCCTCGGGGGCGCCATCGTGCCGGACGGCGTCTTCGGTCTCGATATTCACTGGGTCGCGTTCGCGCTCGCGACGCCGGTCCAGGTCGTGCTCGGCCGGCCGTTCTACGTGAACTCCTACAAGGCGCTCGTCACGAACGGCCGCGCCAACATGGACGTGCTGATCGCGTTGGGTTCGACGACGGCGTACGTCTACTCCGTCGCCGTCCTCCTCAACGCGGTCGCCGGGAGCGTCTACTTCGACACGGCCGCGCTCATCCTCGTCTTCATCACGCTCGGCAACTACCTCGAAGCCCGCTCGAAGGGACAGGCCGGGGAGGCGCTCCGGAAGCTGTTGGAGATGGAGGCCGACACCGCCACCCTCGTCGACGAGGACGGGACCGAGCGCGAGGTGTCGATCGACGATGTCGAGGTCGGCGACCGGATGAAGGTCCGCCCCGGCGAACAGATTCCGACCGACGGCGTCGTCGTCGAGGGGCAGTCCGCGGTCGACGAGTCGATGGTGACCGGCGAGTCCGTCCCGGTCGAGAAGACCGAGGGCGACGAGGTCGTCGGCTCCACCATCAACGAGAACGGTCTCCTCGTCGTCGAGGCGACGAAGGTCGGCGCGGACACCGCCCTCCAGCAGATCGTCCAGACCGTCAAGGAGGCGCAGTCCCGCCAGCCCGAGATCCAGAACCTCGCGGACCGCATCTCCGCGTACTTCGTGCCCGCGGTCATCGCGAACGCGCTGCTGTGGGGGATCGTCTGGTTCGCCTTCCCCGAGACGCTCGCCGCCTTCGTCGACTGGCTCCCGCTGTGGGGCCAGGTCGCCGGCGGTCCCGCCCCGGTCGGCGGGACCGTCTCGGTGTTCGAGTTCGCGATCGTCGTGTTCGCCTCGTCGGTCCTGATCGCGTGTCCCTGCGCGCTCGGGCTGGCGACCCCGGCCGCGACGATGGTCGGGACCACCATCGGGGCGCAGAACGGCGTCCTGTTCAAGGGCGGCGACGTGCTCGAACGCGCGAAGGACGTCGACACGGTCGTCTTCGACAAGACCGGGACGCTCACGAGAGGCGAGATGGAGCTGACGGACGTGGTCGCGTTCAGCGAGACGCTCCCCGACGGCGGCGCGCTCGCCGAGGGCGAGAACGCGGTGGCGACGAGCGAAGACGCGACGAGAGGCGGCTCGACGGCGACGTCCGAGGACGAGGTCCTCCGGCTCGCCGCGAGCGCCGAGCGCGGCAGCGAACACCCGCTCGCCCGCGCCATCGTCGACGGCGCCGAGTCGCGCGGCCTCGACCTCAGCGACCCCGAGGACTTCGAGAACGTCCCCGGACACGGCGTCAAGGCGACCGTGAACGGCGACGAGGTGCTGGTCGGCAACCGGAAGCTGCTGGGCGACAACGGGATCGACCCCGCGCCCGCCGCGGAGACGATGGAACGCTTAGAGAGCGAGGGGAAGACGGCGATGCTCGTCGCCCGGGTTCGCGCCGGCACGGATGGCGGGGAGCTCCTCGGCGTCGTCGCCGACGCCGACACGGTGAAACCGAGCGCGAAGGAGGCGGTGAGCGAACTCCGCGAGCGCGGGGTCGACGTGATGCTGATCACGGGCGACAACGAGCGCACGGCCCGCGCGGTCGCCGAGCAGGTCGGGATCGACCCCGACAGCGTTCGCGCCGGCGTCCTGCCCGAGGACAAGTCCGACGCGGTCGAGGAGATCCAGGCCGACGGGCGCCGGGCGATGATGGTCGGCGACGGCGTCAACGACGCCCCGGCGCTCGCGGTCGCGTACGTCGGCACCGCCATCGGCTCCGGGACCGACGTGGCCATCGAGGCCGCGGACGTGACGCTGATGCGCGACGACCCGCTCGACGTGGTGAAGGCGATCCGCGTCTCGGACGCGACGCTCCAGAAGATCAAACAGAACCTCGTGTGGGCGCTCGGCTACAACACGGCGATGATCCCGCTCGCGTCGCTCGGGCTGCTCCAGCCCGTCCTCGCGGCCGGCGCGATGGCGTTCTCGTCGGTGTCCGTGCTGACGAACAGCCTCCTCTTCCGCCGGTACGACCCCGACGGCGACTACCGGCTCCTCGGGTTCCTCCGGCGCTGATCGGGAGTCGACCGCCGCTCCCGTCCGCTTCCCGCCGCCGTCCCGAAGCCCCAAGACGGCCCGGCGCGTACGCCGGCGTATGTCGACCCTCCTCGTCGTCGGCGGCAGCGGCTTCATCGGACGCGACGTCTGTCGGTTCGCCGTTCGCGACGGACACGAGGTCCGCAGCGTCTCGCGGAGCGGCCGCCCCGAGGTCGACGAGGCGTGGGTGGATTCCGTCTCGTGGACGAGCGCCGACCTGTTCCGACCGAACGCGTGGCGCGACCGCCTCGACGGCGTCGACGCCGTGGTCCACTCCGTCGGGACGCTCACCGAGGCGGCGACCGACGGCGTCACCTTCGAGCGCGTCAACGGCGACGCGGCCGTTCTCACGGCGCTGGAGGCCGAGCGCGCCGGCGTCGACGCGTTCGTCTTCCTCTCCGCGGCCGCGAAGCCGCCGGGGATCCGGAACGCCTACCTGACGGCTAAGCGCCGCGCCGAGGCGTCTATCGCCGACCTCGACCTCGACGTCGTCACCCTCCGGCCGGGACCGGTGTACGGCGAGGGACAGCCCCATCTCCCCGGCGTCGCCGACCGCGTCCTTCGGTTCGTCGCGAGCGCGCGCCCCATCGCGTCGCGGCTCGGCGAGGCGCGGCCCCTCTCCGTCGACACCGTCGCTCGCGCGACGTACCGCGCCGCGCTGGACCCGGGCGAGCGGCTGCTCGACGTCTCCGACATTCGCGACCTCGCCGGGTGAGCGGCGGGGAGATACCTGATCGTAAAAGCCCGTCAGCGCGCGCTGCGCTCCTTGGCCATCTCCAGCGAGATGAAGAAGCCGAAGTACGCCGGGATCCCCGCGGCCATGAACATGTACAGCACCCACTGCGGGGCCGTCGAGAAGGCGACGTTGTACAGCGACGACGCGATCCCCACCCAGACGAGCGCGAACAGCAGGTCCTGGAGCATCCCGGTGCCGTTCTCGCTGAGCACGTGCCGGGCGCGGTCGGCGACGCTCGGGTCGGTCGGCTCGTCGTCCGGCGTCTCCGCGGCGTCCGTGTCGGGCATGAAGTGAGTGTGTGCGGGGGGTTACGTCGGTGTTGCGGAATCGCGCGGCGTCGGGCGCGCGACGAAGCGATCCGTCGGTCGACGAGGAGATCGACCCGTCGAGCGCTCAGTCCTCGTCGAGGTAGTCGACGACGAGGACGGGGACGTGCGTCGAGCGCAGGGTGCGCTCCGTGACGCTGCCGAGCAGCGCCCGACGCACGCCGGCGCGGCCGTGACTCCCCATCACGATCAGGTCGATGTCGTGGTTCTCGGCGTAGTCGGCGATCACCTTGTGCGGTCGACCGCCCGAGACGTGTTCGACGACGTCGACGCCGCGTTCGTCGCCGCGCTCGGCGACCACGCCGGTCGCCTCGTCCGCCTGATCTTTCAGTTCGTCCATCTCGTCGAACCGACCCTGCTTGAGCCGGTCGACCTGTTCGGTCCCGAGACTGAAGTTCACGGAGTCGATGTCGACCACGTACAGCGCGTGGACCTCGGCTCCGTACTTCGCCGCGAGGTCGAGCGCGTGGTCGACGGCGGCCTCCGCGACGTCGCTTCCGTCCGTGGGTACGAGGATTCGGTCGTACATTATCGCTCCTCCTCCGTGGTCGCGTCGTCCGCTGCGCGGTCCCCGTCGGCGCCCGCGTCGTCCACTGCGCGGTTCCCGTCGGCGCCCGCATCGTCCACTGCGCGGCCGCCATCGGTCGCAACGTCTTCGCCGCCGTCAGCGGCGACGACGTCCTCGGCGGTCTCCTGCTGCCCCATCGGCTCGGGGCTGTGACACTGCCGGACGATCCGCTTCGTCTCCAGCGACGGCTCGTCGGTCGCCATCGAGACGACGATGGTGACCACGAACACGATCGGGAGCGTGATGAGCGCCGAGCCGATGGCGGGCATCCACTGCGCCAGCCCCGCCGACAGCGGCGCCTCGAGCGACCCGATGTACGTCGGGACGATCTGGTTGATCATCGGGATCGACCAGAGCGTCAGCCCGGTCGTCATGCCGGCGAGCGCGCCCTGTCGGTTGGCGTTCTCCCACCACATGCCGAGGAAGAACATCGGGAACAGGACGGAGCCGGCGAGCGAGAACGCGTAGCCGACGAGCGCCGCGATCGAGGACGCGGGATTGAGCGCGGCCAGCGTGGTCAGCGCGCCCAGCGCGACGATCGAGAGGCGGCCGACAAGGATCTGCTGTCGCTGCGTCGCGTCCTCGTTGATGATGTTCGTGTAGATGTCGTGGCTGATCGCCGAGGACCCGGCGATGAACAGCCCGGCGACCGTCGCGATGGCCGCGGCGATACCGCCCGCCGCGACGATACCGACGAACCACTCCGGAAGCCCGGACAGCTGCGTCGCCAGCACGACGATGACCTCGCTCGCCGCGCTCGTCATGCCGGGGTCACCGTACGTCGCGCCGATGTTCTGCGAGTAGAGGTCGGTGCCGAACGCCGCGAACGCCGGGGCGCTCCAGTAGAGGATACAGATGAAGAACAGCCCCCAGACCGTCGACCAGCGGGCCGTCCGCTCGCTCTCGACCGTGTAGAACCGGACGAGCACGTGCGGGAGCCCGCAGGTGCCGACGATGAGCGAGAACGTCGTCGCGACCCAGAGGTAGTAGCTCGACGAGGCGAACGGCTCGGAGAACTCGCTGCCGAGCTGACTGATCAGCGCGCCGTACTCGAGCTGCGGCAGCACCGTCGAGTAGCCGTTGGTGTAGCCGACGACGAACAGCCCGACGACGAACGCTAAGATGAGGATGACGTACTGGACCGCCTGGTTCTTCGTGGCGCCCAGCATCCCGGACAGCGTCAGGTAGGCGACGGTGACGACCATCATCGCGACGACCATCACCTGATACCCGTCGAGACCGGGGATGAGGCCCCCGTAGTTACCGAAGATGTACAGGCCGACGAGCGCCATCCCCTTCGCCTGCCCGATGGCGTAGACGAAGCCGATGAGGAACGTCGTCACCGCCGCGATGGCGCGCGCGGTGTCGGAGTTGAATCGGTCGCCGACGAAGTCCGGCGCCGTGTACTTCCCGAACCGGCGCAGCTGCGCGGCGAGGAAGATGAGCAGGATGAAGTACCCCGTCGTCCAGCCGACGACGTACACCAGCCCGTAGAACCCCGCGAGCGCGATGGACGCCGCCATGCCGAGGTACGACGCGGCCGACATCCAGTTCGCCCCGATCGCCATTCCGTTCTCGACGTTCCCGATGGACCGGCCGGCGACCCACATGTTCTCGGTGTCGGCCACGCGGAAGACGAAGCCGATCGTGAGGAACAGCCCCAGCATCCCGATCACGAGGATCGACGGTCCGAGCTTGAACGAGATGTCGAGGGCCTCCGGAAGGAGGTCGCTCTGTAGGAGGAGCGACGCGCCCGTCATTCGTCGACCCCTCCGTCGGTTGCGGCGACGTCAGTGTGCTCGATGCCGTACTTGTCGTCGAGCGCGTCCCGCTTTCGCGAGTACCAGAACGCTAAGATCAGCGCGCTGGTCGGCGCGCCGAACGCGACGAGGAAGTAGTGGAGCGGGAAGCCCAAGACCGGCATCGTCTGCGTCATCGGCTCGGTCGCCAGTCGTGTCAGGGTAACCGGTCCCCACACCGCGAGCACCCAGATGGCGAACCCCGTCCAGACGATACGGAGGTGGTCGCGCATGTACGGCGTGCTCGGATTCAGGATGTTCACCTCCGCTCCGAGGTAGTCGGTGTCGTTGTGCGCCTGTGCGGCTCCCGTGGAGGCGACGCCGCCGTCAGTGGCCGCGTCGTCAGTTGCGCGCCCACCGTCAGTGGCCGCGTCGTTAGGTGCGCGCCCACCATCGGTTGCCGCGTCGTCTCGTTCGCGTGAGGTATTATCTGTCATGTTTTGGTGTGTGTCGGGTTCGTTTGTGTGGTATTTTCGTGATGTTTGTCGTCGTGTCGTCCGTCGTGGTCGTGAGTGGAACGGATCGAAAACGGTTCGCCGAGCGCTACTCGGCGTCGGCCTTCTGTTGGATCTCCTCGACGATCTCGGGGTTCCGAAGCGTGCTCGTGTTCCCGAGCTCCTCGCCGTCGGCGATGTTTTCGAGCAGGCGGCGCATGATCTTCCCGGACCGAGTCTTCGGCAGGTCCGGGGTGAACACGACCTGCTCGGGCCGCGCGATCGGGCCGATGGCGTCCTCGACGCCCGCGACGATCGCGTCGCGGAGCTCGTCGGTGCCCTCGTAGCCGTCTTCGGTGGTCACGTACGCGTAGACCGCCTCACCCTTGATGTCGTGGTCACCGCCGACCACGGCGGCCTCGGCGACGCCCTCGACCCCGACGATCGCCGACTCGATCTCCATCGTCCCCAGCCGGTGGCCGGAGACGTTGAGCACGTCGTCGACGCGACCGAGGACGGTGATGTAGCCGTCCTCGTCGATCTTCGCCCCGTCCTCCGGGAAGTACACCCAGTCGTCGGGGTCGTCGCTGTCGGTGTCGGAGTACTCCGCCCAGTACTCCTCGATGTAGCGCTCGTCGTTGTTGTACAGCGTCCGGAGCATGCCGGGCCACGGCTTCTGTACCGTGAGGTAGCCCGCCTTCCCCGGCTCCACCTCGTCGCCGAGCGTGTCGAGGATCTGGACGTCGAGTCCCGGCAGCGGCGGTCCGGCCGCTCCGGGTTTCATGTCCTTCACCCCGGGCAGCGTGGTCACCATCATCCCGCCGGTCTCGGTCTGCCACCACGTGTCGACGACGGGACACTCCTCGTCGCCGATGTGCTGGTAGTACCACTTCCACGCGCGCGGGTTGATCGGCTCGCCGACCGTGCCGAGCAGCCGCAGCGAGGAGAGGTCGTGGCGGTCCGGGAACTTCGACCCCCACTTCATGAACGCCCGGATCGCGGTCGGCGCCGTGTACAGCTGGGTCGCCTCGTGCTCCTCGACGATCTCCCAGAGGCGGTCGCGCTCCGGGTGATCCGGGGTTCCCTCGTACATCATCGTCGTGGTGCCGAGCGCGAGCGGGCCGTAGACGATGTAGGAGTGCCCCGTGATCCAGCCGATGTCGGCCGAACAGAAGTACGTGTCATCCGGCTTGATGTCGAGGACCGACTGTGAGGTCCACGACACCCACGAGAGGTAGCCGCCGGTCGTGTGTTTCACGCCCTTCGGCTTCCCGGTCGTCCCCGAGGTGTACATCAGGAACAGCATGTCCTCGGCGTCGCGCGTGACCGGCTCGACCTCGGCGCCCTCGTGTTCGGCCACGAGGTCGCCGTAGTCGATCTGGTCGTCGCCGAGTTCGTGACCGAAGTCGTCGCCGTTCGGCCCGAGCCGGTCGACGACGACCGTGGTCGTGTCGTGCTCGACGCCCGCGAGCCCCTCGTTCGCCTTGTCGAGGTGGTCGAGCGGGTCGCCGCGGCGGTAGTAGCCGTCGCAGGTGACGAGGTACTCGGAGTCCGCGGAGTTCATCCGCGTCGCGAGCGCGTCGGCCGAGAACCCGGCGAACACGACGCTGTGGGGCGCGCCGATGCGCGCGCAGGCCAGCATCGCGATCGGCAGCTCCGGGATCATCGGCATGTACATCGTCACGACGTCGTCTTCCTCGACGCCCCGCTCCCGAAGGGCGGCCGCGAACTCGTTCACCTCGCGGTGGAGCTCCTCGTACGTGTACGTGCGGTCGTCCTCGTCGACCGGCTCGCCGACCCACTCGATCGCGGCCTCGTCGCCGCGCTCGTCGAGGTGTCGGTCGAGACAGTTCGCCGACGCGTTCAGCTCGCCGCCCGTGAACCACTCGTAGAAGGGCGGGTTGCCGTCGTCGAGCACCTGGTCGTAATCTGTTTCCCACTCCAGCAGGTCGGCGGCCGCCTCCCAGCACTCGGGCCAGTTCTCCTCGAACTCCTCGTATATCTCCGGGTCGGAGACGTTCGCCTGCTCGACGAACGACTCCGACGGCTCGAATACCTCCTGTTCCGCGAGTCTCGCTTCCAGTTGGCCGTCTCCCTCTGTCATGGTACGGTCGTACCCAACCGATATCGGCATATAAACGCTCACGCTAAATACGAAAAATCGTGATAGACTGTCGGCGCTCCGGCCGGCTCGCCGCGTTCACCCGTCGGTGCGGACCGCGCGCTCCTCGCCCTCCCGGACCGACCGCTCCCCGCCGTCTTCGAAGACGCCGTCGAGCAGGGCGCGCTGGGCCTTTCGGAGGTGGTTGTGGAACGTCGGCGACGAGACGCCCATCGCGTCGGCGACCTCCTCGGCGGTGCTCCCGCGCGGCCAGTCGAAGTAGCCGCCGTGGTACGCCGCGGACAGCGCGGCCCACTGGCGATCCGTGAACCGGTCGGCGATCCCGTCCCGCAGCGACGACTCCGCGCGCGGCGAGCGCGCGACGGACTCCTTGCTGGCGAGTCGGACATCAGCGAAGCGGTCACGGAGGCCGTCGGCGACGGGCCTGACGTTCGTTCCCTCGGGGAAGTCGGCGACGACGCGGACCCGGCCGTCGGCGGCGGACGCGTCGCGGACCGTCGCCCCGTGGTCGACGAGCGCCCGCACCAGCGACCCGCCCGCGAGGCGGAGCGACGCCGAACAGCCGTCCTCCCGCGTCTCGATCACCCGGAAGTCGGAGACGCCAGTCGACGCCTCGACGACGGCCGCGAAGTCCTGCGGGCGGGCGCCCTCCACGGAGAGGTACGCGCGGGAGACGTCGTCGTCGACGTCGACGGTCGACGCCAGCTCGATCCGGCAGCCAAGTCGCTCGCTCGCGCGGGCGAGGAACGCCCCCTCGTCGGTCGTGTGGAACTCGACTTCGGTGACCGCGTCCGAGTGGAGCAGCTCCCGCCACCGGTCCGCGGTGATCGCCCGCCCGAGACACCGGCCGAGGGCGGCGAGCGCCCGCCGCTCGGTCTCGTCCGCCGGATCGTCGTCCGCCGCGACGACGCAGAGCGCCCCGTGAACGACGCCCTCGTAGACCGCCGGCACCGCGACCGCCGGCCGCCCCCCCGTCGCTTGGCTACCGTCGATCGCGGCCGGCGTGCGGTCCGCTATCGCGGCCGACCACGGTCCCTCGGCGGTCGCGCCCCGGTCCGCGAGGGTCTCTCGGTCGACGCCCGCGGTCGCGGCCACGTCGGCCCGCTCGCCTCCGACCGCCCGGCGGACGACCCAGGCCTCGGCCCAGCGGTCGGTCTCGATTAAGCCCGCGGGAACCGCCGTGACGGGATCCGCCGACCCGGGTTCCGCGAGCGCCTCGAACCCCGGTAAGACGGTCGTTCCGGTCCGCTCCGCCGGCGCGCCCTCGGCGTCTTCCTCACCGGCTATCGCGGCCGCGAGCGCCTCCCCGTCGAGCGGATCGAGGTAGCCGTCGAGCGTGCCGAGCGACTCCCAGCCGCCCGCGTCGCGGACCGCCCGCGGGTCGACGCCGCGCTCGACGAGCATCCGGCGAGCGAACGTCTTCCGGAGGACGCTGGGCGTGACCCGCTCGTCGAGCGCGGCGTCGGTGAGACCGGCCGCCCGCGCCGCCGTCTCGCTCACGATCATCTGGACCCGGCGGGGAGAGACGTCGACGTACGGGTCGTCGTCGCCGAGACCCTCGCTCGTCGCGTATCGGTCGAGACCGGCGGCCAGAGAGGCCGGTACGACGGTCTCTCTGTCGATCGATTCCGCCCCGGACAGGGTCGACTCCGCGCCCGCGCTTTCGTCGCCGTCGGTCGCGGGCACCGCGAGGATCCGAGCGCTCGCGACCGACTCCGCCTCGCGCAGGTGTCGCGGGGCGACGCGGGTGATCTCCTCGGTTCGGAGTCCGGCCTCGCCCGCCAGCCTGACGACGAGCGCCGCGCGATACGTCTCCGCGGCGGTGACGAGCGCGTCGTAGGCGTCCGCGTCGAGACCGTCGACCATTCGTTTCGGAACTCAACAAGTACCCGAAACAAAACTGTTCCGGAAGATGACCCGTCTACGGCAGAGTTCGACACGATGTCACGAGCCGTCTCCCGATCGAGCTCGGTTTCCGATCGATCTGTTTCGGCTCTAAATCAGTTTCCGAAACGATCGGCGCGGTCAGCCGGAGGCGCCGACGCCCCAAGCCACGTGGTCCCACAGACGCTCGTAGCCGTAGTAAGTGAGCGTCTTTACGGCGTTGGTTACGACACCGATGCTCGCCGCCTGACCGGCGTCGCCCACGACGAGCCACGCGACCAGGACCGTGATCGTCACCATCAACGCCCGGTAGCAGAGGGTCTTGACGACCGCACGGCGGCGGGCGTGGACCGCGTCCCGCGAGAAGACGCTGGTGTTCATACCACTGCTTTCGGTCGCCGGTGGTAAGTAACTACAAAACGTGTCTCAAATAGTGAAAAGAAACTACTATCAGTTACTCCCGTTCCGAACGGTCGACTCGATCTCGCCCACGACCTCCGGGTTGCGGAGCGCGCTCACGTCGCCGAACTCCTCGCCGCGGGCGATGTCTTCCAGCAGCCGCCGCATGATCTTCCCCGAGCGGGTCTTCGGGAGTTCCGGGGTGAAGACGACCCGGTCCGGGCGGGCCACGTCGCCGACGGCGCTCGCCAGCCGGTCCGCGATGGCGTTTCGGAGGGTCCCGTCCGGCTCGACGCCGCTTTTGGTCGTCACGTACGCGACGATGTGCCCGTCACCGTCGCCGACGACCGCGGCCTCGGTCACGCCCGCGGCGTCGACGATGGCCGCCTCCAGTTCGCCGGTGTTGAACCGCTGGGCGCGGACGTTGATCACGTCGTCGACGCGCCCGAGGATCGTGACGTAGCCCTCCTCGTCGACGGCCGCGCCGTCGCCGGTCCGGTAGCGCCAGCCGTCCTCCCCCTTCAGCCAGTACTCCCGCAGGTAGCGCTCGTCGCCCTCGCGGAGCCCGCGGAGCATCCCGGGCCACGGCGACGCGAGCGTGAGGTAGCCGGACTCGCCGGGTTCGACCGCCTCGCCGTCCTCGTCGACGACGCGGGCGTCGATACCCGGGAGCGGCGGGCCGACCTTCCCCGGTTTCATCGGCGTGACGCCCGGCAGCGTCGCGAGCGCGATGGCTCCGGTCTCGGTCTGCCACCACGTGTCGACGACGGGCGCGTCGCCGCCGCCGACGTGCTCGCGGTACCAGCGCCACGCCTTCGGCGTGATCGACTCGCCGACCGTCCCCAGCAGGCGGATCGACGAGAGGTCGTGGGCGTCGGGGTACTCCGCGCCCCACTTCATGAACGACCGGATCGCGGTCGGCGAGGTGTAGAAGACGCTCACCGCGTTGCGCTCGATCAGGTCCCAGACGCGGTCGCGGTCGGGGTAATCGGGCGAGCCCTCGTAGAGCACGCTCGTGGTTCCGACGGAGAGGGGACCGTACACCCCGTAGGAGTGGCCGGTGATCCAGCCGATGTCGGCGGCGCACCAGTAGGTGTCCTCGGGCCGCACGTCGAGGACGTTCCGCGTCGTCCACGCGACGTGCGCGAGGTAGCCGCCCGTCGCGTGTTCGACCCCCTTCGGCCGCCCGGTCGTTCCCGAGGTGTACATCACGAAGAGGAGGTCGGTGGCGTCGCGGGCGACCGGCTCGACCGTCTCGCCGTCGTGCGCGTCGACGAGCGCGCCGTACTCCCGCTCGTCGTCGCCCAGCGAGACCGACAGCTCGTCGCCGAGGCGGTCGACGACGACCGCGGCCGACAGCTCCCCCTCGGCGCGGATCCGAGCGTTGTCCGCCTTCGACTTCTGGTTGAACGCGTCCTCCCGGCGGTAGTAGCCGTCGCAGGTGATCAGGAACTCGGAGTCGGCCGCGTCGATCCGCGTCGCGAGCGCCTCCGCGGACAGCCCCGCGAACACGACGTTGTGCGGCGCGCCGATCCGGGCGCACGCCAGCATCGCGATCGGCAGCTCCGGGATCATCGGCAGGTACAGCGTCACCACGTCGTCCTCCTCGACGCCGAGGTCGCGGAGTCCGGCCGCGAGCGCGTTCACCTCGCGGTGGAGGTCGAGGTAGGTGTACGACCGGCGCTCGCCGCGCTTCCCGAACCACCGGATCGCGAGCTGGTTCCGCCGCTCGTCGAGGTGGCGGTCGACGCAGTTCGCCGCGGCGTTGAGCCGCCCGTCCGGGAACCACTCGTAGAAGGGCGGCTCGGAGTCGTCGAGGACCGTCTCGTACTCGCGCTCCCACGTCAGGAGGTCGGCGGCCGCGCGCCACGCGTCCGGTCCCTCTCGGTCGAACCGCTCGTACACCGCGGGGTCGCTCGCGACCGCTCGCCGACGAAACTCTGCCGGCGGCGGGACGACGTCTCCGTCGCCGTCGACGAGCCGACCGTCGCCCCCGGAGTCGTCCATAACACGCTATGACCCGCGGAGAAATGTATACTTTGTCCGAGTCCCCGTCCGCCGAGAGCGCTCCGGTGGGACCGGCATCGGAGGCCTCGACGGAGCTCGAAAGGCGGCTCGACCACTGAGACGGCTCCCCGGCGGTCAGGCCGACTCCTCGGCCGGCGGCGCAGCGATCTCGGCCGCCTTCGCCCGAGCGCGGGCGACGATGGACGGCTTCGCCTCGAAGTCGACGGTCACCTGGTCGCCCGCGTACGTCTCCTCGGCGACGTGCCCGTGGTCGTGAACCCACGAGACGAGGCTCATCGCGTCGTCGGAGACGGGGAGGACGAGCCGCTCGCGCTCCCAGTCGGGGAGCTCGTCCTCGACGCGGTCGCGGAGCTCGGCCACGCCGGCGCCCGTCTTCGCCGAGACGGCGATCGGGTCGGGCGCCACGCCCGAGAGCGCGGCGCGCTTGTCCGCGAGTTCGCCCGGCTCCAGCCGGTCGATCTTGTTGAACACGGTGACGACGGGCGCCTCGTTGCGCTCGTAGAGGGTGTCGTGGCTCGTGACGAGCTTCTCGCGCATCTCCGCGACCGGCTCGCTGGCGTCGACGACGAGCAGCACGAGGTCGGCGCGGTAGACGGAGTCGAGCGTCGACTCGAACGACTCCACGAGCCAGTGCGGGAGGTCCGCGATGAAGCCGACCGTGTCGGTCAAGAGCACGTCGCGCTTCTCCATCTCGGCCCGGCGCGTCGTGGTGCCGAGCGTCGTGAACAGCATGTCCTGCGACTCGGCGGTGGTGTCGAGGTCGCGGTGGCGCTCGGCGTTCTCGTCGACCGCCAACTCGTCGGCGAGCCGGCGCATCAGCGTCGACTTGCCGGCGTTGGTGTAGCCCGCGAGCGCGACGAGGTCGAATCCGGAGTCGCGGCGCTGCTCGCGGCGCGCCTCCTCCTTTGCCGCGATCGACTCCAGCTCGTCGCGGATCTCCGATATCTGGCGTTTGATGTCGCGCTCGACGCTCTCGTCGTACTCGCCGAGTCCCATGAATCCGGGGCGCTCGTCGCGCTTCGCGAGGCTCGCCTTCGCCTCGGCGCGCGGCAGCTCGTAGCGCAGCTCCGCCAGCTCGACCTGGAGCTGCGCCTTCCGCGTGTTGGCGCGCTGCCCGAAGATCTCGAGGATGAGCGTGAACCGGTCGACCACCTCGACGCCCTCGGGGAGCTTCCCGCCGATGTTGAACGTCTGGTACGGTCCCACGTCGTTGTCGATGATCACCGATCCGGCGTCGGTGCGGCGGACCAGGTCGCGGAGCTCCGCGACCTTCCCCTCCCCGAACATGAAGGCGGCGTCCTCGGTGCGGGTCTGGGTGAGCTCGCCGATCACCTCGTAGCCCGCGGCGGCCGCGAGCTGTCTGATCTCCGCGAGGTCGGCTTCGCCGGAGTCGACGCGCTTGGCGACGACTGCTCGGCGTCCCTCGGCGGTCGGCTCGGCGTCGGCGTCCGCCTGCTCGGCACCCCCGCTCATCGGAGGAGATTCCGGGCGGCGTACGCGGCGTGGTGTGCTGCCTGCACTGTTTCGCGCTCGCCTATGCTCTCGACGTATTTAAACTCGGGCTGGAAGCTGAGTCCGACGCGCGCCGCCGGCTCCTCGTAGAACTCGCCGTTCTCCGCGACGATCGGTCCGTCGGGCGGGGACGGGAGGTTCCCCACCGCCTCGGCGGCGAGCGCGACCGTCGCCTCCAGCGTCGGTCCCTCGCGCGCGGCGGCGAAGCCCATCCCCTCCACGGACCGGATCCGCGAGGAGTCCACCCGCGCGTGGACCGCGGCCGCGACCATCAGGTACTCGCCGTCCTCCTCGTGGCGACCGCTGATGTCCACGCCGACGACCTCAGGGACGGGCGTCCGTCACCTCGGTTCCGTCGGTCAGCGCGTCCGCGTCGACCACCTGTGCGTCCATGCGGGAGCGTTGGTCGCCCTTCGAATTCAACGTTTCCGTGTCGAGCGCGAGCGCGCCGAACGCTCCTCACGCGAGCGCCCGAGCGACGTAGTAGCCCGCGCCCCCGAGCGCCGCGCCGGCCGCCGCGGCGAGTCCGACGGCCGCGACGGAGAATCCCGTCACCGACGCGAGCGCGCCCCCGGTCGCACCCCCGATCCCGCCGCCGATCGCCGCGGTCGTCGATCCGTCGAGTCCGGACATACCCCTCCGTTGTCACGATGAGGAGTTAACTCGTTCGGCGGAGGGAGGGGAAGCCGCCGGTCAGTCCCGCAGATCGTCGACGACGGCCGCGATCCGGTCGACCGCCTCGTCGACGTCGGCCTCGTCGACGTCGAGGTGCGTGGTGAACCGGGTCGCGTAGTCGTCGAACTCGACGCAGCCGACGCCGGCGTCCTTACAGGCCGCGTAGAGCGACTCGGCCGGGATGCCGGCGTCCTCGGTATACGCCACGACGATGTTGGTGTCGGGCGCGGGCGCGTCGACGCCGGCGAGGGCGTCCAGCCCGGCCGCGAGTCGGTCCGCGTTGGCGTGGTCCTCGGCGAGTCGGTCGACGTTCTCCAGCGCGCGGAGACCGGGCGCGGCGATGATGCCGGCCTGGCGCATCCCGCCGCCGAACAGCTTGCGGACGCGGCGCGCGTCCTCGACGAACGCCTCGTCGCCGGCGAGGATCGAGCCGACGGGGGCACCCAGCCCCTTCGAGAGACAGAAGGTGACGCTGTCGACGGGGGCGACGATATCGCTCGCGTCGACCCCGAGCGCGACCGCGGCGTTGAACACGCGCGCGCCGTCGAGGTGGACCGGCACGCCGGCGTCGCGGGCGGCCTCGGCCGCGGCCGCGATCCGGTCGACCGGGATCGCCGTCCCGCCGCGGTAGTTGTGCGTGTTCTCCAGGGAGAGCAGGCCGGTTCCCGGCCGGTGGAGGTCCTCGTCGACGAGCCCCTCGCGAACCGCGTCGGGCGTCGGGACGCAACGCTCGCCGGCGTCTCTCGTCCGGGTCTGGACGCCGGAGAGCTTGGCCGCGCCCGCCAGCTCCCAGCGGTAGATGTGCGACTCGCGCTCCAAGAGCAGCTCCTGGCCCGGCTCCGTGTGGGCGTGGACCGCGATCTGATTCGCCATCGTCCCCGAGGGGACGTACAGCGCGGCCTCGGTGCCGACCGCCTCGGCCGCCCGGCGCTCCAGTTCGTTGACGGTCGGGTCGTCGCGGTACACGTCGTCGCCGACCTCGGCGGTCGCGGCCGCCTCGCGCATCTCCGCGGAGGGCGTCGTGACGGTGTCGGACCGCAGGTCGATGAAGTCGTCGTCGGACATCCGTTACGGGTCGTTCCGCGGCGGCGGGCATATATCCCGCGCTCGGCGAAGGGCAGGCCGACGAGCGGATCTCGGAGACGGGGGCGACGAGCGGATCCCGGCGGTTCCGCGGCGGCCCCGGCCGTTCGGCGCGCGGAACGAGCGGTTCCGGGTTCGGTCCCTTCTTAACGACCGGGATCGATCCGTGGCGTATGGCAACGGAAGCCGCTCCAGACGACGCAGCCGACGCACCGGACGCCTACGACGCCCTCCTCGACCGCGTCCAGCGGTGGAACGCGGTCGGCAGCGCCGCCGGCGTCCTCGGCTGGGACCAGCAGGTGATGATGCCCGAGGGCGGCACCCCCGCCCGGTCGAAGCAGCTCTCGGCGCTCTCCTCGGTCCAGCACGACATGGTCACCGCCGACGAGACGGGCGAGCTGCTCGACGAGCTCGACGACGCCGACCTCACGGACGAGCAGGCCGCGGTCGTCCGCGAGGTCCGCCGCGAGTACGAGCGCGCCGACGCCGTCCCGGTCGAGCTGGTCGAGGAAATCTCCGAGACCGGCTCCGAGGCGCTCCAGGCGTGGGAGGAGGCGAAGGCCGAGGACGACTTCGAAACGTTCGCGCCCTACCTCGAGAAACACGTCGAGCTGAAACGCGAGTACGCCGAGCACATCGATCCCGACCGCGACCCCTACGAGGTCCTCTTCGAGGAGTTCGAGCCGTGCCTCTCGATGGAGCGCGCCGAGTCCATCCTCACGGAGCTGCGCGAGGCGCTCGTCCCGATGATCGAGGAGATCCGCGAGTCGGACGTCGAACTCGCCGTCGACACCTTCGAGGGGACCTTCCCCGAGGAGGAGCAGGAGGCCCTCTCCCGGGAGGCGCTCGAACTCGTCGGCTACGACTTCGACCGCGGCCGCCTCGACGTCTCCTCGCACCCGTTCACCTCGGGCAACCAGTTCGACTGCCGCGTCACCACCCGGTTCGACGAGAACGATCCGCTCGGCGCCGTCGGCTCGACGATCCACGAGTTCGGCCACGCGCAGTACAACCTCGGGCTTCCCCAGGAACACTTCGGCACGCCGCTCGGCGAGTCCCGCGACCTCTCGGTCCACGAGTCGCAGTCGCGGCTCTGGGAGAACCACGTCGGGCGCAGCGAGGCGTTCTGGCAGGAGTTCCTCCCCGTCTTCCAGGAGCACTTCCCGCAGACGGAGGACGCGACGGTTCAAGACGCCTACGAGGCGTTCAACCAGGTGTACGAGGACAACTTCATCCGCGTCGAGGCCGACGAGCTCACCTACCACCTCCATATCGTGATCCGCTTCGAGATCGAGCGCGACCTGATCCGCGGCGACCTCGACGTCGAGGACGTGCCCGAAGTGTGGAACGACAAGTACGAGGAGTACCTCGGCATTCGGCCCGAGAACGACGCCGAGGGCTGCCTTCAGGACATCCACTGGAGCCACGGCAACTTCGGCTACTTCCCCACCTACTCGCTCGGCTCCGTGATGGCCGCGCAGCTGTTCGAGGCCGCCGAGGACGACATCGACGACCTCAACGGGAAGATCGCCGACGGCGAGTTCGACGACCTCCACGACTGGCTCGGGGAGAACGTCCACCGGCACGGCTCCCGCTACGAGACGAACGAGCTGGTGGTGCGCGCGACCGGCGAGGACTTCTCGGCGGACGCCTTCCTCGACTACGTCGACGAGAAGTACGGCGAGCTGTACGGGATCTGAGTCGGTTCGGGTCGCCGAGGAATACCGCTTCCGACCTTCAAAAGAAGATTTTTCGACGCTGGATCCGCCGATTAGCCGGGCGTGCGAAAGCTCCGCGTGGTGTCTCTGTCGCCGCGGACGACGTCGACCTCGACGAGGCCGAGCGAGGTGAAGACGCGGCTCCAGTCCCGGTAGTAGAGGGGCGTGTCGTCGTCGACGTAGTTCACGTCCGGGTCGGCCGACGCGTCGCCCGTCGGTCCCTCGATCTCCGCCGTGACGAGGACGTCGCCGGTGATCCGGACGATCTCTTCGAAGACCCAGTCGACGTCGGGATGGAGGTGTTGGAGCGTCTCGACCGAGTAGACCGCGTCGAACTGCCCGTCGTCGAACTCCCCGACGAGGTCCTCTATCGGGCCGCGGTGAAACGTCCCCTCGGCGGCGAGCGCGGGGTAGGTCTCCCGCATCGTGTCGAACGCCCCGGCGTCGATGTCGACGCCCGAGAGGTCCTCGAAGCCGTTGTTCGCGAGGTGTTCGAGGTGTCGACCGGAGCCGCACCCGAGTTCGAGCACCGCCGCGTCGCGGCCGAGGTGCTCGTCGAGGGTCTCGAAGATTAGCTCGCTCGTCTCGTCGGGACCGTAATGCGCGTAGTACGCCGGCGAGTATTCGCCCGTCCGATTCGTCCACGTGTCTCGGACGGAGTGAGGTTCCACGTGTACAGACTCGTCCAGCGGAGTAAAACGCCGTCGGACGGCGTCCGGGACGGGACAAGGCGAGTCCGACTTCTGCGACGCCCCTGCTTCAGAAGTACTGATCCGTCGGCGGGCCAGCCCCGAAGGGGCCGCGAGCAGGTATCCCGGTGAGAGCGGGACGGTCCCTCAAGGGTCGCGTGCCCGACCGTCCGCTCCTCGCGAGACGCCCCAGTCGTTCCGATCCGCGTCCGCTCCCAGCGTCTCCCAGCGTCTCCGAACTCACTCCGAACTCATGCCAGCCGGAACCCGGTCATCAACACGATGAGCGCGAGCATCACGGCGCCCTCGAACAGCCCGACGACGAGGTTCTTCTTCTCGATCGATTCGAGCCGAGAGGAATCCGGATCCGGCGACAGCGTCTCGTAGTACGCGCTGAGTTGGAGGCGGTGTGGCACCGCCAGCCCGAACGCGAACAGCCCCCAGCCGAGCGCGAGCGCGAGCCCGGACCACGACCCGGCGAACCCGTAGCCGAGTCCGGGGTCGGGCGTCAACAGGACCGTTCCGGACAGCACCGTCGTCAGCGAGAAGCCGACGAGGAAGAAGACGGCCTTCGGAATGAGCGCGGTGTTCACCGCGGCCGACGCCTCCTCGTCGAGTCCGCCCAGCGTCGGGCCGATGATCGCCGGGAAGATGACCGCGAACCCGAACCACACCGCGCCGGCGGCGACGTGCGTGTAGAAGAGCAGTTCGGTGCTCGCGAGCGCGAGGCTCGCGGCGAGAAACGCCAGCGGCACGAGGAAGCTCCCGGCCGCGAACGCCGGGTTCGCGGCGTCCGCCAGGTGGCGAATCCGTTCGACGAATCCCAACTCAGCGACGCGACGACCGCCTTCGTCAGCGACTGCCATGAACACTGGATCCGGAGTGTCCGTGAAATGCGTTCTGGTCGACACGATCGCGGCCGGTTCTCCGCGACCGCGACGCGTCGCGGCGACCGCACTGCGGGCGCGACGCCGCCGACCTACTTCTCGATGATGCTCTCCTCGACGGCCTCGCCGAAGTGGCGCGCGACGTCCTCGTAGTAGACGAGCGCCTCGTCGCCCGGCTCGACCTCGGTGACGGGCTTCCGCCCCTCGCTCGTGGCGATTTTCACGGTCTCGGCGTTCTGGATGAGCGTCTCGATCCGGTCGGTGCCGTCCTCCGTCTCGACCTCCGCCTGGATCCGGAACATCGGACGCTTCTCGATCTTCACCCGGCCGACCACCGCCTCGCGGGTGTGGCCGTCGGTGTCGACGAGCTGGACCTCGTCGCCGCTCGACAGCTCCGCGAGGTAGTTGGTGCCGCCCTCGGCGTTGCGGACGTACGCGTGGACCGCGCCCGCGTTCACGCGGAACGGGCGGGAGGCGACGTACGGCGACTCCGCGGTCTCGGCGTGGACGAAGAAGAGTCCCCGAGACATCGAGCCGACGAGCATCCCCTCGCTGTCGTCCATCAGCGACCCCGTGTCGATACAGACGCGGTCCGCCATCCCGGTCTGTTCGACCTCGGTCACCTCGGCGTACCGGAGGTCGAGCGTCTCGCGGTCGGCGGCGTCGCGGGCCTCGACCGCGCCGCGGATCTCGTCCGGCGAGTCGGAATCGAGGAGGACCCCGTCGGCGCCGATCTCCAGCGTCTCGAAGGCGGTCCGGGCCTCAGCGGCCGTCGTCGCGCCCGCGACGAGGTGGGTCTCCTCGCCGACGCGGGCGATGAGGTTCTCCAGCGGGATGATCGACCAGTCCTCGCCGACGATCACGGTGAAGTCGGCGTCGGCGGCGGCCTCCTGGGCGAAC
Source organism: Halorubrum trapanicum (assembly GCF_017873555.1). Lineage (GTDB taxonomy): Archaea > Halobacteriota > Halobacteria > Halobacteriales > Haloferacaceae > Halorubrum > Halorubrum trapanicum. Next base: position 263,047 of record NZ_JAGGKE010000001.1, on the reverse strand, counting down.
TCCTCGTACTCGGTGCCGAGGACGCGGACGTACGCGCCCTGCGCGCGGTCGTCGCGCCGGCGCAGCGTCGTCAGGTCGGCCGAGCCGGAGAGGTCCTCGGGCATCGAGACCGTCCCGTCGCCCTCGCCGCCCTTCCCGACGAAGTACGCGTCGGCCTCGACGTCGCTCTCGGCGTCGTCGATCACGTCGGCGTCAGAACGGAACGCCGCGACGTTTATGTCACCGAGGTCGCGGACGCGACCCACGTCGCCCTCGTCGACGAGCACCCAGTCCGCGCCGGCCTCGATGGCGGCCGTGACCCGTCGCTTGCGCGCCTCCCAGTCGCCGACGTCGCCGTCGGCTTTGACCCAGACCGTGCGTGTCATTGACGGATCCTCACGGCGCGACGGCTTGAAAACTGCGAAAGGCTCGGGCGTTGCGGACCGCGACCCAGAAGACGACAAAGCACTTATCGCTGAGATCGCCTCGATCGATACACGACACCGAATGACGCCACCGAGCCAGCGCCCCCCGAACGCGGGGTCCCGATACGCCGCCGCGCGCGAGTCCGTCCGCGAGCGTGTCGCGCCGCACCTCGGGATCGATCCGCGAGCGCTCGGGGCGTTCCGCATCGCGGTGGCGCTCTTCGTCCTCGCCGACCTGGTGGTCTATCGGCTGCCGGCGGTGGACACGTTCTACGCGGACGGCGGCGTCCTTCCGCGTTCGACGCTGGCCGAGACCTTTCCGCTGTTAGCGAGGGGTTCGCTACACGCGATCTCCGGGTCCGCGTGGGTACAGGCGAGCCTGCTCGCGGGCGGGGGTTTCGCCGCCGGCTGCCTGCTGGTCGGCTATCGCACGCGGGCGGCGACGGGTCTCTCCCTCGTTCTGCTCGCGTCGCTGTACGCTCGGAACCCGTACGTGATCAACGGCGGGAACACGATCCTGGTCGTGTTCCTGTTCTTGAGCCTCTTCCTCCCGCTCGACGCCCGCTGGTCGCTCAGTTCGGACCGCCCGGGCGACCGGAGCGACCGGAGCGACGCCGACGGAGGTGGCGATGACAGCCCGGAGAATGCCCTCGATCCACGGGTCTGTTCGCTCGGAACGGCGGTCACGCTCATGACGCTCGTGTCGATATACGCGGCGAACGCGGTCTCGAAGTACCGGAGCGACGCGTGGATGTCGGGAATCGCGGTCCCGCGGATCTTTCAGTTGGGAGAGTTCACCGTGTGGCTCGGGCCGCTCGTCTCGGACCAGGCCGCGGTTCTCGCGGCGATAAACTGGTCTTGGATCGCGCTCCTCTCGGCGTCTCCCGCGCTGATCGTCGCGACCGGGCGGCTCAGGACCGGCGTCGCCCTCGCGTTCGTCGCCGCGCACCTCGGCATGGCCGCGACGATGCGGCTCGCCGTGTTCCCGTTCGTCATGGTCGCGATCCTCCTCCTGTTTCTCCCGCCCGGCGCGTGGGACCTCGTCGAGACCGCCGCGTCCAAACTCCGCGAGTCCACGCGACTCGGGGAGCCGGACCGGACGCACCGGGGCGGCGGCGGAACCGAGAGCCGTGCCGCGTCTCCGAATCCGTCGCGGGCTCGCCGCGGGATCAGGGCGGGAGCCGCCGCGCTGCTCGTGGGGTTCTTCCTCGCGCTCGTCTGGTGGCAGGCGGCGGGGGTCGGTCTCGTCGACCTCCCGGCGTCGGAGGCGAGCGGCGAGCTGTCGGAGGTGAGCTGGTCGTTCTTCGCGCCCGACCCGCCGGACGCCTCCAGCTGGTACGTCGTCCGCGGGACGCCCGAGTCCGGGGACCCGATCGACCTGCGCGACGGCGGGGCGGTCACGTACGACCGACCGCCAGACGCGGCGGAGACGTATCCGACGACCCTCTGGCATCAGTTCGGATTCAGGATAAAAAACGCCGGCGAGTCCCGGTATCGGCCGGTCGCGTCGTACGCCTGTGAGCGAACGGACCGCGACGTGGCGTCCGTGACCGTCTTCCACGTCGAGCAGGCGGTCGACGCGGACGGGCCGGTCGGCGAACCCGAGGCGCACGAGAAGATACGCCTCGCCTGCTGATCCGGACCGGACGACGGCCCGACCTCACGCCTCAACGAACCCGCCCGCTCGCAGCGCCTCCTCGACGGAGGCGTCGTCGTGGACGACTGCGGAGACCGCGCGGGCGATCCCCTCGGGGTCGTCGTGTTGGAAGATCGACCGCCCCATCGACACGCCGGCCGCGTCGCCGTCCATCGCGCCACGGACCATCTCCACCGTCTCGCGGTCGGTCCCCTTCGATCCGCCGGCGATGACCACCGGGAGGCGGGTCGACTCCGTCACCCGCTCGAAGGAGTCGCCGTCGCCGGAGTAGCCCGTCTTCACCACGTCGGCGCCGAGCTCCTCGGCGAGCCGGACGGCGTGGCCGAGCGACTCGGGGTCCGTGCTGTCGACGCCCGGACCGCGCGCGTACGCCATCGCGAGCACCGGAAGGCCGAGTCGCTCGGCGTCGGCGGTCAGCTCCGCCAGTTCCTCGATCTGGTTCGGCTCGTACTCCGACCCGACGTTGATGTGGAAGGAGACCGCGTCGGCGCCGGCGCGGACCGCGTCCTCGACGGTGCCGGTGACGCGCTTGTCGCTCTCGTCGGGACCGATCGTCGTCGACCCGTTGAGGTGGACGATGTAGCCCGCACCGTTCTTGTTCTCGTGGACGCGCTCCGCGATGCCGCGCTGGGTGAGCACCGCGTCCGCGCCGCCCCCGGTGACGCCGTCTATCGTCGACTCGATGTCGACGAGCCCCTCGACGGCGCCCATCGTGATCCCGTGGTCCATCGGGACGATGAGGAATTGGTCGTTCGTGGAGATGCGGTCGAGTCGTGCCGAGAGTCCTGCTGTCATGGTGAGGTCGGTCGTTGTGTGAGCGTGTGTCAATCGGAGGTAAGACGGTTTCGTTCGGGGACGTATTGGTTCGGTTCGGCTCAGGCGGACTCGACGGTGTCGGTCCGCGAGCGGTGGCCACGAACGGCCCCGTCCTTCAGTTCGCGGGACAGGGCCTCGAGGCGGTCGGCCACCTCGTCCGTCGAGAGGTCCTCCGCGACCCCCTCGGCGACGGTGTCGACGAGCGCCGAGCCGACGATGATCCCGTCGGCGCCGCCCGCGACGATCCGCTCGGCGTGGTCGCCGGTCGAGATGCCGAACCCGACCGCCTTCGGCACGTCGTACTCGCGGAGCCGGTCGAGGCTCTCCGTGGTCTGGTCGGAGACGTCGTCGCGGGCGCCGGTCGTCCCGAGCCGCGCCTGGACGTACACGTACCCCGACACGCGGTCCATCAGCCGGTCGAGGCGGTCCGCGCGCGTGGTCGGCGCGACGATGAAGACGAGGTCCAGTCCGAACTCGTCGCACGCCTCGCGGAGCGGGTCCGCCTCCTCGGCCGGGAGGTCCGGGACGACGAGTCCCTCGATGCCGGCCGCGGCGGCGCGCTCGACGAAGGGACGCGGACCGGTGCTCGCGGCTTCGCCGCTCGCGTTCGAGGCGCTCCGTGCCTCGCTATCCCCATACTGGTATATCAGGTTATAATACGTCATACAGACCAGCGGCGCCTCGACGTCCAGCTCCGCCGCGAACGCGAAGAACCGGTCGGGCGTCATCCCCGCGTCGAGCGAGCGGACGAGCGCCTCCTGGATCGTCGACCCCTCCGCGATCGGCTCGGAGAAGGGGAGTCCGAGCTCTATCACGTCGGCGCCGCCGCGGTCGAGCGCCTCGACGTACGCCTTCGAGGACTCGTAGTCCGGGTCGCCGACGACGAGGTACGGGACGTAGGCGGGACCGTCGGCGAACGCCTCGGCGATGGCCGCGGAGTTGCCGGTGTCCGCCATTCAGATCCCCCCCGTAAACATCGACATGTCCGGCGCGTTCGCCACGTCGCGCTGGTCGGTCTCCTCGATGGCGGCGTCGAGGTCCTTGTCGCCGCGCCCGGAGACGTTGACGACCACGCGCTCGCCCAGCTCCTCGTGGTGGTCTTCGAGGAACCCGAACGCGTGCGCCGTCTCCAGCGCGGGGATGATCCCCTCCGTCGAGGAGAGACGGTGGAACCCCTCCAGCGCGGCGTCGTCGTCGACCGCGACCGGACGCACGCGCCCCTCGTCGACGAGGTACGCGAGCTCGGGACCGACCCCGGCGTAGTCGAGTCCGGAGGAGACCGAGTGGCTCTCCATGATCTGCCCGTCCGAGTCCTGAAGGAGCTTCGTGCGAGCGCCGTGGAGGACGCCCTCCTCGCCCGCGTACAGCGACGCGGAGTTGGGCGCGACGCCCGCCTCCTCGTCGACCTCCAGCGTCGAGCCGCCGGCCTCGACCGCGTGGAGCGCGACCGACTCGTCGTCGACGAAGTCGGCGAACGCGCCCATCGTGTTCGAGCCGCCGCCCGCGCAGGCGACCACGTCGGTCGGGAGTCCGCCCGTCTTCTCGACCACCTGCCCGCGGGCCTCCTCGGAGATGACGGCCTGGAAGTCGCGGACCATCACCGGGAACGGGTGCGGCCCGACGATAGAGCCGATCACGTAGTGAGTGTCCTCAACGGTGGCCGCCCAGTCGCGCATCGTCTCGGAGATGGCCTCCTTCAGCGTGCCGCGGCCCGTCGTCACCGGCTTCACCTCCGAGCCGTTGAGCTTCATCCGGAACACGTTGGGGCGCTGGCGGTTGATATCGCGCTCGCCCATGTAGATCGTACAGGGCATGTCGAGGTGCGCCGCCGCCATCGCGGTCGCGGTCCCGTGCTGGCCGGCGCCCGTCTCCGCGATGATCCGCTCTTTGCCCATGTACTTCGCCAGGAGGACCTGCCCGAGCGCGTTGTTCAGCTTGTGCGCGCCGCCGTGGAGCAGGTCCTCCCGTTTGAGGAACACCTCCGTGTCGTAGCGCTCCGAGAGCCGGTCGGCGCGCTGGAGGGGCGTCGGCCGGCCGCCGAACTCCGCGAGTCGCTCGCGGAACTCGTCCATGAAGCCGTCCTCGTTGTCGAGGACGTAACGCTCGTAGGCGTCGGTCAGCTCCTCGATCGCGGGCATCAGCGCCTCGGGAACGTACTGGCCGCCGTACCGGCCGAACTTCCCGTCGTCGCGGCCGCGCTCGCGGCCGGGGCGTCGCGCCCGCTCCGTCTCCTCCGTCGTCCGCGTGTCGGTCTCGCTCATGTGGGTGTCTCCGTGGTGTCTCGGGTGTCGCTCCCGCCGTTCGCGTCGTCCTCACCGTCGCCCTCGCCGTCGTCCGCGACCGCGCCGCCGTCGTCCGCCTCGGCCCGCACCAGTTCGCGCGTGTTCGCCTCGACGTCGCCGTCCATGATGGCGCTCCCGACGAGCAGGGCGTCGGCGCCCGCCGCGCGCATCCGCCGGACGTCCGCGGGCGAACCGATGCCGCTCTCCGCGATCAGCGTGACTTCGTCCGGGACGTGGGGCGCCACGGACTCGAAGGTTCCGAGGTCGACGGCCAGCTCCGCGAGGTCGCGGTTGTTGATGCCGATCGTCGTCGCGTCCGCGTCGAGCGCGCGCTCCAGCTCCTCGCGGTCGTGGACCTCGACGAGCACCTGAAAGCCGCGGTCGCGGGCGGCCGCGAGCAGGTCGCCGAGGTCGTCGCCGACGAAGCGGGCGATGAGCAGGACGACGTCGCTCTCGACGGCGTCCAGCTGCGCCTCGTCGACGACGAAGTCCTTCCGGAGGACCGGCACGTCGACGGCGTCGCGCACGCGGTCGAGGGTGTCGACGCTCCCCCCGAAGTGCTCCGGTTCGGTGAGCACGCTCAGGGCGGCGGCCCCGCCGGCGACCATCCCCTGCGCGAGCGCGACCGGGTCCTCCTCGCGGGTCCCCTCGGTCGTCGGGCTCGTCGGCTTCACCTCGGCGATCACCGGGACGCGCCCGTCCGCCTCGGCCCGCTCGAACGCGGCGGCGAGGTCGCGGGGAGCGACCGAGACGGTCCTGCCGACCTCCGCTCCCGGTCCCCCGTTCGCGCGCTCTCGGGCGGCGGACAGGATCGACCTGACCGCCGGCGCCAGCTCGTCTGGATCGTCCATTACTATACACTAATGTACGTATCTGTTCATAAGGCTTGCGGGGACCGCGCCGCTCGACCGGAACCCGCACTCGCGGCGCGGAGCGGTCTCGCGGCCGGTATCTTAAGTGATCGACCCTTCGAATGAAGGTATGAGTCTATCGGGTACGTCCGGCGTTTTCGCCCGGGAGTTCGACGAGATCGGCCGCGCCGTCCAGGTGGGGTTCGCCGGGGGTCGCGTCATCTCGGTGTCGTTCCCCGCCGAGCCGCCGGCGGACGCCGGGGACGATACCGACCTGCTGGACCGGATCGGCGCGTACCTCGACGGCGAGCGCGACGAGTTCCCCGAGGTCGCGCTCGGGCTGACGGTCCCGACCGACCAGCGAGAGGTGTTGGAGTCGCTCCGGAGCGTGCCGTACGGCGAGGAGGTGTCGGTGAGCCGGCTCGCGCGGCTCGGCGGATTCGACCCGGACGACGCAGACGATCTGGAGACCGTGACGGGCGCGCTCGCGGACAACCCGATCCCGCTCCTGCTCCCGGACCACCGGGTGAGCGGCGGCCCGTACGCGACCCCGGGCGATGTGCGGAGCGCGCTCCGGCGCGTCGAAGGAATATAAGCGGGCGGCCCGGCCCGGATATCGACCGATCAGATATCGAAGTCGGGCGTGTCGAACGCGCCCTCGTCGGCGTCGACGTCGTATCCCTCGATTCCGGTGAGCGCCAGAGCGAGCGTCGCCTCGGCGTCCCAGCGCCCCGTGTTGATCACCAGGTCGTAGATGGAGCGGTCGCTCAGGTCGATCCCGTAGTAGGACTTGTAGCGCTGCTCCTCGATGACCTCGCGGACCTGCATCTCGGAGGTCATCTCCGCGCGCTCGGCGGTTCGGTCCGCGCGGACCTCGTCGGGCGCGTCGAGCCAGATCCGGAGGTCGGCGCGGTTGCCCGCGATCCAGCCCGCGAGCCGCGACTCCAGCACGAACGCCTTGTTCGCGGTCCCCCACTTCTCGGCGATCCGGCGGAGGCGCTGATCGAGCGCGCGGTCGATCTCCTCGGACTCGCCGGTCTCGGCGATGAGCTGCGAGAGGCTCATGTCCCGCTCGGCCGCGATCTCGCGGAACAGCTCGCCGCCGGAGACGTAGCCGCAGTCGAGCGCCTCGGCGATCCCCTCGACGAGCGTCGTGGCGCCGCAGCCCGGCGGGCCGGAGACGGTGATGAACAGGTTTCGATCGATCCGTCTGTCGGGCTCCGGCGAGGTGCCGCTCATGCGTGTTGCGCCACGGAAGCGCGGCGGATAAACGGGTCGGTTGCGCGAATTTCCGCGGAGCCGACGGACTGGGGTCGGTTGCGCGAATTTCCGCGGAGAATCGACGCAACCGATTTCCCTTCCCGAACCCTCGTGATCGGCGTGAGCGAGTCCACGGACCGCGGCGACGAGGCGGCCGCGCGGGCGCTCCTCCGGGACGCGGTCGAGCGCGGCGCGTTCGCGGACCCCGACTTCGACCCGGAGACGGTCCCGCTCGGCGACGCCGACGTGCTCGCGCGGCTCTCGCCGCCGGTCCGTCGCTGGTGGGTCGAGCGGTTCGGCGGGTACGTCGCCGAGAACGGCGGCTTCTTCACGCCCCCGCAGCGGGAGGCGATCCCCCACGTCGACGACGGGGAGAACTGCCTCGTCGCCGCGCCGACGGGCAGCGGGAAGACGCTCGCCTCCTTCCTCGCGGTCCTCGACGACCTCTTCGCGCGCGACCGCGCCAGCGAGTTGGAAAACTCCGTCTACTGCCTGTACGTCTCGCCGCTGAAGTCGCTCGCGAACGACATCGAGCGCAACCTCGCGACCCCGCTCGAAGGGATCGGCGAGGCGATCGCCGCGGCCGACGCCGAGGAGAGTGACGCGGCCGCGACCCGCGATAGCGACGCGGACGCGACTCCCGAGGAGGTCGCGGACGACGACTACGAGCCCGGCGTCAGGCAGGCGATCCGCCACGGCGACACCTCGAAGGCGGACCGGCAAGCGATGCTCTCGGAGACGCCGCACGTCCTCAACACCACGCCGGAGACGCTCGCGATACTGCTCAACTCGCCGAAGTTCAAGGAGAAGCTCCGGACCGTCGAGTACGTGATCGTCGACGAGATCCACTCGCTGGCCGCCAACAAGCGCGGCACGCACCTCTCGGTGTCGCTGGAGCGGCTGACCGAATTGGCGCGGAACGGCGGGAAGGAGGAAGTCGAAGCGGAACCCGACCACGAAATCACCCGGATCGGCTGCTCGGCCACCGTCGAACCGCTCGACGGGATCGCCTCGTTCCTCGTCGGGCGCGACCGCGTCGACGGCGCGGTCGGCGACGTCGACGGGTTCGAGACGCGCCCCTGCGAGGTGGTCGACGCGCGGTTCGCTCGCGAGTTCGACCTCGAACTCCGGACGCCCGCGGCCGACCTCATCCACACGCCGCGGTCGGCGGTGACCGACCGGTTCTACGAGTCGCTCCGCGACCTGATCGAGTCCCACGAGAACACGCTCGTGTTCACGAACTCGCGGTCGGGCGCCGAACGCACCCTTCAGGAGCTCCGCCAGCGGTTCGACTACGACGAGTCGAACTCGGGCTGTCACCACGGGAGCCTCGGCGAGGCGCAGCGCACGCGCGTCGAGGAGGGGCTGAAGGCGGGCGACCTCGACGTGGTCACCACCTCGACGAGCCTCGAACTCGGCATCGACATGCCTCACCTCGATCTGGTGGTCCAGGTCGGCTCGCCGAAGTCGGTCGCCGCGCTGCTCCAGCGCGTCGGCCGCGCGGGTCACAGCCCGGGGGAGACAGTCGAGGGCCGGGTGTTCGCGCTCGACCGCGACGAGCTGATCGAGTGCGCGACGCTGCTCGCGCGCGCCGAGGACGGCTTCGTCGACCGCGTGTTCCCGCCCGAGGGCGCCTACGACGTCGCCGCCCAGCACGTCTACGGGATGGCGATAAACCGGGTCCGCCCCGACCGCGAGGTCCGGGAGGTGCTACGCCGGGCGCACCCGTACCGCGACTTCGACGACGCGGCCTACGAGCGGCTGTTCCGATATCTCACCGCGGACTACGACGGACTGGAGTCGAAGAACGTCTACCCGAAGGTGTGGCGCGACGCCAACGACCCGCCGGAGGGCGACCACCACCACCCGGAGTACCCGGTCGGCGAGACCCTCGTCGGGAAGCGCGGGCGGCTCGCGCGGGTCATCTACATGACGAACGTGGGGACGATCCCCGACTCGTTCACCTGCGACGTGTTCACGCGCGACGACCAGTGGGTCGGCACCCTCGACGAGTCGTACCTCGACACGCTCGACTCGGGCGACGTGTTCGCGCTGGGCGGCGAGCGGTTCGCGTTCCGCTACCGCCGCGGCTCGAAGGTGTACGTCGACCGGACGAGCGAGCGCCCGACGGTCCCCTCGTGGTTCGCGGAGCGCCTCCCGCTGTCCGCGGACCTCGCCCGCGAGGTGCTGGCGTTCCAGGCCGAACTCCTCGACCGGCTGGCCGGCGACGGCCCGAACGCCGGCCCGGCCGCGGTCCGCGCGTGGCTCCGCGAGTTCCCCCTCGACGAGAACGCGGTCCGCGCGCTCGCCCGCATGTACGACGAGCAGGTTCGGTACGCCGGCCTCGACGGCGTCTCGACGCCCGACCGCCTCGTCGTCGAGGAGGAGCTCGACCGGGACGAGTACAAGCGCCGGTTCTACGTCCACTCCGTCTACGGCCGGCGGTTCAACGACGGCCTCTCGCGGCTCGTCGCGGCCGCGGTCGCGAACCGGACCGACGCCAACGTCGCCGTCGCGGTCGCGGACCGCGGGTTCTCGCTCGCGCTCCCCCTGAACCGCAAGGTCGACGTGGCGGGGATTCTGTCCGACCTCGACCCGGAGACGGTCCGCGAGGACCTCCGCGAGGCCGTTCGGGGGACCGACCTGCTCCAGCGCTACTTCCGGATCGACGCGGGGCGCTCGCTCATGATCTTAAAGCGGTACAAGGGGTACGAGAAGTCGGCCGCCGAACAGCAGGTGTCCGCCGAGATGCTGCTGTCGTTCGCGGCCGACCTCGAAGGGTTCGCCGTGTTAGAGGAGACGTACCGCGAACTGTTGGAGGACCGCCTCGACGTCGAGGGAATCCGCGATGTCGTCAGGCGGATCTCGACGGGCGACCTGTCGGTCGAACACCGCGTCGTCGACTCGCCCAGCCCGCTCGCGTTCGGGCTGGCGACGCTCGTCGACTCCGACACCGTCATCGCCGACGACGAGTCCGCCGTCCTCCGGGAGTTCCACGCCCGCGTGATGGAGGAGATCGGCGAGGAACCGCGGACCGCCGAGAGCGGCGAGACCGGCGGCCGCGACGCCGGACCGCCCGCGGACCGCCGACCGGACTGAGACGGTCGATCACGGCCGAATCGGCTCTGTCGGGAGCGGATCGGGGAGCCCTTCCAAGACCAGCGTCGTGTAGTGGAGGAAGACCGCAAGCGCCGCGATCGACAGCAACAGCAGGAACAGCAGGATCAGCCGCTCGTCGCTGCGGACGACCGCGGCGGTATCCGCGAGAAACGCCGTCCGCGGGCGACGTTCGGTCATCGGTCCGTCGTTGCGTCCGCCCGGTTAAAAATAGCCTGTGGAGCGGTGTCGGTCGGCGAATCGGTCGGATGTCGGCGACTCGATCGGATGTCGGCGACTCGATCGGATCGATCTCTCCGGCTGCGACTCCTCAGTCGTCCGATGGAGACGCCTGAGACCGCCTGAGCGGCTCGCCGTCGACCGGTTCGTCGGGATTCGCGTCGACGGCGGCCTCGCTCAGCCCGAGCCGCGCGTCGACGTCGACGTCCTCGCGCACGTGGACGGTCCCCCGGTGGACCGCGATGGCGTCCGCGAGGTGGAGCCGCACCGCGTCGAGTAACACCTCGGCTTCGAGGGGTTGCCCGCGGCGCTTGATCTCGGCGACGTCGGCGCCCGGCGGCACGTCGAAGGCGCGCTGCGCGATGATCGGTCCCTGATCGAGGTCGGTCGTGACGTAGTGGGCGGTGACGCCCGCGACGCGGACGCCCGCGTCCTTCGCCTGCCGGTACGCCTCGGCGCCCGGGAACGCCGGGAGCAGCGAGGGGTGAACGTTGACGATCCGGCCCTCGTACCGGAAGACGACCTCCGGCGAGAGGATCCGCATGTAGCGGGCCAAGACGATCAGGTCCACGTCGTACTCGGTCAGCAGGTCGAGGAGGCGTCCCTCGTCCGTGTTTCCGTTGCCGTCGCCCACGTCGTAGAACGGCTTATCGTAACGCTCCGCGAGCGACCGGAGGTCGCCGCGGTTGCCGATGACGACCGGGATCTCGGCCTCCTCGCCGTCGTCCGCGAGGTCACCCCGCGCCTCGGCCTCCAGCAGCGCCTCGGGCGCGTGCGTCTCCTTCGTGACCAAGAGCGCGACCCGGCGGGCGTCGCGGTCGCTCGGGAACCGGACCTGGATGTCCACGTCGAGCTCGCGGCCGAGCTCGGCGAGCGCGCGGCGGAGCTCGCCGCGGGAGGTATCCATCTCCGCGGTGTCGACGCGGGTCGTCATCCGGAAGACGCCCTCGCGGACGGCCTGATCGAGGTCCTCGATGTTGATTCCCCGCTCGAACAGCAGCGAGGTGACCCGCGCGATGAGTCCGGTCTTGTCTCCTCCGACGACCGTGATCTCGGTCAGTTCGCGGGTCATGCGACGATCACCTCCGCGGGTTCGAGCGGCTGCATACACCCTCTCCAACGGTCGGAGGGGTTTGCCCCTTTCGTTCCGTGCGGTCCCTGCCTCCCGAAGGATCGACCAATACCTATCCACGAATGTGCGTATAAGCGGCGTTCCAAAACGGTTTTTACACACGACTCCGCACCAACAGGTATGACCGCGTACACGGCGACGGTGACGGTCCGGCTGAAGCGGGGCGTCCTCGATCCGGAGGCCGAGACGACCCAGCAGGCCCTCGAACGGCTCGGGTTCGAGCTGTCCGACCTCCGCTCGGCGGACCGCTTCGAGGTGGACCTCGACGCCGCCGACGCAGGCGAGGCCGCCGACCGCGCCGACGAGATGGCCGAGCGGCTGCTCGCGAACCCCACGATCCACGACTACGACGTGGCGGTCGCGGAGCGATGACGGTCGCCGTCGCCGAGACGACGCCGATCGTCACCGGCGCGAGCGGTGCCGGCGGAACCGCCGCGGCCGTCCACGCGAGGTGGGCGGCGTGACGGTCGCCGTCGTCCAGTTCGGCGGCTCCAACTGCGACCGCGACGCCGTCCGCGCGCTGGACCACCTCGGCGTCGACGCAGAGCGCGTCTGGCACGAGGACGGGCTCCCCGACGACGCCGAGGGGATCGTCCTCCCCGGCGGGTTCTCCTACGGCGACTACCTCCGGGCCGGTGCGATGGCCGCGCGCGCGCCGATCATGGACGAGGTCCGCGCCGCGGCCGAGGAGGGCGTCCCCGTGATCGGGATCTGTAACGGCGCGCAGATCGGCTCCGAGTCGGGGCTGACGCCCGGCGCGTTCACCACGAACGCCTCCGCGCGCTTCCAGTGCGAGCCGGTCCGCCTGCGCGTCGAGCGCGCGGACACGCCGTGGACCGCCGCCTACGGCGAGGGCGACGTGATCGAGGTCCCCATCGCGCACGGCGAGGGGCGCTTCGAGATAAGCGACGAGGCCCACGCCGACCTCGTCGACGACGACCGCGTCCTCTTCCGCTACTGCGATGCCGACGGCAACGTCACCGACGCGGCCAACCCCAACGGCTCGACCGACAACGTCGCCGGCGTCCTCGGCGAGCGCGAGACGGTCGCCGTGCTGATGCCGCATCCCGAGCGCGCCACCCTCCCGGACCTCGGCCGGAGCACCGACGGCGCGGGAATTCTGGCGGCGTTCGCCTGACCGGATCCCCGAGATTACCGCGCTCGCTCCGTCTCCCCGATCGGATCCGATCCGGCGATCGGTCCCGTGCCGGTCTCGTCGACTCCCTCGCCCTCCAGTTCGCGTTCCAGCGCCCGTTCGAACTCCGCCTCGGTGAGTTCGCCCGCCGCGTACCGGCGCTGGAGGCGCTCGACCGGATCCTCGTCGGTCTCGGTCGGGCGCGCTCCGCCGCCGGTCTCATCCTCGAGGGCCCGAATTCCGACGACGCCCACGACGAGCAGCGCCGCGACGGTGAGCAGCGCGACGAGGGGGAACACGACCATCGCACCGCCCATCCCGCCCGCCATCCCCGAACCGGCCATACCGCCCATCAGCGGCGCCACAGCTGCGGTTTCGAGAACGATCATGTGCGATAGTCACACGTCTATGAATAAATACTCCGCGGGCGTTCGCGGGTCGCGAGACCGCGTCCCGTCTCGGATCGACATCCCGAACACGTCCGAGAAACCGCTCCGCCCCAACGATTTTTGCGCCCGGCCGCCGAATCGACGGGAGTGAACGCACGCCACATCGACCACGTCAACCTCCGGATTCCCGAGGACGGCGCCAACGAGGCCCGCGAGTTCTACGGCGAGAAGCTCGGGTTCGGGATCGAGGACGCGCTGTACGCGGCCGGCGAGAAGCCCTTCTTCGACGTGCGGCTCTCGGCGACCGCGGTGATACACCTGTGGCCGACCGACGAGTTCGAGCGGCCGACGAAGACGAACTACGACCACGTCGCGGTCGTCGTCGAGGAGTCGGTCGACGAAATCGAGAGCGAACTGGCGGACGCCGGCGTCGAGATCGAAAAGACGCTGGACTCGCCGCTCGGCGCGACCGGCGAGGCGGGCGCGGTGTACGTCCGCGATCCGTTCGGTTACCGTGTGGAGCTGAAGGCGCGGGTGTGAGGGCGGAAACGTGCTGCCGGCTCCCGACCGACTTCCCCCGAACCAGTTCGCCTCGCCGAGCAACCCTCGCCCCGACGCGGCCGTTTAAGACCCCCGAGCGACAGGGTCGAATATGAGCGAACAGCAGCCGAGATCCGACGACGATCGACGTCGCCGCCGGGAGGACGCGGACCGATTCGCCGGCGAAAAAGACGAGAGCCTGCGGAGCCGCGACGTGACCGAGGGACCGGATAAGGCGCCGCACCGCGCGATGTTCCGCGCGATGGGGTTCGACGACGAGGACCTCTCCTCGCCCATCGTCGGCGTGCCGAACCCCGCGGCCGACATCACGCCGTGTAACGTCCACCTCGACGACGTGGCGGACGCCGCGCTCGACGGCATCGACGCCGCGGGCGGGATGCCCATCGAGTTCGGGACGATCACCATTAGCGACGCCATCTCGATGGGGACCGAGGGGATGAAGGCGAGCCTCATCTCGCGGGAGGTCATCGCCGACTCCGTCGAGCTCGTCTCCTTCGGCGAGCGCATGGACGCCCTCGTGACTGTCGCGGGCTGCGACAAGAACCTCCCCGGGATGATGATGGCCGCGATTCGGACGGACCTCCCGAGCGTCTTCCTCTACGGCGGCTCGATCATGCCCGGCCAACACGAGGGCCGCGACGTGACCATCGAGCAGGTGTTCGAGGGGGTCGGCACGTACGCGCAAGGGGACATGGGCGCCGACGAGCTCGACGATTTAGAGCGCAACGCCTGTCCCGGCGCCGGCTCCTGCGGCGGGATGTTCACCGCCAACACGATGGCCTCTATCTCCGAGGCGCTCGGGATGGCGCCGCTCGGATCGGCCTCGCCGCCCGCCGAGGACGAGGCGCGCTACGCGGTCGCCGAGCGCGCGGGCGAGCTCGCGATGGACTGCATCGAGAACGACCGCCGCCCCTCGGACATCCTCTCGCGGGAGTCGTTCGAGAACGCGATCGCGGTCCAGACCGCGATGGGCGGGTCGACCAACGCGGTCCTCCACCTGCTCGCGCTCGCGGGCGAGGCCGACGTCGACCTCTCGATCGAGGACTTCGACGAGATCTCGCGGCGCACGCCGAAGATCGCGAACCTCCAGCCCGGCGGGAGCCGCGTGATGAACGACCTCCACGAGGTCGGCGGCGTGCCGGTCGTGCTCCGACGCCTGCTGGAGGCCGACCTGCTCCACGGCGACGCGATGACCGTCACCGGCCGCACCCTCGCCGAGGAGATCGCGGCGTTGGAGGAACGAGGCGAACTGCCCGACGACGACGAGATCGAGGCGGACTTCCTCTACACCGTCGACGACCCGAAGGAAGAGGAGGGCGCCATCAAGATCCTCGACGGGAACCTCGCGCCGGACGGCTCGGTGCTGAAGGTGACCGGCGACGACGAGTTCTACCACGAGGGGCCCGCCCGCGTGTTCGAGAGCGAGGAGGACGCGATGGAGTACGTCCAGTCGGGCGGTATCGAGTCCGGTGACGTGATCGTCATCCGGAACGAGGGCCCCCGGGGCGGTCCCGGGATGCGCGAGATGCTCGGCGTCACCGCCGCCGTCGTCGGCGCGGGCCACGAGGACGACGTGGCGCTGCTCACCGACGGCCGCTTCTCGGGCGCTACCCGCGGTCCGATGATCGGCCACGTCGCGCCCGAGGCCGCTGTCGGCGGCCCGATCGGACTCATCGAGGACGGCGACCACGTCACCGTCGACATCCCCGAACGCGACCTGTCGGTGGACCTCTCCGACGAGGAACTCGACGAGCGCCGCGAGGCGTGGGAGGCGCCCGAACCGCCCTACGAGGGCGGCATTCTCGCGAAGTACGGCCGCGACTTCGCCTCCGCGGCCGACGGCGCGGTGACGAACCCGCGGCTCACGCGCGACTTATAAAGGAGACGAGCAGCTGTCTTGCTTCGAATTTAAAATATGCTGTGGCGCGTGCCTGCGAGGCCGCCTTGCGGCCGAGCAGCACGCGCGAGGTCGCCGGCGCTACGCGTCGGCTGCCAGAGAATCTTCGATTCTCGCTGGAGTCAGTCGGCGGAGCGAAGCGGAGGCGACTGACGAGGTTGGGGAGGTGTGAGGTGCGGTTGCTGTGCGGGGCGGGACTCAAAGGGGCAGTCGCGAGGACGGCGCAGACGACGTAAGCACCGCAGGAACGAGCGAAGCGAGTGACGAGGAGCGCAACGAGTGTGCGCCGTCCTCGCGACTGGGGCTTTGGAGGTGTCTGCTGCCGATCCGTCAGTGTAGGTTTATAAGCGATCGACTGGGGGTTTGGAGGCGTTTGTCGTCGATCGCCGGTCAATCACTTATAAATGAGAGTCGAGAGATTTGGCGGTGTTCTCCGTAGTACAGTCGATCACGTACCAAAGAGGATATCAATAAATCCGAGGTTCTACGCCGAGAGCCACTCGGATTACGCCTCGTTCGTCCCGCCGTCGGTCTGTGCGGTCTTGACCGACTCGGCGCACCAGACGTTGCTCCGGCGACCCGCACGCGACAGTTCCATCTTGACCACCGACCCGACCGGTAGGTCCGCGACGCGCTCGCGTGCGTCCTCGTCGGCGTACTCGACGACGTGGTACGTCTCGTTGCGCGGATGGGCACGTACCGTGGTACAATCATGATCGTTCTGTGCTGAAATGACGGTGTACGCGTTCGATTGTGACATCTTATCTCGTTATTCTTGGACACCCTACTTCAATTCTCCGTATATCCACTACGGACGTAATCGAAGTCGTAATACGAATATAAGGTCTTGAAGTTCTGAAACTATCGGGCGGAGTCGGGGACTGTCGTTCGGCAGAATCACCATACCTATTTCCGGCGGCGGCGAAGGCCGACCATGGACCGAGGCGACGGGCTGGACGGCGAGACGATCGCTGACGGCGAGATCGGGCCGGACAGCGTGACGGACGCGAACGGCGAGACGGACGTGAACGTCGCGGAAGACGCGGACGGCGAGACGGACGCGGACGCCGGCGGCGTGGCGCTGTTCGTCGACGGTCCGAACGTGTTGCGCGAGGAGTTCGACGTCGACCTCGACGACGTGCGCCGGGCCGCCGAGGCGGAGGGACCGCTGGTGACGACCCGGCTCTACCTCGACGAGCACGCGACGCCGGGGCTGATTCAGGCGGCCGAAGCCCGGGGCTTCGAGGTCGTGGTCACGAGCGGCGACGTGGACGTGAAGCTCGCGGTCGACGCCGCGCGGTTCGCGGCCGAGGGCCGGATGGACACGCTCGCTATCGCCTCCCGCGACACGGACTTCAAGCCGGTCGTCGAGACCGCGAACGGCTACGGGATCCGGACGCTCGCCATCGCGCCCGGCGAGTTCGGGCGCTCGGACGCGCTCCGCAACGCCGCCAACGGCTCCGTGACGCTCGACGGCGACGAGAACGAGGCGGCCGAAAGCGATGACGGTGATGCGGGTGCCGAATCGGCCTCGACGCGATAAGGATCGGAACACGGTGTCCGCGGTAGTATTTTATAAGTGAATGGCGAGTCGGCGTCGAACACCTCCAAAGCCCCAGCCGCGGGGAGGCCGCACACTCGCTGCGCTCCTCGGTCGCTCACTTCGTTCGCTCCCTGCGGTGCTTACGTCGCCTGCGGCCTCCCCGCGGCTGCCCCTTTGAGTCCCGCCCCGCACAGCAACCGCACCTCACGCCTCCCCAGCCTCGTCGCTCGCTTCGCTCGCGACTCCCTCGCACGCGCTCTTCGCGGTCGCCAGTGGCGACCGCTCGGAGGCGCGCGCCGACCCCATCAGCCGTTTAAATAGTCGCTGCCGACAGGCAGACTCACCGCCCTTTGCCCCGCCGGATCCGTCCTACAAGCAGCGCACCGACTCCCCCCGCGAGTCCCGCGACGCCGACGAGAACGACCCCGGTCGCGATCCCGCCGTAGCGTGCGGCCGCCGCGTCGACCCCCACCCGGATCCAGCCGAGGTTCGGCACCGCGAACAGCGCCTTGCCGGCGATCCACTCCTCGGGGACCACCGGCGCGATGCCCGCGCTCTGGTCGTACAGCTCGTTCGCGTCGCCGTGCGTGACGTACCCGTCGTACGGCGCGGGACAGGTCGAAAGCTCCGCGCAGTCGGCCGCGAGGAGGTCCGGGTCGGCGCGCTCCGTCCAGTCCTCGCCCGCGTCGACGGGGAACGCCAAGCGGTGGAACACCGGTCTCCCCCCGGCGCCCGGAACGGTGTAGACGACCACGTCGCCGGTCCCGCCGAGCCGCGTCGGCGCGTCCGGGTCCGCGGCGGTCGAGAGGTCGCCCCACGGCGCCCGGTCGGTCGCGGTGACGACGACGAGGTCGCCGCGCTCGACGCCGGGGGTCATGCTGCCGCTCTCGACCGCGACGAACGGCGGCCACGTCCCGACGAGCGCGCCGAGCAGGACCGCGATCAGGAGGACCGCGACCGCGGGGGCGACCGCGCCGGTGCGATCGGGACGGGGACTGCTCACGCCCGATGGAGGGGACGGCGCCCGCTTGAGGCTGTCGCCCGAGTCGGTCGTCGGTCGCAGCCGACCTCGACCGCATCGGGCCGCGGCCGTGGGGACCGCCGATGGCACAACACCTTAGGCTCGTCCCGATGAGGTGCGAGTATGTCCGATCGCCTCCCTCCGCTCCACGACGCCCACGACGCGCGCGGCGCCAAGTTCACCGACTTCGGCGGCTGGCAGATGCCCGTCGAGTTCGACTCGATTCAGACGGAACACGCCGCGGTCCGCGAGTCCGTCGGCGTCTTCGACGTGTCGCACATGGGCGAGATCGAGGTGGCCGGCCCGGACGCGACCGAACTGATGAACCGGCTCACGACGAACGACGTGCGCGCGCTCGACCCCGGCGACTCCCAGTACGCCGCGGTCACAAACGAAGAGGGCGTGATGCTCGACGACACGGTCGTCTACCGGCTCCCAGACGGCACCGCGGCGGGCGCGGCGGCCGCGTCGCTCGCGGACCTCGAAGCGACTCACGACGGCGACCTCGACGCGCCGAGCGGCGACCCAGCGTACCTCTTCGTGCCGAACGCGGGCCACGACGGGCAGATGTACGACCGCTGGACCGTCCACCGCGACGAGTGGGACCTCGACGCGACCGTCGCGAACGCTACCGACGACTGGGCGATGCTCGCGGTCCAGGGTCCCGACGCCGCCGCCGCGCTCGACGAGTCTACGCCCCGCGACCGCGTCGTCGACCTCTCGAAGTTCGAGGCGACGACGGCCGCGGTCGCGGACACCGAGAGCTGGGTCGCGCGCACCGGCTACACCGGCGAGGACGGCTTCGAGGTGATGTGTCCCGCCGCCGCGGCCGAGACCGTCTGGGAGGCGTTCGTCGACGCGCCCCGCGAGGCGCAGCCGTGCGGACTCGGCGCGCGCGACACGCTCCGCACCGAGATGGGGTTCCTGCTGTCCGGACAGGACTTCGACCCGGAAGACGAACCCAGAACCCCCTACGAGGCGCGGATCGGCTTCGTCGTGAAGCTCGACACGGAGTTCGTCGGTCACGACGCCTTAGAGGCCCAGAAGGAGCAGGGCGTCGACGAGAGGTTCGTCGGCGTCCGCCTCTTGGAGCGCGGCGTGCCCCGGGGCGGCTACGCGGTCACCGACGGCGACCTCACCCGCGTCGGGAAGCTGACCTCGGGGACGATGAGTCCGACCCTCGACGAGCCGATCGGACTGGGCTACCTCCACGAGACGTACGCCGACGCCGGCACCGAGGTGAGCGTGGTCGTGCGCGGCGACGAGAAGCGCGCCGAGGTCGTCATCCCGCCGTTCCTCGATCGGTGAGATCCGTCACCAAGTCCCGAATACCCTTCATGGGACCGGCCTGAGAAGCGCCGGTATGGCGCCGACCGATCCCGCGAGCGACGCGACCGGGGTGTTCTGACCAGGGTGTATTGACCGGCGAGGGGCCGAGTCGGACGCCGGCGACCGCCGGCCCGACTCGCTCCGCGATTCCCCGGACCTACTCCCCGACCGTCTCCTTCCGCTTTTCGACCACTTCGACGTCCGAAATCCGCGTGTCCGGGTACCCGCCGTCGGCGTCCTTCTCGGCCGCCTTCACCATGTCCCAGACGGTGTTGAGTCCGGTCGTCACGCCCTCCAGCGCCTCCATCTCACAGCCGGTCTTCCCGGTGGTCTCGACCGCGACGGTCAGCTCGATCCGGCCGTCGCCGACCGCGAACTCGGTGTCGACGTTCGTGATCGGGATCTGGTGGCACATCGGGATCGTCTCCCACGTGTGTTTCACGGCCTGAACAGCGCCGATCCGGGCCGTCGCGAGCACGTCGCCCTTCTCGACCGCGTCGGTCTCGACCGCGGCGATCGTTTCGGGGGTCAGTCGGATCTCGCCGCGGGCGACGGCGCGCCGGCTGCTGTCGGGCTTCGCGCCGACGTCGACCATCTGGACGTCGCCGGAGTCGTCGGTGTGGGTCAGCGCGTCCGCGCTCCCGTCGGCGGACGCCGCGCTCGCTCCGTCGGACTCGGCGCTCCCCCCGGCGTCGCCCCCGCGTCCCTCGTCACTCATTACGCATCGCCTCCGGCAGCCGGTCGGGTAAGTCCGTCGCCACCAGTCCGGCGCCGTTCGCGTCCGCGGCGGCGTCGCCCGCGCGCCCGACGGCGTACGCGCCGACCGCGGCCGCGCGGAAGGGATCGGTCACGGCCGCCAGCGCGCCGACGGCTCCCGCCAACACGTCCCCGGTCCCGCCGACGGTCATCCCGGGGTTGCCGGTGCGGTTCAGCCGGGTCTCGTCGCCGTCGGCGATCACGTCGACCGCGCCCTTCACGAGCAGCGTGTGGTCCAAGTCGGCCGCGAACTCACGGACCAATTCGGAGCGCTCGTCGGGATCGTCGGCCGTCTCGCCGCCCATTCCGACGAGCTCGCCCTGATGCGGCGTACAGATCAGGTCGGCGTCGGTGTCGACCTCGGGGACGACCCGGAGCGCGTCGGCGTCGACGACGGCGCGTCCCTCGTAGGTCGTCAGGAACTCGCGGACGAACTCCCGGGTCCCGTCGCCATCTCCGAGACCCGGACCGAGGACCACGGTGTCGGTCCCGGCCGCGAGCGACGCGACCCGCTCCGCGTGCGACGGGCCGACGCGGTCGCCGGGGAGCGCGCGGACGATGAGGTTCGGAGAGAACCCCTGGACCTCGCTCGCGACCGACTCCGGACAGGCCACGCGGACGAGGTCGGCGCCCGCCCGGAGCGCGGCGAGCGCGGACAGCGTCGGCGCCCCCGTGTACGGTCCCCCGCCGACCACGAGGACCTCGCCGTTCTCCCCCTTGTGGGAGTCCGGGTCGCGGTCGAGTCCGAGGAGGTCGCCGGGACCGGTGAACCGCTCCGCGGCGGCCGGGATCCCGATGTCGGCGACCGTGACCGCGGCGTCCAGCGCGGTCAGCCCGGGCTTCTCATCGTGGAACGTCACCACGCGGTCGGCGTCGACGGCGACGGGGCCGCTCGCCGTGTCCGCGTCGCCGTCCCCGTTTCCCGTCGGTTCCCCCGTGTCCGCGTCGATTCCCGACGGAACGTCGACCGCGATCACCGTCGCGTCGCTCGCGTTGATCGCGGCGGCCGCAGTCCGCTCCGGCTCGCGGAGGTCGCCCGAAATACCGGAGCCGAGCATCGCGTCGACGATCACGTCGGGGTCGTCGCCGGCGGCGCCCTCTGGACCGGTGAGATCGAAGTCGCGCGAGTCGGTGACGGTGGCTGCCGGGATCGCGGCGTTTCCGAGCGCCGCCCAGTTCTCTCGGGCGATGTCGGTCCGGATCGTCTCGGGGCGGCCGAGCAGCTTGACCGGTGTCTCGTACTCGGCGAGGAACCGCGCCGCGACGAGGGCGTCGCCGCCGTTGTTCCCGCGGCCGCAGACGAGCGCGACGGTCGCGCCCGGGTCCGCGACGGCTCGCACCTCGCGGGCGACCGCGTTACCGGACGACTCCATCAGCTGCTTTCGGGGCACGCCGAGCGCGGCCGCGTTGGCGTCGACGGCCGCCATGCGGTCGGTCGTGATCATGCCCGACAGTTCGGGCGCCCGGGGATTAAGCGGGCGGGGTCCGATCGCCGAGGACTCAGGCGGGGTCCGACTGCCGAGGACTGCGCCGGCGAGGCCCGGATCCGCCCGGCCTCCCGGCGCCTCTCCCAACGCCCGCACCGCTTCGCGAAATGAAAATGTTGAAGCGGTCAGGTGGTGAACTCCGCAAATAACTGTGGTATCGGCACTACCCGTCGGCGCGACCGCCTCGGTAACGCCCCCCGCGGCCGACGCACCCGGTTCGGCACCCGACGCACCCGGTTCGGCTCCTCCACTCCGCGTCCGCCGCGGCGACCGCGGGCGACCGCGACCGCTCGACCGTCAGACGCCACCATGAACATCGGATTTTTCACCGACAGCTACTTTCCCGGCATCGACGGCGTCACGTACACCATTCAGGCGTGGCGCGACCGCCTCGAAGCGCGGGGCCACGACGTGTACGTCGTCTACCCCGCGAGCAGCCACGAACCCGACGACCACGAGATCCCCGTCCGGTCGCTGCCGAACCCGTTCTACCGGCAGTACCGCTTCCCGACCTACCGCCGCCTGTCGACGCTCCCCGAACTCGACGTCGTCCACTGTCACGGTCCCGCGTCGACCGGACTGATGGGACTCCGATACGCGAAGCGGTACGGCGCGCGGTCGGTGTACACCCACCACACGCCGGTCGAGGACTACTTCGTTCAGGGGCTCAAATCCGAGCGCCTCGCCGGTCTCGTCGGGAAGGCGTACGTCGCCTACGAGAACCGCTTCCTGAACGCGTTCGACTGCGTCACGGCCTCGACCTCGCGGATCCGGCGCGACGTTGAGTCGTATCGACTGCCGGTCGGGATCGAGATGGACCGGTTCCGGCCTCGGGAGAACGCTCGGGTGGCCGCGCTCGCCACCGACGGCGGCCCGACCGCGGCCGACGCCCCGGTGGTCGGGTACAGCGGGCGGATGACCCACAAGAAGAACGTCGACGAGATCCTCCGGCTCGCGGAGCGGCTGCCGGAGGTGCGGTTCGAACTGGTCGGCGAGGGACCGGTCCGCGCGAAGCTGGAGTCCGACGCGCCAGCGAACGTCCGGTTCCACGACTTCCTGCCGCGGGATGACCTCCCCGACTTCTACGCGGCGATCGACGTCTTCGTCACCGCGTCGACCTGCGACACGCTGGGCCTCTCGACGCTGGAGGCGAACGCCTGCGGCACCCCGGTCGCCGCCGCGGACGTGGCGCCGTTCGACGAGACGATCGGTCCGGAGAACGGCGCGCGGTTCGCGCTGAGCGACCTCGACGACATGGAGTGGGCTGTCCGCGACTGCCTCGAGGGCGACAGGGACACCCGCGGGGCGGTCGAGCGGTTCTCGGTGTCCGAGACGATAGACGAGCTCGAGTCCATCTACGGGGTGCCCGCGTAGATGGGCGCGGACAACGTCGACGCGTTCCAGCGGCTCGTCTTCTCCGTGCCCCGGCTCCGGGTTCAGGCGGCGGCGCTCGTCCTCCTCAGCGCGGTCTACGGGATCGCCGCGTTCTCGGGAATCTGGCTTTTCACGCCGTTCGATCCGGACCCGTCTCGGATCGTTCCGGTGGCGGCCCTCATCTTCCTCGTCCCGTTCCTCGTCGCCGCCGAACTGTTCCCCCGCGTCCTCGACGGCTACCCGCGGTCGTGGAGCTACTTCCTCGCGCTCACCTCGCAGTTCGCCCTGTTCGTGTACGCGCTGGTCCTCTCCGGCGCGGACAACGTCGGGAACGCCTGGAGTATCATCTGGCTGAGCTTCATCACGCTGTACCTGATCAACATCTTGGTGCTCGTCGTCTCGACGGGTATCGACCGCTCCGACCGGATCCTCCTCGTCTCGCTGACCGAACCGGGACTGCTCATCGCGGCCTTCTACGCGCTTGGCGGCAGCGACTTCGGCTTCTCGACGTACCGACACGTGTTCGCGTTCGCCTCGCTGCTCATCGCGGCCGGCTTCCTGGTGTTGATCCTCCTCGTGGTCGACTACCTGATCAAGAGCAACACCGACGTCTCCGCGTTCGCGCTCACCTCGGGCCTCCTCCGGAACGATCGGGAGTCGCTCGACCTGGGCGTCGAGGCCCGCCCCGCCGTGGAGACGTTCGCGGTCGACAACGGGAGCCGGCTCACGGTCGCGGCCCCGTGGGTCCACCCCGGTCCGCTCGGCGGGTTCGGCGGCGGGCAGCTGAGCGGGAACCTCATCGACGCGCTCAACGGCGACGGCGAAGCGAGCGAGGGCGCCGCGGCCGACGGCGGCTCCGAGGGCACCGCCGACGGCTCGGCCGGGTTCTTCTTCCACGTCCCGTGTACGCATAAGGAGGACCTCTCGAACCCCGAGGACGCGGAGCGGATCCTCGACGCGGTCGCGGAGCCGGACCTGACCGAGCGCGCCTCGCGGCTCGTCACGGAGTCGTACGGCGACCGTGAGGGGTACGCGGACGTGCGGTTCCACGGCCGCCGGATCGGTGACAAGGAGGTGATAGTCCTCCACGGCGAGGGGATCGACGACTACGACACCGGCGTGTTCATGCGCGACGTCGACCACGACGAGGTGCTGCTGATCGACCAGCACAGACACGACATCCAGAATGGTCCCGACGCCGAGATCCAGTACGGCTCCGCCGCGGCCGACCGACTGAAGCGCGCGTTCGACGACTTCCGCGACCGTCTCGCGGAGGCCGAACTCGCCGCCGGCTACGCCGCCGGCTTCGAGGTGACGCGGACCGGGCAGAACGCGCTGGCGCTGGTCGAGTCGGTCGACGGCGAGGAGGTGCTCTGGATCGGCGTCGACACGAACGGACTCACCCCGGACGTGCGGACGACCGCCGACGAGTACCGCGAGGAGTTCGACGAAGTGATCCCCTTCTCGACTGACACGCACGCGTCGATCCACGAGCTGGCGAACGCCCGCGAGTCCGACATCGACGCCATCGAGCGCGCGGTCGACCGCGCCGTCGACGACCTCTCGCCCGCGACCGTCGGACTCGCCAGCCGCCGGACGGAGCCGGTGAAGCTCCTGAAGAACGACTACAACGGGCTCGTGTTCAGTGTCAACATCCTCATCCGGCTGACGATCATCTCGCTCGTGACGCTGTACGCGCTGCTCGTGTTGTGGCTGTTCTTCTGAGGGGCCGCCGCTCGCGACCGCGGACCGGCGGCAGTCGCCCGAGCGTTTTTGTCCTCCCCCCGTGATCGCGAGACGTGTCCTCGAACGCCCTCCTTCCCGGCACGGGCCGGACCGCTACCCGCGCTCTCGGGGCGGTCGCGGTCGCCCTCGCCGCCGCATCGCTCCTCGTCGTCCTGCCGTGGGAACCGATGCGGACCGCCGGACGATACGCGCTCTGGGCAGGTCTCGTCGCCGTCGCGCTCGGCGCAGCGGGGTACGTCGGCCGGTACCGGGGCGGTCTCCTCGTCGGCTGGGTGTCGGTGTTCCTCGCCGCGGTCTGGATCTATGTGGTGCCGCCGCTCGCGGCGCTCGTCCGCGGCGACGCGACCGGTGCCGGCGGCTACGCGGTGCCGCGCCCGTCCGTCGTCGGACTCGACCCGCGCGCAGAACTCCTGACCGGACTGCGGATCGGCCCAGTCGTCGCGCTCGTGCTCGCGCTCACGCTCGGGAGCGCGGCGTTCGCGCTCGGCGTGGCGCTGCGTCGGCGCTCGGTGCGGTAGCCCGACGGGTCGCGGAGCCCCCGACTCACTCGAACGCCCTGACGCCCAGCGCGGAGGCCGACGCGCCGCCGACCACCATCGGGAGCCAGTAGACGGCGCCGCGGAAGACGAGGACCGCGGCGGTGATCGCCGACGCGGCGACGCCGGTCGTGGGCACGAGCAGGCCGACGAGGGCGGCCTCGATACCGCCGAGGCCGCCGGGGAGCGGCGTCGCGCCCGCCACGTACGACAGCGGGACGACGAAGACGGGGATCAAAGGGGAGATCGGGTGACCGACCGCGGCGAACGCGGCGGTGAGCGCGGCCGCCTGAAAGAGCCAGCCGACGAGCGAGAGCGCGACGATCCCGAGGAGTCGCGGCCGGTCGGTGCCGACGCGCTCGATGTCGGCGAAGAAGTTCCCCAGCCGGTCGGCGAGCCCGGCCTCGATCGTCTCGGCGTCGAACCGGTCGAGACGCCCGAGGAACGGGCCGATCGCCCCCGGGACGCGGTCGACGACCGCCACGCGGTAGCGCCAGACGAACGCGATCGCCGTGACGATCCCGGCGATCAGCGCGACCGCGCTCGCGACGGCGAACCCGACCCGGTCGCCGACCGCGGTGGTGGCCGCGTACGAACCCACGCCGAGGAACACGAGCGACACGGAGGGGACGACGTTGAGCACGTCGACGCTCGCGATACCGACGAGTCCCGTCTCGTATCTGGCTTCGCCGACCTTCGAGATGAGCGCCGCGGCGACCGGCTCGCCGCCCGCCTGCCCGAACGGCGTGACGTTGTTCGCGAAGGCGGCGCCGCTGTACACGAGGAACGCGGTCCAGACGGACAGCTCGACGTCGAGCGCGCCCAGCACGGCGCGTAACATGAGGCTCCACGCGACGAGCCAGCAGAGACCGAGTCCGGCGGTCGCGGCGACGAGGACCGGGTCCGCGGCCGCGAGCGCGTCGACGACGCGCTCGACCCCGACGACGACGAAAAGCAGCGCGAGGAGGACGACCGCGCCGGCCGCCCCGAGGATCAGCGCGCGTCGTTGTGGGCCTTCCATAGACGAGGTGACGCCGTAGCGAACTTGAAACGTCTGCTTCGCGTCCGCCGGGCGGCGGTCCCTCAGCGGCGACCTGACCCCGGCGGGAGCCGCCGTTTCGGTGCGAGCGAATGAGAATACATACGTACCGGCGGGCCGACGGACCACCCAATGGAAGATCAGCGGTTCCTCGAGTCGGAGTGGGACTACTGTCTGGTGCTCGACGCGTGCCGGTACGACGTGTTCGCGGACGTGTACGACGAGTACCTCGACGGGACGCTCGAGAAGCGCCGGAGTATCGGCTCGTCGACGCCGGAGTGGGCCTACCGCACGTTCACCGGCGACCACGACATCGCGTACTTCTCCGGAAACCCCTTCATCAACGACCTGGGGATCCCGCTGAACGAGCTGAAGTGGGGCGCCAGCTGCGACTACGAGTGGACCGCCTCCGACCACATCAGCGACATTCACGACGTCTGGAAGACCCAGTGGGACGACGACCTCGGCACCGTCCCGCCGGAGGGGATCGCGGCGGCGTACCGCAACAACCGCGACGCGATCGAGCGCGCAGACCGCACCGTCCTCCACTACATGCAACCGCACGCCCCCTACCTCTCGCGGGGCAAGGGGCAGAAGCTCAAGCAGATCCAGAAGGGGATCAAACGGCAGGAGGAAGAGGAGGCGGAGGGAGACAGCGACGACGACGGCGGGCTGCTCTCCTCGCTCAGCGACTCGGTCCGGCCGAAGATCGAGAGCCGACTGGACGACAGCGAGTTCGCCCAGAAGGCCGGCCTGTGGCTCGAACTCGACCCGAAGGACCTCGTGACGGACGGCACGCGCGTGACCGCGCTGTCGATGTACGAGGAGAACCTCCGGATCGCCTTAGAGAGCGTCTCGGAACTCGTCGAGGAGCTCGACGGCGACGTGGTCGTCACCGCCGACCACGGCGAGGCGTTCGGCGAGGAGGGCGTCTGGGAACACCACATCGAGACGCACATCCCCGCGCTGATGGAGGTCCCGTGGCTCGAAGTCGAGTAGCCGACCCGACCCCGCCGGCCGACGCGACCGCCGCGCGACCGGCTCCCGGTACCCACCGATGAAAGTCAGCCACTACTTCGAGTTCGAAGACCAGGTCACCGGCGGCATCGCCGCCTCAGTCGACCACCAGCGGAAGATGTTCGACCGGGTCGGCATCGAGTACACGACGGAGCCGACGCTCGACGCCGACGTGCTCCACCTCAACGTGATGGGACCGCGCTCGGTCTGGCACGCGCGCCGCGCGCGGAAGGCGGGCGTTCCGGTCGTCGCGCACACCCACGTCACCGCCGAGGACTTCGGCGACAGCTTCCGCTTCACCAACGCGCTCGCGCGGCCGCTCAAGCCGTACCTCCGGCGCGCGTACGGGCTCGCCGACCGCCTGATCTGCCCCTCCGAGTACAACCGCGACCTCATCGAAGGGTACGCGGACGTGCCCACGACCGTCGTCTCGAACGGCGTCGACCGCGAGAAGCTGGCGGGGTTCGAGTCGCTGGAGACCGAGTACCGCGAGCGCTACGACCTGGACCCGCCGACGGTGTTCCTCGTCGGGCACGTGATCAAGCGGAAGGGGCTGGAGACGTTCGTGGAGACGGCCCACCGGACCCCCGACGTCGACTTCGTCTGGTTCGGCCCGATCGACCGGTCGCTGAAGGGGCGCGAGACGACGAGACTCATCGACGAGGCGCCCGCGAACTGTACGTTCACCGGCTTCGTCGACGACATCCGCGGCGCGTACGCCGCGGGCGACGTCTTCTGTTTCCCGACCCACGAGGAGAACGAGGGGATCGCGCTCTTGGAGGCGATGGCGGCCGGAAAGCCGGTCGTCGTCCGCGACATCGAGACGTTCTCGTGGCTGGCGGACGGCGAGGACTGCCTGAAGGTGGGTGACGAGCGAAGCGGGGAAGAGGCCGCGGAGAGGGACGACGACGACCGCGCTCGCGGCGACAACGTGACGGGGTTCGTCGACGCGATAGACGAACTTCGCGACGCCGACCGGCGGGCGGAACTCGGCGCGAACGCCGCCGAACGCAGCGAGGCGTTCTCGCTCGACGCGATCGCCGACCGGTACCGGTCGCTGTACGCGGATCTGGTTTAGCACCCTCCGAGACGCTGGGTATCGCCGGTTCGCGGAAACTTGCGAAAACCGCAGTTGGTATGTCCGCCGACCGACTCCGTAGAGCCAAATGACTCGAGTGAGCGTTATCGGCTGCGGGAACATGGGGGGCGCCCTGCTCAGGGGGCTCGCCCGCGCGGAGGGGTACCACCTCACGGCGATCGACCTCGACTCCGAGGCGCTCGCCGCGATCGAAGACGCCGTCGACGAGACGACCGACGACGTGGCGGCGGCGCGCGACGCCGACATCGTCGTCCTCGCGGTGAAGCCGGACGTGGCGCCCGCGGTGCTCGACGAACTCGACCTCCGCGCGGACCAGCAGCTCGTGACGCTGGCCGCGGGGCTGCCCCGCGAGTTCGTCGCCGAGCGCACCGACGCGCCGGTCGTCCGGATCATGCCAAACCTCGCGGCGGAGACCGGAGATATGGCCGCGGCCGCGACCAACGAGGGACTCACCGACGAGGTCCGGGCCATGCTCGACGCGGTCGGCGAGTTCGTCGAGGTCGACGAGTCGCTGATGCACGTCTCGACGGCCGTCAACGGCAGCGGTCCCGCGTTCGCCTTCTACCTCATCGACGCGATGAAACAGGGCGGGGTCGAGGGCGGACTCGACCCCGAGCAGGCGGAGACGCTGGCCGCGCAGACGTTCAAGGGCGCTGCCGAGACCGTACTGCGCGACGAGCGCAGCGTCGACGAGCTGATCGACGCGGTCTGTTCGCCGAACGGAACGACCATCGAGGGGATGGAGGTGCTGTGGGACAGCGACGCGGACGCGGCGGTCGGGGACGCCGTCGCGGCGGCCGAGCGCCGGTCCCGAGAGCTCGCCGCGGAGTTCGACGATGCCTGAGGACGCGGGCGTCGAGCGGGTCGGCGCGGCCGACGCCGAGCGCGTCGCGGCCGCTCGCGAGCGGGCGGCCGCCGCCGACCGCGTGATCGTCAAGGCCGGAACGAACTCGTTGACGGACGAGGACTCCCGGCTCGACCGCGTGAAGCTCGACAAGCTCGTCGCCGACGTGATGGACCTCCGCGAGCGCGGCACGGAGGTCGTGCTGGTCTCGTCGGGGGCGGTCGGCGCCGGGACGGGCCGGCTCGACGTGGGACCGGAGTCGCGCGAGGGCGTCGACTCCATCGCGGAGAGCCAGGCGCTCTCGACGGTGGGGCAGGGGCTGCTGATGCGCCACTACACCCAGAGCTTCGAGCGGTTCGACCAGGACGTCGCGCAGATTCTCGTGACGGGGACCGACCTCGACGCGCCCGAGCGGTTCGACAACTTCACCAACACCGTCGAGACGCTGCTGTCGTGGGGGGTCGTCCCGGTCGTCAACGAGAACGACGCGGTGGCGACCGACGAGCTGCGGATCGGCGACAACGACATGCTGTCGGCGTCGGTCGCGCTCGGACTCGACGCCGACCTCCTCGTGACGCTCACGGACGTCGACGGCGTCTACACCGGGAACCCGAAGCGCGACCCGGACGCGGCGCTGATCGAGGCGGTCGACGACGGCTACGAGCGGCTCCGCGAGATCGTCGGCGGCGGCACAGAGACCGACTTCGGCGGGATCCGCACGAAGGTGGAGGGCGCCCACGACGTGAGCCGCCACGGGATCCCGGCGATCATCGCCGGCTCGGCCGAGCGCGACGTGTTAGCGCGGATCGCAGCGGGTAAGCCGACGGGCACGCTATTCGTCCCCAAGACGGGTGACGACGATGAGTGAGAGCCACACCGAACCGGACACCGACCTGGAAGCGGACACGGACGAACTGGCCCGCCGGGCGGAGCGCGCCGCCCTGCGGCTCGCGAACGCCGACGAAGCGACCCGCGACGAGGCGCTCCGGTCTATCGCCGACGTGATCCGCGAGCGCGAGTCGGAGATCCTCGAGGCGAACGCGGCCGACGTCGAGGAGGCGGAGGCGATGCTCGCGGACGGCGAGTACACGCAGGCCCTGGTCGACCGGCTGAAGCTCGACGCGACGAAGGTCGAGGATATCGCGTCGATGGTCGAGTCGGTCGCCGCACAGGACGACCCGCTCGGCGAGACGCTGGCGGCGCGCGAGCTCGACGAGGACTTAGAGCTGTACCGCGTCGCGGTGCCGATCGGCGTCGTCGCGACCGTGTTCGAGTCGCGGCCGGACGCCCTCGTCCAGATCGCGGCGCTCGCGCTGAAGTCCGGCAACGCCGTCGTCCTCAAGGGCGGCAGCGAGGCGAGCGAGTCGAACCGGATCCTCCACGAGGCGATAATCGACGCGACCGCGGACCTCCCCGACGGCTGGGCCGCGCTCATCGAGGCGCACGAGGCGGTCGACCGACTGCTCGAACTGGACGACAGCGTGGACCTCGTGATGCCGCGCGGCTCCTCGGAGTTCGTCTCCTACATCCAGGAGAACACGCAGATCCCGGTGTTGGGCCACACCGAGGGGATCTGTCACGTCTACGTCGACGCGGACGCCGACCTGTCGATGGCGGAAGACGTGGCCTTCGACGCGAAGGTCCAGTACCCGGCGGTGTGCAACGCCGTCGAGACGCTGCTCGTCCACGAGTCCGTCGCCGACGCGTTCCTTCCCGGCCTCGGCGCGCGCTACGAGGACGCCGGCGTCGAACTCCGCGGCGACGAGCGGACCCGCGAGGTCGTCGACGTCGCGCCCGCGACCGACGACGACTGGGACACCGAGTACGGCGACCTCGAACTGTCGATCAGGGTAGTCGACGACGCGTACGACGCGATCGAGCACGTCAACGAACACGGCTCGAAACACACCGAGTCGATCCTCACCGAGGACCCCGAGACGGCCGAGGCGTTCATGACCGGCGTCGACGCCGCGAGCGTCTTCCACAACGCCTCGACGCGGTTCGCGGACGGCTACCGCTACGGGCTGGGGGCGGAGGTCGGCATCTCCACCGGGAAGATCCACGCCCGCGGCCCGGTCGGGCTGGAGGGGCTGACGACGTACAAGTACTACCTCGAAGGCGACGGCCACCTCGTCGCGAGCTACAGCGGCGAGGACGCCCTCCCGTTCACCCACCGCGAGCTCGACGGCGTCGAGTGGACGCCCGGTCGGCTCTTGACCGAGTAGCGTCGCGGTCCGCGCGGTCCGAGTTTTCGCTCAGACTCATCGTTTCCGTAGACGCAGTCTCGGTTCGATTTTCGCGAGTTCGGGGTTCGGCTCGGACCGAGCGCGGCGGACGGATTTTAGTATAGCGAAATACAGTTTATTTGTGGCGGTAGAGACAGAAAAAATTCGTCGGTGAGTGACCGACGTAATTCGTCGCGTTCCGGCGAACTCCGGAATAATTACCCCGGCCGCTCCCGCAGCGACGCCCATGGTCGACTCCGACTGGGGCGACTGGCTGCCGCGCGCGGTCGCGGACGCCGACCCCGACACGGTGGCGCTGTGGTACCTGGGCTGTAACGGCTTCGCGGTCAAGGGGAGCGAGGGGACCGTCCTCTGGATCGACCCGTACGTCGGCACGGGCGACCCGCCGCGGACGATCCGGATGATCCCGATCCCGTTCGATCCCGCGGACGTCGACGTCGCGGACGCGGTGTTGGCCACCCACGAACACACGGACCACGTCCACGGTCCCTCGCAGGCGCCAATTCTCGAGAACACGGACGCCGACCTCGTCGCGCCCGACGACTCGCTCGCGGTCGCGCGCGACGAGGAGCGGTGGACCGACGAGTACGCGGTGAGCGAGGCCGCGTTCACGGAGGTGCGGGAGGGCGACGAGCTGCGGATCGGCGAGTTCACCGTCCACGTCGTCGAGACGCGCGACGCGGACGCCACCCACCCCGTCGGCTTCGTGATCGAACACGAGGCTGGCACGGTGTTCCACGCCGGCGACAGCAAGCCCTCCCCGTCGTTCACGGGCCTCGCAGAACGGTTCGACATCGACCTCGGTATCCTCGCGTTCGGCTCCGAGGGGACGATTCCCGACAAAGAGACGGGCGAATCGGTCCGGACGAAGTGGTACAGCGACGAAAACGAGATCGCGACGGCCGCCGCCGACCTCGGGCTCGACCGGCTGGTCCCGACCCACTGGGACATGTGGAAGGGGCTGACCGCCGACCCGACCGCGCTCCACGACCACGTGCGGAGCTACGAGTCGCCGAATCGGTTGGAGGTAGTCGAGATCGGCGACCGGATAGACCTGTAGACCGGAGCTGAGCGGCCGTTTTCGCCGCGTTTCGGTTATCAACCACGAAACCCGGCCCGTGGAATTTAAGCCCCTGCTCCGGGACCGTAGTGTATGAGCGAACGGACGGCGGAGGCGGCCACGACCGTCGACGAGGACGGCATCCGCGTCGAGAAGTCCTTCACGGACGACGCGTTCCCCGTGCCCGCGGTGATGTACACTCTCTCCTCGCACCGCGAGGACCCCGTACGGGTGCGTATCGTCGACCGGATCCCGGAGTCGTTCCCGATGGACCGAGTGGGCTTCCACCCGGAGTACGAAAGCGAGAACTGGACGGCGTACAAGGACCACCGCGTAGAGTTCGAACGGGTGATAGACCCCGACGAGACCGTCGAAACGGTGTTCGGGATCCGCGACGACGACCCCGACCTCGACGGGTTCCTCGGCACGCCGGTGATCGAACACGTGCCCGTCGGCGAGGAGATCGAGGACGTCCTCGGCACCGGTGACACGGACGCGGTCAGGGAAGTTCTCTCGGGCGACCGCGCGACGCTCCCCGGCATGGCGGAAGACGACGAGCTGCTGCCCGAAGACCCGGCCGAAGAGCCAGTAGAGGCGTCTCGAGGTGAGGACACGGACGTCGAATCCATCGAGACATCCGAAGCCGACGCGGAGCCGGAAGCCGACGCAGAACCGGAGGTCGACGCTCCGGAACCTCGCGCGGTCGCCGACGACGGCACGGCCGCCGTAACCCCGCACGAGGGAGCGTCGCTCGGTGCCGCGGCCGAACCGGAGACCGAATCCGAACCGGCAGACGACGAGTCCCGGGAGCCGCCCGAAATCGACGACGGAGACGCGGAGGTGTCGGTCGAAGCGGACCCGGAGAGCACCGCCGACGAAGGAGCGGACGACGAGGAGAGCGACGAGCGCGCGGGTCTCCCCGGCGAAGGCGGTCTCGCGGCCGCGCTGGCGGCCGAGATCCGTACGGGCGCGGCCGACGAGGAGGACATCGCGACCATCGAGGAGGCGTTCGACGCGAGCGTGCCGCGAAGCGTCGACGTGCGGATCGCCCGCCTCCAGTCGAGCGTGGCCGACATCGAGGCGTACGCCGACGCGCTCGCGGAGTTCATCGACGGCGAGGGGACCGCCCGGGAGATCCTCGACGGGATCGACGACCGGGTCGACGCCGTCGAGTCCGATGTCTCCGCGCTCGACGACCGCTTCGACGACGCTGCCGACGAGCGCGAGGCGATCGAGTCGGACGTCGCCCGCGTCGACTCCGCGGTCGCCTCCGCCTCGGACGCGGTCGGCGCGGTCGAGGAGCGAGTCGACGACGTCGAGGAGGGCGTCGAGGCAGTCGAAAGCGACGTTCACAGCGTCGAGGAGGACGTTCGGGACGTGGAAGGTGACGTGCGCGCGGTCGAAGACGAGGTCGCGTCCGTCGACGAAACGGTCGAATCGGTCCGAGACGCCGTCTCGACCGTCGAGACCGACGTCGACGACCTCAGCGCAGATGTAGACCGGGTCGAAGGCGAGACCGAGTCGGTTGCGGAGACGGTCGACGACCTGGGCGACGATGTCGAGACGCTGTACGAGGAGGTCGACAGAGCGGCAGAGCGCGCCGAGAACGCCGAGGAGCGCGCCGACGATGCCGAGGGACGTGCCGACGACGCGGCGGAGCGTGTAGACGATGTCGAGTCCGATCTCGACCGCTTCGACGAGGAGTTCGACGACCTGTGGGACGACCTCGCGGAGGTCGACACGCGGCTCACCGACATCGAGGACCGCCTCGGCGAGGACCTCGACGACGTGGCCGCCGAGCTGGACGACATCAACGACCACCTCGACGAACTCGACGAGTTCCGTAGTCGCCTCAACGAGGCGTTTGGTCCGTAAAGCGGCGTTAACGACGATAATCGACAGATCAAAATTTTCGTCCGCCGCTCCCGTTCGACCAGTCGAAAAACGCAACCCGTTTTACGCGAGCGGCCGCAGATACGTCAATGACAGATCCGGTTCCGGTCGCCGTCCCCCGCAAGGGACGCCCGCTCGAAGCGGTCTTAGAGCGGATTGCGGCCGTTTCGGACGACGACCGCCTCGACCGGCTCGCGGACAGCGTCAGTAACACGCTCCGGTACGAGAAGGCCGTCACCAAGGGCTCGGTCGACGCCGACGGGGGACCGTACGAACGGCTGGCCGAGTACTCCGACCCCGCGACGCCGGCGGAGCCGGAGTTCACGCTGCTGCGAGACGACCGGAACGGGAAGCCGCGCCGAATCGTGTTCGACGCCGCCACGGTCGATCTGGGCGACGTGACGGTCAAACTCGTCGGTCGCGAGGAGCCGTTCCGGGCGCTGCGAACCCACGAGTTCGCGCTCGGGTTCGACTCCGCGGACCTCGTCTTGGAGGAAGTGGTCGGGATTAGGGGGACGGGTCTCGGAAATATCTCCGACATCAACGACCGCATCGACCCGGTCGACACCGACGTTCGAGTCGTGACCGGACTCGGCGACACGGTGTATCACACCCTTATGGGGCGCAAAGAGGGGAGATCGCCGGGCGCAACGTTCGACCGCGCGTATCTCGCCGAGTACGAGGGACCGCTGTGTATCTCGCCGCGGTACGAACGACTCGTCACCGCGGTGTTGGGAACCGACGCGCTCGACGGCGTCGAGTTCGTGTATCCCGACGCGGACGAGGAGGAGGAGGCCGCCATCGCCCGGGTCGGTCTCGGCGTGTACCTCACCGTCACCGGCTCTACCGCGCGCGAACACGGGCTTTCCGTCGGTGAACACCTCTTCCCCAGCGAGACGGTCCTCATGCGTAACGCGGCCGAGACGGACGAATCGGTGTCCCGCGTTCTCCGAGCGCTCGAACGCGAGGTCGCCGACTCGGAGATTCGCGTCTGACCTCGCAGACGATATAGCAGTATGGGATATACGCGTTCGCGCTGAGATGGGGTCGGGTCTCGATACGCTCGCCGAGTCCGTATGTCCGGATCCGGAGACGGTGTAGTTTCGATCCCTCCGAGCTTCGAACCCCAAGCGTGACGCCGAACAGAGTCGTACTCGTCCGAGGACCTCGGCGGGCACGACGGGGCGAGTCGTTCCGAACCCGTGAACCGACTCAACCCGGATCGCTCCGATTCCACCATCTCACTCACACTAATTGTATATCCTAAAATCTGGTTCGAGACTTCCGAGAGTAGGGTACTGGGTATCGGGATATACCAAACATTGCGGTCGAATTAGGGTTCTACGTACGAAGATAAGTGACCTTATCCGGAAATCTGGGATAGATTGAAGTTACGCCATCGAGTATCGTCGTCCGAGAACGATGGCAGGGGATCGACAGTCGGTGAAGACGTACGTGCCGGCGAAGCAGAAAGACGCGTGGCGCGACCACGCCGACGAACTCGACATGTCGTTGAGCGAGTTCGTCAGGACGATGGTTCAGGCCGGACGAAAGGGGTTCGCGCCGACTGACGCGGCGGGTCGCGAGGAACCCGCTTCCGAGGGGTCTGACCCTGGGGGTCACGACCTCGAAAAGCGCGTCCACACGGTTCTCGAATCGGGCCCCTGTTCGTGGGACGATCTCGTTCAGGCGGTCGTCGGCGACGTGGAAGACGAGTTGGAGGCGACGCTCGACGACCTACAGGATCGCAACCGCGTCCGGTACAGCGGCCGGGACGGAGGGTACGTGTTGACCGATGAGTAGCACGCGCACGACCCCCGACCCCGACGACCCAATCGGCTACTTCCTCGAAGACCTCACGTACCACGGGAAGACGGATCGGACCAGAGCGGCGTACGAGCGTGTCCTCCGGCGATTCGAGTCGTTCCTCGACGACGCGAACCCGGGTTCTGCGACCCACCGCGACTGTATGTCGTTCGTCCACTCGCTGCGGGGCGACGTCGCCGACAGCACCGTCGCCACGTACGCGGCGTACCTACACCGGTTTTACGGGTACATGACGGAGGTGGGCGCCTTCGACGGGAATCCGATGACGCTGGTGATGGAGGAGATGGACGAGACCGTCGACAAAGACCCCGCTCGCCGCGACGTCTCGATTCCGTCGATGCGGTCGTTCGTCGCCGAGATCCGACACCCGCTCCACCGCGCGCTCGTGGTGACGCTGCTGAAGACCGGGATGCGGGTCGGCGAACTGTGTAACCTCGATTTACGGGACCTGTCCGTCACCGACTCGGACCTCAATGCGGCGTACTCGCTCGGGGACCGCCCGGCGCTGTCCGGACGGCCGGATTCGATCTTCGTGACCGCCGAGGCGACCGTCGGCGAGGAGCTGAACGGGGAGATTCGAACGGCCGCGAACAAGCGTAAACGCGGGACGGTGATCCCGGTCGACGACGAACTCAGTCGGACGCTGAAGCGCTGGCTCGCGGTTCGGCCGGACTCGCCGTCGCCGGCAGAACCGCTGTTCGTCGGTACCGCGGAGGGGTGGGGCGAACGGCTGGAGCCGCAGGCGGTCAGGCACGTCGTCGAGCGGTACGCCCGCGAGGAGGGATGGTATCGCACGGGCGGCGGCGCCGACGAGAACGTCACGCCCCACTACTTCCGGCACTTCTTCACGACGCACCTCCGGGACCGAACCGGAGACCGCGGCGTGGTGAAGTACCTCCGTGGCGACGTCGCCGACGACGTGATCGACACGTACACCCACAACTGGGGCGACCAAGTGCGGGAGACCTACGAGGCGAACGTCTATCGGCTCCTCTCGTGAGCAGATCCCTCTCGGAACGTCGTTTCCTATCAGTTGGTCGCTGACGACCAGATTGTGTTGCTTAGTGAACAACTCGATCAGCCCAGGAGGAAACACATACATTCTATATCGCTATATCTAATCTCTCCCCGTTGCGATTGCTTCAGGAAACGTCACGGGATCGACTAAGGTGCGATTCCGGGCTTTCGGGTTTCGACACCTTCCGCCGGGTGACACCGCGACGAATTCGTTCGTCGAGCCTCCTCTCCG
This sequence comes from Halorubrum trapanicum, assembly GCF_017873555.1. Taxonomy (GTDB): domain Archaea; phylum Halobacteriota; class Halobacteria; order Halobacteriales; family Haloferacaceae; genus Halorubrum; species Halorubrum trapanicum. The sequence goes on along the minus strand of NZ_JAGGKE010000001.1, from coordinate 225,261 downwards.
TTTTCCGACGCACTCCCACATTTAAGAGCCGTAGCGGAGTTGCGTACGGTATGCCCGCTATCGAGTGCCGGAACCTGACCAAGTACTACGGCGACGTCAGAGGGGTCGAAGACGTCTCGTTCACCGTCGGGGACGGCGAGGTCTTCGGGTTCCTCGGACCGAACGGCGCGGGGAAGACCACCGCGATCCGCACGCTGTTGGGGTTCCTCTCGCCGACGAGCGGCGGCGGAACGCTGCTCGGTCACGACGCGACCGATCCGGTCGCTTCGCGTCGCGCCCGCGAGCGGATCGGCTTTCTCCCCGGGGATCCGGGACTCGACCGCGACCGCACCGCGGAGGCGTTCCTCGACCACCAGGCGGCGCTCCGCGGCGAAGCGAGCCGCGAGCAGCTCGTCGACCGGTTCGGACTCGACGAGTCGCGCCGGATCGCCGACCTCTCGCGGGGGAACCGACAGAAGGTTGCCCTCGTGGCGGCGTTCATGCACGACCCGGACCTGTTGCTGCTCGATGAGCCGACCTCCGGACTCGACCCGCTACTTCAAGAGGAGTTCGCGAGCCTCGTACGCGAGCGCGTCGACGACGGGGCGAGCGTGCTCCTCTCGTCGCACGTCCTCGGCGAGGTGGCCGCGCTCTGCGACCGCGTCGGCGTCCTCCGGGAGGGCCGCCTCGTCGCGGTCGAGTCCGTCTCTGACCTCCGGTCGCGGGGCGGGAAACAGGTACGCGTTCGGGTGGCCGAAGATGTCGAACGCGCCGACTTCGAGGTTCGCGGCACCATGAACCTCCGCGTCGGCGAGACAGTCTCGTTCACGTGGACCGGCGGGTACGACGCGCTGATCGATCTCCTCTCGAACTACACCGTCATGGACCTCGACGTCGTCGACGCGCCGCTCGAAGAGGCGTTCATGACGTTCTACGACGGCGACGTGCCGGGACCGACCGGAGACGGGGGAGGCGGCGCGACGCGCGGCGGTGGCGCGTCGAGGGGCGCGGCCGCAGACGCCGGGGGTGACGCCCGATGAGCGACCGCCCGGCGCCGTGGCTCGCTATCGCGCGGTACGACGCGGCCGGGCGCGCCCGCGGCTCGCTCGTGGTGACCGGGCTGCTCTCCGCGTTCCTCCTCCTCTTCTTAGCCTTCTTCCCGTCGCTGTCGACCGCCGGGATAGACCTCGACGCGTACGTCGAGGCGTTCCCGCCGGCGTTTCAGGAGGCGTTCGGGATCATCGCCATCTCCTCCATCGAGGGGTTCCTGGCGGTGGAGTTCTACCAGTTCGCGTGGCTGCTCCTGGTCGGGCTTTACCTCGCGTACCTCGCGGGGGGAACGATCGCCGGCGACGTCGCCTCCGGGCGGATGGACCTCACGCTGTCGGCGCCGGTCGCGCGCCGCGACGTGGTCATCGGGCGGTTCCTCGGGCTGGTTCCGCTCGTCGCCCTGCTGAACCTCGTCCTGCCGGTCGTCGCGTACGTCGGCGTCCTCGCGGTCGGCGAGACGATCGCGGTCGAGCGGCTCGGCGCGGTCCACGCGCTCGCGGTCCCGTACCACCTGACGTGCGTCGCGGTCGGGATCGCCGTGTCGACGCTCGTCTCGCGGCCGGGGATCGCCCAGCGGGTCGCCCTCGGCGCGCTGTTCGCCCTGTTCATGTTCGAGTCCGTCGTCGCGAGCACCGACTACGCGGAGTTCGGGGACCTCAGCCCGACGGCGCACTACGACCCCTCCGCGGTACTCGTGTTGGGCGAGTACGACCTGACGGGCGCGGCGATCCTGCTCGCGGCGGCGGTCGTCCTCGTCGCGCTCGCGGTCGTTCGGTTCCGGCGCGCGGACCTCTCGGGATAGCGCCCTGACTGGCACCATACCGCCTCTCTGGCACCCCTCGCGTCCCCTCCGTCGCGTCCGCTGTGCGGCCGACGCCTGTCCCTTTTTAGGAAGATACTTCCCTGTCCCTGCCGGATCGGGGAACATGAGTACATACACGGTGAGTGGACGGTTCCAGAGCCGAGACGGCGACCAGCCGTTCACGAAGGACGTCGAGGCGGAAAACGAGGATCTCGCCCGCGAGCGGATCTACACCAATATCGGGAGCCAGCACAACCGGAAGCGCACTCAGATCGAGATCGAGGAGGTGTCCGCGGCATGATGGGCGGCGGACAACAGCAGCTCCAGCAGCTCTCCCAGGAGCTGCAGGCGCTCGACGAGGAGATCGAGGCGCTCGAAGACGAGATCGCCGACTACCGCGAGGAGAAGGCCGACATCGACGACGCGGTCGAGGCCATCGAGACGCTCGACACGGGCGCGACCGTCCAGGTCCCGCTCGGCGGCGGCGCGTACCTCCGCGCGGAGGTCCAGGACATCGACGAGGTCATCGTCTCGCTCGGCGGCAACTACTCCGCCGAGCAGGAGCAGGACGACGCCATCGACGTGCTCCGGAGCAAGCAGGAGGCGCTCGACGACCGCATCGAGGAGACCGAAGAAGAGGTCGAGGAGCTGGAGTCCGAGAGCGACGAGCTGGAACAGCAGGCCCAGCAGATGCAACAGCAGATGCAGCAACAGCAGATGCAGCAGATGGGACAGGCCCAGGACGACGAGGAGTAAGACGAGGACTCGACCGTGTTCGACGGACTGAAAGACAAGCTCTCCGGCTTCCGCGAGGACGTCGAGGAGTCGACCGAGGTCGAGGAAGAAGCCCCTCCCGAGGCGGAAGCGAACGCCGAGAGCGGCGCGGTCGTCGAGGACGACGCCGCGACGGCCGACGCCGCTGCGGCTGAGACCGCCGAGACCGCTGAGGTCGAGGAGACCGCGGCCGCCGACCCCGACGAGACGGGATCGGACGACGAGCCGAGCACCTTCCAGCGCGCGAAGGCGTTCGCGACCGGTCGGATAATCATCGAGGAGGAGGACCTCGAGGAGCCGCTGTGGAACCTCGAGATGGCGCTGCTCGAAAGCGACGTGGAGATGAGCGTCGCCGAGCAGATCCTCGACAGCGTCCGCGAGAGCATGCTCGGCGAGTCGCGCAAGCAGGTCGAGACGACCGGCGAACTCGTCGAGTCGGCGCTTCACGACGCCCTCGTCGACGTCATCGCGGTCGGCCAGTTCGACTTCGAAGGGCGGATCGCGGAGGCCGAGAAGCCGGTCACCATCGTCTTCACCGGCGTCAACGGCGTCGGGAAGACGACGAGCATCGCGAAGCTCTCGGAGTGGCTCGCCGACCGCGGCTACTCCTCGGTCCTCGCGAACGGCGACACGTACCGCGCGGGCGCGAACGAGCAGATCCGCGAGCACGCCGACCGGCTCGGCCGCGACCTGATAAGCCACGATCAGGGCGGCGACCCCGCGGCGGTCATCTACGACGGCGTCGAGTACGCCGAGGCGAACGACGTCGACGTCGTCCTCGGCGACACCGCGGGCCGGCTCCACACGAGCGACGACCTGATGGCGCAACTGGAGAAGATCGACCGCGTCGTCGACCCCGACATGACCCTCTTCGTCGACGAGGCGGTCGCGGGGCAGGACGCGGTCAACCGCGCGAAGGAGTTCGACGACGCCGCCGCGATCGACGGCGCCATCCTGACGAAGGCCGACGCCGACTCCTCGGGCGGCGCGGCCATCTCGGTCGCGTACGTCACGGGCAAGCCGATCCTCTTCCTCGGCACCGGACAGGGGTACGACGACATCACCCTGTTCGACCCCGAGGAGCTCGTCGAGAGCCTGCTCGACGAGGAGTGACGGCGACCTCGGTTTTCGTTGCCCGCCCTCATCGCACCCCGGAGCGCCAGCTCTCGAAGTAGGCGCTCGCGGGGTGGTAGTCGGGTTCGACGCCCGGCGGCTCCGGCGGAACGGGGTCGCCGCCGGTCCCCGCGAGCGGTCGCTTCTCGTACCAGAGTCCGGCCGGCCCGCGGTACGCGTCGGCGCGGTCGACGAACCGCTCGCGCCACTCGCGGAAGCGGCCGGCCGCCTCACCGTCGCCTCGCCGGGTCGCTCGCTCCGCGAGCGCCGCGGCCGCGCCGATCCCCTCCGCGAGCGCCCAGCCGTAGCGGTCGCCGACGATAACCCTCCCGTCGCGCTCGACGGTGTAGGCGAATCCGCCGTCGGTCCAGCCGAGGTCGACGCCCGCGTCGAACAGCGCGACCGCGCGGTCGTACCAGTCGCCCGAGCCGGGGACCGACTCGCGCTCCGCCGGTGCCGTCGCGTCGTACCGGTCCAGCAGTGCGCAGAGCTTCGCCCACTCGACATGGTGGCCCGGCTGGTACCCCGGTGGGCGGAACCGGTGGCGCGGCTCGTCGGCGTTGTACCCGAAGTCGTGGGTCCAGTCCGCGCCGTAGTGTTCCCAGAGCAGGCCGTCGGTCTCGGCCGCGAGTTCGACCGTCAGCCGCTCCGCGATCCGCCGCGCGCGGTCGAGGTGGGCGTTCTCGCCGGTCGCCTCGTAGGCGGCGAGGAACGCCTCACAGGCGTGCATGTTGGCGTTCTGTCCGCGGTACGCCTCACGCTCGACCCAGTCGGGACCGCAGTCGCTTCGGAGACAGCCCGTCCCGTCGCGGAACCGCGCGTCGAGGAGGTCGACCGTCGCGTCCAGTCCCCTGGCCGCGCCGTCGACGCCGGCGGCGGTCGCCCGCGCGTACGCGAGCAGGACGAACGCGTGGCCGTACGCCGAGCGCGTGCGGTCGACGGGCGAGCCGTCGGACTCGACGACGAGGCGGTACCCCTCGCTCCGGTCGGTCGCGTCCGCGCGGTGTGCGGACTCCAGGAATGCGATCCCGTGTTCGGTCGCCTCGATACACCAGTCGGGACCGCCCGCGACGGCGCCGGCCGCGAAGTTCGCTATCGACCGGCAGGTCGCGACGAGGTGTCGCCGGTCGCCCGCGTCCGGCTCCCCGCGCTCCGGGTCAAGCAGCCGGAAGCCGCCCGCCGGGTCGAGCGCGTCCGGGAACTGGAGCCGCAGCGTCGCGAGGAGGCGGCCGCGGAACGAGTACGGGTCGTAGCGCGCCATGCGTTCCCGTGGCGCGTCCCACGAGAAAACCCCAGCGCTACGCCACCGCGATCCGGGACCGAAACGCCGGTCGCCCGCTCGCCGGAAGGCCGGTCGCCCGGAACAGCGCGCCCGCGCCGTCGCCCTCGCGTTCCCTGTCGCCGCCCGCGAGCGCGGTGGTCAGGTACAGCGCGTCACACGAGGGACCGGCGAACGCGACGGACGCGACCTTCCGCGCGGGGAGTTCGATCGCCGCGACCGCCCTGCCCGTCGAGTCGTAGCGGACGGCCCGTCCGCCGTCCCACCGGGCCGACCAGAGGTGGTCCTCGGCGTCGACGGTCAGGCCGTCGGGGACACCGTCTCCGGGCGGCGTCTCGACGAAGGCGCAGCGGTTCGCTATCTCACCCGTGACGTAGTCGTAGTCGAACGCGTCGATCCGACGCGCCTCGGACTCGGTGAGGTAAAAGGTCGTCCCGTCCCCGGAGAACCCCATCCCGTTCGGGATGTCCAGCCCCTCGACGACGACGCGCGCCGAGCCGTCCGTGTCGATCCGGTAGAGGTCGCCGAGCGCGTCCTCACCCGGCATCGTTCCGGCGAACACCCGTCCCTCCGGGTCCGCGACGACGTCGTTGAACCGCGTGTCCGCGTCGACCGTGAGGACGGTCTCGGCGTCGGCATCCCCCGGCACGAAGCGCTCGACCGCCCCGCGGGTGAACAACAGTAGCGCCCCGTCGGCCTCGATCGTGTACCCGCCGAGGGGGACGCCGTCCGTCTCGTACGCGACCGCGTTCTCGCCCGTTTCGGGGTCGTACCGGTACAGCGCGCCCGCCGGGATGTCGACCCAGTAGAGTCGGCGCTCCGCGGGGTGCCACAGCGGTCCCTCGCCGGTGTGCGCCCGCGCGTCGGCGACGCGTTCGGTTCGAGCCATACGAATCCATGCCGAACGTCGGCACTTGAGTGTGTCCGCTGACGAGAGCGGCGTTCCCCTCGTCCGCGCGCCTCGTCAGTCGTCGCCGGGCCGCCCGGTCGGCTTCTCGCGTTCGCCGCCGGGGCGAGAAGCGGCCGACCCCGACTCGGCGCGATCGACGATCCGCGCCGCGGCGGACACAGATCCGACGCCGAGCGCGGCGCCGACGACGACGTCGGTGAGCCAGTGGATACCGAGGTACATCGTGGAGAACACAACGGCGGCCGCGACCGCGGCGGCGGCGGGCGTCCACCGGGGGTGGGTCCGCCGCGAGCGCCACGCGACGGCGAGGACGGCCACCGACAGCGAGGTGTGGAGCGACGGGAACACGTTCGTGTTCGACGCGACCGCCGCCGTGAGGTCCTGCGTCTGCGGGTAGACCCGATACATCAGCCCGGACACCGTCTCCAGGTGGTTCCGCGGCCCGTACGAGATGAACAGCGTGTAACAGACGGTGCCGACCGCGTAGTTCAGCATGTACGCGACGAGCAGCTCCTTCAGGTGTCGCCGTCCGTGCCCCTCCGAGAGGAAGTACGTCACCGGCGCCGCGACGAGGAGGAACGCGAACCCGACCATGTAGCTCACCGTGAAGAACTCCAGCGTCGCGTCCGGCGTCAGGCTCTGAAGGCTCGCTACGAATTCGCCTTCCAGCGCGTACAGCTCGTCGGTGATGTTCCAATCGAGCGCGCGCGAGAGCCGCAGCCGATACCCCTGCGTGATCTGTTTGACAGCGAGCAGCGCGAGCGCCGCTCCGAGGTAGGGGGCTATCTCGCGGAGGCGGTCGTCGACGTCGGTCATCGCCCGGGACACCTGTCGAGGCCCGATACAGAGGAGGGCTGTGACCGCCGTCCCGGCGACGACGGAAATGCCGGTGGCAGCGGTCACTTCGAGGAGCGCCATCGTCGTTTTCACACTGTCGTCGCGATATATGAGTGACACGGTGTCTCGCCGCCCGCCTCCTCTCAGCGTCGTGTCGTTCGCGTCCGATCGTCGAATCGACCACGGGGGGCAGCAGGAACCGTCCCGCCGGACCGGGGTTCAGTGCCGATCGGACTGAACGTGTCCGTCGTGATACGCCTCGACGAACGCTCGTCGTAAGACGGTCAACAGGACGTACGTCTCGTATTTCTGCGTTCGACAGTGCTCACAGGGCTCCATCGCTCCGGTGATGTCGTCGATTACGTCGCCGTATTCGTCGGTCAGCGCGGCGAGCGCCGTCTCGACCTCCGGTCGGACGGCTTCGATCAGTTCCTCGATATCGGGGTCGGCCGAGTCCGGGAGCGAGTACGAGAGGACGGTCGTGTTCGCCCCGTAGTGTTTTGTCGTCCCGCCGCGCCCCTCCTCGAAGCGGACGACGTCGACCAGCCCCGCGTCCCGGAGTTCGTTGATGTGATGGCGAACAGTGTTCTCCGTCCGGTCGACACCCCTGTCAGCGAGGCGGCGATGGACCCCGCTTGCCGGTAGCGTCTCGTCAGCGAGGATATCGAGAATCATCGCCCGCATCGGTTCGTCGATGGCATCGGACACCCGAGTGTCTCGAACGGCGATGTCCTCGAGTTCTGTCCCGTTGGACGTGCTCATGCGTGAGTCGACGCCGTGGACACGCTAAGTAGTAACGACCGGTGTCTCAACCCCGTCTGACGCCCGCTTCCGGCGACTCGCCGAAGCCCGAGACGACCCGTTTGTCCGCTCAAACGCTCCGTATCGAAATTCAAACATATCATTTAAAAAATATATTAGTGGGTACGGGCGCTACGTCGAACTGTAATGAGCGAAACCCAATTCCGCGTGATGGACTTCGACTGTCCGAGCTGTGCGAGCACCGTCGAACGCGCTCTCGCGAACGTCGAGGGCGTCGAGAGCGTTGCGGTTCACTACTCGACCGGTCGCGTCGAGATCCGCTACGACGCCGCCGTCACCGGCCCGGACGCGTTCGAACAGATCATCGAAACCCAGGGCTACACGCCCAAGCCCGCCTAACGAGGTGTCCGGTATGGATCCCCGATCAGTCAAACGGTACTACCGCAAACACCGGAAGGCCGTCATCGTCGCGGTGAGCGGCCTCCTCTACGCCGGCGGCTGGAGCCTCGGCTACGTCCCCGCCCTCGACACCGTGAGCACCGCGACCCTGATTCTCGCGGCGATCGTCGGCGGTTACGACATCGCAAAGGCCGCTTACCACGAGGTGAAGAGCCGAACGCTCGGCGTCAAGACGCTCGTGACGCTCGCGGCGATCGGTGCCATCGCCATCGGCTCCTACTGGGAGGCCGCCGCGGTGGTCTTCCTGTTCGCGCTGGGGTCGTACCTCGAAGGGCGGACGATGCGGAAGACGCGCAACGCGCTCGAAGAACTCCTCGAGATGACGCCCGACACGGCCACCGTGCGCCGTGACGGCGAACAGAGGGAGGTGCCCGCCCGCGAGGTCGAAGCGGGCGAGGTCGTCATCGTCAGACCCGGCGAGAAGATCCCCGTGGACGGCGACGTGATCGACGGGGAGACCGCCGTCAATCAGGCGCCGGTCACCGGCGAGAGCGCGCCCGTTCACAAGGCCGACGGCGACGAGGTGTACGCCGGCACGATCAATCAGGAAGGGGCGCTGGAAGTCAGGACCACCGGTGCCGGCACGGACACGACGCTCCAACGGATCATTCGACGGGTCGAGGAGGCGCAGGAGGCACAGTCGCCCACTGAGAGCCTTATCGACCGGTTCGCGCGGTACTACACGCCGGCCATCATCGTGCTCGCCGTCGGAGCGTATGCGGTCACACAGAACGCGATCCTGTCGCTGACGCTGTTGGTCATCGGGTGTCCGGGCGCCCTGGTCATCGGTCCCCCGGTCAGCATCGTCTCGGCCGTCGGCAACGCCGCCCGGTCGGGCGTTCTCATGAAGGGCGGCGAGCACCTCGAACGGGCCGGCCGGATCGACTTGGTCGCCTTCGACAAGACCGGGACGCTCACGAAAGGCGAGACGGCAGTCGCTGCCGTCGAGGGGTTCGACACCGACCCCGACGAGGTGCTGGAGCTCGCGGCCATCGCCGAGAAGCGGAGCGAGCACCACCTGGGCGACGCTATTCGTAGCGCGGCACGGGACCGCCTGACGCCCGCGACCGATGGCGGAACGACGGTTTCCCGGACTGACGCCGAATCGGCGTCCCCGGACGCGCGCTCGCTCCCCGAGCCGGACGACTTCGACGTGGTCGCCGGGAAGGGCGTCGTCGCCGGCCACGACGGCCGCGACATCGTCGTCGGGAACCGCGCGTTGCTCGACGAGCGCGGGATCGACGTTTCCGACGAAATCGCCGAGTACGTCCGCGAGTGCGAGGAGAGCGGAGAGACCGTCGTCCACGTCGTTCGAGACGGCGGCGTCGTCGGTGCGATCGCCCTGCGGGACGGACTGCGGGAGGCCGCGCCCGGCGTTGTCCGAGAGCTTCAGGAGGCGGGCATCGAGACGGTGATGCTCACCGGCGACAACGAGGGGACGGCCAGGGCGGTCGCCGAGGAAGTCGGCATCGACGACTACCGCGCGGCGCTCCTGCCCGAGGACAAACAGGACATCATCACGGAGTACCGCGAGGCGGACCACGTCGTGGCGATGGTCGGGGACGGCATCAACGACGCGCCGGCGCTGGCGACCGCCGACGTCGGTATCGCGATGGGCGCCGCCGGCACCGACACCGCCATCGAAACCGCCGACATCGCGCTGATGGCCGACGACCTCGATCGGATCCCCTACGCGGTGAAACTGAGCAAGGCCGCGCGGCGGAACATCTACGAGAACGTCGGGCTGGCCCTCGTCGTGGTAACGCTGCTGCTGGCCGGCGTGTTGACGAGCTACGTCACCCTCGCGCTCGGGATGCTCGTCCACGAGGCCAGCGTCCTCGCCGTGATCGGTAACGGCATGCGCCTACTGCGGTACTGAGCAGACCGAATACAAACGGACGACTCACGATGTCAGGAAACACGAATCCGACTGATACGAACCGAACCGAGGAGAGCTGGGCCGTCGAATACGACGTCGAACCGATCCGCGTCCGCGACCCCGTCGCGGAAGCGCTCGCCGTCCTCGACCCCGGCGACCCCTTCGTCGTCACCTACGAGGACGTGGTGAAGGCGGCGGGTCACTCCTGTCCGACCGCCTCGGGCGCCTACCGCGTCGCCCAGTTGGGTCTCGCCGCGCTGTATCCCGACGAACTCCCTATCCGCAGCGAGATCGAAGTACTCGCTGGCGGACCGCGAGACGACGCCGCCTACGGGGTGATGGGGCGTCTCATCTCGTTCGTGACCGGCGCCGCACAGGAAGACGGCTTTCGCGGGCTCGCCGGGGGCTACGGTGATCGCCGGAACACGCTGACGTTCGACGCGTTCGACCCCGATAGTGCCGACCCCACGTTCAGGTTCCGCCGGAGTGACACCGGCGACGCCGTCGAGGTTACCTACCACGTCGGCGACGTTCCGGACGGCGGGCCGGCAGTCGACAACCTCCGACGGATCGTCGAAGGGACGGCGAGCGAGGCGGACCGTGAACTGTTCGCAGAAGTCTGGCACGGCCGCGTCCAGGCCGTCCTGTCCGACGACTCCCTCTTCGAGGTGAAGGCCGTCAAACGGCAGAGACGCTTGTGAGGTTACACTCGTGGGCGTTCGACCGCTTCACGGAAGCTGCTCGAATGATGGGGCTACTACACCACACCAGTCCTCCGGAAAGGTCCGGAGATTCATGTCATAAAGTTAATCTGGTCAAACCACGCGGTTCCGTAGCGGCTCTCCGGACTGGGACTGACGAAACATCACTTTGGCCAGCTCCGCGAGATCGCGATGATAGGCTCCGAGAGAGGTCGGAAGCTCAGTCGATGAAGCCGAGCGTCTCCTCGATCCGGCCCAGCTCGGGACCGGTCGTGTCCTCGCCGACGACGTACCCCTCGTCGGTGGCGACGAGACCGGAGCCGACGAGCGGCGCGCCGTAGTTGACGGTGCCGAGGTCGGCGCGGACGTCGAGCGCCTCCTCGACGGCCTGAAGCTCCGACTCGGTCGATTGGGGGTGACAGAGCACGCCCGTGTTGTTGGCGACCGCCGCGGTGCCGACGGTCCGGACGCCGCCGAGGTCGCCGCGAGTCACGGGGACGTCGAGGGCGTCTTTGATCGTCTGGACCGCCTCGCGCGAGAGGTCCGGGTGGACGTACGCGCCGTAGTCGTTCGCGAGGACGACGTTGCCGGCGGCGTTGATCTCGCCCGGGAGTTCGCGCACCGGGACGCCGGCGACGTCCGCGATCCGCTCTTTCTCGCGTTCGCTCGCGCGCGCAGAGACGAGGACGCCGCTCTCGTTGCCCGTCGCGAGGGCCCCGACCGTGTTGGACCGCCCGACGGTCGTGGGCAGCGGCTCGGCGCCGAGTTCCGCCCCGAGGTCCTCGGCGAGCGCCTCGTCGACGTCCGGCCGGATCAGGAGGATGTCGTCGACGGCGCGGGCGAACACGCCCACGTACGACGAGCCGGTGAAGGTCGCCCGTAACACGTTACTCGGCGTGCTCGGCCTCGACGACCGGCTCGCCGTCCTCGACGAACCGAGCCGCGCGGACCCGCACCGTGCTGGGCGGGTTCTGCCGCCCGTTCGTCCAGACGGCCTCGTTGACGGAGCCGTCGATGATCACGTCGTCCTCGTCGACGGAGAAGTGCTTGGCGAGGTGCTGGCGCGTGATCTTCATGGCGTAGTCGGCGCGCTGCTGGACGGGCTTGTCCTTGGCGTCGCGGAGCGGGACGGTGACGACGCGCTCCTCGAAGTCGTTCGTCGACATTTACTCGTCCAGGTCGTTCCGGCGCCAGTTGCGCCGCTTGGGGTTTCGCGTCACGTTCATGTCCGTCTTCATCATGACCCACGCGGGGACGCGGGTGTTCTGGCGCTCCGTCTTCGCCAGACGCTTCTTTTGAGCCTTCGACTTGTCTCCCATAGTGGCGCACACTTTCCGCGGGGCGCATAAAACCCCTTCCATACGGGGTCGGGCGCGAGCCGAGTGGATCGGCCCACGGGGCCCGATCGGCCCGAGCCGTGATCCCCGCTGAACTGCTACAACTCCCGCTCGGCGATACCGGTGTAAATCCGGTAGCAGCGGTCGAGGACGTCGACGCTCGCGCTCTCCGTGTCGGTGTGCGCCTCCCCCGGCTCGGAGGCGCCGCAGACGAGGCAGTCGGTTCCCGCCTGCGCGAGCCACCCCGCGTCGGTCGCGTGGGGCTTGGTGACTTGCTCCGGCGCGTCGAGGCCGCGCTCGTCGTGGACCGCGCGGGCGACGTCGAGCGCGGCGTCCGCGAACGCGGCGTCGCCGCAGGCCATCGGCGGGAGGTCCTGATCGACGACGAGCTCGACGCCCGGCACCGCGTCTGCGACGCCCTCCAAGTCGGCGTAGCCGCCCGGGACCGTCCGCTCGTCGACGGTCGCCTCGCAGCGCTCGGGGATCACATTCCACGTCTCGCCGCCGTCGACGATCGTGACCGCGAGCGACCCCGACACGTCGTTCCCAAGGACCGTCGCCCGCGGCGTGTCGAGGTCGCGGACCCCGTCGATGGCGTCGCAGGCGCGGTAGATCGCGTTCTCGCCCGCCTCCGGCTCCGAGGCGTGGGCTGCCTCGCCGCGCGCGACGAGCCGCGACCCCCGGCGCCCGCGGTGGGCGACGACCACGTCCGTGACGCCCGGCTTCGAGTAGTTCGTCGACCCCTCGGCGACGACCGCCCGGTCCGGCGCGAACCCGGCGTCGATCGCGTGTCGCGCGCCATCGCCGCCGACCTCCTCGCCGACGAACGACGCGAAGATCAGCTCGCGGCCCGCGGGCGGCGCCGCGTCGCGGAAGGCGCACATCGCGGCCGCGACCGACCCCTTCATGTCGGCAGTTCCGCGCCCGTAGATCCGGCCGTCGCGGCGCTCGACCACGTACTCGCCGTCCGTCCCCTCGCCCGTCGTCTGCTCGGGCGCCGGCGGCACGACGTCGTGGTGGCCGACGAGGGCGAGCGAGTCGGCGTCGGGGTCGTCGGTCGCGCCCGCGAACGCGAGGACGTTGCCGGCGTCGTCGCGCTCGACCGTCGCGTCCGTCTCCGCGCGCAGCCACTCCTCGATCGCGTCGCCCGCGGCCGTCTCGTCCTCGTGGGACGGGATCGAGACGAGCCGCTCGGTCAGGTCCGCGAGTTCGTCCATGCCGTCAGTGGCGGGCGTCGCCGCTTAAGCGCGTCCCTCGGCGGAGGTCGCGCGACCCGTTGGTCACCCTCACTCAGGTCGTGAACAGTTCGGTGTCGTCGGGCACGGCGAACAATCCGAGCCGGACCCCGGCGTCCAGCCAGCCGTAGCCGTACGAGTACGAGGCGAGCGCGTTCACCGGGTCGCCGTCGTCGCGGAAGTGCCGGCCGTCGTCGAGGTACGACTCGGCCATCTCGGTCACGTCGGCGGCGGCCTCGCCGAGCGGCGTGTCGGCCGGCGGTCGCGGCTCCGCGGCCGCCAGCGCGTCCGCGAGCATCCGCTCGTACCGGTCCGTCTTCTCCTCCAGATCGGCGGGCATACGCGAGTGTTCCGACGGGCGGACAAAAGCGGTCGGGTCGGGCGAGGCGTCGCGTACAGGGCGAGGCGGCTCCGCGTCGACCCCGACGGAACCGGGAACTTTTATTCTCGCCGACATCTGGACTCCGGTAGATGATGCCCCGCGCTCGCCCTCCCGCCGGGAGTCGGTCGGCCCTCGCGCTCGTGGTCGCGACCAACCTCCTCCCGCTCGTCGGCGTCGTCGCGTTCGGCTGGCGCGTCGGCGAACTGCTCGCGGTGTACTGGATCGAGGTCGTCTTGCTGGTCCTCGCGCACAGCGTCGCCGCCCTGTTCGCGGAGCGGCCGATCGATCTGGAGGACCGCTCGTTCTACATCGTCGGCTACTCCGAGAACACCGAACTCGACGAGGAGCGGTGGGGAACGGAACCGGAGCCGATTCACCTCGTCTCGTGGCTCCCGCCGATCTACCGCCGGAACGTCGGGGTCGTCGTCCGCTCGCTCGGCATTTTTCTCTTCCTCGCGTTCCCGCTCGCGTGGGTCGGCGGCGACGCCCTCTCGTACGCCACCCCGACCGTCGGACTCGCGGCCGCCGGGGTCTGCTTCGCGCAGGTCGCGGAGGTGCGCCGGGAGTTCTTCGCGGAGCGGGCCTACGAGGATCGGTCGCCGTACATGGTCGTCGAGGCCGCCCAGCGCGTCGTCTCCTTTTACCTCACCATCGGGATGCTGGCCGTCCCCGCGGTCGCGGTGGCGCTGATCTCGGTCGAAGCCGTCTTCGGATCCGGGACGCTCGACGCGGTCGCGGGGGCGCTCGGGCCGGCAGCGGTCCTCCTCCCTTTCCTCGTCCCGATCACGCTCGCGAAGACGGTCGTCGAGTGGAGCCGGCGGCGGGCCTTCCGCGAGGACGACCCCGAGGGGATCGCGACGTGGTTCACCGGCGAGGACCCGCGGCGGGAGTGGAAAAAGCGAGAGGAGACCACCGGAGACGAGTGAGGCGGGAGACCGGGGCGGGGTCGACGTCGAAAGCGCAACGCCGATACGCCCGGCCGCGAAACGACGGGCCATGTACGAGGCCGTTCACGCCCACCCCGACGGGGAGACGACCGTCGCGCGCCACGCCGCCACCGCGGCCCGGCACGGGTACGACGGGATCGTGGTGCGGACGCGCGACGCGCTGGAGCCGACCGGCGGGGGCGAATCGGTCGCGGCGGACGGCGACGGCGGAGGGGGATCGGCCGCGACGGACCGCGACGGGAGTCCCGTCACCGACCCGGACGCCCTCCGCGAGGAGTACGGGATCGACGCCGTCGACGCCGTCGAGATAGACGCCGACGACCCCACGAGCGCCTCCGGCGCGGTCGGGAACTACCGCTCCGACCGGACCGTGGTCTGCGTCGTCGGCGGGGACGACGCCGTGAACCGGTTCGCGGTCGAGCAGTCCCGCGTCGACGTGCTGGTCCGCCCGATGGCGGACGGCGGCGACTTCAACCACGTCCTCGCGAAGGCGGCGCGCGACAACGGCGTCCGCGTCGAGTTCGACTTCGGGCCGGCGCTGCGCGCGACCGGCGGGAAACGCGTCCGGGCGCTCGCGGACCTCCGGAAGCTCCGCGAGATAGTCGACCACTACGACGCGCCGTACGTCGTGAGCGCGAACGCCCGCTCGCACCTCCAGCTGCGAGCGCCGCGGGAGCTGATCGCGGTCGGCGAGGCGATCGGGTTCGACGCGGAGACCGTCCGCGAGGGGCTTCGGGCGTGGGGCGACCTCGTCGAGCGGAACCGGGAGCGTCGCTCCGAGGGCTTCATAGAGCCGGGGGTCCGACGTGGCAGGTATGAAGAAGACGGTTGCTGAACACGCCGAGCGGTTCTCCGAGAAGGCGACCGAGTACGACGACTCGAAGAGCGAGGAGTACCACGCCTGCGCGGGCCTCGTGATCGACCGCGCGGCGCCGGAAGCGGACGATATCGTCCTCGATCTGGGGGCCGGGACCGGCGCCATCGCGCTCGCGCTCGCCGAGGACGCGGAGCGCGTCCTCGCGCGCGATATCAGCGAAGGGATGATGGACGAGGGTCGGCGGAAGGCCGCGGACCGCGGCCTCGACAACGTCGAGTTCGCGTACGGGGAGTTCCGCGACCCCGGACTCGACCCGGACCAGCGGGTCGACGTCGTCACCTCGAACTTCGCGCTCCACCACCTCGCGGACGACGAGAAGCGCGAGGCGATCCGCGTCATGTCGGAGACGGGCGCGCGGCGGATCGTCCTCGGCGACGTGGCCTTCTTCGAGGACCCGGACCCCGACGCGCCGTTCTACAGCCCCGAGGTCGACGACCCCGCGACGGTCGGCACGCTGGTCGAGGCGTTCACCGAGGAGGGGTTCGCGGTGACCGCCGTCGAGCGCGTCCACGACCAGGTGGCGGTGATCGTCGCGGAGCGGGTCCGCGAGCTGCCGGCGTGATCTCCCCGTGAAACACCTCCCGAAACACCTCCGGCCGCGGTGGCGGTACATCGCGGTCGGGGTCGAGTCGTGGTCGGACGCCGAGGTCGGGCGGCGGGCGTTCCAGCGCGCGCTGTGGTACAGCGCCGGCAACCTCCTCGGCGACGCCGGCAGCGCCGACGCCGACCTCACGCTGCTGTCGTTCTCGCACGCGGACGGGACCGGCGAGGCCGTCGTCCGCGTCAGACACGGCCACGTCGACGACGCGCGCGCCGCGATCGCCTGCGTGAGCGAGGTCGACGGCGAGCCGGTCGGAATCCTCGTCAGGGGGATTTCGGGGACGGTGCGTGCCTGTGAGGAAAGATATATGGGTCGCGCGACCCCCAGTTCGACACAGCGAGACGTCGCGTTCGAGGGCGCCGAGCGGCCCGCTGTCGCGCGCGGAGACGCGTGCGACGTGCGGGTCGAGTCGGGTCGCGTCGGCGCGACGACGTTCGACACCGAGTGATATCATGCAGGGCCAATCCCAACAGCAGGCGTACGACCGCGGCATCACAATCTTCTCTCCGGACGGCCGACTCTACCAGGTCGAGTACGCCCGGGAGGCGGTGAAGCGAGGGACGGCGAGCGTCGGGATCCGCGCCGAGGACGGGGTCGTCCTCGCGGCCGACAAGCGCGCCCGCTCCCCGCTGATGGAGCCGGAGAGCATCGAGAAGCTCCACAAGGCCGACGACCACGTCGGCGTCGCGAGCGCGGGCCACGTCGCCGACGCGCGTCAGCTCATCGACTTCGCGCGCCGGCAGGCGCAGGTGAACCGGCTCCGCTACGGCGAGCCGGTCGGCATCGAGACGCTGACGAAGAACATCACCGACCACATCCAGCAGTACACGCAGGTCGGCGGCGCGCGCCCGTTCGGCGTCGCGCTGATCGTCGGCGGTATCGAGAACGGCGAGCCGCGCCTGTTCGAGACGGACCCCTCCGGCACCCCCTACGAGTGGCAGGCGCTCTCTATCGGCTCGGACCGCAGCGACCTCCGCGACTACCTCGAAGCGGAGTACGAGGAGGGTATCTCGACGGACGAGGCGGTCGGGCTGGCGCTCGACACCCTCGCGCAGTCGAACGACGGCGAGCTGACCCCCGACGGCGTCGGCGTCGCGACGATCACCGTCGACGACCCCGAGTACGCCGAGCGACCGACCGACGAGATCGAGGAGATCCTCGACGAGCGCGACCTGCTCCCGGCCGACGAGGACGAGACCGACGGCGAGAGCGACGAGGAGTAAGTCGGCTCGCCCGCGACCGAAGCGACTACTTTTGCGGCCGCGAACGACCGCGCATGAGCGACGACGCGGCCGGGTCCGACGCTTCCGAGCGGCGACTCGGCGAGACCGCGCTCCCGGCGGGCTACGAGCTCCGAGAGACGACGCCGTCCGTCGCGGCGTTCCGCCGGCTCAGGCGAGACGCCGGCATGACCGATCGGTCGCGCGAGGCCGGCGAGCGCGGGCTACCGAACACGACGTACGGCGTCCACGTCGTCGAGACGGAGACCGAGTCGGCGGTCGGGATGGCGCGGATCGTCGGCGACGGCGGCTCCATCTTCCATCTCACGGACACGGCAGTCGCGCCGCCACAGCAGGGTCGGGGGATCGGGACGGCGATGGTGGACGCGCTCGTCGCGTGGCTGCGCGAGAACGCGCCCGAGGGCGCGTACGTGGACCTCCTCGCCGACGTCGACGGCTTCTACGAGCGGTGGGGGTTCGAGCGGACCGCGCCCGCGTCGAAGGCGTTGGGGATCCGGACCGAGGAGCTGTGACGAAAATCCGAATCGAGGAGCTGTGACGAAAATCCGAATCGAGGAGCTGTGACGAAAATCCGAACGGGGGAGCAGTGGCCCGAGTCGAGACGGGACGGGTCGGGCGCGACCGGTCGGGAGAGTTATGCCGTCGGAGACTGACCGAAAACGCGTGCAGAAGACGGCACTCATCACCGGCTGTTCCTCGGGCATCGGCCGCGCCGCGGCGCACGCCTTCCTCGACGAGGGATGGACCGTGTACGCCACCGCGCGGAACCCGGCGGACGTCGAAACGCTCGGCGAGGCGGGCTGTGAGCTCGCCACGCTCGACGTCACCGACCAGGACGACGTCGACCGCGTCGTCGGCCGAATCCTCGACGAGGAGGGCGCGATCGACGCCCTGATCAACAACGCCGGCTACGGACAGTTCGGACCGGTCGAGGACGTCACCACGGAGCGAGTCCACGACCAGTTCGACGTGAACGTGTACGGCCCGCACCGGCTGATCCGGGCGGTCCTCCCGGCGATGCGCCGCGAGCGCGACGGGACCATCGTCAACGTCTCGTCGGTCGCGGGGCGCGTGTCGATGCCCGGCGGCGGCGTGTACAGCGGGTCGAAGTTCGCCCTGGAAGCGATGTCGGACGCGCTGCGGAACGAGGTCGCGGACCTCGGGATCGACGTCGTCGTCGTCGAACCCGGTCCCGTGAAGACGAACTTCTCGAAGCGCGCGGAAGCGGCGGCCGACCCCGAGGAGCGCGAGGGGATCGAGCGGACCGAGGCGTACGAGGAGTTCTACGCGATGTTCGAGGACGCGCAGCTGATCGGCGGCGACGGTCCCGGCGCGGTCGAGCCGGAACTGGTCGCGAACGCGATCTACGACGCCGCGAGCGCGACCCGGCCCCCCGCACGGGTCCAGCCCGGGACCGTTGCTCGCGTCGGCGTCCTCGCGCGGTTCCTCCCCGACGCGCTGCTCGACAAGGCGTACGGGCTGGTGAAAAACTTCACTTCGTAGTCGGACCGTTCTAATCGGAATCGCCGGCGTCGCCGTCCGCGGCGACCGCGAACGGACTCTCTCCCTCGCGCCAGTCCCAGCCCGGAAGCCGCGTCTGAAACCCCGCGGCGAGCGCGGCGTCGAGGTCGTCGGCGCCGGCCGTCCCGGCGCCGGACTCGTCCGAATCGGCCGCGGCGTCCCGGTCCACGTGGAGGTCGGCGACGTGGAACGTCGCCTGCGCGAGCAGCGAGAGCGGACGGCCGCCGGCGACCGTCGCCGCCAGCTCCCGGCCGAGGACCTCGTCGACGACGAACCCGGGGTAGTCCCCCGCCACGTCGAGGTCGCGGAGGAGCGCGACGCAGGCCGCGACGTTGACCGCGACCTCGCCGTCGGCGAAGACGGCGTCGACCTCGCGGCGGTACGCCTCGGGCGCGACCGCGTCCACCTCCGTCTCGAAGAGCCGGCCGAGCCGGTCGCGGGTGTCGTTGAGGATCGGGACGACGACGTCGGCGCGGTCGCGGACCCAGTCGCGCTCGTCGCGGACCGTCTGCGGCGTGACGCGCATAGACGGGGTTCGATCGCCGTCGGCTTGCCCTTTGCGAAGGCTTTTATAACGGCGGGGCAGTAGCGTGAACCAAGCGGGTTTTCGCTGGCTGTTCCCGCGTACGGAACCACTACGGACAGTACTTCCACTATGCCTACCCCGTCACGGTCGACCGATCGGCGGCGAGTCGCCGCGCGACGCGCGCCGCGATTCGACGACGGCGGCCTCGACGACCCGCAGTGAGATATGAGTCAAGTCGATAAGCAACTCGATACGTTGAAATCAGAGATCGAGCAGGAAATACCGAACGACATCACGGTCACCGATGTCAAATACGAGGGACCGGAGCTGGTCGTCTACACGCGCGACCCGAAGCAGTTCGCCGGCGACGGCGACCTGATCCGACGGCTCGCCTCGAAGCTCCGCAAGCGGATCACGGTCCGACCGGATCCGAGCGCCCTCTCGCCGCCGGCGCGGGCCGAGGACGAGGTCCGCGACGTGATCCCGGAGGAGGCCGGCGTGACCGACCTCGACTTCCACGAGGACACCGGCGAGGTCGTCATCGAGGCCGAGAAGCCCGGGATGGTGATCGGCCGCCGCGGCTCGACGCTCCGCGAGATCACGCAGGAGGTCGGCTGGACCCCCGAGGTCGTTCGGACGCCGCCGATAGAGTCCTCCACCGTCTCGAACGTCCGGGGCTTCCTGAAAAACGAGCGCGAGGAGCGACGCGACATCCTCGAACGCGTCGGCCGCCAGATCCACCGCGAGGAGATGTCCGACGACGAGTGGGTCCGGATCACGACGCTCGGCTGCTGCCGCGAGGTCGGCCGTGCGGCGTTCATCCTCTCGACGCCCGAGACCCGGATCCTCATCGACTGCGGCGACAAGCCCGGCGCGGAGGGCGAGGTGCCGTACCTCCAGGTGCCCGAGGCGCTCGGCGCGGGCGCGGCGACCCTCGACGCGGTCGTGTTGACCCACGCCCACCTCGACCACTCGGCGCTGGTCCCGCTCCTCTACAAGTACGGCTACGACGGTCCCATCTACACGACGGAGCCGACCCGCGACCTGATGGGACTCCTCACGCTCGACTACCTCGACGTCGCGGCGAAGGACGGGCGGACGCCGCCGTACGAGTCCGCGCAGGTCCGCGACGCGATCAAACACACCATCCCGCTGGAGTACGGCGACGTGACCGACGTGGCCCCCGACGTGAAGCTCACGTTCCACAACGCGGGCCACATCCTCGGCAGCGCGGTCACCCACTTCCACATCGGCGACGGTCTCTACAACGTCGCGTTCTCGGGCGACATTCACTACGAGGACACCCGGCTGTTCAACGGCGCGGTCAACGACTTCCCGCGCGTCGAGACGCTCGTGCTGGAGTCCACCTACGGCGGCCGCAACGACTACCAGACCGACCAGGAGGACTCCGAGGAGGCGCTCAAGGAGGTCATCAACGAGACGTACGAGCAGGGCGGGAAGGTCGTCATCCCCGCGTTCGCCGTGGGGCGCTCCCAGGAGATCATGCTCGTCTTAGAGGAGGCGATGCGCGAGGGGGAGATCCCGGAGATGCCCGTCCACCTCGACGGGATGATCTGGGAGGCGACCGCGATCCACACCACCTACCCCGAGTACCTCCGCGACGACCTCCGCGACCGCATCTTCCACGAGGACGAGAACCCGTTCCTCGCCGACCAGTTCAACCACATCGACGGCGGCGAGGAGGAGCGACAGGAGGTCGCCGACGGCGACGAGTGTATCATCGTCTCCACCTCGGGGATGATCGAGGGCGGCCCGATCATGTCGTGGCTCCGCCACATCGGTCCCGAGCCGGACTCGAACCTCGTGTTCGTCGGCTACCAGGCGCAGGGAACCCTCGGCCGCCGGATCCAGAACGGCTGGGACGAGATCCCGGTCGACGGCTGGGGCGGCGGGAGCCGCGGCGACACGCTCACCCTCCAGATGGGGACGGAGGTCGTCGACGGCTTCTCCGGCCACGCCGACCGACAGGGGCTGGAGAACTTCGTGAAGACGATGAACCCGCGCCCGGAGAAAGTCCTGTGTGTCCACGGCGACGAGGGCTCCGTTCAGGACCTCTCCTCGGCGCTGTACCACGATTACAACATGCGGACGTTCGCGCCGAAGAATCTGGAGACGTTCCGGTTCAAGTGATCGGATCGGTGACTCGACCGGGTCCTCCGTCCCGTTGATCGCTGACTCCTCTTCTCGGCCGTCGTCGTCCTTTCTGTCCCGTCAGTCCGCTATCTTCCCGTCCCGACGGTCTCGCTCCCGCGCGTCCGGGTCGCGCTCGGCGGGGTCGCCGTGCCCGCCGCCGCCCGGCGTGCGGATCGAGACCGTCGTTCCGGCCGCGACGTCGACGGACGTCTTCGCCGGGACCGCCTCGCCGTCGATCAGATTCTCGCCGAGCGCCCCGTCCTCGCCGCCGTCGAGGCCGCGCGGCGCGGTTCTCCGGCGCTCGGTCAGTAGCGAGACGGTCGCGTCGGTCTCGACGGTGACGGTCCGTTCGAGACCGAGACCGCCGCGGTGGCGGCCGTCGCCGCCGCTTCCCGGACGCAGCGCGTACCGCTCGACGCGGAGCGGGTACGCCGTCTCTAGCGCCTCGACGGGCGTGTTGAGCGTGTTGGTCATGCCGACCTGGACGCCGTCCATCCCGTCCCTGCTCGGGCGGGCGCCGAACCCGCCGGCGATCGTCTCGTAGTAGGTGAACTCGCCCGCGCGGTCGCCGACGATCACGTTGTTCATCGTCCCCTGGCCGCCGGCGGGGATCGCGTCGGGCACCGCCTCGGCGAGCGCGGCCAGCGTGACGTCCGTGACGCGCTGGCTCGTCTCGACGTTCCCCCCGACGACCGCGGCCGGCGGCCGGGGGTCGAGCAGGGACCCCTCGGGCGCGGAGATAGACACCGGCTCGTAACAGCCGTGGTTCGGCGGGATCTCCGGGTCCGTGACCGCGCGAACGACGAAGTAGACCGCGCTCTTCGCCACCGAGAACGGGGCGTTCAGGTTGCCGTCCACTTGGTCGGCGGTGCCGGCGAAGTCGACGCCGATCGCCGCGCCGTCGACGGTGACCGTCACCGCGACCGGGATGTCCGCGTCCGTCACGCCGTCGCCTTCGAGGGCGTCGGCCGCGCGGTAGGTTCCGTCCGGGAGGTCGCGAATCTCGCTTTCGACGCGCTCGCGGGAGTAGTCGACGACGGCGTCGAACGCGTCGAGGAGCGTGTCGCCGTGCTCGTCGAGCAGTTCGCCGACGCGCTCCTCGGCGCGCGCGTTCGCGGCGCGCTGCGCCCGGAGGTCCGCCTCGCGCTCGTCCGGCGTCCGGACGTTGGCGAGGATCAGGTCGCGGACGGCCTCGTTCGGCTCGCCGCCGTCGACGAGCCGGACCGCCGGGAGCCGGAGTCCCTCCTCGTATATCTCCCGGGCGCCCGGCGGCATGCTCCCCGGCGCGCTCCCGCCCACGTCGGCGTGGTGCGCGCGCGACACCGCGAAGCCGACGATCTCTCCGTTCGGCGCGATCGGCGAGACAAGCGTCACGTCCGGCAGGTGCGTCCCCCCGGCGAACGGGTCGTTGACGACGAACACGTCGCCCGGCTTCGGGTCCTCGTCGAGGACGACCGCGACCGCGTCGGGCATCGCACCGAGGTGGACCGGAATGTGTTCGGCCTGCGCGACCATCCGGCCGTCCGCGTCGAAGATCGCCGTCGAACAGTCCTGCCGCTCCTTGATGTTCGGCGAGTACGCGCCGCGGATCAGCACGTGACCCATCTCGCTCGCGACGCTCTCCAGCTGGTTCCGGAGGATCTCCAGCGTGACCGGGTCGATCTCACCCTCGGTCGCCGGGTCGCTCACGCGTCGCTCACCTCCGCGATCAGCGCGCCGTCGGCGCGGAGCCGGACGCGCCACGCGGGCGGGACGACGACCGTGCTCTCCGCGCCCTCGACCACGACGGGGCCCTCGACGTCCTCGTCCGCCGGGAACCGCTCCCGGTCGTAGACGGGGGTCTCGTGAGTTCCGTCGGGGAACACCGCCTCGCGAGTCGTCCGGGGTTCGGCGTCGCTCCCGCCGACGGATTCGATCGCCGGCGCGCTGCGTGGGACGGTCGCCGTCGCGCGGCAGTTCACCAGTTCGACCGGCTCGTCCGCCCGGTAGCCGTACGCCGACTCGTGAGCCGTCGCGAACCGCTCGCCGGCCGCAGCGGGGTCGAACGGGCGCTCGACGTCGACGGCGAGTTCGAAGCTCTGTCCGGCGTACCGCAGGTCCGCGGCGTACTCCACCCGCGCCGCGTCCGGGTCGCTGACCTCGTCCAGCAGGTCGTCGGCCAACTCCTCGTAGAGCGCGTCGACCGCGTCGGCGTCGACCTCGGCGAGCGGTCCCTGACGCGTCCGGACCGCGTCCCGGGTCTCGTCGGCCGCGAGCAGCCCGTACGCCGACAGGACGCCCGACGCGTGCGGGACGACGACGCGCTCGATATCGAGTCCGTCCGCGATCTGGACCGCGTGCATCGGTCCCGCGCCGCCGAACGCGACGAGACCGAACGCCCGCGGGTCGTGGCCGCGCTCGACGGTGACGGAGCGGATGGCGCGGGTCATGTCGGCGTTCGCGACGCGGTGGACGCCGAGCGCGGCCGCGACCGGACCGTCCATCCCGGCCTCCTCCGCGAGGTCGGCGAGCGCGTCGCGGGCCGCCGCGGCGTCGAGCGACAGGTCGCCGCCGAGGTCCGTGTCCGCGCCGACGTACCCCAACACGAGGTTCGCGTCCGTGACGGTCGGCTCCGTGCCGCCCTTCCCGTAACAGGCGGGACCCGGGTCGGCGCCGGCCGAGCGCGGCCCGATCCGGAGCGCGCCGCCGGCGTCGACCCACGCGATCGACCCCCCGCCCGCGCCCACGGTCTCGACGTCGACCATCGGTGTCCCGATCGGCCGGTCGGCGACCGTCGACTCCGTGGTCCGCGCGACCTCGCCGTCGCGGACGAGGCTCACGTCGCTGGAGGTCCCGCCCATGTCGAAGGTGATCAGCCCGGCGCGGTCGGCGTCGGTCGCGTCGGTCGCCGCCGTCGCGCTCGCCCCGACGACCCCCGCCGCGGGTCCCGAGAGGACGGTCGTCACCGCGTTTCGCCTGACCGTCTCGGCGTCGGTGACGCCGCCGTTGGCCTGCATGATCCGCGGCTGCGGCAGCCCGAGGTCCCGCGCCCGCTCGGTGAGGCGACCGACGTAGCCGTCGATCGCCGGGCGCACGTACGCGTCGACGACCGTCGTCGAGGTGCGCTCGTACTCGCGGAACTCCGGGAGCACCTCGCCGGAGGCCGACACCGGAGCGTCGAGGGCCTCTCGCAGCGCTTCGGCGACGTGCTGCTCGTTCTCGGGGTGCGCGTAGGCGTGGAGGAGACAGACCGCGACGGACTCGACGTCCGCGTCGCGGAGGTCCGCGACGAGCGAATCGATCTCCCCGTCGTCGACGGCGCGCTCGACTCCGTCGGGGGTCGCGCGCTCGGCCACCTCGAACCGACGGCGTCTGGGGACGAGCGGCGCCGGCTTCTCGGCGTCGAGGTCGTACAGCGACGGCCGGGTCTGTCGGCCGATCTCCAGTACGTCCCGGAACCCCTCGGTCGTCACGAGGGCGGTCCGCGCGCCGTCGCCCTCCAGCAGCGCGTTGACGGAGACGGTCATCGCGTGTGAGAACTCGGTCACGCTCTCGGGGTCGACACCGGCCGCCTCGCAGGCCTTCTCGATGCCGGCCGCGACGCCCTCGCTCTGGTCGTCGGTGCTCGGCACCTTCGCGGTGACGAGGTCGCCCTCGAGCGAGAGCGCCACGTCGGTGAACGTCCCGCCCACGTCGACGCCGATCGCTCGACCGTCCGGCGTTCGCTCGCCCGGCGTTCGGTCCTCCGTCACTCGCTCGCCCGGCGTTCGGTCCTCCGGCGTTCCCCCGCCCATCTACGACACCTCCGCGGCGTCGCGGGCGGTGCGGACGCCGAGGGACGCGGTGTCTCGGTCGCGTGGCATGGAGCGCTTTCGTCACCGGACGGACTTAAGGCCGTGCCGTCGGGGAGCGACACGGTCGATTCCTCGTCGCGAGTGAGTCCGGCGAGCACGACCGGCTCCCGATCAGTCGCCGCTCGCCCACGGACAGCCCGCCGCCGCGTCGCCGCTCGACCGACAGGGGTCGCCCGGGGACGCGTCGGTGATCGCGGACAGGCGCTCGACCCCCTCGCGGGGGAGCGCGAACCCGATTCGGAACCCGGTCCCCTCGGGGAGTCCGAAGTCGAGCTCCGCGCTGAAGAACGTCCGAACGACGCAGCGCCGCCACGCCAGTTCCGCGGCGATCCGCTCGCCGCGCTCGGTGAGCCGCGCTCCGGCCCGCTTCTCGTGATCGACGAGGCCCGCGGCGTCGAGGCGCCCGAACATCTCGGTCACGCTCGCTGGACTAACTCCGAGACGGTCGCTGACGGCGCCCGTTCGAACCCGATCGTCGGGGTCGGCCGCGAGGCGGTCGATCGCGGCGAGGTATCTGGCGCGGTCGCGGTCGACGCGGGCGTGCGGACGGCGGCACCGGCAGCGCGGGGCCGGTGAGGTCGTTGCGGCCATTCGTGGGGGAAACAGGGGCGCCGACCGGGGTATCGGTGAGGGCGAACATCTTCGCCCGCGCGGTCGCGCCGAATCTCCGTCGGCGAGGTCGCGCCGAATCTCCGTCGGCGAGGTCGCGCCGAATCTCACTCGTCGGGGTCGAACGTCCCCGTCTTCAGTCCCCGTCGGACCGGCTCGTGTTCCGCGTCGGTCGGGGGCGGCGCGGTGACGAGGACCGCCTCCAGCCGGGTCCCGTCGGCACGCACGCCCCGGTCTTGGCCCGCTGGGATCGTGACCACCGAGCCGGGCGAGACCGCGCGGTCCTCGTCGCCGTCGCGGACGACACCCTCCCCGGACTGGACGACGATCGTCACGTCGCTGTCGGGCGCGTGGACGGGGATGAACTGGTCCGGCTCGAAGTAGCCGCAGACCGTCTTCGACCGGTCCGTGCGGGAGACCTCGCGGGCGGTGAAGCGACGGTCGTCGTACTCGCGTTCGGCGTCGACGCTGGTTGCCGTCATGGCCGACGGTTCACGCCGCATCGTCACGCCCGTTGTGCCGAACATCTTCCCGTCGGTAAGGGACGGACGGCGGGGGTCCGGGGGCGCGGGACCGCGACGGCGACTCCCGCGTGCCGACGATCCCGCGAACATCTTCGGGAACAGGCGGAGGGCGGACGCGTTCCGTGTTCCGGACATGGGAGCAGTTCCGGGCGGTATCGACGCGTCGCGGGGACCGGCGATGACGGTCCCGCTTCGGCATTTCCTCGTCGGACTGACCCTCCTCGGCGCCGCCTTACTCGTCGGGATCGGACTGGTCGTCGATGGGGTGCCGGGACTCGGCGGTCTCGTCCACGTCCACCTGTTCCTGGTCGGGTGGGTGTGCGTGACGATCATGGGCGCGATGACGCAGTTCGTCCCGGTGTGGTCGGGGACGACGCTTCACTCGCGGCGGCTCGCGAGCGTCCAGCTCGCGCTGGTCGGCGGCGGGCTGGTCGGGTTCGCGGCCGCGCTCGCGCTGGGCCGGCTCTCGTGGCTGGCGGGGTTCGGCGCCCTGATGCTCGCCGGCTTCTGGACGTTTGTCTACAACGTCGGGCGAACGCTCGCGACGGTCGAGGAGTTCGACGTGACCGAGCGACACTTCGCCGTCGCGCTCGCCTTCTTCGTCGTCTTGACCGGACTCGGCGTCCTGCTCGCCGCGGACCTCGGCTCCGGGTTCCTCGCGGGTCTCGGCGTCTCGCACACGGGCGTTCGCGGCGCCCACGTCACCCTCGCCGTCTTCGGCGCGGTGCTGACCACCGTCTACGGCGCGCTGTACCAGCTCGGAACGATGTTCACGCAGACGGAGCTTCGCGGGGTCGACCACCGGCTCCGCGCGGTCGAGGAGGTCGGCCACCCCGTCGGCGCCGTCGCGCTCGCGGCCGGGAGACTGGTCGAGTCCGCGGCGCTCGCGCGCGGCGGTGCGGTCCTGATCCTGCTCGCCGCGCTGGCGTTCGCGGTGGTTCTCGCCCGCCGGCTCTCCGAGATGCGCGTCGAGCGCACGCCGATGCACACGCGGTACGCGGTCGTCGCGCTCGCGCTCCCGGCGTGGGTCGCGACCGCCGCGCCCGCGTGGCTCCGGTCGCCGACCGCCCCCGACCACGTCCTCGGCGGTCCCGGCAGCGCACCGCTGCTGCTCCTCGGCGTGATCGGGTTCGTCATCCTCGGGACGCTGTACCACATCGTTCCCTTCATCGTCTGGGTCCACCGGTACAGCGACCGGGTCGGCTTCGAGGCGGTCCCGATGGTCGACGACCTCTACGACGACCGGCTCGCGGCCGCCGACGGGGCGCTTCTGTTCCTCGGAACGGCGCTGCTCGTCGGCGCCGACCTCGCCGCCGGCGCGTCGGGCGCGACGCTCGCGGGCGGATCGCCCGAGATTGCGCTCGCCGGGACCTCGCTGGTGACGCTCGGCGTCGCCGTCTTCGCGGCGAACGCGCTCCTGGTAATCCGTCGGCACGGTCCCGGCACGCTGGCGCGCGTCGCCCTCGGCCGGTTCGCCCCGCGCCGAGCGGTCGGCGGCGACAACGCGGGCGACACGGGCGACGCGAGCAGCGACGGCACCCGCGACGAGACCGCACCGGCCGAGTGAGCGACGGAACGACTTCAAACCGGAAACCGAGACGGTCCGACACGCACCCATGAACTCTGTCACCCTCTCGCGAACGATCGACGCACCGCCGGAGACCGTCCGCGACGCGATGGACGACCTCGGACCGTTCGTTCGGTCCTCGGGGTTCGACGACGTCTCGGTCGACGGCGAGACGGTGCGCGTGGCGAACGACGTCGGTCTCGCCGCCATCGAGCTGACGCTGGAGGTCGTCGACGACCCCGACGCCGACCTCGCCTACGAGCAGCGCGAGGGGATCTTCGAGGCGATGCGGACGGCGTACGTCGTGACGCCGACCGGGGCGGGGAGCGAGGTGACCGCGACGACGGAGTTCGCGCTCGACGTGGCGCTCGTCGGCGACCTCCTCGACGCCACCGTCATCGAGCGACAGCGCCGGACGGAGCTGTCCGCGCAGTTCGACTGGCTCGAAGACCGGTGTGCGGGACCGTCGACCGACGACGGGTGATCGGGGCGAGGACCGCGGCGAGGGCAGTACTTAAGCGACGCCGCGGCGACCGCCACGTATGCGCATCGCGCTCATCGCACACGACGAGCTGAAAGACGAGATGGTCGCGTTCGTCGAGACGCACGCAGCCGTCCTCGACGACTGCGAACTGGTGACGACCGGAACGACGGGCAAACGCATCGCGGAGGAGACGGGGCTGGCGGTGGACCGACAGTCGTCCGGGCCGCTCGGCGGCGACCTCCAGATCGGCGCGATGATCGCGAGCGACCGGATCGACGGCGTCGTCTTCCTCCGGGACCCGCTGACGGCGCAGGCGCACGAGCCGGACATCTCGGCGCTGTTGCGCGTCTGCGACGTGAAGGACGTGCCGCTGGCGACGAACGTCGCGTCCGCGGAGCTGCTCGTCGAGGGGCTCCTCGGCGGCGATTCTCTCGACTGATACCGTCGACCGCGGTGATTTAAGCGAGCCGCTCGAAGGGACGGCCGATGACCCGTCCGCAACGGACCCGCGTCGGCGCCCTCGCGCTCGCGCTGTTGCTCGTCGCCGCGAGCGTCGGCGCCGGAGCGGTCGCGGGACAGGCCGCGGCGTCGGGACCGCCTTCCCACGCGTCGGCCGTCGATCCCGGAGACGGTCCCGCGGCCGTCGATCTCCCAGCCGCCGGTCCCGCGGACGGTCCCGCGACGACCGGACCGGGCGTCGGGGCGAACGGGAGCCGAGTCGCCCCCATCACGAAGTGTTTCACCGGCGAGGGGTACCCGATCTCGATCGGCGACGGCGGAAGCGGCGCGGCGATGGAGACGGTGATCCACCTCTCCGTGTTGACCGACCCCGGCGCGGGCAACGAGTTCGGTCTCGAAACCGCCGGGCGGCTCGACGGCGAACCGATCGTCACGCTCGCGGCGGGCGTCAGGCTGACCGCCCGGGAGGCGCTCGCGGACGGCGTCGACCCGTTCGCGGCCTTCGACGTGTTGTACACCTACGAGCTACGGCTCCCGATGTTCGACGGCGCGGTCGGGGACGCCGACTACGAGGACGACGGGTCGCCGATCGACTCGACCGCCGGCGCGGTCGCCTGCTGACCGGTCATTCCGGACGCCCGGAGCCGACGGCGTCGGCGGCCGCGTCGGGCGGACGGACCCCGCGGACCAGCGCCAACACCCCTCGTCTGGTCGCCTCGAACCCCTCCGCGGTCGGGTAGGCGCCGCCCGCGATCAGATACTCGCCGGACTCCCACACCGCGAGCAACGCCTCCACCGGGACGCGCTCGCCCTCGACGGTACAGCGCCCGTGAAACACCGACAGCGTCGCGGGCGACGCGCCGGGGTCGTCGACGTCGAGGGACCGGTCGTCGCGGCGTTCGAGACCAGCGATGTCCCGGTCGGCGAGCCGGTCGCGGAACCCCTCTCGGGCCCGCGACTCGACGAGTCGGGTCAGGGCGGGGTTCGGTCCGGCCTCCGGCGAGATGCGGAGCCGGCTCGCGAAGAAGAACGGCCGCGGCGGCGGGGTCTCTCGCTCGTAGCGCGTCGTTCCCGCCGTGACCGAGACCGGTCCCGCGGCGAAGGGTCGCTCCGTCGTCTCCGCGACGAGCGTCCAGCCGTCGAGGCGGTCGCGGGGGACGACAGGCGGCTCCATGGACCCGCGTCTCTCCGAACGGAAATAAAACGGGCGGGGCGCCGGGAGAATCGTGTGCGGACGGGAGACGAACCGGTCAGTGGTCGTCTTCGCGCCACTTGTGTTCGCACTCGGTACAGACGAAGAATCGGGTCTCGGACTCGTCGGCCGCGCGGATCTGTTGCATGTACCAGTACGCCTTGTCGTTGTCGCACTCGGGACACTGCGCGGTCGTCGTCGGCAGTCCCTTGTCCTCGGCGTCGCTCACGTCGACGATCTCGGACTCGACCTGTGACTGGGTCGTCCACTCGTCGTCGCCGTCGTCGCGCCCGATCTCGTAGCCGCAGGAGTCGCACACCCAGTGGTCTTCCCCCTCGCCGGATTTCATCATGGATCCGCACTCGTCGCAGAACTTCATGCCCGAACCTACCGCGGATCGTATATAAGCGGCGGGATCGCGGGCGAGGGCCGGGCGCGCTCTCGGGGCGTTGACGCCCCTATCAGTCCGCGTCGACGTGCTCGGCGAGCGCGAACCGGACGCGCTCCTCCTCGGGACCTTTCGTCTCTCGACCCGTGACGACGACCTCGCCGATGTCCGCGGTGTTCGCGACGTGGGTCCCGGCGCAGGCGGTGCGGTCGTACGGCTCGTCGCCCTCGTTCGCGCCCGCGATCTCGACGATCCGGAGCTCCTCGATCGAGTCGGGGAGGAGGTCGATCCGCGTCCGGTCGGTGTCGAGCGTCGCCTCCGCGGTCTCGCGGTCCATCGTGTAGCTCGACACCGGTCGCGCGTCGGCGACCAGCTCGTTGAGCCGCGCCTCGATCCGGTCGAGGTCGTCGTCCGTGAACCGGTCGTAGGCGGCGTCGAGGCGCGCGCGGTCGCGGTACAGCTGGTTCCCGGTCGTCTGCGCGCCGTACTCCGCGAGCAGCAGCGCCGACAGCAGGTGCTGTGCGGTGTGGTACCGCGAGTGCGCCGCGCGCCGGTCGGCGTCGACCTCGCAGACCACGTCGGTTCCCGGCTCCGGGAGCGCAGGCGCGTCGTCGGAACCGCCGGTCGAGTCGGCCGTCCCGTCGCTCGGCTCGATCTCGTGGTGAACCGTGTCCGCCATCTCGACGTCGACGACGCGCCACTGCGCGCCGCCGTCCCCGGCGGTCCCGTCTCCCGCGTCGTCGCCGTCGGCCGCGCGGATCGTCCCGGTGTCGTGCGGCTGGCCGCCCCCGGTCGGGTAGAAGTGGGTCCGGTCGAGGACGAGTCGGTCCGGGGCAGAGAGGACGCGCTCGACGGTCGCCTCGAACGTCGTCACCGCGTCGTCCGCGAGGTAGAGTCGCTCGGTCACGGGTGCCGGAAGGGGCGCCGACGAGATATATCCCCTGTTCTCTGGCGCCTCGTCGAACCGAGCCGTCGGCGGGAGTTCGTCCCCGCTCCACGGCTATCGCGACTGATAGGCGGGTGTCCACGTTTATCAGCGGCCGGAGCGTTCGACAGGACATGAGCGGGAGAGACCGCGGAGCCGCGGCCGAGCGCGCGCAGAGCGAGGTGCTCGGCACCGTGCTGCTGTTGGGGCTGACGGTCGCGGTCGTCGGCACCACGGTTGCGCTCGGCGGCGCCGCGCTCGACGACTCCCAGCGGACCGCGGACCTCCAGCGCGCCGAGGGGGCGATGACGCAGATGGACTCCAAGGCGAGCCTCGTCGCGCACGGCGGGTCGCCGTCGCAGCGCGTCTCGTTCGGCAGCGGCGGCGGCGACCTCTCCGTCGATCACGACGCGGGACGGATGGTGATCGCCGAGAACGAGACGGGCGACGAGATCGTCAACGCGAGCCTCGGCGCGCTGGTGTACGAGCGAGACGGAACGCGGATCGCATATCAGGGCGGGGGGGTGTGGCGAAGCGACGGGAACAGGAGCCGAATGGTCTCCGCGCCGGAGTTCCACTACCGCGGCGAGACGCTCACCGTACCGCTGGTGACGATCGCCGAGAACGCGACGGCCGACGGCGGTGACGTGACTCTCACGAGCGAGGGGTCACCGGTGGGACACGTCGCCGAGAACCCGGTCGTCGACGACATCCGGGTGACGGTGACCGGCGACTACCACGAGGGGTGGGCGTCGTTCTTCGAGACTCGGACTGACACCCAGATCGTCGACCGTAACAACGGCTCGGTGACCGTCCTGTTGCGGAGCGACCTCGTGGGAACCGGGGTCTCGTACTCGATGGGAACGCTCGGCAGTAGCACGTTCGACCTGCGGTCGATCGGGTCGCTGACGGCCGACAGCTACGACTCAGCCAACGAGACGGATCCGTTCAAGAGCCGCGACAACGCGGTGATCGCAGCGGGCGGCGAGATCGACTCCCCGCGAGGGGGAAAATCCGAGTACGTGACGATCCGGGGCGACCTCCTGGCGCGATACGACATCCATCCGAACCCCAACGGGATCCAGAACGGGGACCACCCGATCAACGTCACGGGTAACGTGACACAGCGGGCGACGATCGACGATCCGGAGCCGGTCGACGGATACCTCGTGAGCGCGTTCGACAAGTACGACGCCCGCTACGGCAACGCCACGGCGACGACCTACGAATCTTGGAGTGAACTCGGTGACGACGCGCCGATCACGGATCGCTCGGCCGTGGAAGACGGACTTGACGTCTCCGGCGGCAGCGAGACGTACCGCGTCGAAGACGCCGAGGTCACCACCTCGGGCGACGGCGGACTCTCCGTCGACGGCGGGACCGTCACCCTCGAGGCGGGCGGCGACCACGCCGGGTTCCGGTTCGACGACCTCGACCTGTCCGGCGGCGAACTTGTGCTCGATGTCACGGAGGGAGACCTGGACCTCCGCGTCGACGACGACTTCGCGATGAGCGGGAGCGGCTCCAACCCCGCAAAGCTCACCGTCGTCGGCGACGGAAACGTCCGGATCTACGCGAGCGACGACCTCTCGATCGAAGACCACTCGGAGGTGAGCGTCTCAGAGGGCGCGGAGCTTCGACTGTTCCACGACGACCCGGACGGAGACATCCAGATCGGCGGTGAAGACGGCGGCGAGGGCGTGACCGTCTCCACCGGTCCGAACGAGCCCGCAAGCTCGTTCTGGCTGTTCTCGAACGCTGACGACTTGGAGTTTGACGGCGAGGACGCGCCGGTCGACATCACCGGCGTGGTGTACGCCCCGAACGCGAACGTAGACGACGCCGAGGGCGATATCACGATCCGCGGGGCGCTCACCGTCGACGGGTTCGACGACATCGACGACGCTCGGTTCACGATGCGGTACGACGAGGCGCTCGAAACCGCCGAGGTGTTCGACGAGGTCGAGGACGTTCCGACGATCAACTACCTCCACGTCTCCACCCAGGAGATCCGAATCGAAGACGACTGACCCGGTTCCCTCCGCTCTCCGGCACGGAGGCGGCCCGCTCAGTCGGTGAATCGGACGTCGACCAGCGTCCGGTGGACCACGAGCCGGTCGTCACCGCCGACGCTCAGGTTCACCCTCGTCTCGTCGTCGGCCGGGGTGTGGGTGACGTCGGTGATCGTCCCGTCGCCGGCGCCGTCTCTCTCGTCGTCGAAGTACCGGTACCAAGCGTCGGCGGTCGGGCCTCGGATCCGGATCGTGACGTTTTCGCTCACCGCCGTCACGGTGCCGTCGTCGGGGTGGGCGCCCCGAACGAGCACCGTCCGGTCGCCGCCGACGCTCTCGGTCCCCCTCGGACCGAGGGCGACGAGTCCGATCAGCGTCGTCTCGCCGAACAGGACGTCCGGCTCCTGAAGCATGACGCTGCCCCCTCCGTCGCTCCGGATCACCGCACCGTGTTCGTAGCGGATCTCCGTCTCGCCCGCGCCGCGGTACACGATCGCCGTCGTCGAGCCTTCGACCGAATCGTTGGACTCGTTGTATATCCTGTAGGTCGAGTCGTCCGCGAACGCCAGCTCGCCCCCGCCGAGCCGGAGCTCGGTGGCCCGGCTCGGCGCGCCGTCCCGGCTGAGGTCGTTGAAGTTGTCGTGGAGGACGTCGAACGCGCGCTCGACGTTGTTGTCGCGCTCCGCGAGCTGGGCGTCCTCCAACCCGCCGAGTCCGACGGTGAACGTGACCGCGATCGTCGTCGCGATCAGCGCGAACACCAGCACGAACCCGACGGTCTCGCTGACGCCGCGGTCGGCGCTCCGGAAGCCGGCGCCGCGGTCGGCACCCCTCATCGCTCGCTCACCACCACGGCGCCGTTCGTCCCGGCGCCTTCGTCAGGGGGGTCCCACCGGATCCGAAGGTCGCCGCCGTCGACGGTCGTGTTCTCGACCGCGACGCTCTCGCTCGTGCGGAACGGTACCTCGACGGTCGCGTCGGTCCGATCGCTTTCGAGCGCGATCGTCCCCCGAGTGTCGTCGGCGGTCACGCGTACCCGATACCCGGTTCCGGACACCCTTTCGGGGAGGGTCACCGGTCGGTCGACCGTGAGATCCTCCCGCGACGCCGCGTTCGCCGCGAGCCGGTCGACGGTGCCGATGTCCGCCGCGATCCGCTCGCCGACGACGGTGAGTTCCCCCTGCGCCGCTCGCTCGCGCTGCGTCTCGACGAACGAGCCGCCGGCGACGAACAGCCCCGAGAGCAGAAGCGTCGAGATTGCGAGCGTCATGACGTAGCCGACGGTGACCGACACGGCGCGGTCCGTCCCCCCGGGCGTCTCACGCATCGCGCTCACCCGGTGCGATCCGAACCACGTCGCCGTAGGTCAGCTCCGGCGTCCGGTGGCTGAGCTCGACGTCGACGCTGTAGATCCCCTCGACGACGGATAGCCCCGAGAACCGAGCCGGAGGCGGGTCGGCGCCGCAGCCGTCGCAGTCGTCGACGACGAGGTGGTAGGTCCCCCGAGCCTCGTCGCCGTTCTCGTAGGTGATGTCATACGACTCGTTCGGGTCGGTTCCGTTCTGGACGCCCCCGGCCCAGACGAGCTTGGGGAACCGCTGGCCGCCGACCGTACCGGCGGTCAGGTCGATAGTGACGTTCCCGTCTGGCCCGTGGGTGAAGGTCCTCGAATCGTCGATCGTCGCGTTTCTCACCCGCACGGTGATCGCGTCAGTCGAGTTGTTCGACAGCGTCACCGACCAGTCCTCGTCCGCGCCGTCGGCCACGACCGCGAACGCTCCGCCCTCGTCGTTCGAGAGGGACGTCGAGTTCACGGTCAGCCGGTAGTTCCGGGCGCGTGAGACGTCGTTCACCAGGGTCCAGTTCGCGGTCGAGTCGTCGGGGGCCGTCATGTTCCGGACCCCGCCGTCGGTCTCGTTCTGCGCGATGAAGTAGCCCCTCTCGGCGGTGGAGAGGTTCACGCGCACGTCGGCTATCGTCTTGTCCCGCGTCCGGAAGTCCGCGATCGTCCGGCCGTAGGTCTCCGCGCTCACCGCGAACGTCCGGGTCACGTTCTCGGAGCCGTTCCGGTGTTCGCGGTACAGGATTCCGCCGAGGTCCTCGACGGCGCTATCGCGGAACTCGATCGCCTCCGCCCCGCCCGCATCGGTGCCGCGGGTCGCGAGGTTCTCGGTGTAGATGACGGTGTTCAACAGGAGGACGACCGCGACGAAGAGGACCGCGAGCGTCAGTCCGGTTATGAGGATGATCTGCGCGCGGTCCTCGTCGCCGTCGGTTCCGTCGCGGTCCGCACCGTGGCGGCCCGGGCGACCGCGTTCGCGGTCGGCATCGGCGTCGTCGCGTCCGCGGCCACGGATACGGGGGAGTGTCACATCTGCCATGCGGTGATTCGCACCTCCACGACCGTGTACAGGACCGCCGGCCGGTCTCCGTCGACCGGGGGCGCGAAGTACGACTCCGTACCGTTCTCCGCGAGGGCGTCCCTGTCGCCGTCATCGCCGAACCGGTCGTCGCCGTACAGCGTCACGCGCGTGCTCGCGGTCGCCGCGTTGTCGCTCGGCTCCCCCATGTTGACCATCGTGACGCTTTCCAGCCCGTCGCTACCGTTCTCGGGATAATACACCTCGATGTCGAACGCGATCTGGCGGTCGCCGAACGCCTCCGCAAGCGGGTCGTGAAGCGGGTGCTGCCCCGGGGGAACGCCGACGTAAGCGCCGTCTTCGCTCGCGTTGACGAACCCCTCTCCGTCGTAGTACAGCAGCGCTGCGGTCAGGTTTCCGCTTTCGCCCGCCGTCGTCAACACGTCCTGTGCGGCGATCGCCGCCTGGTTCTCGACGTGTTGGTTCGACGTGCTGGCGGAAAGCGGCGTCACGGCGGTCGCCTGCGTCGCGAAGATGAGACCGGCGACCAGAAGCAGCGCTGCCGTGAACGCCTCCAACGTGTGCGCCTGCCCCCGGTCGTCGGGGAGGTGTTCGACGAACATCTCACCACACCCGCAGCGTGAGCCGGTAGGTCTCGGGACCCCGCGGGTCCTCGGGGTCGACGATCGTGACGAGACGGCTCGCGGCCGAGACGCTCTCCGTCCGCGGCGGCGCGGGACCGGCGCGCATCTCGACGGCCGCGCCGTCCGGGTCGAGCTTGCCGACGGTCCCGCGCTGGGTAACGGTCAGATTGAGTCCGCGGAAGTCGTCGACACCGAGCTCGTCGTGGAGGTCGCTGGCGTTCGCCGTCCACGCACAGTCCGACTCGACGGCCGCCGCGTCCGTCCCGTCGAAGAAGGCGAGCGTACAGGCGTGCGAGAGCGTCGCGGTCGACCCGGTGGCGGCGAGCGACGACTCGGCGAGCCGCGCGGCGCCGCGCTCCGCGACGATGACGGTCGCGCCCTCGCCCACGGCGTACGGCTCCAGCAGCGACGGGACGAACGCGAACGTGAACCCGACCGCGACGAGGAACACCGACATCCCGACGACGAAGTCGAGGACGGTCTGCGCGCGGTCACCCGACATAGATCCACACCCCCAGCGCCAGGGTCATCAGGATCACGGCGAACTTGACGCCCGAGGTGAGCTCCGCGTCGCGGATGTAGCCGCTGATGAACCCCGAGAGGATCGCCTGGATCGTCACCGCGTGGAAGAACAGCATCGAGAGCACGTCGGGGTCGATGCTGCCGCCGCCGCCGAACCCCGCCCCGCCGGTGCTGGCGCCGCCGTCGCTCTGGGAGACCAGGTCGCCCATCACGGCGATGAACTGCGTCTGGAGGATGGCCATCACGCCGAGCAGCGTGATGTACGTCATCACGATGATCGCCACCTGCATCCGGGTCCGGGACTTGCGCTCGCGCTCGATGTCGTCCTGGTTCTCCGAGGCCTGCGCGGCCGTCGTCAACACGTCCGTGATCTGCGAGGAGGCCTCCTGCGCCTCCGTAATGAGCTTCACCGTCCGCGCGAGCCGGGGCACCGCGTAGGCGTTGTTGAACTCCACGAGGGCGTCGCGCAGGCTCATCCCGTAGTTCACCTTCGCGTGAACCACCTCGAACTCCTCCGCGAGCTTCCCGGTCGACGTCTCCGAGACCGTGCGCACGGACTCGAGCAGCGTCTGCCCGGTGTCGTTCGCGGAGGAGAGCTTCCGGAGCGTCTCGGAGAGCTTCCCCGTCACCGCCCGCCGCGAGCGCTGGTGCCACTCGTAGAAGACCCCGAGCGGGAGCAACACGACGTAGAGGGGGACGTACACCCACACGAACGCCGACCAGACCGGGCGGGCGATCCAGCCGTCGAGCGTCGTCGGCGCCGAGCCGGCCGCGGCCGCGACGCCGACCAAGGCGAGCGCCGCGGGAACGGTCAGCGCGAGCGTGTATAGGGGGTTCTCGCGCAAGAAGAGGTGCGGCGCGGAGAGGATCTCCATCGTCTTGTGAGTCCCCTCGCGGTCGCGGATGCGGTCGAAGACGCGGAAGTTGCCGACGAACGCCTCCACCAGCCCGAAGTGGAACAGGCCCTCCCGGCTGGTCTGTCGGAGCCGTTCGCTGCCGCCGTCGGGCTGGAGGAAGCCGTCGCCCGGGTCGTCCTGTTTCACCGTCGAGACGAGCACGAGGAAGCCGACGCCGACCAGCGGAATGAGCAGGTACACCGTGACGTACAGCAGGCGGTCGTCGGCCTCGCCCATCATCCCCATGATGACGAGGATGATGATGAGTAGGAGGGGGAACAGCGAGAGCGTCATGTACATCTCGCCGAACAGCTCCAGCGTCTCCAGCGTCATCTCGCGCTCCTGTTTCGACGTGCGGAGGTGTTTCTCCTTTTTGTCCTTCAGGAAGCCCTCCATGTCGCCGCCGGAGTTGACGATAGAGAGCATGTCGGCGAGGAACTGCGAGAGCTCGTCGGAGGGCGTCTCCATCGACTGCTGGCGGATCGCGTTGCGGTAGTCGGTGCCGAAGTACTCCGTCTCGTTGACGATGCTCTGGAACTCGCGGGACACCTCGCCGTAGGTGTCCTCGGCGGTCGCCATCGCGCGGAGGATCTCCAGTTGGTTGAGTCCGCCGACCGACAGCGCGTACATGAACGAGACGGAGTCCGCGAGCAGGAGGTTGATCTCGCGCTTCCGCGAGGAGGCCCGCGAGTACGGGACCGCGATGAGACCGCCGAACCCGATCGCGAACCCGATCGAGCCGAAGACGAGACCGCTGACGAGCACCGCGGTCGGGACGACGAGCGACCGAAGCACCGCCTGAACGCCGGGCGTCGGCGCGGGGATCCCGAGCGAGAGCGCCTCGGGGTCGATCAGTCCGAGCGAGAACACGCCGTAGCCGACGAGCGTCCCGAGCGCCCAGAGCGCCCCGCCGACCAGCAGCCCGACGGCGAGCGCCAGCGAGATGTACATCTCGACCTGGTCCGGCATCCGCGCCTCGACGAGCTTGCGCTCGACGTCGT
Source organism: Halorubrum trapanicum (assembly GCF_017873555.1). Lineage (GTDB taxonomy): Archaea > Halobacteriota > Halobacteria > Halobacteriales > Haloferacaceae > Halorubrum > Halorubrum trapanicum. The sequence continues at coordinate 186,479 of NZ_JAGGKE010000001.1, read as the reverse complement.
CCACGAAGTCGCCATCCGAGTCGAACAGCAGCTCGAACACCGGATAGCACAGCTCCGCGAGGACGTTCGCGTCGAGACCCCCGTCGCCCGCGTCCACGTCGATGCTCACTGCTCGGCCCTCACGACGGACATCGTGTCACCCCTCCTCCGCGGACTCGACGGCGTCGAACCCCCAGTCGTCGATGTCGTCGTCGGGGTCGATGTCGTCGGATTCAGCGGCGTCGTCGGCGTCGGCGTCGGCGCTCTCGGCCGTTTCAACGCCGTCGGTCGCCGCGTCGCCGCCGGCCGCCGTCCCCTCCTCGTCGGTCTCGCCTGGCTCCCCGTCAACGGTTCCGTCGGGACCGTCGCCCGCGACGGGGTCGGCGGCGCTGAACCCCTCGCTCACGTCCGGTGCGGCGTCCGTCTCGGGTACCGCGCCCCGCTCGGACGGCTCCGCGGACGACGAGAGTACGTCGACTCCCTCGTCGAACGGCTCTTCGAAGTCTATCTCTCCGGAATCGCCGGAGCCGTCGCCGGCCGCGGTCGCGTCCCCCTCAGAAACCCCCTCGAAGTCGCCGTGAGCGGGGCCGGGAGACGGGGCGGCAGAGGGGTCGGCGTCGATCGGATCCGTAGTCGTCGCGTCCTTGGTCGTCGCGTCCGCATCGATCAGGCCCGCGTCGGTCGCGTTCGCCGCCGTATCCGGATCCGTCGCGGTCGCGTCCGCCTCCCGAGCCGTCTCGGCGAGGGCCTCGCGCTCGGCTGTCGGGCGGGCTTCGACGTCGCGGGCGCTGTCCATCTCCAGGAGGGCGTCCGCGACCGAGTCGGGAACCTCGCCGCGGTACGTCTCGAACAGGTCCTCGGCCGAGTCGAGAATCTCGGCGACCGCCGCCTCGGCCTCGGCGTCCGGGTCGGGCCGCGGGACCAGCTCCTCCTTGTCGCGGTCGACGTTGATCAGCACCGACTCCATCTCGCGGAGGTCCTCCAGCGAGCGCTCCAGCTCGTCGTTCGCCATCAGCGCCAGCACCGTCTCCGGGTCGTTGATGAACGCCTGGAACGTCGCCGCCACCTGCGCGTAGCTGTTGAGTCCGCGGTCGATGAGGTACGCCAACACGACCCGACGCTTGCGGAGCTCCTCGTCGAGGGTCGCCCGGCTCCAGCCGCGGTCGAACATGATGTCTTCGAGGGTGTTCGAGTCGCCCATCTGGAGGAACTCGTCCGTCTCCGCCTGCCACTGGAACACGTCCTGAACGTTGATCTCGTCGTTCTCGGCGTCGTAGTGGTTGATCTCGGTGATCGACTTGTTCCGGCGCACCTTCTTCCCCTGAACGCGGGTCGACGTCTGGATGGAGACCAGATCGAGGGCCGTGAACATCGTCTTCGAGACGTTGATCGGGTCGGTGGTGAACCGCTTGAGCACCTCGCCGACGGAGTCGGCGTGGAACGTGGTGTAGGTGGTGTGGCCCGTGGACATCACTTGGAAGGCCGTGCGGCCCTCCTCGCCGCGGATCTCGCCCATCACGATGTAGTCGGGGCGCTGGCGGAGCGCGGCCTCCAGCAGGTCGAACTCGTCGATGTCCCCCTTGTCGTCGTCGGAGAAGGAGGGGCGCGTGACCGAGGCGATCCAGTTGCGCTGAGGAAGCTCCACCTCGCGGGTGTCCTCGATGGAGACGATCTTCGCGTTCGAGGGGATGAAAAGCGAGACCGCGTTCAGGCTCGTCGTCTTCCCGGAGGCGGTGCCGCCCGCGAAGATCAGGCTCTTGTGGTTCTCGATCGAGAGCCAGAGGAACGCCATCTCGTCGAGCGAGAACGTCTTCCAGTTGATCAGGTCGATCGGCGTGAACGGGACGTCGTTGAACTGCCGGATGGTGTAGTTGGTCCCGTGGTCGGAGACCTCGCGGCCGAGCGTGAGCTGGGCGCGCGAGCCGTCCGGGAGGGTGGCGTCCACCTGCGGCCGGCGCTTCGAGATCCCCTTCCCGGAGCGCTGGGCGAGCTTCACGACGAAGTCGTCCAGCTCGTCGGTGCCGTGGTGGATGTTCGTGATGATCTGCTCGTACTCCGAGTGGTAGACGAAGACGGGCGAGTTGTACCCGTCACAGGAGATGTCCTCGACGTTGATGTCGTACTTGATCGGATCGATCCGCTCGTAGCCGATGAAGTCCCGTTTGAGGTAGTACAGCAGCTTCTCGACCTGATGTTCGGAGAGCGTCTCGGCGTCCTCCGCGAGGACGGCCGGCTCCGGGCGGGCGCTAATCGACGGCGGGTCCGACGGCGACTCTACGGGCGGCTCGTACCCCAGCGACTCCGCGATCCGCCCGGCGATCCCGTCCGTCGGGTCGACGCCGAACCGGTCGACCAGCGTGTCCGCGATCCCGCGCTCGTCACCGCCGTCCTCGTAGAGGTCGAACCGGTCGAGCAGCGAGCGCGTCTCCTCGACGATCACCTCCTCGCGGAACGCCTCGTCGCCGCCCGCGATCGACTCGTCGGCGTACTTGATCGACGTCCGGAGCTTCCCGGTGAGGAACTCGGTGAGGTCCGCCTCGATCTCCGTCCGGTACGGCTGGACCGCGTAGTACTTCACCTCGTTCTCCTTCGTCGACCGGAAGACGATGACGAACGCGTACGGCTTGTTCACCCAGTAGCGCTCCTCCTCGCGGAAGTGCGTCTTCTTCGGCATCGGCACCGCCTTCTCCAAGTCGTACCGGTTCGTCAGGGTGGTGTGGCCCGACGCGGTCGAGAAGAACGCGTCCTCGTCGATCTCCGGGTTGACGTCGACGGTCCGCTCGTCGACGAGGTCCGCGAGTTCGGCGGCGGCGCTTTCGCCCGCGCCGAGCAGCTCCTCGGTGCGGTCCGGGTCGAAACCGAGCGCCTCCGTCTTGTCCTCGTGGGTGAACGAGAGCGGCACCTCCGCTCCCGCCTCGTTCTCCTCGGTCGGCGGGTTCCCCTCCTCGTCGAGGAAGAACTCCTCGCGGTAGTCGTCCCACGTGTAGTACCCCTTCAACACCGGGACCGAGTAGGGGTCGTACCGGGCCGCACACATGTCCCAGAGGACGTCGCCGACCGCGGCGGCCGCGCGGAACCGGTACTCCGACTCGCTCGGATCGAACCCGAGGAGGTCCGCCGGATCGAACTCGACGCGGTCCCACTCCTCCGGGGTCGGCGCGCGCGCCGGGACCGACTCGACGCCGTCTCCGGGCGCGACGACGATTCCGGGGACGCCGCCCCGACCGACCGGACCGGCGAAGACAGAGTCCGAGCCGGCGTCGGGGTCCGGGTCGGCGTCGGGGTCGACGTCCGCCGCGTCGGCGGTCTCCGCCGGATCCGGCTCCGCCACCTCGTCTGAGTCCGTCTCGGGATCGGCGTCCGCGCTCCCCTCGGCGTCGTCTGCGGTTTCGCCCCCGTTCTCGTCGGTCTCAGCGGTCAGGGAGGTCGGGGGCGTCGCGCGTCGCTCGCCCGTCGGTACGACCGCCGAACCGCTGAGGAGGACGGCGTCCGGACCGATCACGAGCGTGCCTCGCTCGAGGGTGCCGTGGCCGGGAACGGCGGTCTCACCGTCGGTCTCGAAGGGTTCGTCGACGCCGGCGGCCCGGATCACCTCGTCGACGCCGTCTGGGAGGTGGAGCGCGACCGCGTCGCCCGGGACCGCCGGCGCGTCCGGCACGTCGCCGTACACGCGCTTCGCGGCGCCCTCGTGTCCGCGCTCCGCGAGCAGCGACCGCCAGGAGTACCGGCCGGTGACGACCGGAGACCCGTCGTTCGATCCCGTCCCCTCGTCGAATTCGGGTGGTTCGGACGCTCCGTCGTCCGGGTTGTCGTCGTTCGGGCTGTCGTCGTCTGAGCTGTCGTCGCTCGGGCTGTCGTCGCCCGAGCTGTCGTCACCCGTCTGATCCGGCGATTTCGGGGGCGAATCCGTCGCGCTCGGCGTGTCTTCGTCCGGCCCATCTGCCCCTGTCGCGTCCGCCTCTGCCGCGCCCGCTTCCGGTGCGTCCGCCTCGGTTGCGTCCGCCGCCTCCCCGCCGGATTCGGACGCGTCGGACGCCGAGCGATCGCCCTTCGGATCGGACCGCGGGGCGGAGCGCTCGGCGTCCTCGTTGCTCATGGTTCCGGGAATGCCTCGTCCGTTGAAAAAGGTGTCTCGCAAAACACCGCGATTGATAATCGACAGCGGACGGGCGGGTTTTAGTCCCACGCGAACCGATCGTCGGGTGTGACACGCACCGAGCGGTTCCGGCGACTTCGGCGGCTCAAGCGCCTTCGGCGGCGCGCGGTCAGGCGGCGGGTCCGGGCGGCGATCGCGGAGGAGCTGCTCGGGACGCCGCGGAGCCTCGCCGTCGTCTGCGCGTTCACCGCGTTCATGCTCGCGGTGGGAGTCGGGTACTACGCGTCGACGGCGGGCGGGGTACCGGTCCCCCTCTGGCCGCTGTACGCGGACTCCGCGGCCGCGGTCGCGCTCGGCGGCACCGTCCTCGTCGCGACTGCGCCCACCGTCCGACGCGGCGGCGACGTCACCGCTGACGCCCCGAACTCGCGCGGGCTGGCGTACCTCCAGACGCTCGCGTTCGTCTGGCTGGTCCAGTTCGGCGTCTGGCCGCTGGTCTCGCTCAACCTCGCGTTCGGACAGTACGTCGCCGCCCCCGACGCCTGGCTCTACTACTGGGGCGTGATCGGGACGCACCTGCTGTTCGTCGGACTCGCCCTCCTGTTTCCCGCCTTCGGACGCACGACGCCGGGCGCGCTCGCGGCGGCGCTGGCGCTCGGCATCGCGAACGTCGTCGTCGACTACTGGGTGGGCTACCACCCGCCGCTTTTGTACGAACCCGGAACCGGACTGGCGGCCGCGACGCTCGCTATCGCGGTCGGATCGGTCGCGCTCGCGTCGCATTCGTTTCCGCGGCTGGGCGAGGGATCGGACTGAGGGACGCTCCCGAGACGTCGAGGACGGTGAGGGGAATTTAAAATGATCTGCGGGTTCTGTTGAAACCCTCAGCAAAGGACATATTTTGGCCCAGTCGCGGTCAGTACAGTTTTTCCGTTGCTCGATACGCCTGACCGCCACGAACGATTCCCAGTACTGCGAGGAGGGCATACAGAACGGGCATATTTACGAGACCAAGATTCAGATAGCCGAGAACGGCGAACGCAAGTGCGAGAACTCCAACGACGATCATAATGACTGAGTACGCCTTCTGAAGATTCAAGAGCAGGAACACACCAGCGACGGCGACTAACGAGAACAGGGAGCTGAGGAAATGCGAATCGAGGTAGACGAAAACAAAAACCGCTCCGAAGAAAGCAACAACGATGATTCCTACCCTACAGAGGTTTCTCCGTAACTCCTGATCGATCACGTTGAGAGAGTTACATTCCAAGGAGAAACAGTTTGTTCTTTTCGCAGCTCTCATCGACCGGCTGTTTCAGTCGGTAATATATCTGACTAATGGGATTTCAACAGAGCCGATCTGCGAGGGTGCGGTGGGATCCACGCGAGCGGAGTGAGGCAGGGGTCGTTCCCTGCTTCAAGTCCCGATTGCGTCGATACTGCTCACTTTGTTCGCAGGTAGCGGGCGCGGCGGGATCCACGCGAGCGAAGCGAGCGGGGAGCCAGTCGCGCCCGTGACTGAGCGAAGCGAAGGAACGGGCGCGACGGGATTCGAACCCGCGATCGAGAGGTTAGGAACCTCTCGCCCTGTCCGCTAGGCCACGCGCCCAGAACGGGGGAGGAGAAAATACGACAGCGGCTGTCCGTCGGCGTCGGGACCGGGTTACGCGCTCGTTTCCTTTTCGGTCTCGGTTTCGAGGTCGTCGAACTCGTCGTCCTCGTCGTCGAGCGTCGACCCCTCTCCGCCGTCTTCCATCTCTTTCAGCTCCTCTTCGATCTCTTCGCGGCCCTTCTTGAACTCACCCATCGCCTGCCCCGTCGACCGGGCGAGCTTCGGAATCTTGTTCGCCCCGAACAGCAGGACCAACACGAGCAGGATTATGAGGAGCTCCGGCCCCACCGGAAGGCCGCCGAACAGTGGAATCGCACTTGTCATCTCTATCTCGCAGTAGCCCTGTGGCGACTATAGTCTTTTTGCCTCGCTCGATCGGAGCGCCGCCGCCGAAACGGTGATACGGCCGGCAGACGAGAATCGGATATGCCAGCTGTCGGCGACGACGCCCCCGACTTCACCGGATCGCTCGTAGACGGCGACATCGCGCCGTTCGAACTCGCCGACCACCTCGGCGACGAGCCGGTCGTGCTCGCCTTCTTCCCCGCCGCCTTCTCGAACACCTGTACCGACGAGATGGAGGCGCTGCGCGACGGGTTCGACCGCGACGGCTGTACCCTGTTCGGCGTGAGCACCGACCTCCCGCACGCGCTCGCCGCGTACCGCGCCCAGTACGACCTCCCGTTCGCCTTGGTCGGCGACCCCGACCACCGCGCGATCGAGGCGTACGACGTGATCGAGGACTTCGAGCACTACGGGGTCGAGACGGTCGCGCAGCGCGCCGTCTTCGTGATCGACGCCGACGGCACCGTGACGTACCGCTGGCTCGCCGAGAACGCCGGGCAGGAGCCGGACTACGACGCGCTCGACGAGGCGGTGGCGGACGCGAGCGGCTAACTGGCGACCGATTCGGTCGGACAGCGATCGCGCTCAGGACGGGTCGCGGAGCGCGTCGAGCGCCTCCGGGTTCTCCATCGACGAGAGGTCGCCGGGGTCCTCGCCGTTGTAGACGGACTCGATCGCGCGACGGATGATCTTCCCCGACTGCGTTTTCGGGAAGGCGTCGACGAACAGCAGCTCTCGCGGCCGGAACGGCTTGCCGTGTTCGTCGCCGACCAAGGCCCGAAGCTCCTCGCGGAGGTCGTCGCTCGGGTCGACGCCCGGTTCGAGGACGACGTACGCGACGACCGCGGTGCCGGTGGTGTCGTCGGGAACGCCGACCGCGGCCGCCTGGTTGACGGCGTCGTGGTCGATGAGGACGCCCTCGATCTCGGCCGGGCCGACCTTCCGACCGGCGACGTTGAGGGCGTCGTCGGCGCGGCCGTGGAGGAACCAGAAGCCGTCCGCGTCCTTCTGCGCGAAGTCGCCGTGGTCCCAGAGGTCCTCCCACGTCGACCAGTACTCGTCGAGATAGCGCTCGTCGCCCGACCACAGCGACTTCGTCATCGAGGGACAGGAATCGCGCGCGACGAGGTAGCCGCGCTCGCCCGACTCCCGCACCGACTCGCCGGTCTCGTCGACGATGTCGATGTCCATGCCGAGTCCCGGGCCGCCGAGCGTACAGGGCTTCAGCGGCTGGTTCGGCATCGGCATCAGGAAGCAGCCGCAGATCTCCGTGCCGCCGGAGATGTTGATTATCGGGCAGTCGCCGCCGCCGACCGCGTCGTAGAACCAGCGCCACGACTCGGGGTCCCACGGCTCGCCGGTCGAACCCAAAATGCGTAGCGAGGAGAGGTCGTGGCCCTCGACCCACTCGTCTCCGTGCTTGCGGAGCGCGCGGATCGCGGTCGGCGAGATGCCGAACTGCGTGATTCCGTGCCGGTCGATCAGCTCCCAGAAGCGGTCCGGTTCGGGGTGGTCGGGGGCGCCCTCGTACATCACCACCGTCCCGCCGAACGCGTGGTTGCCGATCAGCGTCCACGGACCCATCATCCAGCCGATGTCGGAGACCCAGAAGAACCGATCCGCGGGTTTCTGGTCGAAGCCGAAGTGAATCTCCTTCGCGCACTGCGTGAGGACGCCCGCGTGGGTGTGGACGATCCCCTTCGGCTCGCCCGTGGTCCCCGAGGAGTACAGGAGCATGGACTCCTGATCGCTCGGGAGGGGTTTCGTCTCGTACGTCGCGGGCTGGGAGCCGACCGCGTCGTCCCACGTCCGGTCGCGCTCGTCGTCCCAGGGGACGGGGTCGGCGTCGTCGGTCGCTCCACCGGTGCCGGTCTCTCCCCCCGCCTCGTCGTCGCTCGCGGGCGTCGCACCCAGTCGGTCGTACACGACCACCTCCTCGACGTGGCCGGCGTCCGCGACCGCCTCGTCCGCGGTGCCCTTGAGCCGGACCTCGTCGCCGCGGCGGTAGAACCCGTCGCCGGTGAAAAGCACCGACGGCTCCCCGTCGTCGATCCGCGTCGCGGTCGCCTCGCGGCCGAACCCGGAGAATATCGGCACCGCGATCGCGCCGACCTTCAGGCAGCCGTAGAGGATGGCGACGACCTCGGGCACCATCGGCATGTACAGCCCGACGGTGTCGCCGGTCTCGATCCCGGCCTCGGTCAGGTAGTTGGCGACGCGGTCGCTCTGCCGGCGGAGCTCGTGAAAGGTGATCTCGCGACCGTCGCCCGGCTCGCCCTCCCAGATCAGCGCGACGCGGTTGCGGTTCGGCGAGTCGACCGCGGCGTGGCGGTCGACGACGTTGTGGGCGACGTTCACCTCGCCGCCGGGGTACCAGTCGGAGAACTGCGGGCCGTCGCTGTCGTCTCGAACGGCGTCGTAGTCGGTGTAGAAGTCGATATCGAGGTAGTCGACGATCTCGTCCCAGAACCAGTCGACGCCGGAGTCGGGTTCGCCCGGGACCTCCGAGGTGGTGCGTTCGATGAGGGCCTCGTAGTCGTCGATCCCGTACTCGCGCATGAACGCGGCGACGTTCGTCGACTCGGCGAACGCCTCGCTCGGTTCGTGTACGACCTCGTCTATCCCCTCGTACTCGTCCATCTCGTCCGGGGGTTTTCGCGGAGACAGTAAGTAACTTTCCTGAGAGACCTACCGCGGATCGGCGCACTCGCCCGCGACCGCGACCTGCTCGCCGTCGACCGTGATCTGCCCGTCGTACAGGCGACAGGTGCCCGCGTCCCACGCCAGCCGACCCTCCCAGTCGGCACCGGTCACCGCGAGTTCGTGACGCCCGGTTTCGCCGACGGGCACCTCGAACGCCCGCGCGACGCCGGCGTCGACGCGGTCGGACTCCTCCGCGTACGTCGTTCCGTCGTCGCCCTCGACGACCACCTCCACGTCGACCGCGTCGTCGCCGTCGTTGCGGACCGTCAGGTCGAGGCGGCTCGGCTCGGACTCGCCGACCCCGAGACAGCCCGCGGCCGCTCCGGCGAGCGCGCCGGCGCTCGCGGCGAGGAGTCGACGTCGTTCCATGGCGGTCGCTTGTCGCGGTGGGACTTCAAGCCCACACACGCCGCTCGCGGTCGTCGACGCGCCGAAAAGATGGTCGCCGAACGTTACTCGTCGTCGTCCGCTTCGGCGTCGTCGCCATCGGCCGCGTGGACCGACTCGGGGACGATGTCGACGGAGGCGACCTCGTCGTCGGGTTCGAGGTTCATCACGATGACGCCCTTCGTGTTGCGGCTCACCGTCGAGATCTCCTCGACGCGGGTCCGCATGATCTGGCCGGCCGCGCTCATCGCGAGCAGGTGGTCGCCGTGGGTGACCGCCTCGATGGCGACCGCCTCGCCGTTGCGGTCGCCGGTCTTGATGTCGATCAGTCCCTTCCCGTTGCGGGACTGCTGGCGGTACTCGTCGAGGTCCGAGCGCTTCCCGTACCCGTTCTCGGTGACGGTGAGCACCCAGTTGTGGTACTCGTCGTCGATGGCGGCGACGCCCGCGACGGCGTCGCCCTCGCGGAGGTCGATACCGATCACGCCGCGGGCCGTCCGGCCAATCGCCCGGGCCTCCGACTCCGCGAACCGGATCGCCATCCCGTTGCGGCTGCCGATGACGATGTCGCGCTCGCCGTCGGTCACCTCCACGTCGACCAGCTCGTCGCCGTCCTCCAGCCGGATCGCGCGGATCCCGGTCGACCGGATGTTGCCGAACTCGTCGACGGCGGTCCGCTTGATGTAGCCGTCGCGGGTGACCATCGTGAGGAACTCGTCGTCGTCGAGGTCCTCGGTGTTGACGACCGACTCGATCTCCTCGCCGTCGTCGAGATCGAGGAGGTTGACCGCGGACTTCCCGCGGGCGGTGCGGGACATCTCCGGGATCTCGTAGGTCTTCAGCTCGTAGATCTGCCCGTGGTTGGTGAACGCGAGGAGGTAGTCGTGGGAGTTGGCCGCGAACACGGAGGAGACGCGGTCGCCCTCCTTGAGTCCGGTGCCGATGATCCCCTTCCCGCCGCGGTTCTGCGCGCGGAACGTGTCCAGCGACATCCGCTTGATGTAGTCGTCCTCGCTCATCACGACGACGCACTCCTCCTCGGGGATGAGGTCCTCGTGGGTCACGTCGCCCGCGTCCTCGATGAAGCTCGTGCGTCGCTCGTCGTCGTACTCGTCTTTGATCTCCCGCAGCTCGTCGACGATCACCTGATCGAGCTCGTCGGGATCCGAGAGGATCGTCTCCAGCCGCTCGATCCGGGCGTTCACCTCCTCGTACTCCGCCTCGATCTCGGCCGTCTCCATCGACGTGAGCGAACCGAGCTGCATCCGGACGATATGCGCCGCCTGCGCCTCGGTGAAGTCGAACGCGGACTCCAGCGCTGCCTTCGCGGCGTCGCGGTCGTCGGAGTCCTGGATCGTCTCGACGACGCTATCGACGTTGTCGAGCGCCTTCAGCCGCCCTTCGAGGATGTGCGCGCGGTCCTCGCGCTCTTCGAGTTCGTGTTCGGAGCGCCGGCGGACCACGTCGCGCCGGTGGTCGACGTAGTGTTCGAGCGTCTGCTTGAGGTCCAGCACCTGCGGCGAGCCGTCGACCAGGGCGAGGTTGATGACGCCGAACGTGCGTTCGAGGTGGCTCTCCAGCAGCTGGTTCTTGACGACCTCGGCCATCGCGTCGCGCTTGAGGTCGACGACGATCCGGATCCCGTCGCGGTCGGACTCGTCGCGGAGGTCGCGGATCCCCTCGATGGCGCCCTCGTTGACGTCCTCCGCGATCCGCTCGACGAGCCGCGACTTGTTCTGCTGGAAGGGGAGCTCGGAGATGACGATCCGGCTCTCCTCCTCGTCGACCTCGAACTCCGCTCGGACGCGGATCCGGCCGCGACCCGTCTTGTACGCCTTGTGGACCGCGTTCCGCCCGACGATGTTCGCGCCGGTCGGGAAGTCCGGGCCCTTGACGTGTTCCATCAGGTCCTCGACGGTCGCGTCGGGGGATTCGATCAGCTCCACGGTGGCGTCGATCACCTCGCCGAGGTTGTGCGGCGGGATGTTCGTCGACATCCCGACGGCGATGCCCGAGGAGCCGTTGACGAGCAGGTTCGGGAACGCCGCCGGCAGGACCTCCGGCTCCTCGAGGCGGTCGTCGTAGTTCGCCTGGAAGTCGACGGTGTCGCGCTCGATGTCCGCCATGAGCTCCTCGGCGATGGGGGACATCCGGGCCTCCGTGTACCGCATCGCGGCCGGCGGGTCGCCGTCGACGGAGCCGAAGTTCCCCTGCCCGTCGACGAGCGGGTAGCGCATCGAGAAGTCCTGGGCCATCCGCGCGAGCGTGTCGTAGATGGCGCTGTCGCCGTGCGGGTGGTAATCCCCCATCGTCTCGCCGACGACTGAGGAGGACTTGCGGTGCGCGGAGTTGCTCGTCACGCCCGCCTCGTTCATCGCGAAGAGGATCCGGCGGTGGACGGGCTTGAGTCCGTCGCGCACGTCGGGGAGCGCGCGACCCGCGATGACGGACATCGCGTAGTCGATGTACGACTGCTCCATCTCGTCTTCGATGCGCGCGTTCGTCACCTGCGCGGCGGGAACGTCGCCGGGGTCGGCGTCGGGGGCGTCGGAGCTCATATGTCCACCCACTCCGCCTCGGTCGCGTGCTCCTTGATGAACTGCTTGCGCGGCTCGACCGCGTCACCCATCAGCACGTTGAACATGCGGTCCGCCGCGGCCGCGTCGTCGATGGTGATCCGCTTGAGCCGGCGGTTCTCCGGGTCCATCGTGGTGTCCCACAGCTGGTCCGGGTTCATCTCGCCGAGGCCCTTGAACCGCTGGACCTGCGTGGGGTTGCCGTCGCACTCCTCCGCGACGATGCGGTCGCGCTCCGCCTCGGTCATCGCGTCGTACGTCTCGCCGCGGTAGCGGACGCGGTAGAGGGGCGGCTGGGCCGCGTACACGTAGCCGGCCTCCAGGAGGGGTTTCATGTGGCGGTAGAGGAGGGTTAAGAGGAGCGTCCGGATGTGAGCGCCGTCGACGTCGGCGTCCGTCATGAGGATGATCTTGTTGTACCGCACGTCGTCGATGTCGAACTCCTCGCCGATGCCCGCGCCGATAGCGGTGATCAGCGCGCGGATCTCGTCGTTTTCGAGGATACGGTCGAGCCGGTGTTTCTCGACGTTGAGGATCTTCCCCTTCAGCGGCAGGATCGCCTGGTTCTCGCGGTTGCGGCCCTGCTTCGCGGAGCCGCCCGCGGAGTCGCCCTCGACCACGAACAGCTCCGCCTCGGTCGGGTCGCGGGTCTGACAGTCCGCCAGCTTGCCGGGCAGCGCGGTCGACTCCAGCGCGGACTTCCGGCGGGTGAGCTCCTCGGCCTTCTTCGCGGCCTTCCGGGCGCGGGCGGCCTCCGCGGCCTTGTGGACGACCTTCTCGGCGGTCTCCGGGTTCTCCTCGAAGAAGGTGCCGAGCTTCTCGTGGGTCGCGGACTCGACGACGCCGCGGACCTCGCTGTTGCCGAGCTTCGTCTTCGTCTGCCCCTCGAACTGCGGGTCGGGGTGTTTGATCGAGATGACCGCCGTCAGCCCCTCCCGGACGTCTTCGCCCTTGAGGTTGGCGTCGAGGTCGTCGACCAACCCGTGCTCGTTGGCGTAGTCGTTGACCGTCCGCGTCAGGGCGGTCTTGAAGCCGGTGAGGTGGGTGCCGCCCTCGCGGGTGTTGATGTTGTTCGCGAACGCGTGGACGGACCCCTGAAGCTCCTCGGTCGCCTGCATCGCGACCTCGACGTGGACGCCGTCGGTCTCGTCCTCGAAGTAGATGACCTCCTCGTGGATCGGCGAGCGGGTCTCGTTGAGGTACGCGACGAACTCGCGGATCCCGCCGTCGTAGCGGAACGTCTCCGCGGTGTCGTCGCGGTCGTCGAGGAGGCGGATCTCGACGCCGGAGTTGAGGAACGCCAGCTCGCGGAGCCGGTTGGCGAGCGTCGACGTCTGGAACTCGGTCGTTTCGAATATCTCCTCGTCGGGCCAAAAGCGGATCTGGGTTCCGGTCGACTCGTCGGCGTCCATGTCGCGGACGCGCTCGAAGCCGTCCTCGGCGGGTTCTCCCGCCGCGAACTCGTGGCGGAAGACGCCGCCGTCGCGTTTGACCTCGACCTCCAGCCGCTGGGAGAGCGCGTTGACGACGCTGACGCCGACGCCGTGGAGTCCGCCCGAGACCTGGTACGACTTCGAGTCGAACTTCCCGCCGGCGTGGAGGACCGTCAGGATGACCTCCAGCGCGGGGCGGTCGTACTCCTCGTGGGTGTCGACCGGAATGCCGCGTCCGTCGTCGGCGACGGAGACGGAGCCGTCGTCGTGGATCCGAACTTCGATCTCCTCGCAGTGGCCCGCGAGGGCCTCGTCGATGGAGTTGTCGACGACCTCGTAGACGAGATGGTGGAGCCCCCGACCGTCCGTGGACCCGATGTACATCGCCGGTCGCTTACGGACGGCCTGTAGGCCCTCGAGGACCTGAATTTGGCCGGCTCCGTATTCGCTCTGCTCTGACATAGGAACTTACCGTCGCTAATCGCCGTCAGTAGTTAAACCCGGCGCACGCCCGCGCGCGTGAACGGCGAGGTCGACGCGTCGGAGGGTCGATTCGGCGCACCGTCGGGTCCCGGTCCAGGAGTAAACCGCAGTATGCGGAGCATTCCCACAGCTACAAGCCGGCGCCCCGCGTACCGCCCGTCGATGCTACCGATCGCGGACTCCTTCGAACACGTTCACCGAGGCTGCGAGATCCGATACGGACGGGGACGGATCGCCGGTCTCGGCGACTGGCTCGACGACCGCGACCTCGGGGACGCGCTCGTCGTCTGCGGATCGAACACGGGCGCGAACGACGCCCTGATGGGTCCGGTCCGGGAGGGCCTCGGCGACCGGCTCGCCGGCGTCTTCGACGGGACTGCTCCCGACAAGCATGTCGAGACGGCGTACGACCTGCTCGACGCGCGAGCGGAGGTGGGAGCGAGCGTCCTCGTCGCGGTCGGCGGCGGCGCCAGCCTCGATATCGCCAGACAGGCGACGCTGCTCGCGGCCGACGGCCGGGACCTCGGCGAACTCCGCGCCGACGCGGAGACCGGGCCGGACGCCCTCGGCGACCTCGCAGCCGGGACGGACCCCGACCTCTCCGTCGTCGCCGTCCCGACGACGTTCGCCGGCGCGGACGTCTCGGCCGGCGGGTCGCTGGAGGTCTTTTCGGCCGCCGAGTCGCCGACCGGCCAGCCGGTGACCGTCAGCGGGAGCGGCGCGTGGCCGGTCGCGGACGTCGCCGACCCGGCGCTGTTCGAGACGACGCCGACCTCGGTGCTGGCCGGATCGGCGATGAACGGCTTCGACAAGGGGATCGAGACGCCGTACGCCCGCGACGCCTCCCCCGTGAGCGACGCGGCCGCGGTCCACGGGCTCCGCCTCCTCTCTGACGCGCTCCCCCGCGTGGCCGGCGACCGACCGGGCGGCGAGGCCGCAACCGACCGCGCGGTCGTGGGGGCGCTGCTCGTCCAGCTCGACCGCAAGATCAGCGTGATCCACGCGTTCGGTCACGGGTTCGCCCGCCGGTACGACGTCCAACAGGGCGCGATCCACGCGGTCGTCGCCCCCCACGCGCTGGCGTCCCTCTTCGACCGGGTCGACGCGAGCCGCCGGGCGCTCGCGGCCGGGCTGGGCGTTCGGACCGAAGGCCGCGACGACGACGCGGTCGCCGAGGACGTCGTCGAGGCGGTCGCCGAGGTCCGCGACGCGCTCGACGTGCCGAGCCGGCTCCGAGACCTGCCCGAGACCGACGAGGTGGACCTGCCGGAAATCGCCGAGTTCGTCGCCGCTGACCCGCCGATGGAGCGCGCGCCGGCCGACCTCGACGCGACGGCGGAGGAGGTCCTCGGCGTGTTGCGCGCGGCCTGGTAGAAGCTCGTTCGGGGGACGGTGTCGCCGGCGCGCAGTCTACGATTCGGCCGCGTACGTCTCCAGCGCGGTCAGCCGCCCCGCGTCGACCGAGAAGACGTCGACGAACGCGAACAGCTCCGCGCCGTCGGCGTCGAGCACGCGCCCCCGAACCGCCACGCCGGGACCGGCCGGATAGACGCGCTCGACGACGTGTGTGGTGTCGGTGTTCGGCCGCTCGTCGCGCATGAACGCGACGAACCGGTCGCGCCCCTCGAACGTTCGGTCGGGGCGTCGCTGGACGAACTCGGGGTGGAGCAGCGACGCGAGCCGGTCGTACTCGCCGGCGTCGAGCGCGTCGTAGTACGACCGAGCGAGGGCAGCCGGGTCCGACTCCCCGCCCCTGGCTTCCCCGTCCGCCTCACGCCGCGAGGGCATCGAACTCCTCCGCCGAGGTCCGGGTCCCCTTCGCGATGATCACGTCGCCGCCCCGCAGCGTGGTGTCGATGTCCGGACCGACCAGCCACCCGTCGTCCGGTCGGCGGATCGCGAGCACGCTCGTCGAGATGTCGGTCGCGGGCACGCCGTCGGCGACCGCGGTCCCGTCGAGGTCGCTCCCCTCGCCGACGATGGTGCGAGTGATTATCTCGTCGGACTCCTGGACCGCCATCTCCACGACGGGGTGGACGTCGAGGTCGCGGCGGACGCCCTCGGTGATCGCCAGCGCGGCGTCGGAGATCTCCTCGGTCGCGACGCCGAGGTGGATAAGTCCGCGCAGCGACACCGGATCGTCGGCCTCGGCCGCCGCGCGGAGCGTCCACGCCTCGAACCGCGACTGGAGCGCGTCCACCTCGATCTCGAGGTTGCTCACCTCCTCCGCCAGCTCCTCGTTGTCGAAGAGGACGGAGCCGTACGCCAGATCGACGGCGAGCTCCGAGAGGTTCTTCATCAACACGATCGAGTCGACGGCGCGCTCCAGATCGTCTATCGCCGGCTCGGCCGGCGGCTCCGGCTCGAACGCCTCGCCGCTCAGTTCGGGGTACACGTCGGCGACGCCGGCCTCCGGCCCGCGCAACAGCGTCACGTCGCCCGCCTTCAGTCGGGTGCCCGGCCCGGGGTTGAGGATCCAGTCCTCGTCGCGGCGGACCGCGATGACGCGGACGCCCGTCTCCGATTCGAGGTCGATGTCGTCGAGCGTCCGCCCGGCGTACGCGGAGTCGGCGGCCACGGTCCCGCGGATCAGCGTCTCGACGCCCGCCGAGAGCGCGCCCCGCATCGCGTCGGGGAGCCCGATCTCCTCGGTGACGATCTTGGCGATGTCGCCCGCGGCGTCCGCGACCTTGTCGGCGGCGGCGATGACGCCGAGGACCGGCGCGAGCGTCTCCGCCTCGTTGGGGTTCCGCGCGGCGAGCATCAGGCTCATCCGGGCGCGCATCTGGAGCACGTCCATCCGGTGTTCCAGCTCGACGACCTCGTGGGCGACCGTCGGACTCCCGTGGAGCACCGCCGAGTACGAGAGGTCTATCAGTAGCTCCGCGGTGTCCTTCATCTCGACGAGCAGGTCCTTGACGCTCGTCGGCTCGTAGCGGACCGTGCGCTCGTCGAAGCGTCCCATATGCGCCACTCTCCGGCGGCGAGTAAAAGGCTTGTTGCGGGGTGGCGGTCGGGGTGGAGGGCGGCCCGCGAGCGCCGAGCCGTCGGGCGGACGACGAGTGTCGCGCCGTCAGGCGGCGTCGCCGGCGACGTAGCCGGCGCCTTCCGCGGCTCCGTCCGGGTCGGCGTCCGCGCGAACCGCGAGGTCGACGAGCGCGAGCCACTCCAGCAGCCGCCGCGCGCGGTCGCGCCACGCGGCCTCCCAATCGGGGTCGCGGGCGCGGTCGTGGCGCGGGACCGCGTCGCGGGTGGCCGCGAAGAGGTCGTCCGGGGTCAGGGGGTCGTCGGGCGAAGCCTCGTCGAGCGCGGCGAGCGCCTCGGGAACGAACAGGATCCCGGTCCGAAGCCCCTCGCGGACGCGCTCCGGGGTCGGTTCGGCGTCGGCGCGGACGAACCCCCGAGAGGTCTCCTCGACCAAGCCGAGCGCGCGCAGGAACGCGAGCCAGTCGTTGGCCGTTTGCCGGTCGGGGAGGTCACACCGCCGGCGGAGGCGGGCGCAGCAGTCGTCGGTGTCGCCGGGGACGAGCGGGACCGCGCGCTGGTACTCGCGGAGGCGATCGAGGTCGGTCGGGGGTTCGGGGACGGGTTTGAGTCGCACGCGTCGAGTCCGACGGAGATCAGCGGTAGCCGAACGACTCCGCGAGCAGTTCCTCGTCGGTCTCGCCGACCGTGTAGACGGGACCGTCGACGACGTCGACCGTGACCTGCGCCGGGGCGAACACGCTCTCCGGCACCTCGTAGAAGTCCCAGTCGGCGTCCTCGAACACCTCGACGAAGGGGGTCCCGTACTCCTCGCTGGCGGTCGAGACGATCTCGTCGAAGCGGTCGTCGTCGCGGGCGACCTGAAGGTGGACCTCGCCGCCGTACGCGAGCGCGTCGTTGGTCCGGCCCATCGCTTCGGTCTCGTCGCGGGTCGGGGGCGCGATCGGCGCCGAGCCGGAGGCGTGGAGCACGTCCGTCGGCTCGTAGCCGACCTCCAGCAGGCGGAAGACGGCGAGCTCCGCGGCGCGGGCCGCGGTGGTGACGGAGCCGGCGGTCGAGCCGGTGGCGAACGTCGGGAGGAACACGCCCTCGGCGTCGACTTCGGCCATCTCCGCGACCTGCTCGGCGACCGCCTCGTCGGGCAGCGTCGTCGACTCTATCGCGAGCGTGGCGAACTCCGAGGAGTCGTAGTAGCCGACGCGCTCGAACTCCGCCTCGCGGCCGACGAGCGCGCGAGCCGGCCCGGAGCCGAGGCCCTCGAAGCCGCCCTCGGTCGTGACCTCCCACCCGGCCTTCTGCGAGCAGAGCAGCGCGACCGCGGGGTGATCCGTCGACAGCTCGACGTACTGGCGCGGCGCGCCCGCGAGCGTTCCCATTCGGGTCCGCAGGTTCGCCAGCCCGGCGGTCTGGATCTCCGCGAGCAGCAGTCCCGCCTCGACCCCGCCGGCCGCGTCGACCCCGAAGTCGACGACGGTGGCGCCGTTGTCCAGCTCGTAGCCGACGACGTCCAGTTCGCCGGCGAAATCGAGCGCCTCGTCGACCAGCTCGATCGCGGTCCGATTGATGCTTTCCATGGACGGAGCTACTCGCTCCCCGTTTAAGGGGTTTGGCTGTTCGACTCGCGAAGTCTCGGGAGTCCACGGAGACGACACTTATAAATGAACGATACGGTGGCGCGCGCCTCCGAGTGGCCGCCGAAGGCGGCCGCGAGGAGCACGCGCGAGGGAGTCGGCGGTCCGGAGCGAAGCGGAGGACCGCCGACGAGGCTGGGGAGGGTGAGGTGCTGTGCGGGACGGGACTCAAAGGGGCAGCCGCGAGGGCGGCGCAGGCGACGCAAGCACCACAACGAGGGAGCGAGCGGAGTGAGCGACCGAGTGAGGAGCGTGGTTCGAAACGGCGAAGCCGTTTCGTCATCACGAGACGCCGAAGGCGTCTCGAACGACAGCGAGCGTGCGCCGCCCTCACGGCTGGGGCTTTGGCGGTGTTCGCCGTCGATCTGTTATCAACTATTTATAAGCGAGCGGCTGGGGTTTTTGAGACACTCTCTGCGCTAGCAACCATTTATAAGCAGTTGGCCGCAGCTTTCACCGAGTAGTCACCAGAAGCCGCCGTCGGAGTCGCCCGGGCCGCCGGTCTCGCCGGGACCGCCCGGCCCGCGGGGACCGCTCGGCCGCGGATCGGGATTGATCTCGACCGGCTCCGACTCCGCTTCCGGGTCGATCTCCCGGCCGTCCTCGTAGCGGACGAAAGACAAATAAAACGGCTCGCCGCAGCCGACGCCCTCGCCGTCAGGCTCCCGATACGGCTCGTCGCCGCCCACGTCGGTCCCCCGCACGCCGTCGTGCGGGTCCCAGTCGACCCCGTCGCTCTCGCCGCAGACGAACCGGACGCCATCCGCCTCAACGGTATTGTCATCGCTCTCACCGTCTTCATCCGCGTCGAACGGCTCCGTCGGCGCGACGTAGGTCCACCCCTCCAGCGGGTACGGCGTCACCGACTTGTCCGCGAGGTACCCCTCGCGTTCGAGCGCGACGAGCGTCCCGCAGTGGGGACAGTAGTACGTGACCGGGTAGCTCATACCCGACGTAGGAGATCCGTTTATAAACAGCCGTCGCCGCCGCGTCAGATATTTGATCGTTCGGGCCGACGATTCGATATCTCATCCGATATCCCTGCCGACGATTCGGACGCATCGGACGGCCCCTCCGGACTCGTCACGCGACGGCGACTCCTGTACGGCGCTGCGGGCGGTCTCGGTCTCCTCGGCGGCGGCGGTCTCTACGTCGCGAACGCGCTCGACGGCGACTCCGGCGGGTACGACGCGCCCGAGACGCAGCCGATGGTGTCGACGCGCGGGCGCCTCGACGAGGCGGACCCGACGGAGCGGTCGGGTTCGTGGGAGTTCGGCGGGACCGACTCCGTGGTCCTGTACGTTCACGGTCTCGGCGCGGACGCCGAGTCCGCCCGCGATCAGGCGTACACCGCTCGGCTGGGGCTGGATGCGGCGACGGGCGGGGCGGGCGACGGTGACGCCGGCGCTGAGAGCGCACGCCCCGTGATCGGCTACTCGTGGGCGTCGAACGACGACTGGGGACCCGCGAAGGAGACCGCCGAGGCGAACGCCGTCCCGCTGGCCGATTGGCTGACGGCGTGGGCGGACGAGGACGGGCGCCCGGTCCACCTGTTCGCGCACTCGCTGGGCGCCCGGGTGACGGGCGAGACGCTCCGCGAACTCGACGAGCGCGGGCGGACCGGCGTCCTCGCCTCCGCGTCGCTGTTCGGCGGAGCGATCCCGAACGAGAGCGCCGGGACCGACGGGCGATACGGGTCGGCGATCGCCGCGCTCGACGCCCCGCTCTACAACTTCCACAGCCGCAACGACCGCGTCCTCGGCTGGGTGTATCGCGCCTCCGACCGGACCAGAGCGGTCGGGCACGGCGGACTCCCGGACGCCGCGACCGCGCCGGACGGGTACGCCGACGTCGAGGTCACCGACCTCGTCGCGGACCACTACTCGTACGTCGAACCGGGCGAGGGGTGTCTGCCGCGCGCGGTCGGCCGACTCGGGTTCGAGTAGGCCGCCGGCGCGGCTGGAGCGCCTCGCCGCCGGCCCGCCTCGCTTCCGCTCGCCGCTATCCCACCCCGCCGGCCTGCCCCCGGAACCCCTTTTACCGGTCCGGCCGACCCTTCGGGCATGATCGACGAGACCGTCGCCGAGATTCGGGCGATGCGGACTCACAGCACGTCGGCGGTGGCCGTGAAGGCGACGCGGTCGCTCGCGGACCTCCTCGACCGCGAGTACGTGACCGTCGACGAGTTCGAGCGCGACCTCGAACACAACGCAGGCGTGTTGCGCCGGTCGAACCCCTCCCACGCCGCGCTCCACAACGCGATGCGCGACGTGGAGCGCTCCATCGTCGGCGAGGCGACGAGCGTCGAGGGCGCGAAGCAGCTGCTCGAAGACGTGATCGCCCGGGTCGTCGACGACATCGAGACGGCGAAAGGCGAGGCGGCCGCCAACGCGGCCGAACACATCGAGGACGGCGACACGCTGCTCGTCCACGACTACTCGACGACGGTGCTGGAGGCCATCGAGAACGCCGCCCGCGACGGGGCGCACCTCACCGTCTACGTCACCGAGGCGCGCCCGCGGACCCTCGGTCGCAAGACCGCGCGCGTCCTCGCCGGGATGTCCCGCGTCGAGACGCGGATGGTCGTCGACAGCGCGATGGGGTACGCGCTCCGCGACTGCGACCGCGTCCTCCTCGGGATCACCTGTATCACCGGCGGGACGTACTACAACCGGATCGGCACCTTCCCGCTGGTCGTCACCGCCCGCGAGCTCGGCGTCCCCGTCACCGCGGTCGGCTCCGGCGCGAAGACCATCGAGGAGTTCCGGTTCGAGAACGAGTTCCGCGACGCCGTCGAGGTGATGCGCGAACCGGTCGAGGACGTGGAGATCGAAAACCCCAGCTACGACGCCACCCCGATCGGCATGATCGACACCGTGATCACCGACGACGGCGTCCGAAACTGAGTCGATATCGAGGACGGACGAACAGATTCGAGCGGACGCCCGCGTACCACCCTCTGTAACTTGTCTCGGTGAATGAGTATAAGTAAATACAATTTTTAATTCCAGAATAACAATACAAAATGGACGAAGACAGCGCGAACAGTCGCAAAAATTCGAGGCATCAGGTGGTCGGGCAGAAAGGGGAGATGCTCTTAGAGCGTGTCTGCGATACCACACCATTCGCGGATCTCGACGAAAGGATACGTGAACGAGGATACGAAGTGACGGAATCTATCGTTCAGGGCGGCGTACGTCCGGAAGACCCGTTCGACTTCTATCAAGTCATACACCGCTATACGAACGAGGACGATCGAGCGATAGCCACGTGGATCGGTCTGGACCCGGAAAGAGTCGACAGCGGTGAGGTATCGTACGATATGATAGCGGAGCTGGATGAGATTCAGGACCAAGAAAGAGACACACAGGAACTGTACCCAGTCATTGTTGCTTTTCTGAATGACGAGGGAATCGGGTTTCGAGCGACCGGTACTGGTATCGAAGAAAACGAGTTAGACAACAGTATTCTTCGAAACGCGCTCGAAGAATCGTTCCAGACGTCCGGAAAGGAAGAATAGCATCTGACCGGACGGGAGGCAAAGCTGCCCGATACGCATCGTCCACTAACCTGTCCGCATCGATCTGATCACCGTCGGCGATCACCCGGTATCCGTGTTGAGTGGTAACGCGGCACTCTCACGGCCCAAAACGCTTTGTGCGTGTACCGTGTTAACAGACGCAATGAGCGTACAGACTGGGTCGACGGCGGTCTTCCAGATCCCCGATCAGGGGGTGACAGCGGCGGGGTGTTCGAGCGTCTGGTGCGAACTGGGCGCGATTGCGACCGAGCCGGGAGTGGTCACGGCGGTCGCGATCGCCGGGATCCTCGCGCTGCTCGCGTTCGCGTACGTCCGCGACGCCGAGGCGGCCTGCCGCGGCGAGCGACGACGCGTCCTCGACGAGCGGGACGCGTTCGAGGCGTTCGCCGACCGGGTGGCCGAGATGGACACCGTCCCGGTCGCGACGGACTCGAACCCGTCCGGCGTGCCCGCCGGTGCGCTCGGTAGTATCGGTTCGGCCGGGAACGGGATCCCGCCCGACGGCGGACCGTCCGGCGGCGACGTGACGCTCCGGCGGGTGCTGGCCGCGTACGACGACACCGTGCTGTCGCTGCCGCATTACCGGGCCGAGTACGACGAGACGGCGGCGGAGAGCCTGGCGGCCGAACTCGGCCCGGACACGGCGACCGCGCTGGCGTCGGACGGCGGGCTGTCGAGCGGCGCCAAGTCGGCGCTCGTCGACCGGAGTCGGCGCGCCGCTGACGCGCGCGACCGGCTGGCGGGCGCGATCGACGAGGAGATCGACGAGCTGGCCGACCGGGAGACGACGCTCACGGCGATCGACCGCCGCCGACAGCGACTGCTCGCTCACCTGGAGGGGGTCCGATCCGGGCGCGAGACCGACGCGGCGATCGACATCTGGAACCGACTGGCGGAGCTGGAACGAGAGTGCGACGAGCTCGCCGCCGACCGACAGTCCTCGCTCGACGACCCGCCGTTGACCCCCAACCTCGACGGCGACGACCACGAGCGGACGTTCTACGGCTACCTCTACGGACCCACCGACGGGCCGCGCTATCCGGTGTTGGCGCAGGTGGCGGAGCTCGCAGACCGGATCCGCACGGACAGAGACGGCGTCGGGACGCGGATCGCCGCCGACCGCTGACCTCCGGGAGCGCTCTCGAAAGATTTCGCCGTCGGGAACGACTATCGGGAGGCTTCGCCACCGCGCTCGACGACCGGTGAGAACGGCTCGGAGACGCGGGCGGTCGTCCGGACCGGAGAGACCCGCAGGGAGAAACTCCAAACTACCGGATTGTTTATGAGGGTAGGGCGGGACTGAGTTCGTATGAGTTGGCAGGAGGCGGAACGAGCGTTCACGGACCCCGCGATCGCCCGAGAGACGCTCCCGCGGATGTTCGAGGGGACCGCGGAGCGGCACGCGGACCGGCTCGCACAGCGGTACAAGGGGGGGATCCACGACCGGTCGCTCGTCGCCGAAGACGTCGTCCCGTCGGCGCCCGCGGGGGAGTACGCCGACCTGACGTACGGCGAGATGCGCGGGATCGTCCGGAACCTGGCGGCGGGGCTCCGCGAGCTGGGCGTCGACGGCGACACCCGCCTGGCGATGTACTCGAAGACCCGCATGGAGTGGGCGCAGACGGACTTCGCGGCGCTGGCCGCGGGAGCCGTAGTCACGACGGTGTACGCTTCCTCGTCGCCGAACCAGCTCCGGTACCTGCTGGAGGACCCGGAGGCGACCGTCGTCGTCGCCGAGAACCGTGAGATGCTCGGCGACGTGCTCCGGGTACGGGGCGACCTCGAACACGAACTCGACGCGATCGTGACGATCGACGACGTTGACGCCGAGGCGGTCGCGGCCGAGATAGGGGGTGGGGAATCGACGGCCGACGGCGAGGCGTCGGTCGGCGATGCGGAATCGGTCGACGACGTGTACACGCTCGGCGAGGTTCACGAACTCGGCGACGCGGCGTTCGGCGAGTCGACCTACGAGGGGTGGCTCGACGCGGTCGACGCCGGCGACCTCGCCAGCCTGATCTACACCTCCGGGACGACCGGGAAGCCGAAGGGCGTCCGGCTGACGCACGCGAACTTCCGCGACAACGTCTCGCAGTGTTACCGGCGGTTCGCGGACCGGCCCGACCGCGACCCCGAGGTGCCCGGGATCTCGGCGGAGTCGACGACGCTCTCGTTCCTCCCGCTCGCGCACGTCTTCGAGCGGATGGCCGGCCACTACATGATGTTCGCCGCGGGCGCGACCGTCGCGTACGCGGAGAGCCCCGACACCCTCCGCGAGGACTTCGGACTGGTGCGTCCGACGACGACGACGAGCGTCCCGCGCGTCTACGAGAAGCTGTACGACGCGATCCGCGAGCAGGCGAGCGAGTCGCCGGTCAAGGAGCGCATCTTCGAGTGGGCGGTCGAAGTCGGCCGCGCCCACCACGAGACCGACGACCCGGGCGCCCTCCTCGACGCCAAGCGCGCGGTCGCCGACCGGCTCGTCTTCTCGTCGGTCCGGGAGGCGATCGGCGGTAACATCGACTTCTTCATCTCCGGCGGCGGGTCGCTGTCGGCCGAGCTCTGCGCGCTGTACCACGCGATGGACCTGCCGATCTTAGAGGGGTACGGTCTGACGGAGACGTCGCCCGTCATCAGCGTCAACCCGCCGGAGCGGCCGAAGGTCGGCACCATCGGCCCGCCGGTCGTCGACACGGAGATCGCGATCGACGGCGGAGTCGTCGGCGAGGAGGTCGCGGACCTGGCCGGCAACGTCGGCGAACTGCTCGTTCGCGGCCCGCAGGTGACCGACGGCTACTGGAACCGGCCGGACGCGACCGCGGAGGCGTTCGTCGACGCCGGAGAACTCTCCGAGAGCGTCGTCACCGCCGGGACGCCTCCCGACGAGCGCGTCGGCATCGGCGGGGACAGAACGGACGACGGGGAGTCGACCGCGGCCGCGGAGCCGTGGTTCCGCACCGGCGACATCGTCCAGCTCCGCCCGGACGGGTACGTCGCCTTCCGCGAGCGCGCCAAGCAGCTGCTCGTGCTCTCGACCGGGAAGAACGTCGCGCCCGGCCCGATCGAGGATCGGTTCGCCGCCAACGAGTTCGTCGAGCAGTGCGTCGTCCTCGGCGACGGCCGGAAGTTCGTCTCCGCGCTCATCGTCCCGAACTTCGAGAAGGTCGCGGCCTGGGCCGACGACAGCGGGATCGACCTCCCCGACGACCCCGCGGCGATCTGCCGCGACGACCGCGTCCGCGAGCGGATCCAAGCGGAGGTCGACCGCGTGAACGAGGAGTTCGAGTCGTACGAGCAGATCAAGCGGTTCCGGATCGTCGAGGAGGAGTTCACCGAGGCGAACGACCTGCTCACGCCGACGATGAAGAAGAAGCGGCGGAACATCCTCGACCGGTTCGCCGACGAGGTCGAGCTGATCTACGACGAGTAGCCCCGCCGAGACGCTCCGACTCCCCGGGAAACCCATAAACGTCGCGGGGGAGTACGACTCTCGATGGCCTCCCTCGTCTCCCCCCGAACGGGGTTCGTCGCGCTCGGCGGGATCTGCGCCGGGCTCGGCGCGCGGCACCTGGCGTTCAACGGCGGAGGCGCGGGCGTGCTGCTCGAGTTCGGGCTGATCGTCGGACTCTCCGGTGTGGCCTTCTACACCGCGTACGACCTCCCGCGGTGGGAGGTCTCGCCGTCCGGACGGTGGCGGGCGGTGCGGATCGGCGTCGGGACCGCCGCCACGTTCGCGGCGCTCGCCGTCGTCGTCTGGCTCATTTGGCTGCTCGAACAGCAGCCGTTCAAGCTCTCGTTCCTGCTTTCGTTCGCGGCCAGCCTCGGAGCGGCGGTCGGATCGCGGGCGGGGCTGTACGCGGTGAAGGCCGACGAACAGCTCATCGAGGCACAGGAGCTGGCGACCCTGCTTTCGATCAACGACCGCGTGCTCCGCCACAACATCCGCAACGAGCTCTCGGTCGCGCTCGGCCACCTCGACGGGATCGAGGACGCGGCCGACAGATCGGAGATCGGGGACCGAGCGCGAATCGCTCGGAGCCACCTGGAGGAGCTGGTCGAGACGAGCGAGCGAACGCGCCGCATCGCGTCGATCTGGCGGACCGAGACGCTCCAGTCGTTCGACATCGTCACCGTCGTCGAGGCGCGAGTGGGCCAGTTGACCGCGGAGGCGCCCGGAGTGACGGTTCGAACGGAGCTCCCGGACAGCTGTATTGTTCGGACGCATCCGTCGCTCCCGCTCGCGTTCGAGGAAGCGCTTCGGAACGCGATCGAACACAACGACGACGACCTGACGATCACGGTTCGCGTGCGGCGAGACGAGGACGCGACGACGCTCGTCATCGAAGACACCGGACGAGGAATCCCACAGATCGAACGGCGGACGCTTCAGAACGCCGAAGAAACGGCTCTCGAACACACCGAGGGACTCGGGATGTGGCTGATTTACTGGACCGTGACGCGGGCGGGCGGAACGGTCGAGTTCGCCGAAAACGACCCGCGGGGGACCGTCGTCCAGATCCGGCTCCCCCACCGACCCGGATCGCCCCGTTCGGTCGGCGGGAAACCGAGGGGTCCTGAGCCGAAGCAGTGGCAGTCGGACGCTCCGAGGTCGGGGCGCTCGAAATCGGACGATCCGAAATCGGACGAGGCGAACTCAAGCGAAGCCGAATGAGTCGGACCGCCGGCTCCTCGCGGGCGACGAGCCGATTCGGTTCCCGAACCGCTACGCCGAGGAGACCGTCGATTCCGGGCGGTCGTCGCGCTCGACGGAGTCGTCGACGCGGTCGCGCCCGGTTGGGTCGCGCCCGGTTGGGTCGCGCTCGGCCGGGTCGCTTTCGGTCGCCGCCGCCGTGACGGGTTCACCGAACGCGTACACCGTGTTGTGGCCGGTCACCTCGACGGTGAGGAAGTCGCCGACCTCGACCCCGCGGTCGTTCGCGTTCTGGACGATGATCTGGCGGTAGGCGCCGTCGCGGCACTTCACGGAGTCGCCGGTCCCCTCCTCGACGACGAGCACCTCGAACGTCTCGCCGACCATCGACTCGTACGCCTCGCCGACGACCTCCATCTTCAGCTCGGACATCGCCTTCGAACGCTCCTTCTTGACGGTCCCGCCGAGTCCCTTCATGTCGGCGGCGTCGGTGCCGGGGCGCTTCGAGAAGCGCGTGACGTTGATCTTCTCCGGCCGGACCTCGGCGAGGAGGTCCATCGACAGCTCGTGGTCCGCCTCGGTCTCCGTGGGGAAGCCGACGATGAAGTCTGTCGAGAGCGTCCAGTGGTCGAGCCGGTCGTCGAACGTCTCGACGACCTCGCGGAACTTCTCGACGCGGTGTTGCCGGCGCATGTCTTCGAGCACGTCGTCGGAACCGGACTGAACGGGCGCGTGGATGAAGTCGTACAGCTCCTCGTTCTCGGCGAACACGTCCGCCAGCTCCTCGTGGATCCCGTGGATCCCGCCGGGGTTCGCCATCCCCAGCCGGACCCGGAACTCGCCGTCGATGTCGCAGATCCGGTCGAGCAGGTCGGGCAGCTTCCGGTCCCCGTTATCCCAGCCGTAGACGCCGGTGTCCTGACCGGTGACGCGGATCTCCTTCGCGCCGGCGTGGACCAGGGCACGCGCCTTCTCGACGTTCTCCTCGATCGGCGGGGAGTCGACCCGGCCGGTGGCGAACTTGGTGATACAGTACGAGCAGTTGCTCATACAGCCGCGCGCGATGGGGAGGATGCCGACGACGCCGTCCAAGACCGGCTCGGCGTCGGGGGTGACCGTCGGGCACTCGCCGTTGAGCACGTAGGAGGGGACCTCGTCCCAGTGGAGGATCTCGGCGTCGACGTCCGCCTCCGCGAACAGCTCGCCCTGCGCGAGCGCCATACAGCCGGTGACGACGAGTTCGGCGGTCGTCTCCGACAGCTCCTCGGCGCGGCGGAGCATGTTCTGTTCAGTTTTCTCGACGACGGTACAGGTGTTGAGGATGGCGACGTCCGCGTCTTCCGGGCCGTCGGCCGGGCGGTGGCCCCCGTCGCGGAGGGTGCGCTCGATCTCCCGGCTCTCGCCCCGGTTCGAGCTACAGCCGTACGTTTCGATGTGGTACGTCGCCATCTGAGTGCGCTCACTACCGGTCCCGGGGGCAAAAGCGCGACGGATCCGGGCGTCCGGGCCGCGGCAGCGCGACGAGTCCGGACCTCGGGGGGTCAGTCCTCGGCGACCGCGGCGGTCGGCGCGTCGGTCTCGGAGACCGACTCCGCGGGGGCGTCAGGCTCGCCGACGGCGTCGCGTTCCGCGGGCGGAACGGCCTGGTAGACCGACCGGCGGGCGTCTCGGGGGCACAGCCCCTCCTCGACGAGGCCGACCTCGGTGAGCTTCTCGACCGCGAATCGGACGGTTCGAGTGGAGAGACGGGTCTCCTCGGCGAGACCGGTCTGGTCGAACCGGCCCTCCGCGTCGAGCACGTAGTAGACCAGCTTGGCGCTCGGCGGGAGCGGTTCGAGCAGCTCGCGAGTTCCTTCGTCCATATCGATTTATAGGGGCGAATCGCGCATAACCGTGGCCCGCCTGTGCGCCCACCACGCACGTCAACCCCGTTTTTATATATCAGTTGTCGGTCCGGAACTCGAAGCGAGCGCCGCCGTCGCCGTCGATCGACATCTCCCAGCCGTGTGCGGCCGCTATCTCGCGCACGATCGCGAGACCGAACCCCGTCCCGTCCGGCGTACTCGACCGCCCGTAGGTCGCCGCCTCGTCCGGGTCGATGTCGAAGCCGGACCCGTCGTCCGCGACGTAGAACCCGTCAGGGAGCGAGCCGACGGAGACGGTGAGTCCGTCGTCCGTCGAGCCGTGTTCCACGCTGTCGCCGGACTCCGTCCGGCTGCCCGTCGAGCCGTGCTCGATGCTGTCGTCGGGTTCCACCCGACTGCTCGTGGAACCGTGTTCCACGCTGTTCGCGAATAGGTTCTCGAAGAGCGTCCGGAGCCGCTCCGGGTCGGCGTCGACCGCGGACGTCGCCTCCGACACGTCGAGCGTCGCGGTCGCGGTGTCGACGGTACCCCACGCGCGCTCGGCCGCCGCGTCGAGCGGGACGGACTCGATCTCGTCGACCGTTCGGCCCTGTCGCGCCAGCGCGAGGAGGTCTTCTATCAGCTGTGTCATCCGGTGGTGTGCGTCCTCGACCCGGTCGAGCTCGGCGAGGACGGCCGCGTCGTCGGTCAACGACCGAGCCATATCGGTCCGGCCGGCGGCGACGTTGAGCGGGCTCCGCAGGTCGTGAGAAACCAGCCCGGCGAACTTCTCCAACCGCTCTATCTCCCGCTGGAGCGCGGCGTCGCGGTCGCGCAGCTGCTCGGTCCGCTCGGCGTGATCGAGCGCGACCGTGACGTTCGCGGCGAGGACGCGGGCCAGTTGGAGGTCCGTCTCGTCGAAAAAGTCCGGCTCGCGCGAGCCGAGCGGCATGACGCCGTGGTCGCCGAGCGGCACGGCGAGCAGGCTCCGGAGCTCGCCGTATCCGACCGCGGTGTCGACCGCGTCGAGGTCGTCGACGACGACCGGCTCGCCGGCGTCGAACGCCTCCCAAACGCGACCGTCTCCCGGACCGAACGCCGGTCGGTCGCCGAACGCCTCGGTCGCCTCCTCGCTTATCGCCGTCGGGCAGAGGACGTTCGCGTCGGGGTCGTACAGCCGAACGCCGCTGCTCGGGAACTCGAGGATGTCGATCGCCGCGCGGGCGGCCAGTCCGGCGATCTCCGCTCTGTCCTCGCCGTCGAACATTCCTCGAGTCGTCGCGTGGAGCTTCCTGAGAGTTCGCTCGACGCGCTTCTGTTCGCCGATGTCGGCGTAGACGGAGTAGATAACGGTCTCGTTCGACCGCTTGACCGGGATGACGTGGAGGATGAAGTCGCGTAACCCCTCCGTGGTCCGGCGACGCACCTCGAGCCGTGAGGGTTCGTCGCGTTCGAGCACCGCCGCCGGGTCGAGCCGGTCGCCGCCGTCGGGGATGATCTCCGCCCGGATCTGCTCGTACCCGCTGTCGGCGCCGTACCCGAACGTCTCCTCGAACGCCTCGTTGGTGGCGTCGAGCCGACGCGCGCCGTCGCCGAGCGCGACGGTTCGCACCGCCGGGAGCGGGAGGTCGTGGAACAGCGCCGTCAGCCGGTCCCGCTCCCGACGGAGCGCGTTCTCCGTCTCGATCTGCTCGATGGCGTTGGCCGCGTGGGCCGTCAGTAGCTCCGCGAACTCGACGTCGCGCTCGTCGAACGCGGCGTAGCCGTTCGAGACGGTCTGTAACACGCCGTGCGAGCCGATCGGGACGCTGATCGCCGAGCGAATGTCGTCCGCGACCGGGTCCGCCACCTCCGACCCCTCCCGCCGGTCGGCCCGGGCCGACGCCTGCCCCGGAGACGAGGGGTCCTCCAGCTGGTCCGGGTCCGTGGGATCGACGCTGAGGTTGTCGACCACCATCGTCTCCTGCTCGGCGACCGTGGTCCCGACGACGCCCTCGCCGACGTCGAACGTCCGGACCTCATCCTCGGTGACGCTCTCGGAGAGGACGGCGGGGACGACCCGATCGCCGCGCCGGCGGGCGGTGACGCACCGGTCGAACTCCAGTATCTCCTCGGCCGCGTCGACCGTGCGGTCGAACACCGTCGCGACGTCGGTCACCGACGCCAGTTCCGTCGCGAACTCGTGGATCGCCGTGACCTTCGCGTTCACCTCGCGGAGGTCGCGCTCGGCCCGGCGGCGTCCGAGCGCGTTCGCGACGCTGTTCGCGAGCATCTCGTAGCGGTCCCGGCCGGTCCCCTTCTGGAGGTAGTCGGTGACGCCGGCCGAGATGGCGTCGCTCGCTATCTCCTCGCTTCCCTTCCCGGTGAACAGCACGAACGGGAGACCGGGATCGATCGAACGGACCCCCTCGAGGAGTTCGAGTCCGTCGCGGCCCGGCATGTCGAAGTCGCTGACGACGCAGTCGACACGCCCGTCTCGGACCACGTCGAGCGCCTCGTCCGGCGACGTCCGGGTGACCGTCTCGATGTCCTCGACGAGCCGTTCGACGTGGGTCGCGGCGAGGTCGGCCGCCCCCGGCTCGTCGTCGACGAACAGGACGCGCCGAAGCCCGTCGCCGCCCGATCCCGACGGGTCTGACGCGGCCGAGTCGGTCTCTTTCGACGAGCCGCCGGGACCGGCATTCATGTCCGTTAGTTGCCCTACCGGTAATTTTAGCTTTCGCTCCAGCTACCGGAATTGAAAACCGGGTCGCGGCGAACGGAGGGGGTCGCCGATGAGACGGCCGCTTACAGGAACTCCTCGACGTGGTCGGCGACCTCCTCGGGGGTGTCGCCGACGGGGACGCCCGCGTCGTTGAGCGCGTCGATCTTCGACTGCGCCGTGCCCGTGCCGGAGCCGGAGACGATGGCGCCCGCGTGGCCCATGCGTTTTCCCGGCGGCGCCGTGCGCCCGGCGATGAAGCCGGCGACCGGCGTGTCCATGTGCTCGCCGATGAAGCGGGCGGCCTGCTCCTCGTCCTCGCCGCCGATCTCGCCGCACATCACGACCGCGTCGGTGTCGGGGTCGGCCTCGAACGCCTCGAGGGCGTCGACGAAGGAGGTGCCGATGATCGGGTCGCCGCCGATGCCGATGGCGGTCGACTGGCCCAGCCCGCGCTCGGTGAGGTTGTCGACGACCTGGTACGTCAGGGTGCCCGAGCGGGAGACCAGCCCGACGTTGCCGTCCGAGAAGATGTTGCCGGGGAGGATGCCGAGCTTCGCCTCGCCGGGCGTGATGATCCCGGGGCAGTTCGGGCCGAGAAGGCGGGTGTCCGTCTCGCTCAGGCGCTTGTTCACCTTCGCCATGTCCTGGGTCGGGATCCCCTCCGTGATCGCGACCGCGAGGTCGAGGTCCGTGTCGAGCGCCTCGAACACCGCGTCGCCGGCGAACGCCGGCGGCACGAAGATGACGGAGGCGTCCGCGTCCTCCGCCTCGACGGCCTCGTCGACGGTGTCGTAGACCGGGACGCCGTCGACCTCCTGCCCGCCCTTGCCGGGCACCGCGCCGGCGACGACGTTGGTGCCGTACTCGATCATCTGGCCGGCGTGGAACTTGCCTTCCCCGCCGGTGATACCCTGTACCACGACGCGCGTGTCGTCGTCGACGAAAATGCTCATTGGGTCACCTCCTCGGCGTTCTTCACCGCGCGCTGGACCGCGTCCTCCAGCGTCTTCTCGACCTCGACGAGGTCGGTGTTCAGAATCTCCATCCCCTCCTCGGCGTTCGTGCCGGCGAGTCGGACGACGACCTTCTTGGGGATCTCGTCGAACTGCGCTAAGGCCTCGTTGATCCCCTTGGCGACCTCGTCGCCGCGGGTGATCCCGCCGAAGATGTTGAAGACGACGGCGTCGACGTTGTCGTCGGAGAACACCATGTCGAGCGCCTGCGTGACGCGCTCGGCCTTCGCGCCGCCACCGATGTCGAGGAAGTTGGCGGGCGCGCCGCCGTAGTAGTCGACCAGGTCGAGCGTCGTCATCACGAGTCCGGCGCCGTTGCCGATGATACCGACGTTGCCCGACAGGCGGACGTAGTCGAAGCCGTACTCGCCGGCCTTGCGTTCGAGGTCGTCCTCGTAGGACTCCTCGGCCATCTC
This sequence comes from Halorubrum trapanicum, assembly GCF_017873555.1. GTDB lineage: Archaea > Halobacteriota > Halobacteria > Halobacteriales > Haloferacaceae > Halorubrum > Halorubrum trapanicum. The sequence continues at coordinate 154,080 of NZ_JAGGKE010000001.1, read as the reverse complement.
GGCGAGGTCGGGCTGGCGGAACAGCGCGTCCTCGTCGATGTTCATCACGGCGTCCGCGGCGACGACGTCGCGGTCCTCCGTGATCATGACGGGGTTGACCTCGATCTCGGAGGCGTCGTTCTCCTCGTAGAGGTCGTACAGCGTCGAGAGAATCGACGCCACGTCGAGTGCCACGTCGGCGTCGACGCCGGCCTCGTAAACGACCTTCCGGGCCTGGTACGGGTGAAGCCCGAACGCGGGGTCGACGTGTTCGCGCGCGATCGCGTCGGGGTTCTCCTCGGCGACCTCCTCGATGTTCACGCCGCCCTCGGTCGACACCATCAGGACCGGCTTCCCCTCGCCGCGGTCCATCGTGACGCCGACGTACAGCTCGTCGACGAAGTCGACGCCGGCCTCGACGAGGACCCGGTCGACGGTGTATCCCTTGAGGTCCATCCCCAGGATCTCGTCGGCGTACGCCTCGGCCTCCTCGCGGTCCGTCGCGATCTTGATCCCGCCGGCCTTCCCGCGGCCCCCCACGTGGACCTGCGCCTTGATCGCGGCCGGGTAGCCGATCTCGTCGACGGCGTCGAGCGCCTCGTCGACGCTCGTCGCGAGCCGGGAGTCCGGAACCGGGATCCCGGCGTCCGCGAAGATAGACTTCGCTTGATATTCGTGAAGTTTCATCCGTGTGGGATCGGTACCGACATCGGCTTAAATGGTTCCGATTCGGCGCGGACGGACGCGCGACCGCCCCCGTCGCCCGCTCGGTCGCGCGCGTCGGGGAGCCGTCCGACAGCAGTCGGCGGGCCGGCTCACCCGTACGCCTGCCCCAACGCCGACATCCCCCACACGAGCACGTGTGCGACGACGACGGGAGCGAGCGTGCGGCGGCGGACGTACACGGCGGTGAAGACCGCGGCGACGGCCGCGATCTGGACGAGGTTCCCGACCGGCCAGACGACGGCGTGCGCCGCGGTGAAGGCCCCCCACGCGATCCCGCCGGCGACGAGGGGGCGCCCCGTGTACGCGAGCAGACGCTCGATCGCGTAGCCCCTGAAGAGGACCTCCTCGACGACGCCGGCGGTCACCGCGCCCGCGAGGGCGACGCCGAGGCTCGCGCCCGCCGTCATCGTTCCGGCGTCGTCGGCGACCCGGAGTCCCAGCGCCTCGATCGCGGGATCGGTCGCCGCGAACGCGAGCAGCGCCGCGGCCGCGGCCGCGAGGAGGTAGCCGAGGTCGATCCACGCGGGACGCCGGAAGCCAACGTCCGGGAGCGACTGCCCCTCGACCGCGACGGCCACGCCGAGGACCGCGGCGGCGACGGTCCACTGGACCGCGAGCTCGCCGATCGGACCGATCTCGACGAACGACTGGCTCAGGAAGGAGAAAAGCGGCAGCGCGAAGAGCGCGACCGCGACGTTAGCGAGCGTCACCGGCGGAATCTCCGTGACCCCGGACAGGAGACCGTCCGCGGTCTCGGGGGGAGGGCTATCCGCGTCGGGCATCATCCCCGTAATGTAGCCGCGGGGACATAAACGTGATCCGGCGATTTCGGCCCGTCAGTCGTCGTCGCCGAGGATCACGCGGTGGGTCATCGACTCGGGGTCGAGCACCTCGTCGGCCTCCGCCTCGGTGAGGTACCCCTCGCTCACGGCGACCTCGCGGACGCTTTTGTCCTCGGCGAGCGCCTTCTTCGCGACCTTCGAGGCCTTGTCGTAGCCGATCGCGGGGTTCAGGGCGGTCGCCAGCGCCATCGACTGCTCGACGCGCGTCTCGCAGTGCTCCTCGTTGGCCTCCAGCTTCGCCACGAAGCGCTCGCCGAACGTCGCCGCGACGTTCGAGAGCAGCTCCGCCGATTCGAGGAAGTTGTGCGCGATGACGGGCTTATAGAGGTTCAGGTCGATCTCGCCGCGCGCGGCGCCCGCCGAGACGGCGGCGTCGTTGCCGACGACCTGCTTGTGGACCTGATTGACCGACTCCGCGACGACCGGGTTGATCTTCCCGGGCATGATCGAGGAGCCGGGCTGGTTCTCCGGCTGTTCGACCTCGCCGAGACCGTTTCGCGGTCCCGAAGCGAGCAGCCGCAGGTCGTTGGCGATCTTGTTGAGGCTGCCCGCGATCGTGCGCAGCGCGCCGTGGGCCTCCGCCATCGCGTCGTGGGCCGCCTGCGCCTCGAAGTGGTTCTCCGCCTCGCGGAACTCGGTGCCCGTCTCGTCGGAGATGTACTCCGCGGCGAGTTCGGGGAACTCGGGGTGGGTGTTGAGTCCGGTCCCGACCGCGGTGCCGCCCAGCGCGAGTTCGCGGAGGTTCGACTGAACGGTCTCGGCGCGCTCGATACCCTTCGCGACCTGCGTCCGGTAGCCGCTGAACTCCTGGCCGAGTCGAATCGGCGTGGCGTCCTGGAGGTGCGTGCGGCCGGTCTTGACGACGCCGTCGAACTCGGTCTCCTTGGCTTCGAGTTCGGCGTGGAGGGTCTCGAGGGCGGGCACGAGGTCCTTCTCGACGGCTTCGAGCGCGGCGACGTGCATCGCGGTGGGGATCACGTCGTTGCTCGACTGGCCGTAGTTGACGTGGTCGTTGGGGTGGACGACCCGGTCGCCGATCTCCGCGCCCGCGATCTCGGCGGCGCGGTTGGCGATCACCTCGTTGGCGTTCATGTTCGAGGAGGTGCCGGAGCCGGTCTGGAACACGTCGACCGGGAACTGGTCGTCGTGCTCGCCGGCGATGACCTCGTCGGCGGCGGCGACGATCGCCTCCGCGGTGTCCGCCTCGATGAGGTCCAGGTCCCGGTTCGCCTGCGCCGCGGCCTTCTTGACGACGCCGAGCGCGCGGATGAACCGGCGGCTCATTCCGATCCCCGAGACTGGGAAGTTCTCGACGGCGCGCTGGGTCTGTGCGCCCCAGTAAGCGTCCGCCGGCACCTGCATCTCGCCGAGGCTGTCCTCCTCCGTGCGGTAGTCGTCACCCATGCGCTGACCTTCCCGCGAGACGCTGTAAAAGCTATTGGAAGCCGCCAGCGCGCGGGAACGCGCATCCGAATACCGAGATGATTGGTAACACACAACAGGGAAAGGACGACGGGTAAAATCGAGCGAAACGGCCGAAAATCGGCGCAAACGCTTGCCCTTTATATAAGTATCCGTCGCCAACGGCCGGGCGCACATGAGCTCGAACGACTCAACGATCGGAAGCGCGCTCGACCGCGACACGGTTCAGTCCGCGAGCAAACTCCTGATCGCCGCGATTGCGATCGTCGGCGTCCTCGCGGTGGTCACACTGCTGCCGGGCATCGACCGTCTCGTCCCGTTCGCGCCCGTGACGTTCGCCGCGGTCGCGACGGCCGTGGTCGCCCTCGCGGTGGCGGGCATCCTCCTGTACGCCGCGCCCAAGTTCGCGCTGTTGACGCGGCTGGCGCTCGGCGGGCGGGGAGTCGACGCGGAGACCGACGCGCCGCCGAGCCGGATCGCCGAGAACGCCGGGGGAATGGCCTACTGGCTCGTGGTCTTCGGGGCCGTCCTCGTCGCGTACCGCGGGCTCGCCGGCGCGGCGATCCCCCTGTTGAACGACGCCGCGTGGGCGTACGACGCCGTCTTCCTGTTCGTCGCGCTCGTCCCCGTGGTGTTCCTCGTCGCCCGCCTGACGGTCACCGTCGACCCGCTGGCCGAGGCGGTCGCCGACCGCGTCGCGGGCGACGGCGTCGACGACGCTGACGACGCTGGCGAAGCCCGCGAGGCGGCCGCGACGGACGACCGAGACGACGCCTGACCTGAAGTCCACCTCAGTCTTTTTTAAAGAGAAACGGGAGCGTCACGAGCGCCCCGTTGAGTCCGAACGCGACCAGCAACAGCAGCCCGAGCGGGGGATCTCCGCCCGAGTAGGTGGCGATCAGGACGAGCGAGCCGCCCCCCAGCGCCGCCAATCCGACCGTCAGCGCGGCGTCCGACCACCGGTTCCACGCGTCGTCGAGCGCGGGTTCGAGCCGCGCGAGCCACCAGTCGGTCTCGGCGTCGGCGCGGTCCGTCCGGTCGGTCCACGGCGTGTCGCCGGCCGACTCGTCGAGCCACGCGTCGTCCTCGGCGGCCGTCTCTCCGTGACTGCCGGGGTCCGAGTCGGCCCGCCCGAGCAACCGCCGAACCCCCGAACGACCGGCGGCCGCGAGGAGCGAAACCACGCCGACCGCGGCGAGTCCGAGGAGGACGGCCGGGGAGGTGACGCGCGCTTCGAGGGCGAAAAAGAGCCCGACGAACGCCAACAGCGAGACCGCGGCGAGGGTCCCGCGGAGGGCGCGAGCGATGGCGGAGCGCATCGTGTGGAGGGATTGGGTGACGGGCCCGTGTCGTCGGCGTCAGGCCTCGTCGACCGGGAACAGCCCCGCCTCGCGGAGGTCGTCGGCGAGGGCGCCGTCCCCGTGTTCCGCGTACGCCTCGGGGGTGTACGTCTTGATCTCCAGGGCGTGGACGGACCGGGTCATGTGGTCGCCGACCGCGTCGTACACGCGCTGGTGCTGGTCGACGAGCGACTCGCCCTCGAAGGCCGGTGAGACGACGACCGCCGCGAAGTGAGCGTCCTCGTCCTCGTCGTCGTGGATCCGGGGCGCGGTCACGTCGGCGACCGCGTCGGGGAGGTGCTCCTCGATGAGGTCCGCGACCGCGTCGGGTTCGATGGTCATGGTCCCGCTCGGTCGCGGACGGGCAAAAGTCGACCGGCCCTGTGCGGCGGGGTCCCCGGTCGACCCGGCCCGATCCGGACGCGGTCGCTACACCCGGTCGACCCGGCCCGATCCGGACGCGGTCGCTACACCCGGTCGACCCGGGAGCGTTCGCCCCGGAGCGCCTCCAGCGCGTCGCGGGCGTCGTCGATGGGACGACGGCACCGACGTCACGACACCGGGGTCACTCCGCGGACGTCACTCCGCCGGCTCGGCCTCGGTCGCGGTCGGCGCGTCCGTCACGCGGATCCGGTTCGCCTCCACGTCCTCGTAGGTCGCCCCCCAGCCGCCGACGGTCCACCGCTTCTCGCCGTCGTCGACGACCATGGAGGCGGTGCCCGTCAGCGCCATCACGCTCGGGGCGCGGTCGGCGTCGCCGTCGCTCTCCGAGACGTGTTCGGCGTCGACGACCTCGCCGGAGAGGGTCACGGACCGGTCGCTGTCGGTCTCACGGCCCTCGATCTCGACCCGGAGCGGCTCGTCTCGGTGGATCCGATCGCGGTTCTCCAGCAGGAACTGTCGGATGTCGGCGTACCGCTTCGGACCCGCCGCGTCGGCCTCGTACGCGACGGTCGAGGGGAGCCACATGAAAAGCAGGAAGTGCCAGAAGAAGACGTACGTGAACGACCGGTTGCGGAGGATGAGACCGTAGTCCTCGACGGCGGCTGGGTTCGGCGCGAACGCCGTGCGCCGGAGGTCGGAGGTGAGCACGAACGGGGCGGGTCGAGAGAGGCGGTGCGCGACGCTCACGGCTCCCTCGTAGTCGGCGTCCGTGAGCGGTTCGTCGCCGTCGCGGGCGAGGAGCGTGACGTTGACCGTCACGCCGCGGTCGCGGGCGTCGGCCAGGTCGCCTCGCAGCGCGTCGAACTGGTCGCGGGTGAGCGTCGCGTGGACCTGGGTGTCCGCGTCGCGGACGAACGTCCGGGCCGCCTCGAGCACGGTGTCGAACCGCTTGACGATGCTGACCGTCTGGGTGTCCAGCGTCGGTCGCTCGTAGCGCTCCTCGATCTCCGCGGCCGCCGACTCCAGCGCGCTCGCGCGGTCGGTGAGCCCGGAGACGATCGTCTCCGGGTCGGTCGCGCGCGCCTGGAACGTCTCCTGTTCGTACAGCTCCACGTAGCCGAAGTCGTCGAGGTCGCGGAGCACGTCGTAGATCCGCGCGTCGGGCACGTCGCTGGCCTGCGCGACTTCGGTCGCGGACGCGGTCCCCAGTTCGAGCAGCGTGACGTACGCGTTCGCCTGATAGTAAGAGAGATCCGCCGCCTGGAGCGTCTCCAGGAGTTCCTCGGTGTCCATGACAATCGATTAACTACCTCGGTACACAAAAAACACCGAGATGAGCCGTCACGGAGCGGGCGACCGTCCCGAGACCCGTCAGGCCGAGCTGGAGGCGAAGGAGACCGAGTTCGACGGCGTCGTCGACGCCGCCGGACGCCTCACTCCACGTCGGGGTACGGGACGGGACCGTCGAGGAGCGGGTCGTCGGTCGACGCCATCCACGTCTCCAGTTCGTCGCGGAGCCGATCGAGCGCGTCGACGTGGGCCGGGTCGGGGTCGCTCGCCTCCGTCGCCGTCTCGAACGGCTTCCTGTCCGAGGCGAGGTTCTCCGTCTCGTTCGGATCGGCTTCGAGGTCGTACAGCTCCTCGGTCGGGCGCTGCGGGACGTGGAACTCCTCGTGGACCTCGCGGCCCGAGGCGGTGGGCGCGACGTCCATCGGGACGAACACCCTCGGGAGCACCGAGAAGTTGCGGACGTACTTGTACCGCTCCGTCCGGACCGCGCGGATCGGGTTGTACCGGTCGTGCCACGTCATCTCGGCGAAGAGTCGGTCGCGGCCGTCGTGCGGTTCCCCCCGGAGCAGCGGCGCGAACGACTCGCCCGACGCGTCCGTCGGCGGGTCGATACCGAGTAAGTCGAGCATCGTCGGCGTGAAGTCGACGTTGGTGACGAGCGCGTCGTGGACCTCGCCGCCCTCGACGACGCCGGGCTGGTGGACCAGGAGCGCGGTCTCGATCCCCGGGTCGTAGCAGGTACCCTTCGCGCGCGGGATGGCCAGCCCGTGGTCGGTCGTGAAGACGAAGACCGTCTCCTCGGCCAGCCCGGCGTCCGCGAGCGACTCGCGGTAGCGGCCCACCGCCGGGTCGAGCACCTCCTCGATCAGGGCCCCGAGGTCGGCGGCGTCCTCGCGGACCCCCGGCTCGTCGGGGAGGTACGGGAAGTCGTCGAGGTCGACCGCGTCGGGGTCGGCGGAGTCGTACGTCCCCTCGGGGAGGTACTCCCGGCGGAACGGCCGATGCGGCTCCTCGATGCCGATCGAGACGAAGAAGGGGTCGTCGGCGTCGGCGCGCGCTGCGAGGAAGTCGTCGACGACGTCGACGAGTTCGCGCGCGCGCTTCGTCCCGCTGTCGACGTAGTCGTATCCCAGCCGTTCCGGCTCGTCCGGGACCTCGTGTTGGAAGCCGAGCAGGGCGGTGTCGTACCCCGCCGCTCGGAGGCGTTTCGGGAGAGTCTCCCAGTCGTCGCCGAGCGCCCAGCCCATGTGCGCGAGTCCCATGACGCCGTTCTCGTGGGGGTAGTAGCCGGTCATCATGCTGGAGCGGCTCGGCGAACACTGCGGGGCCGAACAGAAGCTGTTCGCCATCCGCGCGCCGTCGCCCGCGATCCGGTCGATGTTCGGCGTGTCGACGTCGGCGCCGTAACAGCCGAGGTGCTGTCCGAGGTCGTGACAGTGAACAAGTACGAGGTTCGGGCGGTTCGACGTGTCTGGAGAGGCGTGGCCTCCGTTGGTCATATCCACCACTAACCCTCGATACTCCCATAAATAGCCGTGATCGCGTTTCGCGTCAGTTCGATTGTGATTAGTAACTATAGCGGTAATTAATAAGCAAATTTGAAGTAAGTGGGTCGACTGGGTTGGGACGACATGTCCAATGATCGATCCTGTACTACGCGGCGGAGCGTACTGAAGACGACCGGGACCGCGTCGGTGCTGGGCAGCGTCGCGCTGGCCGGTTGCTCTGGCAACGGCGGCGACGGAGGAGACGGATCCGACGGCGGTGACGGCGACGACGGCGGAAGCGGCGGCGACAACCTCGAGATAACGGGCGTCTGGTCCGGCGGCGAGCAGGAGTCGTTCAGCAAGGTGATGGACTTCGTGGAGGAGTCGACGGGAATGAGCCTGGAGTACTTCCCGCGCGACACCGACAGCCTGCTCACCGGGACGCTGATGGACTACGAGTCCGGCGTCGCCTCCGCGGACATCGTCGTGATGCCCTCGCCGGCGCGGATCATCTCGGACGCGCAGAACGGCCACCTCGCGCCGGTCGGCGACGCGTGGAATCCGGAGAACTTCGCGGTCGATCCCTCGCGAGTGACCGTCGACGGAAGGGTGTACGCCGCGCCGTTCAAGATGGACCTCAAGCCCGGCTTCTGGTACCGGCAGTCGTTCTTCGACGAGCACGACCTCTCCGAGCCGGAGAGCTGGGACGAGTTCATGACGCTGCTCGACGACATCGCGGCCGTCGACGGCGTCGACGCGCCCATCGCCTCCGGGAACGGCACCGGCTGGCCGCTGAGCGACCTCACCGAGGGCTTCTTCATGCGGCAGGAGGACGGCGCGTCGCTCCAGCAGGGGCTCATCGACGGCGACGCCTCCATGACCGACGACCGGGTCGCCACGGCGTTCGACGAGATCAAAACCCTCCACGACGAGGGGTACTTCAGCCAGACGCGCGACTTCGGCGTCCAGTACGAGTACTTCTGGGACAACAGCCTCCCGCTGTACTTCATGGGCTCGTTCACCCCGGCGCAGGACGCGGTCCAGGACCCGTCGGATCTCGGCGTCTTCCGGCTGCCCGGCGTCGACGGCATCTCCTCGTCGGTCAACTGGTTCACCGTGCCGACGTACTCGGACAACGTCGACGCCGCCCGCGACGCCCTGAGCTCGTTCGTCTCCGCCGAGGGCCAGCAGGTGTGGGTCGAGGACGGCGGGTTCATCGCCTCCAACACCGCGGTGCCCGACGACGCCTACGAAATCGAGGTCATGGCGAACCTGCCCGACCTCGCCGCCGAGGTGACGGTCGTTCCGGACCTCGACGACGCGCTCGGCAACCCGTTCCAGGCGGAGTTCTGGTCGCAGCTCAAGGGGCTGTGGGCCTCGCCGGACACGCCGACCGAGGACATCGTCGGCGCGCTCGACGACGCCCACCAGGAGACGCTTAACGACTGACGATGGAGTCGACGTCGACCGCGGACGACCGAAGCGACCGGCGCGGGTCGCTGGCGCGGATGTTCGACCCCGAGGAGCTTCGCCGACGCAACCTCGTCTCGCTCGGGATGGACGTGCTCATCCTCGCGACGACCGGTCTCCTCGCGATCCTGTTCACGATGGGGTTCTGGCCGGCGGCAATCGGCGCTGTCCCGATGGCCGCGCTGCTGTACTTCGGCTGGGCCTCCTCGAAGGCGTTCTTCGTCGCGCAGGTGCTCGCCATCGGCGTCGCGCTGCTCGGCACCGTGACGGGCCTGCTGCCGTACTGAGACGGAGCGGCGCGGCTCCCTTTTCGAACTACCGCGGGCCGGTGGTTACCACAGATATCCGACAGCGGCGTGTCCCACTCTCGTCTGAAGTTCTGTGAGGCGTGCGGTTCGATGATGCCTGGGACGGACAGCGGGACGACGGGGCACCCGCCGTCGCCGACGCGACCCGGGACTCCCCCGAGACGATGGAGGTTCCCTGCCGGGCGGACGACTGCGACGGCGACCGGGCCAACTACGAGATGATACCGAAGCCCGGCGGCTCCTACGAGGTTCGGCTGTTCACCTGCGTCGAGTGCGGTCACAAGTGGCGCGAGTCCTGACGGGTAGCGCGAGTCATAACGGGTAGCGCGAGTCATAACGGCGGAAAAAACGGCCGGCGTCCCGACGGAATACGGATCGACGACGCCGACTCAGTCCGCGACCGCGGCCACCATCCCCTGCTTGTAGTACCGCTGGAGGGTGACGAACAGGACGATGGGGACGATCATCGTCAGCACCGAGCCGGCGGCGACGAGGCCCCAGTCGATCTGGAGCCGCCCCTTCATCAGCGGGAGCACCTGCGGCGCGAGCTGGTTCTCACGTGACCGCATGAACACGAGGGGGAAGAAGAAGGAGTTCCACACCCACGTGAACTGGATGACGGCCACGGAGACGAGCGCCGGGGCGGAGTACGGCAACACGATCGACTTGAATATCTGGTACCGGGACGCGCCGTCGATCCGGGCGGCCTCCTCCAGCTCCTCCGGGAGTCCGAGCAGGAAGTTCCGGAGGAACATGACGACCCACCCCATCCCCCAGCCGATGTGGACCAGGATGAGACCCATGTACGTGTCGAACAGGCCGGTCGTCCGCAGCGTGTTGTAGTTCCCCATCGCCACCAGCTCCGGCGGCGCGGCCATGACGACGATGAGCAGGAAGAACAGCCACTTCTTCACCGGGAAGTCGAAGCGGGCGAACGGGTACGCGACCATCGTGCCGAGCAGCGTCACGGCGAGGACCGACGGGATCGTGACGATCGCGGTGTTCCACATCGCCTGCCGCATCGGGCCGGACTGGAACGTCCACGCGCGGGCGTAGTTCTCGAAGGTGACGGTGAGCGTCTCGAAGTTCCACCAGCCCTGGATGATCTGGTCGAGCGGGCGGACGGAAGCCATGAACAGCCCCACGAGCGGGACGAGCCACAGGAGCGCGACGCCGATCGCGATCGCGTATCGCAGCGCGCGCGGACCGCTCGGGACGGCCGCGCGAACGCGCTCAACGGGACTGCGGTCGGATATCGGTGCGGTCTCCGGCGGCTCGTGGTACACGCGTCCGCCGTCGGTCTTCGGCTCGCTGTCGGCGTCGGACCGCGGTTCGTTGCCGGCATCGGTCGGGTCGTCCGGGTTGTGTGTGTCAGTCATTGTGGGTCAGTCCATTGACGCGATGTACCACGCCATCGGGAGCGCGATCACCAGTTCGATGAGCGCGACGACCATCGCCTTGCTGTACTCGATCGGCGTCGAGAACGCGGCCTGATACACCTCGAGGCCGAGCACCGAGAACACGCCGCCCGGACCGCCGGACGGACCCCCGGCCGCGTAGACGATGGCGAAGATCCGGATCACCCAGATCATGCTCATGATCACCACGACCGCCGTCACGGGCTTGACGAGCGGCCAGATGATGTCCTTGAACCGCCGGAACCGCCCCGCGCCGTCGACGCGGGCGGACTCCAGCAGCGCGGGGTCGATCCCCGCGAGCGCGGAGCTGTACAACAGCATGCTGAACCCGGTCTGTACCCAGACGCCGCCGGCGATGAGCGCGTAAATTGCGATCTGCGGCTCCTGGACCCAGTTCCGGACCAGTCCCTCCAGCCCGATCGACCGGAGCAGCCCGTTGAAGATCCCGGCCTGCGGGTCGTAGACGAACAAAAGCACCAGCCCGATCACGACGGTCGGCGTCGTGAACGCCAAGAACACCATCGAGCGGAGGATGCTCCGGCCGCGCAGGTCGGCGAAAAGCAGCGCGAGTCCGAGTCCGAGCAGCGTGCTCAGCGGGACGTGGACGACCATCCAGATGATGTTCTGCGGGAGCGCCCCCATCGGGTACTCGAACGCGAGGAGGTTGTCCCAGTTGATGATCGCGTCGTCCTGAAACGTCGCGATCCACGTCTCGAACCCGGCGAACTGCCCGATAGTGAACCCGTCCCAGGTGAAGAGGCTCCCGACCGCCGAGTACAGCATCGGGCCGACGGAGAAGACGGCGAACAGCGTGAGACCGGGGAGCATGAACACGAGGATCGCCGTGAGCTTCTCCCGGTTCACGTCGCGGTCGAGCCGGTCCTCGAGGTACGATCCGACTGACATGGTATCAGGCCACCAGTTCCCCGTCCTCGTCGTAGAGGTACGCGTCGGTCGGATCGAACGTGAGGTGGACGCGGTCCCCCGCCTCCGCGTCCGTCTGCGGGACCTTCACGTTCACCACGGAGCCGCCCACCTCGACGTTGACCAGCACGTACTCCCCGAGCGGTTCGACCGTCTTCACCGTGCCCGGCACGGTCCAGTCCGTGTCGGGCGCGCCGGTCGACACGTCGATGTCCTCGGGCCGGACGCCGACCGACACGGTCTGCGACGACGTCTCTGCCGGCATCGGGAGTGTGTTGTCCTCGGCGAGCCGGACGACGCCGTCGCGGTTCTCGCCCTCGAAGAGGTTCATCGGCGGCGACCCGATGAACTTCGCGACCCAGGTGGTCCGCGGTCGCTCGTACAGCTCCTCGGGGTCGGCGACCTGTCGGATCGTGCCGTCGTTCAACACGACGATCTTGTCCCCCATGCTCATCGCCTCCTCCTGGTTGTGCGTGACGTACACCGTCGTGATCCCCAGCTCGTTCTGGATCCGCTTCAGCTCGGAGCGCATCTCCAGGCGGAGCTTCGCGTCGAGGTTACTGAGCGGCTCGTCGAGGAGGAACACGGACGGCTCGCGGACGATCGCCCGCGCGAGCGAGGTCCGCTGGCGCTGCCCGCCGGATATCTCGCCGGGGTCGCTGTCCATCTGGTCTTCGATGTGTAACAGCTCGGCGACCTGCGCGACGCGCTCGTCGCGCTCCTCCGGCGGGACGCCCCTGACCTTCAGCGGGTACTCGATGTTCTCCCGAACGGTCATGTGAGGATACAGCGCGTAGTTCTGGAACACCATCGCGACGTTGCGGTCGGCGGGCGGGGTCCCGTCGACGCGGTCGTCGTCGAAGTAGATCTCGCCCTCCGAGGGGTCTTCCAGCCCCGCGATCATCCGGAGCGCGGTCGTCTTTCCGCAGCCGGACGGCCCGAGAAACACCACGAACTCCCCGTCGTCCACCTCCATGTCCAGCTTGTAGTTGGCGACCGTGTCACCCCCGTCGAAGTACTTGCTCACCGATCGCATGCTAATACGGGTCATCGACTATCCGCCGATATTCATTTATTACACTTATAATTAATCATGGACCATGGATAAGAGGACGGCCGCCGGTGCGCGCTATTCGTTCTCTTCCCGGCTATTTCAGTAATTACTTAGCAATCCTTTCACTACGTGTTGGAGATGAGTTCCGGTCTCTTCGACTACAGTCATTTTCCCCAGATCTCCGGCGAACTCTTTCGCACCGTCCAGCGGCGGGACCTCTTCGACGACGACAAGCGGTTCGTCGACGCCGAGCCGCGCGTCCCTCCGGATCTGTTGTTCGAGCGGTATCTGACGAGACGGGACCGAACCGACTTCGACCTGAAGTCGTTCGTCGAAGACCAGTTCAGGCTGCCGGAGCCGGTCTCCGCCGCGCCGGATCTCGCCCCGTCGCGGTCGATGGAGGACCACGTGTCGTCGCTGTGGGAGACGTTGACCCGGACGTTCGAGGACGCCGATTCGACGGGGTCGACGATCATCGCCCTCCCGAACCCGCACGTCGTCCCCGGCGGCCGCTTCCGCGAGATGTACTACTGGGACAGCTACTTCACCGCGGAGGGGCTGGCGGCGGCCGGCCGGACCGACCTGATCAGGGGAATGGTCGGGAACGTCGCGTCGCTCCTGGACCGCTTCGAGTTCGTCCCGCTCGGGAACCGAGCGTACTACGACAGCCGGTCGCAGGTCCCGCTGTTCTACCGCATGCTCCGCGTGTTGGAGCGCGAGGAGGGATTCGACGCCGTCGCCCCTCACGTGGAGGCGCTCCGGACGGAACACGAGTTCTGGATGGACGGGGCCGACCGCGTCGGCGGCGGCGACGGTGCCCCCGGCGGCGACGGTGCTCCCGACGCCGACGGAGCCGCGGCGCACCGCCGCGTCGTCGGGGTCGCGGACGAGACGGTCCTCAACCGGTACTGGGACGACCGCGCTCGCCCGCGACCGGAGTCCTATCACGAGGACCGTCGCCTCGCCGACCGGGTCCCGGTCGACGACCGGCCCGACCTGTTCCGGGACGTCCGGGCCGCCTGCGAGTCCGGGTGGGACTTCAGCTCCCGGTGGCTCGCGGGCGACGACCTCACCACGATCCGGACGACCGATCTGGTGCCGGTCGATCTCAACGCCGTCCTCTACGGCGTGGAGACCGCCCTCGCGGAGTGGCTCCCGCGCGTCGGGCAGCCGGCCGCCGGCGAGCGGTACGCCGACCTAGCCGCGGACCGCCGCGAGGCGATCAACCGGTACTTTTGGGACCCGGACGCCGGCTTCTACGTCGACTACTCGTGGGTCGACGAGCGCCGGAGCGACCGGCTCACCCTCGCCGCCGTCGCGCCGCTTTTCACCGGGGCCGCGACCGAGGACCGGGCGGCAGCGGTCGCCGACCGGCTCCGACGGGACTTCCTCCGGCCCGGCGGGCTGGTGACGACGCTCGAAGACACCGGCGAGCAGTGGGACGCGCCGAGCGGCTGGGCGCCCCTCCACTGGATGGCCGTCACCGGCCTGCGCCGGTACGGCCACGACGCCCTGGCCGACGAGATCGCGAACCGCTGGGTCGACCTCGCGAGAAGCTCTTTCGAGGAGACCGGCCGCATGGCGGAGAAGTACGACGTTCGCTCGGTCGGCGAGACGACCGATCTGGGCGAGTACGACCCGCAGTACGGGTTCGGCTGGACGAACGGCGTCGTCACGGCGCTGTCGGCCCGGCAGTAGCGGTTCGCCGCCGGTCCGGTTCCGGTGGCCCGTCGGACTCGCCGCGTCGCGCTTCTGAACGCTTATGCCCGACGACCGACTTCGATCGGGTATGAGCGACGACGACGCCGTCGATGTCGAGTCCCCCGACGACGAGGGCGACGCGGCGAGGACGAACGGTACGGCGGAGGCGACTGCCGAGGAACGGAGCGGCGGGTCGGCGGACGGCGAGTCGGCGGACGGCGAGCCGACCGACCGCGACGCCCGCCGGGACGAGGAGGCGCTCGCCACGGCCGTCGCCGAGCACGACGAGGCGCTCGCGCGGGAGGTCGCTGCGCTGGAGGCGGACCTCGCCGAGACCCGAGAGGCGCTCCGCGAGCGCGACGAGGAGGTCGAGGAGCTGACGAGCAAGCTCGCCCGCGTGAAGGCGGACTTCAGCAACTACAAGGAACGCGCGAAGCGGAAGCAGGAGGAGATCCGCGAGCGCGCCTCAGAGGGGCTGGTCGAGCGGCTCGCGCCCGTCAGGAACGACCTCCTGCGCGCGCTCGACCAGGACGAGGGGAGCGACCTCCGTCCCGGCGTCGAGTCGACGCTGGAGAAGTTCGACGAGGTGCTCGCCGACGAGGGCGTCGACTCGATAGAGCCGGAGCCGGGCGAGGAGGTCGACCCCGCGCGCCATCAGGTGATGCTCCGCGTCGACAGCGACCGACCGGAGGGAACGATCCACGAGGTGTACGAGCCGGGCTACGAGATGGGCGACCGCGTGCTGAGCGAGGCGAAGGTGACCGTGAGTACCGGCGACGGCGAGTAGAGCGACGGCGAGTAGAGCGACGGCGAGCAGCGCGAATCGTTTTTCACGGCCGATCCGCCGGTCCGGGTCAGGACCGAACCGTCGTCTCGTAGGCGTCGACAAGTTCGTCGAGTCCCGCGTTCGGTTCGGCCGCGTGCGGGACCGACAGCGGCGACACCGAGACCTCGCCGTCGACGACGGCCCGGCGGTCGGTCCCGACGGGGTCCGGCACGTCGCCGTCGTTCATCCGGTCCCAGATCGGGTCGGAGAAGCCGACGCGGCCGTCGCCGTTCCGCTCCGCGCGCATCCCGTACCACGTCGAGGGCGTCGTGACGCGGAGCGGCGCGCGGTCCGCGTCCGCGATGGGGGCGTTGACGTTGAGGTAGTCCGCGCGGTTGAACACCCCGGCGCCGACCGCCTCGTCGACGAGGAACCGCGTCGTGCGGACCGCGTGCGCGAAGTCGTCGGTCTCGAACTCGCGTTTCCACCAGTCGTCGCCGCCGGGCACGTACATCGAGGTCGCGACCCCGGGAACCCCGAAGAACGCCGCCTCGACCGCCGCCGAGACCGTCCCCGACCGGCCGAGCGTGTACGCCCCGAGGTTCGCGCCCTCGTTACAGCCGGCGACGACCAGGTCCACGTCGGGGACGAGCTCGTCGAGTCCCGCGACGACGCAGTCCACCGGGGTGCCGTCGACGACGTACCCCAACTCGTGGTCGTCGACGGCGACGTCGGCGGAGAGGCGGCGACCGACCGAGGACTGGTCGTCGGCCGGCGCGACGACCGTCACCGCGTACTCGGCCGCGAGGGCGTCGTAGAGGGCGCGCAGCCCCGCGGCGTCGACGCCGTCGTCGTTGGTCAACAGGATCCGGTCGACGCTCATACCCGTAACACGGGCGAGTCGGGCAAAAGTCCACCGTCGGTGGAGGGGGAGCGCGACGCGACCGGAGCAGCCGGAGACTCCGAGCCGAACGGAAAAGCACACGTATCGCCGGGGCGACCGTCCGGTATGGGATTCGGGGACACCGCCAAGAAGATCCAGACGCTCGCCGACCGCGCGGAGCGAACCTACAAGAAGATCAACGAGCTCCGCGAGGAGGTCGAGGAGACGCAGACGACCGTGATCGACACCTCGGAGCGCGTCAAGGGGCTCGAAAACGAGATGGCCGAACAGCGGGCCGTCCTCGACGCCGTCGCCGAGGAGGTCGGCGTCGACTTGGAGCGCGTGAGCACCGAGGCGCACATCACGGACGCGGAAGCGACGGCCGCCGCCGCGAGGGACGAGGAAAACGGTGACGCCGACGCTGACGACGAGAGCAACGACGAAGTGAGCGGCGACGAAGACGCCGCTTAATCGTCGCTGGCAGCCGCGTCCGTCCGCGAGACCACGTCCGCGGGAACGCCGGCGACGGTCGCGCCCGGGGGCACGTCCTCCGCGACGAGCGAGTTCGCGGCGACGCGCGCCCCCTCGCCGACCGTGACGCCGGGGAGCACGACCGCGCCAGCGCCGATCATCGCCTCGTCCTCGACGACCACGTCGCCGAGCCGGTACTCCTCGTGGAGAAACTCGTGGCACAGCAGCGTGGCGTCGTACCCGATTATCGCGTCGTCGCCGACGCGGATCCGCTCGGGCCAGAACACGTCCGGCGTCGACTCCAACCCCCACGCGACGCCCGTCCCGACCGTGACGCCGATCCGCCGCAGCAGCCAGTTCTTCAGCCGGAGGCTCGGACAGATCCGCGCGAGGACGATCACCACGTAGTTGCGGACGACCGCGAGCGGCGACTTCGCGTCCGGCCACGACCACAGGGAGTTGCGCGCTCCCGGCGTCGGGAACCGGTCGAGGCGGTCGCTCCGGGCCGGGTCGGCGCCGTCGCGCGTCGCGTCCGAATCGTCGCGCGTCGCGGCCGCGTCGTCGTCTGTCACGTCACGCCGTTCGGACGGCGAGAATAAAAGGGTCGCTCCCGGTCTCCGGTCTCGACGGTTCGGAGGACGACCGCGGCCCGGCGGACCCGCGGCCTCAGCTCCGCAGCTCGTCCATGTGCTCGATCCGGCGCTCCACGAGGGCCGCCGTGCCGATGTCGTGGCGGATCCGGACGCGGTCGCCCGCGGCCGCCAGCGCGTCTTCCGCCTGCGTTTCGGCGGCCGCGATGGAGTCGCCGCGGCCGACGACCGCGAACGCCCGCGAGGTGGTGGTGTACAGTCGGCCGTCGCGCTCGTCGACGCTCGCGTAGTAGAGGAGCGCGTCGCCCGCGCTCTCCTCGTCGACCGCGATCTCGGCGCCCGCGTCGGGGTCGGTCGGGTAGCCGTCGGGCACCGCGTATTTACAGACGGTCGCCTCGCCCGAGAAGGAGAGTTCGGGAAGCGACTCGCCGTCGCGCGCGGCGGCGAGCACGTCGACGAACGGCGTGTCGAGGACGGGCAGCGTGTTCATCGCCTCCGGGTCGCCGAAGCGCGCGTTGAACTCGACCACCTTCGGTCCCTCGTCGGTGAGCATGAACTGCCCGTAGAGGACGCCCTTGTAGTCGGGGAGCGCGTCGACGACGGCGTCCAGCACGTCGACGGCGGCGTCGTAGTCGCCCTCGGTCATGAACGGCAGCGAGAAGCCGGTGTCCGTGTACGACCCCATCCCGCCGGTGTTCGGTCCCTCGTCGCCCTCGTAGGCGCGCTTGTGGTCCTGGACCGCGGGCGTCGTCCGGGCGTCGCCGTTCGCGACGAACGCCTGAATCGTGAACTCCTCGCCGACGAGCCGCTCTTCGAGGACGACGCGGTCGTAGTCGGAGTCGCGGAGGTACGCCTTCGCCTCCTCGGCGGTCACCTGATCGCCGATCACCTTCACGCCCTTGCCGCCGGTGAGTCCGGCGGGCTTGACCGCGAGGTCCCCGTCGTACTCGTCGATGTGCTCGCAGGCGGCCTCCGTGTCGTCGAACACCGCGTAGTCGGGGCAGCCGGGGATCGCGTTCTCCTCCATGAACCGGCGCTGGTACGCCTTGTCCGTCTCCAGCCGGGCCTCCTCGGCCCGCGGGCCGAACGCGTAGACGCCGGCGTCGTCGAGCGCGTCCGCGACCCCGGCCTCCAGCGCCGACTCCGGCCCGATGACCGCCAGGTCCGCGCCCGCGTCGAGCGCGTAGTCGGCGACCGCGGCGGCGTCGGTCTCGTCTATCGCCTCGAAGCCGTCAGCGAGTCGTCGGATCCCCGGGTTCCGGACGCTCGCACAGGCGTACAGCGCGCAGTCGTCCGCCACCGCGCGGGCGATCGCGTGTTCGCGGCCGCCGCCCCCCACCAGGAGTACGGTCTCCGTCATGCCCGACGGGTGTCCGCACGGTAGTGTAAACCTTACTCTCTGTTCAGACAGATGTATGCTTATTCGTGGATACCCATCGCGGTCGCGGCGGCGGGACCGGCGGCGGCGGGACCGGCGGCGTCCGTCCCGGTGCGGACGCCTTTTGCCCCGCCGGGCCGAACCGGGCGTATGTCACAGCCGACCGAGCGGAACCGCCTCGACGGGGAGGCGAGTCCCTATCTCCAGCAGCACGCCGACAACCCCGTCAACTGGCAGCCGTGGGGCGAGGAGGCGTTCGAGCGCGCCCGCGAACACGACGTGCCCGTGTTCGTCTCCATCGGCTACTCCTCGTGTCACTGGTGTCACGTCATGGCCGAGGAGAGCTTCGAGGACGAGTCGGTCGCGGAGGTGGTGAACGAGTCGTTCGTCCCGGTCAAGGTCGACCGCGAGGAGCGCCCCGACGTCGACAGCACGTTCATGACCGTCTGCCAGCTCGTCACCGGCGGCGGCGGGTGGCCGCTCTCGGCGTGGTGTACGCCCGAGGGGAAGCCGTTCTACGTCGGGACCTACTTCCCGCCCGAGCCGCGGCGGAACCAGCCCGGCTTCCGCGACCTCTGTGAGCGAATCGCCGACTCCTGGAGCGACCCCGAGCAGCGCGAGGAGATGAAGCGGCGGGCCGACCAGTGGACCGAGAGCGCGCGCGACGAACTGGAGTCGGTGCCGACGCCGGACGCGGCGGGTCCGGACGGTGAGGGCGCCCCCTCCCCGCCCGGCGACGACCTGCTGGACACGGCCGCCGCGGCCGCGCTGCGCGGCTACGACGAGGAGTACGGCGGCTTCGGGAGCGGCGGCGCGAAGTTCCCGATGCCCGGTCGGATCGACCTCCTCATGCGAGCGTACGCCGGTCGCGGGCGCGACGCGCTCCTGTCGGCCGCGACGGGGACCCTCGACGGGATGGCCCGCGGCGGGATGTACGACCAAGTCGGCGGGGGGTTCCACCGCTACGCGGTCGACCGCGAGTGGACGGTGCCCCACTTCGAGAAGATGCTGTACGACAACGCCGAACTGCCGATGGCCTACCTCGACGGCTACCGGCTCTCGGGCGACCCCGCGTACGCCCGCGTCGCGAGCGAGTCGCTCGCGTTCCTCGACCGCGAACTGCGCCACGACGACGGCGGCTTCTTCAGCACCCTCGACGCGCGGAGCCGGCGGCCCGCGAGCCGCCGGGGCGAAGACGAGAGTGAATCCGCCGAGGACGAGGACGTCGAGGGCGCCTTCTACGTCTGGACCCCCGAGGAGGTCGACGCCGTCCTCGACGAGCCGGCGGCGTCGCTGGCGAAAGAGCGGTACGGGATCCGGCCCGGGGGCAACTTCGAGCGCGGCACGACCGTTCCGACGATAGCCGCGTCGGTCGAGGAGCTGGCCGCGGACCGCGACCTGTCGCCCGAGGAAGTTCGGGAGACGCTGACCGAGGCGCATGCGGCGCTGTTCGACGCCCGGGAGTCGCGGCCGCGACCCGCCCGCGACGAGAAGGTGCTGGCCTCGTGGAACGGGCGGGCCGTCTCCGCGTTCGCGAGGGCCGGGGGGACCCTCGGCGAGCCGTACGCCGAAATCGCGCGGGAGGCGCTCGACTTCTGTCGCGACCGCCTCTACGACGCCGACGCGGAGACCGGCGCGCTCGCGCGTCGCTGGCTCGGCGGCGACGTGCGGGGACCGGGCTACCTCGACGACTACGCGTTCCTTGCGCGCGGCGCGCTCGACGTCTACGCCGCGACCGGCGACCCGGAGCCGCTCGGGTTTGCGCTGGAGTTGGCCGACGACCTCGTCGACGAGTTCTACGACGCCGACGACGGGACGATCTACTTCACGCGAGATCTGGACGACGAGGGGGGCGCGGATGGCGGCGAGGGCGCCGAGACCGCGGACGCCGGCCCCCTCATCGCGCGCCCGCAGGAGTTCACCGACCGGTCGACGCCGTCGAGCCTCGGCGTCGCGGCCGAGACGCTCGCGCTCCTCGACGGGTTCCGAACCGACGGGGAGTTCCGGGAGATCGCGGAGCGCGTCGTGACGACCCACGCCGACCGGATCCGCGGGGGACCGCTGGAACACGCCTCGCTCGTCCGGGCGGCCGACCTGGTCGAGACCGGCGGTGTCGAGGTGACGATCGCCGCCGACGAGGTGCCCGGCGAGTGGCGCGAGACGCTCGGCGGACGGTACCTCCCGGGCGCCCTCGTCGCGCCGCGCCCGGCCACGGCGGCGGGACTCGACGAGTGGCTCGACCGACTCGGGATGGCAGAGGCCCCGCCGATCTGGGCGGACCGGGACGCGACCGACGGCGAACCGACCGCCTACGTCTGTCAGGGGTTCACCTGCTCGCCGCCGCGGACCGACCTCGACGCCGCGCTCGGCTGGCTCGGCGGCGACGAGTGACCGCGGCGCCGACCGAGAGCCGGAACCGTTTAGCCGCCTCGGGGCGGTGATTCCGGGCGTGTACGACTTCGTCGTCGTCGGAGCCGGGCCGGCCGGGTCGCGGTTCGCGCGCCGGGCTGCCGAGGCGGGCCGCGAGGTCCTCCTCTTGGAGTCGGGGACCGTCGGGAAGCCGCTGGCCTGCTCCGGGCACGTCTCGACGGACATCTGGGAGTACGTCGACGGCGACGCGCCGGACCGGCTCCGACAGAACCGGGTCTTCGGCGCGCGGTTCCACGTCGGCGGGCCGGACTCCGCCGCCTACCCGTTCTACAAGCGGGAGCCGGTGTCGAACGTGATCGACCGCGTCGGACTCGACCGGACGCTGGCGGACCTCGCCGAGGCGGCGGGCGCGGACCTCCGCGAGGGCCACACCGTCGTCTCGGTCGACGAGCGCGACGACCGGGTCGCGGTCGAGGCCAGCCTCGCGGACGGCGACACAGAGCGGTTCGAGACCCGAATGGTCGCCGGCTGCGACGGTCCCACGTCGCGCGTCCGGCGGTCGCTCGATCTTCCCGAGCCGGGCGAACTGCTCCACGGCGTCCTCGCGTTCGACGAGGAGTCGGACGCGGGCGACTACGTCGACGTCCACCTCACCGCGCCGACGTTCTTCGCGTGGCGGATCCCGCGCGGCGACGCGGGCGTCGAGTACGGGCTGGCGGCTCCGCCGAGCGAGGACGTCTCCGCCGGGTTCGACCGGCTCACCGACGCGTACGGCGCGACCACGGACCACCGCTGCTCGGGCGCGATCCCGGTGGGACCGCCGGCGTCGACGACGAGCGACCGCGGCTTCCTGATCGGCGACGCCGCCGCGCAGACGAAGCCGTTCACCGGCGGCGGCATCCTCTACGGGATGCGCGCCGCGGACATCGCCGCGGCCGCCATCGACCCGCGCGACCCGGCGACGCTCGCCGACTACGAGTCCGGATGGCGCGAGGAGCTGGCCACGGAGATCCGTCTCGGAAAGGCGATTCGACGGTGTTACTCGCTGCCGGAACCCGTCCAGCGAGTCGGCCTGCGGGCGCTGTCGGGCGAGATCGGCGTCCACATGGACGAGCCGTCCTCGTTCTTCTCGGCGTCGAACCTCCGGTCGCTGTTCTCGCGGGGCGACCCGCCCGAGTGAGGAGAAACGCGCCGCTACTCTTCGACGACGTTCGCGAACGAGACGTTCTCGCGGACGCTCGTGATCTCGACGGTCGGCTCCTCGCCGGGTTCGGCGTCGGGGACGATGACGACGTAGCCGCGTTCGATCTTCGCGATCCCGTCGCCTTTGTCGCCGAGCGTCTCGATCGTCACGTCGCGGACCTCGCCCTCCGAGACGGGCGGATCGGGCTGGACGGCGCCGGCGGCACCGCGAGAGGTGGGGCGTTTCCCGTCCTCGGACGGGGTTCCGGTCGAGGCACCGTCGCCGTCGGGAACGGACGCGCCGCCGTCTGCGTTAGACGCCGACTCCCCCTCCTCGGGTCCGGCGCGGTCCAGGACGGCGATCCGGTACGTCTCGCCGACGCTGACGCTACCGTGTTCGATCTCAGAGGCGGGAACGGTGACGACGTACTCGTCGCCCCGAGACTCCACTCGGCCCGTGTACAGACACGCGAGAGAATCAGTGATTTCGACCATGGCCGCCCATTGCGCGTACGGGGATGAAAAGCCATCTGTTCGGAGCGTGCCGCGTACGAGGGTAAACGTTTACCCTGTCCCGAATGAATCGGGGTCGTATGAGCCGAAACTACGAGTCGCTCCACGACCCGAACGCGGAGTACACGATGCGGGAGCTCTCCGCCGAAACGATGGGGACTACCGGGACGCGCGGCGGCGGCCGCGACGTCGAGATCACGGACGTTCAGACGACGATGGTCGACGGGAACTTCCCGTGGACGCTCGTCCGCGTCTACACCGACGCCGGCGTCGTCGGCACCGGCGAGGCGTACTGGGGAGCCGGCGTCCCAGAACTCGTCGAGCGCATGAAGCCGTTCGTCGTCGGCGAGAACCCGCTCGACATCGACCGCCTCTACGAGCACCTGATCCAGAAGATGTCCGGCGAAGGCTCCGTCGAGGGCGTCACCGTCACGGCCATCTCCGGCATCGAGGTCGCGCTCCACGACCTCGCCGGCAAGATCCTCGACGTGCCCGCCTACCAGCTGCTCGGCGGCAAGTACCGCGACAAGATGCGCGTCTACTGCGACTGCCACACCGAGGAGGAGGCGGACCCCGAGGCGTGCGCGGACGAGGCCGAGCGCGTCGTCGACGAGCTGGGCTACGACGCCCTGAAGTTCGACCTCGACGTCCCCTCGGGCTTCGAGAAGGACCGCGCGAACCGCCACCTCCGCCCCGGCGAGATCCGTCACAAGGCGGAGATCGTCGAGAAGGTCACCGAGCGCGTGAAGGACAAGGCCGACGTCTCCTTCGACTGCCACTGGACGTTCTCGGGCGGCTCCGCGAAGCGCCTCGCGGACGCCATCGAGGAGTACGACGTGTGGTGGCTCGAAGACCCCGTGCCGCCGGAGAACCTCGAAGTTCAGGAGGAGGTCACGAAGAACACGACCACGCCGATCACGGTCGGCGAGAACCGCTACCGCGTCACCGAACTGCGCCGCCTCATCGAGAACCAGGCGGTCGACATCGTCGCGCCCGACCTGCCGAAGGTCGGCGGCATGCGCGAGACCCGCAAGATCGCGGACGTGGCGAACCAGTACTACGTCCCCGTCGCGATGCACAACGTCGCCTCGCCGGTCGCGACGATGGCGGCGGCCCACGTCGGCACCTCCATCCCGAACTCGCTCGCGATCGAATACCACTCCTACGAGCTGGGCTGGTGGGAGGACCTCGTCGAGGAGGACGTCATCGAGGACGGTTACATCGAGGTGCCGGAGGAGCCCGGTCTCGGCGTCACGCTCGACATGGACACCGTCGAGGAGCACATGGTCGAGGGCGAGACGTTGTTTGACGAGGCGTAAGCCGAAGTCAAGCGCGAAAATCTCCGATTTTCGCAGTTCGATCCGGCGTAAGCCGGATCGAGCAGGTGGGTCGCAGCGCGAACGGAGTGAGCGATCGTCTCACCGTGTTCGACGAAGCGTAGCTTCGTCGAGCCAGCAGCGCGCGTATCTCGCACCGAACCGCTGCCGGGAAGCGGTAGCCCGAACTGGTCAGTACAGAGGATACATCGACTGATCAGAACGTTCTTTCTAGATCGAGGGGGGCTGTAGACGTGAGTAATAGACAATCTAATATTAGCCTATTTTGAGATAGGCTATTCGGAAGTATTATTCTCCGTCCAGACGGAGAGGGTGTATGGACCACTTCGTGGATCGGGAGGATGAACTCTCTCGGCTACGCGGATGCTACGAATCCGACGACGCCGAGATGGTCGTGATTTTCGGTCGGCGACGTCTCGGGAAGACGCAACTCGTCCAGCACTCGCTCTCCGACCGTGACAACGCAGTCGTCTATCAGGCCACGGAGACCACCTCGCAGATACAGCTTGACGAGTTCGTCGATGTCGCCTCCGAATCGTTCCCGGGGATCACACAAATCAAACAGAACTGGGAAGCGCTGCTCGGATATCTGGGGGATCAGGACGCAATCGTGGTTCTCGACGAGTTCCCCTATCTCATCGACGCCGACGAGAGTCTCCCCTCGGTCATTCAGCGACTGTGGGACCAGCGGCTCCAAAACACTTCGGGGACGCTCGTGTTAGTCGGGTCATCGATCAGCATGATGGAGGAAGCGACGCTTCTCGGAAACAGTCCACTGTACGGACGATTCACGGAACGACTCGACCTTCGGCCCCTCGATTTCGCTGCCGCACAGGAGTTCGTTCCGGACGAGTGTTCGCCCGAAGAACGGATTTTCACGTGGGGAATCTTCGGTGGCGTTCCGTACTATCTCGATGACGTCGGTCGCGGACAGAGCCTCGGAACAGTCCTCACCGAGGAACTCCTCTCCCAGAAGGGATACCTCCATAACGAACCGGAGTACGTGCTCCGTACCGAACTCACGGACCCGAACCGATACTTTGCGATCCTCACCGCCATCGCTGCTGGAAAGACGACGTCGAACGAGATCGCTCAGGCGATAGGAATCGATGGGAAGCAGATCTCGACGTACACACAGAAGTTGGAGCGTCTGCGGCTCATCGAGCGGGAGGTCCCGATCACTGAAGAGAAGGCAAAATCACGCCGGGGGCGCTATCGAATCCTCGATCCCCTGTTCCGGTTCTGGTTCCGTTTCGTCTACGGCAAGGAAGATCGATACGAACGGCTCGGAGAGAATGCCTACGACGCGGTCATTGAGCCGGAACTTCCGGATTTCGTGAGTCGCGAATTCGAGCGGCTTTGTCAAGACGCACTCCCTGGCCTCTACCCCGACGAAACGTTCCTGGATCTCGGACGATGGTGGTACAAGGAACACGAGGTAGATGTCGTCGGATTCACCACGGACGGGACGATGGTCGTGGGGGAATGTAAGTTCACGAACGCACCGCTTGACTACGGAGCTCTCGCCTCGCTTGAAGACCATGCCGCCGAGATACGCTGGACGCCGGACGGCGATGAGAGAACCACCAAGTACGCCTTATTCACCCGGAAGGGTTCGACACAGTCCGTTCAGGAAGCTGTGTCCGAGCGCGATGACGTACGACTGTTTGACTTGGCTGACATTACGCGACACGCCTGAGAATCCACCCTTGATCCACTAAAATACGTCGTTAGGAGGCCCACACAAAGCATATGCCGCATCACGCAAGGGATTAGCTGGATATAGGCGCTAAGCCCCCACCCTCAACGGAGCGACCGAAGGGAGCGGAGTAGGGTGGGGATACAGCGCCGTCATCACCTATTCATACAGCAATACGGTTACAGGCCCACAGGCCACGTAGTCGCAACATTTTTTATTGGGGTAACGTATAATAGTACGAACCCAATGAAATACGACCTCGATTCGGGAGCGCATTCAACGTACTCCCTACACTACCACCTGATACTCACCACGAAGTATCGTCGTGGGGTGCTAACCGAGGAGCGAACCCAATTCATTCGCGGGGTCATCAGCGGGTTCACGGACAACTACGGCGTCGAACTGACGAACCTCGACGGAGAGGACGACCACGTTCACATCCTGTTCCGAGCGAAACCAACCACGGACCTCGTGAAGTTCATCAACACGGTAAAGGGGGCGACTGCTCGCCGTATCCGAAACGAGTACGAGGATGAACTGAAGACCGAACTGTGGGGCGACTCGTTCTGGAACGACTCGTACTGTCTTATCTCGACGGGGCAGGTGTCGCTGGATGTGTTGAAACAGTATGTCGAAGACCAGCGGGAGAGCTGATGTACTACGCCTACAAGTACCGCCTCAAGCCGTCCGACGCCCACCGCAAGGAGTTGGACCGCCACCGCGATATTTGTCGGCAACTCTACAACCACACGCTCTACCGCCTCAACGAGTACCAAGACGAACACGGCGAACTGCCGTCCATGACCACGCTTCGGTCGGAACTCCCCGACCTCAAGCAGTGGTGGGATGGCCTCTCCGACGTGTACTCGAAGGTGCTCCAAACCGTCGTGGAACGCCTGTTTGACAACCTCAAAGGACTCTCCGCGCTCAAGGAGAACGGCTACGGCGTCGGTCAACTCAAGTGGAAGCCGCCACGGGAGTTCCGCAGTTTCACGTACAGCCAGTCTGGCTTCAAGCTCGACAAGAAGGGCGGTCAGGCTGTGCTGTCCCTCTCGAAACTCGCGGACATCCCGATTCGGCTCCACCGCGCCATCCCTGACGACGCGACGCTCAAACAGGTCACGATCAAGAAGGAACCGACGGGCGAGTGGTTCGCCACGTTCGGAGTCGAAATAGACCGTGAACCGCCCGAACCGCCTGAGAATCCCGAGCGGTGCGTCGGCATTGACGTGGGAATTCTCAAGTACGCCCACGACACCGACGGGACCGCCGTCGGGTCGCTCGACCTCTCGGACGAACGGGACCGTCTGGAACGCGAACAGGGGTCCCTCTCACGGAAGGAACACGGGTCGAACAATTGGGAGAAGCAACGGCGGCGGGTCGCGGAGTGTCACGCCGACCTCCGACGGAAACGCCGCGACTTTCTCCACAAGCTCTCGGCGTACTACGCTCGGGAGTACGACCTCGTGGCGGTCGAAGACCTGAACGTGAAGGGGATGATGGAAAGTCCGTCGAACAGCCGAAACACGGCGTCTGCCGCCTGGCGAACGTTTCTCTCGTTGCTCGAATACAAGTGCGACCGTGAAGGAACGCACTTCGTGGCGGTCAACCCGAGAGGGACGACGAAAGAGTGTGCGGCGTGCGGCGTCTCGACAGAGAAGCCGCTGTGGGTCCGTGAACATTCCTGTCCCGCCTGCGGGTTCGAGGCGGACAGGGACGCGAACGCGGCGTGGAACATCCTTTCTCGCGGTCTACAAGATGTAGGAGTGGGAGACTCCGAATCAACGCCTGTGAAGACTGCGCTCCCTACGGGAACTGAGGTTGTTCCTGCAAAGCGCGTCGTGGAAACAGGAAGCCCTACCCTCAAGGAGCGAACGGCGTCAGCCGTGAGCGAGTAGGGTAGGGTAGTTCACTCGGGTACGGAGCGGGGCTCGGGGCAGGAATGTATCTCTACCTCTTGCTTCCCTTCGGTGGCCTGTTCAGTCTCGTGCTCGCGGCCCTCGCAGCCTACAGTTACCGGGCCGATAGCTTCCGGGTCCCGGCGACGGTCGCTCCTGCGGTCAGCGTCGGCGCCGTGCTATGGGTAGCCGTGAACTCCGTCTTCGCGATAGCAGTAACAATTTGCCTGCTCGTCGTCGGTTTCGTATGGATCATACTGGGCAGTTTCAATCCGCTGAAAGCCGAAGAAACGCAAAGCGAATAGCGCGGCCTCGTTCCGGGTCCTCGCTCCGTGTTCGGCAGCCGGTATCCGTCAGTTCCTGAGGAATTCAACAGAGCCGAGTCGTCTGATGAGGCGAAACTTCGCCCAGCTCGATAGACGGTCGGGTCAGGCGTTCTTCGCCACTCGGTCGAGTCGGAGCGGCTCCAGCCCGCGCCGATCGAGTTCGGCCTCAACTTCCCGAACCCGAGGCGAGATCTCGCTCGGCTCGTGGCTGTCGGTCCCGACGGTCACCTCGACACCGACGTCGACGAGGCGGTCGAGGAACGCGGGCGCCGGGTGGAACTCCCCGTAGTCGCCGAGCAGTCGTCCGGCGTTGATCTCCGGGACGGTCCGCGAGTCGCGGAACGCGTCGGCGACCGCGGCGTAGTGGTCCTCGGTGGCGAAGCCGCGGAGGTGCGGGTTCCGCTCGATCAGGTCGGGATGCGCGGCGATCGCGAACAGCTCCGACTCGACCAAGGCGACCAGCGTCTCGAAGTAGCGGTCGACCAGGGCCCGCCGCTCGGACTCAGGCTTGTCGACGAAGTGCGAGCGCGTGTGGACGTTCGCCCCGTCGAGTTCGTGGACGCTGCCGACCGCGTAGTCGAAGCCCGCGTCGTCGAGGAACGCCGCGATCGCGTCCTCGTGAGCGGGGTCGTAGTCCATCTCGACGGCGTCGAACACGTCGACGTCGGCGTCCTCGCGGACCGCCTCGATCGCCTCGCGGCGCCGCTCGTAGGTCAGGTCCAGGTTGAACCCGAACGCGCGCTTGTGACGCCGCGCGGTCGGCGCCGGCGAGACGTTACAGTGGTCGGCGAACCCGATCCCGTCGAGGCCCGCCTCGGCCGCGGCGTCGACCATCCAGCGCAGGAACGCCCCGTCCGAGTAGTTCGTGTGGGCGTGATAGTCGTACACAGTCCGACTTCGGCCCGGGTCGACTCGAAGGTTCGGGTCGGGCGGGAGGGGTTGACACGCCGCGTCCCACTCCCGTCGGCAGCGGAGTCGGTCGCCTCACCGCCCCTCGCCGACGAGCGCGTTCACCGAGATGACGAGGAACGCGACCCCGGCCATCCCGGCGATGACGAGGAACGACGCGCCCCAGCCGAACAGGTCCGCGACGAGACCGACGCCGACGGACCCGGCCGAGCCGATCACGGTGTAAACGGTCCGGATCAGGCCGAAGCCGGCCCCCCGCTCCGCGTCGCCGAGGGCGTCCATGAACCGCGGGTCGATCGCCGAGAAGAAGCTCGACCCGAGTCCGGCGAGGAACACGACGACCCCGAGCGCGACGACCTCGGGAAGCGCCGGCAGCCCGACCGCGACCGGAAGCCGGGCGAGGTCGGGGAGCGCGACCAGCCCGGCGAGACCGAGCGCCCCGCCGAGGAGGGACGCGGCGATGCTCGCGTCGCGACCGACGCGGTCGGAGAGCCGACCGAGTCCGACCTGCGCCCCGGCGCGAACGACGAAGAACGCGGAGAAGACGCCGCCGGCGAACGCGGGCGTGTACTCCCGCAACTCCACGAGGAACGTCGGGAGAAAGGAGATGACGCCCTGCGCGACGTACGTGCCGAGCGTCGCGACCGCCAGCGGGACGAGGATCTCGCGGCGGCCGACCAGTTCGAGCAGCGGCCCGATCCGGAGCCGCTCCGACATCGGCTGGTCCGGGCGCCGCGGCTCGGTGGGGCGGACGCGCCGCGCGAACAGAACAAAGATCGGAACGCCGACGACCGCGGCCAGCGCGACGCCGGGGCGCCACCCGTAGCGGAATCCGACCCACGTCGCGGCGACCGGCGCGACCAGCCCCGCCAGCGGCCCGCCGAGCGAGTGTAGCCCGACCGCGGTGCCGAGGTCGTCGAACGTCCGCGAGAGCAGCGTGGTCGCCACGGCGTAGTGAAGCCCCGCCGCGAGTCCGAGGAGGACCGCCGCCAGCACGAACGCCGGGAAGACGGGGACGAGGGCCAAGAGGAGGCTCATCGCCGTCGTCCCGCCGACCGCGACGAGGATGACCCGGCGCTCGCCGTACCGGTCCGCTAAGATTCCGCTCGGGAACTGCGAGAGCCCGTAGGCGAACCACATGCCGGAGAGAGCGACCCCGACCGCCGTGTTCGAGACCCCGAAGTCGTCGATGA
This sequence comes from Halorubrum trapanicum, assembly GCF_017873555.1. Lineage (GTDB taxonomy): Archaea > Halobacteriota > Halobacteria > Halobacteriales > Haloferacaceae > Halorubrum > Halorubrum trapanicum. Next base: position 124,220 of record NZ_JAGGKE010000001.1, on the reverse strand, counting down.
TGAGGGGAACGACCGGGCTGATCGCCAGCCGGGCGAAGTACGTCACGAAGAAGGCGAGCATACACAGCGTCAACACCGTGTGGCGGTAGCGCCAGTTCACGCCGACCACCCCCTCCGCGCCGTCGGAATCGACCGGGTCGTCGTCGCGGACGCTCGCGACACCGTGGCGTCGAGCGCGCGGTTCACGTCTCGTCTCCGCCGTCGCGCGCGGCCCGTATAAACCGTCGTCTCCCGGAGAGCGGTCGGGGGTTCACTCTCGGTCCGCGGCGCACTCTCGGTCCGCGGCGCACTCTCGGTCCGCGGCGCACTCCCGCTCCGCGAGGGGCGGGCCGGTCCGAATCAACGCCGCGGTCATCCGTCGAAGGTCCCCGCCGTCAGGTAGCGCTCGCCGCTGTCCCAGAAGACGGTGACGACGAGGGGTTCCTCGCCCGCGAACGCGCCGCGCTCGCGCAGCTCGGCCGCGACGTCCTTCGCGGCGAGGTTCGAGGCGCCCGACGACTGCCCGACCAGGATCCCCTCCTCGCGAGCGAGGCGGCGGCACTCGGTCTCGGCGTCAGCGAGTTCGACGGTGTTGACCTCGTCGATCAGGTCGACGTCGAGGTTCGGCGCGACGAACCCCGGTCCCATTCCCTGGAAGCCGTCGTTTCCCGCGGGACCGCCGGAGAGGACGGCGTTGTCCGCCGGCTCGACCGCGTCGATCCGGACGTCCGGGAACGCCTCGCGCAGTCGGCGGCCGATCCCGGAGAGCGTTCCCCCCGTCCCGACGCCGGCGACGAACGCGTCGACGGTCCGGTCGCCCACCTGATCGAGGATCTCCGGGCCGGTCGTCTCGTAGTGGGCGCGGGGGTTGGCGGGGTTCTCGAACTGCCGGAGCTGGACGGTGTCCGGGTCTGCTTCGAGTTCGTCGGCGCGCTCCTTCGCGTCCGAGATGTCGCCGTCGACGAGCTCGACGGTTGCGCCGTACGCCTTCATGAGTCGGCGGCGCTCGATCGACTTCCCCTCCGGGATGACGAGGGTCACGTCGTAGTCGCGCGCCGCGCCGACCATCGCGAGGCCGATGCCGGTGTTTCCCGAGGTCGGTTCGACGATGTGGTCGCCCGGCTCTATCTCGCCTGCCTCCTCGGCCGCTTCGACCATGTACAGCGCGGGGCGGTCCTTGGCCGAGCCGCCCGGGTTTCGGGACTCGACTTTCGCCGCCACCGTGGTCCCCGCGGGCGCGTCGACTCGCACCAGCGGCGAGCCGAGCGTCGACAGGATATCGTCGTCCATTAGCCGACATGAGGCGGTCGCGGCCCAAAGGCCCCGCGGACTCCGGCAATCGATGTCGGAGCAACGACCGGTTCGATTTGTAAATCGCAACCGAGACTGACGCGGTGGCGCGTGCCGGCGAACGCCCGAAGGGCGTGAGCCGCACGCGCGAGGGAGGCGGCGGTCCGGCGCGGCCCCGCCCGCGCCGGGGCGTCCGCCGAGGTTGGGGAGGCCGAGGTGCCGTGTGGGGCGGGACTCGAAGGGGCGGGCGCGAGGCGGGCGCAGGCGAAGGCAGGACCGCAGCGAGTGAGCGGAGCGAACGAGCGAGGACCGCCCCGAGCGTGCGCCCGCCTCGCGCCCGGGGCTTCGGCGGTGTTCGTGACAGGTTATGAGTTAAAAACAATCGGACCGACGTACTTCCGGACTACGGGAACAGTTCCATCGTAGACGACCCGAACTTCGTCTTGCCACCGACGCGCCGTTTACGTGCCTCCGCGACCAAAGACGAGTATGACGCTCGAAACGCTCGCGCCCGCCGCCGACCTCGACGCGGACGCGTTCGACGACGCCGTTCTCGAAGCGCTCGCGGCCGACGACTACGTCTTCAAGGTGTGGGGCGGCGACTGGTGCGGCGACTGCCAGCGACAGCTCCCCGAGTTCGGCGCCGCGCTCGCGGCCGCCGGCGTCCCCGACGACCGGATCGAAGCGTTCCCGGTGACGAAGGGGCCGGACGGCAAGGAGGGCGAGCTGGTCGAGGAGTACGGGGTCGAACTGATCCCGACGGTCGTCGTCGAGTCGCCCGAGGGCGAGGAGCTCGCGCGGTTCGTCGAGGAAGAGGCCGTCTCCATCGCGGAGTACCTCGCCGAGCGGCTCGCTGACGTCGAAGCGACGGCCTGACTCGACACCCGCCGCTCAGTCAGCTTCCGCGTTCACGTCGAACGCGTAGTAGAGCACGGCCATCGTGACGCCCATCGTAACCGCCTGGACCGTCGTGGTGATGTCGAGGAGGACCCCGACCGAGAGGAGCGTCGTCGTCACGATCACGCCGGCGAGGACGGCGTACCGGAACCGAGAGAGGCCGCGCGCCCAGTCGTCGGCGCGTCGATACAGCTGCCGGGGACCGGCCATATGTCATCCTGTCGGACGAGAGTCAAGTGCCTTCGGGTCCCCGCGCCGCGCGGCGGGCGAGCGCTCAAGTCGGTCCGGCGTCCACCCGGCGTATGGCACGCGTCACGGTCTGGAACGAGCACCGACACGAGCGCGAGAGCGACGCCGTCGCCGAGGTGTACCCCGACGGGATCCACGCCGTCGTCGCGGACGCCCTCCGCGAGGGCGGCCACGAGGTCCGCACCGCGACCCTCGACGAGGGACCGGACCACGGACTCACCGAGGCGGTCTTAGCGGACACGGACGTGCTCGTCTGGTGGGGCCACGCCGCCCACGACGAGGTGCGCGACGCGGTCGTCGACCGCGTCCACGAGCGCGTCCTCGACGGGACGGGCCTGATCGTCCTCCACTCCGCGCACTACTCGAAGATCTTCAAGCGGCTGATGGGCACCAGCTGCTCGCTGAAGTGGCGCGAGGCCGCCGAGCGCGAGCGGCTGTGGACGGTCGAGCCGAGTCACCCGATCGCCGACGGGATCGGTGAGCGGATCGAACTCGACGAGGCGGAGATGTACGGCGAGCGCTTCGACGTGCCGGCACCCGACACGCTCGTCTTCACCTCCTGGTTCGAGGGCGGCGAGGTGTTCCGCTCCGGCTGCTGCTACCGCCGCGGGAGCGGGAAGGTGTTCTACTTCCGCCCGGGCCACGAGACGTACCCGATCTACCACGACGAGGACGTTCGGCAGGTCCTCCGGAACGCGGTCGACTGGGCGGAACCGGGCGACGGGCCGACGCCCGAGTTCGGCAACGCCGACCCGATCGAGGAGATCGACACGAGCGACGACCGGACGGTTCACTGATCGGGATCGGCGGTTTACGGGATAATTGACAAGTGATCGACGACGAACGCCTCCAAAGCCCCAGGCGCTCGCTTATAAATAGTCGACTGCGGAACGACGGCGAGCACCTCCAAAGCCCCAGCCTCGTCGGTCGCCGCCGCTTCGCTCCGGCGATTGACTCCAGCGAGGGACCGGAGGTCCCTCTGGAAGCCGGCGCTACGCGCCGGCGACCTCGCGCGTGCTGACTCGCGGCCTACCGGCCGCTCGCAGGCACGCGCCACCGCCTATCTTCATAAACAATCGCCTCCGTCGCTCGCTCGTTTTAAATAGCGTATGGCTGCCGCTTTGATGATTCCAACAGGCAGAAGAAGTCGACGGGCCGGCGGCTCAACGCTGTAGAGTGACCGCCGCTACGGCGCGGACGTTGAAAGGCGACCGCCTCGCGCGAACGCGAGACGACCGGATGTGTCGCACGCCGGCGGCCGGTCACGTGGGTCTCGGCCGCGGCCACTGATAAACCCTCGTTCACGGAGGCGGGGAAGCGGGCGCGTCCGGACGCCGGCCGGACGGCGGGCGCCGACAGCGGTGCCCGACCGACGGGGAGCCGTCTCGGGATATTCAGTAGGTTTATTCGTGCGTTCGCCGAACGGGTTCAGAGGTCCAACTGTGTCGGCCCAGCTGATCCCGCTGGTGGCGGCGATCATCGCCATTGGAGTGTTCGCACAGTTGCTCGCCGACCGCCTCGCGGTCCCGAGTATCGTCTTCCTGCTGATCGCGGGGCTGGGACTCGGACCCGAGGGACTCGGCGTCATCACGCCGGACACGTTCGCATCGCTCCCCGCAATCGTCGGTCTCTCGGTCGCGATCATCGTCTTTGAGGGCGCCTTCCACCTCCGGACGGAGGACATCCGGCGGGCCACGAAGGTGAGCGTCCGCCTCGTCACGGTCGGCGCTGCCATCTCCCTCGTCGGAACGGCGGTCGTCGTCCGGTTCGCCCTCGGCGCCGACTGGGACGTGGCGTTCCTCATCGGGGCGCTGCTCGTCGCGACCGGTCCGACGGTGATATCGCCGATCCTCCGCGTCGTCCCGGTCCGCGACCGCGTCGGGACCGCCCTGGAGACCGAGGGGATCGTCAACGACGTGACCGCGGCCATCCTCGCCGTCGTCGTCTTCAAGATCATGCGGCTGGAGGAGCCGACGGTCGCGGCGTTCCTCGAACTGTTCATCGGCCGGATCGGGACCGGCGTCGGCGTCGGCGTGCTCGTCGCGGCGGCCCTCTGGGTCGTGCTCCGGTACATCGACCTCTCGCCGGGCGACGCGCCGCGGAACGCCCGGCTCGTCGTTCTGGCCGGCGCGCTCGTCGCGTTCGGCGCCGCCGACACGGTCGCCAGCGAGGCCGGCGTGGCCGCCGCCGCGACGGCGGGGATCATCCTCGGCAACGCCGACATCCCGTACGAAGAGCAGATCGCGGACTTCAAGGGCGACGTGACGCTCATCGTGCTCTCGTTCGTGTTCATCGCGCTGGCGGCGTTACTTGAGTTCGGCGACCTGATGGCCCTCGGGGTCGGCGGCGCGGTCGTCGCCGCCGCCGTCATCTTCGTCATCCGGCCGCTGGACGTGCTCGTCTCGACCAAGGGGACGAACCTCACCGGCTCCGAGCGGCTGTTCGTCAGCTTCGTCGGGCCGCGCGGCATCATTCCGGCGTCGGTCGCGACGCTGTTCGCGGTCGAGCTTCAGAACAGCGGCGAGACGGAGGCCGCGACGCTGCTGGTCGGGACCGTCTTCCTCGTCATCTTCTCGACCGTCGCGCTACAGGGCGGGTTCGCCCGCCGGATCGCGGAACACCTCGACGTGATACCAATGCGAGTACTCATCATCGGCAGCGGGCGGGTCGGCCGCGAGGTCGCCGCCCGTCTCGAGAGCAGGGGAGAGAACGTCGTCGTCATCGAGAACGACGAGACAGCCGTTGAGCGAGCGCGGAGCGAGGGGCTGACGGTCCACATGGGAGACGGCACCGACGTGGAGACGCTCCGGTCGGCCGGCATCGAGAGCGCCAAGACCGTCGTCGCGGCGACCGGCAGCGACGAGGTGAACCTGTTCGTCGGCCAGCAGGCGACCACGAACTTCGACGTCGAACGCGTGGTCTGTCGCGCCAACGACCCGAGCAATGTCGAGGCGTTCGACGACCTCGGCGTGGACACCATCTCCTCGACGTTCACCGTGGCGCAGGCCATCGACGACGTCATCGAGCGCCCGGCGATGGCGCAGTGGGTGAACATGCTCGGCGACGAGGGTGACGTCCAAGAGGTGACGCTCCGGAACGAGGCGTTCGTCGGCCGACCGCTCAACGAGGTGGGTCCGGAGCTCCCGGGGCGCTGCCTCGTCGTACTCGTCACCCACGGCGAGGAGACGTTCGTCCCCGAGGCCACGTACGAACTCAGCGAGGGCGACCGTCTCACGCTGGTCGGCGAGTACGACGACGTTCAGGAGGGAGTGGCCCTCGTAACGGAGGGGTAGCACCGCGCGGTCGACTCACTCCGGCCGGTGGACCTCGCCGTCGCGCGAGTCGGCGTCCTTCCGGCGGACCGCGGCGGCGGCGTTGTTCGCGTCGTAGCCGAAGAACACGTCCTTCGCGTACGTCTCCGCGACCTCGGTCGCGTGGATCAGGTCGTCGACGTCGACGTCGACCGCGTACAGCTCCAGCGAGAACGGCGTCTCCGGCGGCGCGCCGTGGAGGTCGTAGTCGCCGCCGAGCCGCGAGCGGAACCCGCGGGCGATCGTCTCCAGCCAGTAGGTCGTCGCGTACTCCGTGTCGTACAGCGGAACGACGAACTCGTCGACGTGGTCGGCCAGCCGGTCGAGGTCGAGACCGGCGCGCGCCCGGAGGTGGTCGGGATAGGGGTCGGGGTACAGCGTGAGCAGCAGGCGGCCGGGAATCAGGTCGGCGGCTTCGGCGACGAACTCGGTGATCACGTCCGCGCGCCAGTCCGTGAAGTCGTCGCGGTCGCTCTCGGCGAAGCGGCGCTCGCAGCGGTCGCAGTGACAGAACCCCTCTCGGGGGAACCCGACGTCGTCGAGGCGGACGGCCTCGTTTTCGGCCGCGCAGTCCGCGATGATCTCCAGCAGCCCCTCGCGGTACTCCGGGTGCGTCGGGCAGATGTACGCCCAGTCGAAGTACTCGCGGTCGCGGGTCGCCGGCTCGCCGCGCTCGTCGACCGGGACGAGGTCGTCGTTCTCGCTCGCGGCCGCGTTGTCGCCGAAACACGACACCATGTTCACGGCGTTCGGCAGCGGCTCGGCCGCCCGCCCCGTGACGTCTTTCACCTCGTAGAAGCCGAGGTCGAACGGCTCCATCGAGACCTCGTCGGCGTTGCGCGTGACGACCCCGTACATGGAGCCGGCTACGTGACTGGTCGGTAAAAACGGACGGTATCGCGGCGGTCAGGGCGGGGAACGAGCCGACGCGCGACGCGAGTCGGAGAGCTGTGCGGTTCGGCGGTCGATTCGGCTCGGAGGGGTCGCGAGCGCGGCGTTGCGCGGTTACTGGACTTCGACCGGCTCCTTGTCGCCGGCGAACAGGAAGTACGCGAGCGCGACGAGCGACAGCACGAGGACGAGCTTGGCTTTCTTGCTCATACCCGCCGTTTCGTGCGGCGGGCGCTAAAACTTACCGGACCGAGACAGGTCACGGGCCGACGGCTCACGCCGGCCGCCACCTCACACGTCGATGTGTTCGGCGATGTCGGACCGCAGGATCGTCGCGCAGTAGTCGCAGCGGACGCCGTCGGCGACGACGTCGAACCGCGTCTCGATCGGCTCGTCGGCGTTCGTGATACAGTTGCGGTTCGGACAGGAGAGCACGCCCGTCACGCTGTCGGGGCGGGTGACGCGGTTCTTCTCGACGACCTCGAAGTCGCGGACGATGTTGATCGTCGCCTCGGGCGCGATGAGGGAGAGCACGTCGACCTCCGACTGGGACAGCTCCCGGTCCTCGACCTTCACGATGTCCTTGCGGCCGAGGCGGTCGGAGGGGACGTTCATCCCGACCGAGACGCCGAACCCCTCGGAGCCGTCGATGCCGAGGATCGCGAGGACGTTCAGCGCCTGCCCACCCTCGACGTGGTCGATGACGGTGCCGTCGCGGATCTTCGAGACGCGGAGCTCGTGTTCGCTCATCGGTCCACCTCCGTCCCCTCGTCGCCGTCGAGGTTCGCGTTCTCTACGAGCGTGTCGAGCAGCGCCATCCGCACCGGAACTCCGTTGTGCGCCTGCTCGAAGTAGCGCGCGTGGTCGGTCTCGTCGACGTCGGGCGCGATCTCGTCGACGCGCGGCAGCGGGTGCATCACAGTGAGGTCGTCGGCAGCGTCGTCGAGCGTGTCGGCGTCGATCCGGTACTCGCCCGCGACGCGGTGGTACTCGTTCTCGTCCGGGAACCGCTCCTTCTGGATCCGGGTGACGTACAGCACGTCCAGCTCGTCGAGGACCGGTTCCAACTCCTCGTGTTCGCGGATCTGCGCGCCCGTCTCGTGGAGGTCGAACCGGACCGAGCGGGGGAGCCGCAGCGACTCGGGGCTGATGAAGTGCTGGTTGGCGTCGAACTCCGTGAGCGCGGCCGCCAGCGAGTGGACCGTCCGCCCGTACTTCAGGTCGCCCATGATCCCGATCGTGAGGTCGTCGAGGCCGTGGTCCTCGCGGATCGTGTGGAGGTCGAGGAGGGTCTGCGAGGGGTGTTGGCCCGCGCCGTCGCCCGCGTTGACCACCGGGACGTCGACGCGCTCACCCGCGAGCGTCGCGGCCCCCTCGCTGGGGTGGCGGAGGACGAGCGCGTCGGCGTACCCCTCGATGACGCGGACGGTGTCCGACAGCGACTCGCCCTTCGAGACGGACGAGGAGTCGACGTCGCCCATGTCGATCGTGTCCATCCCGAGGCGCTTGGCCGCGCTGTCGAAGCTCATCCGGGTGCGCGTGCTCGGCTCGAAAAAGCAGAGCGCGAGCACGCGGCCGGCGTGCCGGTCTGCGTAGGCGGCGGGGTCGTCGGCGACCGCTCGGGCCCGGTCGAGTACGGTCTCGATGTCATCCCGCGAGAGCTGGGTCGCGGTGATGAGGTGGTCCTGTCGCATCATCGGAGAAGGGTGTCGGCAGTATCTTGAATCCCTCGGCTCGGAACGCGAAACCGATGTTCACGGACGTGAACACCGACGATGCGGCGGTTTCGAGATCCGTAACGCAGCGCGGTTCGTCGAGAATCCTGGGAGGTGGGACCGACGCCTCTCCCCGCCGCGCTTGACATCCTCCTCCACGTAAACGCGGAGGAATCCCGAGCGGTGGGAGTTTCAGGTTTACAGTCCAGTCAGTTGACTACCAGACCTTTCGGGCACGGGTAGTCCCACAGTGTCGGACTGGTGGACTGGTGGCCATGCCAACTGGCCGTTACCCCTATCCTCGACCGTGTACGGCGTCCCAGTGTTGTTTTTGCCAGGGGGACGCCGGCAAGCATCAACGAACTTGGGGGTATCGTCTGGTTTGCTTTGAGCAGTCGGCACAGACACACCCTTCGAGGATGTAGCGTTCACCAACTGCCCTTTCAGATACTGCCTCGTTACGCGGGCGGACAGGCCGTGGTTCGAAAATCGAAGATTTTCGTCATCACGAGAGAGCTTTGCTCTCTCGAACGACCTCCGAAGGACGGTTCGGAATCCGCTCCGTTCCGACCGATTCCTAGCTCCGTATAGAGCGGCCTGTCGGTTAAATCTCCGTCTGTGAAACTCGGTAGAGACACTCGACTAGTGGATTGCTTCCCACCATGTCGGCTTCATCACCCGCCTGAAGGCAGGTGTATTCGCCTTCTAGTCTCTATAAGCCGTCGCGGTCCGAACGGGATCGCATGACCGACACCGATCCGAGCGATCTGCTCCCGAACGACCGCGTGAAGCAGGCGGCCCTCGACGGCGAGGTGACCCAGCTCCACCGCGGAAATCGATACGGCGACGAGGGCGACACGTTCGAAGTCGACGGCGTCGCCTTCGAGCTGACCGAGGTGACGGAGCGTACACTCGGAGAGATGACCGACGAGGACGCGAAGCGCGAGGGGTCGCCGTCGCTTTCGGCGTACAAAGAACGGATGGTTCGCGCGCACAGCGGGAACTTCGAGTGGGACGACGACGCCGACGTGGTGCGACACCGGTTCGAGCGGGTCGAGTAGGGTAGGATCAGAGCCGTCGGGGTCTTCGATCCCCCGGACGACGAACGTGTCACCCGTCGCGTTCGTATCCCATTATTTATAGTGTGGGATACTGGATACGGCGAGTATGACAACGAGCGACGGGGCGGGAGTCATCGAACGCATCGGATTCCGAATGTCGGAGGTCGTCGAACGGTGGATGCCCAGTCCGTTCGTCTTCGCTATCCTGTTGACGTATATCGTCTACGTGGCCGGGCTGGTAGCCACCGATTCCGGCCCGGTAGAACTGTTGGAGTTCTGGTACGGCGGCTTCTGGGCGTTCCTCGGGTTCTCGATGCAGATGGTGCTCATCCTGATGACGGGGTTCGTCATCGCGTATCACCCGCGGGTCAACGCGATCTTACAGCGGCTCGCCGAGATACCGAACACCGGCGCGCAGGCCGCCGCGTTCGTCGGCTTCATCTCGATGTCGCTGGCGTGGGTCCACTGGGGGTTCAGCCTCATCATGGGCGCCATCTTCGCTCGCGAGATGGGGAAGGTCGCCCACCGGAAGGACATCAATATTCACTACCCGCTGCTCGCGGTCGCGGGCTACATGGGACTCGGCCTGACGTGGCACTGGGGCATCTCCGGGTCGGCGCCGCTCCAGTTGACCGACGCGAACAACATCGGCGAGGGGACCGGGTTCGAGTTCCTGACGTCGACAGTGCCGGCCGCCGAGACCATCTTCCACCCGTACGCGCTCACGCTCACCGCGCTCTCCATCGTCTTCGCGAGCGCCGTGCTGTACGTCCTCGCGCCCTCGGGCAGCCGCGCGAAAGGGATCACGGAGTACGTCGACGAGGCGGAACTGTTTGACACGAGTGCGGACGGGGGCCGCGCAGCTGACGACGCGGTCACCGACGGGGGCACCGACGCCGCCGACGCCGCTGACCCGGTCGACGAGCCGCCGGCCGAGGTCGACGACGTTCCCGCGGAGCGGATGAACAACAGCCGGATCATCGGCGGGCTGGTCGCGCTGTCGGGCGTCGCGATCCTCGCGCTCCAGTTCGCCGGCCAGGGGCTGGGCGCGTTCACCCTGAACGCCGTCAACTTCGGGTTCCTCTTCGCCGGTCTGCTAATCTACCAGCGCCCGGCGTACTACCGCGACCGGTTCAACGAGGCCGCGGGCGCGGCGGCCGGAATCGTCCTGCTTTTCCCCTTCTTCGCCGGGATTCAGGGGATCATGGCCGACTCCGGACTGGCGCTGCTGCTCGCCGAGGGGCTGCTCGAAGTGTCGACGGCGGCGACGTACCCCGTGGTGGCGTGGATCGTCGGCTCCGTCGCGAACCTGTTCGTCCCCTCGGGCGGCGGCGAGTGGCTCGTCGTCGGCCCGTCGGTGCTTCAGGCCGCCGAGGGACTCGGCGTCCCCTACGGGCAGGCCACCATCGCGTACGCGGTCGGCGACGCGCACACGAACCTGCTGAACCCGTTCTGGGCGCTACCGCTGCTCGCGATCACGAACGTCAAGGCGCGCGAGATGTTCGGCTACGCCATCGCGATGCTGATCGCGTTGATCCCGTTCCTCGCGGTCTCGCTGTACGCGGTGCCGTACTGAGGGCGAACCGTTTTCGGCTCCGTCGAACGGATCGCAGAAAAATATTTACGCTCTTCGAGGAGACACCCGCGTATGGCGCCCTCCAGACAAACGCCTGACACCCGTATAGTGTCGGGTGTCCTGATAGGATTGATCGCCCTCGGAATCGTCCTCCCCGTCGCGAACGTCCCCGGGTCCCCGCTTCGAAGCTCGAACCTCCAGCTGTTCGCCGTCCTCGCGCTCCCGCTCGCGACCTCGCTGGTCGCGTACGTCCGATTCGCGAAGACAGTCGTCTGGTGGGAAATCACCCTCTTAGCCGCCTGGGGAGCGGTTAGTATCGGTCTCGCGACCTTCGTCGGGTTTCTGGCGACGATGGGAACGCCCGGCGGCTATCCGGGTGCCGGAGTCGAGCTTCTCCGGAACATCGCGACGTTTCTCGCGGTGACGCTCGGTCTGGGCGTCCCCTACGGTCTCGCCGGGACGTTCCGTCGCGAACACCCCCGTCGAGCCGTCGCGAGCGCCCTCCTCGCTCTCGTCGGCGTGTTCGTTCTGTTCAACGCCGTCGCGGTCGCGATGTAGGTCAAGGGATCCGAACGGCGGGGATTCGACGAGTCGCAGAGGAGTGCTCGGTAGGTCGTATACTCCGGATACCGACGAAACGAACGGAACCGGACAGGTATCAAAGATTACATACCGGGCAGGCGACGGTATCACCACGACACACCCCGCCTGCCATGGATTTCAAAACGGAAGCACACGTCGACGAATACATCATCGACAGCGAGGACACGGCGGTGTTTGCCGCGTCCGACGGGGAACTCACGTACGCCCGACCGGGAGCGGACGCCGCGGTATCGATTCCCGTCAGCGACGCGATACACGTCGAGTTCGACCGGGACACCAGTCTCCATCGACACGTGTTCCTCGGCCTGTTCTTTCTCCTCGTCTCGCTCGTCCTCACCGTCGGAACGGCCGTTCTCGTTTACCAGGGGCAGGTCGAGACCCGAACCGAAATCGCGCTCGTCGCGTTCCTGTCGCTGTTCGCAGTCGGCGGCTGGAACACCACCTACGACTTCCTGTCGCACTCGAACCGCGACGTGATCGACGTGTACATCACCACCGAAGCGGAGACACACGTCCTCTGTGGCGAGATCGGAGACGCCGAGTTCGTCGACGCGTGCGGAGCGCTCATCGAGTCCGACATTCCCACGACGAACCGCAATCCGAAGCTCGAAGCCGAACTCGACTGACCCGTCCGCCCTGCCTCGCACGGCGTTGACGGAGAGGGCGATTCGGATCGGTCGGGTCGAATAGCCGCGTTCTCAGTCGTCGTCCGCGGCCGCGCCGTCGCCGTCCTCCGCGGAGACCGCGGCGTCGTCCTCGATGCTCGGCGGGTACTTCCCGCGATCCAGTTTCAGGTCGGACTGCGGGCGGGCCATACAGGTGAGCGCGTAGTTCTCCGCCTCCTCGTCGGTGAGACCGCGGGCCGCCGGCTGGGTCACCTCGCCCTCGACGATCTCGGCGGAGCAGGCGAGACACATCCCGACGCGGCAGGAGTACTCCTGGGCGATCCCCTCCTCGAAGCAGGCGCTGAGGATCGTCTCCGTGTCGGTCACCTCGATCGTCTCGTCGGTGCCGACGAACTCGACGGTGTACTCGGTCATGGCGCGGAGTACCCGCCGGCCGGTCAAAAAGGGTTCCCCTCGATCGCGTCGCCGTCGCGGGGACGGAAGCGGGAGAGGGAGGTGGTGAGTTATCCGGTCAGAGGTAATTTTCCGATACCGGTTTTTTATAAACGGGACGAATATCCGAACGCATCGATGGTCCTCGCACCCTCCGTCGCGCAGCTACCGACGTATCGAATCTGGGGCGCCACCGTCGTCCGCGACGAACTGTTCCTGCTGGCGGTGCTGCTCGTCCTCTGGGCGACGCTCGGCAGATGGATGTATAACGACGCGACGGCCCGGGACAACGACTGGGCGTGGCAGTGGGGGTTCGGCACCCCGCTGACGGTGATCGCGGGGCTGGACGTGATGCTGTTGGTCGTCGTGATCTATCTGCTGCTTCGGAATTCGGAGTGATCGTGATACGTCTTGTTCATGAATAACTGATCGCGGATCACCGGCAGACGCCTCCAAAGCCCCAGCCGTGAGGCGGGCGTACGCTCGCTGCGCGCTTCACTCGGTCGCTCACTGCGTTCGCTCCTCGTTCCAGTGCTTACGTCGGCTACGCCCGCCTCACGGCTGCCCCTTTGAGTCCCACCCGACCGCCCCGCACCTCACGCCTCCCCAGCCTCGTCGATGGTCCTCCGCTTCGCTCCGGACCATCGACTCCCTCGCGCGTGCTCCTCGCGGCCGCCGGGGGCGGCCGCTCGCAGGCACGCGCCACCGCATCTCTCTCTCTCGATCGACTCATCGTGTCGCAATCGCACCTGTCATACTCTCCCTCCCGCTCATCGCAACGACTAATCCCCCGCCGGACGCTTCCCGAGGTATGACCGGCAAGGCCACCGCGCGAGCCCACCCGATCCAGGGGCTCGTCAAGTACCACGGGATGCGCGACGAGGAACTGCGGCTCCCATACCACGACAGCATCAGCCTCTGTACCGCGCCGACCGCGACGACGACCACCGTCGAGTGGCAGCCCGACGCGAGCGAGGACACCTACGTCATCGGCGACGAGGAAGTCGACGGGCGCGCCGCCGAGCGAATCGACATGGTCGTCGACCACGTCCGCGATCTGGCCGGCGTCGACGCCGCCGTGCGGCTGGAAAGCGAGAACTCCTTCCCGTCGAACATCGGCTTCGGCTCCTCGTCGTCAGGGTTCGCGGCCGCCGCGCTCGCCCTGGTGGAAGCCGCCGGACTCGACATGTCGCTCCCCGAGGTATCCACCGTCGCCCGCCGCGGCTCCTCCTCGGCCGCCCGCGCCGTCACGGGCGCGTACTCGCGGCTCGACGCCGGGCTCAACGACGAGGACTGCCGCTCCTACCGGCTCGACGTGGGCGTGGGCGAGGACGGGTTCGACCCCGAGGAGGACCTGCGGATCGTCGCCGCGCACGTCCCCGCGTACAAGGAGACGGAGGAGGCCCACCGCGAGGCCGCCGCGAGCCACATGATGCAGGCGCGGACCGCCCACGTCCAGGACCAGCTCGTCGAGATGACGGACGCGCTCCGCGCGGGCGACTTCGACCGGATCTTCGAGACGGCCGAGCACGACTCGCTCTCCCTCACCGCCACGACGATGACCGGCCCGTCGGGCTGGGTGTACTGGCAGCCCGAGACGATCGCGGTGTTCAACGCGGTTCGCGAACTCCGGGAGTCGGGCGTCCCCGTCTACTTCTCGACGGACACCGGCGCGTCGGTGTACGTGAACACCCTCGCCGACCACGTCGACGAGGTCGAGAGCCGGATCGCGGAGATCGGTATCGACACCGACGTCTGGGAGGTCGGCGGGCCGGCGCGCGTCCTCGACGAGAGCGAGGCGCTGTTTTAAATAGAAACCGCGGTGCGGTGGCGTCCGCCGGTGAACGCTCGGAGAGCGCGAACCGCGCGTGCGAGGGACGCGGCGACCGAAGGGAGCCGCGAGGCTGGGGAGGTGTGAGGTGCGGTTGCGGTGCGGCCGGGTGGGACTCAAAGGGGCAGCCGCGAGGGCGAAGCACGCCGCAGTAAGCACCGCAGCGAAGGAGCGGTAGCGACTGAGCGAGGCGCACAGCAAGGCGCGCGAGCCCTCGCGGCTGGGGCTTTGGAGATGGTCACAGTCGATCCGTTATCACTCAGTTATAACCGAGCGGCTGAGGCTTTGGAGGTGTTCGTCGTCGCAGCGACGGCAGATATCGTCACCCGAACGATGACGTGACCCTCGACAGTTTCCACTTATTCCTCTGGGTCCTCGCCCCGCGCTCGCTTGTACATCGCCAAGGCCTCCTCCCGCCGTTCGGAGTGGTCGACGATCGGCGCGGGATACTCCGACGCCGCGTTCGCGCGCTGGGTGGGCAACAGCTCGTGCCACTCGTGGATCAGGTCGGCGTCGATCCCCCGAAGCTCGGGGACGTACTCCGTGATGTACTCCGCGTCGGGGTCGTACCGCTCCCCCTGCGTCATCGGGTTGAAGATGCGGAAGTAGGGCTGCGCGTCGGTCCCCGTCGAGGCCGCCCACTGCCACCCGCCGTTGTCGTTGGCGGTGTCGTGGTCGGCCAAGTGCTCACGGAAGTGGTCGTAGCCGTGCCGCCAGTCGGCGAGGAGGTCCTTCGTGAGGAACGACGCCACGATCATCCGAACCCGGTTGTGCATGAACGCCTCCTCGCGGAGCTGGCGCATCCCGGCGTCGACGATCGGGTAGCCCGTCTCGCCGCGCTTCCACGCGGCTATCTCCCCGGGGTCGTCGCGCCACGCGATCCCCTCCTCGTACGCCTTGTAGTTCGCCGTCACCACCTCGGGGTTGTGGAAGAGGACCTGCGTGTAGAACTCCCGCCACGCCAGCTGCTGTTGAAACTCCTCGACCCCCTCCGGGGCGTCGTCGGGGCGCGCATCGGACTCGGCCTCGGCCATCGCCGCCGCGGTCGCGGCGTACGCCTCTCGGATCCCGATCTCTCCGTATTTGAGGAACGTCGAGAGCCGGGAGGTCGCCTCGCGGGCCGGGTAGTCGCGCTCGGCCTCGTAGGCGAACACCGCCTCGTCGAGGAACGCGTCGAGGCGCTCGCGGGCGGCCGCCGTCCCGGCCGGCCCGATCTCGGCGTCCGGCTCCGCGAACCCGAGGTCGGCGGGAGTCGGAAGGGCGCCGACGGTCTCCGCGTCGCCCCCGTCCGCGACCGCAACCGACGCGTCGGTTCCGCCGACCGCGTCGACCGCGTCCGCGAGCCGGTTCGCGTCGACGAGCCCACCGCCGGTCGGCGCGGGCGCCGGGTCGTCCTTCGCGCGGTCGGTCCACTTCTTCCAGTAGTAGCTGTACACCGAGTAGGGGTCGCCGGCGTTCGTCCGGATCGCGTCGGGGTCGTGGAGGACCGCGTCGTGGTGGGCCTCGCGCTCGACGTCGACCGCGTCGAGCGCGCGCCGCACGCCCGCGTCTCGCTCGCGAGCCAGCCCGGAGTAGTCGCGGTTCCAGACGACGCGCTCCGCGTCGAGCGCCTCGGCCAGCCGCGGGAGGACCGTCTCCGGGTCGCCGCCGGCGACGAGCAGGTCGCTCCCGCGCTCGCGGTAGTCCTCGCGGAGCGCGGCCAGCCCGTCGAGCAGGCGGCGCACGCGCACGTCGCTCGCGTGGTCGAGGACGTCGGGGTCGAAGACGAAGACGGGCGCGGCCGGTCCCCTGTCTGCGCCCTCGTCGCCGGTCCCCGTCGCGGCCGCGAGTCCGACGTTGTCGGCGGCTCTGAGGTCCCGTCGGTGCCAGAACAGCTCCATGGGATCGCCACGGGCGCGTCCACCGTGAAACCACCGGGACCGGCGGCGGACGCCCCGCGGCGACGACCGGGACAGGTCCGGTTCGCTCCGAGTTCAGAGTTCGAGTCGCCCCGGGACGCTCACCCGGTCGAGCAGGAAGTAGCCGACGGTGAGCGCGAGCACCAACACGGCGAGCGCGGCGGCCGCGAGCAGCGCCTCGTTGCCCCCGCCGTAGTCCTCCAGCCGGAAGCTGATCACCCGGCGGGAAACCGCGATGATCGCGGCGCTCACGACGATCCGGAGGACGGGCTGACCGCGCGCGTACGCCACGAGCGTCCGGTGGACCTCGACGATGATCAAAAGGAGGAGGACGCTGTCGAGCAGTCCCACGACCTCGACCGGGTCGGTGAAGTCGCCCGCCGCGAGGAGGCGGTACAGGGAGACGAACAGGTCGAACACGCCGATGAGGAACAACAGGAGCAGGAAGTACGCCGCGCCGAGGACGAGCCACTCCATCGCTCGGGCCGCAGGATCGGCGGCGTCGTCGAGATCGATTCCCATCGACGGAGGCGTGGGCGCCCGGCAGCAAGGGGTTTTTGGTGGACGCGGTCAGGGATCTGTCGATCCGGGGTGATCCCGTCGGCGATTCCTCGCGGCCGGATCACTCGGCGCCCGTCAGCGATTCGAGCAGGCTGACTGCGGGCGCCTTCGCCAGCGGGTCGTTCCCGTTGCCGCAGTGCGGCGACTGGACGCAGGCGGGACAGCCGCCCTCGCAGTCGCAGGTGTCGATGAGCCGCGCCGTTCGGGTCATCAGCTCCTCGATCCGCCGGTGGCCGCGCCGCGTGAGTCCGACGCCGCCCGGGTACCCGTCGTAGACGAACACCGCCGGTCCCTCGGTGTGGGGGTGGTGCGGCGTCGAGATGCCGCCGACGTCGGCGCGGTCGCACAGCAGGTGGAACGGGAAAAGCGAGATGATCCCGTGCTCGGCGGCGTGGATCCCGCCGTTGAACGCGTACTCCCCGCCCGGGATCGGTTCGCCGTCGGGGGCGTCGCCGTCGGGGTTCGGAGCCCCGTCGCAGTCAGGTACGTCGCCGCCGTCGGCACTGACCTCGCTCCCCTCAGCGCCCTCGCCGCCGAGCGCGCCACCGAGGCGCCGCATCTCGCGTTCGACGTCTTCGGGCACGGGGAAGTACAGCGACTTCGTCCGCAGCGTCGTCTCCGGGAGGTCGAGCGTCGACTCGCCGAGCGACTCCCCGGTGGCGGCGTCCTTCCGCACGAACCCCGTGATCTGCTCGGTCACCGTGACGTCCGCGAAGCGGACGGGGACGTCCTCGCGCGCCGAGAGCGCGCGCTCCTCGAGGTCCTCGTTCACGACGATGTCCTTGTCGGAGCGCACCTGCGTGTAGTAGTCCGCCCACGACTGCTGGAGTTCGGCCACGTCGCGGTCGAGGTCCAGTTCGACCACCTCGTAGGTGCGGCCCTGCTGGTGGTAGATCGCGCCGGGATGGGCGTCGCGGAGCGCGTCCCCGAAGCCGAGGGTGGCGACCGTCTCGCCGCTCGACCGCTCGATCAGCGATATCTCGCGCTCCTCGGCGGTGCGGAGGTTCACGGACTGCTGCGGGCTGGAGCCGCCGGCGTGGACCCAGCGCGTGCCGTCCGCGGCCTCGCGTCGGTTCAGGACGCCATCGTCGGTCAGGTCCGCCACCACGCCCGGGAAGGAGTCGCCGAAGAAGCGCGCGTCCTCCGGCGAGAGCCAGTCCTCGTCGGCCGCGCAGGCGACGTGGCCGGGCATCAGTTGGCCGTTCTCGGGGTCGCAGATCGCGTCCTCCGGCGGCGCGTCGAAGAAGTCGCTCGGGTTGCGCATCAGGTACTGGTCGAGCTGGTCCTCCCCGCCCACCATCACGACGAGCGCGGGGTCGTCGCTGCGGCCCGCCCGGCCCGCGCGCTGGTGGGCCGACATCCGCGTGCCGGGGTAGCCGTCGAGCACCACGGCGTCGAGGCCGCCCACGTCGACGCCGAGTTCGAGGGCGCTCGTCGACCAGACGCCCTGCAGGTCGTCGGCGTGGAGCGCCGACTCGATCTCGCGGCGGCGGTCGTCGGTGAGCGCCGCCTGGTACGCGCCCACCTTCCCGGCGAGGTCGCGCTCGCCCCGCTCGCGGAGGTCGCTCGCGCTGTCGGTCGCGTACTGCTCGGCGGTCTGTCTCGCCCGCGTGAACGCCAGCGTCTGCTGGCCCGCGGTCACGAGGTCGACGAACAGCCGTTTGCTCTCCGTGTGGCTCGACTTCCGGCGGCCGCTCCCGCGCTCCTGCCAGTCGTCGTCGTACTCCGGCGGGTTCCACAGCACCCAGTCGCGGGGTCCGCGACCCGACGTGTCCTCGTCGACCAGGGCGATCCCGTCCGGGTCGCGGCCGGTGACGGTCGCGACGTGGTCGACGGGGTTGTTGATCGTCGCCGAACAGCAGACGAACCCCGGCGACGAGCCGAACCGCTCGCAGGTCCGCGCGAGTCGGCGCAGCGTCAGCGCGACCTGCGACCCGAACACGCCGCGGTAGCTGTGGACCTCGTCGATCACGACGTACTCCAGCGACGAGAAGAACCAGTCCCACAGGCGCTCCGCGTACGGTAACAGCGCGTAGTGGAGCATGTCCGGGTTCGAGAGCAGGACGGTCGGGCGGCGGTCGCGTACGTCGCGCTTCTCCGAGCGCGAGAGCCGTCCGGTGTAGGAGTCGACCGAGACCCGGCTGCCGAAGCCGAGGTCGGCCGCGAGCTCCGACAGCGACTCCTCCTGGTCGGCGATCAGCGCGTTCTGCGGGCCGACGTACAGCGTTCGCCCGCCGTGATCCATCGCGGCCTCGAAGGCGGGGACGGTGTACGCGAGCGACTTCCCGCTGGCCGTCTCGGTCGCGAGGACGACGTCGTCGCCGTCCCGGACCGCCTCGATCGCGTCGGCCTGGTGGCGGTAGAGCCGGTCGATCCCGCGCTCCGCGAGCGCGTCGGCGAGCCGCGGTTCGAGGTCGACGTCCGCGAACTCGGGGTCGCGGGCCGGGAGCCGCCGGTGGTCGGCGATCTGTCCCTCGTAGAACGGGCGGTTCCGCAGCCACTCGATGGCGTCGTCCACGGTTACGGTACCCTGGGGTCGGCGGGGCCTAACGGTTGCGGTGGCGACGAGACGAAAGCAGCGGGGAGCCATTCAGTCGTCCGCCGGCGAACGCGCCCCTCAGTCGTCCGCCGGCGACGGTGCCGGCGCGGCGTCGACGGACGGCGCTTCGAGCAGCGACTCGGTCGGTCCCTCGCGGGCGAGCGGCGGCCAGCGGACCTCGGCCGCGACCGGGTCGTCGAGGTCGAGGCGCATCCGGAGGTCCCCGCGGCGCTCGACGACCTCGAAGCCGACCGTCCGGTAGACGTTCCGGGCGACGCGGTTGCCGGTCTCGACGTGGAGTTCGATTCCCTCGCGGCCGGCCGAGGCGGCGTTGGCGATCACGTGCCGGCACAGCTCCGTCCCCACGCCGCGGTCCTGCGCGTCGGGGTGGACGAAGACCGCGAGTTCGGGGACCGCGGCGTCGGTCGGCGTGTACATCGCGTGGCCGAAGAGCTCGCCGTCCCGCTCCGCGACGACGTTGTTCCCCTCGGTCAGCATCGACCGAATCCACTCGGCGCAGCGACTGCGGCTCACGGGCGGGAGCCCCTGCGCGCGGTCGGCCCGGTCGAACCGCTCGTACATCTCCGCGAGGAACGGCTCGTCGGCGTCGACCGCGGGCCGGACCGTCCAGCGCGCGCCCGCCTTGTCGACGAACCGCGGACAGCGCGGCGGGCAGTGCGGCGTCCCCTCGCACTCGCTACCGTCCCAGCCGTCGCAGGCGACGCTCGCGGTATCGGGAGTCATGTCTCGACGTTGTCGCCGCGTCGGGTTATAGGGTGTCAACGACTTTCACGACGTGAGAAGAGGGGACGGGAAAACCGTGATTGCCGCGTTCAGCCGGGACGGCGACGCTACTCTCGGATGAGAACGATTCCGTTCCGGAACACCGCGTGGTTCGGGACCACGTGTTCCTCGCCGTCCGTCTCGATGTGCGTGACGAACAGGTCGACCTCTTGGACGACGCCGCGCTCGCCCGCGACCCGGACCTCGTCGCCGATACCGTACGGCTGCCGGAGGAGGAGGAAGACGCCGGCGGCGGCCGAGGCGACCAGGTCCTTCGTCGCGAGCGCGGCGAACAGCACGACCGCGAACGCGTACGCCGCGAGCAGCACGATGAGCGCGAGCGTCTGGACGCCGACCTGTCCGAGCGCGATGAGCGCGGCGACGTACACCACGCTGTAGTTCACGAGCGTCGGCAGCACGCCGAGTTCGGGGAGCTTGACCCCGCGGAGGCGCTCCGCGACGAGCAGCTCCGTCTTGTCGCCGACGACGACGCCGACGATGAGGACGAGCGCGGCGACGAACAGCCGCGGGAGGAACGCGGCGACGCCCGACCAGAACTGTTCGAGGTAGTTCACGTCCGCGACGGTCAGGACGACGATGACGGTGACGGCGACGATGAAGTAGCTCGACAGCTGCGCCAAGATCCGGACCGTCGAGGTGTCGAACTCGCGGGCCGTCCGCTCGAAGGCCGTCCCCTCGATCACCTCGGGGACGCCGGCGCGGCGGAGCAGCCGGCGGTTGATCACGCCGACGAGGTACGCCAACACCAGCCCGACGACGAGGACGAAAAGCGCCAGCCAGAGCCGGTCGGGGACGACGCGTACGAACTCGGAGAGGGCGGTCGGGACCGCTGACATCTGTCAGTACTCCTCCGGATCGATCTCCAAGACGAGCTCGCCGGCCTTGAACGCCCGGACGAGGCCGTCCGACTCGGAGAGCACGATGGAGGTCGAGTTGGTGTCGCGGGTGATCGCGGCGCCGGACATGTGGCGCGCGCCAAGCCCCTTCGGGATGTCGACTCCCTCGGCGGCGGGTTCAAGGTAGCGGTACGCCGAGACGATCTTCCCGGAGTCGGAGACGACGAACGCCCCGTCCAGCCGCGAGAACTCCTTGAGCATTACGTTCACGATGGGGTCGCCGACGTGGACGTGGCTCTTCTCGAAGGGGTTGTACGACAGCGGCCGCGACTTGTTCATCACCTTCCCCGCGTCGCCGACGACGAACAGCGCGCCCACCGGCTTCCCCTTCTGTCCCTTCTGTCCGAGTTCGATCGCGACCTCGAACACGTCGCGGATGACGCTCGGCTCCGCCCGGGAGTTGACGAACAGGTCGTAGATGCCGGTGTGGATCCCCTCGTCGACGGTGACGCGGATCACCGCGTCCGACCCGCCGTCGAACACGGAGGCGACGCAGGCGACCTCGTCGCCCTCGGCGAGGAGGCCCTCGTCCATCGCGCCCTCGATGCCGAACCGGATCCGGTCTTTGACGTTGTCGAACGGGAGCGGGAGTTCGACGAACGTCTCGGCGTCGACGTCGTTGTCGGGCGCGACGACGACGACCTCGACCTCGTCGTCCGCGAACCGCTCGTGAAACGAACTCGTCGGCGAGAACAGCAGCGTGGCGTCCACGTCCGCGACGAGGTCCGCCAGGTGGTCGGTGAGCGAGGCCATTACCGGACCCGACAGCAGGAATCCGTATAGTCGTTGCGTCGTGCGAGCGTCTGACGCACACGCGATCCGCCCGAACGCGTCGAGGGCACCTCCGTCGCACGAACGCGTCAAGGGCGCTATCCGTCGCCGGGCGATCGGGCGGGACCGACGCGGGCGGTTTTTATTCCGGCCGCGCCGAGGAAAGCGTATGGCGACTCGCGAGGCGCTCTGGGGGTACCGGAACCGGTTCGGCGACGCCTTCGGCCGGACGTACTTCCGGCGGTTCGGACCGGGCGTCGCCTCCAGCGTCGGGATCGGGACGTACCTCGGCGAGCCGACGCCCGCGGTCGACGACGCCTCCCGCGAGTCGATCGGACTGGCGCTCCGGTCGGGGGTGAACCACGTCGACACCGCCGCGAACTACCGCTGCGGCCGCGCCGAGCGCGTCGTCGGCGAGGCGCTCCGCGACGCGCCCGTCGACCGCGAGTCCGTGGTCGTCGCGACGAAGGGGGGATTCCTCCCGTTCGACGGCGAGCGACCGGCCGACCCGAGCGCGTACGTCCGCGAGCGCTTCGTCGATCCGGGGGTCGTCGAACCCGACGACCTCGCGAACGGCGCGCACGCGATGACGCCCGACTACCTGGAGTGGTCGCTGGACCGCTCGCTCGACCGGCTCGGTCTCGACTCGGTCGACTGCTTTTACGTCCACAACCCGGAGACGCAGCTCGCCGTCCGCTCGCGGGAGGACGTGTACGACGCGCTCGAAGCCGCCTTCGAGACCCTCGAACGCCGGCGCACCGCGGGCGATATCGGCGCCTACGGCGTCGCGACGTGGGACGCGTTCCGCGTCCCGCCCGAGACCGACGACCACCTCTCGCTCGCGGCGGTCCTCTCGCGGGCCGAGGCGGCCGGCGAGGCGGTCGGTCCCGACGACGACCACGGGTTCGAGGCGATCCAGCTTCCCTTCAACGTCGCGATGGCGGACGCGTTCACCCGGCGGAACCAGCCCGCGCCCCCCGATTCGGACGCCGACGGACCCGTCTCGACGCTCGAGTTCGCCCACGCGGCCGGGCTCTCGGTGGTGACGAGCGCGAGCATCGGGCAGGGAGACCTGGCGGTCGAGGGCGCGATCCCCGCCGAGGTCGACGCGACCCTCGCGGGGGAGACCCCGGCCCAGCGCGCGCTCAACTTCGCGCGGAGCGCGCCGGGCGTCACCTCGTCGCTGGTGGGGACGACCGACCCCGACCACGTGCGCGAGAACGTCGCGGCCGGCACGTTCGACCCGCTCGGCGCGTCCGCGTTCGACGCCGTCTTCGAGTGACCGCGGGAACCGGAGGCCACAAAGCGTTTGTCGGAACCGGTCCAATCCGGGCGCATGTCCCCCACGCGGCGATCCCTCCTCGGTAGCCTCTCCTTCGGTGCGCTCGGCGCCCTCGGCGGGTGTCTCGGCGGCGCTGACGACCCGGAATCGGAATCCGCCCGGCGACGGGTCTCCGGCACGGAACCCGACCCGACCGTGCTGAAGGTCCGGAACCCGGACGGCGAGACCGTCCTCGTCGACGGGAGCGAGACGAACGACGAGGGCGAACCGGTCTCCGTCGGGCGCGAACTCGTCGCGAGCGCGGCCCGGGCGGCCGACCTGCTGGTCGCCGAGGGCGTCGCCGACGCGGCCCGCGAGCGCGTCCGGTCGTTCCTCGACGAGACCGACTACGACGCGGAGACCGTGTACGTCGCGCGCGCCGGCGTCGAGTCGTGTCAGCGCCTCGAGATTCAGTCGGTCTCGTGGGATCCCGGCCACGTCGAGTACGAGTACTGCCGAGAGCTTCGACCGCCGGACGAGGCGTGCGAGGCCGACACGCGGGTCGCCCTCGGACTGCTCTTCCGGCTTCCGGTCGCGCTCGACGGGCGGCTCACCGGCTCCGGCTCCAGCGGGCACGCACCCTGTCAGACCACCGGGACCGACTACGCGGTGATCGACGCGAACGCGACCGTGCCCGGAAACGAGACGGCGATCGACGAGGGGGGTGACTCCCGATGACGGACCGACTCACCCGACGCGGCGCGCTCGCGGCCGCCGGGGCGCTCGCGCTCGGTTCGCTCGCCGGCTGTTCGGGCAGCGAAAGCGAGCCGCGGTTCTGGGACGACCCGCCGTCGCTCGACGTCGGGAACGTCGCTCGCGAGTTCGACGAGCCGGTCCCGGAGCGGCCTCGGCTCGTCCCCGTCGACGTCGAGTCCGGGATCGCGGCCGCGTTCGCCGACCGCGTCGACCGCCTGCTCAGCCCGATACCGGAGCCGCTGACCGCGGAGACGCTCCCGAACGGCGAGATCCGGGAACAGATCGAGACGGAGCGGGCGGCTGCCCGCGAGGCGCTTCCGGGCGCCGAGGAGTCGCTTCCGCCGCTACGGGCCGCGGAGCGGTACGCCGCGGCGCGGGACCACGCCGCGACCGCCGTCGGCACCTGGGCCGGCGTGACCGCCGCGGGCGAGCCGGAGGCGGTCGCCGCGGACGTCGGGACGGTTCGTCGACGGGCGGCCGACACGCTGGAGACGCTACCCGGGTCCGCGACGGAGCCGCTCGCCGGCGCCGCGGTCTACGGACCGATCGAGCGCTGGTACGACGAGTCGCGGCGACGGACCCTAGTCGGCGGGAGCGCGGGACCGACGGACCGAGCGAACCCGATTCGGACCGGCGAGTCGGTCGGCGACGTCGAGCGAGTCCAGTCGTACGTCGAGGCAGGTCGGTACCTCCGCGACCGGTATCGGGCGTCGCTCGCCGACTCGGAACCGGTCGCCGAGCCGCTCCGGCGGGAGGCGGAGCGCCTCGGCGGCGAGATCGGCGACCGACTTCGGGAACTCCACGGAGCGGAGACCGATCGCCTCCGCTCGTACCCGGGGACCGGAGCGTTCCTCGACGACCGGCCCGTCGCGCGCGGCGCGCCGAGCGTCTCGCTGCTCTCCAACGCGGCCCACAGGACGTTCGAAGACCTCCGGTTCGACCCGGTTCCGGTCGACGACTACGAGCCGGACCACCCGGCGACCGCCTTCGCGCGGACCCTCCTCGCCCGCGTTCGGTTCCGAGGACTCGACGCCGTCGCCGCGCGGATCGAGGACGGCGAGACGATGTTTCCGGGAGACGCCGAGGCGGTCGGCGGGGCGCGCAGCGCGGCGATCGAATCGACCGCGTCGCTCGCGGGGAGCGAGAATCCGCTGAACCGGTGGCTCGCGGCGCAGTTCCTCCCGCTGTTCGCGGAGCCGGACGAGAGCCTCGCGGCGGACGACCGGCACGCCCGTCGAGCGGTCGAAGCGTACACCGCGTACCGCTGGATCGAGATGATCACGGACGAGGCACAGACGGTGACGGAGTCGGTCGCGGCCGCGTTCGAGTCGTGAGCGAGCGGGGTGAACGCCGACGAACCGACCGCGGTGGGAGAGCGGAGAGAGGGCGACGACAGACGCGGGGAGGGGGCAGAAGCGGAACGGTGGCGAACGGGGGACGGTGCCGGTCAGCGAAGCTCCTTGAATCGGGCGCCGCACTCCGGACAGATCCGGACCGAGAACACCTCGTCCGGGTCGTTCTCCTTTTTCAACACCTGGTCGCAGTCGGCACAGTTGAGCCGCTCGTAGGTGTCCTTGACGAGGTCGCCGTCGCGGAGCCCCTTGCGCGTGGATTTCATACCTCGGCGTTCGGGGTCGGGCCGGATAAAAACCCCGTACGACGCCGGTCTGACGCGACGACCGAAACCGACGGAAGGCGCGGCGGCGCGGTCGTCACCACCGACGGGCGGTTCCCGGGTCCGCGCCCGGGCACCTTCGCGACGCTTGTGTCCGAGCGCTTTCGCAACGCTCGTGTCCGGGCGCTTTCGCAACGCTCGTGTCCGGGCGCTTTCGCAACGCTCGTGTCCGGGCGCTTTCGCAACGCTCGTGTCCGGGCGCTTTCGCAACGCTTGTGTCCGGGCGCGCGGAATCGCACCCGTGTCACGGACCCGGCTGTTCGGATCGCTTTGCGCGCTGGTGTTCCTCGTCAACTTCGCGCGCGTCGTGTTCGCGCCCCTCGTGGGCGAGTTCATCGACGCGTTCGGGATCCGCGAGGGGACCGCCGGTCTCATCGTCACGCTCGCGTGGCTCGGCTCGGCCGCCCCGCGGATCCCCGCGGGCTGGGCGCTCACGCGCTTCACGCGGCGACGCGTGATCGTCGTCTCCGGCGCGATGCTGACGGCGGGCGCGCTGGGCGTCGCGCTCGCGCCGAGCGTGCTCGCGCTGATGGTCGCCGCCTTCGCTATCGGGTTGGCCTCCGGCGTCTACTTCGTGGCCGCGAACCCGTTCATCGCGGAGCTGTTCCCCGGGCGCGTCGGCCGCGTGATGGGCGTTCACGGCATGGCGAGCCAGCTCGCCGCCGTCATCGCCGCGCCCGCGGTCACCGTCGC
The DNA here is from genome assembly GCF_017873555.1 of Halorubrum trapanicum. Lineage (GTDB taxonomy): Archaea > Halobacteriota > Halobacteria > Halobacteriales > Haloferacaceae > Halorubrum > Halorubrum trapanicum. The sequence continues at coordinate 97,905 of NZ_JAGGKE010000001.1, read as the reverse complement.
GCTGTGGTACGACTGGCGGTACGCCTTCTACGGGCTGGCGGTCGCCGCGGCCGCCAGCACGGTCGTGTTCGTCGCGCTCGCGAAGCGGACCGACCTCCCGGACGCCGGCGCGGGCGACACCGACTTCCTCGCGGCCGCGCGCGGCGAGTGGAAGCTGATCCTCGCGGGCGTCGTGCTGATGGGACTCACGAGCTTCGTCTGGCAGGGACTGTTCAACTTCTACGAGCTGTACATGATCGACAAGGGCCTGCCGCGGGCGACCGCTCGAAACCTGCTGACGGTTATCTTCGCGGCCGGAGTGCCGGCGTTCCTCGTCTCGGGCGACCTCGCGGACCGGCTCCCGCACGTCCCGTACCTGCTCGGCATCGTCACGGCGTTCGTCGGCGGGGTCGGCCTCGTCGTCGTCGCCGAGGGGCTGGCGGCGGTGATCGCCGCGAGCGTCGTCGTCGGCTTCGCCATCCACATGCTGTTCCCGGCGGGCGACACGTACCTGCTGGCGTCGCTGCCGGACGAATCGCGCGCGTCGGCGTACGCGATGTTCTCCGCGGGGATGATGTCCGCGCAGGCGGCCGGCTCCTGGGTCGTCGGCGAGGCGATCGAGGCGGGCGCGACGTACGACGCCGTCTTCCTCGCGCTCGCCGGCGGGCTGGCGGTCCTCGTCGCCGCGTACGCGGTCCTGTACCGGCTCGGCCGCGTCCCCGGCGGCGCCGCGGGCGCGGCGCGCGCGGCCTGACTGATTCGGAACAGGGCCCCGGCACGAGCGCCCGGCACAGTCCCGGGCACGCGCCCGTGGTACCGCACCTGTTTTGGGCGTCGCTCCCGTGTGATCGGTAAATGGAGTACGTACAGGAGCGCGTGACGACCCTTCACGCGTTGACCGACCACCGGCCCGACGCCCCGACGGACCGGGCCGCGGTCGTCGTGCCGATGACCGAGCGCGAGTACGGGACGCTCGCGGCCGAGCGCGTGCTCTCGACGCTGGAGACCGTCGACCCCGCTCGGGTGATCGTCCCGCTTCGGGCGTCCGCCGACCGCGCCGGGCCGTTCGCCGAGTGGCTCGACGGGTTCGAACTCGACGTCGAGACGCTGTGGTGCGACGGCCCCCGGCTCGCGTCGCTGCTGGAGGCGCGTGGACTCGACGGCGAGCGCGGGAAGGGCCGCGACGTGTGGCTCGCCCTCGGCCGCGCGCTCGACGAGGAGTTCGTCGTCGTCCACGACGCCGACACGAAGACCTACTCGCCGGCGTTCGTGAACCGGCTGCTGTTCCCGCTGGGACGCGGCTACGCGTTCTCGAAGGGGTACTACGCCCGCGTCGAGGACGGCTCGCTGTACGGGCGGCTGTTCAGGCTCTTCTTCCGGCCGCTCGTCCGCGCGCTCGGCGACGCCGCGCCCGGTCGACAGCCGGACGTGCTCGAGTACCTCTCCGCGTTCCGCTACGCGCTCGCCGGGGAGTTCGCGGCGACGAGCGACCTCGCTTCGCGGCTCCGGGTCCAGCGCGGCTGGGGGCTGGAGGTCGGGACGCTCGGCGAGGCGTTCGGCCGCGCCGGCTTCGCCGACAGCGCGCAGGTCGACCTGGGCCGCTACGAACACGACCACCGCTCGGTCGAGGGACCGACCGGCCTCGCGGACATGAGCCGCGCGGTCGGCGAGGCGACGCTGCGCGCGGTCGAGGACGCCGGCGTCGACGTGGAGTACGACGATCTCGGCGAGCGGTTCCGCGAGGCCGCGGCGACGCTGACCGACGGCTACGCCGCCGACGCCGCCTTCAACGGCCTCTCGTACGACGCTTCCGACGAGCGCTCGCAGGTGGCGACGTACGCCGAGGCGCTCGGCGAACCCGGTCCGGACACTCGGCTCCCGGCGTGGGGGAACGCCCCGGTCGACCCCGACAAGATTCGGGAGGCCGCACGCGCGGACCTCGACGCGGTCCGCGGGAGCGATCGGATCGACGGCTCGGTGACGGGCGACGCTCAGGCGGAACCGGCGCCGGGGGAGGACTGACGATGGCGGACGGAATCGAGCCGAGCGTCGCCGCGCGCGACGAACTCGCCGGCGTCGTCGACCTGTTCGGGTGGCTGACGCGGGCGGAGCTCTCGCGAGCGCTCTCCGAACTGGCGTTCAAGCGGCGCGCCGAGGTCGACGAGGCCGCCATCGACGCCGCCATCGACCTCGCGGTCGCGGAGTACGCGCTCGTGCCGGCTCCCGGCGACGCGCTCTCGGGCGACGGCGAGACGGACCACACCGCGGAATCGACCGCCCTCGCGGTCGGCCCGGCCGCGTTCCCGACGCTCCCGGAGGGCGCCGAGGACCTCCCGCACATCCTCGACATCCCGGACCGCGAGGTCGACCGCGTGCGACTCGCGGACGCGGTTCTGGACCGACTCCGCGAGGAGGCGGTCGAGGCGATAGACGGGGGCGATTCCGACCGTCTGGAGACGCTCGCCGACGTGACCTACGACGTGGAGGCGTGGGCACCGGTCGACGTCGACCCGGTCAGGACGCGGATCCTCGCCGTGGTCGACGAGTGAGGAGCGGGGGCCGCTCTCAGCCCGAGAACTCGGACTCGCTCACGCGGACGACGAGGGTCTCGTCGACGTCTCGGAGGTCGTACTCGGGCGTCTCGCCCTGTCGCCGTCGGACGAAGAGCGGTTCGACCGGGCGCCCGTCGACGAGACCGAACACCTTCAGGCGCTGGTCGGTCTCCTCGGGGGGCACGTCGCCGTCGCGGACCTCGCGTGCGAGGTCCCGGGAGAGCCACTCGTCTTCCGCGACGGACGGCTCCAGCACCAGCGCCTCCTCGACGAAGCGGACGAGGTACCAGTCGAGGTCGTTGAGCAGGGAGACGGCGGCGCCGAGGCTCACGGTGTCGACGGCGACGCTGTTCTCGAAGGGTTCCTCGATCGCGTAGGTGGCGAGCGCGTCGCGAGCCGTCTGGCGGGAGAGCAGCTCGTAGGAGAGCTCCACGTCGGGATCGCCGAGGAGACACACCCGCGTCATGGGCGCACCTCGGACCGGACGGCGCAAATCCGTTGCGGTCGTCGGGCGGGGCGGAACGGGAACCCGTGCGTCCGGCGGTGCGCGGCCGGGGCGGCGAGACCGACCGCCGGACCCGCTCAGAACGTCGAGACGTCGCCCTCGATGACGCTGCGGGTCACGTCAGTCACGTCCGCGAGTTCGCGGTCGACGATGTCGAGGACGTCCGCCTGGATGTCGTCGAGCGCGACGCCCTCCTCGGTGACGATCTGCGCGTCCGCGACGTGGGGTTCGTCGATCGGGCGGCCGATCTGCGAGAGCAGCCGGACCTGGAGGTCGCGGATGCCGTCGACCTCGCTCGTGACGGACTCGGCGACGCGGGTCGAGAGGAGGTTGTAGATCTTCCCGATGTGGTTGACGGGGTTCTTCCCGGAGGTCGCCTCCATCGACATCGGGCGGTTCGGGGTGATGAGACCGTTCGCGCGGTTGCCGCGCCCGACGGAGCCGTCGTCGCCCTGCTCGGCGGACGTGCCGGTGACGGTGAGGTAGACGGAGCCGTCGTCGTAGTCGTCGGCGGTGTTGACGTCGACGTGGACCTCGCGGTCGGTGTACTCGCGGGCGAGGTCGTCCACGTACTCGCGGACGCTCTCGACCGCGTCGTCGTACTCGTCGAGGCCGTCGACGTAGGCGTCGACCATCGCGGCGGCGACGGTGATGTCGATCCGGTCGCCCTCGCGTTTGCCCATGATCTTCACGTCGGGACCGAGTTCGGGATGGTCGTTGTGGTAGGTCGTGTTGAGCGCGCGTTCGGCCTCGTGGACGATCGTCTCGGTCTCGGTCAAGGGGGCGTGGCCGACGCCGAAGGAGGTGTCGTTGGCCATCGGGACCTCCTGCGTCTCCTCGCCGAAGACGTCCTGGAGGTCGCCCGAACCCTCGCCGAGCTTGACGTCGACGACGACGTCGGTGCCGTACTCCAGTTCCGGGATCGCCTCGGAGAGGTAGTCGCGAGCGGCCGCGAGCGCGGTGGAGTCGACGGGGAGCTGCTCGCCGTCGTACTCCTTCGTGGCGCGGCCGACGATGAGGATGTAGATGGGTTCGACGACCTCGCCGCCGCCGAACGCGGGGGCCGCGCGCCCGGCGACCAGCTGCGTCTCGTCCGTGTTGTAGTGGAGCACCTTCCCGACGCGGTCCAGGTAGAGCTGCGAGAGCGCCCGCGAGACCGACTCCGCGACGCCGTCGCAGATAGAGTCGGGGTGACCGATCCCCTTTCGCTCGACGATTTCGACCTCCTGGTCCTCGACCGCCTGCCGGTCGAGGCGGCTGACCTGTATGTTCCGGTCCATTGCCCCTCGCTACTCCGTCGGCGGCAGTATAACTTGCGGAAACCTCCCGGCCCGGGGTAATGTCCTCGGGTTATCCCACGGCAGATGTTGCGGCCGCGTCGCGGTCCCCGCCGTCAGCGCGCCGCCGCGTACGCCGCGGCCATCACGTCGAGCGCCTCGCGGAGCTCGTCCTCGTCGGTCGCGTACGAGATCCGCGCGTGGCCGGCGCCGCCCTCGCCGAACGCCTCGCCGGGCACGACGACCACGCCGCGGTCGAGGCACTCGTCGACGAACCCCTCCGGAACGCGGGGCATGGCGTAGAACGCCCCCTGCGGCGTCGGGCAGTCGATGCCGATGTCGGCGAAGCGGTCGAGGAGGATGTCCCGCCGTCGCTCGAAGGAGGCGGTCATCTCGTCGACCACGTCGCGGTCGCCTCGGAGGGCCGCCTCCGCGGCGTACTGGGCCGGCGCCGAGGCGCACGCCTGCGCGTACTGGTGAACGCGCAGCATGCGTTCGACGCGTTCGTTCGAGCCGTACACCCAGCCGAGCCGCCAGCCGGTCATCGAGAACAGCTTCGAGGCGGAGTTGACGACCACGACGTTGTCCGTCTCGGCGAACTCGATCGGCGAGTAGTGCTCGCCGTCGAACACCGTGTACTCGTACACCTCGTCGGAGACGCAGAGCACGTCGTGCTCGTCGGCGATGCGGGCGAACTCCCGCACGTCCTCCTCGGCGGAGACCGCGCCCGTGGGGTTGCCCGGGGAGTTGACGACGAACGCGGCGGTGTCCTCGGTGATCGCGTCCTCGATGGCCGCCGGGTCGATCGTGAGGTCGTCGCGGAGCGGCACGGGGACCGGATCGCCGCCGGTCAGCTTCGTCAGGGCGTCGTAGGAGACGAACCCCGGATCGGGGATCAGCACCTCGTCGCCGGCGTCGACGTGGGCCTCCAGGGCGACGTGGAGCGCCTCGCTGCCGCCCGCGGTGGCGATGACGTTCCCGGGGTCGAGTTCGATCCCCTGGTCGGCGCGGTGTTTCTCGGCGATCGCCTCTCGGAGCGACTGAGTCCCTTTGTTCTCGGTGTAGGCGTCCGCCTTCCCGGACTCGATGGCGTCGACCGCCGCCCGCCGGGCGTGGTCCGGCGTCGGGAAGTCAGGCTGACCCAGCCCGAGGTTGATCGCGTCGTCGCCGGCCGCCTCGAACACCTCGCGGATCCCGCTTATCGAGATCCGCTCGACCCGCTCGGAGAACGTCGTCATACCCGAGTGAGTGCGCCGCCGAGAGTTAGTTCTTGTTACCACCGCCGGCGCTCCCAGACCGGCCGGCGCCCCTCGCGGATCGCGTCGTGACGGAGTCGTCCGTCCGAATCGGTCGGCAGCGCGAACCGCCCCTCGAGGACGCTCGGGACCTCCTCGGGCCGGGCGCGCAACAGCACGTCGTCGACCGCGCGGAGCCGGAACATCGGCCGCCCCGGTCCCATCGGCACCTTGATCGACTCGATCAGTTCCCGCTCGACGAGCGCGCGGCGGTCGCGAGTGAACTCCTGTGCCGGCGCGATCCCGACGCCGTCGACCCCGACCCACGTGCGCAGGTCGCGGAAGAGGTGATCGTGCCGCGCCGCGAGCGCGACGAGGAGCGTCCGGTCCGAGAGGTCGTCCGTGCGGCCGAACTCCCCGGGAGCGAGCGACTCCAACACGGCGGCCACGTCGTTCGCGAAGCGGTCGTCGAGGATCGCTCGCGCGCCGGCGAGCAGTCGCCGCCGCGAGGGCATCTCGACCGGCTCGGCCGCCGCCGCGTCGAACCGCGCCTCGGCGGCCGAGTAGGCGCCGTCGAGCGCCGCGGGCGGGTTGCCGTCGTCGGCCGCGTCCGCGCCGTCACCGACCGCCGTCGTCGCGAGCGACCGATCGCCGCGCGGGCCGACGACGGCGTCGGCGCGGTCGGGACTCGCAAACAGCGTGCCGCCCGTTCCGCGGTCGAGCGGTTCGCCGGTTCGGATCCGGAGCGCGTCCGTCTCGACCGCCTCGGCGACCGCGGTGCCGAGGACGAGCGCGCGGGAGAGCGCGTCGACGACCCCGGGGCGACACGCGACCCGCCACGGCGGTCCCGACGAGCGCTCGCGGGCCGCCAGCAGCGGCGGAAGCAGCCGGAGCGGAACGCCGACCGCGACGACCGCTGAACGGCCCGACAGGGCGGCCTCGACCGCCTCGGCGAGCGGATCGTCGGATCGGGGGAAGCGGTCGGCGACCTCCGGGGCGTCGCCGGACGCGGCGCCGGTGGGGTCGGCGGCGTCGCTGGCGGCGTCAGGGGCGTCACTGGCGGTCTCGGGGGCGTCGCTGGGGATTTCGGGAGCGTCGCTGGCGGCGTCGGGAGGGGAGTCGGCTTTGGCGTCGTCGTCAGCCACACCGCGGCTGACAGCCGCGATCGGAAAGAGCGTTGCGCCGAGTCGGAGCGGAGACGCCGGTCTCGAAGGCTCCGGGGCGAGACTCAGGGCGCCCGGGCGAACACGAGGTAGCCCGTGTGGCCCACGCCCGCGGTGGAGGGGCGCGATCCGCGGTCGGAGAAGTCCATCTCGCGCTGGATCGTTTCGAGCGTTTCGACCTCGCTGAAGCCGGCCTCGCGGGCGGCGAGGGCCGCCTCTCGGGTGCCCTCGACGAACGGGGAGTAGACGGCGAGGCGGCCGCCGGGCGCGAGTAGCTCGTCCGCGCGCTCGACGACCGCCGGGGCGTCGCCCGTGTCGAGCGTGAGCGCGTCGAACGGCTCGCCCTCGGCGAGCGCGTCCAGCTCCTCGGTGAGGTCGCCGGTCCGGACCTCGACCCGGTCGGCGACGCCCGCGGTCGCCATGTTGGCGCGGGCGACCTCGGCGAACTCGGGGTCGACCTCGTAGGAGGTCACGTCGGCCCCGGCCCGCCCGAGGTACGCCGCGAGGATCCCCGTCCCGGTGCCCGCGTCGAGGACGCGGTCGCCGCCCGACGCGCCGGTGTGCCCCATCACGAGTCCCACGTCGCGGGGCATCATCGGGGCGCCGGTGCGTTCGAGGTGGTTGAACAGATCCGGGCCGCGGAGCGCGCGGACCTCGAAGACGGTGCCGAGGTGGGTCTCGACCTCGTCGCCGGCCGCGACGTCCTCGGGGACCTCGATCACGCCGAGGTCGGTGCCGAACTCCTCGCCCGGCTCCAGTAAGTACTCCCGGTCCTCGTGGACCAGCAGGTACGCGGCGTCCGTCACTGGAGGTCCGAGATCGCCCGCGCCGGCTCGCCGTTGGCCGCCTCCAGCGCTTCGCGGGCGGCCTCCTTCGAGACGCCGGCCTGCTGGGCGACCAGCTTGACGTCTTCCTCCGGGATGCCGTCGTCACTGTCGTCCGCGTCCGCCGCGTCGTCGAGCGCGGGATCGGCGTCGCCCTCGACCGCGCTCGCCGCACCGCCGCCGCCGCCCGCGTCGGCCACCGAGTCGGGCGACCCGACGATCTGGTAGGTCTCCTGTCCTTGGGCGTCCATCTTGGTGACCTGGGCGCCGTCGAAGACGAGGTCGTCGCCGTCGGCCGTCTCGATGACGACCCGCTCGGCGTCGAGCTCCTCGACGTCGATCCCCATCTGTTTCATCATCTGTTTCATCTTTCGCGGGTTCATGCCGCCGCCTCCGAACATGGATTCCGGTTCGGCCGGACGACACAAAAAGGGTGTCGACACGGCGCGAGGAGCCGGCGCTCCGGGGAAGCCCGCGCGCTCGATGGCGGGAGGCCTCGCCCCCGTTGCCGGCGAGCGGGACCGAGACGGTTGGGTTGATACGTGTCGCGCGCGAGGCGGAGATATGTACCTCGCGGACCACACCTGGCCGGAGCTGGGCGACGCGCTGTCGGACGGCTCCGTCGCGCTCGTCCCGCTCGGCTCGACCGAACAGCACGGCCCGCACCTGCCGCTCGCGACCGACCACCTGATCGCGGAGGGGCTCGCGACGGCGGCCGCCGAGCGCTCCGACGCCTTCCGGACGCCGACGATCAACGTCGGCGTCAGCCCCCACCACCGCCAGTTTCCGGGGACGATGTGGGTCGACCCGCCCGAGTTCCGGGACTACGTCGAGTCGTTCGCGCGGAACCTCGCGTACCACGGCATCGACCGCGTGGTGTTCGTCAACGCCCACGGCGGCAACGTCCAGCACCTCCGGGAGGTCGGTCGCCGGCTCCACGAGGACGAGGTCGCCTACGCCGTCGAGTGGATGTGGGACGAGTCGATCCCGGAGCTGGTCGACGAGCTGTTCGAGCGCAACGGCCCGCACGCGGGTCCGAAGGAGACGGCGATGATCACCCACATCGCGCCCGACCTGGTTCGCGAGGACCGGCTCGAAGACGCTCGCGACGGCGGTCTCGTCGACCTCGAGAGCGCAGAGACGATGGTCCACGGCGCCCGCACCTTCTACGACTCGATCGACAACTCCGCGAACGGCGCGTTCGGCGACCCGACCGACGTGACGCCGGAGAAGAGCGAGCGCCTGTTCGAGGCCGCCGCGGACCAGCTCGTTCAGCTGGCGGAGTGGATCGGCGAGCGCGACGGCGACGAGCTGTTCCCCGAGTCGCGGGTCGAGCGAGAGGCGGCGAACCGCTAACCGCCGACCGAATCGTCGACGCGCTCGTTCCCGATGTCGTCGCCGATGACCTCTCGGAGCGCCGCGTCGGTCTCCTCGCGTCGGCCGTCCAGCACCGAGAACCGCTCGCCGCGGCGGCGTTCGAGCCAGCGCAGCAGCCGGGCGGCCCAGTCGAGCTTGCGGGCCTTCATCGGGTCGACGGCGGGGTCGTCGAACTCCCAGCCCGGGAAGACGAGTTCGCCGGCCCCGACGTGGTCGGCGAGGAACGCTGCGCGGTCGCCGTCGGTGAACCCGCCCGTGTTGCGGACCGGTCCGGCGGGGGCCGCCTGCGTCGTCGCCAGCGTCCACTCGTCGGCGAAGCGCGGGAGCCACTCGCGGACCGCCGGGATGTTGTCCCCGTGGGCGTGGGCGGCGACGGGGACGCCTTCGCGGGTCAGTTTCGCCGCCGTCTCCGGGTTCTTGTCGAGGTCCGTCACCATACAGTCGACGGCGACGCCGCGGTCGACGAGGACGTCGGCGGCGGTGGAGGCCGCGACGACGACGTCGGCGTCCCGAGCGAGCGCGACCTCGTCGGCGAGACGGGGGGCCGCGCCCGCGACGGCGACGGTCTCGTCCTCCCAGTCGCCGAGGCGGTCGAGGTCGAACGGGGTCGCGAGGTCGGCGGCGGCGTCGCGGGCGCGCTCGTCGGCCGCGCGGTCGAACCTGAAGTCCGCGAGGATCGCCTCGTACGCCGGTTCGAAGGTCGCGAAGTTCACGGGGGGATCACGCTCCGGGAGACCGTCGCGTCGAGCGCGGAACGGCGCCGCCGCTCGTCGGTTACAATATGGTATGGACCGGAGTGGCACAGAGTACCCCTACCCGCGTGCCCCTCCGGCGTCCGGTCGATTGGTTGTCTACACGAGGGCATAAACTTTCTCTTAACTCACGTGAAGATCGATACCGTCGAGAGCGGCGTCGAGCGCCTCCGAGGCACCTGATACCGACGATCTGACCGACTCGATCGCGGGGGGCGTCCCGATCAGGAGTCCGCGGCGACCGCCCGCGGGGTCGTCGCCGCCGAGCGCCCCTCCGCCGGTGCCGCCGTCGGTCGCCGAGGGAGTCGTCTCGGTTCGCTCGCGGGTCGAGTCGCCCAGCGCGAACGCGGCCGCGACGGGGGAGTCGCCGCCGACGGTCGCGGCGCGGAGCGCGCCGACCGCCGGGTCGTCGAGTCCGGCCAGTTCGTAGGTGCGGACGACCGCGTTGCCGGCGGCGCCGCGGTCGCCCCGAGTCGCCTCCGCCGCGCCGATCCGGTCGAGGTGGCGTTCGGCCTCGCGGACGGTCGTCACGTCGAGCTCCTCGACGGCGACGGCGTCGGAGTCGTCGGACCGAAAGCGGTCGCGGGCGAACTCCGCGCCGACGAGGGCGGCGTCGCGCGTCTCGGCCACGTCGTGGGTGCGGATCACGTGGGCGCCGCGCTCGACCGCCATCGACGTGGCGGCGAGCGAGACGGGGAGCGCCTCCTCGGTGCTGCGGCCGGCGACGGTCTTGAGGAAGCTCTTGCGGTTGATCGAGACGAGGAGGGGGCGGCCGTACCCGCGGAACTCCCGGAGCCGGTGGAACGTCTCGCGGTCGTCCGCGTGGGTCTTCTCGACCGACCAGCCGCCGAACGCGGGGTCGAGGATGGTCTTGTCGGTGAAGCCGTTCATCGAGAGCGCCTCGTAAATGTCGTCGACATCTTCGATCGCTCCCGGTCGCTCTAGATCCGGCGGCGACGCCATCTTCGAGACCGTCGCGTCGTGTTCGCGGCAGACGCGAGGCATCTCGGGGTCGGCGAAGCCGCAGATGTCGTTGACCATGTCGAACCCCCGAGAGAGCGCCTCGTCGGCGACCTCGTGGTAGCGCGTCTCGATCGACCAGACCGCGTCGCCCGAGGTCGATTCGAGGGTCGCTATCGCGGTGTCGAGCCGCTCGAGCTCCTGTTCGGCGGAGAGCACGTCGAGGTCCTTGTTCGCCGATTCGAGACCCACGTCGACGATGTCGGCGCCCTCGCCGATCAGCTCCTCGTCGACGTACGCCGCGGCCTCGCCGGGGTCGTCGTACACGCTGGGGTCGTACGGCGACTCCGCGGAGACGTTGAGCACGCCCATGATCCGGGGCGGGTGGTCGTCGCCGATCCCCAGCCCCGCGGCGTCCACGTTTCGCATACGCTCACCACGGGCGCGAGCGACATAAACGGGACGAGTACCCGACGCGCTCGCCGGGGAACCGGCGGCGAAGATGCTTATAAACGGTCGGCGGTGCGGCGGCGCGTGCCTCCGAGCGTCCGAAGGACGCGAGGAGCACGCGCGAGGGACGCGGCGACCGTAGGGAGCCGCGAGGCTGGGGAGGTGTGAGGTGCGGTCGCTATGCTGGGCGGGACTCAAAGGGGCAGTCGCGAGGGTGGCGTACGCTCGCTGCGCTCCTCACTCGGTCGCTCACTCCGTTCGCTCCCTCGTTGCGGTGCTTGCTTCGCCTACGCCACCCTCGCGACTGGGGCTTTGGAGGTGTTAGCCGTCAGAACCGCAGCTAGTTACTTATAAGCGAACTCCCGGTCCCCCGAACCATACCTATAAATCGAATCGCAGTAAGTCACCGACCTCGACCCCGTGGCGGTCGGTCCACTCGTAGGGGACCTCCAACACGTACTGGCCGGACCCGTCGTACTCCTGCTCGCTGCCGTCCTCGTTCGGTCCCGGCTCGGGCGCGTTGTGGATCCGAGTGATCGTCCGGTCGGCGTCGACGAAGACGATGTCGATACCGAAGTCCATGTTCGGCATGATGAACGTCAGGTTCTCTCTCGGAGTCTCGTAGACGAACAGCATCCCACCGTCCTCCGGGAGCGCCTCGGCGTCGCTGAGTCCGAGAACGAGCTTGTCTCTGTTATCCGCGATCGCCGCGGTCACCGACCCCCGAGCCTCGCCGTCCGGACTCTCGACGGTAACACTCGTCGTCTCGTAGTCGGCGTAGGTTCCGGTCGGCCACTCGACGTCGGTGTCGCTATCGGAACCGTCGCCGCCAGCGCCGTCGCCGCCCGCGTCGTCCCCGCCCGCGCCGTCTCCGAGACAGCCGGCCGCGGCACCGATGGTCCCGGCCGCGGTCAGTCCGAGGAGTCGCCGTCGCCTCATGCCTGCGATGAGGGGGGCCGGGGATATAAGCGGCCGCGTCGGAGCCGAGCTATCGCGGCTCCGGCAAAGGTTATCCCCTCCGGGGTCCCATCGAAGCCATGAACTCCCCGCTACAGTCCCTCCGCAGCCGCCGAGCCGCCGCCGGCGTCGAGGACATCGTCGGCGTCGCGGCGCTGATCGTCGGCGCGGCGATAGCGCTGTTCGGCCTTCTCCTGCTGCCGGCCTCGCTGCTCGGCGGCGGCCACGTCGTCGCGATCGGTCTCTCGTTCGCGGTCGCCGGCGCGCTCGCCGCGGATATCGGGGTCGATCGCCTCGGACTCTCCGACGCGGCGCGGCGCCGACTCGCACTCGCGTTCGGCGTGCTGGCGGTCCTGCTCGCCGTCGCGTTCGTCGTCGTCAACTACGCGAGCTTCTCCGGGCCGATCGAGGTCTCCGGGAGCGAGTCGGCGGCGAGCGCGCTCCGACTCGCCGGCTTCGGGTCGGCGTAGCGACCGCCTCGTGCCGGGAAGGACGCGCTTTTATCGCCGCCGGAGCGTAGCGTGGACATGGCGAAAGTGAGCATCGGCCTCCGCGGGTGGCGCTTCGAGGAGGACGAGATATTCACCGACGACGAGGAGCTGAAACCCCTCGACGAGATCCCCGAGGACCCGCGAGAGCGGCTCCTCCGGCTCGTCGGCCTCGTCGAGGAGCCCTGCGACGTCTGTTACCTCGAGTACGGCGAAGCGGAGGTCCACCGCTGTAACGAGGCGGAAATCGTGTACGGCGAGCCGGACGGCGAGGTGCTGCTCTGTCCCGAACACGAGCCGGACCTGCTCTACTGGTTCCGCGAGGCGGGCGGCAGCGAACACAAAGGCTCTGTCGAGTTCGCCGACCGCTTCCACGAGTGGGTCGCCGCCGGCAACGAGGCGCCGGAGGGGTACGCCTCCGTCGAACACGTCGAGGAGGACCCCGACGGCCTGCCGGACCTCCCCGACCAGCAGGAGGTCCAAGAACGGCTCGAGGAGGGGTTCGACGGCGACCGGATCGACATCCTCGAACTCGCCGGGCAGGAGGAGCGCGACGGCGACGAACTGACCGAGGCGGACCTCGCCGAGTCCGAACTCGACCTCTCGACCGACTACCCCTCTGACCGATGAGCGGCGACGAGGGCGGGGCGGGGAGGGACGAGGGAGCGACCGAGGACGGAACTTCGGCGGCGACCCCGACAGCCCGACAGAAGCCCGTCGTCGTCGTCGTCGAGCCGGAGACGCCCGGCAACGTCGGCACCATCGCGAGAGCGATGAAGAACTTCGGACTCGCTGACCTCAAGCTCGTGAACCCGCCGGCGCTGGAGGAGGACGGCGAGGCGTACGGCTTCGCCGGCCACGCCCGCGAGGACGTGCTCCCGAACGCCGAGGAGGTGACCTTCGACGAGGTCGTCGCGAACTACCACACGGTCGGCACCACGGCGATCACGGGCGAGGACGACCGCAGCCACGAGCGCTTCCCGTTCAAGACCCCCGTAGAGCTGCGGGAGTCGCTGAAGGCGGTCGACGCCCCCACCGCCATCGTCTTCGGTCGGGAGGGGCGCGGACTCAACAACGAGGAGCTCTCGCGGCTCGACGAGGTGTGCTCGATTCCGGCCGACGACGACTACCCCGTCCTGAACCTCGGGCAGGCCGCCACCGTCCTCCTCTACGAGCTCCGCGACCTCACCGTCGACGAGACGCAGTTGCCCGACACCGAGGTCACCCGCGCCCCGGAGACCGACGTGGAGCGCTTCCACGACTTCTTCGGCGAGTTCCTCCGGGCGACCGGGCAGCGCGACCACGTCCGCGAGAAGAACGCGCTGCTGATGCGCCGGCTGCTCGGACGGGCGCACCCGACCGAACGCGAGATCCACTCGCTGCTCGGCACCTTCCGGAAGGCGAACGCGAAGCTGGAGCACGCCGACCACCTCGCGGCGAAGTACGACGAGCCGCCGTACCCCAAGGAGCAGTAGCCGTGCGGGACTCCTTCGTCAACGAAGACCTGCTGGCGGGCGTCCGCGACGTCTCACCGCTAATGTTAGGGATCGCGCCGTTCGCGCTCGTGGCCGGCATCGCCGCCGTCGACGCCGGGCTCGGACTCGCCGAGGCGGTCGGCATGTCCGTGATCGTGTTCGCGGGCGCCTCCCAGCTCGCGGCGCTGGAGCTGCTCGGCGAGAACGCCCCCCTCGCGGTCGTCGTCGGCACGGCCGCGGTGATCAACCTCCGAATGCTGATGTACTCGGCCTCCATCGCGCCGCACTTCGCGGAGTACGGGCGTCGGCTCCGCGCGGGGCTGGCGTACCTCCTCACGGATCAGGCGTACGCGCTCTCGGTTGCCGAGTTCGACGAGAACCCGGAGCGGAGCCGGTGGCGCTACTACCTCGGCGCGGCCGCGTCGCTGTGGGTCGTCTGGCAGATCGGCACGGTCGCCGGCGTCGTCGTCGGCGCGGGCGTCCCCGACGCGTGGGGACTCACCTTCGCGGTCCCGCTCGTGTTCCTCGCGCTCCTCGTCCCCGCGATGAAGGACCGGCCGACGACAGTCGCGGGCGCCGCGGGCGGCGCGGTCGCGGTCGCCGCGGCCGGACTCCCGCTCAACCTCGGGCTGCTCGCCGGCGCGCTGTGCGGGATCGCGGCCGGGCTGGTAACGGAGGCGATGGCGTCGTGACGGACGCGCCGGGCACGGGGGTGACGACGCCGTGACGGGCGCGCTCGGGGGAGTCGTCGCCTCGCCGCGCGCCTGGATCGCCATCGTCGCGATCGGCGCGATCACCTACGGGATCCGGCTCTCCTTCATCCACCTGTTCGGGCGGATCGACGGGGTGCCGACGCGCGTTCAGCGGCCGCTTCGGTACGTCCCGCCCGCGGTCCTCGCGGCGCTCGTCCTCCCCGACCTAGTGACGCTGCGTCCGTCGGTCGCGGCGACCCTCCTCGACGAGCGGCTGATCGCCGGCCTCGTCGCGGGCGCGGTCGCGTGGCGGACGGAGAACGTGTTCGCGACCATCGCGACCGGGATGGTCACGCTGTGGATGTTCCGGTTCGTCGTGTTCGCGTGAAGCGGACGGGCTGACTTCGAGGCGGCGAATCGCTCTCGGTCACTCGAACCGGCTCGGCCGGCGGCTCGCGAGCGCGAAGACGACGACGCCGACGAGGAGGGCGGCGGTGAGCACGCGGTCGACGGTCACGAGCCCGCGGACCGACGAGACCGCGTACGAGGCGGCCGCGACGGCGCACACCGCGTAGCCGACCGCGGCGACGCCGAGCAGCGCGAGGCGGGCGCGGAGAACTCCATCGACGCCGCGAGCAGTTCCGTGACGGCGGCGCTCGCGAGGAGGAACGCCGTCACCCCGACGCCGAGCGCCGCGACGAGTCGCCAGGTCATGGCCGCACGGTCGCGGCGAGGTATCTTAAATCGGGACGGCGAGACGGACCGGAAACCCGGCCGCTGGGAGCGAACGAGCACGGACCGAGCGGAGCGTTCAGTCAGCGCTCGCGCTCGATCTCGCGCTCCGACGGGCGCTCGCGCGTCTCGGAGTGGTCGCGGTCGACGGGACGGTCGAACCGAGCGTCGCCGTCGACCTCTCGCTCGCGGGCGTCTGCGATCCGCTGTGCGGCGTCGGCGAGGGAGTCGAGCGCGGCGAACAGCCGGTACGAGAGGTACGGGCCGACAGAGAGCGTGAGGACGACGATGACGCCGAACAGGACCTGTCCGATAATCACGAGCGAGTAGACGAATACGAGGAGACTCAGGGCCGCCAGGACGGCACCGATCGGAGTGCGAACGGCCTCGGAGGGCGAGAGCGGGTCGTGGGGCATGAGCGATGCTACCGGCGCGGATCACTTAAAAATAAACAGGAGTTGTCGGACGCGACCGCGGTCGGTTCCGCGCTCGGGCCGCCGTCTCGTTCAGTCGTCGGCCGGGGCCGCGGAGTCACCGGCGGAGACGCCGGTGCCGGGACCGACCTCGATGCCGAGTTCGGCGAGCTTCTCGTCGGGGACGACGCCGTCGACCCAGTCGCGAGTCTCGTAGTACTCGGCCTTCAGCTGGTCGAGCTCGACGAGTTCGCCCTCGCTGGCGCCCGTGCCGGGAACCGCGTCCGGGTGCCCCTCGACGAACCGGTTCGGCAGCGTGTCGTCCGCGCCGTCGAAGCCGACGAGGTTGTTGTAGTAGCGCTCGAGGTTGTACACGCGCTCGCCGGCCTCGAACAGCTCGTCCTCGGTGACGTCGCGGCCGGTCATGCCGTTGTACTGGAGAACGTACTCCTCGATCCCCTCCGCGAACGCGCTGAACTTACAGATGTCGAACGAGTCGGAGACCGCGTGGAGATTCTGGAAGGTGACGGTGAGTTCGCCCTTCCCCTCCCACTCGTACGGGTCGACCTTCTCCGGGATGCCGAGGATCTCGGCGGCCGGCGTGTAGCCGCGCAGGTGGCAGGCGCCGCGGTTGGAGGTCGCGTACGCGATCCCCATCCCCTTCATACAGCGCGGGTCGTAGGCGGCCATCGTCTGGCCCTTGACCGAGAGCTTGTTGCCGTGCGCGTCCTTCGCGTCGGCGACGCGCTCGGGACCCTCCGCGAGCAGGTCGCCGAGGTCCGAGGAGCGGTGCCCGATCTCGTCGATGAGGTCGATCATCGTCTCGGAGTCGCCCCAGTCGAGGTGGCCGACGCCGTCGAGCTTCCCCTCCTCGCTCATCTCCATCGCCATCGCCATCATGTTGCCGGCCTCGATGGTGTCGATGCCGAGGTCGTTACACCGGTCGAGCATGACGGCGATCTCGTCGCGGTCGGAGTGGCCGGAGTTCGGGCCGAGCGCCCACGCGGACTCGTACTCGTACGACTCCGTGCGAACGTTCATGTCCTGGCCCTTGTGCGTCACGTCGACCTCGACCTCCTTCTTACACGCGACCGGACAGGAGTGACAGGTCGGCTCGTCGACGAGGATGTTCTCGCGGACGTTCTCGCCGGAGACGCGCTCGGCCTCGATATCGACGCCCTCGGCCTCGTTGTACGCCTCCGTCGAGGTGTACTTCGCGTTCTTCGACGGGAGACCGTCCATCTCCTCGGTCGCGTTCATCAGGACGTTCGTCCCGTACATCGAGAGCCCGCCCTCGTTGGGGGCGGTCACGTCGGACTCGCGGATGACCCCCATCGCCTGCTGGTAGCCCTCCTGGAACGTCTCCGGGTCGGCGGGCTTGGGCATGTCGGTGCCCGACTTCACGACGACCGCCTTCACGTTCTTCGCGCCCATCACGGCGCCGGTGCCGCCGCGGCCCGAGGCGCGGTCGTCCTCGTTGATCACGCAGCCGTAGCGCACCTGGTTCTCGCCGCCCTGTCCGATCGCCATCACGGAGACGTTGCGACCGACCTTCCCGTCGACCTCCTCGCCGATCTGGTCGATCGTGTCGTGGACGCCCTGTCCCCAGAGGTGTGAGGCGTCGCGTACCTCTACGTCGCCGTCCTCGACGAACAGGTAGACGGGATCGTCGCTCTCGCCGTCGAGCAGGATCCCGTCCAGCCCGGCCCACTTGAGCCGCGCGCCGGACCAGCCGCCGTGGTGCGAGTCGGTGACGGTCCCCGTCAGCGGGGACTTCGTCACGAGGGCGATCCGGCCGCTCATTACGGTCTGCGTGCCCGTGAGCGGGCCGGTCATGAACGCCAGTCGGTTCTCCGGTCCCAGCGGGTCCACGTCGGGACCCTTGTCGAAGACGTACTTGACGCCCAGCCCCCGCGCGCCGATGTACTTCTGCGCGTCTTCGTCGTCGATCCCGCGGTAGCTTACCTCGCCACCGCCGAGATCGACCTGTGCCACTCGGTCTCTGTAGCCGCCCATTTCAGTCATGTAATTCTCGTTCGTTATATTCGTACCGCGTACAGTTATTCCTTCACACACCGACGTAAGGAGTATCGGTTACCTATTCTGGCCGCGATCGCCAGATGGGAAATCATACCGGCTGACACGTCTCGCGGAGCGTCCGTCGCCGTCGTTCGTCGAGGATCCACACGTTCGTGGATATATAGCGCTGGGTACCACCAGCTATCCGGCATATAAATGTTTAATACAGGTCTCCGTCTTTCGAGAGTATGTCGAAAGACACGCGCTCCGGAGAGGTCGTCGATGAGACGCGTCGTCGCCTGCTGGCGGCGGCCGCGGGCGGGGTAACCGTCGGCGCCCTCGGAACGGGGGCGACGGGCGGCGTGGCGGCGCAGGACGACGGAACGCTCACGCTCGTCCACGACACGCACTTCCACGGGCGGTTCGAGGACGCGAGCAACGAGGCGATAGACATCGCGCGGTACTACACCATCGTCGAGGAACTCCGCGGAGAGTACCCGAACGCCGCCTTCCTCGGAAACGGAGACGACCTGGCACCGTCGGTGCTCGGGCTGGAGTTTGAGGGCGAGCACATGGTCGAGGCGTTAAACGAGATGGGACCGGACGCCGTCGGCGCCGGGAACCACGAGTTCGACTTCGGCGTCGACACCGCGAGCGAGCGCTTCGAGACCTCCGAGTTCCCGTGGGTGATCGCCAACCTCCTCACGCCCGAGGGGGAGCCGGTCCCCGGCGCGGAGCGCTGGACGACCGTCGAGGTCGGGAGCCACACCGTCGGCGTCTTCGGGATGGGCACCACCAGCTTCTACGACATCACGGACTACCCCGAGGACTGGCAGGTGCTCGGCTACACCGAGGCCGCCGAGGCCGCCGTCGAGGCGCTCGAACCCGAGACCGACTTCATCGTCTGCGCCTCCCACGTCTCCAGCGGCGTTCACGAGACGATCGCGGCGGTCGACGGCGTCGACGCCATCGTCGGCTCGCACTCGGGGGTCGTCTACGAGGAGCCGGAGACCATCGAGGGGACGACGGTGGCCGAGTTCGGCGACGAGTTCGCCCACCTCGGCCGGCTGACGTTCGACGTCGATTCGGGCGAACTCTCGGACTGGGAGCGGATCGACCTGTACGACTCCGAGGCGCTCGGCGAGGACGAGTCGCCGCCGGAGGAGACGGAGAACTACACGCCGCGCGACGTGCGGTCGGTGGACCGACACACGGCGGTCGCGGAGATCGCGGACGGCTACCTCTCCGACCTCGAAGAGCGCCTCGGGCAGCCGGTCGTCGAGACGGAGGTCGAACTCAACGCCAGCTTCGACAACTACGAGATCGAGACGGGCTGGGGGAACCTGATGACGGACCTGATGCGACAGGTCGGCAACCTCGACGAGGGGATCGACGTCGCGGTCCAGAACGCGGGCGGGATCCGATCCGGCTCCACCTACGGGCCGGGCGAACTCACCGGCAGCGACGTGATGAACATCCTCCCGTTCCCGAACGAGATCGTCGTCTACGAGCTCAGCGGCGAGCAGATCCGGTCGTACCTCGAAGGGTCGGTCCGGCCGATGCCGGGGGACTACGGGGCGCAGCCGGCGATTCAGGTGTCCGGCGTCTCCTACGAGTGGACCGGCCACGACGGGGAGGGACAGGTCCGGAACGTCTGGGTCGGCGGGGAGCCGCTCGATCCGGAGGCGACGTACCTCGTCTCGACGAACGACTTCGTCGCCGGCCGGAGCGAGGAGTTCGTCGAGGAGTCCCGCGTGTTCAACTCCGGACAGTTCCAGGGACCGTTCGTCAAGGACACGCTCGACGCGGAGTACGACACGATCGCCCCGGAGCGCGAGGAGCGCATGATCCGGGTCGACGAGGTGATCGAGGACGCGACCGTCGACGGTTCGGAGGGGACGCTCACGGTCTCGTTCGCGCCGACCGACGCGGTCGCGTCCGTCGTCGACGACACCTTCCGGCTCGTCGCGCCGGGCCACGGCGTCGTGGAGGGGTCGGTGGCGTCAACCGACGGCGAGGTCGTCGTGGAACTCGCCGCGGACGCAGTCGTCGAGGCGTTCGACGCGACCGAGACCGACGCGCTCTCGCTCGTCGGGGGGTTCGATCCGAACAGCGAGCACTACGGCTACGAGAACGATGACGGGGAGGTTATCGAACTCCCCGTCAACGCGAACTACGACTACTACGAGCTGCGGACCTCGGTGTCGGCGGACGACGCCCGTGCGACCGTCGGCGGCGACGGTTCGGACGGCGACGACGGAAGCGACTCCGACAGTTCGGACGGGTCGGACGGCGACGACGGAAGCGACTCCGACGGCGACGGTTCCGACGGGAGCGACGGCGGCTCCGACGGGTCTGACGACTCGGACGAGTCCGGCGGTTCCAGCGGAGACGGCTCCGACGGAGACGGCGAGACCGCGGACAGCACGCCCGGGTTCGGCCCGCTCGCCGGCGCCGCCGGCGTGTCGGGCGCGGCGTACCTGTACGAGAAGTACGGCGGCGACGAGTCCGACGGCTCCGCGAGCGACGAGTAATCCGCGGTCGGCGGCCGAGCGCTCCGCTCGCCGACGCCGTCTTACCGTCGGCCCACGAACGGTTCACACGACAGAATGGAACTTCCGGATCCGGACTCGGTACCCCGTCGCGAGTTCTGTAAGGCCGCCGTCGCGCTCGGCGGCGCCGCCGGACTCAGCGCCTGTCTCGGCCGCGGCGACGGCTCGGTCGAGGACGGGGTCGACGGCGGCCCGCTGGACGGGGTGCCCGCGGGCGACTCCGACGGCGCTCCGGTGCGCCAACACGCGTGGAACGACGCGCTCGACCGCGACGAGGCGGGAAACGTCGTCCCGCCGGTCCACCACGTGCTCCGATACGCGAACATCGACCGCGGGGACGCGTCGCGGGCGGAATCCCGGAATCGGCTCGAAGCCGCCTTCGCCGACCTCGAACGCGCCTTCGAGCGCTCGGCCGCCGGGCTGCTGTTCACCGCGGGCTACTCGCCGTCGTACTTCGACCGGCTGTCTGGGACGCTCCCGGAGTCGGTCGACCTCCCGGCGCCGCGGTCGCTGACCGGGTTAGAGGACCCCGCACTCGACGAGACCGACGTGTTAGTCCATCTGGCGGGCGACGACCCCGCGGCGGTGCTCGCGGCCGACGAGGCGCTGTTCGGCGCGGCGACCGCCGCCAACGGCGTCGCGGTGACCGACGCGAGCGACCTGTTCGAGCCGGTCGACCGCCGGACCGGGTTCCTCGGGCCGGGACTGCCGCGCGAGCGCCGCGACGTCGACGGGATTCCCGACGACGCGCCGATCCCGGAGGGTGCGCCGCTTTTCATGGGGTTTGCGAACGGTTTCGCGGCGTCGCAGGCCACCGAGGACCGCGTGACGATCGGGACGGGACCGTTCGCGGGCGGGACGACGCAGCAGGTCTCGACGATACGGACGCAGCTCGACGCCTGGTGGTCACAGGAGAGCCACGCGCAGCGCGTGGCGAAGCTCTTCAGCCCGACCCACGCCGACGAGGAGCGCGTCGGCGAGCACGGCGAGCGGCTCGGAAGCGACCCGGGAGTCGCGGACCTCCCGGAGGACGCCGTCGCGTACGCCCGCGAGGAGGGCGTGGTCGGCCACGCGCAGAAGGCGGCTCGCGCCCGCGAGAACGGGGAACCGCGCCTGCTGCGCCGCGACTTCCCGACGACGGACGGCGACCACACCGGGATCCACTTCCTCACCCTTCAGGAGTCGATCGGCGACTTCGTCGCCGTCCGCGACGCGATGACCGGCGCGGACATCGCCGACGAGACCGCCGTCGGGAGCCGAGTGAACAACGGGATCCTCCAGTACCTGTTCGTGCGGAGCCGCGGGAACTTCCTCGTGCCGCCCCGCGAGTTGCGCGCGCTTCCCGACGCGAATCCGAGACAAGACAGATGACACGCGACACGACGCCGACCGACCGAACCGAAGCGAAGCGATCGCACAGCCGCCGCCGCGTGCTCGCGCTCGGCGCGACCGCCGGGGCGGGCGCGCTCGGGGGGTGTCTGACCGACGCCGGCTCCGACGTCGTGAGCGAGGGCGACGCGGACGGCGATTCCGGGGGTGAGGCCGGTGGCGGCGCCGACGGCGGAGCCGCGGACGACGGCGACGGCGGCGCCGCGCCGTCGCTCCCGAGGGTCGAGGACCCGCCCGCGGCGACGTACGTGCCGACGCACTTCGAGGCGATGCGGCGCCTCGACCCGGTGGAGGCGGGCGAGTACCTGCTCGAACCGATGGTCACGTACCCGCACCGCTTCTGGAACGTGACCGGGGACCGCGTCGAGGCGGCGGCGCCGACCGAGGACCACGACGTCCACCTGATGGTGACGGTCCGCGACGCCGAGACCGGGCGCATCCTCCCGGCCGCGACTGGGCTACAGGTGACCGTCGGTCGCGAGGGGGAGTCCGGGACGCCCACCGCTCCGTGGCCGATGGTCTCACAGGAGATGGGGTTCCACTTCGGCGACAACCTCTCGCTCGACGGCGACGGCACCTACGAGGCGACGGTGCGGGTGGGCGCCGTCGACGCCCGGAAGACCGGGGCGTTCGCCGGGCGGTTCGCGGAGCCGGCGACCGGCTCGTTCACCTTCCAGTACGATCAGGCGTTCCGCGAGTCGGTGATCGGCGACATCGTGTACGTCGAAGAGGAGTCGGACTGGGGCGCCCGCGGCGCGATGGCGAACGGCGCGGTCGGGCGCGGCGGCGGTCGGAGCTACGGCGACGCCGGCCGCGACGGGCCGGACCACGTCGACGCGCAGCGACAGGACACAGAGCGCGACCACCGCGGGGAGCCGCGCTGGGAGGCCCGCGTCGGCGACCGGCGCTACGGGACCTACTGGCGCCCCCCCGAGGAGGGCGAACTGCCGCCCGCGGCGCACCTCCCCGGACGGCTTCAGGGCGAGCCGGTCGTCGGCGACGCGCTGCTCGCCGCGAGCCTGCTCCCGCCCGGGTCGCGGTTCGTCGACCGCGACGAGCGGTACCTCGCCGTCTCGCCGCGGACCCCGTACAACCGTTCGATGCTCCCGATGGCGGCGATCGACTACGCCGTGCGCCGCGACGGGGGCGTCGTCGCGTCCGGGGCGCTCGACGCCGCGCTCGACGACGCGGTCGGCTACCACTACGGGACCCCCCTCGCCGACGCCGCGTCGGGCGACGAACTGACCCTGTCGGTGACGACCGCGCCGAACGTCTCGCGGCACGCGGGCTACGAGACGGCGCTGCTGGAGACGGGGGACGTTTCGCTGACCCTGGAGGTGGGAGAGTGAGCCGAGCGGCGGAACGTTCGGGGGGCCGAGCGACGGAACGTTCGGAGGACCGCGGGGACCGGCGAGACGCGGCCCCGCCGTCCCGGGTCGCGCTCGTCGCCCTCGCTTCGCTCGCGCTGATCGTCGGCGCCGCGGGCGCGCTGGCGGGACCGGCGAGCGCCGGCGACACGGCCGGCGCGCTCTCGGTCTCGCCCGAGGAGTTCGACGTCGAGCCGGGCGACACCGTCACCCTCGAGGTCGCGATGATCAACGACGGCGAGCGCGACGACGACGGGGTGTACGGGTTCACGCTCCGGCTCGACTACCCGACGGAGTACCTGACCGTCACGGAGATCGAGTCCGCGGGCTGGTTCCGGGAGGCACCGGCCGGACGCCCCGACGCCAGGTCGCAGCCCGACACCGAGGTTCGCGAGTCCGTCGACTACGACGACGAACGCGGGGCCGCGCGGCTGCGCCAGTCGCTCGCGGACCCGACGACCGGGGTCACCGGCGAGGCGCTCGTCGCGACGGTGACCGTCCGCGTGGAGCCGGACGCGGATCCGGCCGTCGCGGAGTTGGGGACCCGCGAGACGAGCACCGAACTCACGAGCCGCCGGGACTACCCGCAGCCGCTGGCGACGCCCTCGGCGACGTTCAACGTCTCCGGCGGAGGCAACGGAACGGTCGTCACGCCGGAGTACGACGAGGCTGCGTTCGCTGACGACGGCGGGGATGCTGACGACGAGGGCGGAAACGCAGGCGATGGCGCGGGTAACGGTACAGACGCGGACGAGAGCGACGAGACGGGCGGAGACGGGGGGAGCGACGGCGGCGCTTCGGGGACCGAGACCGGCGACCAGGTCCCGGCCCCGGTCGGGGCGGCGGTCCTCGGCGTCCTCGCTGCCGCGCTCCTCCTCGGGAGACGGTGAGCGGTATCGACGCCGACCGGTCACCGTTCGAGCGGGGAGGACCGTGGACGCCGTTTCTCGCGGGCGCGGCGGTCGTCCTCGTCGCGTCGCTGCTCCCCGTGCCGGACGCGCTCGTCGGTTCCGGGGGTGCTCCGGGCGGCGGCGGGGCGGTCGGTCCCCTCGCGGTCCTCGGTCCCACCGCGGTCTTCCACCTGATCGGCTACGCGGGGCTGGCCGCGCTCGGGACGCTGGCGACTGATCGAAGCGTCGTCGCCGCCGAGGCGTCGGTCGCGGTCGGCTTCTTCGCGGAACTCCTCCAGTCGCAGGTGGCGTGGCGGTCGTTCGCCTGGACCGACGCCGCGGTCAACGCGGTCGGCGCGGTGCTCGGCGTCGCGGCGGTCGCAGCCGTCGTCGCCCTGCGGGGAGCCGCTCGCCGGCGGCTCCGCGAGCGGCGATGACGACACGGCTTTACGCGCTCGACCGCTTTCTCCGGCAATGAGTCAGCCGAGCCCCGACGCGTACGAGCAGGGGCGCGGGATGGACGCGCACAACGCCGTGATGCGCGACATCCGCGCCGAGCGCTCGGAGACGTACGACCCGACGGAGCCGACCCGCGTGTGGATCGACGAGGACAACACGCCCGACGGCGTGGTGAACTCCCTCACGATCATCCTCAACACCGGCGGCTGCCGGTGGGCGCGCGCCGGCGGCTGTACGATGTGCGGCTACGTCGCGGAGTCGGTCGAGGGCGGCAGCGTCGCCCACGAGGACCTGATGACGCAGATCGACGCGTGCCTCGACCACGAGGCCGAGGCGGCCGACGAGCCGGCCGAGCTGATCAAGATCTACACCTCCGGCTCGTTCCTCGACGAGCGCGAGGTGTCGGCCGAGACCCGCCAAGCGATCGCGGAGACGTTCGCGGACCGCGACCGGATCGTCGTCGAGTCGCTGCCGGACTTCGTGAGTCGCGAGAAGATCGGCGACTTTGCGGATCACGGGATCGCCACCGACGTGGCGGTCGGGCTGGAGACCGCGACGGACCGGGTGCGCCACGACTGCGTGAACAAGTACTTCGACTTCGCCGACTTCGAGGACGCCTGCGCGGAGGCGGCCGCGGCGGACGAGGAGTTCGCGGCCGACGTGGGGATCAAGGCGTACCTCCTCATGAAGCCGCCCTTCCTCGCGGAGCCGGAGGCGGTCGCCGACATGATCGACTCGATCCGGCGCTGCGCCGACGTCGACGGCTGTCACACCGTCTCGATGAACCCGACGAACGTCCAGCGGTACACGATGGTCGACGAGCTGTTCTTCGAGGGCGGCTACCGCCCGCCGTGGCTCTGGTCGGTCGCGCACGTCTTGGAGGAGACCGCCGACGCGGACGCCATCGTCGTCTCCGATCCGGTCGGCCACGGCTCCGACCGCGGCGCGCACAACTGCGGCGAGTGCGACGACCGCGTCCAGACCGCGATCAAGGACTTCGACAAGCGGCAGGACCCGAGCGTCTTCGAGCAGGTGTCCTGCGACTGCGAGGCGACGTGGGAGCACGTGATGGACGAGGAGACGAGCTACAACATGCCGCTGGCCCGATAGGCCGCTCCACGAACGGTACCGGCGAAACCGACCGGGTTCGTCGGGAACGATTGTGAACAATACCGATCAGTAATTTTCCGCTTTTAGAAATAAACGATCCGTTCTATCTCGAAACACGTGACGTATACGCGTGATACTCCCGATCATACTGAACGATCAGGTCGAAAAAGACCCTTATAGCTCCGGCTCCTGTGGTGAGACATGAACGCAGACGCCAGCGGTTCCCCGCCCTCCCGCGGGAAGTCGGTCCTCTTCTGCCCGGAGTGTCGTTTCGAGAGCGCCCTGTCGGACGGGTGGCTCGTCGTCAGCGACGGCGACGAGCGCACCGTCGTCTGTCCGGAGTGCGGCCACGTCGCCGACCACCGGTCCGAGCGGTCCGCGCCGACGCCGCAGCACGCCGATTAATCGCCGTCAAACGCGTCGTTACCGCCGTTCTGGCGCCCGATCCGCGAGGACGGGTATTTTCGACAGTCTCTCCGCGTCGAGCGCGTCCCAGTCGACGCCCTCGGGTCGCGCGTAGGGCGTGTCGGTCCGGACCGTCCGCTCGGGAGTCACGACGAGGTCGAGCGGCACGTCGTGCGCGTCGGGTTCGGAGAGGTCGGAGTCGGAGAGGTCGGCGCCGACCGCGGACTCCGGCCCGTCGAGGACGGAGAGTTCGTGGACAGTCGTCGCGACCGTCGTGTCGCTGTCGACTGCGTCGATCTCACGGAGGATCGCCCACTCTAGGTCGCTGTATCCCTCGCCTTTCCCGATCCGGGCGCCGTCGGTCGTGACGCCGACGGCGCCGGCGACGATCAGGTCGACGTGAGAGACGTCCTCGGGCGCGGTAGGCGTCCCGTACTCGGAGATGCCGGAGACGGTCGTCGCGTCGTCGATCTCCTCGGGCGGGATCTCGGCGGGGTCGAGCCGGAGGAACGGGTTCGGGTCGCGGAGCCGCGGCTGCGCGACGTAGACGGTCTTGCCGGCGCGGAGCGCGGCCCGGCGAACCGGGAGCTGCGGCGCGTCGGGGTTGGCCTTCAGCGTCGCGGCCGCCTCCCACGTCGCGGTCGCCGCGAGCCGCTCCGCCGCGGCGTCGGCCCCGGCGAAGTTGGGGATCCGGTCGTGGGGCGGGAACGGGAACCGAGCCTGGTCTCCCTCGTCGAAGGCGTCCCACACGGTCTCGCGGACGGCCTGCTTGTCCATGCGTCGACCTGACCGGTCGCGGGCATCAAGCTTCCGTCGCCGTGGGTCCTCAGATCGGATGTTAAACATATCAGAAGCAAATATTATGTGTGAGTGATGATTTTTGTCCACATGGACACCGTTTCGGTGACTGAGGGAATCACGTACGGCTTCCGGATCATGATCTACTACGTCGCGGTGGTGGTCGTCGGCCAGGTCGTGGCCGCCGTCGGCGGCGGGATGGTGGCCGCGGCGACCGAAACCGGATTCAGACAGGGTCCGAACTGGGGGCTGGCGCTGTTCGGCCTGCTCGTGGCCCTTCTGGGAGCCGTGGTCGTGCTCGCCGGCATCTTCGGGGCGACGTACAAGCTGATCGGCGACGCCGTGGCGAAGGGGCGGACCATGAGTCCCGCCGCGTCGGAGTGAGGGTCGTCGCCGTGGGGGCCGCCGCGTCGGCGTGAAGGTCGTCGCCGCGGGGCGTGGTCTCCGCGGAACTCGCCGCGTCGGCGTGAGACCGGCGCGGCCGCGACGCGCCTTTTAACCCGTTCAGGCGTCCACGGTCGGGTATGTTCGAAGACCGGCCGGACCGCGACGCCGAGGTCGTCCTCGTTGGGCGCTCGAACGTCGGCAAGTCCACGCTGATGCGCGAGCTGACGGGCCACGACTTCTCGACCGGCGGCAAACCGGGCGTCACCCGGCAGCCGAACCACTTCGACTGGGCCAGCGAGAGCTTCATGTTCACGGACCTGCCCGGGTTCGGGTTCATGTCCGGCGTCGAAGAGGAGCAGCGCGAGCAGATCAAGACGAACATCGTCCGCTACCTGGAGGACAACGCCGACTCCATTCTCGCGGGGGTCGTCGTGATGGACGGGAAGGCCGCGGTGGACATCATCGACCGCCACGCCGAGCGCGGGAACGTCCCCCACGACGTGGAGATGTTCGGGTTCTTGGAGGACGTGGGCGTGGAGCCGATCATCGCCGTCAACAAGACCGACAAGATCGACGACCTCGACGAGCGCCTCGACGAGATCTGTGATCGGCTCGGCCTGTACCCGCCGTGGCAGCAGTGGTCCGATCGGGTGGCGCCCATCTGCGCGAAGCGCGGCGACATCGAATCTCTGGAGGAGTGTCTGCGAACGCGCTTCCACGACCACAACCGCGACGACCTGCTGAAGTTCGTCTCGTAAATGTCGGTGTGTGTCGGTGAGATCGCTCGCTCCGTGAGTTCGGTCGTCTGTTTATACGTGAGTGTGTGCGGATGGACGGCGAACACCTCCAAAGCCCCAGCCGCGACGGCTCGCGCGCCTTGCTGCGCGCCTCACTCGGTCGCTACCGCTCCCTCGTTGCGGTGCTTACTGCGGCGTGCTTCGCCCTCGCGGCTGCCCCTTTGAGTCCCGCCCGCCCGCACGGCACCGCGCCTCACGCCTCCCCAGCCTCGTCGGTCGCCCGTCGCTCCGCTCCGGGCGACCGACTCCCTCGCGCGTGCGACTCGCGCCCTCCGGGCGCTCGCCGGCACGCGCCACCGCGGATCCGGTGGAAGTCGTGGACCGTGGCGGTCAGCCGACCGAGAGCTATCAGAACTCGAAGCCGACCGCGTCGCGGTTCGGGCGGAGCGGGCTCTTCGGGTACGGCGGCTCGGCGTCGGGGTCGTTGTACGCCCGCGGCGCCACGTCGTTCGGGCCGTCCGGGTAACAGAGCGCGGCGAGCGTCTGGATCGCGGTGCGCCCGCTCGCGAGTTCGAACTGCCCGCCGCCGTACAGCTCGATCCCGTTCCGGTCGCAGTAGGCGATCGTCTCGAACAGCGATTCGAGCGTGCCGAACCGCGAGGGCTTGATGTTACACCACCCCGGCTCGACGGGCAGGGATTCGAGGCTCTCGACGCCGTCGATGGGGTAGTCGAAGGAGAGCCGGTCGGCCTGCGGTTCGACGAGCGCGCCCGTCGCGGGCGTGAACGCGGGGTCCTCCACGACCGCGGCCGGGAACGCCGCGAACACGTCGCGGTACAGCTCCGGGTCCGGCTCGACGTCGACGTCGGTCCCCTCGTACCACCCCTTCAGGTCGAGGATGCGCACCGCGTCGGTCTCCCGCAGCGTCTCGAACGCCTCCTCGGGCCACTCCGGCGTCGGGTCGAGCTTGAACTCCAACTCGGGGTTCCGGGCGAGCAGCTCCTCGACCCGCTGGGTCGACGGCGGGTCGCCGAGCCGCGTCGAGACGACGAAGCGGACCGGCTCCGGGTCGATCCCGAGCCGGTCGCCCAGCGACTCCTCGCGCTGGCGGAGCGCCAGGTCGAGCGCGGCGCTCTCGACCGCCCACCGGCGGTAGTTCCGCGACGTCTCGCTCTCCGGCGGGTTCCCGTGGAAGAGGTCGATCTCGTCGAGGCGGTCCGACAGCGCGTCGATCGTCCACTCCCCCTCGATGTCGATCGGGTCGGTCCCGGCGAGCGCGTCGTGGTCGGCGGTCTCGTAGGTCACGTCCTCGCCGCGCCCGACGACGCCGTCGCCCGAAAGGCGGAACTCCGTGGTCGTCCGCTCGAAGCCGCTCGTCGTGTCGGCGGTGTGTCGCCGGCGGGCGACCGACTCGATCGTCACCGATAGGTCCGCAATCCGCTCGTAGTGACTCATGCTCTCGTCGAGGTCGCCCGGTCACTTAAATCGGTGAGCGCGGAGCGGATTCGTGACCGACCCCGTCCGAGGCCCGACTACGGCCGGGAGTCGGTCGCACGGCTCCGAAGCGTCGCGATCCGAGTGCCGAGGGTCCAGAACAGCGGGATCACGGTGAGCACAACCGCGCCCGCGGCCGCGACCTGAAGGACGGTCGTGGTGAACCACGGTTCGCCGTCGGCGTACGGCAGCGCGGTGTGGGTCACGTCGCCGATCACGGGAACGAAGTAGTCCATCAGCAGGTCGACGGTGTACCACGCGGTCGCGACCGCGACCGCGCGGAGCGGGAAGTCGGTGATGCGGTGGAGGACGAACGCCTGCACGACCATCGCGAGGTGGCTCACGAGGAGGAACGCGTACAGCGCGGGCCCCGAGTTCGCGAGGAACTGCGGGTAGAAGACGACGAGGACGTACGGGGTCCATAACCCGAGCTTGACGTTGCCGAAGAAGGCGAGCGCGGCGAGCGTGTCGCTCGACCGCCCGAGCGCCCACGCGCCGAGCGCGAGCGCGATGAGCAGCGTCGCCCCCGGGCTGTCGGGGATGAAGATCCACATCTCGGTCGGCAGCGCCTGGAA
The DNA here is from genome assembly GCF_017873555.1 of Halorubrum trapanicum. Lineage (GTDB taxonomy): Archaea > Halobacteriota > Halobacteria > Halobacteriales > Haloferacaceae > Halorubrum > Halorubrum trapanicum. The sequence continues at coordinate 67,892 of NZ_JAGGKE010000001.1, read as the reverse complement.
CTGGAACCGGTAGTACCAGAAGCCGAACGCGGTGCCGACGAGGTTGATCGCGACGATGACCCACGCGAACCGGAAGGCGACGTCCTCCAGCCGCTTCGGGAGCGGCGCGACCCACCGCGGGAGCGACTCGCGGTCCGGCGGGTCGCGGCCGAGCGCGCCGACGATGTCCATACCGCCGGCTCGGACCGGGCGGGCAAAGCCGTGGCGGTCGCGGCGGACGTGACCGGCGGCGCAGATGTGGGATGAGCACCCCATCCCCGCCCGACCCTCGCCCGACCCTCGCCCGACCCGCGGCCGCGACGAAAAGGGCTATGGGCGCTCGGCGGGAAGGCGGGGGTATGCGCCCGCGAACGCTGCTCGCGCTGCTGCTCGTCGTCCCCCTCGTGGACGCGCTGTTCCTGATCGTGGTCGCGACGCGGCTCGGGTGGCCCGTGACGGTCGCGCTCGTCGTGTTGACGGCCGTCCTCGGGATGCTCCTCCTGCGCGCCGAGGGGCGCGCGACCCTCGCCCGCATCCAGCGCAAGGCGGCGCAGGGGAAGCCCCCGACCGACGAACTGCTCGACGGCGGCCTGCTCATCGCCGCGGGCGCGTTCCTGCTCACGCCGGGACTCGTCACCGACGCGGTCGGCTTCCTGCTCGCGCTCCCGCTCTCGCGGGTCCCGATCCGAATGGCCTTGAAGAAGTACGTCGTCGTCCCGTACCTCGAACGCGAGACGGACGGCTTCCTCTCCGGAAACGTCTACATCGGCGGCTTCCCCGACGACGGTGAGGGCGGCTTCACGATGGGCGGCGGGTTCCCCGGCGGCGGTCCCGGTGGCGCCTCCGGCGGCAGTCCCGACGGGTTCACCGGCGGCGACGGAGACGACGAGGACGGCGGCGTCGGGGGGAGCGCGAACCCCGGCGGCGCGGCGGCGAACGACGACGTGGTCGACGTGGATTTCACCGTCGAAGAGGAGGAGCAGAAGGGAACCGACTGACGGCGCGGGCCTCGCCAACGCCAGTGAAACCGCCACACGGCGGGCGGCTCCCGAAAGGAAACCCTTAAAATCCTACCCGCGCAACGACTGAATGCGCTCACCTGGGCCAATAGCTCAGTCAGGTTGAGCGCTCGGCTGATAACCGGGAGGTCCACGGTTCAAATCCGTGTTGGCCCACCTACAACGCGCACGGTCTTCGGCCGTGCGGGATTGGTGGGCTGGGACTCCCCAGCCACCCAATTTCGGTCTTCTAACACGCCTGAGAGGTGAGTGCGGAATCGTAATCCCCACAGGTCACTTAGCGCGCAGCCACGCCGTACAGCGGTGCGCGGAGCCACAGTGACCGTCGTCGAGGTATGGAAACATGTGCCGGCGTGAATCGTGGGTCTCGAAGGCGTGAAGACCGACGAATCCGCCGAGCTGTATCACGAGGTCCTCTCGGTGACTTCCCGCGGCGCAGCGGAGTCCCTCGAGGTCGGTACCCATGAGCCTACACTTGTGTAGATCCGGCTTCCGGGTCGCCGCTAATCGCATGTGAACTTCCGAAAGAAGTCGGCAGGTCACCGATGTTCGTCGATCCACTCGCATCACGCCTCGAAGTCGTCGGCTCCGCACTGGTCGGCGATCGACCGGTACGTGTCCTGTGAGATCTGGTCGCTGTCGGTGAGCGGAACGCTCACGACCCGGACCTCATCGGTCTCCGGGTGGTCGTACCGGAGCTTCACGTGACTCCCCTCGCGGCCGACCGGTCGGTACCCCATCGATCGGAGTGCCTTCACGATCTCTCGGCCGTCAAAGCTCGCATAGACCATTCGGAGCTACTCCCACGGCGGGTCGCCAGCGTCGTCGACCTCGTCCGGGTCGACGCCGATCTCCTCGAGGAACGCCTCCTCGTCGTCGATCGGCTCGCCACCGCCGCCGTGGAGGGTCAACGCGTCCGCGAGACGCGAGAGCGCAACCGGCTTCGACTCGCCCGACGCGGCGACGCCCGACTCGACGTCGCGGGCCGTCACGAGATCGCCCTCGTAGGTGAACTCCACCCCGTCGGGACGGTCGTTCTCCGAAGTGGTCGCCATTAGGTGTAACGAGGCGTGGAATCGGTGAAAAGTGTTCTGGCGGTGGGTGTATTTCGTCGTTCTACATCTCCAGAGTCACTGCTGGCGTTTCTCGTCCGGGCTAAACTGAAGCCGGTAGTCACTACCGTCCCTCAATCTGCGTTAACCGAGGCGGTGTCGCACTACCGGGGCGCGTCGGGTCCGAAGATTCGGCCGGTCGGAGTACGTGGGGAAGGGGCAGACGCTCTGGTAGCGCGGCCCCTCGTGAGTGGCAACACTACTCTGACCCTCTTTTTGCGGCCGTTTTTTGCCTCGATCGACTCTTTCGACCGATAGGTTCGCGACGATCTCGACCGCAACACAAGCGCGATCTCGGACTCGACGAGCTGCTCGTCGACGCCGAACCGATACCCAGGGGTCGGTTGGCGGTTAGGGGTATGGCTAAGGCCACACTGCTAAGGTACCGCACCCTACTTGTATTGGACTACTACACCGATATTCTTCCATACTTTCGTGTCATATAGGGGATCCTTTACATGAGAGGGGTGTGGTTAATTTTTCATGAGTCAGACTAGGGAGGACCTTCACTCACTCCTATACGATCTTGCTGAGGAGGCCATTGAAATCGCACAGTCCAACTCCGATGGCGATATAATTGAGACTACCGAAGTCCCATATTTGGAAAGACGTTACCAAACAATAGACGATAGTATAGACGGTAGTAGGATCATTAGAACTACCGAGGAAGAGAGTAACAAGAATGAGATTAGTACCGATGTGTTGAGAGATACTTCTCAACAGTTACAAGAGACAGAAATATATGATCGGGTAATTAGTGAGGTTGAGAGCCGCGAATTTGAGAGTTTAATCGTCCCTAGTCCAGAGTCATCGGTTACTGCATATATTCAATCTATACTGAACGGAGCAAAAAACGGTGTTTCTGATAGGGACATAGCGAGACACATTTCAATATTCACGTCGGAAATAGACAGCGCCCCTATCTCTTGGAATCCTAAAATTTGGATTTTAGGGTTGGATATTGAGGATGATTCTGTACAACTGGAAGAAAATATCACCATTAGAAAGCCAGATGAAGATGATCTTGTAGAGGAGATTCGTATTGAGGATGACGCAGGGTTCAATCGAAGAGCAACCGGAATGCCCGAGCGGGCACCTACGGCTATTATTGAGTTCTCTAAGCGTGCCCCAGACCGCAGGGATATCTATGATACTATACAGGTTATGATCTCGGTACTACAATTATATGATGTGGGATCTGTCTCCTCAATGAAAGTCGACCTTCATACAGAGTCTATTATTAAGCCATTTCCTTTACCTGGCAGGTATAATTCTCCAGATACTCCATTTAGTTATACTATATCAGAATCGGAAATATCAGATTTGTCACTTTTCTACACGCATATGTATGAAGTTGTAGAAGAAAGACTCTACTCTACTGATGAACAAGATTATCTAACTATTTCGTTTGATAGATATGAAAATGCAATAGAAGAAAATGATTCGCCAGAATCACAGTTAACCTCGGCAATCATGTCTTTAGAGGCGATGTTACTCAAAGATGAGGAGAAAGGTGAGTTGTCAGAGCGCCTTTCTAGAAGAGCGGACATATTACTTGGCTTATTCGGGCATCAACCCATTGAAATTAGTAGAAAGATCAAAACTGCTTATTCAATTAGAAGTCGATACGTACACGGGTCGGAAACAGATCAAGACTACGGAGAAGATCTAGTATCTGATATTGTAGATTACACACGCAATTGTATTGTGATATATCTACTTCTATCTGAAGACTTTCCAAAAGAAAAGCTTCTAAGCAAGCTTGATAACGCATCTGTTCAGGCGGAATCGAGAGAAGCATTAAGCGAGAAGATCCAAGAAGTGGTTCCTGAGTGGGCAATTTGATCGGCACTATAGTATCCAGAGTTCACGGCTGGAGCCGGCTCACGGAGATCTGTGCCTCGCGACTGTGACTCCGATAGTGCGTCTCTCCCGGATTTGTCCAGTTCGTTATCTCCAAGTCCCGAGCGCGGACCGTGCGCGACGACATGACGGTTATCTCTCTGCCTTCCGCTCGATACCACACGAGCGCGTACCTACCGTCAGCGCCCACGAGCGTCTCGTGCTGGTCCTCCCAGGCCGGCACGCTGTTGACTATCGACCCCTTCACGTCCCGCGGATAGCCGTTCTCGTTGCTCTCGTCACGGCCGTATTGAGTTTCGTTTCGAAATACCTGAACGACCCCGACCACAGCAGTTTACACGCAGTTCCCCGTGGAGCGGGGTATGGATCCCTTCGACAACGGCGGTAGCTGTACGAACGGCCACTACTTCGCGTCGCCGAAGCAGGCCGGCGACGGGACGTACTACTGCCCGAAGTGCAACGTCAAGAACGTCTCGCCGAGCACGGACGGGATTCAGGACGGCGGGCGGTGTCGGAAGGGCCACTACTTCGTCGAGCCGACGCAGCTGAGCAACGGCGCGTTCGCCTGCCCGGCCTGCGAGTCGACCGACCTCGAACCGAGCGACGAGGCGTTCGACGACGGCGGCGTCTGCGAGAACGGCCACGAGTTCCGCGTTCCCGACCGGACCGACGCCGGCGTGTTCCGCTGTCGGGAGTGCGGCTCCCTCGACCTCGAACCGAACTGACCGACGGCGAGCGACGAGGGGGACCAGCGACGGGCGGGGAGCGGACGAGCGAGGGCGGGGACCGCCCGCGGGCGGGGGTGACACCCCCCGTTTCCCACTACGTTTAACCGGTCCGGGCGAGTCGTTTCGATCGAACATGAAGAAGCTGATCAACGATCCGGACGACGTGGTCGACGAGATGCTCGACGGGATGACCGCGGCGCATCCCGACCGCCTGCGGCGGTTGCCGGACACGCAGGTGCTCGTCCGCGACGACGGGCCGGTCGAGGGGAAGGTGGGGATCGTCACGGGCGGGGGAAGCGGCCACGAGCCGACCCACGCGGGGTACATCGGCGACGGCATGCTCGACGGCGCGGCCGCGGGCGACGTGTTCTCCTCGCCGACCGCCGACGAGTTCGAGGAGCTGATCGGCGCCTGCGACGCGGGCGACGGCGTCCTCGCGGTGATCAAGAACTACGAGGGCGACGTGATGAACTTCGAGACCGCCATCGAACTCGCGGAGATGGAGGGCGTCGAGGTCGAGAGCGTCGTGGTGGACGACGACGTGGCGGTCGAGGACTCGCTGTACACCTCGGGCCGCCGCGGCGTCTGCGGGACGATCCTCGTCCACAAGGCCGCGGGCGCGAAGGCCGCGCAGGGCGCCGACCTCTCGGAGGTCAAACGCGTCGCCGAGAAGGTGGTCGACAACGTCGGCACGATGGGCACCGCGCTCACCTCCTGTGTCACCCCGGAGAAGGGCGAACCCACCTTCGACTTGGGCGACGACGAGATCGAACTCGGCATCGGGATCCACGGCGAGCCGGGCACCGAGCGCACCGAGGCGATGCCCGCCGACGCGGTCACGGAGGAGCTGACCGACGCGGTCCTCGACGACCTCGACCTCGACGAGGGGCAGGAGGTGCTCACGGTCGTCAACGGGATGGGCGCCACGCCGCAGATGGAGCTGTTCGTCGTCAACCGGCGGCTTCAGGAGCTGCTGGGCGAGCGCAGCCTCGAGACCTACGACGCGTGGGTCGGCGACTACATGACCTCGCTGGACATGGCCGGCGCGTCGATCACGGTGTGCGCGGTCGACGACGAACTGAAGGAGCTGTTCGACGCGCCGGCCGACACCCCGGCGCTGACGACGACATGACCGACGACGGCGCGGCCGTCGTGGCGGCGGTCGACGCGGTCGCCGAGCGCATCGAGGCGGAGCGCGACCACCTGACCCGACTGGACTCCGCCATCGGCGACGCCGACCACGGCGGGAACATGGCTCGCGGGTGGGCCGAGGCGGCCGACGCCGCGCGCGACCTCAACGACCCGGACGCCGAGACCGTCGCGAAGACGGTCGGCAAGACGCTGATGGCCGAGGTCGGCGGCGCGGCCGGCCCGCTGTTCGGCGGGTCGCTCGTGTTCGCGGCGGGCGAGCTCGACGAGGGGGTCACCCCCGAGACCGCGGTCGCGTTCGCGGAGACGTACCTCGAGAAGGTCGAGGACAGAGGCGACGCGCGCGTCGGCGACCAGACGATGGTGGACGCGCTGACGCCCGCGGTCCACACGTTCAAGAAGTCGATCGAGGTCGACGACGTAGAGCCGATCGAGGCGCTCGCGAAGGCGGTCGACGCCGCGGAGCGCGGCGTCGCGTTCACCGTCCCGATCCGCGCGCGAAAGGGCCGGGCCTCCTACCTCGGCTGGCGCTCCGTCGGCCACCAGGACCCGGGCGCGACGAGCGCGCTGATCATCCTCGAGGAGCTGCTCGCGGTCGCCGCCGAGCGGCTCGACGTCGACGTGCCGGAGACCGACGCCGCCTCGCCGACGATCCCGGACGACGACCCGGAGGAGGCGAGCGACGACCCCGCTGCGGCCTCGGAGGACGACTGATGGTCGGGATCGTCGTCGTCTCGCACAGCGAGCGCGCCGCCGAGGGGATCGCGGAGGTCGCCGCCGAGATGGCCGGCGACACCCGCATCGAACCGGTCGGCGGCGACGGGAAGGGCGGGATCGGCACCGTCCCGGACGCGATCGGGGACGCCATCGACGCCGCGGCCGGCGGGACGGACGAGGGAGACGCGACCGACGCGGAGGACAGAGGCGACGCGACCGAGTCCGACGGCGTCGTCGTCCTCGTCGACCTCGGCAGCGCGGTGATGAACGCGGACGTCGCCGTCGAACTGAGCGACGCGGAGGCCGTGATCGCGGACGCACCCGTCCTCGAAGGCGCGGTCAACGCGGCGGTCGCGGCCACCGATCCGTCGGCCACGGTCGAGTCCGTCCGCGAGCAGGCGGAGGCCGCCCGCGACATCGAGAAGCTGTAGGTCTCGGACCGCTCCGCCACCGGTCCCGGCCCCCTCCGCCGCCGGTCCCGATCCTCCCGTCGGCCTACCCCTCGCGGTCGTCGAGTCCCAGCACGTCCAGCACCTCGCCGCGCGTCTCGCAGGCGAGCGCGTCGATCGCGAGCGACGCCGCGGCGTCGGCGTCGACCTCGCGAATCCGCCGTTTCACGTCCGGGACCGTCACCGCGCTCATGCTGAGCTCGTCGAAGCCGAGTCCGACGAGCAGCTCCGTCAGCGCCGGGTCCCCGGCCATCTCGCCGCACATCCCCACCCACGCGTCGGTCTCCTCGACGGCCGCGGTCGTGCGGTCGAGCGCGCGCAACACCGCCGGGTGGAGCGGGTCGTGGTACTCGGCCACGGCGTCGTTGCCGCGGTCGGCCGCCATCACGTACTGGGCGAGGTCGTTCGTCCCGACGCTCAGGAAGTCGAGCCGGTCGGCGAGCGCGTCCGCGACGAACGCCGCCGCCGGCGTCTCGACCATCGCGCCCAGGTCGGGAACCGCGTGGTCGACGCCCTCGTCGGCGAGGTCGGCCGCGACCGATTCGACCGTCTCGACCGCGCGCTCGACCTCTTCGACCCGCGTGACCAGCGGGAACATCACGGCGAGGTCGTCGCCGTGTTCCGTCGCGGCCGCGCGGAGCAGCGCACGGAGCTGCGTCTCGAAGAGGTCGGCGTGCTCGTCGAGCGACAGCCGGACCCCGCGCCGACCGAGGAACGGGTTCGGTTCGTCGGAGAGATCGAGGTACGGAACGGGCTTGTCGCCGCCGATGTCGAGCGTCCGCACGACGACGCGGTCCTCGGGGAACGCCGACAGCGCGGCCGTGATCGTCTCGTACTGTTCCGCCTCGGTCGGGGGCGCCTCGCGGTCGATGAAGAGGAACTCGGTCCGGAACAGCCCGATTCCGTCGGCGCCGCGCTCGGCGGCCGGGTCCAGTTCGGACTCTCCGCCGACGTTGGCCGCGACCTCGACCGGCCGACCGTCGGCGGTCGCGACGCGCTCGGAGATCACCGCCGGTCCGGTCCCCTCCGCCGCGGCGCGGCGCTCGTCGTCGGGGTCGACGACGAGCGTTCCGGCGTCGCCGTCGACGAGGACCGTCTCACCGTCGGCGATCGATTCGAGCGCCTCGCCGACGCCGACGACGGCGGGGATGGCGAGCGACCGCGCGATGATCGCGGCGTGCGAGGTCCGGCCCCCTTCGACCGTCGCGATCCCCGCGATCGCGTCGGGGTCGAGCGCGGCGGTGTCGCTCGGCGTGAGCCGCTCCGCCAGCAGGACCGTGCCGGCCGGGAGCGCGGCGAGGTCGGTGGCGGCCGGCCCGCCTCCGTCTGCGTCGAGGAGCGCGCGGAGCAGCCGGTCGCGGACGTCGCGCAGGTCGTCGGCGCGCTCGGCCATCCGACCTTCCATCCCCTCGAACTGCGCGACCGCCTCGTCGAACCGGTCCGCGACGGCGTGGGCCGCGGGCGTCCCGTCGCGGATAGCGGTCTCGACGTCCTCGATTATCGTCGGGTCGTCGAGGAACCCCTCGTGAGCCTCGAACACCGCGGCCTCCTCCTCGCCGACGCGTTCGGCCGTCCGGTCGCGGGCGTCGCGCAGGGCCGACCTGACCGCGTCCCGGGCCGTCTCGTACCGCTCCAGTTCGGCGTCGACGTCGACCGACTCGGGGTCGGGGCGGTCGGGAAGCGTCAGGTCGGCGTCCGGCCGGTACCAGCGCACTGTCCCGACCCCGGAGCGCGGCGTGCTGCCGACGCCGTCGAGCGTCCTCACGAGGCGTCCTCCGTGTCGTCGCCGTCGGTCTCGGTTTCCTTCCCGTCCGCGTCCTCCTCCACCGGACTCGTGAGCAGGTCGCAGACCGCGTCCAGCGCCGCCTCGGCGTCGGGACCCTCGGCGACCACGCGGACCGACTCGCCGTGTTCGACGTTTAGCCCGCTCACGGAGAGCATGCTGTCGGCGCGGACGAGTCCGTCGTCGCCGTCGGCGGCGCGGCCAATCGACACGTCGGCGTCGAATCGGTTCGCCGTCTGTACCAGCTTCGAGGCGGGTCGCGCGTGGAGTCCGGCCTCGGGTTCGACCGTCACGGTCCGTTCCATGGTGTCGGGTTGGACCGCGGCGGGTAATAGCTGATCGGAGTTCCCGGAGGCGGGGACCGGGGAGTTCCGGGCCGACTACGGCGCGGCCTGGTTCGTCGAGACCAGCTCGATCACGTCGCGGTGGGAGAGCTCGCGGTCGGTCCCGACCTGCCGGCCGCTCCGGCAGTCGGTGCCGTGGAGTAGCCCCTCGCCGATGTCGGAGTGGATGTGGAAGGCGAAGTCCTCGGTGGTCGACCCCTCGGGGAGGATGAAGCAGTCGCGGAACACCCCTTTCTCGTCTTTGCTCCCGTTCGCGGAGCCGGGGAAGACGGCGATACAGCCCAACACGTCGAAGACGGCGGCTTCGAGCGCCCCCTGGACCCCGGTGCCGTCGTACTCGTCGACGAACTCGCCGATCTGATCGAGTCCGGCCTTCTGCTCGCCGGAGACGTTGCCGACGACCTCGAACGCGTCGTCGCCGGGGGTGTAGTCGACGACGCCGGCGTCGTCGGCGTTCTTCAGCGCCTTCTCCGCGTGGGCGCTCGCGGGGACGAAGGAGAGGTGGTCGTACTCGGGGTCGGTCGTGATCTCCTCCCAGTTGGCCTGCGCCTCGGGCGTGTCCATCTTGTTGGCGGCGATCACCATCGGCTTCGTCCGCTTCCGGATCTCGCGGGCCAGCTCGACCTTGTCCGTCTCGTCCCACGTCTCGGGGTCGAGCTCCAGCCCCTGCGCGAGGATGGTCCGCTTCATCCGGTCTTTGTCCGTGCCGAACGCGGACATCTGCTCGGCGAGTTCCCGCTCGATGGCCGCGTCCGCGCCGTGGTACCGCGTCTCGAACTTCTCCAGTCCCTTCTCTAACACGTCGAGGTACCACGCGTCCAACTCCTCCTCCAAGAAGTCGATGTCCTCGCGCGGGTCGTGGCCCTCGGTCGCCTCGCCCTCGATGTCGGTCTTCCCCGAGAAGTCGACGACGTGGATCAGCACGTCGGTCTCGTTGAGGTCGGTGAGGAACTGGTTACCCAGCCCGCGCCCCTCGTGGGCGCCCGGGACGAGCCCGGCCACGTCGACCAGCTTCACGGGGACGAACCGCGTGCCCTCGCTACAGACGCCGACGCTCGGCGTACAGGTCTCGTCGAACTCGGGCGCGGCGCAGTCGACGCGGACGTACGCCTCGCCGACGGTCGGGTCGATGGTGGTGAACGGGTACGCGCCCTCCGGCACGTCGTTCATGGTCGCGGCGTTGAAGAACGTCGACTTCCCCACCGAGGGTTTGCCGACGAGTCCGATCCGGTAGCTCATTACCACCAGTGCGCGATCCGCGGTAAAAAGCGATGCGAGACGCGCCGTGGCGTGGGGAGCGGTGACGAGGGGCGGGATTCGGGGGCGGTCAGGCGTCGCCGTCGGACTGCTCAGGCGTCGCCGTCGGACTGCCCCGGTTCCCCGAGCGCCTCGATCGGGAGGACGTTCTGGAGCGCGGCGACCGCGTCGGCGGCGCTTTCGAACGTCTGCTGGTCGACGTCCGCGAGCAGGTCACCGAGGTCGGCGTCGCCGTCGGCGAACAACACCGTCGTGCCCGCGAACGACTCGGCGAGCGCCTCGCGCTCGGCGGGGTACGCGTGGGATTCGAGCGTCGGTTCGAGCCGGGAGAGGTTGATCTCGTCGGACATACCGTCCCATCGGCGGGACGCCGCATAAACGCGCGCCTCGTCGGGACCGTCGCCGCGAGCGTCGATCGGCGTTGACGGCGCCCGTTGAGGGCGAGGAACCGGCAAGAACCGCAAAGGGTTATCCGTCGTCGGTGACATGGTACACGTGAACATGCCCCTATACGACCGGATCCTGGTCCCGACCGACGGCTCCTCGGAGGGGGAGCTGGCGGTGTGCCACGCGCTCGACCTCGCCGCGGTCCACGGGGCTTCGGTCCGCGCCATCTACGTGGTCGACACCGCGCGGTACGCCGGGATGCCGATGGAGACGACGTGGGAGGGCGTCGGCGACCTGCTGTACGACGACGGAGAGGCCGCGCTCGAAACGGTGGAGGAGCTGGCCGCCGACCGCGGCGTCGACGTCGAGACGGCGGTCGTCGAGGGGTCGCCGAGCCGCGAGATCATCACTCACGCCGAGGAGACGGGCTGCGACCTCGTCGTGATGGGGACCCACGGCCGCGGCGGAATCGACCGACTCCTCCTCGGCAGCGTCGCGGAGAAGGTCGTCCGCGGGTCGTCGGTCCCCGTGTTGACCGTCCGGATCGGCGACGAGGAGGAAGCGGCGAGCGCGACCGACTCCGCGAGTGCGACCGACTCCGCGAGCGTCGGCGGAACCGACGCGGACGGATCGGTCTCCGACGCGACCGAGACGGGATAGGGAGCCGCGACGACTCGGTCGCCGCGCCCCCCGGACGGCCGGCCGCCGTCACTCCGCGTCGCGGAGGTGCTCGCAGTCGCCCGCGTGGACGCGTCGCCGCCTCTCGTCGGTGTCGACCACGAGCGCGCCCGGCTCAGCGACGTCGACCGCGGTGCCCTCCACGGGGCCGTCCGCGGTGTCGACTCGAACGCGTCGTCCGAGCGTGCTCGCCCGCTCGCGCCACGCCGGGAGCACCCGGTTGAGCGCCTCGAGCGACTCGGTCAGCTCCGCGAAGCGTTCGAGCAGCGTCGCGGCGAAGTGCCGACGGTCGACTCGCTCGCCGCGCTCCGCCGACAGCGACGTCGCCCCCTCGGGCAGCGTCTCGAGGTCGAGGTCGGCGTTGACGCCGACGCCGACGACGAGCCAGCCGACGCGGTCGGCCTCCCCCTCCATCTCGGTGAGGATCCCCGCCAGCTTTCGCCCGCCGCGGCCGGTCGCGTCCGAGTCGTCGTCGCCCTCTTCACCCGCGTCGCCGCCGACGAGCACGTCGTTCGGCCACTTGATGTGCGCGTCGACGCCGGCCTCGCGGGCGGCGTCGGTCGTCGCCACCGCGGCCGCGAGGGTGAAGAGCGGCGCCCGCGCCGTCGGCACGTCGGGGCGCGTCAGGATCGACAGCCAGACGCCCCCGCTCGGCGCCACCCACTCGCGGTCGAGGCGGCCTCGGCTTCCGGTCTGCTCGTCGGCGACCACGGCGACGCCGGCTTCGCCTTCCCCCGCGAGTTCGCGGGCCCGCTCGTTCGTCGACGCGATCCGGTCGCGGTACTCCACGGAGTAGGGCGCGTCGAGTCCGAACTCAATGCCCGGGCCTGAGTACCCCGGGTCATCGGGGGCGACGTACCCGTCCGGGGTCGACTCGACCGCGAACCCCTCCTCGCGGAGCGCCTCGACGGCCTTCCAGACGGCCGCCCGCGAGACGCCGAGCGAGTCGGCGAGGGCGGGACCGGAGACGGGACCGTCGTCGGCCGCGAGGGCGTCCAGCAGCGCGCGACGCGTGTCCATGCCGTCCGTTCCGACGCCCGCGCCGAAAGCCGTTCCGGGTCCCGGACGCGTTCCGTCCGGCGCGCGAAGGGCTGACGATGATTGGTTCCGACGATGGCGACGGTGACGGCGGGAGAGGCGGCGAGACGGTCGCGCTCGTCGACAAGCGCATGTGGGGCGAGCGGCGGTCCGACCCGGAGGCGGACGCCGGAGAGTAGAGGGTGAGTAGGGTCGGATTCGGGCAGGGGGACACCTCGTTTCCGGTGAAACGGCGAGCGGTACCGCGTCACACGCGACCGCGCAGCGACGGGCGGCACGAACTCGACGGTTCAAACTCGGCGGCACGAACTCGACGGCACGAACTCGACGGCACGAACTCGACGGCACGAACGCAACCCGCGGCACAAAAGCCAAGTCCGCGGGGCCGAACGCTCCGGTATGCAACCCTCCAAGGAGCCCGAGTCGTCCGAGGGCGATCCGATGGACGACCTCGACGAACTCCTCGACGACGACCTCGCGAGCGGCGAGGGGGAGTCCGATGCCGATTCCGGCGCCCCCGCGGCTGCCGAATCGAGCGCGGGAAGCGCCCGAAGTACCGGGAGTACGGGAGAAACCGGCAGAATCGGCGTCTCCGGCCGGTGGTTCTCGGCGAAGGCGTTCGCGCTCGCGCTCGTTACCGTCGCGGTCGGCGCGTTCGCCGGGAGCCTGATCCCGCTCATCGGCGGGACGGTCGGCACCACGGGCGGCGTGTTCCTCGCCGCGTTCCTGCTCGGTCTCGTGCTGTCGACGCGCCGGTACGTCGAGACGGGAATCGCCGGCGCCGCGGCGGGCGCGGTGAGCGCGGTGACGAGCGTCCTCGGCGTCGGCTTCCTGCCGATCGGGATCGACTACCTCTCGCAGTGGGGGCTCCCCCTCGTCGCGGTCGGCGGCGGCGTCGGCCTGGTCCTCGCGCTGCTCGGGCACTACTTCGGTCGCGACCTCCGCACGGGACTGAGTCAGGACATCGAGGGCTAAGCCCTCTCGAACGGCAAAGAGACAGTTCTGACCGTCGCTACCGCGTCAGCCGGTCGATACCGACGTAGTCGGCTATCTCCTGCCGTTCCAAGACGAGGAAGCCGGCGAGGATCGCGACGAACCCGATCAGCGCCTCGGCGTCGATGAGGTGGCCGAGCAGGACCCAGCTGCCGACCGCGGCGACGACCGGCTCCGCGTAGCCGACGAGGTGAAGCTGCGACGGGCCGACGGCGTCGAGCAGCGCGAAGTACAGGAGGAACGCGACGACGCCGGACAGCAGCGTCAGGTACGCGAGCGACGCGATAGACGTCTGGTTCCAGACGATCGCGGCGGGCGACTCGCCGATCGCGACGGCGGCGACGAGCAGCTGCCCGGCCCCGATCACCATCGCCCAGCCCTGAAGCGCGGCGATCGGGAGATCGGTTCGGAGCGGCCGGAGCAGGACGGCGCCCAGCGAGAAGGCGACCGCGCCCGCGAACGCGAGCGCGACGCCGACGACCGCCGCGCTGCCGAGTCCGGCCGCGGCCGGGTCGGCGACCACGACCACGCCGACGACGCCGAGCGCGAACCCGCCGATCTCGACGGGTCCGAGCCGCTCGTTCGGGAGGAGCGCGGCCGCGAAGACGGCCGTCAACACCGGCGCGAGGCTCACCACGACGGCGGCGACGGCGCCGGAGATCCGGATCTCGCCGAGGTAGAGGAGTCCGTGGTACGCCGCGATCACGAAGGTGCCCGCGACGGCGACGCCGAGCCACTCGTCGCGGCCCCGCGGGAGCCACCGGTCCGCGGCGACCGCGGCGTAGGCCAACACGACCGCGCCGGCGATTACGTACCTGACGCCGGCGAAAAGCAGCGGCGGGAAGTAGTGGAGACCGGCCTCGATGGCGACGAAGGAGGTTCCCCACAGCGTCGCGAGGAGGAGGAACGCGCCGACGATCGCTTCCGGAGTAGAGAGGAGTTTTGCGAGCTTCATTCGTTATCTGTTCGAAATACACGACGATAGTTAAACTACACTCCGGAATATTCCAATATTCGAGATGATCAATCAGACATACGAATTAGATCCGACTTAGTTCCGATATGCGTCGGTATCTTGGACTCGGATCCAACCCTGTCGGTCGACATATACAACCGATCGGGGTCCGATCCCGGGGTATGGACGAGCGCGACGTGCGGCTGTTGAAGGCCATCTCCGATCTGGGCACCGGAAGCCCCGAGCGACTCCACGAGGAGACGGGCATTCCGGTGTCGACGATCCACTACCGACTGAACAACCTGCGCGAGGACGGCGTCATCGAGAACGACCTGTACGACCTCGACCACGAGGCGCTCGGCTTGGGCGTCACCGTCATCGTCGAGGTGCTCGCGAGCTACGAGGGGCCCTACGAGGAGTTCGCCGACGAGCTGTTGGCGGTCGAGGGCGTCACGGAGGCGTTCTTCACGATGGGCGAGACGGACTTCGTCGTCCTCGCGCGCCTCTCCTCGTCGGACACCGTCGAGCGGCTCATCAGCGACTTCGAGGCGATCCCGCAGGTCGAGCGCACGAACTCGACGTTCACCATCGCGACCCTGCGTGACGAGTCGCGCGCGCCGGCGACGTACGACCTCGACACGCTGATCGAAGAGTTGACCGATTGATCGAAGTGCTGACCAACTGATCGAAGTGCTGACCGACTGACGGGAGGATCGACGACCGGCCGGTCAGCGCGTCTCGTCGTCGAGACCGGTTATCCGCCGGGTCTCCTCGCGGTCGCGGTAGCCGACCGGCGGCTCGAAGCGACGCCGGGCGCGGTCGGCGGCGGTGGCGCCGAGGTAGGCGAACACCGCCATCATGGGGATGTAGCCGATCATGTCGGCCATCGAGTAGACGGCGGTCGCGAACAGCAGGTCGGGGTCGGTTCCGGGGGTCGGAACGCCGCCGATCCGGTAGACGAACACGAGCATGTACAGCGGGAGCGTCCCGAGCGCCACGCCGAGGAGCGCGTTGTTCGCGCTCGCGTCGTAGAAGCCGCCGAGCGCCGTCGCGAACCCGCCGACGGCGATGGCGACGGGGAGCATCCACGCGGGGCGGTCCAACACGAACAGCACGGTCGCACAGAGGAGGACCGTCGTCGCGGTGACCGCCGCGACCGTCCCGCGGTCGAAGTCGAACCCCGGGTCGAACGGCTCTCTCATGGAATCGGCTTCCGCACCGACGGAGAAAAATGTCGGGGATATCAGGTGTTTCGCGGACCGGGAGAGTTTCGCCCGTGACCGTCGAATCCGGTTACGACCGCTTGCCGATCTCCTCGCGCAACACGTCGGAGACCACCTCGCCGTCCGCCTTCCCGCGGAGCGCGCCCATCGCCTCGCCCATCAGTCCCGAGAAGGCGCCCATCCCCTCGGCCTCGATCTGGTCGGCGTTGCGCTCGACGACCTCGACGACGGCCTCGCGGACCTCGTCCTCGCTCACTCCCGAGAGGCCCGCCTCCTCGACGGCCTCGGCCGCGGACAGCGAGGGGTCCGCCGCGAGCGTCGTCAGCACCTCGGGGACGCCCTCCTTCGCGAGGTCGCCGTCCTCCACGAGGGCGAACAGGTCGAGGAAGTGCTCGTCGGTGAGGTTCTCGACGGGAGCGCCGTCGCGCCGAATCTCCGTCGTCGTCGACTCCAGCGTCGACGCTGCGAAGGTGGGGTCGACGCCGCGGTCGACGGCCGTCTCGAACAGCGGGAACCGCTGGCCGAACGCGACCTGCTCTGCGAGACCGGCGTCGAGTCCGAACTCGTCGGCGTAGCGCTCGGCCTTCTCGTCGAGTAGTTCGGGCGTCTCCACGTCCGAGGGGTCCGGCTCGACCGGCGGCACGTCCGTCTCGGGGTACATCCGCGCGGCGCCCGGGAGCGGCCGGAGGTAGCGCGTCGTGC
This sequence comes from Halorubrum trapanicum, assembly GCF_017873555.1. Classification (GTDB taxonomy): domain Archaea; phylum Halobacteriota; class Halobacteria; order Halobacteriales; family Haloferacaceae; genus Halorubrum; species Halorubrum trapanicum. The sequence continues at coordinate 51,516 of NZ_JAGGKE010000001.1, read as the reverse complement.
CGTCGTCGTTCGCGCCGCGGGTCTCCTCGGGGACGCCCTCGATGGCGGTCTCGGCGCGCTCGGCGGCCGCCTCGATCGCGAGGTCGGCGGTCTCCGGATCGGCCGCGACGATGGCGACCGCGTCGTCGTCGCCCGCGTCGACCGCGTCGCGGAGCGCGTCGACCTCCGCCTCGGTGACGCCGTAGGCCGGCAGCTCGTCGGTGTGGAAGATCCCGCCCGCGCCGTGGCGCTTCGCGTGGTCGGAGAGCTCCGTGCCGAGCCGGCGGTCCGGCTGGATCTCGCGGCCGACGAGGCCGTCGAAGCCGAACAGCGGGACCGCGGTGACCTTCCCGCCCGAGTCGAGCGCGCCGCGGATGACGCCGGATTCGGTGTCGGCGAACACGTCGGTCACGTCGGAGACGTCGCCGACGCTCGCGTCGCGCTCGCGGAGGTCGTCCCGAATCGCGAGCAGCTCCGCCTGCCGCCCGACCTCGCCGCGGACGATGTCCTCGATGCCCTGGAGGTCCTGGACGCCTTTCACCTCGACGCGGGCGCCGTCGGCGATGGAGACGTTGACGTCCTGACGGATCGTGCCGAGCCCGCGCTTGACCGCGCCCGTCGAGCGCAGCAGCATCCCGATGCGCTCCGCGGCCTGTCGCGCGCCCTCGGGGCTACGGATGTCCGGGCCGGTCCCGATTTCGACGAGCGGGACGCCGAGGCGGTCGAGCGAGTAGACGACGCCCTCCTCGGTCTCCTCGACGCGCTTGGCGGACTCCTCTTCGAGCATCAGGTCGACGACCGACACCGAGCCGGACTTCGTCTCGATCTCGCCGTCCTGCCCGAGCAGGATCGAGCGCTGGAAGCCGGAGGTGTTCGAGCCGTCGATGACGAGCTTCCGCATCACGTGGGCCTGATCGACGACGGAGAGGTCAAGCAGGTCGGCGATCTGGAGCGCCACGGCGAGCGCCTCGCCGTCGACGCGCCGGGGCGGCTCGTCGTCCTCCTCGACGAGGCAGGTGGTGTCGTACGCGAGGTAGGTGAACTCGCGGTCGACGCGGCTCTCCTCCATCGCGGCGTCGTCCAGCTCGCCCAGTTCGCTCTTCGTCGGGTGGAGCCGCCGGGTGATCGACCGGTCGGCCTCGTCCGGGTCGCGCTCGACGGTCGGGGAGTCGCAGAACAGCTTCGTCGCCGTGTCGAGCTGCTGGTGGATCTCCAGCCCGGCGACGAGCCCCAGCTCCTCGTAGTCGTACTCGGGGGTCGCGTCCGTACTCATTACGCCTCACTCCGACGGCGCGCGACTAAAAGGGTGGCAGTTCGCGCGAGCGATGGGGAGTGGTACTCCCGATAGTACTTATAAATAAACGCGGCGGTGGCGCGTGCCGACGAGCGCCCGCAGGGCGCGAGTCGCACGCGCGAGGGAGTTAGTCGCCGGAGCGAAGCGACGGCGACTGACGAGGCTGGGGAGGCGTGAGGTGCGGTTGCGGTGCTGTGCGGGGTGGGACTCAAGGGGGGCAGCCGGGAGGCGGGCGCACGCTTGCTGTGCTCCTCGGTCGCTCACTTCGTTCGCTCCCTGCGGTGCTTGCGTCGCCTGCGCCCGCCTCCCGGCTGGGGCTTTGGAGTGTTCGCCGCCGATCTGCGAGTAGCTATTTATAAACGAGCGGCTGCGGCTTTGGAGGGGTTCACGATCACAGCGTTCCGATCGTACTCGTCACTCGTCGCGTAACGTTCGAAAGGAATTATGCGTGGGTGCTGTCGTGTAGACAACACCGGCATCGTTGGGGGTGTGCCCCGAGCGATGCGTGGGACCGGATTTGAACCGGCGGACCTCTACAGGACAGCGCCCTCAACGCTGCGCCGTTGGCCTGGCTTGGCTACCCACGCTCGCGGTGTTCTGTCGCGTCTCCACGTACCCTTCCCCTAATTAAAAGCCCTTCCATTTGGCGGGAGCGTGGCGGGGTTTCGCAGACCGACGGGCGGCGGGACGCGGCCGCGACTCGGCGACCGCAACCGGCATGCCTCGACCGCAACCGGCACGCCTCGACCGCAACTGGAACGCCTCGACCGCAACCGGCACGCGTTTGGGGGTCGCGTCCCACCGCACGGACATGTCCGATTGGGCCCGCGAGAACGTCTCCGTCCTGACCGCCGTCGCCTCCGTCGCCGCGCTCGCGCTCGTCTTCGCCGCGGTCGGCGGCGTCGTCCCGAGTTCGCTGCTACCGCGCGCGAGCGACGCCGTCCTCGCCGCGATCCCGCACTTCAACGCCGCCGTCTCCGCGACCGCCATCGCCACGATCCTCCTCGGCTGGCGAGCGATCTCGCGCGGGAACGTCGAACGCCACCGGAACCTCATGGTGACCTCGTTCGCGCTGTTCGCCGCGTTCCTCGGCGCGTACCTCTACCGGCTGATCCACGTCGGCACCACCGAGTTCCCCGGCCCGGAGATCGTCTACTCGTACCTCTACCTCCCGTTCCTCGCGATCCACATCCTGCTCGCGATCGTCTGTATCCCGTTCGTCTTCCACGCGCTCTTCCTCGCCGCGACCCGGCCGTTCGAGGACCTCTACGAGACGCGACACGCGCAGGTCGGGCTGGTCGGCGCCGTCCTCTGGCTGGTCTCGTTCACGATGGGGATCGGCGTGTACCTCCTGCTGTACCATCTCTACTGACCGAACGTCCGGAGAGGAAGACGGGTCGACTACGCGTTCCGCTCGGCCTTCTGGTGTGCCGCGTAGAACAGCGGAACGAGCAGCGCGCCCGCGAAGCCGAAGCCGAGCGCCAGGGTGCCGATGTCGCTCGCCGAGAGGCTGCGACCGCCGCCGGAGCCGCCGTCACCGCCGTCGCCGCCGATGAGGTCGTCGTCGACTGCGCCGACCGCGACCGCCCCCTTCATCCCGACGCCTTGGTGCGGCTCGCAGGCGTAGCGGAACACGTCGCCCTCCCCGGCGTCCTCGAACGTGTACTCGAACGTCGTCCCCTCCTCCGCGACCGGCTCCCCGCTGGAGAAGACGTCGTTCTCCTCGACGACGTTGTGGCCGCCGCCCTGGCCGGTCCACTCCCAGACCACCGTCGTTCCGGGGTCGACCAGAATCGCGGGCGGGTCGAACAGCAGGCCGTTCTCACCCGCGCCGACGGAGACGGTGACCTCGCTTTCCCCGCGGAGGTCCCGCGTCCCCTCGTAGTTGCCGACGTTCTCAAACCAGGTGCCGTAGCCGGACGCGCCGCCCTCGGACGCGCCGCCCCCGGACCCGCCGTCGCCGCCGTCGCCTTCCGCCTGCGGGTCGACGAGGTCGTCGTCGGTGGAGCCGACCGCGACGACGCCCTTCATGCCGACCGACTGGTGCGGACCACAGTAGTAGTTGAACGTGTCGCCCTCGCCGGCGTCCTCGAACGTGTACTCGAACGTCGTCCCCTCGTCGGGGACCGCCGACCCGCTGTCGAAGGTGCCGTCGTCCGCGACGACGTTGTGGCCGCCGCCCTGGCCGGTCCACTCCCAGACCACGGTCGCGCCCGGATCGATGAGGATCGCGGCGGGACCGAACCGGAGTCCGTTCTCGCCCGCCCCGACCCGAACGGTGACCTCGTCCTGTCCGCGGTAGTCGTGGGTCCCGTCGTAGTTGCTCACGTCGTCGAGCCAGCCGTCGTACTGCGCGGCAGCGGTCCCGCTTCCGGCCGCGACGCCTGCGGCGACCGCCGCCCCGGCTGCCCCGGCGCGGAAGAACCCGCGACGGCTCATCGACCCGGTGTCGTCGCCCTCGGCGGCAGCGTCGGCGTTCCGTGTCATACCTCCACGTCTGATCGTGAGCGTATTTAAGCCCCCGATACGTCCCGAGCGGTCGGACCGTCAGCGAACGTGTGCGGGATCGCCGCCGAAAAGAGACCGCTAATCGTCCGCGGGCGTCGGGTCCGAGACCGGCGCGTCGACGTCGCGGTCGGTCGCCTCGCCCTCGACGTCGAACGGGTACTCGCCGGTGACGCAGCCGAGACAGAGGTCCGCGCGACTCTCGCCGACCGCCTCCGCGACGGCGTCGATGGAGAGGTACGACAGCGAGTCGGCGCCCACCTCCTGTCGGATCTCCTCGGTCGAGGCGTCGGCGGCGATCAGCTCCTCGCGCGTCGCCATGTCGATGCCGAAGTAGCAGGGCGCGAGGATCGGCGGCGCACCGATCCGGAGGTGGACCTCCTCGGCGCCCGCCTCGCGGACCAGCTCGACGAGCTGCGTCGAGGTCGTCCCGCGGACGATGGAGTCGTCGATGATGGTGACCGACTTCCCCTCGACCGTCGACTTGATCGGATTGAGCTTCAGCCGGACCGCGCGCTCGCGCTCGTCCTGCGTCGGCATGATGAACGTCCGACCCACGTACCGGTTCTTCATCAGCCCCTCCGCGAACTCCACGCCGCCGTCGTCGGCCGCCCGAGGCTCGCCGTCGGCCGTGGTCTCGCCCGCGGCGTCCGCGTAGCCGGAGGCGAACGCGCGCCCGGAGTCGGGGACGGGCATCACCACGTCGGACTCGACGCCGGACTCCTCCCAGAGCTTCCGGCCGAGCGAGCGCCGCACCTCGTACACGAGGTTCTCGTCGATGACGGAGTCGGGGCGAGCGAAGTAGACGTGTTCGAAGAAGCAGTGGGCGGTCGACTCGCGCTCGACGAGCTGGTACGTGTCGTAGCCGGTGCCGTCGGGGTCCAAGACGACGAGTTCGCCGGGGCGCACGTCGCGGATCAGCTCGCCGTCGAGCGTGTCGATGGCGGCGGACTCGCTCGCGAGGACGTAGCCGCCGTCGATCTTCCCGAGACACAGCGGGCGGTTCCCGAGCGGGTCGCGGACGCCCAGCACGGTGTCGTCGTGGGTGATCGCAAGCGAGTAGGAGCCGTGGATGCGGTTCATCGTGTGTTTGACGGCGCGCACGAGGTCCTCTTCGAGGAGGTTGCGCGCGAGATCGTGGGCGATCACCTCCGTGTCGCCGTCGGAGGTGAACGCGTGGCCCGCCGCGGCCAGCTCCTCGCGGACCTCGTCGGCGTTGACGAGGTTGCCGTTGTGCGAGAGGCCGAGCGAGCCGGACTTGAAGGAGACGGAGAAGGGCTGTGCGCAGCTCTTGTCGAGGCTGCCGGCGGTCGGGTAGCGCACGTGGCCGATGCCGGTGCCGCCCGACAGCGACGCGAGGTCCCCCTCCTCGAACGCGTCGCCGACGAGTCCGCGCTCGACGTGGCTGTGCTGTTGGAACCCGTCGTGCGTGACGATCCCGGCCGACTCCTGACCGCGGTGTTGGAGCGCGTACAGCGCGTAGTACAGCGGTCGCGCGGCCTCCCGGTCCTCGAGCGAGACGCCGACGACGCCGCACTTCTCCCGCGGTTCGTCGTCGCCGTAGTCCCCACCGGCGTTCATGTACGCGAGGGTCGGGCGGGCGGCGATAAAAATCCTCGTGTTCGTGGCGTATCGCTCCCCTTCTCACACTATATTATGCGTAATCGTGGATAAAACTCTCGCAGCCGCCGCGTCGTCAGGCGGTCTCCTCGCCCCCGACGAACTCGTCGAGGCGTGCGAAGTAGTCCTCTCGGGGCACCTGATACGCGCCCCGGTAATCCACCTTGCCCGCGACGAACCGCTCCGCGACGTCGACCGCGCCGGCCGCGCCCGCCTCGCGGCTCTCGTACGTCTCCGCGACCGCCTCGATCTCGGGTTCCAAGAAGAGAACGACGTGCCACTCGTCGGTCGCGTACTGGCCGGAGCCGGGCCGGGCGTTCCGGGAGCCGTTCGTCAGGTAGATGGTCGGGAGACACTCGTCCGGGAGGTCGCCGGTCCCGAAGACGTCGGGGCGGTAGACGAGGATGGCCCGCCCGCTCGGCTCCTCGTTCCACACCCGCCACCCCTCCGGCAGCGATTCGAAGGCCATGGCGCCCCTCGGTCGCGGAGGCTTGAAAACGTCGCGTTCGGGGTGCGGCTTCGGGTTCGATGCGCCGGCACGAGAGACCACCCCTCAGTCCACGATGTTCGACCCGCCCGGCGGGAGGAACTCCTGTAGCCGGTCCGCGCTCGCGACCTTCCGCACGAACGACTGGTCCGCGAACCGCTCTTTCAGGTCCCGATACGCCATCATCGCGGCGTCGTTCTGTGCGTACATCCCCGGCTCGAAGGTGACGTGCGCGGCCGCGCGGTCGACGATCGCCGACGGCGGGCCGCCGATCGCGCGGGTGACCGGCTCGCACTGGACGCCGACCGCGATCCGACAGGGCACGTCCTCGAAGTAGGTGCGGTCGCCGCGGATCACGAAGCTCCCCTTCTCGATGTACTCGCCGCTCTCGGGCGTCTTCGACACCTGATCCGGCTCGACCATGTACGCGTCGCCCGCGCCGCGGCCGTCCTTCCAGTCCGACGAGTAGGAGACGGCGAACTGCGCGGCCTCCCGCAGCGTCTCCTCCGAGAAGTCGACCGGGTCGGCCGACTCCGACGGGCCGGACGCCTTCAGGATCGTCACCGGTCCCCCGTGCGCCTGCGTGTGGAAGAACCGGTCGTGTTTGCTCATGTACTTCTTCACCAGCTCCTCGTTCTGGTCGGCGTTGCGCCCGCCGATGACGAGGTAGCCCGTCGAGGTGTGGAACCACCGGAAGCGGTCGTACCAGTCGTCCGGACTCCGGATCGGGATCGACGAGCGCGAGAGCCAGTCGGTCTCGTACGCCTCGTCCTCATCGGCACCGTCACCGCCGTCGCCGCCACTCTCCGCGCCGTCGTCGGCCGCTTGCGTCTCCTCCCACTCCCGCTTCCGTTCCTTGACGGCCTCCAGCTCCTCGCGGGTCGACTTGATCGCCGCCTTCGCGCCCGCCTTCTTCTCCTCGACGCGCTTCGCCTCCTGGTAGAGGCGGTCCGCGTTGACCTCCACGCCCTCGCTCGCGTCGAGCTCGATCCGGGTCGTCCCCCCGTCGTCCCCGTCGTCGCTATCCTCGGCGAGTTCGACCGTCACCGTCCCCTCGCCGCCGTCGACGTCGACGACGGCCGCCGCGGCCGGAATTCCTCGCTCTGCGCCGGCGTCGAGGGTCGCTTCGATCTCGTCCCACGGCACGTCGTTCTCGCGGGCCTCCCGCACCGTCGAGAGCACCTCGTCGACGAGGTCGTAGTTCGCGTACAGTAGCTCCGCGCGCTCCCGCTCCGCCTGCGCCTGCTCCTCGAACCCCTCGATCGCTCCCTCCTGCTGTTCGATGATCCGCTCCTGTTTGGCGATCTCCTCCTCGAACTCCGGGCGGGACGCGCTCGCGTCCGCGGGCGACTCGCCCTCGGCGGTGTCCTCGCTCCCGAGCCGGTAGAAGTACTCGTCGACGGCGTCGTTGAAGGAGTCGAACCCGACGCTCGGCAGGTCCTCGTGTTCCGCGAGCGGGAACGGCGTCACGTCGACGACGCGGGGGTCGATGTCGTCGTCTCCGTCGCTCCCGTCGTCTCCAGCACTCCTCTCACCGCCGTCGCTCCCCTCGCCGCCGTCGATCGACTCCTCGTACACGCGAGGGTCGACGTCGCCCGAGCGGAGCCGCTCGTCGATCCGGGCGAGCGCGTCGTGGAGCGCGCGGAGCTGGTCGTCGGTCGCCTCCTCGACGGGCGTCTCCTTCGGCACGCCGGCCCGGGTACACACCTCCTCGGCGTACAGCCCGCCGAGGTTGAGCTGCGTGGCGAGGGTCCGCACCACGTCGCTGTCCGACTCGCGCATGTGGCGCTCGAACCCGCCGTAGCTCACGTCGAGCGGGTTCAGCCGGGAGGCGGGGTACTCGTACTGCGAGCCGGGCGCGACCGTGCGTGACTTCAGTCGGACGGTCGAGAGCGCCCCGATCACCTCGCCCGTCTCGTCGAGCGCGGCGACGTTCCCCTGGCCGAACAGCTCCGCGACGAGCGTCGTGTTCTGGTCCTCGCGCTCGAACTCGAAGGTGAGGATGCGGTCGAACTCGTACTGCTCGACGCCCGCGAAGTCGGCGCCGGACATCCGGTTCCGGAGCATCTTCGCGAAGTTCGGCGGGCGGCCCGGGGCGTCCGCGACGTGGTCCGGGTCGGCGGCGTGCGCGCGCTTCACGTCGCCCACCTCGATCATGAGCTCGACGCGGCCGCGGTCGAAGTCGCGGAGCTTCAGCCGGAGCAGGTCGTCGTCGTAGAGGTACGCCTTGTCGACCTTCGCGCCCTCGTACCGATTCAGCTCGGTGACGAGCGCGGCGAGGTCGATGCTCGACAGCTCCCGCTTCTGGTCCATACTCCAAAGCAACCGGCGGGCCGGAAAAAGGCGTGTCGTTGTGGGTGCGGTGGGGACTGCGGGGGCGACGAAGCGAGCGACCGGACCGCTCTCGATCCGGTCAGAGCCGCTTCGACACGTACGGCCCGTCCTGTCGGTAGCCGAGCTTGTTCCGGTAGTACTCGCGGGCGCCGATCCCTGAGATGACCGCAATCTTCCGGTAGCCCGCCTCGCGAGACAGCTCTTCGGCGCGTTCGAGGAGCTTCGTCCCGTACCCCTGATGCTGCCAGTCGCCGTCGCCGCCGATGCCGACCTCGTTGCCGTACACGTGGAGCTCGCGGACCAGCGCGGCGTCTTCGAGTTCGGGGCGGATCGGGTCGCTCTCGGTGCCCGGCGCGCCCGGCTGGTCGGGCGCGAAGGAGGGGAACCGCAGGCGACAGAACCCGACGAGGAGGTCGCGGACGGGGTCCTCGAAGGCGATGAACTGTTCCGTCCCGCCGCCGGCCTCGTAGGTGGTGACGTCGAGTTCGACGTCGTCCGGGTCCGGGTCGGCGTCGTTGTGGCCGACCTCGCGGGCGCGGATGTCGCGCTGGACGATCCCCTTCTCCTCGGCGCGCCGGGCCGCGAGCTGGCGGAGGTTCGACTTCTGGACGCCGGCGTCGATGAAGTCGGCGGGGATGTCGCGCTGGACGCGCTGGAGCCGCGTGTACTTCGGGATGAGGTCCATGGCGTCGGCGACCACGTCGGCCGCCTCCTCGCTGGTGAGCGGGTCGAAGTCGTCGCGGCGCCAGCGGTCGTACACCCGGGTGCCCTCGACGACGAGGGTGGGGTAGATCTTCAGGTAGTCCGGGCGCCAGTCGGGATTGTCGAACAGCTGGCGGAAGTCCTCCAGACACATCTCCCGGGTCATCCCCGGCTGGCCGGGCATCATGTGGAAGCCGACCTTGAACGCGGCGTCGCGCAGGCGGCGGTTCGCGTTCCGGCTCGCCTCGTTGCCGTGGCCGCGGTGCATCTCGCGGTTGATCCGCTCGTAGGTGGTCTGGACGCCGACCTCGACCTTCGTGCCGCCCAGATCGAGCATGCGGTCGATCTGCTCGGGATCGCACCAGTCCGGCTTCGTCTCGAAAGTGGTGCCGATGTTGCGGATCGCGTTCGTCTCGTTTTCCGCGATCACGTCCTCCAGATACTCGAACTCCGTCTCCTCGGGGGCGGGCGCGAACGACTCGCCCTCGGCCGGCTCCGGCTCCTTGTCGAGGTCGTAGTCGTTCATCGCCTGCAGGGCGCGCTTCACGAACCACTCCTGGTAGTCGTGCGAGCGCGCGGTCATCGTCCCGCCCATCAGGATGAGTTCGACCTTATCGACCGGGTGGCCGATCTTCCGGAGCTGTTCGAGCCGGAGGGTGACCTGCCCGTACGGGTCGTAGTCGTTCTGCTCGCCGCGGGCGGCGGCCGGCTCGTGACCCGTGTACGACTGCGCGGAGGAGAACTCGGAGGCCGGACCGCCGGGGCAGTAGAGGCACTTCCCGTGGGGGCACAGCTCCGGCGAGGTCATGATCGCGACCGGCGAGACGCCCGAGGCGGTCCGGACGGGCTTGCGCTGGACCACCTCGATCACGTCGTCGCGGTGTTCCGCGGGCGCGTGGTCGAGTATCTCGGTGTTCTTCGGCACCTTCGGGGAGCCGAACTCCGAGCAGGCGTCGAGCTTGGCGCTCTCGAGGTCGTCGCGCTCGATTTCGCCCGCGAGGATGCGCTCGACGAGGTGCTCGCAGGTCCGGACGAACGCCTCGGAGGAAGCGGCGTCGCCGGCGTCGTCGCTCTCACCGCCGGCGTCCGTGTCGCTCGCCGCGTCGGTACTCATTACCCTCCGATCGAGGGGTTTCGGAGTTAAGCGTGTCGCACCGGGGAAACCGCCCGGTTTTAGACGGGCGCTCGCGTAGCCGCGGCCGTGTTACGGAAGGACCTCCTGCGCGTCTCCCGGGCGGGCGGCGGCTACCGCCCGCAGTTCGCGACCCGGGAACACCGGCCGCTCGCGGCGCAGGTCCTCGGGACGTTCGAGTCGCACGTCGGCGAGCGCCGCGGCGACCTCGACAGCGCGCTGGCGGAGCTGGAGTCCGACGCCGCCGCGCGGAACGGCGACTTCAAGCTCGTCCGCGGGCTGGCGGCGCTCGTCGAGCGCGAGTGCGAGTTCGAGACGCGAGCGCCGGTCCCGCCCCGTCGCGTCCGGCGGGCCGCGTTCGAGGCCGCGGAGGCGGTCGGCGTCGCCAGCGAGGCGGAGCGGGAGACCGCGGTCGACCGCGCGGCCGACGCGCTCGGCATCGAATCGGCGGACGTGGACGCGTCGCTGTACGCCGACCGCGACGTCAATCAGGTCCTCGTCGACGGCGACGTACGGTGGGACCCCGACTCCCTGCTGGAGCAGTACGACCTCTCTTTGGCCCAGACCGCGCTGTTCGACGCCACCGAGGTCAGGGTCCGGTCGAACGACCCGAAGCGGCTCGTCTCCGCCGTCAAGCGCCTGCGGCTGATGTACGAGGTGGAGCAGACCTCCGAGGGCCGCGAACTCGTCGTCACCGGCCCGGACAGGCTGTTCTCGCACACGCGACGGTACGGCACCGCCTTTGCCAGACTGCTCCGGACGGTCGCGGAGTCGGCGGAGTGGTCGCTGGAGGCGACGATAGACGACCGCGGCCGCGAGCGCACGATGCGCCTCTCCGACGGCGACGTGAGCGTGCCGGACGTGGAGCCGGTCGCCGAACCCGACTTCGACAGCGGGGTCGAGGCGGACTTCGCCGGGCGCGTCCGCGGACTCGACCTCGACTGGACGCTCGTCCGCGAGCCGGAGCCGCTGGAGACGGGCGCGAGCGTGATGATCCCCGATTTCGCGTTCGACTACGACCACGCCGACTTCCGGCTGTTCTTCGAGGTGATGGGCTTCTGGACGCCCGAGTACGTCGAGAAGAAGCTCGGCCAGCTGGCGGACGTCGAGGACGTGGACCTCCTCGTGGCCGTCGACGAGAGCCTCGGCGTCGGCGAGGAGATCGCCGCGCGCGACCACCGCGTCGTCACCTACTCCGGGACGGTGCGGGTGAAGGACGTGGTCGACGTGCTCCGCGAGTACGAGGCCGAGTTCGTCGCGGACGCGGCCGCCGACCTCCCCGACTCGCTCTCGCCGGACGCCGACGCGATCGGACTGGACGACCTCGCGGACGAACACGGCGTGAGCGTCGAGGCGATCGATGGCAAGGCGTTCCCCGACCACGAGCAGATCGGGCGGACGCTCGTGCGGCCCGCGGTGTTAGCGGCAATCAGCGACGAAATCGAAGCCGGGATGTCGCTCTCTGAGGCCGAGGCGGTCCTCGACGAGCACGGCGTCGACGACGCGAGCGCGGCCCTCTCGCGGCTCGGCTACCGGGTCGAGTGGGAGGGACTGGGCGGGGGAACGGTCCGGGAGAAATCGGAATAGGATATTTAAATCGGAGCGGTGGCGCGTGCCGACGAGCGGCCGCAGGCCGCGAGTCGCACGCGCGAGGGAGTCGCGAACGAAGTGAGCGACGAGGCTGGGGAGGCGTGAGGCGCGGTCCCGCGAGCGACCGCAGGGAGCGAGCGGGAGTACGGAAGTCGCAGCCCGCGCAGCGAACGCAGTGAGCGAGCAGGACCGTCTTCCGGTGGTGCGGTCGCGTTCGGGTGGGACTCAAAGGGGCAGCCGTGAGGTGGGCGCAGGCGACGCAAGCACCGCAGGAGCGAGTGAAACGAGCGACGAGGAGCACAGCGAGCGTGCGCCCACCTCACGGCTGGGGCTTTGGAAGTGTTCACCGCCGTCACATAGTCAATCGTTTATAAGCGAGCGGCTGGGGCCTTGGAAGCGTTCACCACGGCGGTAGCGGTTTATAAACAACAAAACGACTCACCACCTCGATCCCTCACTCCACGACCGGCAGGTCCGCCCGGCTTCCCTTCGGAACCACGGAGCGCAGTTCGTCGTATAAATACAGCCCCACGCCGATCGGCACGCTTTCACCGGCGACCTCGTGGGTCGCGATCAGGTATCCCCAGTCGCCGTCCCACTCGGGGATGTCCTGATCGTCGCCCGCGGCGAAGGTGGCCGCCTGCTCCGGATCCAGTTCGATCACGTTCTTCGTCGCGCGCGCGCCGAACCGCGAGACCGCCCGCCCGGTCGGCTTCCAGTGTTCCTGTCGCGTCCGGAGGAACGTCATCCCGACCGCCTCCACCTCGCTGGGGTCGGTCGCCTCGCCGTTGAAGATCCAGACCTTCCCGGCGCCCTTCTCCCAGAAGGAGTACTCCGCGAAGACCTCCCTCCCGATTTCGAACCGTTCCTCCCACCAGTCGAGGACCTCCTCGCGGCTCGCCCGGCCCTCCACCTCCCGATCGGCGGGCGTCGCCGGCAACCGATCGAACTGCTGACCGTCGTTGGTGGGGGCGTCGACCTCCGCGCTCCTGGCGTCGTCGCTCATGCGGCCACCTCGCGGTCGACCGCGTCACCGCTCTCGTCGCTCTCTCCGCCGACACGCAGCTTCGCGCAGAAGAACCCGCCCGTGTCGTTGCGGTGCGGGTAGACCCGCTTCGTGCGCGTCACGGACTCGTCGTACGTCTCGCCGTCCCACTCGGTGACGCCGGGGTCGGTTTCGAGCGGCAGGTCGAACTCGACCAGCTCGCAGTCCTCGCTCGCGAGGACGTGATCGAGGACGGCCTCGTTCTCCTCGGGCGCGAACGTACACGTGGAGTAGACGACGACGCCGCCGGGGCGGGTCGCCTGAACGGCGCGGGCCAAGACCCCCTTCTGGATCCCCGCGACCGCGTGAACGTGGTCGAGCGTCCACTGGTCGAGCACGTCCGGGTTCTTCCGGCAGGTGCCCTCACACGAGCAGGGGGCGTCGACCAGCGCGCGGTCGAACTCGTCGAACGCCAGCGGCTTCGTCGAGAAGTTGCGGGCGTCCTGGTTCGTGACGATGGAGTTCGTGATCCCGAGGCGCTCGGCGTTGTGGCGGAGCGCGGAGAGGCGCCCGAGGTTGTTGTCGTTGGCGACGACCGTCCCCTCGTCGTCCATCGCGTCCGCGATCTGGGTCGTCTTGCTGCCGGGAGCCGCGCAGGCGTCCCAGACGCGCTCGCCCGGCTGCGGGTCGAGCGCGAGCGCCGGCAGCACGGACACCTCCTCCTGCCCGTGGGTCCAACCGTGGACGTACGGCCAGTTGCCGCCGGGGTTCCCGTCGGGGAGCCGAAAGAGACCGTCGTGCCAGTCGACCGGCTCGTACGCCACCCCCGCCTCGTCGAACGCCTCGCGGACGCGGGCCGGCGTCGCCGCGATCCGGTTCGTGCGCACGACCGAGGGGAGCGGGCGGTCGCACGCCGCCCGGAACGCGTCGACGTCGTCGACGAGCGACTCGTATCGGTCGAGCGGATTCATGGCCTCCCTTTCGCGCCGGGCCGTTAGACGGTTTCGGGACTCGCGCGTCGTCGCGCCGCGCCGCACCTTTAGGTCCGCCCCGGGCGTAGGGGCGCGCATGGCACGCATCTCCGTCCTCGACGACGACGTCTCGCTGGACGAGCCGACGCTGGTGGAGGGGTTCCCGGGCGTCGGTCTCGTCGGGAAGATAGCGACCGATCACCTGATCGACGCTCACGGGATGACCCACTACGCGAACGTCCACTGCGACGGACTCCCGCCGGTGGCCGTCTACCTGGAGTCCGAGACGGCCGCGACGACGCCGGTGCGGCTGTACGCGGACCCCGAGAACGACCTCGTCGCGCTCCGCAGCGACGTGCCCGTGAACCCGAGTGCGGCGACAGAGGTGGCGGCGTGTCTCGGCTCGTGGTTCGACGAGGTCGACCTGTTCCCGGTGTTCCTGTCGGGGCTCGGCCGCGAGAAGGACGAGGCGCCACCGGAGCTGTACGGGATCGCGACCGGCGACGGCGGCGGGGCGCTGGGGCGCGCCGAGGTGTCAGAGCCGCCCGAGTCCGGACTCGTCTCCGGGCCGACGGGCGCGATGCTGGCGGCCGCGCTGGAAGACGACCGCGACGCGGTCGGGCTGGTCGTCGAGTCCGACCCGCAGTTCCCCGACCCCGAGGCGGCGCGCGTGCTCATCGCCGACGGAATCGACCCGATAGCCGGCATCGACACCCCGACCGAGGGACTCGTCGAGCAGGCGACCGAGATCCGAGACGCGAAACAGCAGCTCGCAGAGCAGATGCGACGGGCGACCGAGGAGAGCTCGCAGGCCGAGCCGCTGAAGATGTTCCAGTAGACGCGAGCGCCGCCGGACGGTTACACTACCGCTCGGGCGAGTCGTCCGCGTCCGCGGCGTCGCCCTCCAGTTCGTCCAGTATCGGCCGGTACTTCAGCTGGACCTCGTCCCACTCGCGGTCGGGGTCGGAGTCGGAGACGATACCGACGCCCGCGAACAGCGTGGCGCGACGGCGGCTCGCGACGGCGGAGCGGATCGCGACCGCGAACGCGCCGTTGCCCGCGGCGTCGATCCAGCCGACCGGGGCGGCGTACCAGCCGCGGTCGAACGGCTCCGTCTCGCGGATCGTCGCCAGCGCGCGGTCCGGCGGCAGCCCGCCGACCGCGGGAGTGGGGTGGAGCGCCTCGACCAGATCGAGGACGTGGCGGTCCGCGTCGAGTTCGGCTGTGATCGGGGTGTGGAGGTGTTGGACGGTCGCGAGCCGGCGGACGCGGCGTTCGCCGGCGGAGACCGAGGCCGCGAACGGCTCCAGCTGGTCGCGGACCGTCTCCGCGACGAGTTCGTGCTCGTGGACGTTTTTCTCGTCGTCGAGGAGTTCCTGTGCGAGCCACTCGTCTTCCGCGGGGGTCTCGCCGCGCCCGGTCGTGCCGGCGAGCGCGTCGGTCTCGACCGTCCGGCCCCGCAGCGAGACCAGGCGCTCGGGCGTGGCGCCGAAGAAGGCGCTCTCCCCGGCGGCCGGCTCGAACCAGTAGCGGTGGCAGTCGGGGTACTTCTCGGCGAGGCGTTCGAGGGTCGCCGCGCGCGGGAAGTCGCCGGCGAGGTCGGTCTCCAGCGCCTGCGCCAGCACCACCTTCCGAAGGTCGCCGTCGCGGATCCGGTCGACCGCGGCGCCGACGCTCTCGCGCCACGCCTCGCGGCTCGTCGTCCGGCGGCTCTCGCGGATTCCCGGCCGGGACGGTCGCGGGTCGAGAGCGGCGGACGCCTCCGCGGCGGCGCTCCCGTCGAGCGCCGCGAACCGGTCGACCTCGCGCGCTAACCGGTCCTCGACGGCGTCGACGTCGGCGTCGGCGCCGACCGCGTTGACGGTGAGCCACGCGCCGTTGTCCGCGATTGTCAGTTGGACCCGCGGCAGCACGAACCGCGCCTCCGGAAACGGCTTCCACGGGTCGCCGTCGCAGGCGCCCTCGTGGAAGGAGAAGCCGCCGAACACGCGGGGGCGAGCCGCCTCGGTGCCGGCGTGGACGTCGCCGGCTTCGAACAGCTCCGTCGCCGCCTCGCGGACCGACGCGAACCGGTCGCTTCCGGAGGCGGTCAGCGTCGCGGCCGCGCCGCCGCCGAGCACCAGCGCGTCGTCGGGCGCGCTCCAGGTCGTACGCGGAGACGGGAGCGCGTCGAACGCCGCCGCGAACGCCGGCTCGTCGACTGCTGTGGTCCGGCTGACCAGCGGCGGCGACGACCGCGAGCGCGCCTGTTCCATGCGATGCCCGTCGGGGACGGGGACTCTTTATCCTGACTATCGGGGCGGAGGAGACGGGGGAAATCGAGCGGCGAGAGAGGGTCGAAGGACCGAGAGACGGCCCGACCGGCAACGGTCTCGGTCGTCAGCTGTAGCGCTCCTCGTTCCAGGGATTCGCCGTGTCGCTGTACCCCCGCTTCTCCCAGTAACCCAGCTCCTTCTCCGTGAGGAACTCGACGCCGGAGATCCACTTCGCGCCCTTGTACGCGTACTTGTGCGGCGTGACGACGCGAACCGGTCCGCCGTGGTCGGCCGGGAGGTCGTCGCCGTCGTAGCCGTACGCGAGCTGGACGCCCGGCTTCGCGCACTCGTCGAGCGGGAGGTCGGTCGCGTAGCCGTCGAGCGCGTGGAACATGACGTGTTCGGCGTCGTCGCGGACGTCCGCACGCTCGGCCAGGTCCGCGAACGCGACGCCCGTGAACTCGCAGTCGAACTTGCTCCATCCCGTCACGCAGTGGAAGTCCTGTCGCTGGGTGACTGCCGGGAGGGCGCGGAACTCCTCGAGCGAGAAGGCGAGCGGCTCCTCGACGGCGCCCCACACGTCGAGTTCGAACGTCTCCGGGTCCCAAGACGGCGTCCCGCTCTTCGAGAGAACGGGGAAGCCGTCGGTCTCGCGCTGGCCCGGCGGGAGCCGGTCGTCGCCGTACTCGCGGTAGAGGTCCGTGAGGTCCTCGACGGAATCGACACGAGATGCGGTCATAGAGTGCGGTACGACCCGGACCGACGTATTAATGTCGCTCTCGGATGCGAGACCGCGCGCGAGCGTCGCTCACAAGCGATGGGGAGCGGCCGCGTTCGAGATATTGAAAAGTATATTTTATTGGTAGAAAATAGGGTTTTTGATATCAGCGTTTAGTTTTCAGATACACACATCTTCGACGCCACTTTTATATGTGCCATGCTACAAGACCCGGACAGCAAATGCCACGAGTGAAGATAACGGTGCCGGAGCATCTGGAGATGCAGATCGCCCAGATGGTCGAGGAGGGGGAGTTCCTCAACCGGGAGGAGGCGGTCGAGGAGCTGCTCTCGACGGGCATCAAGGCGTACAAGACGAGCGGCCCGCGGGAGGACGACGACTCCAGCGGGTTCGAGGACGAGGGGATGATGGGCCACGAAGACGAGTACGTCTTCTGACCGCCACCGGCGACACTTTTTCCGTCGGAGGGCGCCGAACGGGCTAAACCGTGCGTCCCGGCCTCAACAACGCTTAAAGGGCCTACAGACCGTATCCGAGGGTATGCACAAAGACGAGCTGCTCGAACTCCACGAACAGATGGTGACGATCATGGAGCACTTCCGCGCACAGGAGACGGTAGACGGATCGCTTTTCGACCCGTACGACGAGCTCGACGTGGACCCCTCGCACGTTCACAAATCGAAGAGCGAACACAAACACGCCGTGTTCGTCCTCGGCAACGCCTTGGCGAACGCGATGAGCGAAGACGAGTTCTCGCCCGCCGGCCGCGTCGGCAAGCGGATGGAGGAGCTGGCCGACGACGCCGAGAACAAGATCTGATCGGGGTACCGGCCCCACCGGCGGACCGCGCTCGACCCCCCGAATTGATGTACGCGCGGTCCCCTCCGTCGTGACATGGTCGCGGAGGCGCTGACGTCGGACGCCGTCCACCTCGCCGCGGGGGCCGCGGGCGTCGCCGTCGCGCTCGTCGCGGTGTACCTCATCGACCGCCCGGCCGGGGAGTGGACGCGGGCGCTCCGCTCGCGGCTTCTCCTCGGCGTCCCGTGGGGGACGCTCGTCGTGATCGCGGGCGTGATCGCGGTGTACCTGTTCGTCCAGTCGGGGATCGACGACCCGAACCGACCGGTCGTGATCCCGTTCCGGTCGTGGTCGTACTTCTACCCGGAGGGACTCCTCTGGTCCAGCTTCGCGCATTCGAGTCGCGGTCACATCACCGGGAACCTCCTGTCCGCGCTCGTCGCCGGCGGGCTCGCCGAGTACGCGTACGGCCACTTTCCCGACGGACGCGACGTCGACGACGGCGACCGCCTCGGTGTCCGGCTCAGGCGATTCCCGGGTCGGCTGCGGGGAGTTCCGGCTCGACTGCGGCGGCTCCCGAGCCGAGCGCGGCGTCTTTCCGGACGGATCCGGCGCCTGCCGAGCCGGATTTCCGCCGTCGAGTCGCCGGGATCGAACCCGTACGTCCGGGCGTTCCTGATCGTCCCCGGCGCCGCGGTCGCGTTCGGTCTCGTGTCCGCGCTGTTCGCGCTGGGACCGGTGATCGGCTTCTCCGTCGTCGTGTTCGCGTACTGGGGGTTCGCGCTCGTGTCGCGTCCCATCGCCGCGGTCGTCGCCATGGCGGGGACGACGCTCGTCGGCGTCCTCTACGACGCCGTCCGAGTCCCGGTGGCGTTCGCGGAGGCGTCCCCCTCGTACGGCGCGCCGAGTTGGGCGAACATCGCGATCCAGGGGCACGCGCTCGGACTCATCGGCGGCGCGCTGATCGCGGTCCTCCTCCTGCGCCGCCGCGCTCGCAAACGGGACGAGACGAGTCGCGGGCGGTCCGGGATCGAGAGCGACGGGGACGCGACCGCCGGTAGGTGGCGGTTCCATCCGACCGCGGCCGCGAGCGGCGACGGCTCCGCCGCGGACGCGACCGAAAGCGACTCCGACGCGGACGCGACCGAACGGTCCGCGCTCGTCGTCTTCGGCGCCCTGCTCCTGTTCGGGGCCTCGCGTCGGCTGTGGGCGGTGTACTGGTACCTCGGCAACGAGCAGTACGAGCTGTACCGCGCGGTCGGGGTCGGGCTGCTCGGCCTCCTCGCTGCGATCGTCGCCGTCGCCGCCGTCGCGCGTGACGATCCCCTGTGGCCGGCGCGGGCGACCCCGGATCCGGAGACGCTACGAGCGGGAATCCGATCCGCGACGCCGGCGGCGGTCGGTCTCCTCCTTCTCGTCGCGGCGCTGGCGGTCGTCGCGGGACCGGGCGTCGTCCCGAACCTCGTCACCGTCGACGACGGCGACCTCCCCGGCGAACCGGTCGAGGTGGAGGGGTATCAGGTGACCTACGCCGAGAACGTCGAAAACCAGCTCGTAGGCGTCGTCGACGTGGAGGCGTTCGGTCGCTCGACGTCGGTCAACACGTCGGGAGTGATCGTCAGCGACCCCGACCGCGAGATATGGACGACCGCGGTCTCGAAGGGGAACCTCGCGTTCTGGGGGTACCGCGCGGTCGACGTGGGCGGCACGGGCTGGCGCGAGACCGTCTGGGTCCAGCGCGTCGGCTGGGTCGCCGCGAACGACGGCTCGACCTACCGGGTCGACGCGGTCCGAAACGAGACCAGACGGACGCTGTTCACGAGCGAGCCGGCGCGGGCCGAACCGCGGATCGACGGCCGCAACGTCACCGTCGCGGCGACGCGAGGCGGGTTCGAACTGCGGGTCACGGGTCCCGTCGGGAACGCGAGCGCGCCGCTTCCGGCGGCGAACGAGTCGGTGACGCTGCGGGGAGTCACGTTCGTTCAGCGGAGCGACGCGGTGTTCGCGGTCCGGGGGGAGACGCGGGTGCGGATCGCGCAGCGGGAAACGTACGAAGGACGGCAGTAGCGCGGTCGGTCGTCCCGACGCCGGAGGGGCCAGGGCGGTTCTCAGGACCACTCGATCCGGTACACTTCGGTCTCGATGTCGCGCGCGTCGTCGGCGTGGTGGTCGAACTGCGCCTCGATCCGGAACTCGGCCGCGAACGCGTGGGTCACCTCGCCGCCCTCGTCGGCGGCGAACGCCTCGACGAACTCCTGACTGCCGCCGTTGTGGACCGAGTAGGAGACGTCGGCGAGCTCGCTCGCGACCGCGAGGAACTCCCGATCGGCGTTCCGGTTCCCGTCCTGTGCGCCGAACGGCGGGTTCATCACGACGGTCACCGGCTCCGCGACGGCGAGCGGCGGGCGCGTGGCGTCGCCGCGGACCCAGTGGACCGGCGCGCTGGCGGCGACGCGGCGTTCGTTCGCCCGGGCGGTCGCGAGCGCGTCCCCGTCGAGTTCGAGACCGACGACGCGGGCGGGACCGCGCAGCGCGGCGGCCAGCGCGAGCATCCCCGTCCCGGCGCCCAGATCGACCACGGTCCGGCCGTCGACGTCGCCGTGGAGGTCCGCGAGGTGGACGACGTGGGCGGCCAGTTCGGGCGGCGTCGGGTACTGTTCGAGGGCGGCGTCGGGGCGCTCGAAGCCGGCGACGACGCCGAGTTTCGTCGCGAGCGACCGCTTCGTCGCCATCGGTCAGGCGGCGCCGTCGCCCTCGACGCGAACGAACTCGACGCCCTCGCGGTCGGCGCGCTCGGCGAGCGCCGCGAGCGCCGTGCGGACCGCCTCGCACGCCGCCTCGTCGACGCCGACCTCGATGCGGCCGGCGCCGAGGAACGAGGCGGCGCGGACGAGTCCCCGGAGCCGGTCGACCTCGCGCTGGCGTTCGAGCGTGCTTTCGGCGTCGAACTCCGCCTCGGTCGCGACCGCGGCGGGCTGGTAGCCGCGGGCCGCCAGTCCCTGCTTGAGGTCGCGGAGGTGTTCGGGCGCGGTACTGTCGAGGTCGGACGCGTCGATGACGACCGGGTCGACGTCGGCGGGGCGACAGCCGCGGAGCGTGCGTTCGATGCCGGGAGACGAGGTAGTGCTCATACGCACCCATTGGTGTAGGTTATACAAAAGTCTTTATAGATGTTTCATAGTAATACTCAGTGAGAGGACGACATCGGGGCGCGCGGGATCCGTGATTCCCACGACCGTCGGGTGAGTGCGCCGCGGTCGATCCCGAGAACCCGAACCGACAGATTCCGACCCCGACTCGCGGTCACGTTTCGTGCGTCGCGGCGGCGGCAATGGCGGGGTGTCGAACCTATCGCCGGACCGGCACCGAATTACTCGTTCCGGCGTTACGAGCGCTGTACCCGGTGGAGAAGGCAGTTCCAAACGATCGCAGATCCATCAGGGTCGTTAACGGGGTGGACAAGAGTTAAATGTGCGACTGACCAGAAACCTTTTAATGGAACGTCCGAGCCGCCAACGGCAACAGGAGCGAGACACGGAGCAGGAAACGGACGAATCGACGGTCTCCTGTCCGGAGTGTGACTCGGAGAACATCGTCACCGACGCAGACCAAGAGCTCGTCTGTGAGGACTGCGGGCTCGTCTTGGACGAGCGGAACATCGACCGCGGGCCGGAGTGGCGGGCGTTCAACCACAACGAGCGGCAGTCGAAGTCGCGCGTCGGCGCCCCGATCACGGAGACGATGCACGACAAGGGGCTGACGACGACGATCGACTGGAAGGACAAGGACGCCTACGGGCGGTCGCTCTCCTCGGAGAAGCGGTCGCAGATGCACCGCCTGCGCAAGTGGCAGGAGCGGATTCGGACGAAGGACGCGGGCGAGCGCAACCTCCAGTTCGCGCTCTCGGAGATCGACCGCATGGCGAGCGCGCTCGGCGTCCCGCGCTCGGTACGCGAAGTGGCGTCGGTGATCTATCGCCGCGCGCTCAACGAGGACCTGATCCGCGGGCGCTCCATCGAGGGCGTCTCCACCGCCGCGCTGTACGCCGCCTGCCGGCAGGAGGGGATCCCTCGCAGCCTCGACGAGGTCGCGGACGTCTCGCGGGTGCCACAGAAGGAGATCGGGCGGACGTACCGGTACATCTCTCAGGAGCTGGGCCTGGAGCTGAAGCCGGTCGACCCGAAGCAGTTCGTCCCCCGGTTCGCGTCCTCGCTCCAGCTCTCCGAGGAGGTCCAGTCGAAGGCGACCGAGATCATCGACGTCTCCGCCGAGCAGGGACTCCTCTCCGGGAAGTCGCCGACGGGCTTCGCGGCGGCCGCCATCTACGCCGCCTCGCTGCTGTGTAACGAGAAGAAGACCCAGCGCGAGGTCGCCGACGTGGCGCAGGTCACCGAGGTCACCATCCGGAACCGGTACCAAGAGCAGATCGAAGCGATGGGCTTCAGGTAGGGCGGTTCGACGACGGAGACCGGCTCGCGTTCTGGCCTCGCCCGGGGCGCCCACCTCGCCGCGTGCTCGCGTCCCGAGTAGTTGGATCGGGTTTTTAATCGATACCCGCTGTACTCACCGAGAGAGATGTACTCAGAGATCCTCGTTCCGACGGACGGAAGTCCGGCGTCGGACGCCGCGATCGAACACGCGATCGACCTCGCCGACCGGTACGGCGCCCGCCTTCACGCGCTGTACGTCGTCGACGGCGGGGCGTACTCCAGTCTGGAGGCCGGGGCGGAGGTCGTCGTCGACGCGCTCGAATCCGAGGGCGAGGAGGCGACGAGACGCGTGGCGGACGCCGCCGCCGCCGCCGGCGTCGAGTGTGTCACCACCGTTGTGTCCGGGACCGCCTACCAGTCGATCCACGACTACGTCGACGAACACGGCATCGACGTCGTCGTGATGGGCACCCACGGTCGAAAGGGACTCGACCGCTACCTGCTGGGGAGCGTCACGGAGCGCGTCGTCCGCACCTCGGACGTGCCGGTGTTGACCGTCCGACAGCCAACGGATGAGTAGCCGCATCACCTCCGGTGAACGCGGGTGACAGCGATGCGGGACTGGCTGTCACACCGCGTCGTTTCGTCGCCCGACGACACCGCGCTCATCCGCGCCGAGGACGGCGAGGCGTGGAGCTACACCGACCTCGACCGCCTCGTCTCCGAGACCGCGGGGCGGCTCGTCGCCCACGGGCTGGGCGAGGGCGACCGGATCGGCGTGCTCACGCCGCCCTACGTCGGCACCGTCGGACTCGTTCACGCGGCGATGCGGATCGGGGCGACGTTCGTCCCGCTCGGCGAGGAGCTGACCTCGCGGGAAATCGCCGCGCGGATCGACCGGACCGACCTCGACGCCGTCGTCTGCGCGGAGCCGACCGAGTCGACCGCGACCGACGCCGCGTCTCGGATCGAGGGGGTTCCCGTGTACTCCGTCGACGATGCGACGAGCGCGGACGTGACCGGGATCCACGACGTCGACCCGGCGTCGATCGATCCCTCGGAGTGGTCGTTCGCGGACCCGCTCTGCGTGCTGTTCACCTCCGGGACGACCGGCGAACCCAAGCCCGTGCCGCTGACCGCGGGCAACCTGTACAGTTCGGCGGTCGCCTCCGCGTTCCGGCTGGGCGTCGAGTCCGACGACCGGTGGCTCGTGTCGCTGTCGCTCCACCACATGGGCGGGCTGGCACCGGTGTACCGGTCGGTGCTGTACGGGACGACGCTCGTGTTGCGCGAGGGGTTCGACGCGGGCGGCACCGCCGACGACATCGACGCCTACGACGTGACCGGCGTCTCGCTCGTCCCGACGATGCTCAAGCGGATGCTCGACCGCCGCGGGACGCTGTCGGACTCGCTCCGCGTCGTCCTGCTGGGCGGCGCGCCGGCGCCGGCGGAGCTGTTGGAGCGGTGTCGGGACTACTCGATCCCCGTGTATCCGACCTACGGGATGACGGAGGCCGCCTCGCAGATCACGACCGCGACGCCGCGACAGACCAGAGACCGGATCGGGACGGTCGGCCGACCGCTCTTCGGCACCGACGTGACGGTCGTCGGCGACGGCGGCGACCCGGTCGGGCCGGGCGAGACCGGTGAAATCGCCGTCAGCGGACCGACGATCACGCCGGGATACCTCGCCGAAGACGGGGACGCTCCCGCTCCCGATGGGGCTGACGAGCGCGACCTCCCCGCGTCCGACGCGGTCGACGTGAACGGGATCGACCCCGCGGCCCTCGACCGCTCCGACTTCGGACCGTACGGACTCCACACCGGCGACGTCGGACGGTTCGACGAGTCGGGGTACCTCCACGTGCTCAACCGCGTCGACGACCGGATCATCACCGGCGGCGAGAACGTCGAACCCGGAGAGGTCGCGGACGTGCTCCGCGAGTACGGGGAGGTCGACGACGTGGCGGTGGTCGGTCTCGACGACGACGTGTGGGGCGAGCGGGTCGCGGCGCTCCTCGCCGTCGGCGACCGGCTCCCGTCGGTCGCCGCCGATCCCGCCGGCGACGACGCGCCCCCCGGGGACGCTTCCCCGGAAGACGCTTCCCCGGAAATCATCTCCGAGCCGGACGGCTCCGAGACGACCGAGGGGGAACCGAACGACGACGAAATCGCGGAGCCGGCTGCCGGAGCCGACCGCATCGGTCCCGCGCCCATCGACGAGGGGGCGTTCGTCGCCTTCGCCCGCGAGCGACTGACGGGGTTCAAGATCCCGAAAACCGTCGCGTACGCCGAGGAACTGCCACGGACCGTCTCGGGGACGGTCGACAGGGAGGCGACGCGCGCCGTCCTCCGCGAGCGCGGCGTCGACCCCCGCGAGAGCGCCGATGCGGACCTCGAAACGGCGGGGTTCGAGCCCGCCGACCCGACCGAGCCGCTGGAGGAATCGGAACCGGCGGCGTCGGGCGACGACGAGACCGCGACCGCCGTCGCCGACGAAGTCGAGATCGCCGATGCCGACGAGGTCGCGGACGGACCGGTCGACGTCGGCAACGACACCGCCGAACCCGACGACGACACCGCCGAAATCGACGACTTTGACGGGTCAGCCGAGGGAGACGACGGGCCGGACCCCGACGTCGGCGACGACGAGCCTGACGGAGTCGGCGGGGCGAGCAGTGCCGGAGGCGACGCCGAAAACGACGAGCCGTAAACACGCCCGGAGTTGTTCGTTGTTCCACGAACGTTTTGTCCGCGGGGGTCTCAGTGCGGACATGGAACTGCTCGACGACAGCGTCGTGCCGGAGCGCGCGCGAGACGTCAAACAGGAGGCCCGCGAGTTCGCCGACGAGTACATCGCCCCGAACGCCGAGGCGTATTACGAGTCGGGCGAGTACCCGTGGGAGGTGCTCGAAGCAGGGATGGACGCCGGACTCGTCGCCCAGGACATCGGCGAGGAGTACGGCGGGAAGGGGTACGACCTCGCGCAGACGCTCGCGATCGCGGAGGAGTTCTACCGCGCGGACGCCGGCATCGCGCTCACGCTTCAACTCGCCAGCTTCGGCGCGGAGATGGTCGAGCAGTACGGCACCGACGAACAGAAGGAGGAGTACCTCCGCCCGGTCGCCGAGAACGACCAGATCTCGGGGCTCGCGGTCTCGGAGCCGCAGACCGGCTCGGACCTGGCGGGGATGACGACGAAGGCGGAGAAGGTCGAGGGGGGCTACGAGATCACCGGCGAGAAGTACTGGGTCGGCAACGCGGTCGAGGCCGACTGGCTCACCGTCTACGCGAAGACCGGCGAGAGCGACGACCGGTACTCGAACTACACGCTGTTCATCGTCGAGACGGACTCGGACGGCTACGAGGCCGAACACATCCCCGAGAAGATGGGGATGCGCGCGTCGAAGCAGGGCCACATCGTCTTCGAGGACTGCTTCGTCCCGGAGGAGAACGTCGTCGGCAGCGAGGGCGGCGGCTTCTACGTACTCGCGGACTTCTTCAACCACGGCCGCGTCGTCGTCGGCGGCCACGGGCTCGGCCTCGCGGCCGCGGCCATCGAGGAGGCGGAGGCGTTCATCGACGAGCGCGAGGCGTTCGGCCGCACCATCGACGAGTTCCAAGCGGTCCAACACACCATCTCGGACATGCGGATCGGGTTCGAGTCGGCCCGCGCGCTCAACTGGCGCGCCTGCGAGAAGGTCGCGAACAACGAGAACGCGGGTTACTGGGCGGCTCTGGCGAAGACGAAGTCGACCGAGGTCGCCACCGACTGCGCCGAGCAGGGGATGAAGCTCCACGGCGGTCGCTCGATCCTCACGGACCGCAGAATCGCCCGCGTCTACCGCGACGTGCGGATCCCCGTGATCTACGAGGGCGCCAACGACATCCAGCGTAACCTGATCTACCGGCAGTCGCGCTGAGATCGGGCGCCCCCGTTCGATCCGTTCAAAGCGTCGCAGCCAACCGACGCAGCGCCTCGCTACCCCCGGCCGCGAGCGGCTCACCGTGTCCGACGCAGGCGACCTCGTAGGGCGGCGCGCGCGCCGCGAGGCCGCGGACGCTCGTCGCGACCGCGTCCGTGTCGTAGCTTATCAGCCAGCCGGACGGCTCTAGCTCGCCGTCCGATTCCGAGACGAGGTCGCCGAGCAGTCCGACGCCCAGCTCCTCGCTGACGTACGCGACGTGGCCCGGCGTGTGGCCGGGCGTGTGATACGCGGTGAACGATCCCAGCGTCTCGCCGTCGCGGACCCCGACCACGTCGAGGTCGGGGAAGTCCGTGAGGAGTCCCCCGAGCCGTTGGATCAACCCCTTGTGGTTCCGGAGCGGCGGCGACCGCGTCCCGCGGAGCAGTTCCGCGTCGAAGCCGTACGCGCGGACCGACGCGTCGAGTTCGGGCGCCAGCGCCGCCAGGGTCCCGACGTGGTCGAGGTCGTAGTGGGTGAGGAGGATCCGACCGATCGCCGGGACCTCGACGCCGGCCTCGTCGAGCCCGCGCCGGATAGTCTCCTCGTCCCACGGCGTGCCGGCGTCGACGAGGGTCGGCACGTCGTCGGAGACGAGGTACGCGTTGACACCTCGGCAGTCGAACCGCCAGACGCCGTCCGTGATCTCCGTGGCCATGTCGACGCGTACGGGCCGAATCGGGATGAGTGCTGTCGTGAAAGAGGGACAGACGCCACCAAGGCGATTGCGAGTCGCCGGCGCGGGCGACGAAAGCGCCAAGACGCCGGGGCGACACCACGGCGTATGCGACTGGAGGACTACTGGGGGATCGGCCCGAAGACGAGCGAGCGGCTCACCGAGGCGCTCGGGACCGAGCGGGCGGTCGAGGCGATCGAATCGGCCGATGTCCGCGCGCTCGTCGACGCCGGACTCCACCGCGGCCGCGCGACTCGCATCCTCCGCCGGGCGAACGGCGAGGCCGGGATGGACGTGCTCGCGACGGGCGACGCGCGCTCGGTGTACGACGACCTCCTCGCGCTCGCGGCGGGCGAGGCGCTCACCGCGCACGCCGCCGACCGCATCCGGGTGTTGACCCCGCTGCTCGACCGCGACGCCGTCGAGTCGCGGCTCGATCGCGTCGTCGCCGCCCGCGACGCGTGGGCCGGTCTCGACGACGCCGAGCGCGGGGCCGTCGCGGACGCCTTCGCGGCGTACGACGAGGCCGAGGGGTCGGACCTGGCCGCGGTCGAGACCGCTGTCGCGCTCCGCGAGGCGAGGCTGACGGACGGTCCGTTCGCCGACGTCGGCGCGCTCGACGGCGACCGCCTTCGAGACGCGGCCGACGCCCTCGCCGACGTGCGGGGGTCGATCGACCCCGCCGGGGGACTCGACGGCGACGACATCGAGATCGCGAGCGGTGCCGACGCGGAACTGGACCGACTTCGCGATCAGCTGTCGGCCGCGCGCGACCTCGCGGACTCCGCGTTCGACGTGCTCGAATCGGTCCGCGACGGGAGCCTCCGCGACTTCGAGGCGCTGGAGGCGGCGACGATCGACCACGTCGCCCGCGAGACCGGCGTCGAGCCCGCGACGGTCCGGTCGGCGGCGCCCGACGAGGCGCTCGACGCGGCCGACTTCGTCTCCGGGACGCTCCGGGACCTCGTCGTCGAACTCGAATCGGCGGTCGAGGAGCGGGAGGCTGCCGTGGCGGCCGACATCCGCGAGCGGCTGGGAGACGAGTCCGCGGCGGACGCGAGCGACGACGGCGATGAGGCGGAGAGCGACGACGGGGACACCACCGTCGCCCGCGCCGCGACGGCGGTCTCCGACGCCGCGTTCCTGCTGTCGCTCGGCCGGTTCGCGGCCGAGAACGGCCACGTCCGACCGACGCTCGTCGACGACGGGATCGCCGTGCGCGGGGCGCGGAACCCGTTCCTCGACGGCGAGGTCCAGCCAGTCTCCTACGGCGTCGGATCCCACTCGCTCGCGGACGACGCGGGCGTCGCGAGCGCGGACGCGCCGCCGACGGGCGACCGCGTGAGCGTCCTCACCGGGGCGAACTCCGGCGGGAAGACGACGCTCTTGGAGACCCTCTGTGCGGTCGCGCTGCTCGCGTCGATGGGGCTGCCCGTGCCCGCCGACGCGGCCGAGGTCGGGACGTTCGACCGGATCGTCTTCCACCGCCGGCACGCCTCCTTCAACGCCGGCGTGCTGGAGTCGACGCTGAAGTCGGTCGTCCCGCCGCTGGTCGCGGACGGCCGCACGCTCATGCTCGTCGACGAGTTCGAGGCGATCACGGAGCCGGGCCGCGCCGCCGACCTGCTGAACGGGCTGGTGACGCTCACCGTCGACCGCGGCGCGCTCGGCGTCTACGTCACCCACCTCGCGGAGGACCTGAGTCCGCTGCCCGACGCCGCACGCATCGACGGCATCTTCGCGGAGGGGCTGACGAGCGACCTCGACCTCCGCGTCGACTACCAGCCGCGGTTCGAGACGGTCGGGAAGTCGACGCCGGAGTTCATCGTCTCGCGGCTGGTCGCGAACGCGAGCGACCGCGGCGTCCGCGCGGGCTTCGAGCACCTCGCCGGCGCGGTCGGCGAGGAGGCGGTCCAGCGCACGCTCTCGGACGCCGAGTGGACGGCGAACGATGACTGAGGAGGAGCCCGGCAGCGACCCCGGACCCGGCCGGATCCGGTCGATCGCGGTCCACCGCGAGGACGTGGCGAACGCCCTCGAAGCCGCGCTCCGGAGCGACCGAGAGGTCGTCCTCCGCGCGACGCCGCCCTTCTCCGGACGGATGCGCGCTCGACTTCACGCGCTCGACGCGGGCGGGGACGGGACCGACGAGAGGGACGCCAGGAGCGCCGACGACGCGCCCGCCCCGCTTCACATCGATCCTCGGGACCTCGTCGCGGACGTACCGCCGTACCCCGAGCCGGACGACACCGCCGCCGAACACCCGGATACCGACCTCGAAGCCCGGCGGGAGCGACACGCGGAGGCCGTCGAGGACTGGCGCGAGCGCGTTCGGAGGAGCATCGGCTCGTCGGTCGAGATCGACGGCGACGGCGACTCCCGCGCGGTCGACGTGGTCGCGCTCGGGTGACGCTGGTTGCGCTCGGATGGCGGGACCGGCGGGGAAAGCGGTTCGCCCGCGGCTACAGCCGGATTCGCTCGACCGCGGTGCCGGCGGTCTCGAATTCCTCGTCGGTCGCGGCCGCGACCACGACGGTGTCCGCGTCGGTCGCCGCGTCGAGGTCGACCTCGAACGCGCCGTCGTCGTCGAGCGTCACGAGACGGGAGATTTTCCGCGTGTGGACCGCGACGCACTCGGCGTCCGTCTCGCCGGCGACGACGACGGAGTCCTCGACGAACTCGGCTGTGGCCGTCAGGTCGGGACCGGCGGGGCGGCCGCGCTCGACGTAACGCTCGCGGACGACGGTCGGCGTCTCGACCGGCTCGCCCGCGTCGACGCCGTGCGCCAGCCGGACGAAGCCGGCCATCGACCACGCGAGGGGGGTCGCCCCCCCGGTTCCCTCGCCGAACTCCCAGCCGTACTTCGTCGGGTGTTCGCGGTCCCACACCTGCTCGGGGAGCATGCGTCCGGAGTTGCCGAAGCCGGCCATCGTCTCCAACAGCGCCTCGGGGTCGAGCTTCTCGTCGTCGGTGCCGCCGAAGGCGTCGGGACCGTCGGCGCGGGCGCGCAGCTCGTACTCGCCGCGCTCGCCGGTGAAGATGGGCCAGAGGCGCCCGCGGCCGTCGCCGGTTCCGGCCCACGGCGCGCCCGGGTCGCCGACCGCGATCTCGCCGTACGCGTCGCCGACGTAGCGGTACCAGGCGGCGCCGTGGGGCGTGTCCACGCGGATCGAGTCGTCGACGACGGAGACTGAGTTGCGGACGACCGGGTCGTCGGCAGGCTTGATCCCCAGCCGGACGAGTTCGAGGAAGCCGCCGTCGACGATCTCCCGCTCGTCGTACGTCGGCCCGTCGTTGGCGATGGTTCGGGGGCGCCCCGCCTCGGGGTCGCCGTCGGCCGTGATCCGGAGGTAGTACGGGGTCTCCCTGTGGCGGTCGGTGCCGGTCGCGGTCGCGCACCAGTCCTCGACGCGCGCGGTCCAGTCGTCCGCGAGCGCCAGCCACGCGAGCGCGTCGGCGCGGAGCGAGCCGGGCGACGCCGCGGCGTCGCTCCCGGACTCGGCTCCGTCGCGGCGGTCGGCCTCCGCGAGCGCGAGCGCCGCGCCGGAGACCAGGCCCGCGATCTCCGCCGCGATGCTCGACGGCGAGTAGCCGGCCTCCTCTTCCCAGCGCTCCTGTGCGGTCTCGGGACCGTGTTCGGCGATATAATCGAGCGAGCGGCTCACCTGCTCGTAGGTGTAGCCCGCGTCGGCGAGCGTCACGCCGCGCTCGTACAGCTGCCACGCCATCACCGAGGGGAACCCGATGTTGTCCATCTGCTCGCCGCCCCACCGGGTCCGCCCGTCGATGTAGGTGTTCTGCGGGAGGAACCCGTCGTCGTCCTGCTGGGTGTTGTACAGGTACGCGAGGGCGTCGGCGCCGCGCTCCAGCTCGTCCATCTCGATCAGCGCCGTGAACACCTGGTAGAGGTCCCGCGACCAGACGAAGTTGTAGCCGTAGCCGCGGTCCTCCGCGGCGTACTCGGTCTCGCCCCACGGCACCGAGGGGCTTGCGATCCCCGCGCCGTCGTGGGCCTTGTCCTCGACGGCCGCCAGCGTCATCAGCGCGAAGCGGTACTGCGCCGCGAGGTCGGGGTCGCCCGCGACCGAGTCCGGAAGCTCGCGGTCAGCGAGCCACGCGCGCCAGGTCTCGGCGTACGCGTCCACGGCGTCGTCGAACCCGCGGGCGAGCGCCCCCTCGGCCTCGCCGAGCGCGGCCGCGGTGTCCGACGCCTCGGCGAAGCCGAGCGCGACCGTGTCCGCGACCGCCTCGCCGCTGCCGACGAGACCGGCGAGGACGACGTTGCCGACCGCCTCGTCGGACTCCGCGCCGCGCTCGCCGTCGCCGAACAGCGCGTCCGCCGCCTCGCTCCCGGCCGCGAGCGCGCTCGCCCAGTCGAACCCGTCGCCGCTCGCCAGCGCGAGCGCGGGGTCGAACGGCTCGCCCTCGTCGTCGACGAGCTTGCCCGCGTCGCGGTCGGGCTCGTCCTTGCGCGCGAGCAGGTGCGCCCCCGCGTCGCCGTCGACGCGCTCGGCGCGGTCGTTCGTGCCGACGTTGGCGACCGTCGCGTCGGCGAGCGCGTACACGTCGTACTCGCGGCTCCCCTCGAACCGGACGTCGGCGAGGATCGCGGTCCCGTCGGTGTCGACCGCGTATTCGACTCTGAGCGTCCAGCTGTGGCCGTGGCCGTCGCCCGTCTCGCGGATCGTCTGGACGTACGCGAGCGCGTCGTCGGCCGCCGGCTCCGTCGTCCGCTCGACCGTCTCCGTCGTCGCGACGTGGTCGGTCTCGTCGAACGTCCGGACGGCGTACTCGGAGTCGGGGTCGGCGACGAGGAAGTCGAACGTCCGGACGTTCATCACGTCGATCCGGGGGAACCGCGCCTCGGTGAGCGCACCCTCGGTGAGCGTGAACCACACCGGCACCGGCTCGTCGCTCTCGTAGTCCGCGGGCGTGCCGACGCCGAACTTCCGACCGGTGGTCCAGTGGGGCGCCGCCTCGGGACCCGTCTCGCGGTCGTGCGGGACCGGGAGTTCGCCGTGGCTCGCGAGCGTCACCGTCGCGTCGATCCGGAGCGCGTGCGACCACGCGATGGGGGTCGCGCTGTCGAGATCGCCGTCGTCGAACGCCTGCTCCGCGAACAGTCCCGCCTCGTTGACGAACGGACCGTCGGGTTCACAGAGCGCGTACAGCTCGCGGGCGTCGGCGAACAGCGGCCCGGAGGCGCCGCCGCGCTCCTCGACGACGCCCGCGAGCGTCGCCGCCGCGCTCGCGCCCCACAGCGTCGCGATCGACCACACCTTCGCGGCGCCCTGCTCGGCCGTGCGCCAGTCGTCGCCGGTGAACCTGACGAGTCCCTCCACCGAGGCGGTCTCGCGCCGGAGGGCGTCGATCGACCGCCGGACGTGGGTGTTGACGCGGTCGAGGAACCGGTCGAACTCGCTCGCCTCGACGGACTCTATCGACCCGGCGCCCGAGCCGTCAGTAGCCGCGGAGTCGTCGGCGGGCGCGGAGTCGTCGGCGGGCGCGGAGTCGTCGGCGGGCGCGTCGCTACCGCCGGCCGCCGCGGACTCGTCGTCGAGTAGGGCGGCGTACTCCGCGGCGGCGGTCGCGAGCGCGAAGGTGCTGGCGTCGGCGCGGGCGTCTTGGCTCTCCTCGCTCGCGCGCTGGAGGAACCGCTCCGTCTCGGGGTTCCAGCGGGCGTCGAGACCGGACAGCGCCGCGTCCGCGGCGTCCGCGGCGTCGGCCCGGAGCTCCTCGCCGACCGGCGCGCGCGCCACCGCGGCGAACGCCCGCAGGTACTCGGCGCCGGTGTGGGTGAACCGGCCGAGCGCGTTCTCCCAGCAGTTCTGACAGCGGCGGGGCAGCCCGTCGTCCTCGGTCGTCTCGAGGAGGAAGCCGACGGCGTCGGCGATCGTCTCGTCGATCCGGTCGCGCCACTCGGCCGGGAGGTCCGCCTCGCGGCGCAGCGTCGCCAAGAAGGCGACGACCGTCGCGGGCTGGTCGAGCTGGTCGTTCGGGCCGGGCGTTCCGTTCGCTCCCTCGATGCGGGCGTTCGCCCAGCCGGGCGCGACCTTCCCGGAGTCGGCCCACACCCGGTGGGGCCACGAGCCGTCGGCGTCCTGCGTGCGACAGAAGAAGCTCGCGGCCGCGAGCAGCTCCTCGTCGGCGTCGAGGTCGAGCTCCTCGCTCGCGCCGAGCAGCGCGGTCGACACCGTCGCCTCGTCGCGGAACCACGTGTAGCCGTAGCCGCCGGAGGTGGAGTAGAACGGGTCGAACTCGGGCGCGGCGATCCGGGCGCCGGACTCCGCGGTGAGCAGGTCGAGCGCGCGGAGGTCGCTCGCGATCACCGACCGACGCGGGGCGTCCTCGGGGACGTTCGGCCCGCGGCCGTCCGCGGCCTCGCGGAGGTCGTCGGCGTCGAGGTAGGCGGTGGCGATGTTCGACACCGCCTCGATGCGGCGCTGGCGGTCGGCCCCGTCGGTGAGCGCGTCCTTCGCGTCGTCGCCGGTGTCGCGGGCCTCCCGACGGTCGACGACGGCCCGGCCGGCGAGGGTGACTCGCTCGGTCCGCCCGTCGCGCTCGAAGGGCGCGCGGACGACGACGTCCGGGGTGAGCCGGGAGTCCTCGCGGCGGTCGATCTCGCCGCGGTGCGGGAAGCCGTCCTCGCCCTCGCCGAGCAGTTCCGGGATCGTCCGCAGCCGCTGGCCGTGGGCGTTCGAGAGACCGGTGGAGGCGGTGAGGAAGTCGTGTTCCGTGCGGTGATACACCTCGACGACGCCGCCGTCTTCGGGACCGGCGGCCTCGTGGACCATGTTGCCGACGCGGCCCTCGACCATGTCGGGCGAGAACGCGTAGGCGGCGACCAGCTCGGCGTCGGCCGGCGGCGAGCCGCGGAGTTCGACGTGGGTGAGGTGCGTGTCGCTCACGACCAGGTCGAACTGGTGGATGGTGTAGCGGCCGGCGTCGTACTCGGTCTCGACGAGGGGCGTGTCCCCGTCGTAGTGCTGGCGGGTCGTCTCCAGGTCGTCGAACCAGCGGACGCCGCGCCCGGCGGTGATCCCCATCCGGAGCCGGTCGGCGCCGCCGACGCCGGAGAGGGAGTACGAACAGTCGTGGACGGTCCCGTCCGGCCCGACGTGGACCAGTCGGCCGTCATCGCCGGTGAACGCACCGGCGGTCATCGAGTGTTCCGCCGGGTAGCGCTCCCCGCGCCGACGTTCATGTTCCGTAAGGGCGGTACGCAGTCGCATACGCGCCCTGCGCCTGCCGGAGTAAAAGCCTTGACGACCGCGGCGGGGACCGTCCGTGCCGGGCGTCGCTACCCTGAGTGGCACCGGAACAAGAGCAACACCGAAGGCCCCGGGCGTCGATGGCCGTCACATGCACCACCCCGGACCCCCGCGCTTCCTCCCGACCGGCGAGCGGACGGAGCTTGCACCGAGAGACCCGGACCCGGACGCAACGTACGCGTGGCGCGTCGCGGACGCGCCGCCCGACAGCGAGGCGACCGTCGGCGACGCCCCCGTGACCGGGTTCACCCCGGACGTGCCGGGTCGCTACCTGCTCGGACTCGACGCGCCGGACGGCGACCACCTGCTCACGGTGCGCGCGTTCGCCGCGAGCTACGAGGGCGTCGACGTCGCGGGCGGGAGCGGCACCGCGATACGCGACCGCGACGCGGACGGGATACCGAGCGACTACGCCGCGCGGGAGCGACACGAGGGGGTCGGTCGCCCGCGGGTCCAGGTGGACGCGAGCGTCGCGTTCGACGGGGAGGAGTCGGCGGGGCAAGCGACCGAATATCCGTCGGGCGAAAGCGCCGGCGAGGCGGTGTTCACCGCGGTTCCGACGCCGAACCCGGAGTCGACGCTCGACGCCGACGACCTGACGGTGACGTTCGTCGTCGACGACCGCGACGTCGAGACCGCGGTCGCCGACGGTCGGTCGAATCCCCGAGACGCGCTGCGCGTGGGCGAGGACGGCCGCGAGCTCCGCGTGCCGCTCGACGCCGTGCCGGACCGACTTCGGGTTCACGCCGTCGCGGTCGCGAGGGATCCGGGCGAGAACCCGCGGGTCAGCGTCGCCGACGCGGCCGCGGTCGAGCGCGCCGGCGACGGCGCGTCTGCGATCGGCGAGGCCGCCGGCGGCGAGGCCGTGTTGACGCCGGACACGCCCGACTTCGAGACGCGGCGACTCAACGACCCGCCCGAGTGGACCCGGGAGGCCGCCGTCTACGAGGTGTTCGTCCGCACCTTCGCGGACGCCGAGGAG
Source organism: Halorubrum trapanicum (assembly GCF_017873555.1). GTDB lineage: Archaea > Halobacteriota > Halobacteria > Halobacteriales > Haloferacaceae > Halorubrum > Halorubrum trapanicum. Next base: position 16,801 of record NZ_JAGGKE010000001.1, on the reverse strand, counting down.
GGGGAAGCGTTCGACGCGATCGCCGAGCGGATCCCGCAGATTGCCGAACTCGGCGTCGACACGCTCTGGCTCACGCCGGTCCTCGGCCACGACGGGAAGCCGCACGGCTACAATATCGTCGACTTCTTCGACACCGCCGACGACCTCGGCGACCGCGACGACTTCGAGGCGCTCGTCGACACCGCCCACGACCACGGGATGCGCGTGCTGTTCGACTTCGTCGCCAACCACACCGCGCGCGACCACGAGTGGTTTCGGGACGCGTATCGGAACCCCGACTCGCCGTTCCGCGACCGCTACGAGTGGCAGGCGTCCGGCGAGCCGGGCACCTACTTCGACTGGGAGCTGATCGCGAACCTGAACCACGCGAACCTCGACGTACGCCGGTTCCTGCTGGACGTGATCGACGAGTGGGCGCCGCTCGTCGACGGGTTCCGCTGCGACATGGCGTGGGCGGTCCCCGACTCGTTCTGGCGCGAACTGCGCGACCGCGTGAAGGACATCGACCGGGAGTTCCTCCTGATGGACGAGACGATCCCGTACATCCCCGGGTTCCACGAGGGGATGTTCGACGTCCACTTCGACGCGACGCTGTACTTCCAGCTCCGACAGGTGGGCCGGGGCGCGGAGCCGGCGGCGACCGTCCTCGACGCGGTCGACGGGCGCGCCGAGATCGGGTTCCCCGACCACGCGGAGTTCCTCCAGTACATCGAGAACCACGACGAGACGCGCTACCGCGTCGAGTGCGGGGACGCGGCCGCGGCCGCCGCTGGCGCGGCGATCATGACGCTTCCGGGCGTCCCGATGGTGTATGCCGGCCAGGAGATCGGCCAGCGCGGCCGCCGCGACGCGATCGCGTGGGACCACGCGCGAGAAGAGGTCCGCGACCGCTACGAGCGACTGCTCGAGACGCGCCGGGAGCACCCGGCGCTCGGTCCCGCGGGCGAACTCGACCGCGTCGGCTACCACGTCGCGAGCGGCGATCTCTCGGAACAACCGATCGTCGCCAGCGGCGACGTCCACCCGGACGACGTGGTCGCGTTCCGCCGGAGCGACGGCGAGGAGGACCTCGTCGTCGTCCTCAACTTCGCGCCGGCCGACGCGAGCGTCGCGGTCGAACTCGACCACGGCGAGCGCGACCTGGTGGCCGGCGAGCGGTGCGTCGTCGAGGACGGCGACGGGACCGAGCGGATCCGCGTCGACGAGGTGGCGGTGGTGCCGGTCGAAGCGGAGTGAGCGGCCGACCGCTCGATCGATCTCCCCGCGGCCGACCGCGGTGCGGTTCGCTCGGACGCGACCCGGGCGGACGCAACGCTTGAGTCGGTGGGGATCGCAGGGTGGCGTATGCGATTCGACCGCTCCGACGGCGTCTTCTGTCACGTCACCTCGCTGCCGGGGGCGTACGGGATCGGCGACCTCGGCGAGGGCGCGCGCGAGTTCCTCTCGTTCCTCGGCGACGCCGGCGTCGACCACTGGCAGATCTGTCCGATCGGCCCGACGCTCTCGGTCGCCGGGGAGTCGCCGTACCAGTCGCCGTCGGCGTTCGCCGGCAACCCGCTGTTCGTCGACCCCGAGGGACTCGTCGACGACGGCTGGCTCGACCGAGACGACCTAGAGCCGGTCCCCGAGTTCCCGACCGACCGCGTCGACTACGACGCGGTCCGGGAGTACAAGCTCCCGCTGTTGCGGACCGCCTTCGATCGCTTCGAGGAGCGGGCGACCGAGGACGACCGCGCGGCGATAGACGCGTTCCGCGAGCGCGAGCCGTGGCTCCCCGACTACGCGCTGTTCCGGGCGGTCTCGGAGGCGCGGCCGGAGGACGTCTGGACCGAGTGGCCCGAGCCGCTGCGGACGCGCGACCCCGAGGCGCTGGCCGAGGCGCGCGACGAGCACGCCCGCGAGGTCCGGTTCCGCGAATTCGTCCAGTGGACGTTCGACCGCCAGTGGCGCGACCTGCGCGCGGTCGCGGCCGAGGAGGGGGTGTCGATCGTCGGCGACGTGCCCATCTACGTCGCGCTCGACTCCGCGGACGTGTGGGCCAGCCCGGAGGCGTTCCGGCTCGACGAGGGGAACCGCCCGACCGCGGTCGCGGGCGTCCCGCCGAACGCGGGCGACTCCGGCCAGCGCTGGGGGAATCCGCTGTACGACTGGGACCGGCTCGCGGAGTCGGGGTACGACTGGTGGCTCGACCGGTTCCGCCGGCTGTTCGAGCTCGCCGACGTGGCGCGGCTCGACCACTTCCTCGGGTTCGCGAAGTACTGGGCGATCCCCGCCGAGGGCGGCGACCCGGGCGACGGGGAGTGGCGCGACGGGCCGGGCCGCGACCTGTTCGAGGCGGTCGAGCGCGAGCTCGGCGAGGCCCCCTTCATCGCGGAGGACCTCGGCTTCGAGGCGCCGGCGATGGACGGGCTGATGGCCGAGTTCGGCTTCCCGGGAATGCGCGTCCCGCAGTACGCCGACTGGTGTGCGGAGGGGAACGAGTACCAGCCGATGCACTACGACGAGGGCGTCGTCGGCTACACCTCGACGCACGACACGGACACGTGGGTCGGCTACTTCGAGGACCTGCCGCCCGAACAGCGCGACTGCTTCCGGTACAACGTCGGCTCGGACCCCGACGAGCCGAGCGAGTGGGCGATCATCGACGAGGTGTGGGCCTCGGACGCGATCCTCGCCGTGACGACGCTACAGGACCTGCTCGGACTCGGCAGCGAGGCGCGGTTCAACGAGCCGGGGACGCTGGACGGCAACTGGGAGTGGCGCGTCACCCGGGACGCGCTCGACGACGAAATCGCGGACCGGCTGTGGGAGCTGGGCGGGAAACACGTGCGGTGAGCCGTGACCGGGATCCTCCCTGACACGCCGACCGTCCACGTCCTGGTGATCGTCGCCGCGACCGGGTTCATCTGGCTGGGGAGCGGCTGGCTGGAAGAGGCCGCCGAGACGCTCTCCGGGTACTACGGCCTGCCGGCGGTGGTTCAGGGGTCGATCGTCGTCGCGATCGGGTCGAGCTTCCCAGAGCTGGTGAGCGTGCTCGTCACCGCCGTCACCGGCGTCTTCGACATGGGCGTGGGCGCGCTGGTCGGGTCGGCCATCTTCAACGTCCTCGTGATCCCCGCGGTGTCCGGACTCGGGGGCGACGGCAAACTGGAGGCCAACCGAGCGATCGTGTACAAGGAGGCGCAGTTCTACATGCTCGCGGTGTCGGCGCTGGTCGTGACGTTCGCGCTCGCGGCCATCTACTTCCCGGTCTCGTCGGAGCCGATCGTCGGGACGATGCCCCGGTCGCTCGCGGTCATCCCCCTCGCGCTGTACGGTCTCTACCTCTTTATCCAGTACCAAGACGTCGACGACGCGGCGATGGACCGGGTCCGCGACGGGGTCGACGTCCGCCGCGAGTGGGCGAAACTGGCGGCCGGACTCGGGCTCATCGTCGTCACGGTCGAGCGCCTCGTCGCGTCGGTGGAGTCGCTCGGCGTCACCTTCGGGATCCCCGAGTTCCTCGCCGGCGTCACGGTCGTCGCGGCCGCGACGAGCCTGCCGGACGCGCTGGTGAGCGTCCGGACCGCCCGCGCCGACCGGGGCGCGACGAGCCTCGGCAACGTCCTCGGGTCGAACACGTTCGACCTGCTCGTCGCGATCCCGCTCGGCGTGCTGATCGTCGGCGAGGTCGCCGTCAACTTCTCGACGGCGGTGCCGATGCTCGGCGTGTTGACGGGCGCGACCGTCCTGCTCTTCGTGACGCTCCGGACGAGCCTCGCGCTCACCGCGCGCGAGTCGTACGCGCTGCTCGCGGCCTACGGGCTGTTCGTCGCGTGGGTCGTCGCCGAGACGGTCGGGGCGACGAGCGTGCTCAGAGGGGTGTGAGTCCGTGTCTGTATCAGTCGTCGTTCGCGGACGACCGCGAAGGACGGCGGTCTAGTAGGAGTTCCGGCCGATGATGAGGTACAGCAACACCCCGAGGATCGGGGCGAAGAACACGACGAGCGCCCAGAGGATCGGCGGGTGGTCGCTGCGGGACTCCGCGTCCGAGTACGTCCACACGATCAGCGCGAGGTGGACGACGAGGAACACGAGGCTGATCAGGAGGACGATACCGGCGGCCGCGCCTTAGAGGAGCAACGGGGACATGCCGACCGATTCCAGAACGGCCGGAGGCAAGTGTTTTCCGGATCGTCCGCGGCGTCGCTCGTCGAACAGGGTCCCCGTTAGACACGACCACGGAACGCTGACTCTCTCGGGATCTCAGTGGGAGATGTCCGGACCCGGCTTCGGTCAGGACAAGGGATCACGGCCGTCAATCAGTGTGTTCAGACTCCTCGGTAGTCGCTCGTTTAGCCGGGAATATCGCCGTATCAGGCGCGTTGAACGGACCGTCCGGTCCGGTGAGCCACGCGGAGAGGTAGACAACGCAGGCGGCGATGACAGCCATCGGAAGCTGGCCCGTGAAAACGCCATAGACGACCGTGACAGCGATCGTAGCGCGAGCGAGCGTATGACGTTCGGCATCGCCGTAGTACACCAGTACCGCGACGACGAACGCTGAAATCGTCACCCACGCCCCAATTAACTCCTGTCTGGTCAGCACCGAGTACGCCAATCCGAGTATACCGATCAGTACCAACGCCGCCGCAATGCGTTTTGAGGAGGGCACGGTACACTCGTTTTGTCCGATTCTCTTAAATTACGGTCATTAGTCACGAAGCAGTCCCTCTCTACCGACCGTTTCGAACCGGGCGTCTCTGAAGAGACGGGGTCGAGGGAGCCGACGTAGCTCAGTCCGGGGTGACGGCGACGGGCGACGCCCGCCGCTTGTACTCCCGATACCGGTCGTTCGCCCATCTGAGAGCCGGTTCCGACTGCGTCATGATCATGCCGGCGACGCTGCCGCCGGAATCGTGAACGGTGATGCCAGCGTGGTCTCCCTCCGGGGTTTCCATGATCCACAGCGCGTACGGGAGGCTCGTCTCGGACTCGTAGAGCGACAGCGACTCCCTGCCGAGCAGCGATTCGGTCGGCGTCGCCGGGAACGACCTGAGCGAGTCGATCACGCTCCGTTCGGCGACGATTTCGACGGTCAGATCGTCGCGTTCGAGCTCGCCGTCGACGGTGAAGACGTCCGATTTCAGGACGGTCGGGGCGAGTCCCCGCATGCTCGTCGCCTCCGTGAGCAGCGAGGCGCTCGCCGCGGCCGCCCGATCGGGCGCGTGCGGCTCCGATCGCGTCACCGTCGCCCCCTTGAAGAACACCGGGGGGATCTCGGCCGTCGCCGGCAGGTGCTTCAGTAATCCGCTCGCGCGGCCGATCGCGTCGGTGCTGGCGACGTACTCCGTTCGCTCGGCGAGCGCGAGATGGCCGGCCTTCGTCACGCTGTAGGTGGATCCGTCCGCGACGACGCAGTCGACGTCGGTCAGTTCGCCGATCGCGCGGTCGACCGTCGACCGCGAGACCGAGAGTTCGTCGACGAGTTCCGGCTTTCGCGCGGGAGACTCCGCGAGAGACGCGAGAATATCGTCCCGCTTGGCGAGTACCGAGCGGAGATCGGTTCCGTCGTCTACCATTAGATTCCCTAATGAGATTGCGAATAAATAGTTGACTCTTGCGTGTTTCTCAGATAGTCGATCCCATCTCACGTCTGGAGCGTGGATTTTCGCTCCGCTACCGGCGGAAGCACACGTCGACGAAAGCGGTGGAGGGCCGTTTATCAACGGGCGAGGGATCGTACGGGTGACGGCCTGATTACCTCACGGGCTCGGAGAGTGTTCGGGGTGCGGTGACGTTCCCACCCGTTGATGCCGACCCGATCGACCCCGCCCGATCGGACCCCGACGCGACCGCCGGAGACCGAACCGTTTTGATCCCGCGGCGCCCGGTCCCGGTATGAGACTCCCAGTCGACGCAGACCGGCTCCGCGCGGACATCGAGGCGAACGCGGCGTTCGGCCGGGTCGAGACGGACGACCCTGACGCGCACGCGCGAACGAACCGGACCGGTACCGAGGCGAACCGACGGGCGAGAGACCGGCTGGTCGAGCGCCTCCGCGACGCCGGCCTCGACGTCACCGTCGACGCCGTCGGCAATATTCTCGGGACGTGGACCCCGGCGAGCGCCGACCCGGACGCGGCGCCGGTCGTCTCGGGGAGCCACCTCGACAGCGTCCCCGAGGGCGGGATTTTCGACGGCCCGCTCGGGGTGTACGCCGCGCTGGAGGCGGTGCGCGCGATGCGCGACGAGGGGTTCGAACCCGACAGACCGGTCGGCGTCGTCAGCTTCACCGAGGAGGAGGGTGGAACGTTCGGCAACGGGCTGCTCGGCTCGACCGTGGCGACCGGCGAACTGGCGCTCGACGACGCCCTCGCGCTGTCGAATCCCGACGGAGAGACGCTCGGTGAAGCCCTCGACCGAATCGGCTACCGCGGGGGGAGCGCGGTCGACGCCGTCACGCCAACCGACGCGGACGGTGAGCGGACGACGCTGGATCCCGCGTCGTGGGACGCCTTCTACGAACTCCACGTCGAACAGGACACGACGCTGGAGTCGACTGGCGCGGCCGCCGGCGTCGTGACGACTATCACCGGCATCACCCACTGCGAGGCGACGATCGAGGGCGAGGCCAACCACGCGGGCGCGACCGCGATGGGCGAGCGCACCGACGCGCTGGCGGCCGCGAGCGAGTTCGTGCTGGACGTCGAGACCGCCGCCAACGAGGTCGTGGCGTCGTCGTCGCCGTCGGCGGTCGGCACCGTGGGATCGCTGTCGGTCGAGCCGAACGCGACGAACGTCGTGCCCGGGCGCGTCGAGGCGGGCGTCGACGTTCGCGACGTCGAGACCGAATCGATGGAGACGATCGCCGACGCCGCCCGCGACTCGCTGGCGCGGCTGGAGCGCGAGCGGGGGGTCGAGACCGCGTTCGAGCGCCCGTTCGACGTCGCGCCGACGCCGATGAGCGACCGGCTCCGCGAGGCCGCCCACGCCGCCGCCGACGCGGCCGACCGCGAGGCGATCGACCTCCACTCGGGCGCCGCCCACGACGCGATGCGGGTCGCGCGCGTCACCGACGCGTCGCTGCTTTTCGCCCCCTCGCGCGACGGGATCTCGCACAACCCCCGCGAGTGGACCGACTGGGCGGACTGCGCCGCCGCGACCGGGGTGCTCGCCGGGGCGCTCGCGCGCGTCGCGGGCGGCGTGTGACGGTCGGAGACGGGAGCGGCTCCCGCGTCCGCGACGGCACAACCGTTTTGCCGGTCGGCCGCGAGCGACGAGCGTGAGACGTCCACTCGGACTCGCGTCGCTCGCGGTCGGGCTGTTGGCGGGGATCGCCGGAACGATCGCCGGGACGACCGACGCGCTCGCGAACTGGCCGCCGATCGGCGGGTACCCCGCGCCGGTGGTGGTGGGCCGGTCGCTTCTCGTCGTCGCCGTCGCGGGGCTGGTGTACGGGAGCTACCTGCTCGCGGTCCGCGTGCTGACGCGCTCTGCGAGCAAGCGCCGGGCGCACAACGTCCGGAACCTCCTCCGGCTGGCGTTCGGCGTCGTCGGGACTGTGGCGACGCTCGCGGTCGCGACGGAGAACTGGCTCGGACTCCTCTTCTCGCTCGGCGTCATCGGGTTCGCGATCACCTTCGCGCTCCAGCAGCCGCTCTTATCGCTGATCGCGTGGGTGTACATCGCGGTCAAGCAGCCATTCGGCGTCGGCGACCGGGTCCGGATCGACGACGCGAAAGGCGACGTGATCGGCGTCGACTTCCTCGTGACGACGCTGTGGGAGATAAACGGCGAACTGGTGACGACGAACCAGCCCTCCGGGCGGGTGGTCACCGTCCCGAACAGCGTCGTCCTCTCGTCGAACGTCGTCAACTTCGGCGGCGGCGGGTCGCCGTACGTCTGGAACGAGGTGGCCGTCCAGGTCGCCTACGAGACCGACCTGGAGTTCGCGCGCTCGGTGATGATCGAGGAGGCGACCGATCTGGTCGGCCGGGAGATGGCGGACGGGATCGCCGCCTACCGCGAGGCGCTCGCGGAGACGCCGGTCGAACTGGAGGTCCACGACGGCCCGAGCGTCAACGTCCGACAGGAGGAGTCGTGGGTCGAGCTTCGCGTCCGGTACCTCACGCACCCGCGGCGCGGCCAGCGCGTGAAGAACCGGCTGTACGAGCGGATCTTAGAGCGGTTCAACGATAACCCCGACCGCGTGGCGTTCCCCGTGAGCCGGAACCGGTGAGACTCCGGACGCGTCGATCCCTTCCGCGTTCGACGCCTGCGAGAGTGAAGTATATATACGGTCGTGCGGCTCTCTTCTCCGAACCCGGACGGTTACGGGCGATGCGTATTCGGGCCAGTTGACGACGCAGCCTGCCTTCGGAGGCGTTTCGCGTCGATTCTGTGTGGTTCGCGTATAAACAAGTTTAAATACCTTGGTGACTAACTATACGTTAACAGACTGGCGATTCGCGGACCTCGCTGTATTTTCGTCGAGGGATCGTCGGAGGCAAACCCATGACAGAGACAGACACCTACAGCGACGGCGGCACGGAACGAGAGCGACTCGCGGACCCGGGCGACGCGCCCGCCAGCGGCGAGCGCACGCGAACGAGGACGAGAGCGGAGTCGACGGAGGCCGAAGAGACGGCGGAGGCCGAGGAGACGACGACCGAGCGCGAGAGCGAGCGGACGACGACCTGCCCGGAGTGCGGCGGGCGGCTCGCGACGGACACGGAACACGGCGAGACCGTCTGTAGCGACTGCGGCCTGGTCGTCGAGGAGGACTCGGTCGACCGCGGGCCGGAGTGGCGCGCGTTCAACGCCGGCGAGCGCGACAGCAAGTCTCGGGTCGGCGCCCCGACGACGAACATGATGCACGACAAGGGGCTGTCGACCAACATCGGCTGGCAGGACAAAGACGCCTACGGCAAGTCGCTCTCCGGACGGCAGCGACGCCGGATGCAGCGGCTCCGGACGTGGAACGAGCGGTTCCGCACCCGCGACTCCAAGGAGCGTAACCTCAAGCAGGCGCTCGGCGAAATCGACCGCATGGCCAGCGCGCTCGGCCTCCCGGACAACGTCCGCGAGACCGCCAGCGTCATCTACCGCCGCGCGCTGAGCGAGGACCTCCTCCCCGGGCGCTCCATCGAGGGCGTCGCGACCGCGGCGCTGTACGCCGCCGCGCGTCAGGTGGGAAACCCTCGGAGCCTCGACGAGTTCACGGCGGTCTCGCGGGTGGAGAAGATGGAACTGACGCGGACGTACCGCTACGTCGTCCGCGAGCTGAAGCTGGAAGTGAAGCCGGCGGACCCGACGAGCTACGTCCCGCGGTTCGTCTCGCGGCTCGATCTCTCGGACGAGACCGAGCGACGGGCCCGGGAACTGCTCGACGACGCCGCGAGCGCGGGGATCACGAGCGGGAAGTCACCGGTGGGACTCGCGGCCGCGGCCGTGTACGCCGCCGCGCTGCTGTCGAACGAGAAGGTGACCCAGAGTCAGGTTTCCGACGTGGCCGACGTCAGCGAGGTCACCATCCGGAACCGGTACAAGGAACTGCTCGAGGCGAGCGGCGACGTCCCCGCCTGACCCGTCACCGGCAGTGACCTGTTGTACGGCGGTTCGCCACCCACGTTTTTAACGCGGCCCGCTGTAGGCGGGGGCATGGTGGACGCGTTCGTCAGACTGGTCTGTCCGGAGTGCGGCAAGGAGTGGCAGGACAATCCCGCCGAACTTCAGGATCTTCGGTCCAACTTCAGCTGTTCGGCGTGTCACGCGACGCGGCGCCTGACCGAGTTCATGCGGACGGAACGCGATCTCGAGGCAGTCAAGCAGTTTCAGTAACTGACCGAGGGCCGCACAGTCCGAGCCGTTCGTCGTCGACGATCATCGGTTCCGTAGCATCAGTTTCGCACGGCTACGAACATCGGTGAACGATCCTTAATGATTCATCGAGAAACCACTTCTCCGCCCCGCTACTCACGAAATACGCGAACAGTATGGTAACGTTACTCAAGATAATAATATAAACCTCCGGTAGCAAAGGACTGGTACTCATGAAGAAGCAGGAGCTCATCCATCTTCACGGTCTCCTCGCGGAGGTACGAAAACAGTGCGAGTTCTGGGACGACGATGTTGACCTCGAAGCCTACGAGGAACTGGGCGTCAAACCGACATCGATTCACAAGTCGAAGACCGACCACAAGGCGGCCGTTTTCAAGCTGACAGAGGGAATCACCGAGCCGATGGAATCGTCCGAATCGGAGCCGCTGGCCCCGACGGCCGACTGAGACGCTTACCGCGTACTGCTCCTCGCCGACCGCTCCGACACCCACGTAGCGTAGCGGCCGCTCTCTGGTTATCGGGATCCCGGGTCGGTCGACACGTCGCTCCGACCGGCGTTCAGTTTCCGACGCTTTCCTCGTCGTCGCGGGTCGCCGGCTCGTCGTCGCTCGACGCCGACTCCCCTTCGGCCGTCTCGGGTCCGTCGGTGCGGTCGCTCTCCTCCGGATCGATTTCGGTGACCGAGAGCACCTTCAGCGGGATGTTCCGGAGGCGCTTCCCGATCTCCTTGCGCGCGACGCGGCTGGCGTGTTCGCCGCGGTCGACGTTGAACACGTCCATCTGGAGTTCCAAGGCGACGAGCGCCTCGTCGGCCGCGACGAACGCCGGATCGAGCTGCTCGCCGCTCGGCGACGTCCGCGTTCCGGTATCGATCTCGACGTAGTTGAGATCCGGATTGAGCATCTCGCCCGTCTTCGAGATGGCGATCCGGACCGCCTCGTCGACGGTTTCCACGTCGTACACCGGAACCGCGGCCTCGACGACGACTCGACAGTCCATCACGACCGGAGCTACCACGCGAACGAGTATCAAACTTCGGCCGCGGCCGACAGTCGGGAGCCGTGGCGGGCGGCTCTCGGGGACCCCCGATCACTCGCCGCCGGCGCGGAGGTAGTAGAACACGTACGTCTGCGCGTAGCCGGCGTACTCGTCGCCGAAGCGATCGCGGATCGCGCGGGAGGTGGCCGCGTAGCTCCCGCGGTCGCAGTCGGGATAGTACTCCTCGATGGTGGTGCGGATCCAGGTGTCCAGCGGCACCGCTTCGAGGAACCCGAGCGAGAACAACAGCACGCAGTCGGCGACCTTGTCCCCGACCCCGACGAACCGCGTGAGCGACTCGCGGGCCTCCTCGTAGGGGAGGTCGGCCGCCTCCAGCGGGTCGGCCTCGCCGGTCGCGACCATCTCCGCGGTGCGCTGGACGTAGGGCGCGCGGTAGCCCAAAGAGAGGTCGCGGAGTTCGTCTTCCGTGCGCGCGGCCAACTGCTCGGGCGTCGGGAAGGCCCGGTACGTCTCGTCGTCGAGCGCGACCGCGTCGCCGTACGTCTCCCGGAGCCGCCGCTGCATGCCGTGGATGCGGGCGACCCGCATCTGCGCCGAGCAAATAAAGGAGATCAGACAGGGAAAGACCGGATCGCGGGTCAGCCGCATCCCCTCGTAGGCGTCGTACGCGCGCTCCAGTAGGGGGAGATCCGGCGTGGCGTCTAAGATCGCGTCGAGGTCGTCGTCGAGCCGGAGCAAGTGCGTCAACAGCGGCTCGGCGTCGATCGACGCCTCCCAGTGGAGCGTTCCGTCGTGGACGCCCCCCTCCTGGCGAACCCGGACCGCTGCGCGCTCGTCCGTCACGCCGGGGATCGGGTCGACGACGGTCTCGTACCACGCGTCGCCGCCGCTGGCGTGGAGTTCCGCGTACGCGTCGCCGTCAGCGCGGTTCCAGAGGTAGCTCTGTCCGCTCTCCAGGGTCGCCTGAAGGTCGAACGGTCCAGCCAGGTCGCCGACGTCGATCGCCCCGCGTTCCATCGTCTGCGGCCAGGGCGCGCTCGGACATGCGGGTTTCGGTCCCGGACCGCCGCCGAAGACGGCTTTTTGTCCGCCCGACCCGTATCCGAGGTATGCCGACGTACAGGCGGACGACTCGGGTGCCGGCCCCGATCGAAGACGTGTGGGAGTTTCACTCCACCGTCGACGGACTGCGAGAGCTCACCCCCGACTGGATGCGCCTCCGTGTCGGCGACGTCGAGGGACCGGACGGATCGCCCGATCCCGACGTCCTCGTCGCCGGGTCGACGATAGGGATGTCGATCAGACCGTTCGGGATCGGCCCGCGACAGCGGTGGACCTCGCGGATCGTCGAGCGCGATCCCGACGGAGAGACGCCGCCCGAGCGCTCCGCCCGGTTCGTCGACGAGATGGAAGGCGGCCCGTTCCGGCGCTGGGAACACACCCACGCGTTCTACGCCGCCGACGACGAGACCCTGCTCGTCGACACGGTCACCTATCGGCTGCCGCTCGGACCGCTCGGCGACGCCGCCGGCCCGCCGGCGAAGATCGGGTTCGAAGGGATGTTCCGCGACCGGCACCGACGGACGGTCGAGCGGTTCTCGAAGAACTGAGCGCCAGCGACCGGCCCCGGGATCGAGCGTCCTACGGCGACGCGGCCCGCGTCGCGTCCGCGCCGAATGTGAGCTCGAAAACGGCACCGTCGTCGTTTCGCGCCTCGATGTCCCACTCGTGCGCTTCGACGATCCGGTCGACGATCGCCAGTCCGATCCCGGAGCTGTCGGCCGAGGAGACGCCCGAGTCGAACACCGTGTCGACGAGTTCGACGGGGATCCCGGGACCGTCGTCCGCGACGTACAGTCCCCCGCCGTCTCCCTCTGTGGCGATCGGGCCGATCTCGATTTCGACGTCCCGACCGCCGTGGTCGATCGCGTTGCGGAAGAGGTTCTCGAACGCCTGCCGAAGACGACTCGGGTCCGCCTCGACGCGGCCGACCTCGTCCGCGATCGTGAGGGTCGCGTCGGGCGCGCGAACCGACTGCCAGGCGTCTTCCGCGATAGCCTCGATCGGAACGGGTTCCGTGTCACCGATCGCCTTGCCGCGGCGCGCGAGCATGAGGAGGTCGTCGATCAGCGTCTCCATGCGGTCGACCGCGCCGCTCATAGCGTCGTAGCGCGCCGGCGATATCTCGTCCTCGGAGAGGGAGAGATACCCCGAGAGCACGTTGAGCGGATTTCTGAGATCGTGTGAGACGACGGCACTGAACTGTTCGAGCTGTTCGGCCTGGCGTCGGAGCGCCACCCGACGGTCGTTGCGCGCGATCGTGTGCGCGACCAGGTCGCCGAGAGTGCGGTACAGGTCGACTTCGTCGTCCGTCCAGACGCGGCGGTCGGCGGACTCGAACGCGACGATCCCGCTCAGTTCCCAGTCCACGACGAGCGGGACGTGGACCGTCGCCGGCGGTTCCTCGGCCGTAGTCTCGGCCTCGTCGCCGAGAGGCGGGACGGAGGCGGACGAGCGCGCGACGTTGCCGAACGTCGACAGCCGGTCCGGGTCGGGGAAGTCGTCGAACGGTCTCGGCGCCGGCTCGAACCCGTCGGGACACCAGCTGTACGCGGGCACGAACTGTCCGTCGTCCTCTCGGTAACAGACGATCCGGTCGAGTTCGGCGTGTTCGCCGACGTTCTCCATCGTCCACTCGATCTTCGTCCCGACCTCGTCGGTTCGCGTGCTCATCAGCGTCGTCCCGGCGTCGAGCAACACTTCCGCGAGGCGGGCGACGTCGTCGTCCCCGAGCCGGACGCGGTCGGGGTCCACTCGGTTCGCGAGACGCTCGGCGAGCGGGCCGGTGTCGTCGACGCCGTCCGAGTTCGACTCCCGGTCGTCGGCGTCCACCACGTCGTCCACGTCGGCCGACAACAGGGTGCGAATCGTCGCCGTCGTCGCGTCCTCGACGAGCGCGATCACCGGGACGTTCGACGGGAGCATCGCGAGGCGGTCCCCCACCGCGTCGTCGGTCGCAGCCGCGACGGTGACGACCACGCCGCACGTCGCGTTCAGGGGGTCCTCCCCGTCGCGATCCGCGTCGAAATCGCCCGGAGTGAGCGCGCGAAACGTCGGTCCGTCCGGTCCCTGCCAGACGGCATCGACCGCGCAGGACACGCGTTCACCGGCGCTCGCGTCGTCGCCCACGAACGCGACGACTGTTCGCCGATCCATACTCGCACCAGCCGGTCGGCGGGCTTCAACGTTTATCCCAAAATATCGGCGCTGAAAACGCTATTCCCGGTCAGCGGCCGCCGTGACGTAGATACCCAGAAGGACGACGCAGCCGCCGACAACGGTAGCCGGCGTCGGCGTCTCCGACAGCAACACGAACGCGAGCAGCGTCGCGCCGACCGGCTCGCCGAGCAGCGAGACGGAGACGACGCTCGACTCGAGGTGCGCGAGCGCCCAGTTGAGGACGGTGTGACCGAGCAGCCCCGGACCCGCCGCCAGCCCCGCGAACAGGAGCCACTCTCGGGGTGGATAGCCGGTGAGTGGGTGCCCCGCGGCAAGGACGAACCCGAGCAGAACGAGCACGCAGACGCCGTACACAACCGTGACGTAGGGGACGAGCGAGATGCGTTGGCGAAGCGAACGCCCGGCCAACACGTAGCCCGCGGCGGCGACCGCGCCGGACAGCGCCAGCGCGTTCCCGTACAGCGGACGGGGACCGATCGCCACGCCGCCGAGGAAGTCGCCGATCGACATCGACGCCATCCCGGCCACGGCCACCGCGATACCCGCAGTCATGCGGCGCGTGACGCGCTCGCGTAACAGCAGCCACGCGCCGAGCGCGACGAACACCGGTTGGGCCTGAACGAGCGTCACGCTCGCGGCGACGCTCGTCCACCGCAGGCTCTCGAACCACGCCGCGAAGTGGACCGCAAGTGCGACTCCGGACAGAACCGCGAACGCGAGGTCCCGAGACCGAATCCGCGCGAACTCTCCGCGGTACCGCCACGCGGCGATTCCGGCCAGCGGCAGCGTCGTGAACAACACCCGGTAGAACGCGGCGACCGAGCTCGGCGCGTCGCTCAAGCGGACCAGAATCGCGCCCGCGCTCACGGCGGCGACCGCGGCCGCCAGTCCTCCCTTCGGTGACACCGCCGGCTTCGAGGTCATCGGGTCTCGCGGCCGTTCGAGCGGCGGGCGCTTACGGGTTTTGAGAGGCGGCCGAGCAGTCGACGGAGAAGTCCCGGCGTCCGACGGACGCGCCGACGGAGATTTCACCCCTCGACGCAAACGGCGAATCATGTGTGCGGACACGTTCGGGGTCGGCATCCGCGTCGCCGAGACGGAGCTCCGCGTCGTCGTCGGCGTTCCCTCCGACATCGACGCAGGATGGACCGACCCCGAGGCGTTTCAATCGCTCGTGGCCGAAACCGTGTGGGAGCGACTCGACCGACGCTCGACTCTGGAGGCCGTCGCCGCACGGTACGAGACGGGGGAGACGGCTCCCCTCGGGAGCGTGACGATCGAACCGGACGGCACGGTGGTAGAAGCCGACCTCAAACGCGTCGGCACGGCGGACGAGTGAGACAATCTCCGCGCAGTGGACCGAGTTCGATCCCCGACTCAGTCATCGGCTGCGTCCGCCTCGATCGCGACGCCGACGGCCCACGCCCGGTTCGGCCGGTACGCGGTGAGATCGTATCGGGTAGGTCCCACGGTCTCGCTCCACGTGTCGAGCGCACCGAGCGTCACTAACCCCGACAGCGCCGCTCCCAGCGTTCGCGGCGTCGTCTCCGGGTCCGCCAGCACGGCGTGAACCTGCTTCGACTGAGGGTAGTTCCGATCGCACTCCTCGATTCCCCGCTTGGCCTCGTCCCAGTGGCGACGGACGTACCCGAAGGTCGTGGGATCGTCACGTGAGAGCCGTTCGACCGCCGCTACCGTCTCCGCGTCGGCGCCGGTGACGGAACCGACGCGAGCGCCGATCCGAGAGACAAACTCTGCGGGACCCTCGAAAGAGTACCCAATCGCGATCCGATTCGCTTGTCCCTCAAACCGGTCCGAGAGTCGGTTCGCGAACGCGATCGCGGAGCCGATCCCCTCTCGTTCGGCGACGGGTGCGAGGTCGTCAATTAGCAGATCGACCGTCCCCGAGGGGGCGTCGTCGAGATGGTCTGCGACAGCGTCAAGAACCCGTTCACCTCCGGCCGCACGTCCGAGTACCGTGTATGCGAGTCCGCCGTTCGGTACGACTTGCGTCGACGCGGCGGTCCCGCTCCGGGCGACGTCGCTCGCGTCCACCACCGCCTCCCGATTCGGCGGTCCCGCAGCCATCCGATCCCAACCGGTTCGCCAGGCTTCGACGTCGCTCCCGAACAACACCGACACGACGCGGTCCGAAGCCGTCCGATCGCGAACCGACGGGGGATCCCCACAAGCCAGCCGCACCGTGGCTCCGGCGTCCTTCGGGCCGACCATGATACGTTAGCTTCACCGACAAAACTGATAAACTTATGGATATTGTTATCAGTACTGATATGAATATCGACGAAACGGCGACTTAGCCGGTCGTTACGGTTTGACCACGGACTTGCCGCCAAGTGGTAAGGACTCGGAAGTCCGACGTGTCAGTACCTGCGAGCGCTACAACGTGATTCCAATATTACTCGCCAGCGCTGCTGCTGGTTTCGGAAGTTCGCGTCGCGAGTGCCGCGGCTTTCAATACGTAAAGAAAGCCCACGGACGCAGCGTCCGTGGGCTGTAAGGGAGTTGTCTCCCGTATGAATGGACAGGCGGCGACTCGTGGTTCCCAGAGGATCGCTCACTCCAGTACTTCACGATACGCTGGTGGGCTTAACTTCCGTGTTCGGAATGGGTACGGGTGTTGCCCCACCGCTTTGGCCGCCTTTATGCCGACTCTCGGAGTCGAACCGAGACTCTCTGCTCCCGCGTAAAATCGGGAGGAGAGACGCCTGTGTCGGTCTGG